>CAVOGV010000043.1:0-66794 GCA_963695445.1 uncultured Gammaproteobacteria bacterium | reverse complement strand
AGTCAATCGCGTCATCTTGCGGGGTAGCACTGCGCCACGAAGGTCAGAGCATGCTGTTGACGGCCTCGGCAACGGCCTCGGCGGTGATGCCGAACTCCTTGTAGACGGCCGGCGCGGGGGCCGACTCGCCAAAGGTGTCGATGCCGATGATCTTGCCATGCATGCCGACGTACTTGGGCCACAGGCTGGTCACACCGGCCTCCACCGCGACCCGGGCCTTGACTGCGTCCGGCAGCACCGATTCCTTGTAGGCGGCATCCTGGGCGTCGAAGGTGTCCATGGACGGCATCGAGACGACGCGCACCTTGCGGCCGGCGGCGGTCAGCTGCTCAACGGCCGTCACGGCCAGTTCCACCTCGGTACCGGTACCGATGATGATGGCGTCCGGCGTGCCGTCGCAGTCGCGCAGCACATAGCCGCCCTTTTCGATGGCCCGCAGTTGCTCGTCGGTGCGGCTCATGTGCGGCGCGTTCTGACGCGAGAAGATCAGCGCCGTCGGCCCACCGGTGCGCTGAATCGCCAGCTTCCAGGCGACGGCGCTCTCGACCGCGTCGCAAGGGCGCCAAGTGGACATGCGCGGAGTCAGACGCAGGATCGACACCTGCTCCACCGGCTGGTGGGTCGGGCCGTCCTCGCCGAGGCCGATGGAGTCATGGGTGTAGACGAAGATCGGGTTGATCTTCATCAGCGCCGCCATGCGCACCGCGTTGCGGGCGTATTCCATGAACATCAGGAAGGTGGCGCCGTAGGGCTTAAAGCCGCCGTGCAGCGTGATGCCGTTCATCATCGCGGACATGCCGAACTCACGCACGCCGTAGTACAGGTAGTTGCCGGAGGCGTCGCTCGGGCTGACGCCCTTGCAGCCCTTCCACAAGGTCAGGTTGGAGCCGGCCAGGTCGGCGGAGCCGCCGAGGAACTCCGGCAGCATCGGACCTAAGCCGTTCAGGGCATTCTGCGAAGCCTTGCGGGTGGCGATGGTCTCGGCCTTGGCGTCGACTGCCTTGACGAACTCCCAGGCCTTGGTCGTCGAAGTCTTCCGGCAGCTCGCCGGCCATGCGGCGCTCGAACTCGGCTGCCTCGGCCGGGAACGCGGCCTTGTAGGCGGCAAACTTGTCGTTCCAAGCCTTCTCGGCCGCGGCACCGCGCTCTTTGGCATCCCAGCCCTGGCGCACGTCATCCGGGATCACGAACGGCGCGTGGGTCCAGCCCAGGGCCTCGCGGGTCAGCGCGATTTCGTCGTCGCCGAGCGGCGCACCATGACACTCTTCTTTACCCTGTTTGTTCGGCGAGCCGAAACCAATGATAGTCTGGCAGCAGATCAGGGTCGGCTTGTCGCTGACGGTGCGGGCCTCTTCGATGGCGGCCTTGATGGCCTCGGCGTCGTGACCATCGACCTTCGGGATCACGTGCCAGTTGTAGGCATCGAAGCGCTTCGGCGTGTCGTCCAGGAACCAGGCCGGGGTGTCGCCGTGGCCACGAACCTCGCCATCGATGGAGATGTTGTTGTCGTCGTAGAAGGCGATCAGCTTACCCAGACCCAGCGCACCGGCCAGCGAGCAGGCCTCGTGGGAGATGCCTTCCATCAGGCAGCCGTCACCGAGGAATACATAGGTATTGTGGTCGACGATCTCGTGGCCGGGCTTGTTGAACTGCGCGGCCAGCACCTTCTCGGCCAGCGCCATGCCGACGCCGTTGGTGATGCCCTGCCCCAGCGGACCGGTGGTGGTCTCGATGCCGGGCGCGTAGCCGTACTCGGGATGGCCAGGGGTCTTGGAATGCAGCTGCCGGAACTGCTTGAGGTCATCGATGGTCAATGCATAGCCGGTCAGATGCAGCAGCGAGTAGATGAGCATCGAGCCGTGGCCGTTGGACAGCACGAAGCGATCGCGGTTGGCCCAGTGGGGGTTACCCGGATTGTGCTGCATAAAGTCGTTCCACAGCACCTCGGCGATGTCCGCCATGCCCATGGGGGCACCCGGATGGCCGGATTTGGCCTTTTGCACGGCGTCCATACTGAGCGCCCGGATGGCGTTCGCGAGTTCTTTGCGTGAGGACATAAGTCGCTCCTCTGGATTGGTGATCGGAATGATTTGGTGAGCGGAAGGCTACTCAGGCGAAGACCGGCCGCGTTTGCGACTGGCTGGGCATTCGGTGTTCGACAGCGCGCCTCAGGCCAGCGACGGGCTTGGTCATCGGATTCGTCACCGGTGTCTGTGCCGCAACGTGCCGATCGGACTGAGCACGCGACGGGATCTGGTTGGCGCTAAGACCCCCTATTCTGGCGCAATCAGCGCGGTTTCGCCAAAAAGCAGGTTTTATCGGCGCGGGCAAAAGATTTATAAGTTCCTAATATTAAGGATTACCGCAAGCAACGGGCAAGGACGAATGGTACGAACGGTTATGCGCAGGTGGCATGGACCCCGGCGCGTCGCGCTAGAAGCCCCGCGACTCAAGCCTCCATATATGTCCATGGCTCGGCGCGATCCCGGAGCACGTAGCCGTCGTAACAGGGTAACGCCTGGCGCGGCCCAGCCCAGCGGCCTTTAGTTTAAGAGCCACTTGAGCGAGCAACCGACGCTCGGAATTTGGTGTTCGGGGCCGCTGCCGGTCTCGGCAACCTGCTTCATGGCCTCGAACAAGTCGCGGCGCACCCCCTCAGGAGCGGTCTCCTTGCGGCTCTCGTCGAGACGGCCGCGGTACTGCAGACCCAACTCGGCGTTGTAGCCGAAGAAGTCTGGCGTACATACCGCACCGTAAGCCTTCGCAACCTGCTGCGTTTCATCCATTAGGTAGGGAAACGGAAACGCGTACTCCTCGGCCACCCGGCGCATGTTGTCGAAGGAATCCTCCGGATAGTCGGCGGGGTCGTTCGACATGATCGCGACACAACCGATGCCGTGTTGCGCAAGTTCGCGTGTGTCGCGAACCAGGCGTTCGCGGACCGCCTTCACGTAGGGGCAGTGGTTGCAGATGAACATCACCAGCAGGCCGTTGGGGCCCTTGCACTGGTCGCGCGTCCAGAGCTTGCCATCGACGCCGGGGAGAGAGAAGTCCGGCGCCGGCAGGCCAAAATCACAAACGGGGGTTTCCAGCGAGACCATGGCGAGGTCCTCCAGGCAGTCGTAGGCGGCAAAGAGATCATGGACGCCCATGTTAACCGAAGCGCGACCGATGCCAACCCTTGTGCCCTGTTCATGAAGAACGCATTTGGCTAAACTTGCGCGCCTAACGCGTCCAGAGTGTCCCGCCGGCGCCTCCCGGCCACCGCCAGATATAGCACCCGCCATGTCCAACGAATATCTCTTTACGTCGGAATCCGTCTCCGAGGGCCATCCCGACAAGGTGGCCGACCAGATTTCCGATGCCGTGCTCGACGACATCCTCAGCAACGACCCGAACCCCGAGCATGCCCGGGTCGCCTGCGAGACACTCATTAAGACCGGCGCGGTCATCGTCGCCGGCGAGATTACCACCGAGCACTGGGTCGACCTGGACGTGCTGGTACGCCAGGTGGTCAACGACATCGGCTATACCAGCTCCGATGTCGGCTTCGACGGCTCCACCTGCGCCGTGATGTCGCTGATCGGCAAGCAGTCCGGCGACATCGCCCAAGGCGTCGACCGCACCAGTCCCGAGGAACAGGGCGCCGGCGACCAGGGCCTGATGTTCGGCTACGCCACCAACGAGACCGACGTGCTGATGCCGGCGCCGATCACCTACGCCCATCGCCTGGTCGAACGCCAGTCCGAGATGCGCAAGACCCACGTGTTGCCCTGGCTGCGCCCAGACGCCAAGAGCCAGGTGACCATGCGCTATCGCGACGGCAAGGTGGTCGCGGTCGACGCATTGGTGCTGTCCACCCAGCACGACCCGGACATCGAATACAGCCACCTGCGCGAAGCGGTGATGGAGAACATCGTCCTGCCCGTGATCCCGAGCGAGTGGATACACAAGGACACCAAGATTCACATCAACCCCACCGGCAGCTTTGTCATCGGCGGCCCGGTGGGTGACTGCGGGCTGACCGGACGCAAGATCATCGTCGACACCTACGGCGGCATGGCCCGCCACGGCGGCGGCGCCTTCTCCGGCAAGGACCCATCAAAGGTCGACCGCTCCGCCGCCTATGCCGGGCGCTACGTGGCCAAGAACATCGTCGCCGCTGGCCTCGCCGACCGCTGCGAGATCCAAGTCTCCTACGCCATCGGCGTCGCCGAACCCACTTCCATCTCGGTGGAGACCTTCGGCACCGCCAAGATCGACGAGGATCGCATCGCCGAGTTGGTGCGCGCCCACTTCGACCTACGCCCGTACAACCTGATCCACATGCTCGACCTGGTGCGGCCCATCTACCGCAAGACCGCCGCCTATGGCCACTTCGGTCGCGAGCTGCCGGAATTCACCTGGGAGCGCACCGACAAGGCCGATGCGCTGCGCGATGCCGCTGGGATTTAGGTAACCGTTACGAGCCGATAGATTCTGTAGGTCACGACTCGACAATTAGTGGCAAATCGTTTTTTAACTACGAAACACGCGAAAAGCGCGAAAATTTTCGATATTCAGGTAACGTCCCGTTACTTTCGCGTATTTCGCGTGTTTTGTAGTCTTCGAATTTCCGCGTTGGTGTTTATGTCGTTTCCGACCCGTCCCTAGGTACTCGACACGAGCCACTCTATTCATTCACAACCCTCACCCGAGGAGCGTTGCGACGGGGCCCCAGTGCCCCGCCAGGCTCGGGGAGGCGCTCATTTTCAACGGCGCTCACTCTGATAATCACTGGAGCTGACTACCATGAGTGAGTTTACCGACTACAAGGTTGCCGATCTCTCCCTGGCCGATTTCGGTCGCAAGGAGATGGCCATCGCCGAGACCGAGATGCCCGGCCTGATGGCGCTGCGCGAGAAGTATGGCCCGTCTAAGCCGCTTGCCGGCGCGCGCGTTACCGGCAGCCTGCACATGACCATCCAGACCGCGGTGCTGATCGAGACCCTGGTGGAACTCGGCGCCGAGGTACGTTGGTGTTCCTGCAATATCTATTCCACACAAGACCATGCCGCCGCCGCCATCGCAGCTCGCGGCATCCCGGTTTATGCCTGGAAGGGCGAGACGCTAGAAGAATACTGGTGGTGCACCGAGCAGGTAATCAACTGGCCCGATGGTGGTGGACCCAACATGATCCTCGACGACGGCGGCGACGCGACGCTGCTGGTGCATAAGGGCGTCGAGTACGAGAAGGCCGGTAGCGTGCCGCAGCCGACTGCTGAGGACAACGAGGAATGGACCGCCATCCTCGGCGTACTTGGGCGCACCTTCGAGCGCGACCCGCGCCACTGGCACAACCTCGCCGAGGCCATCAAGGGTGTTACCGAAGAGACCACCACAGGTGTGCATCGCCTGTACGACATGCATAAGAACGGTAGCCTGCTGTTCCCGGCCATGAACGTCAACGACTCGGTCACCAAGTCAAAGTTCGACAATCTGTACGGTTGCCGCGAGTCGCTGGTTGACTCCATCAAGCGCGCCACCGACGTCATGATCGCGGGCAAGGTCGCCGTGGTCTGCGGCTTCGGCGACGTCGGCAAGGGCTCGGCCGCATCGCTGCGCGGACTCGGCGCCAACGTCTGGGTCACCGAGATCGATCCCATCTGCGCGCTTGCAGGCCGCCATGGAAGGCTATCGCGTGGTGCGCCTCGACGACGTCTGCGACCAGGCCGACATCTTCGTCACCTGCACCGGCAACAAGGACATCATTACCGAAGATCACATGGCCCGCATGAAGGATCAGGCCATCGTCTGCAACATCGGCCACTTCGACAACGAGATCCAGGTCGACAAGCTGAACAAGTACGAGTGGGTCGAGATCAAACCCCAGGTGGACCAGATCATCTTCCCGGACGGTCACCGCATCACGCTGCTGGCCAAGGGCCGCTTGGTGAACCTGGGCTGCGCCACTGGCCACCCGAGCTTCGTCATGTCCAACTCCTTCACCAACCAGGTGCTGGCGCAGATCGAGATCTTCACCAAGCCCGAGGAGTACCCGATCGGCGTCTACGTGCTGCCCAAGCACCTCGACGAAGAGGTCGCACGGCTGCATCTGGACAAGATCGGCGTCAAGCTCACCGCCCTGCGTCCGGACCAGGCCGCGTACATCGGCGTCACCGTCGAAGGGCCGTACAAGTCGGAGCACTACCGCTACTAACAGCCAGCCGCCGAGGACGCTAAGACGGCCCCAGCGCGTGTGGGAGCGGCTGCAGCCGCGAATCGCCACGCCGAAACGCCAAGGCAGCGGCAATCGCTCCGCGCCGATTGTGGGAGCGGCTTGCAGCCGCGATTCGCCGCACCGAATAAAGTCCCGCAGTCCCGCACCCGGCGCGACTCGCTCCAGCCTCGACGCAACCCACTCGCTCCCGCGAGGCATCAACGTCTCCCCAGGACGCGTCATCGCGGCTGCAAGCCGCTCCCACAAGGACGAGACCGCCCTACCCTCGAACACCTATCGTTCAGTTACCTCGGGCACCGTCATGACCACTCCAGGCACCGATCAACCCACGTTCAGCTTCGAACTGTTTCCGCCCAAGACCGCAGAGGGCATGGAAAAGCTCAAGCACACCGTGCAACAGCTCAACAGCGTCCGCCCGCTGTACTTCTCCTGCACCTATGGCGCCGGCGGCTCCACCCGCGAGCGCACCTTCGAGACCGTCGCCTGGCTGCGCGGCCAAGGCATCGAAACCGCCCCGCACCTGGCCTGCATCGGCTCCGACAAGGACGAGATCCGCGACATCGTTCGCTTCTACATCGAACAGGGCATCACCCGCATCGTCGCCCTACGCGGTGACCTGCCCTCCGGCATGGGCCGCGCCGGCCTTGGCACCTTCCGCTACGCCAACGAGTTGGTCAGCTTTATGCGCGAGGAATTCGGCGACCGCTTCCACCTCGAAGTCGCCGCCTACCCCGAGTTCCACCCCCAGGCACCGTCGGCCAGCGCGGACCTCGCCAACTTCAAACGCAAGGTCGAGGCCGGCGCCGACGCCGCCATCACGCAGTATTTCTACAACGCCGACGCCTACTTCCGGTTCGTCGACGATTGCACCGAGGCCGGCGTCGACCTGCCCATCGTGCCGGGCATCATGCCGATCACCAACTACACCCAGCTCGCGCGCTTCTCCGACGCCTGCGGCGCCGAGATCCCACGCTGGGTCCGCAAGCGCCTGGAAGGCTTCGGCGACGACAGAGACGCCATCCGCGCGTTCGGCCACGAGGTCGTCATCGAGCTGTGCAACAGCCTGCTCGAAGGCGGCGCCCCAGGCCTGCACTTCTACACCATGAACCAGGCGGCGCCGACGCTACGGCTGTGGCAAGAACTCCACCTCACGACCGACGCTTAGGATGCGCCAGAGCGCCCATAACCACTTTTTTCAAATGGATTGAGGATTATCAAGTACGCCTTTGACAGTGGCTGGTACCTTTGTTCCCGGAACCATCCACTCCTCCTCTTGAAGCCGCTCCGCCGTCTTGTTCGGAGCGGCTTTTCTTTTGTGTCTTGGATCTACCCCAAGATGCCTCTCGCCCTCGATGAACACAGAATCTGCGCCCGGGCCATCGACGCCTGAATCGTCGCGCTCGGCGCATGTTGGATAAACCGAGGGACAAACCGATGGTAAGCATCCTGCTTGGCTAGGCCCCCTGCATCGCCGACGATCGATGTGCAGCGGGTGCCGGTGCCCGGAAAAGCCGAAATCCGATTGCTTCATGGGGAAGCACCGCCTCCCGCGTCGTCCAAAATCATGACCAATGCGGGGCACTCGATGCGCCGCTCGCCTCCAGATCGGTAGCCCACCCTCCCGATCCGCGTAGCGTCGCGATTGGCCGCCGTCGCGCGGCTCTGACTGAATTCACAATTGTTGAAAAGGGATGTCCATCTTAGTGCGGTAGCTGCTACGGATTGTGGTCTAACAACCGACAACAGCCTGTAAGCACCTGTTTCTCCGAGCCTGGCATACCGCGCATTGCGTCTACCGCAGTCAGATGGACACCCCTTTGTTGAATTTGCGCCTGCCGCGTTGCGGCCGGGTTGTTACATCGTTAGCATCAAGCAAGGGATCCCGACCGGCTTGAGCCAGTGAACGCTGTCGGTGCGCGGGCCCCACCACACCCGATTAGCAGCCGTACCGGAGTCACTATGGCCATGTCCGACGCGAATACCCAGACCAGCGTTCCGTCCGCAGCGGATCAGGCCACCCTGATCCTGGGCGAGCAGCAGTATCAGCTTCCGGTGATCGAGGGTAGCGAGCACGAGCGCGCCATCGACATCAGCTTTTTGCGTGCGGAGACCGGCCACATCACCCTGGATCAGGGCTACGGCAACACGGGTAGCTGCCAGAGCGCGATTACCTATATCGACGGCGACAAGGGCATTCTGCGTTACCGCGGCATCCCCATCGAGCAGTTCGCCGACAGCCCGACCTTCATCGAGGTCGCACTGCTGTTGATTTGCGGCCAGCTGCCGACGCAAAAGGAATATGACGAGTTTTCCGCGGACCTGACCCGGTACGCGTTCCTCGACGAGGGCATGAAGCACCAGTTCGAGGGCTTCCCACGCAGCGCACCGCCGATGGCCATCCTGTCGGCGATGATCAACTCCCTGTCCTGTTTCCACCCGGATTTGCACGAACTCGATGACGAGGAACAATTCCGCCACGCCGCGGCACGCCTGATCAGCAAGATCCGCACCATCGCCGCCTACGCCTTCCGCCATTCCCGCGGTCTCCCGTACATCTACCCGGACCCGGCGCTGCGTTATGTGCCGAATTTCCTGCACATGATGCTGTCACAGCCGTATCTGCAATATGTCTGTCCAGATCTGGTACGCAAGGCGCTGAACCTAATCCTGATCTTGCATGCCGACCACGAGCAGAACTGCTCGACCTCGACCGTGCGCATGGTGGGCTCCAGCGGTGCCAACCTATTCGCGTCGGTGGCGGCCGGTGTCTGCGCGCTCTGGGGGCCGCTGCACGGCGGCGCCAACGTTGAGGTGCTAACCATGCTGCAGCAGATCCACGACGGCAATCTAACTCCCGAGGAATACGTCAAACTCGCTCGCGACAAGGACAGCAAGGTGCGGCTGATGGGCTTTGGCCACCGGGTGTACAAAAACTTCGACCCGCGCGCCCAGATGCTGGCCAAGGTGGCGGAAGAATTGGTGCCGAAGCTGTGCGGTGATGATCCGTTGCTCGACATCGCCCGCCGGCTGGAGGAGATCGCACTGTCCGATCCCTACTTTATCGACCGCCAGCTCTACCCCAACGTCGACTTCTACAGCGGCATCATTCTGCGCGCCATCGGCATTCCGACCAACATGTTTACGGTGATGTTCGCGATCGGGCGCCTGCCCGGCTGGATCGCGCACTGGTGGGAGCAGAATCAGGCGCCGGTGAGCCGCATCGCACGGCCGCGCCAGATCTACACCGGCAATACGCAGACGGACTATGTTCCGATCGACCTGAGAAGCTGAATTGGGGGACGGGCCGACTGCAAGTCGGGGCGCCCAGGGGATATGCTGTTCTAACGGACAAGGGAGGCTGCACACGCGAGTGCGCAGTTTTCGCGCTTGGCCTTAGACGCGTGAGCCATCTGATGGAGCGGGCAGGTTGAACAGTGCAGCGGGTTGCTATCCCGCGATGGGATTGCGCCGAAGTCCGCTGTTGTGGCCGTCGCGATTGAAAATCGCTCCCACGGGCGATCATTCGGGTTTTGTGGGAGCGGCTTGCAGCCGCGATTGGGTCGCGCAGGAGTCCGCTGTTGTCGTCGTCCTAGGCGGCTGTGCTAGCCGCCTGCATCCATGACCTGCTGCGCCCAGTCTTCTAGCTCGTCGAGCAAGTCCAGGGTGGACTGGTTACCAGCGTGTTCATGGCGCAGTTCGGCGATGCGCTGTTCGAAGCCGTCGATGGTCAGGGAGCCGCCGGCATCGGGGTCGGTGAGGCGTTCGAAACGCCAGGCATCCCAGTCTTCACGCTCGCTCTCGGTCAGCGTTTCAGGCCAGCTGCGGGCACGCATGCGGAACAGCAAGGTGAGCAGGCGGGGGTCGTCGAATCGCGGCTGGACGTCGGCCAGTTCCCGCGGGGGCAGCGCGTGCAACTGTTCCATCCGCTGGCGGTCCGCGTCGGAAAAGAAGCCGCCGGTGTACAGCATCAGGTCCGGATCGGTCGGCTGCGGGCGTTGCTGCCCCAGGTAGACCTCGTGCAGCTTGCCGGCGATTTGCTCGCTTGCCGCGTCAATGCGAGCGGCATGGATCGCGATCTCTTGGCGATCGATGCCCCAGCGCTCCGCGGCGGCTTCGTTCAGCGTGCCCAGCGGTGCCAACATCGGGGAGGCATTGATCTTGACGCCCTTGATCGCGACGCGCTCGGTGCCTTCGGGGAGCTCGTCGGCGGGCGTGAACAGGCGCTCGCGAATCTCCTCCGCGCTGAGATCGAGCAGCAGTGCCGGGTCTTGGCGCAGATCGAAGCAAAGGCGCTGCTTCGGGTTGGCGGGATGCGTGCCGACGACCAGCACCGGGGCGATGCAGCCATGGGCCGCGGGATAGCGCTGCGACACATGCAGCAGGATCTGGCCCTTGTCCAACAACTTGCGCACGCTGTCGCTCCTGCGTAGCGTCAAGGCATAGTCGAACAGGCGAGGTTGGGCCTGCTTGAGCAAACGCGCCATGTCGATGGTGGCACGCACGTCGGCAAGTGCGTCATGGGCGCCGGCATGTGGGATGCCGTTGGCGGCCGTCAGGTCCGCGAGCTTGAAGGACGTGACGCCGGGCTCGCGCTCGGGCCATTGGATGCCGTCCGGACGCAGCGCGTGGGCGAGGCGCAACGTGTCAATCAGGTCCCAGCGCGAATTACGGTTGCGGTGGGCGTGGGCGTAGGGGTCGAGCAGGTTGCGGTAGAGCAGGTGCCGGGTGACCTCGTCGTCGAAGCGCAGGCTGTTGAAGCCCACCCCGCAGGTATCGGGTTCGGCGAGTTCGCGTTGGATGGCGAGGGCGAATTCCGCCTCCGGCACCCCTTCACGGGCGGCGCGCTGGGGCGTGATGCCCGTGACGAGGCAGGCGTCCGGCTGCGGCAGCAGATCGGCCGCCGGGCGACTGAACAACACCAGCGGTTTGCCGATGGGATTGAGGTGTGCATCGGTGCGCTGGCCGGCGAACTGGCACGGTCGGTCTCGCGCCGGAACCGCGCCCCAGGTCTCGTAGTCGTGCCAGTAGAAGCTGTCGGCCATAGTGCCCCGACGTAGCGCGCCGGTCCGGACTGACCCGCGAACGACGTGGGCAGGCTGGAGGCGAGCTGCTGGGCTAAAAGCTTGGGCTAGATCTTTTCCCGGATGCGCGCGGCCTTGCCGGTGCGTCCGCGCAGGTAGTAGAGCTTGGCCCGACGGACGTCACCGCGGCGCTTGACCAGGATGTCCGCAATGACGGGGCTGTAGGTCTGGAACACGCGCTCCACGCCCTCACCGTGGGAAATCTTGCGCACGGTGAACGCGGAGTTCAGGCCCCGGTTGCGCTTGGCGATGCAGACACCCTCGAAGGCCTGCAGGCGCTCGCGCTCGCCCTCCTTGACCTTGACCTGCACCACCACGGTGTCACCAGGCGAAAAGGCCGGGATCTCCTTGGTCATCTGTTCGTTGTCGAGTTCTTGAATGATGTTGCTCATGTCTCTGTAGGCTCCTGTTCTGATCCCGCCTGTGGTTCAGCCCCCGGCTCTGCTCCGGCCTCTGAACCCGCTATCGATCGCGATTCTGACCCAATGTTTGCAGGCGCATCGGGCCGGATCGCGGACCGTGTTTCGAGTTCGGCAGCGCGCTGCGTCTGCATGAACGCATCGAGCAATGCCTGTTGTTCTGCGCTGAGCGTCCGCCGCGCGAGCAGGTCCGGACGCCGAAGCCAGGTGCGTCCGAGCGACTGCTGCAAACGCCAGCGGGCAATGGCGGCATGATCACCGCTCAGCAGCACATCCGGCACCCGCTCCCCGTCGAGGATCTCCGGGCGCGTATAGTGCGGGCAGTCCAGCAGTCCGTCCGCATGGGAGTCTTGCCGAGCGGAATCGGCATGCCCGAGGGCCCCCGGCAGCAGCCTGATGACCGCGTCCATGACCACCATGGCCGGCAGCTCGCCACCGCTCAGCACGTAGTCTCCGATGGACCACTCCTCGTCGACCTGCGCGGAGATGAGCCGCTCGTCAATTCCTTCGTAGCGCCCAGCGACCAGAATCCATCCCGAACCGTTTCCTGCCTGGGCCGCAATACGAGCCACTCCCGCTTGGTCGAGCGTCCGACCCTGGGGCGACAAATACGCAACGCGGCTGCTTAATCCGGCCGCTTCCACGGACCGCCGGGCGGCGTCGATGGCCGCCAGCAATGGCTCGACCTTCATCACCATGCCAGGCCCACCGCCGTAGGGTCGATCGTCGACGGTGCGGTGGGCGTCGGTGGTGAAGTCCCGTGGATTCCACAACCGCAGCTCCGCGATGCCGCGTTTCAAGGCCCGGGCGACGACACCTTCTTGCGATAAGATCCGGAATTGATCCGGAAACAGCGTGATGACGTCGAATCGCAAAGAGCACCTGCCGCGGCTTCAAAACTCCGGGTCCCAGTCGACCTTGATCGTGCCGGACGCGAAGTCCACATCCTTGACGATATCATCCCAGACGAAGGGCAGCAGACGTTCCCGGTCGCCCTTGACGACCAGCACGTCGTTAGCGCCGGTGTCGAACAGGTGACTCACGCGGCCCAGCGGCTCCCCCGCGAGGGTCTGAACTTCCAGACCTTCGAGGTCCGCCCAATAAAATTCGTCCGGCCGCGCCGGCGGCAGCTGGTCTCGACGCACACAAATATCGCGACCGATCAGCTCTGCCGCCTGATCTCGATCTTCGCAACCCTCAAGCCGAACCACGAGCCCCTTGCCGTGCCTACGACCTTCGGCCACCACATGCGCCGCACTATCTAATAGCCAGGGCGAGTAGCGCAGTATGTTTTCCCTGGGATCAGTCTCCGAGAAGACCCGCACCCAGCCGCGGACACCGTAGAGGCCGGCAATTCGTCCCAGCACGATCAGGCGATCGGGCTCATGGTGATCGGACTCGTCTTGATCGGGTGGCTTCGGACGCACGCTTGTTGGCGTCATGGTCAGCGACGTGCGCCTAACAACACGCTCGCACGCGACTGCGGCATCAGCAGACGACGAGGAGTGACGTTTCGACGCCTGTCAGCGAGGGCCGTGACTGTTGTTTCGACAATCGCGCCTCGGCGATCAGCCTTCGACGGCGAGTTCGGCTTGCTTCGCGGCATCTTTCAGCAGCTTGGCGACGCGCTCCGTTGGCTGCGCACCCTGCTTCAGCCAATGGTCCGCACGGGCGCGGTCGACACGCAGCCGAGCTTCACCGCCGGTGGCGCCGGGATTGAAGAAGCCGATGCGCTCAAGCGAGCGGCCATCACGCGACGTACGAATGTCGGCAACGACGATCTGATAGAAAGGACGCCTTTTCGCGCCACCACGGGACAAACGGATTTTGACCATGTGCTGTTCCAATGCAACGGTTGAACGGCAGCCTGCGAACCGGGCGCAGGTAAACCAGCAAATATACATGATTTGGCGAGGATTGGAAGGGGCTGTGCGCATTCGGCCCCAGCCGGCATCTGGGCTGCCCCGGCCAACGGTCGTGCTGCTACGCCTACGCGCGACTGCGCTTGCGCTCATCGCCTAGCGCCTCACGCCATCGGCCAATATCCAGCACTACAGCGCTACGTCTGGCCCTACCTTCCGAGCCCCGCGCCCTCAACGCATCTAGGCCGCTTCCTCAACCTGAATCGGTGGCGGGAACCAGGTTGCCGCAACCTCGCCATGCAGGTCGGCGATGCCGAGTTGGAGATCATCGACGAACGCATGCAGGTCCAACTGACTCAGTCGCGCCAGTTCGGCACCGTCGAGTACACGTGCGAGCCGGCCGGTGACGCGCAATGACGCCTCGTTGCGTGGCAGGCGCTCCAGGCAAATACGGGCATGCTCAAGGCAATAACGCACGGAACGCGGGAACAGCTGGTTCTGAAAAATGAAGCGCAGCACCGGTCCGCGCTGCACGCGAATCTGCTCGCTGCGCCGGTACATCTGATAGGCGGTCATAGACTTGAGCACGCTGACCCACTGGATGTTGTCGTAGGGACGCAGTTCGTCCGCGTCCGGCAGCAACGTCGCAGAGCGTACGTCGGCGATACGCGTGGTCATGTCGGCCCGTTCCAGATAGCGCCCGAGGCGCATGAACTCGTAGCCCTGGTCGTGCAGCATGGTGCCGTCGAGCACGCCGGCGATGGTCTGACAGCCGGTGATCAATGCACGCAGGTAGGCGTGGCGACCGGTCTTGGTCATGCCCTTCTGCAGTTGGTCGCCGGCAAACAGGTAGAGACCGTTGATCTGCTCCCAGGCCTCCCGCGGGACGATGTCGCGGATGGTACGGCAGTTTTCTCGTGCCGCCGCCAAGGCTGACATGGTAGAGCCAGCGTGGCGCTCGTCACCGAGCAGAAAGCGCACCACCTGGCGCTCGCCGTAATCCCTGTAATGTTCCTCGAACAGGGCATTCGAGCCGGTGATGTCGACCAGCGGCCGCCAGCCCGGCGCGATGCCCTTGGGCAAGTCGAGCAACAGGTTGGCGTTGACCGTGACGATGCGTGCGGTGTTCTCGGCCCGCTCGATGCAGCGGGCCAGCCAGTAGGTGTTCTCTGCGACGCGGGATAGCATGATTGAAGGATGAAGTTTGAAGGTTGAAGGTTGAAGTCTTACGAGGCTTCGCCTCAGAGCAACGAGTCATGGTCGGCGCCAGTCAGGCCGGCATACTGATCGTAGTCGTGGGTCGTTGTCGTTATCGTAATCGTAATCGAAACTTCCCCCAGCCGACCGGACGTCAGGGCGCTTCGCGGCTTTACATCAACGGCCTCACACACACCTGTATTGCCATTAGAAGCACGGCAACGACAACGAGAAACTTCACTCATCTGCGAAGATGCGGAGCCCCCGAGCAATAGGTCGGCCCCCATGGCCTGAGCGATGCTCAAGTCCGCGGCGCTCAATCATCCTCGATTTGCGACTGCGACTGAGTCTGCGCATGGCCGGCGCCGCCGTCGGGCACGATCCAAGTATCCTTGCTGCCGCCGCCCTGGGACGAATTGACTACCAGAGAACCCTTGCGCAACGCGACGCGGGTCAAGCCGCCCATCGTCACCTGCTGTCGGTCGGCGGAGAGGATGAACGGACGCAGGTCGACGTGGCGCGGCTCGACGCTGTTCTTGATGACGGTTGGCACCGTCGACAGTTTCAGCGTCGGCTGGGCGATGTAGTTGCGCGGGTCTTTCTTAACCAGACCGACGAATTTGTCCCGCTCGGACTGGCTCGCCGCCGGCCCCACCAGCATGCCGTAGCCGCCGGATTCGTTGGCGGGCTTCACCACCAGCTCGGCAATGTGTTCGACCACGTATTTCAGCGCGTCCGGCTCCATGCAACGGTAGGTGGGGACGTTCGGAATCAGGGGATCTTCATCCAAGTAGTATTTGATGATCTCGGGCACGAAGGCGTACACCACTTTGTCGTCGGCAACACCGGCGCCAGGGGCATTGGCCAGCGCCACGTTGCCGGCCTTCCAGGCCCGCATCAGGCCGGGAACACCAAGCGTGGATTCCGGATTGAACGCCTCGGGGTCCAGAAACAGGTCGTCGACGCGCCGGTAAATGACATCGACGCGCGCCGGGCCGTCGACGGTGCGCATGTAACAGCAATCGTCGCTGTCGACGAACAGGTCGCGGCCTTCCACCAGCTCGGCGCCCATCTGCTGGGCCAGATAGGAATGCTCGAAGTAGGCAGAGTTGTAGATACCGGGCGTTAGCACGACCACTTCGGGATATTCCGCCGGGCGTGGCGACAGTGCCGCCAAGGTGTCGAACAACTGGCTCGGGTAGTCGTCCACCGGCAGCGGCGCATAGTGCTCGAAGATCTCCGGGAACACACGCTTGGTCACCAGACGATTCTCGAGCATGTACGAGACGCCGGACGGCACGCGCAGATTGTCTTCGAGAACGTAGAGGGTGCCGTCGGAGTCGCGCACCAGGTCGGAACCACAGATATGCGCCCAGATGCCGAGCGGCGGGTCGACGCCGACGCATTGGGGCCGGAAATTGACCGACTTGTCCAGCACCTCCTGTGGGAAGACTTTGTCCTTGATGATTTTCTGATCGTGGTACAGGTCGTCGATAAACAGGTTCAAGGCCTGTACGCGCTGTTTCAGGCCCGCCTCGACGCCACGCCACTCTTGCTCCGGAATCACCCGCGGGATCACGTCGAACGGCCAGGTGCGGTCGATCGCGCCGCCCTCCTCCGAATAGACGGTGAAGGTGATGCCCATCTCCTTGATGGACACGTTGGCCGCCTCCTGGCGTGCCGTGAGTTCCTCGATACCGAGTTCCTCCAGGTCGGACGCCAACACCTCAGTTGCCTGACGCGCCTGCCCGGGCGACTGCAGCAATTCGTCGTAGAAGTCTTCGCAGGGATAGCTTTGCCAATCGATACTCATTGGTCGATGCTCAGGTCGATACTCATGGACTCTGCCGCTCTCACGGCGCGTGTTGGGTGCCGGATGGACTTGATTTTTACGCTACCGCATCGCGGATTTCAACGCCGCAGCCGCACTGGCAAGGATCGCAAGGCTGCTAGACTACCGCAAGTTTTTCCTGGGCTGCCACGAGGACCCGCGCCCATGACCTATTGCCTCGGAATCGCCGTCGATGCCGGCCTGGTGCTGGCGTCGGACTCGCGCACCAATGCCGGCATCGACTATGTCACGAGCTACAGCAAGCTGCATGTCATCACGCCGGCACCGGATCGGCTGTTCGTGCTGCTGTCGGCCGGCAACCTGGCCACCACACAGGAGGTCATGAATCGCATCCGGCGCGATCTCGACCAGGCACCATCAGGCACGAACCTGCTGTCGGCGAACTATCTGTTCGAGGTTGCCGACTACGTCGGACGGGTCAGCCTGGGGGTTCAGCGCGACCATGGCCCGGCGCTGTCGGAGAGCGGCGTCAGCGTGCAGACCACGCTAATCCTGGGCGGTCAGATCGCCGGTCAACCCCCAGGCCTGTACCTGATCTACCCACAAGGCAACTATTTCTCCGCGTCACCGGAGACGCCTTACCTGCAAATCGGCGAGAATAAATACGGCAAGCCGGCGCTCGATCGCATCGTGCGCTCCGACATGTCTTTGGAAGACGCAGCCCGGCTCTGCCTCGTGTCACTGGATGGTACATCGCGCTCCAACGTCACCGTCGGCCCGCCCTTCGAGGTGGCGATCTATCCGCGCGACAGTCTCGCGCTGAGCCATCGCCTCAAGCTAGGCCAGGATTCTCCGCTGCTGGCCGCGGTCTCGCAAAGCTGGAACGCAGGCCTGCGCAGCGTCTTCGAGCAGTTGCCGCGGTTCGACTGGGAGAACGACGCGCTGGACAGCTAAGCAACGCTCGCGGTCAAACCCGCTATGGCGCGGGCGGGTCAGCCCACGGCAGGCGTAACGCGATACGGATCGGATGGTGATCCGACGGTGGCGGATCGGCGTCATAGCCGAGCGCGTGATAACTGCCACCGATGACCCATTTCGCCGTGCTACCGCTAAAGACGAAGTGATCGACGGCGTAGGGGTACTTCGGATTGTACGGATACGCAAACGGCACGCCCGCATTGGCCAGGGTCAGGTCGGCGTCCTCGTCCGCGACGGCGCTCCCCGGCACGCAGGTCCGGCCGAGTTCCCGGTGGTTGCGCCAAGCACACACCTCCCGATCGTCGATTGCGTCCCAGAAGTCATCGCTGGGCTGGTCCAACTGACGATTGAAATCACCGATGAGCACGAACGGCGTGTCGTCGGCGGCACGGGCATCGATCCATTGCTCCAAAATGCCGCGCTGGCTACGCAGGATCAGGCACTGCGCGCGGCGGACAGCGTGCGCGTCGAGCCGGCCCCAGGCGCACCCGGACTTCAGGTGCAGCGACATCAATTCCAGACCGGCCCCATCATCGCCTGACCCCAACGGCTCGATGCGAATGCGCGTGCCCCAGCGGCGCCCATCAACGCCGATCTCTCGAAACGGCGGTAGCGATCGCCAGCGCAGCCCCTGTGCCGCGAGTCGCGCGCGATGGATGGCAAAGCCGGTACGTTGCGGGGTGCGCCTCTGTCCGGGCAGACCGCGGCAGTCGCCACGGCGATCATCGGAGCGGCTCGACACGACGACGTCGTAGACTGCCGGCTCAAAGACCCGCGCCACCGCCGCCTCGTTCTCGGCCTCTTGTAGGGCGACGATATCGGCGCCGAGCGCTACCGCCACCTTGCGCAACGCCGCGAAGTCAGCCTCGGTGCGAGCACGGCATCCGGCGCCATCCACAGCGGCTAGGTGTTCCATGTTCCAGCTGGCGAGTACCAGGCCGGATTGCGCAAAACTGCTCGTGCAACCGCTCAGCAGGCCGCCGCCGGTGGGCAGTAGCAGCAAGAGGAACAGCACTAAGGCTGATTTTGGCATCATCGGCTGGAAGTGATTTGCAGTTCGGACGGCAACGACGGCAGATTTCTACGCAGCCCGATCGCGGCTGCAAGCCGCTCCCACGGGAGCCAAATGCGCATTGTTGCCCTGACGGCCAGGTTTCGGCAGTTTACCTGCAAGCCTGCGACAATAGCTGGCTTGAATCGCGCTTGACCTGAACGAAGCAGTGATCCGTATGAAGCCCTGGCCCATTCATCGTCTTCCCACGCTGCTCGGCGTCGAAGCCAGCCCCGTGAGCCATCGCGAGCGGTGGCTGTCGATGTCCGGCGGTCTGCTCGGCATCGCGCTGGTGTTCGCTGCCGCGGCACTGCATCCCCTCGGCGTCGGCAGCGCGCTTGTGGTGGCGTCGATGGGGGCCTCCGCGGTCTTGGTGTTCGGCGTCCCGCATGGCGCCCTGTCTCAGCCTTGGCCGGTGCTCGGCGGGCACCTGATTTCGGCCTCCGTCGGTGTCACGATGGCCAAACTGGTTGGTCCGCAGGTGATCGCAGGACCCGTCGCGGTCGGCGTTGCGATCCTGGCGATGCACTACGCGCGCTGCCTGCATCCGCCCGGCGGCGCCACGGCGCTGGCGGCCGTGATCGGCGGGCACGAGATACTCGCCCTTGGCTACGGCTACCTGCTCGCCCCGGTGCTGGTGAATGTTGCTCTGCTGCTGTTCGCCGGCTTCGTCTTCAACTATCCCTTCCGCTGGCGGCGCTATCCGGCGGCGCTCGCACGCACCGCGCCACATACCGCGACCGCGGGAAGCAGACCGGCGCACCCCGCGGCCGGGACGACGCCAATGTTCGGCCACGCCGATCTGATCTACGCGCTCTCGCGCATCGACTCCTTCATCGACGTCTCGGAAGAAGACCTTGTTCGCATCTATGACCTCGCCGCCTGGCACGCCCGCGAGTCACAGCCGGCCAGCCAAGAGATCCGCCCCGGACGCTGCTACAGTAACGGCCGCTTCGGACCGGACTGGGCCGTGCGCTGCATCGTGGATGAATCGGACGACCCACAGCAGGACCTGGTCATTTATCGCGGCGTCGCCGGCGCCGACCGGCGTAGCAGCGGCATGATGAGTCGCGACGAGTTCGCGCGCTGGGCACGCCATGAGGTCGAGCGCGATGAGAACACGTGGCGGCGTGTCGCACGACAGGACTCCAAATCCGAGTGAATGGCCCCGCCACACCCCGCCACACCGCCGCGGCGAAGTCTGTCGGCGGGACTATCCTTATAGCCTGTGAGACTGCTGCACCGAAGCAGTACCCAGAACCCACGCGAACGCAGCCGGCCCTATTCGTGCTTTCACGCTCCTTTGTCCTGTTTGGCATTCATCTAGGCCACCTACAGGCTCGGCGCAGGGCCTAGGGCCCGATCGCAATCGCGCGGGCGGCAGTAACAAGCAACCGCATGCGTTATGGAGCGCAAACATGTACAACCAGTCATGCATCCTGCCATGGTTTTTCGCCCCGTCAGCCCTTGTGCCCGCGATCGCCTTAACCATCGCCTGCACCCTCGGACCGATGCTCACCGCATCCGCGCAACCACCGATGGGGGGGCCGATGACCTTTGGCGCCTTCGATCAGAACGGCGATGGTGCGGTGACCGAGCAGGAGTTCGCTTCCGCCCACGCCGAGCGCATGGCCAGTCGCCAGAATCAAGCCCCGCCGATGCAGGGTGCCTTCAACCCGCCCGCCTTCTCGGACTTCGATCTAGACGGTGACGGACGCATGACCGAAGCGGAATTCGCCGCTGGCCGGCAGGCTCGCATGCAGGGTCGGCCCGGCATGGGCATGGGCATGGGTCCCAGCATGAGGCCCGGTATGGGCTGGGGGAGGAACATGCCGACTTTTTCGACATTCGATATCAACGGCGATGGCGGCGTGACCAAGCAGGAGTTCTATGACGCCCGCGCTCAGCGCATGCGCGAACGCGCTCAGCAGGGTTATCCGATGCGCAATGCGGCAAATGCGCCGCCCTTCGAGAGCGTGGACGGCGACGGCGACGGCGTGGTCAGCCCGGACGAGTTCGCCGCGGCGCAAGCGGAACATCGCCGCGAGATGATGCAGCAGCCGCGCTGAGGTTGATGGCGAGGCACCGCCGCAGGGCCTGCAATACGCAATCGCGCTTCGACAATGGCCCTCGGCCCTGGGCGCTTGGCCCACTTGAAGCGGTGCTCTCGTCAGTCCAAGGCATCGCCTCGCTAGCAACTAGCAACTCGCAACTCGAAAATCCTAAGGAGCAGAACACGATGACCAAGGCCCCGTCCCCTGGACCAGCCGAGACCGCCCGGTTGCTGCGTCTGGCCACCTATGCGTCGGTCGCGACCGCAACCTTGCTGATCCTAGTCAAGCTCGCTGCCTGGCTCGCCACCGGGTCGGTCAGCGTGCTGGCCTCGCTGGTGGACTCGGCCATGGACGCCGGCGCATCGCTTGTGAACCTGGTTGCGGTGCACTGGTCGCTGCAACCGCCGGACGACGAGCACCGCTTCGGCCACGGCAAGGCGCAGGCACTCGCCGCGCTCGTGCAATCGGCGTTTATTGCGGGATCGGCGCTGTTCGTCGGACTGGAGGCCTTCGACCGACTGCTGCATCCCCAGCCCCTGGCCCAGGTTGGCGTTGGGCTGGCGATTTTAACCTTTGCGATGGTCGCGACGCTGGCGTTGCTGGCGGTTCAGCGCTACGTCATCAAGCGCACCGGTTCCCCGGCGATCCGGGCTGACGCTTTGCACTACGCGACGGACCTCGCCACCAACGGCGTAACCCTGCTGGCACTGGGCCTCGCCGCGTTCGGCTGGCATGGCGTCGATCCGCTGCTCGGTCTCGGTATCGGCGCCTACGTTTTGTATAGCGCGGTGCGAATCGCCCAGGATGCGATCCAGCTCTTGCTCGACCGAGAACTACCCGAGGACCAACGCAACGAGATCATGGAACTCGCCCGCTCGACGGCCTCGGTAAAGGGCGTGCACGGCCTGCGCACGCGCCAGTCGGGCCAGCTGCTGATCATCCAATTGCACCTCGAACTGGATGACGATTTGCCGCTGCGCGAGGCCCATCGCGTGGCCATGGAGGCCGAGGCACGCATTCGCGCCCGCTACCCGGATTCCGATATCATCATTCATCAGGATCCGGTCAGTCTTGGCGATGAAAAGCCGGCGAGTCGCTAGACCAGGTCGACGGCCAAGACCGATCAGCCGCCGGCCACCGAAGCGAGCATAACGCAGCAGGGGTCGCATGCTGGCACGGTAGCGGACATGAGCCGACAGCGGCAGAGAAACGGACTGCGTTTTCCCCCACCGCTGCCGCCGAAGGAGTCAGGGCAGGCTGATACGCCGCATGACGCCGTCTTTGAGTTTCAGGTGCTTGATGGCGGCACCGATGTGGAGCAGAACCAGCGCCGACAGAACCAAACCGGCAATCCCATGGAACAGGAACAATTGCTCGCTCAGTGCCTCGTTCTTGTCGACGGGCGCTAGCCACTCCCAGTCGAAGAACTGCAGCGGATAGCCGCCGAACGCCGTCGCCAGGGCACCGCCGATGGGCATACCGATCAGCAGCACATACAACAGCAGATGGGTGCCGCCACCGACCACACGCTCGACACTCGTCAGCGGCGGGTCATAGGGAGGGGGCGGCAACGCGCGGCGCAACACCACGCGCAGGATCATCAGGCCGAGCAACACAACGCCGAAGGTCTTGTGATACTTGTACAATTCGCCGGTCAGCTCTTTGCCGAACAGCCCAACGGTGCCGTCGTAGCCGAGCGCCCAAAAGGTGAAACCGGCCGCAAGCAATCCAAATACGATCAACGCAATCAGCCAGTGCAACAGCCGTTGCAGCAGCGTATAGCGGGTCTTTGTCATCATCGTCTCCTTGCAGGTTGACGCAATCGCCGATCGGGGCGGGACGGACATCGCCCACGCATTCGCCGACCGGCAACTGCGCATTTATCGTCAAACGGCGTCTGGACGCAAGCGCCCTCTCCCGCTATGGCGGCATCGCCCCCACTCTCCAAAAAAGCGCTGCGGCGTTTCGTTAAGGTCAGCCGGAGTCATCGCACCATGCCCGATCCCGTCGTCAGCAGCCGGCCGCTGCGCGAATCCCTGCGCTACCTGAACTGGCTCTACAACCCGTTTCAGGGGCTCGATGCGGCCGGCGTCTACGACCTGCTGTCGACCAATTCGCCGACCAGGCAAGGTCTGTACCTGAACCTCGGCTATTGGCGCGACGCGGACGACCTCGACGCCGCCAGTGACGCGTTGGCGATGCTGGTGGGCGAACGGGCAGGAATGAAGCCGGGCGAGCGTGTGCTCGATGTCGGTTTCGGCTTCGGTGATCAAGACATCCTGTGGGCGCGGACCCTTCAGCCCGCCCATATCGTTGGGCTGAACATTACCGCGTCTCAGGTGGCCCTCGCGCGCCAACGCGTGGCCGACTTGGGGCTCGAGGATCGCATCGATCTGCGCCAAGGCTCCGCCACCGACATGCCGCTGGAATCCAATTCCATAGACAAAGTGGTTGCGCTGGAGTGCGCGTTTCATTTCCACACCCGCGAACAATTCTTTCGCGAAGCCTGGCGCGTGCTGCGACCGGGCGGTCGTTTGGTGACGGCCGACATCATCCCGATGCCCGCCACCAGTGTCTTTCCCGACCAGCTCAAGCAACGCCTGTCCTGGGGCCTGGTGGCGGGCAAGTTCGCCATCCCGCCAGAGAACGCCTACACCCGACCCACCTATCACTCCAAGCTCGCCATCACAGGCTTCGGCGAGATCCGCATCGAATCGATCCGCGAGCAGGTCTATGCGCCGCTGCACCAGTTTCTGACTGAACATCCTGAGACGCTACAGCGTTTGCACCCAATGGTTCGGTTGCCGGCTCGGATCGCGCTTCGGTTCGATGCCGACAGCGTCTACCGCGGACTCGACTATGTGCTGGCCACGGCAGTGAAGCCGCCCCAGTTGCGGCGCTAGCCTGCTCGCCCCCCGATGCGGCATCGCGGCTGAAAGGCGCTCCCACAGGCACGTGGGAGCGATTTTCAATCGCGATGGCAACGACATCAGATGTCCGCGTGGCCCGCTCGCGGCTGCAAGCACAGGCGTGGGAGCGATTTGCAATCGCGATGGCAACGACAGCAGATGTCCGCGTGGCCCAATCGCGGCTGCAAGCCGCTCCCACAGGCACTTGACGACGAATCGCCAACACAGGCAATCGATAGCGCTTTGCTCTACCATGCGGATGCTATACCGATGCTCCCTCTCTACTCGTGCACATACTGCTCGTCTCCCGCATCCTCGGCCTATTCTCGCTCCTGTTCAGCGCAACGCTGCTGGCGCCGATGGTCGTCGCCTGGATCTATGATGAAACCGACGTCTCGCCGTTCGTGTACCCGATGCTCGGCTCCCTGGGCATTGGTGTCTTGCTGCAGCTAGCGGGCTTTCATCGCCACGCCGAACTGAGCGTCCGCGACGGGTTTCTGATCGTCGCGCTGTTCTGGCTCCTACTCAGCATGCTTGGCGCCTGGCCATTCATGCTCGGCGTTGGACTCACGCCAATCGAGGCCCTGTTCGAGTCCGCCTCGGGATTCACGACGACTGGCGCCACGGTGATCACGGATCTCGACCTGCTGCCGCACTCGTTGCTGTTCTACCGCCAGCAGATCCAGTGGCTCGGGGGCATGGGCGTGGTGGTCCTCGGGCTGGCGGTGATTCCGCTGCTCGGCATCGGCGGCATGCAGCTCTACCGCGCCGAGGCGCCAGGGCCGATGAAGGACGAAAAACTGACACCGCGGTTGGTGCATACGGCACGCAACCTATGGCTTCTCTATCTGTCGCTAACGCTGGCTTGCGCGCTCGGCTATTGGCTCGCCGGCATGGATGCGTTCGATGCGCTGGCGCACAGCCTGAGCACGGTCTCCACTGGTGGCTTTTCCACCCGCGACGAGAGCATCGGCTATTACGACAACCCGGCCATCGAGGCGGTCGCGGTGGTCTTCATGCTGCTGGCCGCGATCAATTTTAGCATCCACTATCTGGTCTGGCGCAAGCGTGACCCGCGATTCTATTGGCACGACCCCGAGGTGCGCGCATTTCTGATCTTCTGCGCCGCCATCGTCCTGTTGGTCGGGCTGATGTTGTGGGCGGAGGGCCAGTACGCCGAGTTGCACCTGAGCCTGCGTGATGCCGTCTTCGAAGTGGTCTCGTTGGTGACCAGCACCGGTTTCGGCATCGTCGACTACGCCTACTGGCCGGATTTTCTGCCAATCCTGCTGCTGTCCATTAGCTTCGTCGGCGGCTGCGGCGGCTCCACCGCCGGCGGCATCAAGGTGATGCGCGTGCTGTTGCTCGTGAAGCAAGGGTTGCACGAGGTCGAGCGCCTGATCCATCCCCGTGCATTACTCCCGGTGCGGCTTGGCCGTCGCGTCGTAGAGCCCGAACTGATGCAGGCCGTTTGGGGTTACTTCGCGCTCTACATCATCGCCTTCGGCGTGCTCAGCCTGCTGATGATCCATACCGGGCTCGATCCGGTCTCTGCCTTCGCCGCCGTCGCCACCAGCATCAACAACCTGGGGCCCGGCCTTGGCGAGGTGGCCTATAACTTCGCCAGCGTCAGCGACGGCGGCAAGTTGCTGGCGGTGATCGCGATGATCCTCGGCCGGCTCGAAATCTTCACCATCCTGGTGTTGCTGTCGCCGCGGTTCTGGCGCGGGTAAGGGCGAGGAATGAGAACAGGCCCGTTCCAGCCCGACCGGAAAGAGCGGGGCCGACAAACGTGTATGCCTCAGGTGATTTCCCGAAAAGGCCGTACTCAGCATTTGCGGGCGAATACCGTAGGGGCGAATTAATTCGCCCCTACAGCAGCCGTTCGAGGCGGTACATTGATCCTGGGAATCGCCTTAGTCTTCGACGCCCATCTCGTCCTGCACCGTGCGGACGATGCGCCGGTCGATGCGCAGCAGGTCGTCGCGCCGTTCCGGATAGTCGATCTCGCTCAACAGGAAGCGGATGGCGTTGATGCGGGCACGCTTCTTGTCATCGGACTTGATGATGGTCCAGGGACTATCAGCAGTGGACGTAAAGAAGAACATGTCCTCCTTCGCCCGAGTGTATTCATCCCATTTGAACTGAGACTCCTGGTCCACCGGGCTGAGTTTCCACTGCCGCAACGGGTCATCGACACGCTTGGCGAAGCGCCTTGCCTGCGCATCCTTGCTAACCGAATAGTAGAACTTAAACAGCTGCACGCCGGAACGGATCAGCATCCGCTCGAGTTCGGGCACTGAGCGCAGGAACTCCTTCACCTCGGCACCGCCGCAGAAACCCATGACCCGCTCGACCATGGCCCGGTTGTACCAGCTGCGGTCGAAGAAGACGATCTCGCCGCCGCTTGGCAGATGATTGATGTAGCGTTGGAAGTACCATTGCGTGCGTTCCCGGTCGCCCGGCTTGTCGAGGGCGACGACGCGGGCGCCGCGCGGGTTCATGTGCTCGACGAACCGTTTGATCGTGCCGCCCTTGCCGGCCGCATCGCGACCCTCATTAATCACAAGGACCCGAAGCCCCTGCTCCTTGACCCAGTTCTGCATTTTCAGCAACTCCACGTGGAGCGGCATGATCAGATCGAGGTAATCAGCGCCACTGAGCTTGCCGATTTGACCAACGAGATCGTTGGCAGGACCTTTGCGCGTCGACTGCTTCTTGGCTTGCTTGAGTTTGTACT
This sequence comes from uncultured Gammaproteobacteria bacterium, assembly GCA_963695445.1. GTDB lineage: Bacteria > Pseudomonadota > Gammaproteobacteria > Chromatiales > Chromatiaceae > Thiohalocapsa. The sequence goes on along the minus strand of CAVOGV010000043.1, from coordinate 40,491 downwards.
CCTCGGCGTCCCGGCCACTGGCGCTGACGACGGCAGCCGTCTCCTCGGTCGCCTTCGCAGCAGGACTGCGCCGGCGTTTGCGCTTCTTTGGGGCTTCAGCATCGTCGATCTCCTCGACGGTCATCGCCTCGCGCTCCATCAGCAAGTCTTCATCATTACCGTCGGCTTCATCGCTGACGGGTTGATTGCTATCGACTGGCGCTGTCGTGCCCGCACCCAGATCGCTATTGGCTTTATCGGTCATCGTCATGGCCACCTCCCGTTGGTTGTACTGCGTAGGCCGACCCCGGCGGAATACGGTCCATCGGCCGCACTTGCAGCCCGCGATGCCTCGGGGAAATCGGCGTGGGGAGATCGTGTTAGAACGTCATGTATGACGTTCTTGTTACGATCACGTGACGCCATCATGACAAAACTATTGCAAAGCGCAAGCGCAACCCGATCACGGGCCGTTGCGACCCACGGTGTTTTCAACCGACACCCGGCCGCGGAGGGACCGAGAAAGCGTCGCGAGGCGATGCCTCAGACCGACGAGCGTACGGCGCTCTACTGACAAGCCCGTGCGTTGCTCTGAGTGGGCCAAGCGCCGTGCGCCAAGGGCCGCCGAAAGGCACCATTGTGCAGTGTCGGCCCCAGGCCCTTGGCGCTCGGCCCCTCCGTCAGTATGGCCACACCCAGTCGTCGACCTCGGGCTTGTCGATGCCCTGCTCGAAGGCATAGTTGCGGCATTCGATCTGCATGTCCTTGAGCCGGTCCATGATGTGGGCGCCAGCCACCTGCAACCGGGGCACGCGCTTGATCACGTCCATGGCGAGTGTGAAGCGGTCGATCTCGTTGCTGATGGCAAGCTCCAGCGGGGTGTTGATGTTGCCTTTTTCCTTGTAGCCGCGCACGTGCAGGTTCTTGTGATTGGTGCGCCGGTAGGCCAGGCGGTGGATCAGCCAGGGATAGCCGTGGAAGTTGAAGATGATCGGGCCGGTCCTTGGTGAACAGGCTGTCGAAGTCGGCATCGCTGAGGCCGTGGGGATGCTCGCCAGCGGACTGGATCTTGAACAGGTCGACGACGTTGATGAAGCGGATCTTGATGTCGTCGAAGTGCTCGCGCAGCAAGGCGGTTGCCGCCAGCGCCTCCTTGGTGGGAATGTCGCCGCAGCCCACCAGCACCGCGTCCGGTTCGCTGCCCTGGTCGTTGCTGGCCCATTCCCAGATGCCGAGCCCCTTGGTGCAGTGCTTGATGGCGGCGTCCATGTCCAGGAATTGCAGATGGTTCTGCTTGTCGGCGACGATGACGTTGATGTCGTCACGGCTGCGCAGGCAGTGATTGACGGTGGACAGCAGGGTGTTGACGTCCGGCGGCAGGTAGATGCGCGTGACCTCTGGGTTCTTGTTCACCACTACGTCCAGAAAGCCTGGGTCCTGGTGCGTGAAGCCGTTGTGGTCCTGGCGCCAGACGGTGGAGGTGATCAGCAGGTTCAGCGACGAGATGCGCGCGCGCCAGGGGATGTCCTCGCAGATGGCCAGCCATTTGGCGTGCTGGTTGTACATGCTGTCGATGACGTGCACAAAGGCCTCGTAGGTGGCGAAGAAGCCGTGCCGACCGGTCAGCACGTAGCCCTCGTACCAACCCTCCAGCGTGTGTTCGGAGAGCATCTCCAGCACGCGTCCGTCGGGTGAGAGTTCGCCGCCGTCGGCGTCCTCCGGCTTGTAGTCGCAAAGCCAGAGCTTTTTCGACACCTCGTAGATCGCGTCGAGCTTGTTCGACGTATTCTCGTCCGGGCCGAAGACACGGAAGTTGTCCATGTTGCGGGCCATGATGTCGCGCAGCAGTTCGCCGACCGGCTTGGTGTTCATGTGCCGGGTGGTACCGGGATTGTCGACCGGGATGGCATAGTTGCGGAAGTCCGGCATGCGCAGCGCACGGCGCAGCAGGCCGCCGTTGGCGTGGGGATTGGCGCTCATGCGAAGTGTTCCCTTGGGCGCCAAGGCGCGGATGTCTTCCTTGAGCCGGCCGGTCTCGTCGAAGAGCTCGTCCGGCTCGTAGCTCTTCATCCAGTCTTCGAGCTGTTGCAGGTGTGCGGCATTGTTGTGCATGCCGGACAGCGGCACCTGGTGCGCGCGCCAGAAGCCCTCGACCTTGTGGCCATCGACGAACTCCGGGCCGGTCCAACCCTTGGGCGTGCGTAGCACGATCATCGGCCAGTGGCAGCGGGTGGCCTCGCCGGAGGCCCGGGCCTGATCCTGAAACGCCTTGATCTCGGCGTAGCAGGCGTCCATGGTCGCGGCCATCTTTTGATGCATCTCCAGCGGCTCGTCGCCCTCGACGAAGTGGGGCGTCCAGCCGTAGCCGCGCATCAGGCTCTCGAGCTCGTCGTTGGGGATGCGCGAGAGCAGGGTCGGATTGTTGATCTTATAGCCGTTCAGATGCAGGATCGGCAGCACCGCGCCGTCCCGGATTGGATTCAGGAATTTGCTTGAGTGCCAACTGGTCGCGAGCGGGCCGGTCTCGGCCTCGCCGTCGCCCACCGCGACCGTCACCAGCAGCTCCGGGTTGTCGAAGGCTGCGCCGAAGGCGTGCGAGATGGAATACCCAAGTTCGCCGCCCTCATGGATCGATCCAGGCGTCTCCGGTGTGCAATGGGAGCCGATGCCGCCGGGGAACGAGAACTGCTTGAAGAAGGCACGCAGACCGTCTTCATCTTCGCTCTTATTCGGGTAGATCTCGGAGTAGGTGCCTTCCAGGTAGACCGGGGCGAGCACGCCTGGGGCGCCATGACCGGGACCGGCGAGGAAGATGGCCTGCTGCTGGTGGGCGTTGATGAGGCGGTTCATGTGCACGTACATGAACGACAGCCCGGGGCTGGCGCCCCAATGGCCGAGCAGGCGGCTTTTCAGATGCGCCTCTTTCAGCGGCTCCTTCAGCAACGGATTGTCGCGCAGGTAGATCATGCCGACGGCGAGATAGTTGCAGGCGCGCCAATAGGCGTCGATGCCTGCCAGCATCTCAGGCGTGAGCGCAGGGGCCTTGGCGGTCTCGGTATTCATGTTGCTCTCCGCTAACGATGTTTAGACGAGGTGACAACACAGGCTACGCGCTGCGAATGAACCTGTTGTTACGGCATCAGCATGGAAATAGGTTAGCCCTGGCCTCGCTCCGCGGACTGAAGCCCGACTGTTCCAGGCGCCTGTTGAAGCCGGCGTCCCGAGCCAGGTCTGCCGGTCCGCTACAGACCCATCTTCTCGAAAAAACTCTTGACGCCATCCAGCCAACTGCTGGAATGCGGGCTGTGGTGCTCGCCGCCGGCGCAAACGCTCTCGTCGAACTCGCGAAGCAGCTCCTTCTGACGCTCGGTGAGGTTGACCGGGGTCTCGACCAGCACGCGACAGATCAGGTCGCCGACCGGTCCACCGCGCACCGGCTTCACGCCCTTGCCACGCATGCGGAACATCTTGCCGGTCTGGGTACCCGCCGGCACCTTCAGCATCACCTTGCCGCTCAGGGTCGGCACCTGCATCTCCCCGCCGAGGGCGGCGGTGACGAAGCTGATCGGCACCTCGCAGAACAGATGGCTCTCTTCGCGGGTGAAGATCGGATGCTGCTGCACGTTGACCTGCACGTACAGGTCGCCGGGCGTGCCGCCGTGCTCACCGGCCTCGCCCTCGCCGGCAAGGCGGATCCGGTCGCCGGTATCGACGCCGGCTGGCACTTTCACCGACAGGGTCTTTTCCTCGCGCAGGCGACCTGCCCCGCGGCAGTGACTGCACGATTCTTCGATCACCTTGCCGGCGCCGCGGCACTGCGGGCAGGTCTGCTGGATGGAGAAGAAGCCCTGCTGCATGCGCACCTGACCGCTGCCGTGACAGGTGGGGCATTCCTTGGGTTTGGTGCCGGGCTTGGCGCCGGTGCCGCCGCAGTGGTGACATTCGACCGAGGTGGGAATGCGGATCTTGACGTCCGTGCCGGCAACCGCGTCTTCCAGGCTCAGCGACAGGTCGTAGCGCAGGTCGGCCCCGCGGTGGGTACGCCGGCCGCCAGCACGACCGCCGAAGATGTCGCCGAACACGTCGCCAAAGATGTCGGAGAAGCCACCGGCGCCAAAGTCGCCCGGACCACCGCCGAAGCCCCCCTGACCGCTGACGCCGGCATGCCCGAATTGGTCGTAGGCGGAACGCTTGCGCGCGTCCGACAGCACATCGTGGGCCTCCTTTGCCTCTTTGAACTTAGCCAATGCCTCGGCATCGTCCGGATTGCGGTCCGGGTGGTGCTTCATCGCCAGCCGGCGAAACGCCTTCTTGATATCTTGCTCGCTGGCGTTGCGGCTGAGGCCGAGAATCTCGTAATAATCGCGTTGGGGCATGGCTCGTCTTCAACTTCCGGTCTTGGTGCGTTCGCGCGTCAGGTCTGAGCCGCCAATCACGGCCATCAGCCTCCTACAAGAGAGACGAAGCCGGCGACGGCCCGTAGGGCACCGCGCCGGCTTCGCCGGTAGGGCAATACTGTCGGATCGAGGACGACAGCGGTCAGCGGGGAAACCGGTGCGGCACGCGCGGCCGGTCAGGTCGTAACCGGCCGCTCGGCGGCTGCCGCCTCCGGGCTTATTTTTTGTCGTCTTTTACCTCTTCGAACTCGGCGTCGACGACATCGTCGGTAGCGCCTGACTCCGCGCCGGCAGCGCCGCCAGCCGACGCGCCAGCAGCACCGGCACCGCCCGCATCGCCACCCTGGGCTTGGGCGTACAACCGCTCGGCCATCTTGCCGGAGGCGTCACTGAGCACCTTGGTCAGGGACTCAATGCGGTCCTTGTCCTCACCTTTCATGGCGTCCTCCAAGTCCTTGATCGCGCTCTCGATGCTGTCCTTTTCGCCGGCCTCGAGCTTGTCGTCCCCGAGCTGCTCTATGGACTTGCGCGTGGCGTGAATCATGGTGTCGGCCTGGTTGCGCGCGGCCACCACTTCGTGGAACTTGCGGTCGTCATCGGCGTGGGCCTCGGCGTCCTTAACCATGCGATCGACCTCCTCATCCGATAGACCCGAGCTGGCCTTGATGACGATGGACTGTTCCTTGCCGGTCGCCTTGTCCTTGGCCGAGACGTGCAGAATACCGTTGGCGTCGATGTCGAACTTGACCTCGATCTGCGGCACGCCGCGCGGTGCCGGCGGGATGTCGGATAGGTCGAAGCGGCCCAGCGACTTGTTGTCCGCCGCGCGCTCGCGCTCGCCTTGCAGCACATGCACCGTGACCGCGGTCTGGCTGTCGTCGGCGGTGGAGAACACCTGCTGTGCCGAGGTCGGGATGGTGGTGTTCTTCTCGATCAACTTGGTCATGACGCCGCCCAACGTCTCGATGCCCAGCGACAGCGGGGTGACATCGAGCAACAGCACGTCCTTGACCTGGCCACCGAGCACGCCGCCCTGGATGGCGGCGCCGATGGCCACCGCCTCGTCCGGGTTGACGTCTTTGCGCGGGGCCTTGCCGAAGAAGGCCTCGGCCTTTTCCTGAACCTTGGGCATGCGGGTCTGCCCGCCGACCAGGATCACCTCGTCGATCTCGCTCGCGGTCACACCGGCGTCCTTCATCGCGACGCGGCAGGGCTCGATGGTGCGCTCGATCAGATCCTCCACCAGCGACTCGAGCTTGGCCCGGGTCAGCTTAACGTTGAGGTGCTTCGGGCCGTTCTGATCGGCAGTGATGTAGGGCAGATTGATATCGGTCTGCTGGCTGGAGCTTAGCTCAATCTTGGCCTTCTCCGCGCCCTCCTTCAGGCGCTGCAGTGCGAGGGGATCGTTGTGCAGATCGAAGCCCTGATCCTTTTTGAACTCGGCCGCCAGGAAGTCGATGATGCGCAGGTCGAAGTCCTCGCCGCCGAGGAAGGTGTCACCGTTGGTGGACAGCACCTCGAACTGGTGCTCGCCCTCGATCTCCGCGATCTCGATGATGGAGATGTCGAAGGTGCCACCGCCAAGGTCGTAGACGGCGATCTTTTGGTCACCGCGCTTCTTGTCCATACCGTAGGCCAGCGCCGCCGCCGTAGGCTCGTTGATGATGCGCTTGACCTCCAGACCGGCGATGCGTCCAGCGTCCTTGGTTGCCTGGCGCTGCGAGTCGTTGAAGTAGGCCGGCACGGTGATCACCGCCTCGGTCACGGACTCGCCGAGGTAGTCCTCGGCGGTCTTTTTCATCTTCTGCAGAACCTTCGCCGAGATCTCCGGCGGCGCCATCTTCTTGCCGTTGACCTCGACCCAGGCATCGCCGTTGTCGGCGCGTACGATCTTGTACGGCACCATGTTTTTGTCCTTGGCCACCACCTGGTCCTCGAACCGGCGCCCGATCAGGCGCTTGATCGCGAACAGGGTGTTGCTCGGATTGGTCACGGACTGACGCTTGGCGGACTGTCCGACCAGCACCTCGCCATCGCTGCTGAAGGCGACGATACTCGGGGTTGTCCGATCACCCTCGGAATTCTCAATAACCTTGGGCTTGTCGCCTTCCATCACGGCGACACAGGAGTTGGTTGTACCGAGATCGATGCCGATGATCTTTCCCATGGTGTTTCTCCGCTGCAATTCAATTTAAAACTGTAAGGTAGTGATCGGGGCGGCCCGTTTGCCGAGCCGGTTCGCCGAGGTTGCCTGATGAACCTGTTTAGCGGCCCTAATTCGCGATCAGGTGGGGCAAAACCTTGTGATTCTCAAGCCTACTCCGGATCGATTGCCGGCACGCCGCGCGCGCCGACGCTCATTCCTGTTTCGAGACCATCACCAACGCCGGGCGCATCAGCCGGCCGTTGAGCAGATAGCCACTCTGAATCACGGCCGTGACGGTATTCGGCGGCACGTCAGCCCGCGGCTGCACGGACATAGCCTGGTGAAATTCCGGGTTGAAGGCTTCGCCCTCTGGGTGCACGCGCTCGACACCAAACTTGCTCATCACATCGCCGAGCTGTTTCAACGTCAGCTCGGTGCCCTCGCGCAGCTTGGCGACGTCCGCGTCAGGCTCGGTGGCAGCGGCATAGCCCAATTCGAGGCTGTCGCGCACCAGCAGCAACTCTTTGACGAAGTTGTCGAGGGCGAACTTGTGCGCGTTTTCCAACTCCTTGGCTTGGCGGCGCTGCATGTTCTCCATCTCGGCCCGCACGCGCAGCAGCTGATCGCGGTCTTGGTCGGCCCGCGCGCGGGCGTCTTCGAGCAGCATGTGCAACTCCGCGGGATCGGATCCCGCCGGATGATCGGCAATCCTGGGCCCGCCGGCCTCAGGGTCGCCGGCCTCGGGCTGAGGGGCCACGTCACGCACCTCGCCAGCGGCGTCCTCAGCGCCGGCCACGTCGGCCGCCCCCCGTCTCTGTTCGTACTGCTGTTGTTCGTCTTGCTCCTTCATGATCTCCTACCTCGCCGAGACGGTCGGCGGTGCCGCGATGTTGGACCCGCGTCTCTGGGGTCAGATCGGGCACCGGGAGCGCGCCCCGGTCTCTGCCAATGGTTTACTGTTGTCTGAGCGCCGCCGCCAGCAGCCGAGCCGTGACGTCGACGACGGGAATCACGCGCTGGTAGTCCATGCGCGTCGGGCCAATCACACCGAGCACGCCGAGCACCTGGTTCTCGACCCGATAGGTGGTGGTGACCAGGCTGCAATCGTCGAGCAATTCGTAGCCTGACTCATGGCCAATGAAAATCTGCACTCCATCGGCCGCGATGCAACGGTCGAGCAGGTCCAGAATCTGACGCTTTTCACTGAACGCTTCAAACAGCGACTTCAGCCGCTCGATACTCGCCAATTCCTCGAATTCCATCAAATTGGTTTGGCCCGCGATGAGCAGATCGTCTTTGTGCTCGGCGGATGCAACCACCCGTTGCGCCATCTCGACCGCGCGCAGCATCAGCGCATCCATGCTGCGATGGGTTTGCTTGAGGTCTTCCATCAGGTGTCGGCGCACCGCACTCATGTCCTGCCCGGTGAACATCGCCGTCAGGAAATTGCCCGCCTCGACCAGTTGCGATGGCGAGCATTCCTTGTCCGTATGAATGACGCGGTTGTGCACCTCGCCCTCGCCGGTGACCAGGATCGCGAGCACGCGGGTCCCGGACAGGGACAGAAATTCGATCTGGCGGAACACGTCGCGCCCGTAGCGCGGCACCATGACCATGCCGGCCATGTGCGTCAAGCCCGACAGCAGTCGCGACGCGGACTCGATTAGGACCTTGGAATCGTCGCTGCTCGAAAAGCCCGAGCGCAGCGTCTCGAGTTCCTGATCCTCGATCGGCAGCACGGTCAGCAGGCTGTCCACGAACAGCCGATAACCGGAGACCGTCGGCACCCGTCCGGCGGAGGTGTGTGGGGACGACACCAGCCCCATCTCCTCCAGGTCCGACATCACGTTACGCACCGTGGCCGGACTGAGGTCGAGCCCGGTATCCTTGGCAAGGGTGCGCGATCCGACCGGCTGACCGTCACGAATATGGCGTTCGATCAGGGCCTTGAGAAAATGCAGCGCACGCTCGCTGATCTGCCCCCCGCCCTTGAGGCTGACCTGTGGGTCGTTCGATCGCGTGTTGCCGCTCACCATGTGTAAGGTTTGCCAACCGGCTGTCGGAGAAATTCGGATCAGCGCTTAGCACTCTCAAAAGGAGAGTGCTAAGCATGGGCAATCTATGGTTTGCGACGGAGACTGTCAAGCGGGGGGAGCACCACGGGCATTTTTGCGCCAACTCATCGACCAGTTGGCGGCCCGGTGGGCGCGTGCTAACGTTTCGAAACGTTTATCCCAGCCACCGGCGCTTCATGTCCTCGTTTCACACGGCAGGCATCATCGGCAAACTGCACGACGAGCCACGCGTCACGGCCACCATCGACCGGCTCGCGGAGCACCTGCAACGGCGCGGGCTCGAGGTCCTTTTCGAGGCGGTGACCGCGGGCATCGTCGGCGTCGAGGGCGGACTCGAACTCCGCGACCTGGGCGCACGCTGCGACCTGGTGGTCGTGGTCGGCGGTGACGGCACCTTTTTGCACGCGGCACGCGAGATGGCGGAACTGGACGTGGCCCTGGTCGGCATCAACCTCGGCCGGCTCGGCTTCCTGGTAGACGTGTCGCCGGACAACGTCGAGCGACGGCTGGATCAGATCCTGAACGGCGAGTTCGACGACGACTCGCGGACGCTGCTCGACGCCCATGTCAACGGCTTCAGCGGGCGCGCGTTGAACGACATCGTCGTGCACAAGTGGAACTCGGTGCGGATGATCGAGCTGGAGACCTACATCGACGGCCAGTTCGTCAACGCCCAGCGCTCCGACGGTATCATCGTCGCCACCCCCACCGGCTCCACTGCCTACGCCCTGTCCGGCGGCGGGCCGCTGATCCACCCCGGCCTGGATGCCCTGCTGCTGGTGCCGATCTGTCCGCATACGCTGAGCAACCGTCCGCTGGTCATCGCCGGCGACAGCCGCATCGAGTTTCGCATCTGCGATTACGAGGCGGATCAGGTCCGCCTGACCTGCGACGGGCAGGTGGATCTGCCGCTCGTCGAGGGTGCGCCGATACGCATCGAGCGCAGCCCGCATCGGGTGCGACTACTGCATCCCCGCGATCACGACCATTACGGCATCCTCCGCGCCAAGCTCGGCTGGGGCGGGCATCCCCGACCCGATCAGCGCTGCTGACTCGGCACCAGCCGCCGGGTCGAGCGATTGCGGCCCCCAAAACCGATCACCGCCCCAAGCATCCCAATCACGTCGCCATCCATTCCGAATCGAGACCATGCTCACCCACATCGTCATCAAGGACCTGGTGATCGTCAGCGGCCTGGAACTGGACCTGGCCGCCGGCATGACCACGCTGACCGGTGAGACCGGCGCCGGCAAGTCGATCCTGATCGACGCCCTCGGCCTGGCCCTTGGCGAAAAGGCCGACGCCGGCATGATCCGCACCGGTTGCGATCGCGCCGAGGTCAGCGCCGGCTTCGACCTCAACCGTTGCCCACAGGCCCGCGACTGGCTCGTCGAACAGGCCATGGACGACGGCGATGAGTGCCTGATCCGCCGCGTGCTGGTGCGCAACGGCCGCGCCCGCGCCTTTATCAACGGCCAGTCCGCCAGCGGCGCGCAACTGCGCGCGCTGGGCGACCTGCTGGTGGACATCCACGGCCAGCATGCGCACCAGTCGTTGCTGCGCCCCGCCGCCCAGCGCGCGTTGCTGGACGCCTATGGCGGCCATCAGGCCGCGGCCGGCGAGGTGGCGGAACACTACCGCCGCTTTCGCGACATCGACGGGCGCTGGCGCGAGCTGACCGCCGCCCGCGACGAGCGCGCCGAACGCATCGATCTACTGCGTTATCAGGTCAACGAACTCGACGAACTGGCCCTCGGCGACGGCGAACTCGACGAGCTCGACGTCGAGCAACGCCGGCTCGCCAACCTGGGCAACCTCCAGGGCACCGCCGCGGCGCTGGTGGAATTGCTGTACGAAGGCGCCGGCGAGGATAGCGGCGGAAACGCGGTGGCGCTGCGCGACCATCTCGGTCACGCCGCCAGTGAATTGGCCGGCCTGGCGGACATCGACCAGCGCCTGCAAGAGACCCGCGAGCTGATCGAAGGGGCCATGGTGCAAGTCGAGGAAGCCGCCGCCAACCTGCGCCAGTACCTCGACGACCTGGACATGGACCCCGCCGCCTCCGCGAGGTCGAGGACCGGCTCGCGCAAATCCACGACATGGCCCGCAAGTACCGCGTGCCGCCGGAACAGCTGGCTGAGGCGTTGGAGCAACGGCGCGACGAGCTGGACGCGCTAGAACGGGCCGATCACTCCCTCGGCGACCTCGCCGACGAGCGCGACGCCGCGCGCGAGGCCTTGCTGACATGCGCCGCCGCCCTCAGCAGCGCCAGACGCGCGGCCGCCGAGCGCCTCGGCGAGACCGTCAGCGCGGCCATGCAGGAGCTCGGCATGGGCGGCGGGCGCTTCGCTGTCGACGTCGTCACCGCCGAGCCGGACGGCGTCAGCGCCGGCGGGCTCGACAGCATCGCGTTCCAGGTCAGCGCCAACCCCGGCCAACCGCTGCAACCCCTCGCCAAGGTCGCATCCGGCGGCGAGTTGTCGCGGATCAGCCTCGCCATCCAGGTCGCCACCGCGGAGGTCGGCAGCATCCCAACCCTGGTCTTCGATGAGGTCGACGTCGGCATCGGCGGCGGCGTCGCGGAGATCGTCGGCCGGCTGCTGCGCCGCCTCGGCGACGCGCGCCAGGTGCTCTGCGTCACCCACCTGCCCCAGGTCGCGGCCCAGGCCCACCAGCAGCTCAAGGTCCAGAAACAGGCGATCGACGGTCAGACCTACACCCAGATCCAGCCCCTGGCCAAGGACCAGCGCATCGACGAGATCGCCCGCATGCTCGGCGGCACCGAGATCACCGCCACCACCCGCGCCCACGCCGCGGAGATGCTCGGCCAATGAACATCGACGGCCAGTTCTGGTTCAGCGTCGATGACGCCGCCTTTCTGGGCAAGGAGCGCATCGCGTTGTTGGAACAGATCGCCGAGCGGGGCTCCATCACGCAGGCGGCGAAGGCGCTTAAGATCAGCTACAAGACGGCCTGGGATGCGGTGGATGCGCTGAACAACCTGGCGCCAGCACCAGTGGTCGAGACCGCGACCGGCGGGCGCGGCGGCGGCGGCGCGAGACTCACCGACGAGGGCCGACGTCTGATCGACGCCTATCACACCATCGCGGCGGAGTATCAGCGCTTTCTGACCAGCGTCAATGCGGCGATGGGCGACCCGGGCGCGGCGTTCGATCTGCTGCGGCGGCTGGCGCTGCGAACCAGCGCGCGCAATCAGTTCATCGGTCGTATCGTCGCCGTCACCGCCCGCGCCGTGGATGCCGAGGTCCAGATCGAGATCCAGAGCGGCCAGCGCATCACCGCCGGCATCACCAACGAGAGCGTGGAATGCCTAGGCCTGCGGCCGGGGCGCAGCGTCTGGGCGCTGATCAAGGCGGTCGCGGTCGACATCGTCCGCGAAGCCGGTACCGAGCGACCCGCCGGCAGCAACGCGCTGTGCGGGACCGTTTCCCGCATGACCCGCGGCGACGGCCCCACCGAAGTGGTCATCGACCTGTCCGCCGGTGTCACCGTGCGCGGCGTCGTCGCCGCCGATGCGCTCGCGACACGCGGCATCGTTGAGCAGGGCCCGGCGTGCGCCATCTTCCCCGCCGCCGGCGTCATTGTCGGCGTGGATCATTGAGCGGCCTGCCTGACCCAAGCTTGCGGGTTTCGCTAACCACAGGGGCATCCGTTGTCGCTGCCGTCGCGATTGCAAATCGCTCCCACAGGCGTGTGAGAGCGATCTGTCAGAGCGAAAACCGCACCTGCACATCCCGCGGCGGCGCCAAGTGAGGTGCCGTGGTCACGAGCAGCCGCGCACCGGCGCGGGCGTAGGCCTCGGCATTGCTGGCATTGACACCGCCAGCGGCGGCCACCAGCGCGGTCGAGCCGCGCTCGGCCAGCGCAGTGACCACCGCGGCCACCTGTTCGGAGGCGGACTTCTCCAACTGCAGCACATCCGCGTCGGCCCAGGCCAGCGCCTCGTCGATGTCCGCGACCTCCACCACGACGCGCTTCTCCGGACATAGCCGGCGCAGCCGCGCGAGCGTCTGCCGCCGGCTGTTCGGCCCCCAGAAACAAACGATGCTCGGCGAACACGAGCAAGGTCTCCGACAGACCATTACGGTGCATGACGGCGCCCCCGGCGCGAAACGCCTTCACGGCCAGCCGACGATTGCCGGGCACGTTCTTGCGCGTACCGGCAACCAGGGCATCGGCATTGCCGCGCCTTGCCGCGGCAACGATGGCGGCGGCGCTGCTGGCAATACCGCCGCACCACTCCATCAGCGTCTGCGCGGTCTTCCAGCCCCGATGCAGCGCACCGGCGCAACCACTGGCCTCGAGCAGCGGGGTTCCGGCCGGCGCATCGGTGCCGGACGGGGCCAGGCATGCTGCCCGAGCGCCGCAGAGTTCGAACATGCGCACGGCCTCCTCGACCCCGCAGACCACCATCGGGTCACGCGCGAAAAAGCGAATGGTTCCGGCATCATTGGCGATGCCGAGCGAGTCCGTGGTCAGGTCGCCGAAAGGCACGTCCTCGGCGAGCAACTGATGCAGCTCGTGGTCGCTGAGGACGGGGGGAGGGATTGTGGTCATCAACAATTTCCTCGTCTGTATCTGTGAGCCGCCAATTTTGCGCGCACCAACACCGTTGCGCGCGAAGCGACAACTGTCAGCTGGCACAACCTGGCCTGGCGGACTTGGTCAAGCAGCGCGCTTGGCATGCAAGAATAACGCCCAGTGGCCTTGGCATTGCTCCAAGACTCCGAAAATCTAAGGGCGGAAACTGGAGCCCGGCGGCCGTTGCCTGTAGTCTGTTAGGCTCGTCAACAGCAGCGGGCACACGATGAACAGCAACGACAACCGGCCCATCTATATCGTCTTGATCAGCGTTCACGGCCTGATTCGCGGCAGCCAACTGGAACTCGGCCGCGACGCCGATACTGGTGGCCAGATCCTGTACGTGGTCGAATTGGCGCGTGCGTTGGCGGCACGCGACGATGTCGACCGCGTCGACCTGTTCACGCGCCTCGTGGACGATCCCAACGTCAGTGCAGACTATGCCGTTCCGATCGAAGAGATCGGACCGGGTGCGCGCATCGTGCGTATCGAGGCCGGGCCTCCGGGCTACCTGCCCAAGGAGCAGCTCTGGGATCACCTCGACGCCTTCTCGGACAACATGCTCAGCTTCCTGCGCGAGGAAGACGACCTGCCGAATCTGATCCACACCCACTATGCCGATGCGGGCTATGTCGGCTCACGCCTGTCCGCCCAGCTCGGCGTGCCGCTGGTGCATACGGGGCATTCCCTGGGCCGGGTCAAACGGCAGCGTTTGCTGGCCTCGGGGCTGACTCAGGAGGTCATCGACCAGCGCTACAACATGGCCCGCCGCATCACCGCGGAGGAAGAGACCCTGGGCGCCGCCAGTCTGGTGGTCACCAGCACCACCCAGGAGATCGAGGAACAGTACGGGCTGTACGATCACTACCAGCCTGAGCGCATGTCGGTGATCCCGCCCGGCACCGATCTGGAGCGCTTCCGACCACCGGACGGCAGCGAACAGAAGACGCCGATCAGGCGAGAGCTCGGACGCTTTCTGAACGAGCCGAAAAAGCCCATGATCTTGGCGCTGTCGCGGCCAGACGAGCGCAAGAACATCAGCACGCTGATCGCCGCCTATGGCGAATCCGCCGAGCTGCAGCGTGCGGCCAATCTGGTCATCGTCGCTGGTAACCGTGACGACATCGGCGACCTGGACAGCGGCGCGCAACAGGTGCTGACCGACATCCTGATGCTGATCGACCTGTACGACCTGTACGGCCGTGCCGCCTACCCCAAACATCACAGCTCCGACGACGTGCCGCTGCTGTACCAGATCGCAGCGGCATCCCGCGGCGTGTTCATCAATCCCGCGCTAACAGAACCCTTCGGGCTGACGCTGATCGAGGCCGCCGCCAGCGGCCTGCCCATCGTCGCCACCGAGGACGGCGGCCCCACCGACATCATCAAGCATTGCCGAAACGGCTTCCTGATCGACCCCCTGGACAAGCAGGACATTACCAAGGCCCTGCTCAAGGTGATCAGCGACGCAGCCGGCTGGCGCCGCATGGCACGCAACGGGCTAGCCGGGGTCAAGGAGCATTACGCCTGGGCCGCCCATGCCGAGAGCTACATGGCCGCCGTGACACCATTGCTACAAGAGGTACAGGCCCCTCCTCACGCACCGGTATCGCGTCGGCCGCTGCTGTATCACGACCGCGCCATCTTCACCGACCTAGACCAGAACCTGCTCGGCGACCCGGACTCCCTGGCGGACTTCATCCGTGTGATGCGGGAGAACCGCAAGTGCACCAGTTTCGGCATCGCCACCGGGCGCCGGCTGGACTCGGCCCTGGCGACGATGCGCCGCTACGGCATCCCGCGACCGGACGTGCTGATTACCGCGCTGGGCACCGAGATCTTCTACGCCCCGCAGTTGACCCACGACTACGCCTGGACCCGCCACATCGACCACCTGTGGTACCCGCGCCGGGTGCGCGAGGCACTGGCCGACCTGCCCGGCATAACGCGCCAGCCCAACAGCGAACAGAGCCGATTCAAGGTCAGCTTCTACATCGATCCGGACAACGCGCCCTCTCTGGACGAGATCGGCAGCCTGCTGCATCAGGCCGGGCTGAACGTACACCTGAATCTGTCCTTTGGTCAGTTCCTCGACGTGGTACCGGCGCGGGCATCAAAGGGTCTCGCGCTGCGCTACGTGGCCGATCAATGGGGCATCCCGCTGGAGCACTGCCTGGCCGCAGGCGGCTCCGGCTCCGACGAGGACATGATGCGCGGCAATACCCTGGCGGTCGTGGTGGCCAACCGACACAACGAGGAGCTGTCACAGCTGACCGACGCCGAGAGCATCTACTTCGCCGAGCAGCCGTTCGCCGCCGGCATCATGGAAGCCATCGAGCACTATCGATTCTTCGACGCCTGCCAAGTACCCGTCGACCCCGCCCTCACGGTGAATTCCGCGGCGGGCGACAACTGGTTAATCGACCGAGGACGCACATGCCCAAGCACGACCGCCATATCCTGATCTGTACCGATCTCGACCGCACCCTGCTGCCAAACGGCTCACAGCCGGAATCGCCCCTCGCGCGACCGCGCTTTCGCGCACTGGCGGCCCGCCCCGAGGTCAGCATCGCCTACGTCACCGGCCGCCACCGCGCGCTGGTGCACGAGGCCATCGAGCACTATGCCGTTCCGGTGCCGGACTTCCTGATCGGCGATGTCGGCACCAGCATCTACCACGTCAACGATGACTGGACCGCGCGCGCGGACTGGGGCCAACACATCGCCTCGAGCTGGGCCGGTCAGGGACCGGACGCACTCGCCGCATTGCTCACGGACGTCGACGGCCTGCTGATCCAAGAGCCCGCCAAGCAAGGCCCTTACAAGCTCAGCTACTACACCCCCGAGGACTGGGACCGCACCACCCTGTTACCGCAGATCGAGCAGCGACTCGAAGCCAACGGCATCGCGGCCAACCTGATCTGGAGCCTCGACGAGCATACCGGGACCGGCCTGCTCGACGTGCTACCCGCCGCGGCCAGCAAGCACTCCGCCATCGAGTTCCTGATGCAACACGAGGGCTTTGCCCACGCCGACACCGTCTGCTCCGGCGACAGCGGTAACGACCTGGCCATGCTCACAGGCCCGCTGCAGGCAGTGCTGGTTGCCAATGCCACCGCCGACGTCCGCGCCGACGCCGCCGCGCTGGCGGAGGCCGCTGGAACGCAGGACCTGCTGTACCAGGCGCAATGGCGATTTTTACGGCATGAACGGCTTCTACGCTGCCGGTATCCTGGAAGGTGTCGCACACTATCTGCCGGAGACGGTGCAGTGGTGGGAAATAGAGTAGCGAGGTGCGAGGGTCGAGTTTCAAGGGGCGATCCCTCAGACCGACGAGTTATGGTGGCGCTGGTTAGGGCAGCGCACTGATCCTGATCCTGGTCGTTGTCGTTGTCGTTGTCGTTCTCGGACTTTGAGTGGCAATGCAATGTGCGCATTAGAGCGTTGATCTGAAGCCGCGAAGCGATCTGAAGTCCCGTCAGTTGAGGGAAGTTTCGATTACGACAACGACAACGAGCAACTTGACTGATCTGTGAAGATGCCGCGCCCCAAGAGCCTAGCCACTAGCCACTAGAAAACCTCCACGCCAATGCCCGATACCACTGAAGACGACGTCGAACCGATGCTCAGCACCGAGGAGGCCCGCGTCCTCGGCTGCTTGATGGAAAAGCAGCGCACCACGCCGGACCAATACCCGCTGACGCTCAATGCGCTGGTCACGGCCTGCAACCAGAAGACCAGTCGGCACCCGGTCATGCACATGGAGGTCGGACGCGTTGGACATACCGTGAGTCAATTGCGCGATCGCGGTCTGATCCATGCCAGTTTCAGCGGCCGTACCGAGCGCTACGACCACAAGCTGGCCGGTACCTTCATGCTCGACCGCCGCCAGCAGGCCCTGCTTTGCGTGCTGATGCTGCGCGGCCCACAGACCCCCGGCGAGCTGCGCACCAACGCCGCGCGCCTGGCCGACTTCGACGACCTCGCCGCGCTGCAGCAGACGCTGACGGAGATGGAACGACACGACCCGCCGCTGGTGCGGGAACTGCCGCGCCTGGCCGGCATGCGCGAGCAACGCTATGCGCACCTGTTGTGTGGTGAGCCAAAGATCGAGTCTGGCGCGGCCCGAGCGTCAGCCCGAGACGCCGCCCAGGCGCCGGTATCACCCGAGTTGGAGGCGCGCGTCGAGAAGCTGGAAGCAACCGTCGTCGCCCTGCGAGCCGAAATCGACGCCCTGAAGCAACGCCTGGACTGAGTATCAAGGCGGCGAGCGAGGAGGTGCATGTTGTCGCCTACGTTACTCCACTGGAATTCATCAGAATAATCCGGGCCAACCCTGGGCGAGCCGTCCACCGGTGTTGCGGGGGCGGCCTGCGGGCCAGTCGGTCTTGGCTCCGTTTCAGGCGGTCCTGATGGCCGCAATCGGCCAGTATGTGTAGCTGCAAACTATGTGAAGTTCCTATGCCGACGCCAGACCTGGCCTGCGCTGGGGCCAGTCGGTTCTTCACATAGTTTCAGGACCTCGCGAAATCCTCGCACCGCGCGCGCCGCTTGAGAGCGCGAGGTCGTCAGGTCGGTGCGCAGCAGGACCAGCAGCTGTCCGCGCGGGCCACTCAGGTCTTTGTGTTGGTTTGGGCGGCGGCCGTCAGACCTCATCGCGATTTCCTGCAGTCGCAGCCACCTTCCAGAGAACCGAAGAACTATGTGAAGCTGCCTCGCCACTCGGCCCGCGCCAAGCGGGTAAGCTCAGCGACTTGTGATGACAGCCCCTGCGAGCTCCACATAGTTGCTAACTTCACATAGTGGCCGCTATTTGAAGCTTCACATAGCGGCCAACAGCAGACGGTCGGGCCTCCACCCGCTGCGTCCGCTGTGGGACAGGAAGCAGCCCCTCGTCAGCAGGGAGCCGACTTACAGTTCTCGGCCATCAAGAGACATCAAGCCTTTGGCTGCCATAGGCAGGAGTGTCCGAAAAACCAGACGTTGGCTGGTCGAGTAAAGCACTGCAGCAGGCGCTCCAGCCCTGCGGGATCCTGCCCGCCCACATCCACCACGGCATCCAGCGAGAGACCGCTGTTCTCCGGGGCGAGCATCTCGCGAACATCGTCCGGCTCAATCAGCCCGCTGCGGGGAAACAAGCGCAGCACCCGGATGCGCACCTGTTCGGTGACCGCGGCGGTGGCCTGCGGTGGCAGTTCAGCGGCGGCGCGAAGGCGCACGTCTTTCGGGTCACTATCGGCCTCATCGACCGGCTCGAAGCTCCCGCCGATGATGCAGCAATGACCAATCCGCCGGGCGCGGATTTGGGCGCCCGCCAGGGCGCGCGAAGCGCGAGAACCTGAACGGTTCTCGTGATAATGCACATGGCGGTGGAGCGAAGCACCGAAGCGTTGAATGGAGTTCATCGCCCCAAAGCGGGCACGCGCCCTAGCGCCGCTGCTCCGGCGCAGATGGGCCTCGGTGACCCGCAGTCGGATTCGCAGGACGGCGCGGAGGGTCTGCGGCTCGCGCTCTGAGCGAAGGCGCGGTCGATTGACCGCTGAGGTGTGAAACCGTCCCTGGTGCGGGAGCCCAGTCCGGACATCCTGTCCGGCCGTTCGGAGCGCTGCGATTGTCCACTCGACATCCGCTGCGCTCGGATCTGGAGCGCCGCTGAGGCAGAGCGCTCGCTGCGGCGACGCCCCGCTGACTTCGGCCACAGGGTTCGCGCCACCACGCGCGGAGACACGCTGTTCCATGATGGCATGCTCACCGCACGGCCGGCGTGCGTGGAGGAACGCCAAGAAATCACCGGTTACGCGTAAGCCGCCGGGGGCGCAAACCGTTTAAAAGGTCTAGCGACGCCTCCGGCAGCGCCGGAGGGTCGCTTTTCCTCGGAGTCCCAGCGACTCAGTCGAAGACACACAGGCTGCGGAAGGCCTTCGCGTGGTCTGGATTCGCATCGGGATCGAAGAATTCCGACGCCTGCCGGACACAATCCTCCGGCGCGAATGTGTTGAAGCGGGATATGAATACACCGGCGTGTCCGAATCCGACGATATCGGGCCGACCGTTTCCGTCGACATCGGCAAGCGTGCGGACATGTTTCTCCGTTCTCCATCCTCCTTTGCGGTATCCGTAATTGCTGACGGTCCTGACCGGCGGGGTCAGTCTATCGCCCAGACCATCATCGTCGGTATCCTCCGAGTAGGAGACCCAGACTCCGTAATCAGCGAATCCGACCACATCGGCACGCCCGTCGCCGTTGACGTCTTCGACGAATCGCGGGTGCCGGAGATTTTGCCAGCCGCCATTAGTCTGTACGAAACTCTTTGATGCGTCGATAAATGTCGACCCGCTCACCGCGATCGCGCACGCTTCCGTACAAGCGGGATCAACCTTTTCAAGCAGCGTCACATGGATCTGATCGTAGGCGAACCCAACAATGTCCTTGACGCCGTTGCCGTCCATGTCGGCGATATAGCGCGGGTATTTGTTGTTATCGTCGTAACCGTTGTAGAACCCGAAGTCTTCGATTTCTAGCGACGGTTGTTGGGCAATGCCGTCGGCACTCGAGAGGTGAATAGACGTATCGTCTTTGATCGCGACGATATCGGCGCGCCCGTCGCCATCCACATCGGTGACAAAACGCTGATGCCGATCTGGGTCGAATCCGTCATAGGTACCGTAACGGTAGTCATCAAAGGGAATCCCCCAGCGATCGTCGATCACAAAACTGCCGACCCCGTCGGAGAGCGTGGAGATTGCGGCTACCAACTCGTCGCTGCCGAAGCCGACTATATCGGCGCGTCCGTCGCCGTTGACGTCGGCTGCGTAGCGCGGATGTTTCGCGCCATCCGCCCAGAACTGGTCGACACCAAACTCTAGGACGAGCGAAGCGGGGTTTTCCTCGAAACGGCTTCCGGTCGAGAGTGCGACGCGCATGCCCCCGTTTCCGAAGGCGACGATGTCGTCCATTCCGTCGCCGTTGACATCGGCGAGTAGGCGTGGGTGCTTGTCGACACGCCACCCCCCGCGCCCAGAGACAAAGTCGGCGATCCAACGTGTTGCCGGCAAGTAATCCGAACCGGTCGAAAGCGAAACGAGAACGGCGTCGTTCGCAAAGGCGACGATGTCGTCCAGTCCGTCGCCGTTGACATCGGCGAGCATTCTAGGGTGCAGATCGACCCGAAAGACATTGCTATAGCCCATTCCCTGCAGCCAACTGCGGGCCGCGCCCACCGGATCCTCCGCATGCGCTGCGAGGCTGGTTGTTGCCGCCATCGTTGCCGCCAGAATGGCGCTTGAGATGGGGTTCTGTTTGAGCATCGTGTTCGTTAGCATGGTCATGTTTCCTGTAACGCGTGTTGCATTGTGGGCTGATTGGATTGCCGTGGCGCAGTCGAGCGTCTGGCCCCTGTAACTCCGCATGCGCCATGCCAAGATTATAGATGTCTGATTTAATTTATAAATTAGCCCGCTCATTGCGAATCGCGGGCATCGCTAAATCCAGTTCGAGTCACCTTGAGCGGCTCAGATTGAACCGATCGGCTCAGATTGAACCGTCGTAACCGGCAACCCAGCGGCGTCCCTCCCGGCTCACCGTCCTGCCGCGCACAATGCCGGGATGGAAGAAACCGTGTCGTGGCGTTGGGGCGAGGGTATGGACGGATAGGCACTCCAACCCCAACCTGAGCGTCGAGGTTGGCTCAGCAGAGGGCGATAGCGAGGGCGGGATGTGTGGTCAACACCAAGCAGTGGGGCGGACGGGCGTCGGGACCGGAGCAGGTGTGGGGGTGCTGGGGGTCGCCTCTTCAGCGCAGCGCGCCGCCGTGAGCCGAGAGGTGCTGTACCGTTTCCGGCTGGAGAGATACGGCGGCTACCAGGAGACGCGCTGATCGAACTCGACGTCGGGCTCAGGCTGTTTGAGGAGGTCCCAGTCCGGCATCGGCTCGGGCACATCGTCCCAGGCGGGCGATCCGCGGGTCAGCGCAGCGGCTCACCGACGTGGTTGAGAATTCGCTGGATGGAGACTAGGTCGGTGACGGAGGACACGCTTGGCTTTCTGTCTGCTGCTGTTCACATTCCTGCCATTGCCGTTCGGAGAACAAATGTCGGCTGTGGGTCGCTATGTAAAGCTTTACATAGCGACCCCTATGTAAAGTTGCCAACTATGTGAAGGTGGCCCTGCTGACTCCAGCAGCTCCGGGAGTTGGAGGCAGCGGCTTCTTTACATAGTTAAAGGGCTTCAAGGAGTGCTCGCAGCGCGTCGGGCGGGCGGCAGATGGCTGTCGAGAAACGCCGCGATCTGGTCTTCATCGAGGGACTCGACTTAGAGTCGGCACCGGTTCATCCAGCGCCCGAAGCGGGCCAGGCACCCGAGATAGGTCGCAGTGGTTTGACATGCATAGTCGCGGCCACCAAGGTAGCGTGCGAAGGTGTCAACGCAGTATGCCAACGGGCTGCGACGCAGCTGGCGCATCGGTCGGCCGGGAAGTCGCCGTGCAGGGCTCATCGCGGTCTCCTGAAGTGGCTGACGCCTCTCAGTAAACGGCAGAACTATGTGAAGTTCACTCGCCCCTCATTTCAGAAAAAACCCGCAAACACTGTGGCTTGCGAGGGCGGCGGTGCCACGCTTTACATAGTTGGCAACTTTACATAGGGGTCGGAAGCGGTCAGCCAGGATAGCGGTGACCACCTTCAGCTTTGGGTCGTAACCCGCCCCTCGGACCTTCGGCCCCGAGTGTCCGCAAAGAAGCGCATCGCAGAAATTCGGCCCAGCCTGCCTTCGCAGGTGTCTGTCAGCCATAGGCCGACGCTGGTCGTACCCGGGACCCAGGCCGCAAGAGTTGGTTCTGCAGTTCATGCACAAGCCAGGTCCCAATTCACCGTGTGGTGATCGGTCTGCTGGGCAAAAAGAAGGAAGCCCGCGCGACCCGATGCCAAATCGGTCGCGCGGGCTTGAATGGCAGGTCCGTCCTGCCCCACCACGAGGAGGTCGTGATCGCTCGGCACTAGCCTACATCGCTAGCCCGCCGGCATTTTGTGACCGAGTGCAGATTTTTCGGCGATGGTAGGCCGCTTTTTTGCGAGGCTCACTCTTGCGGCAGCAACCGGCCATTATGTAGCGCTCAACATAATGGCCGGGAGCTGCCCTTCGGGCCTGCCAATCCCTGGGGCGGTGTAAAAAATCCTGACACCGTATAGGAGCACTCGTTGTAGGAGTGCAAATGGTCAATTGCCGATCCCGACCCCTGCTTTGGTCGGTGTCGTAGTTTGGGAAGAATGGGCGGCGCTGCGGTGGGCGAATTGTAGAACTTCGCGACGGAACACTGTTGGCAACAACACATCAGACCAGATCGAATCGCCGTGTTGCCGAACCGGTGAGCCCCTCAGGAGGGCCAAGCGCCAAGCGCCTAACACCGTGCAGCCTGATTGCGCCCTGGGCCATCGCGACAGCAAGGATTGTGTCGCCGTGAAACCCGGCGCGTCTGTCTCGATTGAACGTCCACAAGAGACTCAGCCGGGCGCCGCCACGCCATCGGTCTTGATGGCAAGCTCGAAACGCAGTTCTGACCCCGCATCGCCGAAGTAGCAGCCCTCCACCGGCATGGCGCCGATGGGATGCGGTGCGGTGGCCAGCGCGATATGGCCGTTACCGACCGGGATACCGCGGGTCGGGTCCCAGCCATGCCAGCCGGAACCGGGCAAGTACACCTCAGGCCAGGCGTGCAGATAGCGTCGCTCGCCGTCCATGGCCGAGCGGTCCTGATAGCCGCTGACAAAACGGGCGGCAAGCCCAACAACGCGGCACAAGCCGATAAACAGCACCGCCTGATCGCGACAGGCGCCACGTCCGCGGGCAAGCGTCTGCGCTGGGGTCTGCGGGACGCCGCTGGGGCGGATTTCGCGGACGATGTCGCGATAGAGACGCTGGTTCAACAGCTCCAGAAACCGCAGCGCATCACCGTCCGCCGCGACGGTGAGTTCGTCGGCGAGCGCGGTCAGCATCTGGTCCGCGCCCGTCGCCGCAAGATAGGGCGTCAGCAGCGCCGCGTCAGCGGCAGCGTAGCGCAACGGCAAACCCGACTCCTCGGGCTCGACCCGCGGCGGCATCCGCTCCGCGGCACCGGTGTCGACCGATAGCCGCAGACGCAACTGCAGATGGTGCGTCTCACCATCGAACCAGAGCCGCGTGATGCGGTTGCCGGCCGCATCCAGACACTCCTGCCTCGCCGTCGGCGCCGGATCGATGGCCAGCGCGTACGCGACCTCAGCGACACCGCCATCCAGCCGCGGGCGCAGTCGCAGCAGATGCGGGCCAAGCCGCACCGGGGCGTCGTAGTCGTACCGGGTCTCGTGCTCCACATCGATGCGCATGGTCTCGTAGTCTCCTATTGCTCATCCTCGGTTAGGGGCGTCGAACCACAGCGACAGTTCCGACAACAGGGACGCCAGCGCCGCGGCAAGGGGCTCGACGTGATCGAACGCGGTCGCGTCGCCAGCGCGGTCCAGTCGCCACGTCGCGGCCGAACAGCTCCGCCTCGCTGTAGCCGAGCAACTCGCGGCCAAAGCGACTGAGCAGCGTGACGCGCCCGCGCCGATCCTGGGACAGGATCAGCGCGTTGACGGCATCCGGATAGTCTAATGCACGGTCACGCTCCTCGCGTAGGGCACCGAGCGCACGTTGCTGCCTGTTGTTGCCAACGGGATGATCTATGGCGACCTCCTGCTGCTCGGGCGCGACCAGCCGCCGCTCGATACTCGACGTTCGGATTCTGCGATCCGAGTCAAAGGGTGGGGCATTTGCGCCAGCGACCCTGCTGTCAGGCGCGGCGGGGCTTTAGGAGGCGTCGGCGGCGGCTCTGTCGTGTGCGAACTTTTTCACGATGCGTGCGGCGATGTAGTCGGCAAAGGTGTCGACATTGTCGTAGTCCTGCTCGACGGCGAGCCCCGTCAACGCAGAGATTGCGGCGCGGGTACGTGCGATCTCATCGTGGGATCGACCGCACCCGCGGCAATGGCTGCCGTCTTCGGTACAGGCGGTCTTGCCGGCACAGGGCACGAAGCTGTGCATGTCAGCAGCCGACCTCGTGCGTGAGCGGGACCGGGTCCTCGTCCTGCACGCCGGCCGCCTGGAGCAGGTCTGGGATGTCGGCCTCGATGACCTCGATACCCTTGCTGGCACAGTAGCGGCGTTCCTTGTCGGTGGGGTCCGGAATCAGCGCCCAGCCGGCTGGCTCGCCGGCGCCGTAGATGATGTCGCTCAAGACCATGCGCTCGGTGTCGCGATTCAGCCTGAGGCCGAGGAACAGATACTGGCGCGCCGGACGATAGGCCTTGAGGAAGCTCGGGATCGCGAAGCCGCCCATCAGCTCGGTGAGATAGTCGACGAAATCGGCATCGGAGGCGATGTAGGTGGCGTCCGGCCGCGGGCTGCCCATGGGCTTGAACAGCATCGGCAGGGCCGGGTCGACCGCCTCCTGGTCCACCTCTTGATAGCTACCGTTCTGCCAGCTGTGGATGCGGAAGCGAAAATCGGTGCCGCCGACGCGGGAGATACCGCGGATCAGCGTATGCGGACAGTGCGCGTAGGAGTCCTGCAACTGCGTGTCGCGATTGATATCGATGACGTAGGGCGGCGCCAGCGCGGCAATCCACTCGTGCACCGCGGCGCGGGTCCAGCTGCGTTTGCCGTAGGTCTCGTCGAGGAACCGGTTCACCGCGCCGCGACCGCGTTTCAATTCGACGTTCATCGCCGCCCGCGGAAACTCCCACATCAGCTTCGGCGCCATCGGCCGCCCGTTGTTCATGGCCAGGATCAGGCTGTCGCTGTCCGCCGGTATCGGTTCGCCATTGCTGACATCCACCACGCCAGCGAGCGCGCCGGGGCCGAGATAGGGGACGACATCGCCGCGTGCGACCGCCTGCGCGAGGTCGGTCAATTCGATGGGGCCTGGATTGGGTGAGACGAGACTCGATGGGCATGGGTCTTTCCTGCGATTCGATTTGCCGACGTCGTTAGGACGGATGTCAGCAAACCTTGTGCCAGCAGCACCGATGCGCCGGCAACCCAGACCGCAAAGCTGTCGAAAGATCGGCGCCAAAGGCCTTGCAAGGCCATCGACTCCGGGCTCGCGGGCGCTCCCCGTGACTGTGGCAAACCCCTCAAGCACTGCCGCATGCGGCCGCGGTTGTCGATTTTGCGACAAGCGCTGCATCGACGATTCCGCCGCGAAGAGGGCTCTGGTGAAGCTGCCCGCGATCGGTGTCTAGCAGATGGGCGATGACATGAGCGGGAGACGCGCAATAGCCTCGCCACTTCGTTGTTTTTCTTCGTGCTCTTCGTGTCCTTCGTGGTCCTGCAATCACTTTCAGATCGCTGCTCGTGCGCGGCCATTCACGCGCAACGTTCACCGGCGGCTTCATCGCCATCCGGCCACGGCTGGCACGGCTCCTGCTTATTCCCTGCCAAAGCCAAGTTTACGGAAACACGCATGAGCCTGAAGCAGAAAGACATCGCCGCGCTGCTCGACGAGCCGGCCTGCTCGCACAACAGCAAAGCAAAAGTCCGGCTGCGCCAAACCGAAGCCCGGCGCCACCGCTGGCGGCTGTTCGTTCGACGGCGCTCAGATCGCGCTGCTGCCGATCGCCGACGTCGCGCACATCGTGCATGGCTCCATCGCCTGTGCCGGCAGTTCCTGGGACAACCGCGGCACGCGCTCGTCGGGTCCGAAGCTGTTCAAGCTCGGCATGACCACGGACCTGACCGAGCAGGACGTCATCATGGGCCGCGGCGAGAAGCGGCTGTTCCACGGCATCAAGCAGGCCATCGACAGCTATCAGCCGGCGGCGGTGTTCGTCTACAACACCTGCGTACCGGCGCTGATCGGCGACGACGTCGACGCGGTCTGCAAGGCCGCCACCGAGCGCTGGGGCACGCCGGTGGTCTCGGTGGACGCGGCCGGCTTCTACGGCACCAAGAACCTCGGCAACCGCATCGCCGGCGAGTCGATGGTCAAGCAGGTCTGCGGCGGTCGCGAGCCGGACCCGCTGCCACCTGGCATCGAGCACGACGGCTTTAAGGTGCACGACGTGACGCTGGTCGGCGAGTACAACATCGCCGGCGAGCTGTGGCGCGTGCTGCCGCTGTTCGACGAGTTGGGGCTGCGGGTGCTGTGCACCCTGTCCGGCGACGCCCGCTTCCGCGAGGTGCAGACCATGCACCGCTCGGAGGTCAACATGATGGTCTGCTCCAAGGCCATGGTCAACGTCGCGCGCAAGCTGCAAGAGTCTTTCGGCACGCCCTGGTTCGAGGGCAGCTTCTACGGCGTCAACGACGTCTCCCAGGCCCTGCGCGACTTCGCCCGCATCATCGACGACCCGGACCTCACGACCCGCACCGAGGCCCTGATCGCTCGCGAGGAGGCGCGCATCGACCAATTGCTCGAGCCCTGGCGCGAGCGCCTGGCCGGCAAGCGCGTGCTGCTCTACACCGGCGGCGTCAAGTCCTGGTCCATCGTCGCCGCATTGCAGGATCTGGGCATGACCGTGGTCGCCAGCGGCACGCGCAAGTCCACCGAAGAAGACAAGGCCCGCATCCGCGAACTGATGGGCGAGGACGCCGTGCTGCTCGACGACGGCAACCCGCGCGCGCTGCTGGACATGTGCAAGGCGCAGAACGTCGACATCCTGATCGCTGGCGGCCGCAACATGTATACCGCGCTGAAGGCACGCATGCCGTTCCTGGACATCAATCAGGAGCGCGACTTCGGCTACGCCGGCTACGAGGGCATGCTGGAGCTGGCACGTCAGCTCTGCCTGACCATCGAGAGCCCGATCTGGTCCGCGGTCCGCAGCGCCCCGCCCTGGTCGGTAGCCGCGCTGTCTTCAGCACCATCGGCCTCGGCGGACACCGCCCTCCCCGCCACCGAGCCCATGAGCCCCAGCGCGGAGACCTCCCATGCCTAAGCAAACCTCCGGCCCCACCATCATCAAGCGCAACAAGGCCCTGTCGGTCAGCCCGCTGAAGGCGAGCTCGACCCTGGGCGCCACGCTGGCCTTGCTCGGCATGAACCGCTCGATTCCGATGCTGCACGGCTCCCAGGGCTGCACCGCCTTCGGCAAGATCTTCTTCATCCAGCACTTCCGCGATCCAATGCCGATGCAGACCACGGCCATGGACCAGGTCAGCACCATCATGGGCGGCGACGACAGCGTCGTCGAGGGGCTCGCCACCATCTGCGCCAAGCATGCCCCGGCGCTGATCGGCGTCCCCACCACCGGACTGGTGGAGACCCAGGGTGCCGACGTGCGCCGCGCGGTGCGCCAGTTCCGCGAGCGCCATCCCGAGTACGCCGAGGTGGCCGTGGTACCGGTATCGACGCCGGACTATGTCGGCTGCCTGGAGAGCGGCTTCAACGCCGGCGTCAAGGCCATCATCGAGGAGCTGGTGCCCAAGGCCACCGTCGCCGGCACCCGGCCCGGCACGCGTCAGCGCCAGGTCAATGTCCTGGCCGGCTCGCACCTGACGGTCGGCGACATCGAATACCTGAAGGACCTGCTGGAGCGCTTTCGGCTGCGCCCGCTGCTGATCACGGACATCTCCGACTCCCTCGATGGCCATCTGGCGGACACCGACTTCAGCCCGCTGACCATCGGCGGCACCCGCATCGACGAGCTGAAGACCGTCGGCGACTCGGTCGCAACGCTGGTCATCGGCCGCTCGATGAAGGGCGCCGCGGACGCACTGGCGGAGCGTACCGGCGTGCCGGATTACCGTCTTCCGCATCTGATGGGGCTAGAGGCCGTGGATCGGCTGATCACCACCCTGGCCGAGATCAGCGCCGAGCCGGTGCCGGAGCGCATCACCCGCCAACGCAGTCAGCTCCAGGACGCCATGCTCGATGCGCACTTCTCCGTCGGCCAGGGACGCTTCGCCGTCGCCGCCGACGGTGACCTGCTGGCGGCCTTCTCCGAGCTGCTCGCCGGCATGGGCGCCGAGACCGTCGCCGCGGTGGCACCGTCCAACGGACCGAGCCTCAAGCACGTGGTCGCCGACGAGGTCAGGATCGGCGACCTCGAAGACCTGGAGCTGGCCGCCCGCGCCAATTCCGCCGAGGTGATGATCTGCAACTCCCACGGCGCACACACCGCCGAGCGGCTCGGCATCCCGCTGCTGCGGGCCGGCTTTCCGCAATACGACCTGGTGGGCGGCTACCAGCGCTGCTGGATCGGCTACCAAGGCACGCGTCAAACGCTATTCGACCTGGCCAACATCATGCTCGGCCTGGAGAAGGGCGAGATCCATCCGTACCGCTCGCGCCTCAAGCAATGGCCCGAGGCGGAGCGGGCGGCTTGAACTCTGCCGCGGACCGAGCGCAACAGCACCGGAGGCGATGACCCCAATGACCCTGCAACGCAAGCTCAAGCTCGTCACTGACGACAGCGCCGCGGCCGACACCGCGGCGGCGATCAAGGTCGCCTTCGCCAGCGCCGATCGCAAGCATATCGATCAGCACTTCGGCGCCGCCGAGGGCTTTGTCCTCTACCAGGTCTCCCCGACCGGCTACGAACTGCTGGAGGTGGCCCAATTCGGCCGTCTGGACATGGATGGCAACGAGGACAAGCTCGGCGCCAAGATCGAGATGCTGCGCGACTGCGTCGCCGTCTACTGCCAGGCAGTCGGGGCCTCGGCCATCGGCCAGCTGCGCGCGGCTCGGCGTGCAGCCCATCAAGGTGCCGCCCCAGACCCTGATCAGCGGTCTACTGCGCGAGCTACAGCGCGAACTGCACGACGGCCCCAGCGCCTGGCTGGCACGTGCCGTCGAGCAACGCCAACCCCAGCGCGAAGACCGCTTCGACGCAATGGAGGCGGAGGGTTGGAGTGAATGAAACCGCGAACAACGGAGACGGCGACATGATCGAACAAGAAGCAAGCGTCATCGCGGTCGCCGACGGCTCGGCGCTGGTCGACGTGCAGCGCCAAAGCGGCTGTTCGGCCTGCAACGTCGGTGACCGCTGCGGCACGTCGGTGGTCGCAAAGCTATTCGGCAACGGCAACGCGACGCGGCTGCGGGTGGTGGATCACATCGGGCTGGCACCCGGCGAACGCGTCGTCATCGGCATCCGCAACCAGATTCTGGTGCGCGCATCGCTGACCGCCTACCTGCTGCCATTGCTGGCCGTGATCGGCACCGCCGGCGCCGCCGATCACGCCGGCATCGGCGACACCGGCAGCGCCTTGGGCGCCCTGCTCGGCCTGCTGCTCGGGCTCTGGCTGGCGGGGATCATCACCGGCGGCACCGGCGAGAAGGCACGCTTTCGCCCGCTGTTGCTGCGCCGCGTCGCGCCGACACCGGTCACCTGGCTGGAACCCATCCACCCCAGCGTCGGCGGCTGAGTCGGCCGCTGAGATCATCGCTGACGCGCAGCCCGCATTCGCAAGACCCCGCCGCAAGACCAGGTTCGCGCCCCCGCAGGCAGCCGTGGAGCCCGGCATGAATCCCTGTTGCAGATCCAACGAGCAAACTCCCATGAGGCACAAACCATGACCACCGAAACCGCGAACGTCACCGCCGATGATCCGATCCTGAAGACCGACTTCGGCGTCGAGATGATCCGCCAGATGCGCGCCATCGACCCCTACGGCACCTACGACAACCTGTCCCCGGCCGAGATCCTGGAGCCCTTCATCCTGACCAAGGAGCAGAAGCGCGAGCTGCCGGTGATCGGCGACCCGGACGAGATCGTCATCGCCCGCATCAAGGTCTTCTACAACGCCATCTCCGCCATGATCGAGAAGGAATGCGGCCTCATGGCCACGCCGCTGATCAACCTCACCCACGAGGGCTTCGGCCGGGCGCTGATCACGGTCGGCAAGCTCGTGGTCATGGACCGCACCCTGCGCGACGTGCACCGCTTCAGCTTCCCGAGCCTGGGCAAGATGAAAGACGAGGCCGACAAGATCCTGTCCGTCGCGCTGGCCTTGATCGGCTCACACAGCGACGTCGCGGGGTTGTAGGGGGAAGTTTCGAGTGGCGAGGGGCTAGGGGCTAGGGGAGCAGGATTTGTTTCCCTCGTCACTCGCTACTCGCTACTTCCCCATCACTTCATCACCCTAACTTGGAGCAACGAGACCCATGACCGACGAGGAACTCAAGGCCCTAGAGAAGGCAGTCAAGAAGGCCAAACGTATCGCCAGCGAACGCGCCAGCGAACTGCACGACCTGGTCGAAGACCGCCTTCCGGCGGCCTACGAAGAAATACCCATCATCGCCCAGACCACGTACGACGCCTGCCAGGCATGGGCCGAGGCAACCGCAAAGCTCAAAGCGGCGGAAGCAACTGCCTGACATTCATCATCTAACCCGGCCCCTGGTCCTGCGCCGGCGGCCCATCTCCCCAGAACGGAGCAACCATCAATGAGCGAAGTCACCGGCCTGACCCGGGGCGGCAAGCCCTGGACCCCCGCCTTCATCGTCGACCTCAATCAAACCCTCTGCATCGGCTGCGGTCGCTGCTACAAGGTCTGTCCCCGCGACGTCTTCGAGCTGATCGACCGTGACGACCTGGACCTGGACGACGACGATGACTTCGACGACGACTTCGACGAGGCACCGGGCATGGTCATGAACCTAAAGGACGCCCTGGACTGCATCGGCTGCGAGTCCTGCTCGCGCGTCTGCCCGAAGGGCTGCCTGAGTCACGAGGCCCAGGCTGCCGCAGCCTGAGGCCAGGAGGACCATGACGACCGAGCGCGAGACGCCCCACACGCAGGTCGGCCGCGTCGTCATCGACCTGCATCAGCCCGTGCCCGTGGTACCGGAGCAAGCCCGGGCCATCCTGCGATGACTACTCCTAAGGCGATCTCCGGATGGTTCAGGCCCATCTAGCGCGGATCGATGACGGGCATACGCCACTGACAATGGCGGGATATCCTGCACCGCAAGGGGAAA
This sequence comes from uncultured Gammaproteobacteria bacterium, assembly GCA_963695445.1. GTDB lineage: Bacteria > Pseudomonadota > Gammaproteobacteria > Chromatiales > Chromatiaceae > Thiohalocapsa. Next base: position 9,356 of record CAVOGV010000043.1, on the reverse strand, counting down.
CGCTGAAATTTTCAGCGTTTCCCCGATCTAGAATCTAAGGCTACTCATGCGTGCAAGATCCCAATGACCACAACCAAGCTAAAACCGAAATGGGCCGGCGAAGACTGGCAATCGCGTCTGGTGAACGTGCTGATCAAGACCAAGCCGATTTATGCCCTGATGAAGCACCAGGCCCGGCAGACATTGATCAAGACCGCGGAGAAGAAAGGGATTCCATGGCGAGAGCAGGCACAGGCGCTCGATACGCCGGAGGTGAGGGCCCTCGCCGATCAACTCACAAACGTCGAAGTGAGCTATCCCGACTATTATCGAGCGCCGTTTCACGCCTATGCCGAAGGCAACCTGTGCTGGCCTGCGGCCTTCGAAGCCACTCCGGCGACCTATATCCATGGCCGCACGGCTGTGGCCCAAGGAATCCCTAACCCCCGAAGAGTCCCAGGCCAAAATGCGTGGCGGCTTTCATACAGTTCTGGACCAACACCGCTCCGGCAAGGTCCGGGACATTCTGGACATCGGCTGTTCGGTCGGCATCTCAACGCTGAGCATCCACCGTCACTACACCCAAGATCAAGAGCAGCCGGTGAGAACGATCGGGCTGGATTTGTCTCCCTATATGCTCGCGGTGGCGAAGACCCACGACACCGAGGGGGAAATTTCAGCCTGGATGCACGCCCGGGCCGAGGACACGGGACTACCGTCCGAGTCCTTCGATCTCATCACGCTGCAATTCGTAACCCAGGAGCTGCCGCGCGAGGCCGCTGTGGACATCTTTAGAGAGGCCCGGCGGCTACTGCGGGTAGGCGGTATGATCGCGCTCGTCGACAGCGACCCTCAGTCCCCCGTGGTCCAGGGCCTGCCACCTGTGCTCTTTACGCTGATGAAAAGCACCGAGCCATGGAGTGATGATTACTACACCTTCGACATGCAGCAGGGCCTTGAGCAGGCCGGCTTCCAGTCACCGGTGACGGTGCCCAGCGATCCTCGCCACCGGACGATTCTTGCCGTGAAAGAAGGATGACGCGGGCGGTGGCGGCAACGTAGACGACATCCGACAACTCGCCGGTATCGGTCTGGCAAACCGCTCTGCGCAACGGGCGCGGAGCCGGGTACCGGAAACCGACTCAGTCGTGACCTCCGGAATCTCGTCGGATTATGGCACGGGGCGTGCGGTAGGTCGGGCACCGCGCTGGCTCGAATGGCAATGGCCGGAAACCATGAACAAGCGCTGGTCGAGCAAGCGTTGCTCGGCCGCCTGGTAGGCGGCATCAAGGATGAAATTAGCCAACGAATTGTGCGCGTCCTCGGCCGCGCGACGCAGACCACGCTGTCGACACCGGTGGGCCAACGGAGCGCGACCGGGATGCTGATCGTTTTCTTCGTCCTCCTCGCGCTGACCCTGCGACCAACCGATCGCGTCGGCGACTGCCTTCGACGCAAAAATTTTGGGCACCATTTGGGCACACAGCAAAAAGCCGACGAGAAGCCGGCTTTCAAGTGCTTGATTTCATTGGTGGGCGCGGCTGGGTTCGAACCAGCGACCCCTGCCGTGTGAAGGCAGTGCTCTCCCACTGAGCTACGCGCCCGCTGTCGAGTTTGCGGGTAGGCGGCGAATGATAGGCCGCGCGGGCCGCGGGGTCAATTGTCGGTTTAGGCTTCGAAGAGGTTGGCGAGGATTTGCCGGCCGAAGAGCAGCGGGACCGAGTAGTGGCCTTCGCCGGGGAGTTCGATCAGGCCGACATCGCTTAGGTGGTCGGCGTACCAGCGGGCGTGTTCGATGGGGACGGTGCCATCGGCGTCGCCATGCCAGATGGTGATGGCGGCGGTGATGTCGGCGAAGGCCAATTGCCAGTCGTGGGTGTAGAGGTAAAGGTCGCGGCGGGCGCCGGGCGCGCCGTTGCGCATGGCGTCGGCGATGGTCTGGTTGAGGATAGCGGCGTTGTTGCCTTGCTCGAGGACGTCGCGGTCCGGCTTGGGCGCGGCGATGCTGCGCAGGTCCTCGACCAGTTTCGGCCAGTGTTCTAGCAGCGCGGTGGTGTGGCCGCCGAACATCAGGCTGCCGAGCCACTGGGGTTGCTTGCCGACCACCAGGTTGGTGCGCACCGCCCAGTTCATCTGGTCGAGCAAGGCGTCGATGTAGATGGGACCGAGGGGACAGATCAGCGCACAGCCGTTGAGGCGCTTGGGGATGCGGGCAGCGCAAGCGAGGGCGTAGGGGCCGCCGCCGGAGACGCCGATGAGGCCGAACTTGCGGAGCTTCAGTCGGTCGCCGAGCAGGGCGACGTCGTCGCCCCAGTCGGCGATGCCACGCTCGGGGGCAGGATCGGAGTCGCCGTAGCCCGGCCGATCCGGTGCGATGATGCGGGCGTCGCTGTCGAGCGCGGCCTCATGCAACAGCATGGCCTCGCGGCGGGAACTGGGGAAGCCGTGGCAATAGATGACCGGTCGCCCGTTCGGACTGCCGAATTCGGAGTAGGCCAGGCGCCGACCGTCTTTGGTCTCGACGAATTGCGCCGGGTCGTCGGGGAGTTGCTCGCGTTCGGACATGGTGGCTAATTTCTCAGTTGCAGGCATCCTGGCGGACACCGTCGAGTTCGATGATTTCCAAGCGATGGTTACCACAGGGGTATTCGTCGGATGGGCCCTGGGTCAATAGCACCAGGCCGTCGTCGATCCCCTGCGCGGCCAGCCATTGGCGCACGAAGCTGGACCAGTCTCCACGGTCGCCATCGACTTCTTCGGCGCGGATGCCGTAAGAAAATTGCAGCGCCTGACAGGTGGATGGGTTGGGGCTGAAGGCAACGATCCAGCAAGGCAGACGGAAGCGGGCGATATTGCGGGCGGTGTTGCCACTGCGGGTCGGCACGGTGATGGCCCGCGGCGCGCTGCGCTCGACGGTGTGATAGACGCTGCGGGCGATCAGGTCGACGGCACGTTGACTACCGCCGGCGCCGAAGGCACCGAGCGCCTGGGCCAGCAGGCGGTTGTCGCGTTCGGGCTCGATCGCGGTGGCGATGCTGGCAAGCATTTGCACCGATTCCACCGGGAAATGGCCCATGGCGGACTCAGCGGAGAGCATGACGCAATCGGTGCCGCCGAGGATGGCGTTGGCGACGTCGGTGGCCTCGGCACGGGTGGGGCGGCGGAAGGTCACCATGGATTCGAGCATCTGGGTGGCCGTAATCACGGGCTTGCCCATCAGGTTGCCCCTTTCGGTGATTCGGCGCTGGGCGACGGCAATGGTTTCGATTGGGATCTCGACGCCGAGGTCGCCGCGCGCCACCATGATGCCATCGGCAGCCTCGAGAATGGCGTCCAGGTTCTCCAAAGCGGTCGCGCGCTCGATCTTGGCGATCACGAAGGGGGCGTAATCGAGGGCCTTGGCCGCGGCACGCACTGCGGCGATGTCGTCGGCGCCGGCGACGAACGACTGGCTGACGGCATCGACGCCGTGTTGCGCGGCGAAGCGAAGCCACTGGTGATCGTTGTCGGTGAAGGCGCTGATGCCGAGGTCGATGCCGGGCAGGTTAAGGCCCTTGCGCGAGCGTAGCTCACCGCCGGCGCGCACATTGCAGACCACGTCGGTGTCGGTGACTTCGACCACCTTGAGCAGGATGAAGCCATCGTTCAGGAACAACCGGTCACCGGGCTTAACGGCCGCCGGGAGCCCCGGAAAGGTGATACTGACACGCGACTTGCTGCCGACGCAGTCATCGGTGGTCAGTGTAATCAGTTCGTCGCGAACGAGCTCCACCGGCTCGTCGGCGATGTCGCCGATGCGCATCTTGGGGCCAGGCAGGTCGCCCATGATGGTGACGCGACGACCGGTGTCACGGGCGGCGTCGCGGATGCGGGCGATCACCGCCGCGTGGTAGTCGGGGTCGCCGTGGGAAAAGTTCAGGCGCGCGATGCCGAGACCGCCATTGATCATCGCGCGCAGTATCTCGGGTGAGTCCGAGGCCGGACCGATCGTCGCAACGATCTTGGTCTTGTGGGGGTGGAACTGCATGGGGATTCTCGAGCTGTCGGCGGCCAGACATCGGTCGCGCGGTGGGCCCGAGTGTAACGCAAGGGTGTGACAGGATGTGCAAGGCGAATGGGGACAGACTGTCCCGACCGCGCCAAAGGAGAGCCAACGCAGGCCCATTTCGACGCGGCAGCAAGAGATCGGCGAACAGAACGAGACGGCCTACCCTATGTTCCTCCGAAATCAGACATCATATGCCCCTCCGAGGGGCGTCCCCGGCGGGCCCGGCACGCAACCAACGAATTCAAACGCGAGGCAAGATCGATGAATGAACAAGAACGCGGCATGATCGAGGGGCTGTTCCAGCGCCTGCAACAGACCGAGACCCAGAGCGGCCCCCGCGACCACGAGGCCGAGGCGTTGATCCAGAACCTGATGGCCCGCCAGCCGAGCGCCCCGTACCTGCTTGCCCAGGTGGTACTGGTGCAAGAACAGGGGCTGCGCAACCTCCAGACCCGGGTCGAGGAGTTGGAGCGCCAACAGGCCGAACGCGCCCAGAGCGATGGCGGATTTCTCGGTGGGCTCTTCGGCGGCGGCCAAGCGCAGCCACCATCCCAACCTGCCGCACCGAAGGCCGGCGGCTGGAGCAATAGCCGCCCGCCGACGCGGGGAGCAACAGCCGCCCTGCAGCAGCCCGGCCTACAGCCCGGAGCACAGGGCGGCGGCTTCATGGCCGGTGCGATGCAGACGGCCTTGGGCATCGGCGGTGGCATGCTGCTAGCCAATGCGGTGTCGGGCCTGTTTGCGGACGAGGCCCAGGCGGCCGAGCCGGCCGCGACGGCTGAACCGGAGGAACCTGATATGCCACCCAGCGAAGACGAAGGCGGCTTTTTCGACGATTTCTTCGGTGGCGGAGAGGACGATGAGTATTGATCGGGCACCGGACAGCCTGGAGCGGCTCAATGCTCGCCTGCTGCGGTTTGCGCAGGCGCGGGACTGGGAGCAGTTCCAGTCGCCGAAGAACCTGGCAATGGCGCTGGCAGGTGAGGCCGGCGAGTTGTTGGAGCACTTCCAGTGGCTAACGGAGGAACAGAGCGCGAATCTGAGCCCGGAGAAGCAGCGCGCCGTGGGTCACGAACTGGCCGATATCCTGAACTACTTGGTGCGGCTGGCGCAGCGCTTGGACATCGACCTGCTGGCGGCCACGGAGGAGAAGATAGCCATCAACGAGCGTCGCTATCCCGCCGACAAGGTACGCGGGGACGCCCGGCGCGCATGCGAGTATGACGACTGACGCGATGATCGTTGATCGAAATCGCTGAAGCACTTGCCGCTACCTAGTGTTCTCCGCCACACTCCGCGGCTGTTCCTAACGATTGAGGGTGCTGACGGAGCTCTGCACTCGGCCGACACGCGATTGGTACGGGCAGTCTGAGAGACGACTAGCGCGCGATTCTGAGCGATACGCCTCCTCTTCCGGGGTGGTGCCGCGCCGTGATCGCGGATGGAACCTGATTCCGCACCCCTGTGGTGCAAGGGTTGAGATCGACCGAGATGGCCAGCCTGTCCAGCCGCCATCTGAACACAGATCGCTTATGTCTAGGAGATTCCATGCAACATCCGGCAGTTAAGGCCATGTTCGTCGTCCTGCTCTACGCGATTCCATCATTGGTCTTCGCATCCGACCCATCAACACGACTTGATCTTACCGACACCTGGGTCGGCTTCAGCGCCCTGGCCGTCTTCGTGCTGGCCTACGCCTTGGTGATGGGAGAGGAGTTCACGCACCTGCGTAAGTCCAAACCCGTCGTGCTGGCCGCCGGCATCATCTGGCTGCTGATCGCTATCTACTACACCGATCATCACGGCGATCCGCACGCCGCCGAGATCGCGGTGCGCCACAACATCATGGAGTTCGCTGAGCTGTTTTTGTTCCTGCTCGCGGCGATGACCTATATCAACGCCATGGAGGAACGACGCGTCTTCGAGGCGCTACGATCCTGGCTGATCCGCAGCGGCTACGGCTACCGCAAGCTGTTTTGGATGACCGGCTTTCTGGCCTTTTTTATCTCTCCTGTCGCGGACAATCTGACCACGGCGCTGCTGATGTGCGCGGTGGTGATGTCGGTTGGCGCAGACAAGCCGCGCTTCGTCGTGCTCGGCTGCATCAATATCGTTATCGCCGCCAATGCCGGCGGCGCCTTCAGCCCATTCGGCGATATCACCACCCTGATGGTCTGGCAGAAGGGCATCATCCCATTCCAGACCTTCTTTCTGCTGTTCCTTCCGGCGCTGGTGAATTACCTCGTACCCGCCTATTTTCTCCATCGCGCGGTACCCGACGAAACACCGCCGCCGAGCGATGAGGTCGTCAAGACCAAACGCGGCGCCAAGCGCATCGTGCTGCTATTCCTGCTCACCATCGCAACGGCGGTGAGCGCCCACAACTTCTACCATCTTCCGCCGGTGCTCGGCATGATGACCGGCTTGGCGTATCTCAAATTCTTCGGCTACTACCTGATGAAGACCCGCGAGATGTCGACGGTCAAGGTCGGCAATGTCGAAGACTCGATGCCGTTCGACATCTTCAACAAGGTGGCGCGAGCTGAGTGGGATACGCTGCTCTTTTTCTACGGCGTGATTCTGTGCGTCGGCGGGCTTGGTTTCATCGGCTATCTTGAGCTGGTCTCTCAGTTCGCCTATGTCGATGTCGGTCCCTCCTTTGCCAATATCATGGTCGGTCTGCTGTCCGCCATCGTCGACAACATCCCGGTGATGTTCGCGGTGCTGACGATGAACCCGGATATGACCCAGGGCCACTGGCTGCTGGTCACGCTGACGGCCGGCGTCGGCGGCAGCCTGCTGTCCATCGGCTCGGCGGCGGGTGTTGCGCTGATGGGGCAGGCGAAGGGCGTCTACACCTTCTTCGAACATTTGCGCTGGACGCCCTACATTGCCCTGGGCTACGTGGCCAGCATCATCTGCCACTTCGTCGTCAACTTCTGGACCTTCTCGGTGCCGGTCGCGGGCTGATCCCGGTAACCCGCGCGCCGACCAGACGGCCGCGGGTTCTGGCGGGCTAAGGCGATTTCTGTCAAATCTCATACCAGCTGACTTGTCTTGACGCCCCCCTTCGTTGTCGCACCGGCAGTCACATAGCCCGGCTATGCTCCTACCGGTGCTCCTAGAAGGCGAACCTCAATCCGGCGTCATCTGGTACAAGATTTTCCGGCAATCGCCTCAACAAGAATGAGTTCCGCCTGACGGGGTTGTCAGGGCCGGCCCCGGGGCATTGCCAGCTGGTGCACTTTTCGGTAGTTTGCGGGCTTTGATACGGCTGCGACACTCATGCGGGAGTGCCGCGATCCGCGCTACCGGTCGATTCCTCGCTATGCGAAACCTTCTATTACTGACCGTGCTGAGTGTGTTCTGGCTGCTGCTTTCCGGCCACTACACGCCACTGCTGCTCGGATTGGGTCTGGCGTCGGTGCTGCTGGTGGCCTGGTTCCAGCGGCGCATGGACCGCGTCGACCAGGAGCCGGTCGCGCTGCGCCCCGGCTTCCGCCTGTTTCTCTATCTGGCCTGGCTGTTGTGGAGCGTCATCAAGGCCAATATCGACCTGGCACGTCGTATCTGGGATCCAAAGCTACCGGTTGTACCACTCTGGACGCGGCTCGACACCCAGGTCACGACGCCGCTCGAAAAGACCCTGTACGCAAATTCCATTACCTTGACGCCGGGCACCCTGACGACCGACGTGTGCGACGATCACTTCATTATCCATGCACTGTCTCAGGAAGGCATCGACGAACTGCGCGAAGGCGAAATGGAGCGTCGAATCCGACGCCTCGGGCTCTGACATGACGCCCTCGGTTTTGACATGATGCTCGGTGCCGCCATCATCGCGGTCCTCGTGACCATGGTCCTCGCACTGATCCGTGCGTTCGAGGGTCCGAGCGCCTACGATCGCATGCTCGCCGCCAACCTGTTCGGCACCAAGACCGTGCTGCTGATCGCGCTAGGCGGCTACGCCTTGTCGTGGGAGAGCTTCCTGGACATCGCGCTGCTGTACGCCTTGGTCAACTTCGTTAGCACGATCGCCGTGATGCGCTTTTTCGAATACAGCGGCATGCCGCGCGACAATGGCGGCGACGGGGGTCGGTCGTGACCGAAATAGTCGATTGGTTCAGCGGTTTTTGCTTACTGGCAGGCGGATTGCTGTGCATCACGGGTGGTGTGGGGCTGCTGCGACTGCCCGACTTCTTCTCGCGCGTGCATGCAGCCGGCGTTACCGAGACCTTGGCGGCGCCGTTGCTGTTGACCGGACTGATGCTGCAGATGGACTGGTCGCTGGACCTGTTCAAGGTCCTGATGATCCTGATCCTGGTACTCGCGACCAACCCTACCGCGACCCACGCCATGGCCAAGGCTGCGCTGCACGGAGGCTATCCCAAGACGGCACGCGGTAGCGATCAGGCAGCGGAGGAGGACGCGTCATCGAAGGCCTAATCGACGTCGTTCTGCTGGGTTTCCTGGTGCTGATCGCGCTGGCCGCGATCCGGCTGAACGACCTGTTCGCCGTGGTCATGCTATTCGGCGTGTACAGCTTAATGACCGCTGCACTGTTTATGGATCTGGACGCCGTGGATGTGGCCTTCACCGAGGCCGCGGTCGGCGCCGGTGTCACCACAGTGCTGATGCTGTCCAGCCTGCGACTGACTAGCCGATGGGAGCAACGGGCCAAGCACAGCCCGCTGCTGCCGTTGATCGTGGTCGGTGTCACCGGTGCCGCGCTGATCTTCGGCACGCTCGACGCGCCCTTGCTCGGCGACCCGAACGCGCCAGTGCATCAGCACGTGGCACCGCGCTACATCGAGCAGGGGGCGGTCGAGGTCGGCATGCCCAACATGGTAACAGCCGTGCTGGCCAGCTACCGCGGCTACGACACCTTCGGCGAGACGGTGGTGATCTTCACCGCGGGGCTCGCGGTCCTGCTGCTGCTCGGTATCCAGGAAACCCCGGAGACCAAGCCTGGGCGCACCGCCATCGGCGACCAGTTGGTGCTGCGGGTCGTGGTCAAGATGCTGATTCCGCTGATCCTGCTCTACGCCCTCTACGTCCAGTTCCATGGCGACTACGGCGCCGGTGGCGGTTTTCAGGCCGGCGTTATCTTCGCGACCGGGTTCGTACTCTACGACTTGGTGTTTGGCGAGGGAAACGCACGCCTGGTGGTGCCTCCCAGCTGGCTACATCGCCTCGCCGCCCTCGGCGTGCTGATCTACGGCGGCGTCGGCGTGGTCTCGCTGCTGGGCGGTAAGGCGTTCCTGGACTATTCGGTGTTGTCGCACGACCCGGTCCATGGCCAACACCTCGGCGTGCTGCTGGTCGAGCT
>CAVOGV010000042.1:0-53112 GCA_963695445.1 uncultured Gammaproteobacteria bacterium | reverse complement strand
CCGTCCCGTCGGCCTAGCCAGTCGACCTGATGCGAGGGCGAATCGGGTCGCTTTTCCAAGAGATAGTCTCGCTCATCACTGAAGTGGAGTCACCATCCAATGTTCACAAGTAACCCTTTCGAGGTTCTGTCCGCGAACCTTCCGCTTGATCCGGGGGTCATGCAAGCGTACGTCGTTCTGATGGTCCTTCTGGTCATCGGCGGTACATTGCTCGATGTCGTGCACAAAAAGAGCGCTAAGTACTTCTTCGAGAAGGGGCAGTCGCTGAAGAAGCTCGCCAAGCGCGAAGTCGGTGGCGGCGAGAAGATCGGTATCGCGGTGAACACGTTCACGAGCGAGGTGCTGACCTCAAGCGAATTTGCGAACCCTGAGCGTCGGGTCTCGCACCTGTTCACGATGTACGGCTTCATCTTCTTCGTGGTGACAACGGCCATTTTGATCTTTGGCCTCCCAGCCGCGGAAGGCGGCAGCTCAGGCTTTGGTGGCCTTGCTGTGGCACCTAGGCGCTCTTTCGATCTGCATCGGGGGCTACTGGTTCTGGTTCAAGATCCGTGTCGATGTGCGTTCCGAGGGTAACGAGTGGCACAACGTTCACCAGTCCGACCTGTTTATCGTTGCGCTCCTGCTGATGGCGACCTTCGCGTTGATCTGGTCGCTCATGCAGGCGAGCACCGGCTCGACCTCGGTGGTGAGCATGCTGGCGTTCATCATCTTCATTGTCGCGGCCACCACGCTGTTCAGCACGATTCTGTGGTCGAAGTTCGCACACATGTTCTTCAAGCCGGCGGCTGCGTTCCAGAAGAAAGTCGCCGTGGCGGACGGCTCTCGCGACAAGCTGCCCGACATTCCCGACCTGTCCAGTGCGGAGTGCAAGGAACGTTTCCCCGACATCCCGGAATACATGGGTGCCAACCCGCCGAACATGGGGCTCGGCATCAAGCGCGAAGCGCCAAACCACTACTGAGTCTGAGTCGCTGACACAAGTCACCCCTCACGTCACCAAGAGGAATTCAATATGCCAACTTTCGTCTACATGACTCGCTGTGACGGTTGCGGCCAGTGTGTTGACATCTGCCCGTCGGACATCATGCACATTGATCCGGTGGTGCGTCGCGCGTACAACATCGAGCCGAACATGTGCTGGGAGTGCTACTCCTGCGTCAAGGCCTGTCCGCATAACGCGATCGACGTTCGGGGCTATGCGGATTTTGCGCCGCTCGGTCACTCGGTACGGGTCCGTCGTGATGAGGAGAAGGGCGTCATCGCCTGGCGGATCATCTTCCGCAACGGCGAAAAGGATATGGATCTCCTGGCACCGATCACAACGAAGCCCTGGGGCAAGCACATCCCGCAGCTGGCGGATGTGCCACCTCCGAGCGACGAAATGCGGAACAGCCAATACTTGTTCAACGAGCCGAAATACATTCGCTTCGATGATGGCGGTCTGCACACACTCGAATCCAACAAGCTCCAACTGAAAACAGGGGTGTACGAATAATGGCTTACAAGACAGTTGTTGAGGATGGCATTGACATCCTTGTGTGCGGCGCAGGCTTGGGCGGCACTGGTGCCGCGTTCGAGGCCCGCTACTGGGGCAAAGACAAGAAGATCGTTGTCGCTGAAAAGGCGAATATCGATCGCTCCGGTGCGGTGGCTCAGGGGCTGTACGCAATTAACTGCTACATGGGCACTCGTTTCGGTGAGAATAATCCGGAAGACCATGTTCGCTACGCGCGCATCGACCTGATGGGCATGGTCCGGGAAGACCTCCTGTTCGATATGGCTCGTCACGTGGACTCGACCGTGCACCAGTTCGAGGAATGGGGCCTGCCGCTGATGCGCAACCCGAAGACTGGCGCTTACCAGCGCGAGGGGCGCTGGCAGATCATGATCCACGGCGAGTCGTACAAGCCGATCGTCGCCGAGGCCGCCAAGAAGTCCGCCGACAAGGTCTTCAACCGTGTCTGCGTCACGCATCTCCTGATGGACGAATCGAAGGAGAACCGCGTCGCCGGCGCCGTTGGATTCAATGTACGCACCGGCAACTTCCATGTGTTCAAGTCCAAGGCTGTGGTTGTCGCCGCCGGTGGCGCATCCAACATCTTCAAGCCGCGCTCGGTTGGTGAAGGCGCTGGTCGTGTCTGGTATGCCCCCTGGTCGTCTGGCTCCGCCTATGGCTTGATGATCGGCGCTGGCGCGAAGATGACCCAGATGGAGAACAGAATCGTTCTCGCTCGCTTCAAAGACGGCTACGGTCCGGTCGGGGCTTACTTCCTGCACCTGAAGACCTACACCCAGAACGGCATGGGCGAGGAGTACGAGTCCAAGTGGTTCCCGGCCCTGGAGGAGATGGTCGGTAAGCGTTATCTGGACCTCGAGGCCTCGCACGTCTCGCATCGCCCGATTCCCACCTGCCTGCGCAATCACGCGTTCATCAGCGAGGTCAACGCCGGCCGTGGTCCGATCCACATGGTGACGATGGAGGCGTTCCAGGACCCGCATCTCGAAGAGATCGGCTGGCACAACTTCCTGGGCATGACCGTCGGCCAGGCCGTGCTGTGGGCAGCGACCGACGTCAACCCGAAGTACGAGAATCCGGAGCTGACGACCTCCGAGCCCTACGTCATGGGTTCTCACGCCACCGGTTGTGGGGCCTGGTGCTCCGGTCCCGAGGACGTCTCCCCTGATGAGTACTTCTGGGGCTACAACCGCATGACCACCGTGGAAGGTCTGTTCGGTGCAGGTGACGCGGTGGGTGGTACGCCCCATGCGTTCTCGTCCGGGTCGTTCACCGAAGGCCGGCTTGCAGCCAAGGCTGCCTGCAAGTACATCGACGACGGCAAGGGCGAGGGCATCCGTGTCTCTGACGCTCAGATCAACCGTCGCAAGGAAGAAGTCTACAAGCCGATGGAGCACTACAAGATCTATCGGAACGAGATCACCGGCGGTTCGGTCAACCCGAACTACATCAACCCCCGCCAGGGTCTGGATCGTCTGCAGAAGCTGATGGATGAGTATTGCGGCGGCGTAACGGTCAGTTACATGACCAACGAGAAGCTGCTGAACATCGGCCTGAAGAAGCTCAAGCTCTTGGAAGAAGACCTCGAGAAGATTGCGGCCGAGAACATCCATGAGTTGCTGCGTGCCTGGGAGCTGAAGCATCGCCATCTCACCTCCGAGTCGGTGATGCACCACACCCTGTTCCGTAAGGAAACGCGCTGGCCGGGTTATTACTACCGCGGTGACGCGATGAGGGTGGACGACGAGAACTGGCATGTGCTGACGGTGTCCCGCCGCGATCCGGAGACCGGCGAATACACCATGGAAAAGGCGCCTTGCTACCACTTGATCGAAGACAAGCCCACGCCCAAGGCTAAGGCTGCTTAGGCAGTTCGCGAAGCTGGGGTCCCAACACCGGGGCCCCACTTCTCCTCCTGCTGAAGCTACGTTGGCGAGACCAGCGCTAAGACGGTCGTCATGGGCGGTGAAGCAACGGCACATGGCGAATGTACAGTGAGCTGGTCTCTTCGCTTCTACCTCGCCGGATTGAGCAAGAGTCCGCTATTAGAAACCTGATACGCTTGAAGATGGCGATGTGAAATGAACATTATCGATCAGTCAGACGAAGAGATTCTCGCAATCGCTCATCCGATGTGGGACGAGCTCATCAAATTCTCGAACAAAGGTCAGTACGGTAAATTTATTAAAAAGTTCTCGTACGAGTTGCTGCTTGGATTGAACGAAGTTGAGCTCGGCAAGCAATTTGCTCACAGCGAACTGTCTCGGAACCTGGTCGAAGAGCGGGATTTCCTCGGCCTCATCAGACGTGGCCAGCATGTGACCGTACTCTATCGCGTGCGAAGCACGGAGAAAGAAGGGGAGTGGCTGGGAAGAATGGTTCTCGGCTATGAGAAGGGGGAAGTACGTATTTTCGCCGCATCGATTTTCTAGAGATATGACAGAAACAATTCAACACGGTAAATACGTCGAGCTGACATACAAAGTCATCGACACCAAGACTGGCGATGTGCTGACGGCAGTCGATTTTCCCTTAGGCTATGTCCATGGCGTTAACGACGTGCTGTCGTCTCAAGTCATGGCGGAACTGGAGGGAAAAAGGGTTGGGGATACGATCTCCGTCGAATTGGACTGCAACAAGCTGTTTGGCCCCAGGGATGAGTCTTTAGTCATTACCGACTACATCGAGAACGTGCCCGAAGCATACAGAGAAGTCGGCACGACCGTTGTCATGGAGAGCGACCAGGGTAAGACAAGGAACTTCCTGGTCACGAGGATAGACGAGAAGACCTTGACGATTGATGGAAACAATCCGTTGTGCGGTCGGCAAGTCGTGTTTGAGCTTGAGATCTTAACGGTTCGGAATGCGACGGAAGCGGAAGCAGCAGCCGGCGGCAAGGTCGAGAAGACTCCTGAGGTTCCAGGTGTGAAGGCTGTGCCGCTTTAGCGAGTGAGCCAATCACGCCCGCGCGAGAACCTTCTAGGACACAGGTGATTTAATATGCAGCTGAATCTCGATTCCGAACGATTCGACGAACAACAGATGATGTTGGTCCGCGAGCTGGTCCAGAGCATCCGGGTCAAGCTGCAAGAGGCCGGCATCACTGGCACCAAGCTGGAAGATCTGACAGCGAGCATCGCTTTCAGTGTTGCCAGCACGATCGATGACACGTCGGCGATCGAAGTGGACGGAGACCGAAGTCCACCCGTTCCTGACGTTTCGCACGTCCGATGATGAATTGACTCACTGTGGCGAGAACTCATACACGCATGAGTTCGTGTATGAGGTCTTGCGCAGCATGGCAGAAGAGGGGGCCTAATGATCGTGCTTGGATCGATCTGCTTCGGCGGTTCGCTGCACGATCATTGTTGGCGAAAGGCGCCACCCAGTCAGTTATCGAGTCGCCCAGGTCACTGTTGAGTCAAGTGTACAGTGTTAAAAGTTAATCCCCAAACGGGGCGCGCGCTGGATCATTGGCGCGTTCCCTTCAATCCGCAGTGACATTCCTCGAGAGGAGGTGACTCATGAGCGAGCAACCCAAGAGCAGGCCGAAAGTTCCTGAAGGCAAGGTGCGCTATTTCAAGACCAAGCAAATGGAGCCGAATGAGAAGGGATTCGTTGGTTATCAGACGAACTGGGACCAGCTGCAGAAAGAGGTCGAGTACAAGACCCCGAAGCGGCCCTGATCTAGCTGCCTAGGCGATTGGCGGAAAATCTCATACCAGATGACGCCGGATTGACGGTTCGCCTGTCTAAGGAGTCACCGGCAGGAGCACTAGTCCGGGCTATGTGACTGCCGGTGCCGACAACTTGAAGGCGGGCGTCAAGACAAGTCAGCTGGTATGAGATTTGACAGAAATCGCCTTAGTTGCCGCAAGCTAAGGCCGCCGCGGAACTGATTCCGCGGCATTCGCTCCGCGAAACTCACTCCTGAGGGCTGGCCTCGACTTTACCGCCGTACTCCCTCTCTTCAGCCGTCGCATCGCGAACCAATAGGATCTTCACCTGGTAGATGACCTCCCTGCCACAGAGCGGGTTGTTGCCGTCAAAGGTGATCGTGTCTCCTTCAATCTTGGTCACCAGAAAGCTTTTCATTTGACCTAGATTGTTCTCCATCAAGAACTGGCGGCCGACCTGGCGATACTCGCGGGGCACGGCAGCAGTCTTTTCCGTGATCACGAGAGACTCGTCTCTCGGACCGTAGAGTTCGTTGCAGTCGATGAGCAGGTCGACGCGTTCACCTTGCGTCTTGCCTTTCAGCTCCTGGGTGATCGTCGGTGTTAAGATTTCATTCACTCCGTGAACGTAGTTGAGGGGGCGAGAGATTTCGGTCAGGACATCGCCGGTCTTGCTGTCTCGCACGACGTAGGTGAGCTCGACGTACTTACCGTCGGAAATGATGTCTGTGCTGGTTTCGGTCATGGATGTCTCCGGAGTGGTACGTGTTGTGGGGATCGAAAGTCCGTGCAGTCCCGTATGATGTCAGATGGGCTTGGTCGAGGTCAAGGCATCTGCATGCCCAGGGCCGGGCGGGGTGTCGATCGCCCGCTCGTCCGAGGGCTTCTCTCAATTCATCTCCGTTGAAGAACCGATGGAGCATCCCGAGCTCCGAGCGTCTAAGTGTGAGGCGGCATAGTCGCTATCTAACGGGCTGCAGACACGCAATCTTGACTCATTTTAGCCAGCAGGTGATCTCTCTTGTCGACAAACGTCCTAAGGATCGAGAACGATGCCATCTCCGACCTCGCGTTGGAAGTCACGCAGGCGGTGCTCGCCAGGAGCGAGGAAGCGCAGTCGATCATGGAGGATCAATCCGGCCCGATCGCCCTTGCGCGGGCCTTGTCCGATTTCTTTCAGGTCGCCGGGGTCTTGGAAGCTGGCGCGGTGAAGCTGGATCAGGAAGAACTGGAAGAATTCTGCGCCTACGGCTTGGATTTGCTCGATCGGCTCGCCTTCCTGGTGCGCAAGGTCGAGATCATGGACAAGCGAGACACGGTTGCGCGCATGTTTGCCTCGATGGGGGTTTGGGTCGCTCGCCGCGGCGCGACCATCGATAACCTCGAGGGCACCGCCGACGGTTTCGGCATGATCGTGAACGCCACCAGCGCAACTGACGAGCTGCGTTCCTTGTGCGACCTCATGGAAGAGGTCATTGAGGCGGCATCGGTCGAGGTTGCAACTCGACGAGGACCGTGGTGACGCCTGGCGTCCATGGCGCGTCATCAATCTCAATGCTGGCATCGCCGCAACCCGATCGCTCGACCCGGAACTCATGGACCGAACGTTCCGAAAAATGAGCCGACGACTGCCCTATGACATGCCGGATTTCCTGGCCGACGGCATGCGGCAATCGGCGTTCCAAAACGTGCCAGATGCGGTTAAGGATGTGATGCGCAGGCACATGGAAAAGTGGCCGACCAAAGCACCCCACTAGCAGCCAAGTCGGGCACCCGTTGGGGGCGTAGAGGGAGCGGTATTGCTTCGGTCCCGCTCGCTTTAAGATTGGGGACGATCCGGCGGGCGCCTAGTTCCTGCTGTGCAAGGCCCTGGCCACGAACGCCTTTGGCGAAGGTACGCGGTCGGTGTCTCCGCCATGTACCATGCCAACGCTAGCGAAGCGATGCATCAGACCGTCGAGCGTACGGCCGGCGATGTG
The DNA here is from genome assembly GCA_963695445.1 of uncultured Gammaproteobacteria bacterium. GTDB lineage: Bacteria > Pseudomonadota > Gammaproteobacteria > Chromatiales > Chromatiaceae > Thiohalocapsa. Next base: position 45,937 of record CAVOGV010000042.1, on the reverse strand, counting down.
TTGCTAGGTCCGTGGGTTGCTCTGAGCGGCCCAAGCGCCGAGGGCCAAGGACCGCTGCACGGCACCAGTCCTTAATTTCGGCCCCAGACCCCGACCACGACTGCCGGTGAAGAACGCGGTGTCGTCGGTCGTCGGGATGTCGCGCCGTCGGCGTCGGCGGAAGCGCGCCAGCGCGTCGACCGTGCTGGGATGCAACGGCAACTGGCGGGACTTGGCGAACTTGCTCTCGCGCACGCTCAGCATCCCGCGCTTGAGATCGACGTCGGCATCCTGCAGATGAATGGCCTCGCTCACGCGCAACCCGGTTGCCGCCATCAGACCAAACAAGGTTGCGAACGTCGCCGCACGCAGGCTGCCGGGTGGGCCGAGTTGGCCAGTGGCGTCCAACAGCGCGACGATCTCCTCCTCGTGGTAGATGTGCGGTGCGACGCGACCGGGCTCGGGGCCGAAGATCGCCTCCTCCGGGAGCTCGGTTTGCGGCTCGAACTGTTGCAGATAGCGCAGGAACGGACGCAGTTTCGCCATCCGCCGATACCAGGTTTCCGGTGTGCCAAGACCCGCCTTCGCACGCCGCACCCAATCGACCATCAATGCGACGGTGAGGGGGCCGTCGTGCTGCCGATCGGCGACGAAGGTCGCAAAGTCCGCCAGCAGCCTGTCGTGCGCGCGCAGCGTGAAACCAAGCCGACGGCGTTCCGCCAAATAGTCATCCACGCTGGCCTGCAGTGGGATCGGCGCGCTCATGCGCTGCTCCCGGGCCATGGCAGCGCCACCATCGCGAGTTTCGGCGTATCGAGCTTGGCGTAGATCTGCGTGGTGGTCAGCGAACGGTGGCGCAACAGATCGGCGACCTCTTTGAGCGAACTCCCATGCTCCACGAGACGGCAAGCGAAGGTGTGTCGCAGTCGATGCGATCCGCAATACGGCAGGCCGCTGCGCCGAAAGGCACGCGCGATCACCTTCTGCACGGCGGACGATGACATGGGGAGATCGCGCGGCGAGAGCTGGCGCACAAAGACCGCTGCACTGGCGCTCGTCGGGCGCTCGTGCTGCAGATAATCGGCCAACGCCTCCCCGGTTTCGACCGGCAAAGGCAGCACATCCTGCCGCAGCGATTTGGTTCCCCGCAGCGTCACCGTCCCGGCACGCCAATCGATATCGCTGATCATCAGAGCGGCGATTTCGCCGGCCCGCAGCCCCAGGTCCAGACCACACCGAACGATCGCGTAACCGCGCTTCGGTGAGCGCTGGACCTCGGAGAAGGAACTCAGCAACTGCGCGACCTCCTCCTCCGTCAGTGTCTTCGGCAAGGTCGCCAGCGTCCAGTGAGCCGGAGATGCGATGACGGCGGTCAACGCTCCGACCGCATCACCGCAGGTGCTGCGATAGCGCAAGTAGCTGCGCAACCCGGCGGCGACAGCGGAGGCGTGGGAAGGGGTTTTATGCGCATCCAGTTCGTCGGCGAGAAACTGCCGGATGCCAGCCGGGTGCAGATTGGCGATCACGACGCCTTCGTCTGCGAACTGTTGGTACAACAGCCGGCCTGTAATGCGTAAGTAGTCACGACGTGTGCCCGGCGACAGCCCACGCACGTCGCGTAGGTGTTCATCGTAGCGGCGTAATTCGTCGCCGATTGAATCCGAGGCAAGCGTGGTTGCCGCGCTGGGAGCGGGAAGATGTGTATCGGTTCGCATGCTGGTCTCCTAAACAGTGGAGACCGCACTTCAGAAGACCCGCGCGACTATGTCGAGCATTTAGCCGCGAGGACGCGAGGCTTGCCGCTTCAAACCTCGCCCTATGCGAACGTCAACAAAGAACCTTTGCATAATCGCGAGCTTTGCATAACGGCCAGAAGCGGAAGTAGGCGAATCGATTCGGTTTCCCTCGGTGTTGCCAAAACGTCATAGGTTCGCGGGCGGTTGAACGACCGTGAGCTTCCGGTCGATCTGATCCTCCGTCCATCGAAGCCCAGCGACGACTCAACGCTGATTGCGGTCGGTGGGGATCGACTGCTCGACAGACCGGTCCTGTCGCGAAGCGGACACCGGCCAAAGCGGCCGCGATCCTGAATGGCCTGCCGAAAGCGGACGTTTCGCTGCAAAGCGCGTCAGACAACTCGCCCTTGGTTCCGGGCTACCATGCTGCCTGGCTCGAGCGGCATCGGCCCTGAGCGGACCTACACCGATTGCTTATATTCGGTGTCAGAATTTTTTGCACCTACTTGAGGGAGAGGTAGGCGCGAACGGCAGTTCCCGACCCAGCCTGCGCGTCTTCGAGGTCCGAGTCACAATATACCGATCTGGCCTACCCAGCCATGTATCCGGCGCTAGACTGTATATAATACAGTCTTCCGGGGACGCCGATCATGTCACCCACGCCGGCAGGCGCGACTGCCGAGCGGGCCGGCGGCGCGGCCCCTTACCAGCGCCACCGGCCCGAGCACACGCTCCTCTACCAGATCGTCGAGCAATACTACCCGGCGTTCGCCGCCCTGATGGCCGAGCAGGAACGCCCCCTGCCGGACTACGTGCAGCGGGAATTCGAGGACTACCTGCGCTGCGGGCGCCTGGAGCATGGCTTTTTGCGGGTGCGCTGCGACACCTGCCACGCTGAGCACCTGGTGGCGTTCAGTTGTCGACGGCGCGGCTTTTGCCCCAGCTGCGGGGGCGCGGCGCATGGTCGAGAGCGCGGCGCTGTTGGTCGATGAGGTGTTTCCCGAGCAGCCCGTACGCCAATGGGGTGAGGGGCGACCGTTTGTCCGGTGGACAAACGCAGCGCCCCGAACGGCCGGACAGGAAGTCCGAACTGGAATGTGGCGCCATGGAAGGCTATTTCCTCCGGTGGACGAAAGTGCATCCTGTTCGCGAGCCGTCCGGCAATCATGGGCCAGGTGCTCGGCATCGTCTATCGTGCCATTGCCGGCCATTTGATCAAGAAGGCCGGGTTCACTCGCAAGCGGGCGCGTACCGGCGCGGTGACCCTGATCCAGCGATTCGGCAGTGCGCTGAACCTCAACGTCCACTTCCACAGGTTGTTCCTGGATGGGGTCTATGTCGTCGGGCCCGATGGAACGCTCCAGCGGTTTCGCCCGGTGATGGCCCCGACCACCGCCGAGCTTACCGAGCTGACGCACACCATCGCCGAACGGGTCGGGCGCTTTCTGCAACGCCAGGCGCTGCTGGAGCGGGACGCGGAGAACAGCTATCTGACCGGCGATGGCCTGGAGGTCGGGCCGATGGATCAGCTGATCGGCCACTCGATCACCTACCGAATTGCCGTCGGGCGACAGGCGGGTCGGCCTACGTGGAGTGCGGCGTGAGACACGACGGCGATGAGACCCGCATCCTGTTCTCCGGCGATCTCGGCGCACCGCACACGCCGCTGCTGCCCGATGCGAAGCCGCCCGATCATGCCGATGTCGTGGTGCTGGAGAGCACCTACGGCGACCGCGTCCATGAGGACCGCAAGGACCGCGGTCGCCGTCTGCAGGTCATCGTCGAGCATGCCTTCGCGAACCGCGGCAGTATTCTGATCCCGGCCTTCAGTATCGGCCGAACACAGGAGTTGCTCTACGAACTGGAGGGGATCATCCACGCCCATGGCGAGCGCCGGGTTGCGGCAGGGCTCAGTTGGGACGACATCGACATCGTGCTTGACTCGCCGCTGGCCGCCGACTTCACCGCTGGCTACGCGCGGCTGCGGGCCCACTGGGACGCGGAGGCGAAGCGCCGGTTGGATGCCGGACGTCATCCGCTCGCGTTCGAACAGTTGCTCACTGTCGACGACCATGCCACCCATCTGCGCATGGTTGACTATCTGGCCAAGACCGCGCGCCCGGCCGTCGTCATCGCCGCCAGCGGTATGTGTGCCGGCGGGCGCATCGTCAACTACCTGAAGGCCATGCTAGGCGACCCCCGCCACGACGTCCTGTTCGTCGGCTATCAGGCGGCCGGAACGCCGGGACGCGATATCCAGCGCTACGGACCGCGCGGCGGCTATGTTCGGCTCGACGGCCGGCGGTACGACATCCGTGCGGCGGTCCACACGCTCGGCGGCTATTCAGCCCACGCCGATCAGACCGACCTGATCAACTTTATCAGCCAGATGCCGGCCGAACCCGGTTACGTGATCCTGGTGCACGGCGACGCCGGCGCGGAGAGGGCGCTGCCGGCCGAGCTGCGAGCGCGTTTCCCGGCAACGCGGGTGACGATTGGGTAGGACGTCCATCGCAGGGCCGGAAGGGCCTTCACGCCAGACGTGGGTTACGCTCTTGGTACTGAGCGATTGCCTATCGCGACTGGTGAAGCGGGGCTGCGAATAACACCCAATGGCATGTCCCGAGGGGAGGTCCGTGCCGCTGCCGCGTCCCGATCAGGAGATGACGGTCACGGTCGGCAACGGAACAGCGTCAGACGGCGAACGCGACGAAATTGGTGCGCGCCTGTCAACCCTGTCACCGCTGACGGCGCCGGAGCCCTACGTAACCAAGCCCGGCGAGGAGCAGGGCGGTCAGGATCAGCGACCATTGCGACAGGGTTGGCACGGGGGTGGGAGGTATCGGGGGGCTAGCACAGGGCCCAATTCTTAGCGTCATTTGACTTGACGCTAGCGCGCCTCCAGTCCTGCCAGCTTTCACCTTAGCTGCAGCGGCAACCGCCAGGTCAACTCTGATGGTGTCCCCGTCCTTTACAGTGAAAGGCTTCTCAACGGTGACTGTCTCAGGCCGTTCAGTCTGCGGATCTGTGGAGGCTGCCACGGTTCCAAAGTCGTCACGGTTGCCATTCAGCAAAATGTAGGAGACATCGGTCGAAGCTTCACCAGTAAAGCCGCTTGCGATGGCCTGGCCCCCGCCGGCCGCGGCCTCCACCGTCGAGATCGAGTCCGGTTCGTCTGCCGGAACTAGGTTAACGCTCGCGCTTCCGGTCCAACTAATGCAGAGCGATATGGACGCGTCGCTGTCGTCCACTACGGTGTACGCTCTCTCGTCGCTCGTGCTATCTTCAAATGGGCAGAATGGGTCCGGTACCGATGATGGGCAATCTCCGCCCGCCTGAGCCTGTAGCGTAAATGTCTGCTCAATACCAGCGGCTTGTGTCAGATCATCCCGGATCGTCGCTGACAGTGCGGTGGCGGAGACTGACGCGAGGCAAGCGCAGGTTATCCAGCGCATCCGATGGAAGCGGAAGCATTGCTTCATGATTGGGTACCGGTGTTGGCGGTCGTTATTCGGTGCCGATGAACTGGTCCGAAAATCGCGGGCGGGTGGTTGTGACGGTAACGCGATTTTAGTCGTCTCTTCGCTGGAACACAATGTGGCCGAGACTAAGGTTCGCACTTGCGTGTGATGCGTCCCCAAGAACGCCCGCGGCCTGCTTGACGATACTTGAGAAATGTGTATCCTGCGGCCAAAGAGTGGAACGTTCTTTGTGCGCGTCAAACAACCGAGACCCTGCTGTCGAGACAAGAATATGAAAATGAGGATTCGGGTTGGCTACTTGGTGGGTTCGGCCGCGGCGCTACTTTCGCTTACGGTCGCTAGCCCAACTCCTGCAGCTGTCTTGATCGTTGACAACTTTCAGTCGGTAGCGAGTGGGCAAACCCAACAGGTTGTTTCCGTGTCTAGTCCTGGTGGAGTCAGTACAAACATTCAGGGGCCGAATCCGTCGGTTTCTGATGTGATCGGTGGCGGTCGGGCATTGCGTATCCAGGGTATGGGATCGGAAGACGGAGCGCGATCAGCGTCTATCATTCTTCCATCCGTTGGCTTGCGCATACAGAACGGCAACAATGCGACCAGTCAGGTCTCTGTTCTTTGGAACCGCGGAGGTTTTTTCGGCGGTTTTGGTTTGAACGTCGACATTACCGATGCCGGCTCGAATCAGGGTTTCCTGGTCGGCGTGCCCGAGGTGGTCACGGGGCTTTTTGAAATCGATTTCCTGCTGAGCAGCGTGGACTCGGGGGTGACGTCGACCTCGAAGGCGTCCGTTACGTTGAACAGTGGTGATTCGGGCGATGTGTATGTTCCCTTCAGCGTCTTTGATCCCTTACCGGGCTCAGGCGGCGCTGACCCGACCGATGTGTTCTCGATCCAGATGGATCTCTTCTCGCCGAATGTAGGCTTTATGGGCCTTATTTCGTTCGTGAAGGCGACCCCGGATCCGGACTCGCCGACTCCGGTGCCGCTACCCGCCACGCTTTCGATGCTGATGATCGGGTTGTGCGGCCTTCGCTTCTCCGGACGGCGTTCGCTCAACGGTTCGCATCCGCTGTCCCTCCACCGCTGACCGTCGTCCCTTCGCCAGTGACGCTGCGCACCGGAGCGCGCCCCAGAATGGTTGCCGCCGCGAGTGCGCCGTGTTGGTCTTGCCTCACCGCCCGCGCGCTGAGTGCGCATGCTGACCATCGTCGATCGCTACTTCATCGCCGAGGTCGCCAAGGTCTTCGGCGCCATCATGGCGACCTTGATGCTGGTGATGACGAGCATGCTGTTCCTGCGGACGCTGGAGCAGGTGGATGTCGGCTCGCTGGCGTCGGATTCGGTACTGCGGTTTCTCGGCCTGCAAATCTTGCGGGATACGGCGAGCCTGGTGCCGCCGGCGTTCTTTATCTCGGCCTTGGTGACGCTTAGGCGTATGGCGCGCGACAGCGAGCTGATCGCGTTCAACGCCGGCGGGCTGGGGCCGTTTCGCATCTACCGCTCGCTGCTGTTGTTCGCGTTGCCGCTGGCGCTGCTGACGGGCTGGCTGTCGCTGGTGCTGCAGCCCTATGCATCGTCCGAGATTCAACTGATCGAGGATCTGAAAAACGATCAGGCGGCGCAGGTGGCGGGCCTGCAGGCGGGGCGTTTCTACCAGCAGGACGGCGGCGGCGTTACCTTCTACGCGGGGGAGTTGGGTGAGGACAAGCGCTTTCGCGGTGTCTTCATCGAGGATCGGCGCCAGGAGACGCCGCGAATCGTGCTCGGCGAGGTCGCGTATTACCGTGATCAGGGCGGCGGCGCTGGGCGGGCGGTGGTGCTGGAGCGGGGCCGCAGCTTTGACGGTGCAGCCGGACAGCTCGATTACTCGATGGCGGATTTCGCCCTCTATACCTATTTCATCTCCGGTGACGACGGTGCAGGCGAGCAGCCCCGACGGCGTCCCGCCGTGCCGACGGCGCAGCTAATAGCCTCCACCTCCCCGGCGACGTCGTTCGGGTCCTCTCGGAAGCGGCCGCCAACAACCCTTCGCATGACCTGGGAAAACTGCGGTTGAGGTCGCAGATGCCGCGCTGGCTGACCTTGTGCCCCTTGCTTTGCAGTTCCTTGGCCAGGCGCGGCGTGCTCTTGCACGTCCAGCGCAACGGCGACTGCGGATCGCCGCGTGTGCTCGGCTCGACCAAGGCGTCGAGATCACACAACAGGGTCGGGTCTTTGTCCGGCAGTCGCTTGCGCCCGCCTCCGGCAGCACGAATCCGCCCGCCTCCGCTTGCCGGCTTGCCCGGCGCAACCTCCAGTTCACGCAGTCCGGCGTAGATGGTCGTGCGCGACAATCCACTCGCCTCCGCCACCGTCGTCACCCCACCACGCCCCAGGGAACGCGCTTCAACCGCCGCCCACAAGCGCAGCGTCGCTTCGTTGAGCCGACCCGATAACGCCTCGTATTTTGCTTTGACAGACGTTGTAGCATCCATACCTCAAGGCTAGCTCGCAAGGCTAGCTCTCGCGCACCAAGTGTTCAACTTACTTTTGCTAGGCTCCTTAGGGTACCGACCCCGAACCTAGTGGTGCAAAGACCGCGTTACAGCGGGCCGACTGGAACACCTTCAGCGTAGCCTGCGCAAAGAGCCAGACATTCGCCCAAGAATGAAAATTTCGGAGGCCGCCGACTCCTGGGAGAAGAGAAGTGCGTCGTGCAGCGCAAAGAGGTCTGGGACGCCTGCCGGGAGTACGAGATCGTCCGGCGCACCAGCGCTGACGACGAACAGTACATGCATCAGCCGGACCCAGGCGGCAGGTGTTGCTTTGGCGGTTGCCATGGATGCAATTGACGCCTAACCTTGGGGTAATTTGACACGTGGAATTGGCGTCCGGCTAGGGCGTCTTATCCGCGCAGACGGCCTACCCGGCGAGTATCCAACCAGACCGGCAAACCCCATGAGTCAGCGCCTGCGATTTCACTTTCTGACTTGCCTTGTCTTGAGTCTGCTTCCGACCATCGCGTCTGCGACGGAATCGGCACAAGGCGTGTTGCGTGTCTTTACACTTCCCGGCGATGCCGCGTTGTCTATCGATGGTCAACGCAAGGGGACCTCGCCGGCTTCGCCGGGCGAACAGTTCCTGATCCGCTTGCCGCAGGGTGAGCATGCTGATCCGCGCCGAGAAAGAGGGCTTCGATGCCGTCGAGCGGACCGTTTATGTCGCGATCGATACCGAACAGACCATCGAGTTGAGCCTTGCCCCGGAGATCGAAATGGTCGCAATCCCAGGCGGCTGTTTCATGATGGGCAGCCCCGATGACGAGCCCGAACGTGATAAGGACGAGGGGCCCCAGCACGAGGTCTGTGTCCCAGGGTTCGAGATGGGCCGTTACGAAGTGACCTTTGCGCAATGGGACGCCTGCGTCGCCGACGGAGGTTGCGAGGCACTCTCCGACGACGAGGGCTGGGGGCGCGACCGGCGCCCGGTGATCAATGTCTCCTGGCAGCAGGCGCGCGAGTACGTCCGCTGGCTGAACAACAGCGGCGGCAAGAACCGATTATCGGTTGCCGAGCGAGGCCGAATGGGAATATGCCGCTCGCGCAGGGACCACGACGCCGTTTTCCACTGGCGACTGCATTAGCACCGATCAGGCCAACTTCGACGGTACCTTCGAGTACGGCGACTGCCCGGAGCCGACCAATCTGGATTTGCATCAGACCCAGCCCGTCGGCAGCTATGCGCCGAACCCCTGGGGCTTGTATGACATGCATGGCAACGTCAACGAATTCGTCGCTGACTGCTGGAACGAGGGCTACGCCGGCGCCCCCACGGACGGCAGCGCATGGCTTGAGGGTAACTGTACCCGCCGTGTGCTGCGCAGCGGCTCCTGGTATGGCTACCCGGGGTATCTCCGCTCCGCTTATCGCTGTCGCGTCGGTCCCGCCTTCGGCCATCGCAGCATCGGCTTCCGCCTGGCGCGCACCATCCCGAACTAAATCGATCGCACGCGAAGACGTTTGAAAAGCGTTCCTCCTGCCCCGAAAAAACCAAGCTACTGGCGCGATTTTTTTAGCCTCGCCATCCTCTCGGATACAGCCTGCGAGGTTCGCCATGCCGGAAGATGCCCTCCCTCTGACACGGCCCGTCGAGATCCCGGCCGAGTGCTTCAACTTATCTAGATTGGCCCAGCGCCGGTTTGGTCCGACACTGCAGTTCTGGCTGCCCGGTCTACCCGGAAACTTGGTCAGCGTCACCGCGACCGAATGGCGCTGCTGGAATCGGCAGTTGCACGCGGATCTGCTGAGCTGGAGTAGTTTCGAGATGGGCGCGCGTCGGGCGCTCGACGACCCGATCGCCTGCGAGATGACCGTGCACCATAGTTACAGCCGGACGGTGCTCACCGGGTGCATGACAGCGCGACGATCTACTTGCGCAAGCTGTTGGAGCGGCACCGGCCGGCGGAACGCGGGCGCTTGTTGTCGTGGCCACACACAACGGATGGCGCGCCGCCGACAAAAACCTAGTAATCCGCACAACCAATAGGTTATTGCTGATCGGCTATATAAGAAAAATCGCTTTTTCTTATGACCTATTAACCATGTAATCTGTGTGATCTTGATCACCAAGGGCATCGCACGGGCGTTGCACCTCTCGTTCGCACCACTGAGAGAACAACACATCATGGCACTCTCGACCAATCCTCCCGTTACGCCGACCTGAGCCTAAGAGAAGAAGACCTGATTGCCGGCGGCAACCACATCTTGTGCGCGTACAAGATGAAGCCGCAGCCCGGCCACGCTTATCTGGAGGCCGCCGCTCATTTTGCGGCCGAGTCGTCCACCGGAACGAACGTGGAGGTCTGCACCACGGACGACTTCACCAAGGGCGTCGACGCGCTGGTCTACCACATTGACGAAGCGACCGAGGATATGCGGATCGCCTATCCGCTGGATCTGTTCGACCGCAACATGACCGACGGCCGCATGATGATGGTCTCGTTCCTGACCCTGACGATCGGCAACAACCAGGGCATGGGCGATATCAAGCACGCGAAGATGATCGACTTCCACGTGCCGCCGCGGGCATTGCAGCTGTTCGACGGCCCGGCCACCGACATCAGCAAGTTGTGGCGCATCCTCGGCCGCCCGGTGCAGCACGGCGGCTACATCGCCGGCACCATCATCAAGCCCAAGCTAGGCCTGCGTCCGGAGCCCTTCGCCGAGGCCGCTTATGCCTTCTGGTGCGGCGGCGACTTCATCAAGAACGACGAGCCCCAGGGCAACCAGGTCTTTGCCCCCACCAAGCAGGTCATCCCGCTGGTCGCCGATGCCATGAAGCGCGCCCAGGACGAGACCGGTGAGGCGAAGCTGTTCTCGGCCAACATCACCGCCGACGACCACTTTGAGATGTGTGCTCGTGCTGATTTCATCCTCGAGACCTTCGGCCCCGACGCGGACAAGGTCGCGTTCCTGGTGGACGGCTACGTCGGCGGCCCCGGTATGATCACGACCGCCCGCCGCCAGTATCCAGACCAATACCTGCACTACCACCGTGCAGGCCATGGTGCCATCACCTCGCCGAGCGCGAAGCGCGGCTACACCGCCTTCGTGCTGTCCAAGATGGCGCGTCTGCAGGGTGCCTCCGGCATCCACGTCGGCACCATGGGCTACGGCAAGATGGAAGGTGAAGCGGATGACCGCATCATGGCCTACATGATCGAGCGCGACAGCGCCGACGGCCCCGTCTATCACCAGGAATGGCTGGGCATGAAGCCGACCACGCCGATCATCTCCGGCGGCATGAACGCGCTGCGCCTGCCGGGCTTCTTCGAGAACCTCGGCCACGGCAACCTGATCAACACCGCCGGCGGTGGCTCCTACGGTCACATCGACGGCCCGGCGGCGGGTGCGCGCTCGCTGCGCCAGGCCTACGAGTGCTGGAAGGCCGGTGCCGACCCGATCGCATGGGCGAAGGAGCATCACGAGTTCGCACGGGCCTTTGAGTCGTTCCCGGGCGATGCCGATCAGATCTTCCCCGGTTGGCGCAACGCCCTCGGCAGCATGGCCGCCAGCGCCTAACGTCCCTGCCGTTTCAGGCTTACCAAAACCCGCGCATGCGGGGTTTTTTGGTAGGGGGGCACGAGTATCCGCTTTCCATTGCGTGTCACGCACCTGGCACCTTTTGCCGGCCGTATAACGTGCTGTAAAGGCCGTTGGCGGCCAGCAGCTCGTCGTGATGTCCCTGCTCGGCGATCCGGCCGTCCTCGAGCACGTAGACCCGATCGGCCTGGCGGACCGCACTGAGGCGGTGGGCGATGATGATGGTGGTGCGTCCGCTGAGGAAGCCCGTCAGCGCGGCGTGCAGACGGCCCTCGGTGTCGCCGTCCAGGGCCGAGGTGGCCTCGTCCAGGATCACGACCTTGGGGTCGGTCAGCACCATCCGCGCCACCGCCAGACGTTGGCGTTGGCCGCCTGAAAGACGCACGCCATTGCGCCCGAGCTGTGTCTCGAGGCCTGCCGGCAGGTCCTTCACCACGTCCCGGAGCTGAGCGACGGCCAATGCCCGCCAAAGGGCCTCGTCGGGCAATTCCCGACCCATGCTGAGATTCATCCGCACCGAGTCGTTGAACAGGGCGGGCTGCTGCAACACGGTGGCGACATGGTCGCGGACCAGGTCCATGCCGATTTGCTTCACCGGCACGCCGTCGAAGCGCACGACCCCGGAACGGGGCGGATACAGACCCAGGATCACCTGCACCAGCGTGGTCTTGCCGCCGCCGCTGGCGCCGACGAAGGCGACCTTCTCGCCGGCGGCGATGGACAGGGAAACGCCGTCCAACACCGGCGGGCCATCGCCGTAGGCGAAGCGAATGTCCTCGATGCTGACCGACACGGTCTGCTTGCCGGCGAATGGGTCGATCTCGTGGGGGTAGGTCGGCTCGCGATCAATCGTCATGAGCCCGTTGATCCGCGACAGCGCCGCCTCGGCGGCATGATAGGCGTACTGCATACCGAGCACCTCCTGCACTGGGCCCATCATGAACCAGAGGTAGGCGAACACCGCCAGCATCTCGCCGATGCTGAGCCCGGCATGGAGCACCAGGATCATGGCCATTACGCGGAACAGGTCGAAGCCGACCATCAGGATCAGGAACGACAGCTTGTTGCCGGCGTCGCTCTTCCAGGCGAAGGCAATAGCGAAATCGCGGATGTCGCGGGCGTGGCGGATGGTGCGGCCGATGTAGAACGCCTCGCGATTGCCGGCCCGGATCTGCTGGATCGCGTCCAGGGTCTCGGCGAGGGACTCTTGAAATGCCTGGAACGCGGTCATCTCGCGCCGCTTGAGCTCGCCAACCTTGCGCCCGAACACCGTGGTCACATAGATCACGATCGGGTTCAGCACAATGATGAATAGCCCGAGTTGCCAGTTCATCCACAGCAGGACCAGGGCCGTGCCTAGGATGGTCAGCACCGCGACCAGGAAGCGGCTGGTGGCACCACCGACAAAACGGTCCACGGTGTCCAGGTCCGTGACCAGATGCGACGCCACGGCGCCGCCGCCCAGCGTCTCGTATTCCGCCATGGAGACCCGCTGCAGCCGCGCCAGCAGGTCCCGGCGCATGTGATAGATCACGTCCTTGGAGATCGCCGTGAACTGGCGCGTCTGCAGGACTCCGACGGCCAGCCCGATCAGCCGCAGCAGCAGCGTCAGCAGCATGACCATCAGGATGTAGAAGATCGGCCCGACCCAGGCCGCCGGGAACAACCAGTTCATGGTGTCCACCAGCGTCCCGGGCTTGTTCAGCAGCACCTCGTCCACCAGCAACGGCAGCAGCAGGGGCAGGGGAACGTTCACCATGGTGCCGACCAGCGCGAGCAGGTTCGCGACGATCAGCGGCCGGCGATGTTCCAGAACCATCTGCGCCAGTTCGTGCCAGTCGTAGGGGCGGTCGCGCAGGCTGGTGGGCAGAGCCTCTTCGGTGCGGTTCATGTCGGTGGTTCAAAAAATGGCGGGAAGAACAGGAGGCATTCCTGACGGTTGATCAAACCGACGCCGAAGCTGCAGGTGACCCGACCGACCTCGGGGATGCCCATGGCGGCGATCTCCGCCCGCAGGCGCTCGAGGATTCGGCAGGCGCCGTTCAGATGAGTGTCAGGGAGCAGCACGATGAATTCCTTCCCACTCCAGCGGCTCACCATGTCGTAGGCACGCATCAGCCCACGCATCCGCTCGGCCAGTGCCACCAGGACACTGTCCCCGGCTTGATGTCCGAAGCGGTCGTTGATGGTCTTGAAATGATCGATGTCGAACATGGTAAGGGCCAGGTTTGGAACCGAGACGGTCGGCCTTTTTCAGTTCGCGGGCGAAGTTTTCTCGGAACCAACCCCGGTTGGCCAGTCGCGTCACGGCGTCATTGACGACCAGCAGGTGGGCGGCCTGCCCGATGGGCTCGATCTCCTGGTCGATGATCCGGGAGGCCCAAGGGGGTCTGCTGGAGCCCGTGTTGTAACGTCTCGAAAAGCGCTTGACGGCCGAGCGTCTCGGTGATGCCCCAGCCGCTGGGCACCAGTATCAAAATGATGCCGGCTAGTCCTAGGGCGTAGAGGAACGGGATTTTCTCGGAGGTCGCCTGGGCCGAGGGTAATTGCGATCCGAGCAGACAGCGTGCCGCGACATCGAGCCAAAGCAGCCTGCGCCAGAGACCCAGGGCGATCAACAGCGACAGTAAGACCAATGTCAGCCCGAGTCCTAGCACAACCCGCGGACGCGGCTTGTTCAGACTGCGGCGTGCGAACTCCAGCAGAAAGGCGAACGAGGCGGTCATCACCAAGGTCTTGACGGTCAAAAGCGCTGGGCTTCGCCCGATGTTCAGCACCGCTAGGTCAAGCCACTCAGGACGCCCCATGGCTGAGCGCGAAGGCGGCCAGCCAGCCCCAGGGCAGTCGTGCAAACGCGTCCGCGCGTAGCGTTAGCGCAGAGGCGCCGAGCAGAAAAAAGGCCAATCCATAGATGAAGAACAATAGTCCATCTGCCCCAGGAAGAACTCCTGCACCGCGAACCCTCCCCGGATGTAGGTCGCTCTCCGCTCTTCGTCATCGGGACCACGTGAGCGCTTTGGACCGTGGCGCTCGCCGCGCCCTCGGCCCTACCACGTGAATTCATCTATCCAGCGCTTAAGTTGAATCGCAAAGGCACAAGGAACGCAAGGAAAAACCGGCTGACCGGTAGGATGCAGCGACCCGAGCATTGCTATCGGCCGAGATGTTACAGGCGCAAGGTGCGTCCGCCGCCGATGTCGTCGGGACCATGGGGCTGCGGGACGATGGAGAGCGACGCAGGCGATCTCTTCGTGTCCGTCGTCAATCAACTGCCGGATCTAGGTTTAGTGGCTCCCGAACTGCTCGAAATAGCCGTTCAGCACCAGACCGGCCAGGATCAGGCCGATGATGATCAACCAGCCGGTGATCTTGCGCCCGGACCGGGTCGCACGCTCCGACGGCGGCTTGACCAGATACTTCGACAGTTCGCCGGATGCCTCCAGGCGCTCGTACTCCAGCCGGTGCTCGTGCTTGAACTCCTCTAGCGGCACGGCGCCGGTGGCCATGACCGTATCCATCGGGAACTTGTCCGGGCGGAAGTGCACGTTGAAGTAGTGCACCGTGAACAGGAACACGGCGGCCAGGATCGCCTCTTCGGCATGCACGATGGTCGCGATGTTGAACACCCAGCCCGGCAGAATCGATGCGGTTTGCGTTGGGAACCAGAGCATCAGGCCGCTGACGCCGATGATGAACATGCCCCAGAACGGTGCCCAGTAGTCGAACTTCTCCCAGTAGCTCCAGCGGTCGAAGTTCGGGCGTGGCGCAAGACCGAAGAACCATTTGAACATGCTGCCGATGTCCTTGATGTCCTGCAGGTTCGGGATCATCGAGGTCGGGCCAAGCCACTCGAACTTGCCGCGGGCACGGACGATGTTCCAGGCCACCACGACCAGGTGGCCGAGGAACACGACAATGAAGGTGAGCGCCGCGGCGCGGTGAATGATCGCGGCCGTCCGCGGACCGCCGAGCACATTGATGATGTACTGCGCCCAGGGCTGCCCGGAGAACAACACCGCGGTGCCGGTGAGCACCAACGTCATGACGGCGATGGCGAGCACCACATGGGCGATGCGCCAGCCGACGCTGAAGCGTCGGAAATAGACGGTTGCGGGCTTCGCCGGGTCCGCGCGGTAGCCCTTGCCCTGGCGGCGGTCGCGCCATTCGCGGAAGATCCACAGCAGCATGTGGGTCCAGAAGAACGCGAACACGCCGATGATCAGGACGTCCATGAAGCGCCGGGCGATCCACATCTCGGGATAGTTCTCGAAGTCGTTGGCGTCGCCGTGGGCGTGGAAGCCGAGAAAGCCGTCGGGGGCATCCTCATGGCATTGTCGGCAGGTCTGCAGGCGATTGTCTGGGTGTACCTTCGACGCCGGGTCGTTCACGTCCATGATGCCGTGGCTGCCGTGGCAGTCGTAGCACTTGGCCGTATAGGCGTAGCCGGCGCGCACGACCTGACCGTGGTAGGACGCCTCGTAGGTGCGCACCTGCTTTTCGTGACAACCGCCGCAGTTCTCGGTGATCATCAGCTTGACCGGTGTCCTTGTCCGGCGAGTCGATGCTGTGGGGCGTGTGACAGTCGGAACAGACCGCCGCGGCGGTGCCAGCATGAGCCGCGTCGGCCGCGCGCCATGACCGCCGGCGCCCTCGGTCTTCGTCGCCACCGTCCGCGGCGACGGCCGTTGCGATCAGCCCTAAGCCCTGCGTTTCCGCCGCCGGTGTCGCTGCCGCGGTGCGGCGTCCGCATCGGACGCGGGCGCAGGGCGACCGTGCACCGATGTCAGGTACTGGTCCTTCTGCTCGCCGTGGCAGCGACCACAAATCTGCGGGTTGTGCTGGCGATAGTCGGCGCGCGTGGCGCTGCCGACGGTGCCGACGTTGTGGGCGTCGTGGCAGTCGTAGCAGGTGGCGTTGGTCTTGGACTGATCCATCAGGTTCGGTCTGGCGTGGACCGAATTCATATAGCTGTCGATCTGCGCCAACACCACGTCGAGGCGCTTGTATTGGGGGTCGTCGCTGCCTTGCTGCTTTTCCCAGGTTTGCATGTGGCACTGCACGCAGCCGATGCTCTTGGGTAGCGGCCGCTCGTGCTTGGCCTTCTTGACGCTGTTGTGGCAACCCATGCAGGGCTGCTCGCCATGGACGCTATGCTCAAAGCGATCGGCGTCGATGAAGATATTGACGATGGTGCCGTCGTCGCGTTCCGAGGTCTTGTCGTCCTCGTCGTTGTGGCACTTCAGGCAACGCCGATTCGGGATCAGCTTGACCGATTCTTCTTCGCTTGCGCCCTGTTCGCCTTGGGCCTGTTCACTGCTGTTGGGGGCCGCAAACGTGCTCGAGCTCGAGAGCATGGCGCAGATTGCGCCAAGCCATAACAGGACGATCAGCGACAGGGGCTTGAGGCGCGAAATTGGCAGCAAGGTGTTTCCGGACATCGGCGGCGATCGACAGCTAGCGGGGTGGCTGAAAAGACACGCTGACGTCCGCTAGCGCCCGATCGGCGCCTACCCAGCATGCCGCGGGTGGGCGCTCGATTGGGTGCTCGTGGACCGCGTCCCTGGGAGGGCGGTAATTAGCAGGAGTGGCAGTAGTAATCCGGCAATCCGGCGATGCGACAGGCCTGCTTGCAGCCGCCGTTGGGGAACAGGCTTTCGAGGTTCTTGCGGGTGCAGGGTGTGTGCTTGGAGACCGCATGCCCGATGTTGCGGATCATGATCTTGGGCGACGGCGGCATCTCATGGAAGGCGTAGTATTCGCGCAGGAATTCGATCACGCTCCAGTGGCACTCGGTCAGGGTCAGGCCTTCTTCGGCGGCGAGCGCTTGGGCGAGATCGTTGTCCCAGTCATCGAAACTGACCAGGTGTCCCTTCTTGTTGAACTGCACCTCGCGGCCCGCGATCTGGATGGCATTCATCGATATCACTCCTCCACGGATTGTGGTGGTCTTCGGTGGTGGTTCGGTTCGCGTATACGTGGCCCTGTTGCGGGCGTTTGTCTGTTGTATCGGTTTATTAGTGTTTTGTGGAACAGGGTCGCAGCTCCCTGTCAATGAAATATAACCCTTTGGCGGGTGTGGTGTCGGTCCAAGGATAGACCGAGATCAAGACAACGCGAGGAATTTGCCGGCGGGATCGGAAATAGACGGCAGGGCGCCGTGTGTGATTGCTTTCGGTCGCTTTCCGTCGCCGAAGCCGTTGCGGTGAGGTCAACCGTTCGATCTACCAGCTCGTGGCGCCTTCAGCGACGGCCTTGAGCATGTCCGCAACCTCTTGCATGACTGTGCTCTCATCGGTCTCGCTGGCGGGGATGACGCGGTGCACGACGTAGGTGGCGTCCGGTTGGTTGGGCAGCGTATAGACCGCGACGATGAACGGGCAGTTGACGATGCGGGCTCGGATTCTCCAAGGTCATCTTGCGAGACAGGACAGCGCTGCAGAACTCGATGGAGTCGGCCTGGGTGTAGATCGGTTCTTCCATGCCGAGGTCCTTGCCGGTGCGCTCAAGCATTTCGCCCATGTGCATGACGTTGTTGATGTACATGCCGCGCTCCTGGATCGCGAGCTTGAGCGCGTCCATCACGTCCTCGAAGCTGCTTTCGCTCTCGTAAACGGCATACTCCTCGGCCTGGGCGCCAAATGCGATGGTACCGGACGCGATGCCAACGGACGCGACGGCGCCGATCAGCGTTGCTCTCATGCTCATCGATACTTGTCCTCGTTGATGGCCCGACGACGGCGGGCCTGTCAGGCGCGAGTTGGTGTTGATTGTGTGCGCCGACGGCCCGTGACCTGGCTTGAGCTGCGCCGTGATGGGTCGAAGGCGACGAACCGTCGCGGGTCGCTGCGCGCTTGCCGGGAAGCAAGCGCTTCATGTTGATGGGTTGCGACGCGCCTTGATCGTTCGGCGATTGCCATCAATGCCCGCACCGCCTTGGCGCAGGATTCTCCGGCAACTGCGTCGCGACTAGGCGATCGCCTTAGTACTGGTCCATTGGGCGGAAGGCCGGAGCCGACGGCCAGCCCTCCGCCCCGGAGGATCCCGGCGGTGGGGCGCTCTGACGACTCTCGAGTTGATCGATGCGACGCTTCAGGGCCTCGATCTCCTGATCCTTCGCATCCTGGCTGCCGGCGGCTGGCGCCGGGGCGACCGGCGCGGCGGCTGCGGGCGCTGCATAGCCGGGTGCGACACCAGGTGCGATACCGGGCGCATATCCGTAAGGCATCGCCCCATAGCCGTAACCGGGAACACCGTAGCCGCCATAGCCGGGAACCCCGTAGCCGCCGTAGCCCGGGGGGCCGTAGGGACCTCCTCCATAGGGGCCATCATAGTAGTCATCGTAGTCGTTGTTGTTGCCCCCAAACCAGCGGCCGGGATTGAACATGTCGCCAAAGCCGGCGGCGTGAAGGGTTGGGGCAGCGGCCATGGTGGCCGCGAGCGCGAGGGCGCTGGCTAAAGGGCGCAGGGTAGTTGCCACAGTGGGATGTCCTCCATCGGCGTTGTTGTTGACGGATTGTGCGGAACACTTGTCGGGCTCGCCCGGCCCATGGCGATCTCGGTCGCCTTATGTGCTCAAGGATACTACAGCCATGGGATATCGACAGCGCTGACAGCGACCGAGGCGGATGCTTCAGTTCGGCGCGCACCTGGTTGGCTTGATGTCAGCGATTCTGCTGTTGCGTTGCCCGGTCAGTCGCCGTGCCGATGCGCGTGCTGATGGGCATGCAGGTGCTCGTGGTCATGGTGATGATCATGGTGATGCCCGTGCCCGTGGTGATGATGCTGATGACCGCCACTCTCGGGCGCCGCGCCCTGGTGCAGGCGCGCGCCGTCGGGCTGGATGCTCGGGCGCTGGGTCTTGCCCTGCTCGACACGCTCACGCTGGGCCGCGACCTCGCTGCGAAGCCAGTCGAGCCAGGCCGCGATGCCGTCGTTCCCCTGCCGCGACGAAAGCCGGTGCACCGGCGCGGTGCTGGCAAGGTTGCGGACGAAACCCTCGGCGCGGTCCGGATCGAAGTCGTCCAGATAGGCGAGCAGGTCGGTCTTGGTGAGCAGCACGAGGTCCGCGGCGCGGAACATCACCGGATATTTGGCCGGCTTGTCGTCGCCCTCGGGCACCGACAGCAGCGTGACGTTGCGGTGTTGGCCCAGGTCGAAGCTGGCCGGGCAGACCAGATTGCCGACGTTCTCGATGAACAGGATGTCGACGCCGGTCAGGTCCAGCTGGTGCAGCGCATCGTGCACCATGTGCGCGTCCAGGTGGCAGGCGCTGCCGGTCGCGATCTGGATCGCCGCGACGCCCTTGGCGCGGATGCGCTCGGCATCGTTCTCGGTTTCGAGATCGCCCTCGACCACGGCGATGCGCAGCTCCGCCCCCAACGCCTCGATGGTGGCCTCCAGCAGGCTGGTCTTGCCGGCGCCCGGCGACGACATCAGGTTGACGGCCAGCACGCCCTGGCTGTCGAAGTGATAGCGGTTGTGGGCCGCCTGATGGTCGTTCTCGCTGAGCAGGCTCTGCAGAACCTCCACCGCGGCGCGGCCGTCGGCGGTCTTTGCGTGCTTGCCATCGGCCCTGACCAGGTGTTCGTTGCCGGGGGTGATATTACAGCCGCAGGTGTCGCACATGATCGTCTCCGAGGATTGGCTGGCAAGGTATGGACAGGTGTCTGACCGTCACACTATAACGGTCAGGATGGGGCTGCCGGTCTGGCGTTGTCCCCGGGGTCCCCTGGCATTGTCCCGATCCGGGATGCGCAGTTCCAGATTGGCCAGCAGCATCTCGTCGCCGCTGACCAGGCGCGTATGCCAGTCGCCGCATGCGCCGCAGATGCAGCCGATTGGGCTCGGCCTCGGTTTCGGCGCCGCATGCGGTGCATTTGACGCGGATCACGGCCGGTTCGATGTCGAGCGTCGCGTGTTCGGCGATGGTGCCGGCGGCGGCCAGCGGATAGGCGTTTGCCAGCAGCGGTGCCTCCACGCCGGACAGCGGGCCGATGCGCAGCAGGATGCGCTCGACGCGGTCGGCGCCGTGCTCGCGGGCGATACGCTCGACCTGGTCGAGCAGCGACAGGCAGATCGACAATTCATGCATGCTGTTTATCCGGTATAGGTCAGCCTTATCGTCGCACCGTCTATGGTACACCTTGAGGGCGACCAATTTCGGTCCATGCGTCGCGCTTGCCCGTGCGTGAGCATGGATGGGGGAAGACGTCAGACACAAAGGCCTTGATGATCGTTCCGGCCACCGGACCCAAGGCGTGGTGGGAAGCTCGCAAGAAGGCACAAAGCGCGAACAAGAATTCCTTCGTGCCTTCGCGCCTTCGGGTGAGACATTCCTAACCGGATGAGGCGCGGATGAACAAAGAGTCTCACGCGAAGGCGCAAAGGCGCTAAGGGGGCCTGGCACGGAAACGGCGCGCCTCGTCACACTGTTCTGCTCCCAAGGGCAGAGGACCAAAGACCTGAATCCAGAGGACTGGCCGACACGAACAGGGGTCGCCCATTTTTCAGTTGACAGTGTTTGTCGCCGGACCTAGCCTGAGCTGTACCAAAAACTGTACCGCTTGATTCAGCCATGACAACCCTCACCGCCACCGACGCCCGCGCTAGCCTGTTCGATCTCTTGCGTGGGGCCAACGAGCGACACGAGATCTACCACATTCGCCACCGCCAGGGTGATGCCGTGTTGATGTCGGCGTCCGAATACGACAGCCTTATGGAGACCCTAGCGCTGCTGTCCGCACCGGGTTTCAAGGACGCCTTCCAACGGGCGCTCGACGAGGCGGATGGCGGCGCTACCCGATCGTTCGATGAGGTCTTTGGCGAGCCCCAATGATCGACCGCGTAACGGCCCCGGCGCGTTACCGGGTGCGCTTCACCGGGCAGGCCGAAAAAGACATCGCCAAGCTCACCGAAAAGCTCCGTGCCAAACTCAAGGACATCGTGCGAAACCGCCTAGCGATCGCTCCTCACTCCGGCAAGCCCCTGACCGGCCCCCTCAAGGGATATTGGTCAATGCGCCTCAGCTACCAGGACCGCATTGTCTATCGCATCGAACAGGACGAACTCATTGTCATGGTGCTGCGTGCACGGACCCATCACGGCGACTGAGACTTCCCTCCCTAGCGCGACGGCTTGCCAGCGTCACAGGCTGCCCAGGTAGGTGTAGCCATACAAGCCGGCCTTCAGTTCCAGATACAGGCGTTCGCGTTCCGGCCGCTCCAGGTCGGCGGCGTCGATGCGGCGCCGGTAGCGGCTGAGCAGCTCCCGCGGCTGGAAGTGGACGTAGCTCAGCAGTTCGTCGGCGGAGTCGCCGCGCTCGGGTTCCAGCAGCCGGTAGCCGTCGGTGGCGGCTTCGTCGAGCTGGACGTTGACCGCGTCGGTGTCGCCGAACAGGTTGTGAATGTCGCCCAAGATCTCTTGGTAGGCACCGACCATGAAGACGCCGAGCAGATAGGTCTCGGAACGCGGATCGAAGGCATGCACCGGCAGGCTCGCCTCGATGCCGTCCTGGTCCACGTAGCTGGCGATGCAGCCGTCGGAGTCGCAGGTCAGGTCCTGCACCACGCCACGCTCGCTCGGCAGCTCGTTGAGCCGCTGCAAGGGTACGATTGGAAAGATCTGGTCGATGGCCCAGACGTCCGGCAGCGACTGGAACAGCGAGAAGTTGCAGAACAGTTTGTCCGCCAGCTCCGCGTTGATGCGGTCCAACAGCTCGCGCTGGCGGCGGTTGGCCTGGGACAGGCGCGGGCGCAACGCGCGGCAGATGGCGGCGTAGAGCTCGTCGGCGCGGGCGCGCTCGCTCAGCCCGAGCCCGCCGGCGGTGAAATGCTCGCGGGCCGAGCGCAGCGCGGACTCGGCGCGTTCGAACAATTCCAGCGGCGTTTCACCCGCGGCGGCAACCAAGGCCAACTCCAGAGCCCGCTCCAGCGCGGTCAGATCGCGGTCCACCGATGCCTCCGGATTCGGCGTCATCGGCTGCAGACCGCCGGCCTGCTCGCGGCCGACCACGTCGGTGATCAGCACGGCGTGATGGGCGGTCAGGGCGCGACCGGACTCGGTCACCAGGTCTGGGTCCGGCAAGCCCCGCTCGCGGCAGACCGCGGCCAGGGTCTCGACGATGGTCTCGGCATAGCCCTCGGGGCCGTAGTTGACGGAGCAGTAGGCGCGCGTGCGCGTGCCCTCGTAGTCGACGCCGAGGCCGCCGCCGAGGTCGACCGTGTCGAGCCCGGCGCCGAGTTCCGATAGCTCCGCGTAGAAGCGTGCCAGCTCCGTGACGCCGGCGCGGATGTCCGCCAGGTTCGGGATTTGCGAGCCCAAGTGCGCGTGTAGCAGCCTGAGCCAGTCGAGCCCGCCCGCGGCGCGCAATCGCGCGATCAGCGTCAGCACCTGGTTGGCGGACAGACCGAACTTGGCCTTCTCGCCACCGCTGTTCTGCCACTTGCCCTCGGCCGCCGCGGCCAGGCGCACGCGCACCCCGAGCAGGGGCTCGACGCCGAGCCGTGCCGCCTCTTCAATGACCAGGTCCAGCTCAGAGGGCTTCTCGATGACGATGTAGACGCGCAGACCGAGCCTGCGCCCGATCAACGCCAGGCGGATGTAGTCCCGGTCCTTGTAGCCGTTGCAGATCACCGTTTCGCCATCCGGCGCCAGCGCCAGCACCGCCATGAGCTCGGGTTTGCTGCCGGCCTCCAGGCCGATGCCGCCGCCGCTCAGGATCGCGCGCACCACGCTGCTTTGCTGATTGACCTTGATGGGGTAGACGGGCCGATAGGCGCCACGCCAGTCGGCGCCGGACATGGCCGCCTCGAACGCCCCGCGCAGCGTGCGCACCCGGTGCCGCAGGATGTCGTCGAAGCGGACCAGCACCGGCAATGACAGCCCCTCGTCGCGCAGCCGGGCGGCCAGCAGCGCGAGATCGATCTCGGTGGCGCTCGCCGGGTTTGGCTGCACGCACAGGTGTCCAGCGGCATTGATGCGGAAATAGCCCTCGCCCCAGCGGCTGATGGCGTAGATCGGTTCGCAGCAAGCGACGGAGTCGGTCATGGGTGTCGGGTCCTGGAACAAAATCCGCGCAGTCTAGCGCGGTTGGTGGTTGCCTTGGTGCGGTTGGTCCCGCGCGACCCCCGGCTGGCGAATGCCTCGCCGTACTACGAGCCGGCGAGATAGTCGTCCACCGACGCCTGCAGCGTGATGGTGCCGTCGAGCACCGGTTGCTGGTAGCGGCGGCGCCATTCCGACATCAAGAGCTGGGCGCGTTGCCATTCCAGGTACACCAGATGCGCCAGCGGACCGCCCTGGTCGAGAAAGCCCGAATCCTCGAAGTCGCGGGCGGCGCGTTCGCGGTCGTAGGGGAAACGTTCGAGGCGGGTGTGCCAGCGGCCCTGAAGCCAAGTGAACTGGCCGTAGCTGGCGCGCGGATCGCCGTCGAACGGGGAGCCGACGGAGCCGATATTGACCACGTCCATGCCCTGGGTGTGGCGCTGATGGGGCCGATGGGTGTGACCGGTGACGAACAGCGCGACCCCCTCCGGCAGTTTGCCGACGAGCGACTCATCGCTGGTGCCCGGCGTGATGCCGTCGCGGTTGCTCGCCATGGTGCCGTGGGTGACGTGCAGCCAGGCGTCGCTGCCGGGCGGTTGCAGGCAGAGGTGATCTGGCCAGTCGCGCAGCGCATCGGCGCGCCCGGCAATCTGCCGCCAGGCAAAGTCTGCGAAGCGGCGGATCTCGCGCTCCCCCGGCGACGCGGGTTCATGCGCGCCGCAGTGCTTGCACCCAGACCTCATGGTTGCCGTTGACCGGCAGCCAGCCGGACTCGCGGCGTTTCTGGTCGAACAATTCCAGGCAGCCAAGGCTGTCGGGGCCGCGGTTGATCAGATCGCCGGCCATGATCACCAGATCGGGCCGCCAGGCCTCGATGTGCTCGATCGCCGGCTTCCATGGCGGGCAGATTGGCTTGGACATCGGAGAATACGGCGACCTTCATTGGGACTGCCTCATCGGGTGCGGCCGCTCGGGACCGGCGTTGATTGGGGTGACGGTTGCGCGAACAAAGCAGCATTCATGCCGAGCCGGACTGCATCCGCGGCCGACAGTCGTCGCTCGATGCTGGCGGTCTTCGCGCTCAGGCGCCCGAGCGGACCGTCGCGGCTGTCGAGCTTGGCGGTGGCATAGACGCGCCGACAGCCCAGTTCCGCCAGCAGGCGATGAGCGGCGGCGATCAGCGCGGTGGCCTGGTCGATGTCGGCGGTCTCCACCAGCGTGCCCATGGCGGTGAGCTGGTAGGGATGGCCGCTAGCGGCCACCAGATCGACCACCGGCGCGACGAAGGCGCTTAGGCTCTCGCCCTGATCCACCGGGAAGATACTCAATTCCAACAAGACAGACATGCGATTTCCTCGTTGCGCGCTTCCTAGCGTTGGGGCTCGGGGGTTAAGCTACTCGTTCGTATTGCAACATTTGAGGGCGCATCGCGCATCATGACTGAAGACATTGCGGTCGGGGACTTTGCCGACGCGGATGATCCGGACTGGGACATGCCCCTGACGTTCAAGCTCACGCCCGAACTGGTCGTGCACGCGCTGATGCAGAACGCCGCCGCGGTCCACACCGGTTGGGAGAGCTGCGTCGACGAGGACCTCGTGCTGTCGCAACTGGTGGCGATGGACGACGCCGGCAACAATGCGGTGCGGCTGGTCGAGCAGGAGTTCGCCGACGAGGAGGAGGCCGACGTGGTCTGGCATGACTGGGCGCTTGAGGTGCGCATCGGCAAGGTCATCACCACCGGCCATTTCTCGCTGCGCGTCAATTCCCCGCCGCTGGACTGGGAGTGGCATGCGAACGAGGCCGAGAACGCCTTCGATCGCGCCTGCGTGCTGATCGGCCGGCGCGTGCGTCGCGGTCTGGTCATCGAGGAACCGATGCCGCGCGAGTTGCCGCCGCGTGCGAGCCGCCATTGACCGGCCTCGCTCCCGCTTTGGTCTTCGTTCCGGCGTCCGACAGGCCAGCCGTCGCGCCGTGAACTCAGTCGCTGAGTCCGTTTCGTTCCCTCTGTCACTTTTGCCGCAGGAGTCCGTGATGAACATCAAGATCGATATCGACGTGACGCCCGAGGAGATGCGCAAGCTCATGGGTCTGCCGGACGTGGAGACGTTCCAGAATCAGCTGATGGAGGACATCCGCGATCGCATCAACCAGGGCGTCGACGGCTACGACCCGCTGAAACTGTTCCAGCCCTACCTCAACAGCAGCCTGGCGGGCATGGACATGATTCAGCGCATGTTCGCGGGGAGTCTTACCGGCGCGACGGGCAAGACTGGCAAGCGGCGACAAGTCATGACTTGACGTCAAATCTCGGCCATTAGGCGAACCATCCGACCAGCCGCCAGATCGGCGCTCGATGAAGCCCCGTGCCCCATCTGGGTACGCCGACTTCAGTCGGCCCCTGGGGAGCCGGACTTTAGTCCGGCGTGGGGGCTCACACGGGCGACTGAAGTCGCCCGTCCCCAGGAGCCGGATAAATCCGGCGTACCCAGGAGCCGCGCTCGGCCCAACTCAGCCGTTCTCGTCCAGCGTCGGATCGGTCGGGCGCCCGAACAGATACCCTTGCCCCCAATCGACGCCGAGTTCGAGCAGCCGGTTCAGCGTGGCCTGATCCTCCACCTGTTTCGCAATGGTCGTCTGTCCGATTTCGTTTGCCGCCTTGACGATACCCGTGAGTATCGCGCGAGCGCGCGGCGACTCCGCGGCGAGTCGAATCAGGTCTGCGTCCAGCTCCAGGAAATCGACCGGAAGGTCTGCTCACGAATCGGTAGGAGGAGGCGTCACTGCCGCAATCGCCGATCGCGAGGCGACAACCAAGCTCCAGCAGCGGGGCCAGGGTCAGCAACAACCTGTTCGGCGCCAGTCGAGACCTGTTGTTCGCTGATCTTCAGGACCAGCGACCGGGCGCGTGCCGATGTCTTCGCATCTGTCCGCAGCGCGTCGGCGAACTCGACGACGATATCCCGATGCCGCAACACATCGCCGGACAGATTCACGAAAAACAGTGTCGGCGTTTCGCCCGCCGGTTGCGGGATCGTCATTTGCTTCAGGATGACGCGCATCAGCAGCTGATCGATCTTATGCATCAGTCCAAGTTGTTCCGCGACCTGAAGAAACGAGGCCGCGGTCATGATGTTGCGGTCCTTGCTGACGATGCGCGCGAATGCCTCCGCGCCCACCACGCGCCGGCCGCGAAGCTCGACGATGCTCTGGTAGGCAGGTTGGATACCGGCGGTGCGCAGGGCATCCTGGACCAGAACGGCGATCGAGATCGCCTGCTGTCCGAGCTTGTTGCCGTAGAAGACGGTGCGATTCCGACCGGCGGCCTTGGC
Source organism: uncultured Gammaproteobacteria bacterium (assembly GCA_963695445.1). Taxonomy (GTDB): domain Bacteria; phylum Pseudomonadota; class Gammaproteobacteria; order Chromatiales; family Chromatiaceae; genus Thiohalocapsa. The sequence continues at coordinate 19,286 of CAVOGV010000042.1, read as the reverse complement.
GCCGTACAGTGCGGCATCGGCCAGCGCGAGGATGTCGTCGGGGTCGTCTGCCGGCGCTTGACAGAGCGCCAGCCCGGCGCTCACTGTGATGCCAAGCTCGAATCCGAGGGTCTGAATGCGTTGCTCGCCGACGCGGTTGCGCAGCCGCTCGATGGTGCTCAAGGCCTGTGCCTCGGTGCTGTTCGGCAGGACGACGACGAATTCCTCACCGCCCCAGCGGCCGATCCAGTCCGTCTGGCGCAGATCCTTGGTCAAAGCTGTTGGCGACTCGGCGCAGCACCTCGTCGCCGACGGGATGACCGTAGGTATCGTTGACCTGCTTGAAGTGGTCCAGGTCCAGAATGGCCAGACAATAGGGCTGACCGGAGCGCACGGCGCTGGCGTGGATGCGGCGAATCGATCGCAGCACACCGCGCCGATTCAGTAGGCCCGTCAGCTCGTCGTGGTCGACCAGGCGCAGCAGCTGGCGTTCCGCCTCTCGCCGCCGCGTGACGTCGATATGCGTGCCGGCCATGTGGAGGCTGTGTGCCGGTCGTATCACGCCCGACCACGCGCGCGCGATCAAGCACCCAAACCCAATGGCCGTGCCGATGCTGGATGCGGTATTCGGCCTCGAATCGCTCCTGCTCGCCACGCATCAGCGACGGCGGCCAGTGTCTCGACGGCCGGCCGATCATCGGCATGGATCATCGACAGATAAGTGTCCCAGTCGAGATCGAGATCACCCGGTACAAAGCCGAGCATGCCCAGGGATCGTGCATCGATGTCGAACTTGCCGGACGGAAGATCGGCTGAATAGATGCCGATATCGCCTCCTTCGAGGGCCAGTTCCAGGTTCCGACGGGTTTCTGCTAACGCGCGGGCGGTTTGCTTCTGTTCGCTGATGTCGCGCGCCGTGAACACGACGGCTGCATGCGGCCCGTCGGCGTCGATTGCCGCAGCACGAAGCAGCACATCGATTCGAACGCCGTCCTTGTGGCGCATCACGATCTCGATTTCGCTGATTTCGCCCGCGGCTACCTGGTCAGAGGTAGCGCGCGCGGCGCGCTCGTACTCATCGGCGTCGGGGAAGACTTTACGTACGTGTTCACTCAGCAGTTCCTGCTCCCTGTAGCCCAGCATCGCCGGGAAGCGTGCATTCATGCACCGGAAGACGTGCTCCTCGACGATGCAAATACCTACTGGGGCGGCCGCGAGTAGTGTCGCGAGTTCCTGGTGACTCGCTCGAAGCTCGCGCTCCAGGAGCTTTGTGTCGGAGATGTCGGTGACGGTGGTCAGGCAGCGCGGTTCGCCCTCATGGTCGAGATGGGGGCGGCTGTCGAGGCGGATTTCGCGCCCGAGCCGATCGCCCTCGGCCATCAGCACGAACTCGTCGGAAATCGCCGCGCTTTGGGCAAATGCGGCGCGCAGGTGATTGAATAGCCGGTTGCTGCTGCCCTTGGTCAGCACGCTCGTGAACGGCTTGTGCAGCAAGTTGGCGCGCTCGCGCCCGAGCAGCTTGGCCGCGGTGAGATTCAGTTTGTGGATCAGCCCGTCGCGGTCGAGGCTGAGATAGCCGACCGGGGCGAAGTCGTAGAGCTCGGCGTAGTCGTCCCGCGCCGCTTCCAACGCCGCCTTGGCCGCGCGCAGATCCTGATTCTGGATTTCGAGTTCGATCTGATGCAGGTGCAGATCATGCACCAACTGCTGCGCGTCATCGCCGGCGGGTGCGGCGAGCCTGGCCTCGGCCTCACTGACGAGGCGAACGAGATCGGCCCTGTTGAGATTGCGGTACCGATCCATTAGGTGGTACGTCCTCGTGTTTGCATCGTCAAGAGCTACCGACTCTTAAGTTGAGCTCCGATTCGATATCCGAATGTGGCCCCTTTCATAACGATGGGCCCAAGACCGGGCCCATCGGACTAACCTTATTCTCGCGATCGTCCGCCCCGCTACCAGCGCTGCTCCCGTTGCCACTGTCGGCATCGCTGCCGTGGTCTTCGCGTTGGCGCTCGCGCCCGTCAGCCTCGATCGTCGCTTCGTCCGCCAACGCCATCGGAACTTGCACGCTGCCCCGGGTACGCCGGATTCATCCGGTCCTCGGGGCGAATTAATTCGCCCCGATAGCGGCCGTTCGAAGCGGTCTGTTCATTCCTTGAAATCTATTTCCTCAGCCGAAGTGCTCGATCACCGGGCGCGTCTCGCCGCTCAGATTCTCCACCGCCGCCACCGCCGCGGCGCCGGCTTCGTCAACATCGGCCTCGCTGCCGGACAGCGTCAAGCGGCCGAAGGCGCCGACCGCGCGCACGTCGATCAGCGAGATGTTGGCGGCCTTCTCCGCTTGATTGGCCGCGTAGACGATATAGCCCGCCGGATCGGTCTCGAGGATAAACATGCTCTGCCCCGGCAAGATCATGGAGCCGCGCCGGTTCTGACGATTGATCAGCACGCTGTGGTCTGGCGTGATGGCGCGGATGATCTCCTTCCAGGCAACGCGACACTTTTGCCGATCCTCTTGCTTGGCGCCCATGTTCTGCAACAGCATTCGGCCGGCCTCGAGCACGTCGCTCTGGTCGCGTTGGTGGATGACCATGGAGCCGAAGGCGCGCTCCACGACCTGTTGCGCCAAGTGCACCCGCGTTGCCTTCAGGGCCATGTCGGTGAGCCGGTGAACGGCCATGCCCGGGGAGACCTCGACCCACAGGCAGGCGTCGCCCGGAATCGGCAGGAATCCCTGGGACACCGTGGCCATGTATTCGGCGAGCTGCGGCTGCAAAGAGTCGATGAAGACGTACGTCCTGAGTTTGATCATGCGATATTGGCGCCGACGGCGACGGGCTGCGGTTGAAGTTCGAACGGCTAGGCTTTTCATCACCGTCGGCGGCAGATCGCGTTCCCGACCCGAATGCCCCGGTGTTGTCAGGCATGGATTATCCCGCATTCCGGGCGGTCCGTGTGGCTGAACGCGGTCATCCGGGCGTTGATCGCGTTCACCGAGGCGATGCGCGCCAAGACCCGCGATGACGATCTGGTGATGCGTCTTGGGGGGCGAGGAATTCTGCGTGCTGTTGCCGAGGATCGGCGTAGCGGAGGCCGGGCAGGTGGCGGCGCGGATTCGTGCGTAGTTCGCCGACACGGCCATTGACGGCATCGACGGTTGTCTCAGTGCCAGCTTCGGTGTCGCCGTTTGGCAGGTGGGATGGGATATCGACGATCTCTTCCGCGCCGCCGCTAAGGCGCTGTATCGCGCCAAGCGGGGAGGGCGCAATCGGGTAGAGACTGCAGAGGTTCAAGGCGAAGCAAGTGCGTCAGCTTGCGGCGTGGCGCCGCGCCAAGAACCTTAGGCGATTTCTGTCAATTTTTATACCAACTGACTTGTCTTGACGCCCGCCTTCTGTGTCGGACTGGCGGTCACATAGCCTGCTATGCTTCCACCAGCCCTCCTTGAAGGCGAACGCCAATCCTGCGTCATTTGGTATAAAAATCTCCGCCAATCGCCTTAGCGCAGCGCCCCCCGATCGCGCGATCTAGGCTCAGTTGCGAGCCGCGCCGGCGCGGGTGGCGTCCGGAACCTCCACCAGTTCGCCGCTGCGCACGTCGTAAATGTATCCGTAGATGGGGATCTCATTCGGCACCAGCGGGTGATCGCGAATGCGGCTCACGTCCTCGATCACGCTCGCGGCATTGTTGCCGATGGTCAGCCAGTCGATGTAGTTGCCTTCGGTGGAGCCCGGTCCGTCACCGGAATCGTGCCAGCCAGTGGCATCGACGCTGGAGGTCTTCAGGCTGCTTGCGAGCAGGCCGCGCATGACCTCGTCGGTAAAGGTCTCCATGCCGCAGTCGGTGTGGTGGATGACGAACCACTCGCGGGTCCCGAGCAGCTTGTACGAGATCACCAGCGAGCGGATCGCATCGTCGCTGGCGCGCCCGCCGGCATTGCGGATGACGTGTGCATCGCCTTCGCTCAGACCGGCATACTTGGCCGGGTCCAGGCGCGCGTCCATGCAGGTCAGAATGGCGAAGTGCCGTGCCGGCGGCATCGGCAGTTCGCCCTTGTCAAAGCTCGACGCATAGGCGGCGTTGGCGGTCAGGACCTCTTCGAGGATCTGGCTCATGGCAGTTCTCCAATGGTGTCGTTTTCGGTTTTGTTACGGCGCGGACGTGCCGCGCGGCAGACATTGGGGCTCGTCGAGCGGATTTCCGCGGCAGCCTGCGGCCAAAAGGATTTCGCCCGTCGTGGGCTAACCTTGAATTAGCGTTTGCTGATACCAGTTCCGAGCCCAGCGTCGAGCCCCACCGGCAGGCGTCGCCACGCCGGTGTTCCCACTACAACTGATCTCGCGGACCCGCCAGACGAACCGCGGATGCCGCAGACAATGGAGTTACCCATGTCCGATTTGACCAAAGAATCCATCGAAGCCGCCATCAAGGAATACATCGAGCCGCACCTGGGGCGTGACCTGGTGTCGACCAAGCTCGTCAAGGGCATCGAAATCGAAGGCGATCAGGTCAAGGTTAAGGTCATGCTCGGCTTTCCGGCCAAGGGCGTGGTCGCGGCCATCGCCGCGGCCGTCAAGGAGAAGGTCGAGGCGGTGCCCGGCGTCGGCATGGCGCAGGTGGATGTCGACTGGGAGATCAAGTCGCATTCGGTACAGAAGTCACTGAAGCCGATCGACAACATCAAGAACATCATCGCGGTCGCCTCCGGCAAGGGCGGCGTCGGCAAGTCCACCACCGCTGTCAATCTGGCACTGGCCCTGTCCGCCGAGGGCGCCAAGGTCGGCATTCTGGATGCGGACATCTACGGCCCGTCCCAGCCGCGCATGTTGGGCATCACCGGCAAGCCGGAGTCCATCGACGGCAAGAGTCTGGAGCCGATGAACAGCTATCATCTGCAGGCCATGTCGATCGGCTTCCTGATCGACGAGGAAACGCCGATGATCTGGCGCGGCCCGATGGTCACCCAGGCGCTGGAGCAACTGCTCAACGACACCAACTGGTCCGATCTCGACTATCTGGTCATCGACCTGCCGCCGGGCACCGGTGACACCCAACTGACCCTCGCTCAGAAGGTGCCGGTGTCGGGCGCCGTCATCGTCACCACGCCCCAGGATATCGCACTGCTGGACGCCCGCAAGGGCCTCAAGATGTTCCAGAAGGTCGAGGTGCCGGTACTCGGCGTGGTGGAGAACATGAGCACCCACATCTGCTCCAACTGCGGCCACGAAGAGCACATCTTCGGTCAAGGCGGCGGCAGCGCTATGTCGGAGCAATACGGCATCGACCTGCTCGGCTCCCTGCCGCTGGATATCCACATCCGCGAGGAAACCGACAACGGCAAGCCCAGCGTCGTCGCCGACCCTGATTCCCGCATCAGCGAAATCTATCGCGAAATCGCCCGCAAGACAGCCGCCAAACTGTCGCTGCAGGCCAAGGATTACGCCGCGAAGTTCCCCCGCATCGTCATCCAGAACAATTGATCCCGACCCGTTGGCGGCGAGCTGCATCGAACCCCGGCTTCGGCCGGGGTTTTTTGTTGTGGTAAGCGAGTGAGTTCACCCCGCCTTACAGCGAGTAACCACACAATCGTCATGTTGCGGTGTAGCACGTTGATCCATAATATGCAGAATCACTAATATTTCAAAAAGATCGAGGAATCGAAACGTGCCGGGCCAAGCAGTACGAGAGTCCATTCAGGGGCGGCCGTTCAACGACGTGTTGAATGAGCTGCACGCACACACCTTTTCTGGTTCACCAGGGGAGTCAGACCCTTTTACGCTCAGTGAGTTGGAGCGCGAGTACATCGCCTACGCGCTGGCGCTGTACTATCAGTGCGACCATTGCCAGGTCTACCACGAGCGCGCGGTCGAGCGGATGCGGGCCAAGTCCAACGCGGCGGCCTGGGGCTGGCGCGGGGAATTCGTTAGGGTCATCCTGTTTCTGCGCACCAGCAAGCACAACGTGTCACCGATGGAATGGGACGGCTGGATGGAATCCTGGCGCGGCTTTGCCGGGCGCATTCACCACCGGCAGCCGGGGCTGGCGTGCTGCGTGGCCTACGCAGTGGGTATCGCGCGCGCCGACGAGAACCTGATGGACATGGCCTTCGAGTCGCTGCGAAGACTGTATCCGGACGAGGCGACCCTGCTGGGTGTGATCCGCGACATCGACCGGGTGGTGGTGTTCATGAAGGCGGCGACGTCAAAGAACCGGACCGATCCGATCGTTCGCCGACAACTCGCCAGCCAGGGCATCAGCGTCTAAACGATTGTTCAACAAAACGCAGTGCATCTGCTCTGAACGACGAAACACGCGAAAAGCGCGAAAATTCTCGAAATACAGGTGAGATCGTTCTTACTTTCGCGATTTCGCGCCTTTCATCGCTTGTTTCCGTCCGCGGTGAAGGCGTGCACGGGCGACTGAAGTCGCCCGTCCCCAGGGGCCGGATGAATCCGGCGTACCGGGGTTAGGTTGCACCTGGCTGACAATGGGATGCTTATGTCAGGACATCGCTTTCAGGCGTTGGCGGAGGCGGGTTAGACGGTTGGCGCCAGTCTGCTTGATTGCCATGCCCAGGGCCTTTGGCTGGGCGATCAGCACGACTAGGCGTTTGCCGCGGGTGACCGCGGTGTAGAGCAGGTTGCGCTGCAGCAGGGTGAAGTGCTGGACCGCCAGCGGGATGACGACGGCAGGGTATTCGGACCCCTGGGCCTTGTGCACGGTGGTGGCGTAGGCGAGGGCGATCGCGTCGAGCTCACCGAAGTCGTAGGCGACCCGGCGGCCATCGAAGTCGATGGTGAGCAGGCTTTCCTCGAGGTCGATGGCGGCGATATGTCCGATGTCGCCGTTGAAGACATCCTTGTCGTAGTCGTTGATGAGTTGGATCACCTTGTCGCCGGGGGCGTAGGTCCAGCCGAAGCGTTCGATGCGCGGTTGTGCGGTCGGGTTGAGCTGGCGTTGCAGTTCCACGTTCAGCGCTCGCGATCCGAGCCCGCCGCGGTTCATCGGCGTCAGCACCTGAATATCGCGCACCGGGTCCAGACCGAAACGGCTCGGGATGCGCTCGGTGACGGCCCGAATGAGGCGCTCGTGGATCAGTTCCGGGGTGTCGCAGCGGATCAGATAAAAGTCGCTGTCGGGCTGGTCTTCGCGCGGGGACTCCGGTCGCAAACCCTGGTTGATGCGGTGGGCGTTGACGATGATGCGTGACGCCTTGGCCTGGCGGAAGATCTCGGTCAGACGCACGGTCGGGAGCTGCTCCTGACGCGATCAGATCCGCCAGCACGGCGCCCGGCCCGACCGACGGTAATTGGTCCACGTCCCCGACCAGCAGCACCGCCGCCTGGGTCGGCACTGCCCGCAAGAGCTGGTTCATCAGCGCCGTGTCCACCATCGATACCTCGTCGACCACCAGCAAATCGGTCGCCAGCGGGCTGTATTGATCGCGCTTGAAGGCCATGACCTGCGGGTCGAACTCCAGCAGCCGGTGGATGGTCTTGGCCTCGCGACCGGTGGATTCGCCCAGGCGCTTGGCGGCGCGCCCGGTCGGCGCGCAGAGCCGTACCTCGACGCCCTTGGCCAGCAGGATGCGCAGGATGGAATTGACCACCGTGGTCTTGCCGACGCCGGGGCCGCCGGTGATGATCATGAGCTTGCCGTTGACGGCCTGGGCGACGGCTGACGCGCTGGGAATCCGACAGCGCGAGCCCGGTCTGGCGCCTCGACCCAGGGCAGGGCCTTGTCGGTATCGATGTGCTCGCCAAGGCGGTGGATCGCGGGCGAGCCGCTGAAGACCGAGCGCGATGCCCCGCTCGGCGCGCTGCAATGGTGTCAGCAGCAGCACCGGGCGGCCGTCGATCTCCTCCGCGACCAGGTTTTCCTCCGCCAGCTCGGCGTCGATCGCCTCGGCGATGATCGCCGGCGGAATCTCCAACAGCTGCGCCGCGCGGGTCGCCAGCTTGTCCGACCAGGCGGCGCAATGGCCGTCGCCGGCGATCTCCTGCAACACATGGCGCACGCCGGCCTGGGCGCGGATCAGCGAGTCCGGCGGGATGCCGAGCCGCTGGGCGATGGCGTCGGCGGTCTTGAAGCCGATGCCGTGGATGTCCAGCGCCAGCCGGTACGGGTTCTCGCGCACCCGCTCGACGGCCTCCTCGCCATAGGTCTTGTAGATGCGCACCGCGCGCGCGGTGCCGACGCCGTGGGATTGCAGAAAGACCATGATCTCGCGGATGATCTTCTGCTCGGCCCAGGCCTCGGTGACGCGTTGCTTGCGCTTCGGGCCGATACCGCGCAGCGTCAGCAATTGCTCCGGGTTGTCCTCGATGACATCGAACACTCGCTCGCCGAAGGCACCGCACCAGCTTGCGCGCAAAGTGCGGGCCGATGCCCTTGACCATGCCGGAACCCAGATAGCGCTCGATGCCGTCGAGCGTGGTCGGTTGGATGACGCGCAGATAGCGGGCCTTGAACTGCAGGCCGTGCTGGCGGTCGTTGATCCAGCCGCCGCTGCATTCGCACATACTCGCCGGCCGTGACGCTGGCCGCGGAGCCGATCACCGTGACCAGATCGCGCTGTCCGCGCACCTTCACCCGCAAGACGCAAAAGCCGCTGTCGGCACCGTGGAAAGTTACGCGCTCGATGGAGCCGGCGAGCGCCTCCAGCGGCTGATCGCCCTGTACGTGGGTTGGTGGGGTAGTTCTTTGCATGGGCGGACCGCTTCGGTCGATGCCCAAGGCTACCGCGTTAGACGTGCATTGGGGAATCCGATTAGGTCGTCTCCCAGCGCTGGTGATGTGCGGTGCACTCAGTGGCTGGCATCTAGAATAGGAAGAGCAGTTGAACGGCCGTAGCGCCGTTCACCCTAAGGGCCGACTGCGGCCGGTCGTCAAACTCGACGCGAGGGGTGGGTGTCGACCGGGAACTGCCATCAGCTCTGTGAATAATGACGGCGGTAGGTAGTCCACCCCACGGCGGACATTGCGAAAGCCAATTCCGGCAACGTGGAAGTTGGAATTGGCTCCACCCGCAGACCGCCCGCCTGGGACGATGTGCCTGAGCCGATGCCGGACTGATACCTCGTTGGCCAGCTTGAGCCCGACTTCGAGTTTGACCAGCGCGGTGACTGGCGGCCGCCGTCTCTCGCAGGCGGGAGCAGCGGACCTTGTGCTCCGCCTGTCCGCTGGGCCCCGGATTCTGGCCCCGGCACTTTGGGGACGCGCGCGCTTGCATCGCTGACGACCTCCATCGGCCCCACCGCTGCGTGTTGACGGCGCATTCCGCCCCCGCTAACCTCCGGCCTCGGGCCAATCTGGACGCTCAGGGTGGCTTGGATTTCCTACATGGAGGAGCGCGATGATCCACTCCAGGGCGATAATGTCGACGATCCAAATGTCGCTCTCGGGCATGCTTGGGCTCTCGTTTGGCCTGCCCGCCCGTCGCGAGGTGCGTTGGCCCTCGGCAACAGGGCGGCCGTTCCCGGCACAACAGCGCGCCGCTCAGCCGTGCTGCTGATCTCTGCCCTATGGCTTCGCCGACCGATCGCTTGGGCTTGCCAGTCGTCGGGCCCCGACGGGATGCGCGCGGCACCTGTTCAGGGCGTCGGCGCTAAACACGACAGTAGGCACCGACTTGGAAAACAGGCGGCGCGGACGACGTTTCTCGGCGCGGGCTGTCTTCCGCCGATATCATAAACAGGGCGCGGCCGCTTCTCGCCGCCCGACGGGAGCAGACAGGATGAACACCGACACGACGAACCAACCACCGCGATCGCTTGTCCGGCGGGCCGCCGCGGCAGCGCTGCTGGCCCTCGTATGCTGGCTGCCGCATACGCCGATGCGAGCCGCGGATGTGGGGCTGACCATCGCCACGGGATCGCCCGGGCGAGCCTACTATGGGATGGGCGAGCGGCTGCGGGAGGTGGGGCGCGAGCGCGGGCTGGCCGTTGAGGTGGTGGCAACCGACGGCTCGCTGGAGAACCTGACCCGGCTTGCCGATGCGGGGGACCCGGTGAACGTGGCGTTGACGCAGTCCGATGTGTTGCATCAGTTCATGGCCGATCACCCCGGTTTTGGTGTCGCGGTAAAGGTGTTGGAGTCCATCGGGCTCGAGTGCGTCTTTGCCATTGCGCGGGCGGACGGTGCCATCGACAGCTTTCGCGCCTGGCAGGAAGCCGAGTCGCCGAAGGTGGCGTTGCCGGCGCCGGACAGCGGCGTGGCCGTCACGCACGCAATCATGGCTGGTTTGATTCCGGAACTGGCGGGCGATCAGCCGGTGTACCTGGACGCGGACGCGGCCATCGATGCGTTGAGTGCGGAGGCGGGTGGCGCGGTCGACGTCGTGTTCAGCGTGCATCGGGCCAAGTTCCGTGGCCCGGAGCTTCAGGCGGCGCTGGAGCAGCCCGATCGCTTTCGGATCATCCCCATCGCGGACAAGCGCCTGGAGCTGGAGTTCGCCGACGGTACGCCGGTGTATCAACAGATGGATCTGCCTCTAGTGCGCGGCAGTGCCGCGGGCAACGTCAGCGTCGAGACCCTGTGCACCAAGGGGTTGCTGGTGGCGGCGCCCGCGAAGCTCGGCGACGCGGCGCAAGCGGCGCTCCAGCAGATCATCGATTACGACTGGATGCGCGTGTATCCGCAACCGCGCTGACCCGGTGGCCGATTGCGCGCGCGCCATCGACCGTGCTCATGGCGTGCCGATTCCCTGCGGGACCACGGGCTTCTGACAGGGTGGGGAAGCATTCGGTTGGTGTGCCACGTCCCGGCCGCGTTGCGTGCCGGAGGACCGTTGTTGCGCGGATCTCCGGACCGGCGTCTTTGCGGCTCCTTTCCTGACGCAAGGCATCTGTCTGCGTGACCAGGCGCCTCGGTCGGATGCCGAAACTCGAATCAGGCGTTAGCCTAGGCTGCTGATCGGCTCGCGCTTGATGACGACGTCACCACCCGGCTGATCCGCCGACTGATTCGGGCGGCTGGGCCTTCGAGCCGGCCGAGGATGCCGGTGATGTCCCGGAAACCGTGCGCTTTCGCCCCGCCGCTGAACTGACACCAGAGGCCGTCGCCGCCACCGCTAACGCTGCCATTGCGCGTTGGCTCCGAACTCGCCCGTGCGTGAGGCTGCCACCGCCCATCGGCGTGTCGTGGCTGACGAGCCGAGCGCACCCGCCGAAGTCCCCTCACGACCTGCTGCGCCGACCTTGAACGCCCAATCCCCGGCTCTCTCCCACTGGGCTATGCTGCTAGCGCGCCTGTTCGAATACTTGGCTAGTTCAGCTGTCCCAACTGCGGCGCGGAGATGGACATGCTCGTGTTTATCAGCGATGTCGCTCGGATGAGCGCCTACTAGACCACATCGGTTTGCTGGGACGGCAGGAGATCGAACGTCGTGTAATCCGCGTTCGGCAGCGTGGCAACGGCGGCGACAAGCGTCGAGACGGCCAGCAGCGCCATGACCACCGTCATCGACGCGTCGAGCAGTCGATAGCGACCGAGCCAGAGCATCAGCACCGCCGCCAGGCAGATTGCTCCTCCCGTGAGCGCGAGCGGCAGGTGGATTCCGAAGGCGATGTTCACGAGGTAGGCAGTGAACATGACCGTGCCTTCAGCGGGCCTATCAGTGCGCCGATGCATCGGGAACAGTGCCTCCCTGCTCCGCACGCTTCAAATCGCTGCCGTTATTGCTGCCGAGATCGGCATTCAGGTACGCCGGGACCATGGGCAACTGCACGTCCCAGCCATTGGTATCATCGATGCCGACCTTCGCCTGCTTCAGCGATAGGTCCAGCACATGCCCGCCGTCGCCGCGGTCCGCGGACAGAAAGTGCAGATGCAGGCCAGCCACGTTGACGCCATTCATGAAGGCGGGGCACCAGAACCCCATCAGTGTGCCTTCGACCTCTTTGCGTTCGAAAACGGCTTGCTGTCGCGTCACTTCCACCAGTGGCGGGTAGGGTCTCTGCTGGCGCGCGACACTGCGATACCTGATGTTCGCAAAGCGACCATCCACCCGCACGGCATAGGCAATGTTCCTGCTCGGCAGTTGACCTTCGAGCCATTGCGAGAACGCCGAGAAGTCCTCCAACCCTGGCGCATCGAGCATGCGATCGGGCACAAAATGCGTGACCGCCATGAACGGAGTGCCGGCAGACGGCGGCATGACGTTGATTGAACCATCGACAGTCGCCTGATAGACGATGCCATCGAGCACCATCATCTCTCCATCCGCGGCATCAAAGGTTCCAAGTCCGAAGCCGCCGCGGTCCAGCACGTCTTCCACGGTCGCCACGCTGTCGAGGATGCCGTTCAGCAGGGCGTCTAGCGTCGATACCTGATACAAGACGTCTCGGTTGTGCTGAGTCTGCGCGGAGGCCTCTGCGCAGAGCGCAACGAGCATCAACATGCCAGTCACCAGCGCGCGCAGAGACTTGCACCGGGTCGAATGACCGAAACCACCTCGCACCCAACCGGCGGGATGCATCATGCAAAGATCTCCTGCACGGTGTCAGCGATCGCCAGCCCCAGCGCATGCTGCTGTTCCGCATCGAGATGCACACCATCGACAGGGCTGCAGCAAACATAAGTGCCAGCGTTGAGCAGATGGCAGCCGAGCAGCGCCGCGATCTGGGTGTAAAAGACATGCAGGCGCTGAGATTTCTCGACACCGCCGGCAAACATATCCGAGAACAGCTTCAGCGGCCCGATCGGGCAGGGGCACACCAGCAGAACCTGCGGCCTGATGCCGTTCTGCCCGCGCAGGTCGGCGGAGACCAGTTTGACGAGCTGCCCGGCACCGGCCGCGATGTCATGCGCCCCAAGCCCGAATCTGGATTTCAAGTCATTGGTGCCGAGCATGATGATCACCAGATCCAGCGGCGCATGACTCTCCAGACAGGCTAACAGGTAGGTGCGGCCATTCTTGTGCGCACCGTCGATGGGATCATCGAACACCGTCGTGCATCCGTTCAGGCCTTCCGCGATTACGCAGAAATCCGGGCCGAGCTTGTCGCGCAGCACGGACGGCCATCGGTCGTTCGGAAGGTGTCGGGTGGCACTGGTGACGGTCGCCATGGGGGTCATTCCCCAGGTGTTCGAATCGCCGTAGCAGAGGATACTTTTCACGGTGGCTGGTCTTGCCGTTATGGAATCAACGTAGCGAAGCGCGCATCCGATGCTATGATTCGGGGCCATTGAAATCTACACCCAATTGGGGATTTGGGGGCAACATGCGCTGGAAAACGGGACGACGCAGTTCTAACGTCGAAGACCGCCGCGGCGGGGGCAGTGGCGGGCAGATGCCGACAGGCGGCATCGGCGGTCGTCGCATGCCGATGCGCCGGCGCACGGTGGCGAGCGGTGGGCTCGGTCTCGTCGTGGTGGTCGTGCTGGGCCTGATTTTTGGCGTCGACCCGAGCGTGTTGATTGGGCTGACTGGCCAACTGGCGCCGCAATCGGATCAGGGCATGCCGCCGCCGCAGCTCCCGGGCCAATCACCGGGTCTAGCTAGTGGACGCCAAGACGAACTGGCCCAGTTCGTCTCCGTGGTGCTGGCGGACACCGAGGACACCTGGAATACGATCTTCCGCCAGGGCGGCGCTGACTATCGCGAGCCGAAACTGGTGTTGTTCACCGACTACGTCCGCTCCGCCTGCGGGCTCACCGGAGTCCGCGGTCGGACCCTTCTATTGTCCTGCCGATCAGAAGGTCTACATCGACCTGTCCTTCTACGACGAGCTGCAGAACAAGTTCCGCGCCCCGGGCGACTTCGCCCAGGCCTATGTCATCGCCCACGAGGTCGGCCATCACGTGCAGAACCTGCTCGGCATCTCGAGCCAGGTGACCCAGGCCCAACGCGCCGCCGGCAAGCGCGAGTCCAATCGCCTGTCGGTGATGCTGGAGTTGCAGGCCGACTGCCTGGCGGGCGTCTGGGCGCAACCACGCCCACGACGAGCGCAACATCCTGGAGCAGGGCGATATCGAAGAAGCCATGAACGCCGCCGCTCAGATCGGCGACGACCGCATGCAGCGGCGCTCCAGCGGCTTCGTGATGCCGGACAGCTTCACCCACGGCAGCTCCGAGCAGCGTGCGCGCTGGTTCCGCACCGGCCTCGCCAGCGGCGATGTGCAGAGCTGCAATACCTTCGACGCGGCGAGCCTTTGAGTATGCGTTTTGGATAAGAAGACTCAGGATTTCGAGAGGTTTTGTCAGTCACCTTTCGCCATGCTCTGGAGCTGGCTCCAGCTCAGGAAAAGTCGATAACCGGTAGCACCCTTGCCATCGGTCACATGCAGATCTGCAATACCTTCCAGGCGGCCGTCCGTCACGGCCCGCCGGGCGTCGTCAATCGACCACGGGTTCCCAGTCGTCGCCTAGGTTGTAGGCATCGATCGCGGCGGCCTTTTCCGCGGTCTCCTCGCCCAGATCGGCCTGGTAGACGATGCCGCGCTGGTTCACCTGGAAGCTCATGATGCCGGAGTTGTCATAGCTGGCCGGCCAGGCGAGAAGCGCGAAGCCGCCCGTCAGGCGACCGTCTTCGACATAGTCGCTTGCGCCGCCGGGGGCATTCGGACCCTGCGCCTTGAGGATCTTGAAAAAGTAGCCGTGATAGGGCCGTGGGCCTTCGCCCTCGGCGCGCACCCCGTAACCCTCGTTGACCGCGTCCGCCACCAGCGGCCCCATCGGGCTCTCGGGCTCGCCCTCGGTGCTCGGCCAATACAGACCGTCGCGTTTGCCCTCGCTGCTCCAGAAGCGGTCGGCGTAGGCGGGCGTGCCGTCGCCGTCCGGATCCGCCGCCAGATACTCCATCTGCGCATCGACGAAGGCGCGGGCGGTGGCGATGGCCGTGAGTTCGTTCAACCCAATGCGTCGATCCAGCAGTTCCTCGATCCCGGCCTCGGTGTCGAAATACCAGCCGTCGGCATCGCGCGCCAGCGGGATCGGGAAGGGCCAGTCGTTGGGGCCGATGACGAGGATCGCGCTGTCGTCGGTCTCGTCTTCGATCGAGGCCGACTCGCGCGCCAACTCGACGAAGTCTTGACGGTCCTGCGCGTCGGCGACCGGGTCGCCGGAGACCAAGGCATCGAGGTCCGCACCGAGCACGTCGAACAGGGCATCGCCGCCGTCGGCCGCGGCGGCATCGATCAGCTCCATCGCGGCGGCGTCCGGTGTCTCGAAGTGCATCGGCGCGGCCGTGGACTCGTCGGTTTCGGCGGGCTCGGTTGCCAACCCCGGCGCCTCCGCCACAGCGGCGTCCTCGGTCGAGGCAGATTCAATCGGGGCGGATTTAACCGGATCGGTCGCGGCCCATGCGCCCGGCAGGACACCGGCGCTCAATGTGGCCAACAGAAACATGAATTTGTGCATGGGTCGCGTTTCTCGCTTGCGGCGGCAATCAGTGGGAATTCGGGCGCTCCTCGAATTCGGGCGCTCGTCAAATTCGGGCTTAGGGGCGTTGGCGTCCAGTGAGCCGGATCACCCGCGCCGACGGACCTTGCCTTTGCCCGATCTGGCACCCGATTTGGCACGGCTGGCGCCACCGCGCGCGCTTGCCTTGCGCGCAACATTGGGCTTGGACTTGGCCTTGAAGGCGCTGCTCTTGGCTGGTTTCCTGGCCTTTGCCTTCGCGGCGATCTTGGGCTTGGATGCCGAGCTTGTCGGTCGCTTTATCTGCTTGACTGCAGGGCGCTTGGCCGCCGTATTGACCGGCCGCTTCTTGGCCGCGGCGGCGACCTT
Organism: uncultured Gammaproteobacteria bacterium; assembly: GCA_963695445.1. Lineage (GTDB taxonomy): Bacteria > Pseudomonadota > Gammaproteobacteria > Chromatiales > Chromatiaceae > Thiohalocapsa. Next base: position 3,577 of record CAVOGV010000042.1, on the reverse strand, counting down.
GGGCTTGGCCCTAACCTTGGCCTTCGCCGCTGGGGCCTTCGCCTGAACCTTCGCTTTTGCCGCTGGGGCCTTCGCCTTGACCGCGGGCGCTCTGTTCTGAATTTTAGCCTTTGCCGCCGGTGCCTTAGCCTGAAGCTGCGCCCTGGCGTCAGCGGCGGCCGGTCGCTTGTCTCTTAGGTCGCCCAGCGTGCCATCCCCGCGTCGTTCGTTGAGCTGCGCCAAGCCGCCGCTGGCAGCCCCCTCGCGCTTGACCTGGCTCAGGTCCGGCGCCTTGAGCTTGCGATCGCCGTCGCGCAGTCGCCCGCGGGCCGTGTCGCGATCAATCGTGGTCTCCTTGCGCCGGGCCGTGAAGCGCTGCTCGGTGGACGCATCCCGATAGCGCACGCCGCCGCGGCGCTCAGGGTTGTGCTGCCAGGCCTTGACGTTGGTGCGGTTGATCTCGTTGCCGACCAGGCCCTTGTTGATGTTCACGGCGCCGCTTTCGAGGTTGACGTTGCGATCGACGCTGATGTTGTTGGGTTGGCGCCAGCCGTTGTTGTTCCAGTAGTTCGGCTGTGCCCAGTAGCTCGGCGCGCCGTAGTAACCGCGACCGCCGTAGTAGATGCGATCATCGTCGTCGTCCCACAGGATGGCCGCGGTGAGCAGACCACCGGCGACCGCGCCGATGCCGAAATTGATCAGGCCGCTGCCGGAGTCGCTGGTGGTTGTGGTCTGGCTGGTTGCCGGCGTCACCGTGCCCGCGGACAGGCCGGCCGCGTAGCCCTCCTCGTAGCGGCTGACCGCGTCGGCATAGGTGTCGGGGTAATACTGTGTTGCCGGGGGACTGCTGGCGCCGAACGTCGTCACCGGATCGTAGGTCGGCACATAGACCACCTCCGGCTGCGCCGGCTGGATGACGATGGTGTCGCCGGCCTTTTCCACCCGCTGCTGCTCGTTGCTGGTCAGCGCACCGGCCGCGTCCGCCTGATCGCGCAGCCGCTGGATGGCATCGGTGACATCGCCCTGCTGTGCCAGCACGGCATCGCCCAGGTCCTGGGTCCAGTCGAGATTGTCGTTCATGAAGCCGAGCACGCTGGGAAAGAAGACCAGCGACTTGATGCTCTCGTCCCATTCCTCGGCATCGACCGCCGTTTGCAGCGCTTCGCCCTCAACCTCTGTGTTGTCCATGACCCAGCGATTGGCCTGCACAACGTCCAACGGATAGGTGCTGGCCATCAGCAACTGGGCGATCAGCGCGTCCGGGTAGAGCGCGATGGGCGCTACCAACTGCTCGATCTGCTCGGGCGGAAACGGATCGGCAGCCGCCGCCGCAACATCCTCGGCAAGGCAGCTGGATGCCGACGACACTATCAGGATCGCGACAAGCGACCCCGTCAGCAATCGTTTGAGTGCATGCATGGTTTTCCTCGGCAACGGTTTACAGTGAGATCGAATTGGGCGGATCGAATCGGGCCGACGCTACCGCAAGAATCGCCTGTCGCGCTATGCACTTTTCGCAAAATTGCGCCCGTTGTGCATGGTAATCGGGCTGGCAAAGCAGGTTCTCAGGGATTGCCTCGACTCCACTCGGCGAGCGGACTGAAGCCCAGGTGTCGTCTGACTCCGTTATCTGGGTCTCGGATTATTGCATTGCTTCCTGAACAATCCGCCCGACCGAAGACAGGTGGACGCTGAAGTGCGCGGTGATGTCCTTGTAGGTGAAGGCGCCGGTGGCGGAACATCCAGCCGCCGCAGTTCAGGCGACGGCACCGAACAGGATACCGAGGTCGATCTCGATCTCATCGAACGGTGGAATGCGCACCCTAACCGAGGTCTCGTTTGGGCCTTCGGCGGTGAACAGGGTACGGTAATGACCGGCGTCGAGGGCGTAGGCGATCAGGGCCCGATCCTCGGGATCAACGATCCAATAGAACGGGACACCGGCCCGCTGCAGGCGCAGGAAATGTGTCAACGTGTCCTTGCGCTCGTGACCGGGAGAGAGGATCTCGCAGACCCAGTCCGGCGTCACGGTCATGACGCCGACTGGTCGCTCCGGCAGCCGCTCCTTGCGCCAGCCCGCCAAGTCGTGGCTGGGGCAGTGGTGCTCGCTGTAGCGCACGCTGATCTCCGGGACAATCCACCAGCCACCCGGCTGTTGCCGCATCACGAGTGGGAACGATTGACCAATCAGCCCGGATTGAGCCATACCGTGCTCGAAGCGCCCCATCGGCCGCTGCACGATCGCACCGTCGATCAACTCGACATGCTCGTCGCCGGGCCAGGCGAGCAGGTCGTCGACGGTCAGCAGACGTTGTGCTTCCATTGGTCTCGGCTTGCGGTCGCGGTCGATGAGGAGTCAGACGGGTCAAGGGTCTGGTACCGAGCCGATGCTGTCAAGCTCGGATCAAGTGCAGGTCCTGTCCGATTCCGCGGACTCGAACATGACCGATCTCGGCTGTACTTACCCATAAGCCCGCACATCCGTCCGCGACCGCGATCCAATGCCGTCGATCCAGAACGGCGGGACATCGTCGGTCAATGTCCGCGCCAAGGTACGCGACGGCAGTTCGCCGAAGGTCCGCCGGTAATCGCCCGAGAGCCGTCCCAACTGGGTAAACCCCAGATGATAGGCGACGTCGGTGACGCTGGCCTCGCCCAAGCGGCTCGCGAGCAGTTCGCGACGGAGCGCATGCAGACGCAATTGTCGAATGAAGGCAGCGGGCGAGAGTCCCAAGTGTTCGCGAAATGCGTACTCGAGGGTGCGCTGGCTGACGCCGGCGACCGTGCACAGGGCGGCCAGATCCAGCGTGGTCAGGTCGGCATAGCGAATGCACTCGATGGCCCGGTCGAATCCACGCTGCCGCAATGAGCGGCGCTCCGGCGGCGCGGGTCCGGTGGTCAACCGCAAGGTGCCGACGAGCCCTTGAACCAACTCCCGTTCCAGTGTCTCGACCGCGGCGGAGTGCCGCAGCATCTCTGGTGCCCGGTGGGTGCGGGCCAGCACCTCCTTCAGCCAACGGCCGAGCCGTTCGATGACTGTCGGTGAGGCCGCGAGCCAACGCCCCGCTGCCGCGGCCTCCAGGGTCTCCGCCTGCTCTGCCGGCAGCAACCGGCGCAGCAGCGTCAGGCGGATCAACAGCATGAAATGCTGCTGATCCGCGTCGAGCACTGCCTCCGCGGAGCCCGGAAGCATCGCTGGCATCCCTCCCTGTTGGAGAGAGCGATTGAAATAGCTGGAGCGGCTGCCGAGCTGGACCGGCACCGACACCGCAAGCATCCCGGCGGGCGAAAGCGCCCGTACCCGCAGCCGGCTCGAGAATGACTCGTGGTACAGGATGCAGTTGGGGGTGGCGAGAAAGGTCTTGCGATTGAGGAATGGCCCCGCGGTCAGCGGCATCGCCAGCACCTCCCAGGGCTGGGACACGCGCTCCCAGTGGCAGGGGTCGTCGGTTTCCTGGATACCGACGAGCGCCAAAGAGGCAGCTCCAGCGGGAGATCCGCCCACTGCCGCCCCGGTCGATCTCTGAAACGCATCCATCGTTGCCCTCTTTGCGGAAAGTGAATAGCGGTCGATACCAAAGATACGTTAACGTCCGGC
>CAVOGV010000041.1:0-91005 GCA_963695445.1 uncultured Gammaproteobacteria bacterium | reverse complement strand
GTTATGTCGTTGTTTACTTGGTTCAGTTCGTGTATTGCTCGTTGTGAGGTTTACCGCAATACCTCTACGATTCGTTTCATGGTTGGGCGTAGCTGGAATGAATTTGGGCCTCGCCTTGACGATGCAAACGCTATGGAATAAATGGTTCGACAGTGCTAGCCAGGCTGGCTTTCCCACGGTGATCATCTTGGTGCTCGTTATGGGTAGCATGATCTTGCTAAGTTTAGGCATTATCGGCGAGTATCTGTCACAGATCTATATGGAGTTGAAGCGACGGCCTCACTACGTCGTTAGGGAGGCTATCCATCCCGAGAGCGATAAGCCTAAGCGCGGCGGCTGAACAAACACCGCCCCGTGATGAGCGAGCCGATCTTGGTGATGACGGGGACGACTCGGCGAGTGATTTCGTTACCAAGTAAGGTTGCATTGGAGGGCTTAGCATGCGGTATGCCCCGAAATCGGTATGCGGGGTGCCTATAGGACGGTGGGCGTCGGATTACGCGGCCTGCCTGTTCATGCTGTCGGGAGGTGGACGGCGGTAGCGATGTCGACCGCATCGAGCGGTTCCTGCGCGGCATCGCGGGCGCTGACCTGGGAGTTGTGCTGTGCATCGACAGATGTGCTCCAAGGAACGATATATGGCAATGCGATAGCGGCGGCGGCTGAAAGCAATGCCACAGTCCTGTCATGCGGCGTACTAATGAGCGCCGATTTCAGCGCGGCGTTATACCTCCTCGTAAAAGGTTCGCAGCTTGGCTTGCAATACTGCGGCTTGTCGGGTACCCAGCGGGCCATTGATCCCACGACGGGCATCGCTGTAGCGCCCGTCTTGGCCATGATTCATGATCTGGCGTATGAGGGGAGGGCCAGGTCGGCGTCGTTGGTGAGTAAGCGACAGGTATCGGCGCAAGCACGCGCTCAGCCAGCAAGGCGGCGCGCCGGGGACTGCGCGCCCGGCGCCAGCGACCATCACGACGCCGGTGCCCCGCCATCAATGCCAGCATGCAGCGTGGCGAACCCGCCGTGGCGGCGAGCAACCCGAGGCCGAGAAGTCGTCGTGGCGAGCCGCCCGCCCGCGCGGCGCGCGACAACCTCACAGCGCGGCGCCCACAACCATCCAACAACACAGGAGATTCCTACCCAAAGAACGAAGACCGGTAAGCCCTCCACCGAGATGGTCTACGGCGTGACCGACCACTCCCCCGAGAGCGTCGGAGCCAGCCAGGCCGTACTTGCGCCACCGCAACTCGTAGGGAGGACTCTCCCCCGGCAACAATTCGAGCAGGACCTCCATGGAGCGGGAGCGTTGTTGCGCGGCAACGGCAGACACCCGCAGACGGTAGAGAGGACCCCCGCACTGGCAGACGGTAGAGAGGACCCCCGCGCTGTATGGGGCGGGATTGCTGAGCGTCGGGCACGATGGGCTGGTTGCGCTCTGCGATCAGGGCATGCGCATCCTCGAGCAGGAGACCCTGCACCGCAGCCAACACGGCGGCGCTCGCAAAGCTGAGGTCCACTGCGCCCGCTCCGCCGCCGCCCCCGCCGCGACTGCCGATGGAGCCGGTCCCGGTAGGGCGTCTCGCGCTCGAGCCCGACTCGGCGATGGTGAGGTCAACGGCGAGCGTTCGGTAGAGCTCAGGGCGCATGCCGAGCACCTGGGCGAGTTCCTCGACGCTCTGGAAGGGGTCGTCGCCGGCGCCGTAGGGGGCCGGCCAGCCTCGTCGTAGTCGCGGTCTTCCGCGCCGATGAGCTGGGTCAGGTCATTGCTGTCGCGCCGGTCGATGATGGCATCGGTGAGTCGGTTGCGCTCGGCCTCGTCGAAACCCTCCGGGCTTTGCGCGATCTCGATCAGCGCGGCCAATTGTTCACGGGTCGCGGCGTTGAGGTTCAGGCGCGACGCCTCGTTTTAGAGCGTGACCTCAAGTTGCTGATCTTCGAACTGCATGGGACGCAGCAGGCCATCGGGAAGCCAGATCTGTTCCGGCGGCACGGTCTCGAGCGGGACACTGAGCAGATCCAGTACCTCGGGCTGGGTCACGGCATCGGCGGCGGCGCGACAGCGTGCGTCCGCGATCTGATTGGCGGTGAGCGCGGCTTCCGTACGTTGCGTCTTCGTCAGCCCGAGGGCCATGACGGTCAGCAGCGCAATCACCCAGAACACCAGCACCAGCGCGATGCCACGCTGTGATGCCGGGCCTTGGCACGCACTTGGGGTGCTCGTGGCGCACATCCGCAGGTGCACTATGGACTGCCAAGGCCTGAATCAGCGGCGACCGCGTCGACCACGGCCGTGATGATTGCGGGTGTCACGTGCGGGTGCATGGGCAGGCTCATCACCCGTGCGGCGGCGGCGTCGGCCTCCGGCGTGCAATCGGGGCAGCAATAACGCGCGTAGGCGGCCTGCCGGTTGAGCGGGATCGGGTAGTGGACGGCGGTGGGGATGCCCTGGCGCCTGCAGGCGCTGCTGATGACGGCGTCGCGGTCGTGCACCTGCAGCGTGTATTGGGCGTAGACGCTGGTGTTGTAGGGCTCGATGTACGGCACAGCGACAGCGCCCTGCTGCGTCTCGCCGACACGCGCGCACCACGGGCGATGAGTGCGGCGCTGTAGCGCGCGCCGATCTCGGCGCGGCGTTGGACCTCGTCGTCGAAGATGGCGAGCTTGGCCAGCAGCACCGCGGCCTGCATGGAGTCCAGCCGGCCGTTGATGCCGAGTCGGGCGTGGCTGTAGCGCTTGTCCTGGCCGTGGTTCATGATCTGGCGCATCAGCAGGGCCAGGTCGTCGTCGTCGGTGAAGCAGGCGCCGCCGTCGCCGTAGCCGCCGAGCGGCTTGGACGGGAAGAACGAGGTGCAGCCGATGGTGGACAGGGCGCAGGAGCGCCGGCCCTTGTAGGTGGCGCCGAAGCTCTGCGCGGCGTCTTCGATGACCGGCAGGCCGTGGCGCTCGGCGATGGCGTTGATGGCGTCCATGTCGGCGCATTGGCCATAGAGCGAGACCGGCATGATGGCGCGGGTCTTGGGGCCGATGGCGGCTTCGATCAGGTTGGGGTCGATGTTGTAGGTGCGCGGGTCGATGTCGACGAATTTGGGCACGGCGCCGAGCAGGGCGATGACCTCGGCGGTGGCGACGAAGGTGAACGGGGTGGTGATGACCTCGTCGCCCGGTTGAATGCCGAGGGCCATCAGCGCGACCAGCAGGGCGTCGGTGCCGCTGGAGACGGCGATGCAGTGGTTGACGCCGACGTAGTCCGCCAGGCGTTGTTCCAGTTCCGCGACCTCCGGACCCATGACGTAGCTGCCGTGGTGCAGGACGCGGTGGAGGTTGGTTTCCAGTTGCGGGCGGATGCGGTCTTGTTGGGCGGCGAGGTCGATGAAGCCGATGCCGGGCGCGCGGTAGTTCCTCGGCGCAGAAGGCGTCCGGGCTGACGGCGGTGTCCGGATGGGACTGCAATAGCGCCCGGTCCCGCGTCAACAGCTGGATGCTGCCGGGTTTGAAGCGGTCAAGTGCGCGAAGTAGCTGCTCGTCTTCGCAATCGGTGGCGGCGAAGACGCTGCCCTCGGCAGCGAGCGCGGCGAGCCACTCTTTATCCGCGGAAAATTCTTCGAGTATCCGTCGTGCCAGGGACAGGCTCGCGCCAACGGAAAGATCTTGACCTTTGTCGGCGGCATCAGAGACGAGGCTTTTCGCCAGACAATACTGATAGGTCTGGACGGAGCCGGCGTAGAGCCAGACGCGACCGCCGTTGTTGACGCAGTGGGAAACGGCGTTGGCCGCAGCACCGTACCACCGCAGTCTGGGAGTGCACAGGTCGAGCACGATGTTGACGTCAAGTAACAGATCCATGGTCAACGGTCCTCGCGCATCGCAAACGCATCGAGTCGCTCCAATTGCTTTTCGCTCAAAGTTTCGGTTTGTTCGTGTTGGCCCGCCATGGCTTCCGCGCGCAAGGTTTCAAGGCGGGTCAGCCAACGATTGGCCTCGGCTGGCAGGGATGGGCCCGGTGCGGCCATCTCTGCTTGCGTTGCAGGTGCCGGATCGGATGTCGCGGCGGTTTGGCTAGACGCGTTGGACTGGACGAGTTCCTGGTCCGGCACTTCGACGCGAACACGGAAGCGACGGCGGGCGAACTGCACCGGCCGATCGAACTCGAGCCTGCCGTCTTCGTAAGTGGCTTGTATTTGCATCAGGAACCGTCGTGTTGGTCACGCTTTGAAAATGCGCGGTCGCGCAATTGGTGTTGTTCCGTCGGTGCTGGCCCAGACTCCGACATAGGCGGTCGACCTAAAATTTCGGCGCGAGCCGCACGTCGTTTCTCCAGCCGAGCAACGACGTGCGACGGCAGTGCGTGCATATTCATCGCATTGGATCCAGCAAGGGTCTGCGAGGCGCGGTGATCTGCGCTGGCCTGAGGGGCGGCGCCTGCGGGTTCAGCAAAGACTTCGGCAGGCACCTCGACCAGTAGACGCACCGGGCCGGTCTTGAAGTGAATGGGTTGCGTGAACTCAAGGCGACCATCTTGATAAATCGCTTCGATCTGCATCGTTGTTACCTACCACTTACCAAATCGCCATCGGTTCCTCAATCCGGCTCGTCATTCCGACCGGCGGGGCAAAGTCGAGCTTGCCGACTTTGCGGGTGGCGCTAACTTGCATTGTTGGCTGCCGGGCCGAGGTTGTAGAGACTGCTTTTGCGCACAGATTCCGACGCCACAAGGCCCTAGCATATACGGACGGATGGGTGGTTGTCTTATGCGCTATCGGCCCAGGTCAGGTCTCGCTCACGTTACGCACCCAAGAACATGCGCACATTGCCGCGGGTCTGGGGGACTTGACTGCCCCGGTCCCCCGCCGCAAAGCAATCTCGGGTCAGCCCAGGACAGCCTCCATTCGGCTAATATCGTTCTATGTTTGGCTATCGCAGGCATTTGGCATGAGTATCGGGTATGAACAAGATTTCTTCTCTTGGACGCAGGAGCAGGCGGCAGCGATACGCGCGGGCGATTTCAGCCAACTGGACCGCGAGCATCTAGCCGGAGAGATCGAAGAGATGGGGCGCTCCGAGCAACGCGCTTTGGCTTCACGACTGGCCGTCATCGTCGCGCACCTACTGAAATTGCAGCTGCAAACCGAGCGTACGCCGACCAACGAAAAGAGTTGGCGCAACTCCGTCGCAACCCAGCGTCGTCAGGTTCAGCGTCTACTTGGAAAGAATCCGGGGCTTCGCAACCCCGCCATCCTGGCTGATGCACTGGAATCCGCTTGGGACGATGGCCGCGATTGGGCGATTCGCGAAACCGGGCTTGATCCGGAAGAGTTTCCCAGCGAGCCAATCTATGATTTGGCGGAGATTTTGGGCGAGTCCGGCTGATTTGCTGACAAGCACTTGAGAATCCCTCCTGACGTCCACACAGCGCGGCGCTAGTCGGGAAGACAGAGCGCTTGCTTCACCGAGAAGCGGGGCGGTCCGCACAGCGGACCCTACAGCGATGGCGCTCCTGGTAGGGTCCGCTGTGCGGACCGTCCCCGCCCGTCGACCACCAACGGCCGAGACGATGATCGACGCCGAGCCGCGCTATCGATCATGGCCCGGCGCCATCCCGGGAAATGAAGCGTTTGTTTCATCGTAACAATGCCGTCAAGGTCCCAGACGCACCGGGACAGCGGCCGTCATTTTTGTACAACACCGACGATGCGGTTGGCGTCGACGACGACGAGCAGGGTGATTTGGTGCTCAGCCATCAGCTCGATGGCGGTCTGCATGTTGCTGTCGGCTCCGATGGTGACCGGATTCGGCGTCATGAGCTCGGCGGCGGTGCGGGCGAAGAATTGTTCCTTGTGTGCTTGCAGGGCGCGGCGCAGGTCGCCGTCGGTGACGATGCCGAGGGCGCCGTTGCGGTCGTCGCTGACCAGGGCGATGCCGAGTCGACCGCGGGTGACGGCGGTGAGCACATCATCGGCGCTGGCGTCGGTGCCGACGAAGGGCAGGTCGTGACTGCGCATCTCTTCGCGCACCCGGCGCAGCAGGCGCCGGCCGAGGCTGCCGCCGGGGTGGAAGCGGGCGAAGTCCTGGGGCTGGAAGTCGCGGGCCTTCATCAGCGCCACCGCCAAGGCGTCGCCCATGGCGAGGGTGGCGGTGGTGGATGCGGTGGGCGCGAGTTGCAGCGGGCAGGCCTCTCGCTCCACGCGAATGGACAGGTGATGGCTGCTGTGCTTGGCCAGCGTGGATTGGGGGTTGCCGGTCATGGCGACGGTGAGGTTGCCGTTGTCGCGCAGGAACGGCAGCAGCTTGACCAGTTCTTCGGTCTCGCCGGAATTGGAGATGGCGACGAAGACGTCGTGGGGCGTCACCATGCCGAGGTCGCCGTGGAAGGCCTCGCCGGGGTGCATGAAGAACGACGGCGTGCCGGTGCTGGCCAGCGTCGCGGCGATCTTCTTGCCGATGATGCCGGACTTGCCCATGCCGCAGACGATGACGCGGCCAGGGGCCTGGAGGATGGCCTCGACGGCGGCGGAGAAGCTGCCGTCGAGCGCCGCACTGAGCCCGAGCACGGCGGCGGCCTCGATCTCGAACACCTCGCGGGCGATGGCGGCATAGTCGCGGCCGGGTAGCGGCGGTAGCTGTTGCGACAGGCTCGCGCATGCCCGGCTCAGAAGCGGGTATCGAGGTTCTTGACCTTGTCGCGGAAGTCGCGGGTGACGGTCTCGATGTCGCTGTCGTTCGCGATCACGCGCGGGGTCAGTACCACCACGAGTTCGGTGCGCTCGGCCTTTCTCGCAGGTCTCGCCGAACAACGGACCGATGATCGGTGCGCGGTAGAGCCCGGGCAGGCCGGACTTGCCGTCTTCGCGCGCATCCTGGATCAGCCCACCCAACACCACGGCCTGGTTGGAGCGCACGGCGACATTGCTGGTGATGTTGCGGGTGCGGAAGGTCGGCGAGTTGAGGGCGCCACTCTCCGCGGCGACGGTGCTGACTTCCTGCTCGATCTCCATCTGCACCAGCCCGCCTGGCGTCACACGCGGCTTGACCGACAGCATGACGCCGGTGTCGCGGTATTCGATCTGGTTGACGACGCGATCGGTGACGGAGGTTCCCTGCTGCTGGCTGGTCGCGATCGGCACCTGCTCGCCGACCTGGATCTTGGCGGTCTGGTTGTCCATGACCATGACCGACGGCGACGACAGCACATTGACCAGGTCGTCTTCGGCCAACGCCGACAAGGTCGCGCGGATGGTGTCGGGCTGCAGGATGACCGACCAATTGAAACCCGGGAAGGTCCTCGCGGGGCCGTCCGCGCGACATTGCGCGAGTTCCCATTGGTTCTTCGTACCCTGCCGCCTTTGGCCCCGAAGAAATTCCATTGGACGCCGTAGCGTAGGTTGCCGGTGAGCGTGATCTCGACGATGGTCGCCTCCACCAGCACCTGCAACGGTACGATGTCGAGCTGCTTCAAGGCGTCGAGTATTTTCTTGAAATCACGCGGGCTGGACCTGACCAACAGCGAATTGTTGATGGTATCCGCGACGACGCTGACCGGCGACGAGAGTTCGAGGGTGGTCGAGGTCGGCGCGGCGCATGTTGGTGGTGGCGCCGCTCGCCCTCGGCGCCCTCTCCGCCAATGGAAGCCTGCGACCAGCCCCGGCGCGACGCCGCCGATGCTGCGCCGACTCGCCGATCCGGTTTCTTCGCCCGCGAACAATTGGCTCAGGATGTCCGCCAGATTCTCGGCGTCGCCGTGGCGCACGCGATACACGTAAAGCCGTTGCGAGGTGCCGCCCGAGGCCTCCGCCAGGTCCAGCCGATCGATCCAGGTCTTCATCTGCTGGAGGTAAGACTCCTGCGGTGACACGACCAGCAACGCATTCGCGGACTCGACCGGGATGAATCGGAACAACCCCTTGAGCGGCGTGCTTCCCTCGTCTCCAAGCAAGGTTTCAAGCTGGGTGACGACGTCGGACGCCTTGGCATAGTCCAGCGTGAAGAACCCGACCGAGAGGCCGCTCATCCAATCGACGTCGAAGATCTGAATCGTGTCCAGGAGATTGCTCATCTCGGGACTGGCGCCCGCGAGGATGATCAGATTGCGCAGGTCATCGACCCGGACAATGCTGCCCTCCGGCGCAAGTGGCTCGAGGATCTTGCTCATCTCGTCGGCGCCGATGTAACGCAACGGCACGACCTGGACGCTGTAGCCTTCCGGCAACGCCCGCGCGGAATCGCCCAACTGCGGTACGATCCGGCCACTGACCGCGTTGGACAAGGGGACGATTTCGTAGGTGCCGGCGTTGTCGACCAGCGCGGCGTTGTTCATGCGCAGCAGGGTTTCCAGCGTCGGGATCAACAGGTCGCGCCGCAGCGGCCGACCGGTCTGCAACGACACCGAGCCTTGCACCGCCGGATCGAGGACATAATTCACGCCGAGCAGGTCGCCGAGGATGACCTTGACGACCTCGCGGATGTCGGTGCCGTCGAAGTTCAGGGTGACATCGCCCGGGGTGGTATCGACCGTTGGCGGTGAAACCTTCCTGACAAAGCTGCCGGTTCCCCGGACGATGGAATCCTTGGCCCGCGGTACATCGTCGCCGCCGATGGCGATGCTATCGGTATCACGGAACGGCCGGGTTGTCGCGGATCGGTCGCGGTCTTTGTCGGTGATGTGGCCTTTGGAACTGCCGACGCGGTCGGTCGGGTCCCAAACCAGGCTTTGGCAGCCAGTCGCCGCCAACACCGTCAGTGCAAATGACAACCAAAGCAACGCCAGTGAGCGGTTGGGAAGGATCATTTCCAAATCTTTGTAGCTTGACATCGGGCGTCGACTGTTGCGTGTCCTTGAGTCACGGGGCGGCCGGCCTTTGGGATTGTTGGCGCCTCGCGGGCGGCGCTGCTCCGGAATCATCGCCGCTGGCGTCCGGTGCCGGTTGCGGAGCCCTCTGCTGTCGACCTGCTGGTTGTCGCCTGGCTACGGGCGTGGGTGGCGGGGGAGCAAAGGCTGGGGCGTTCGCATAATCGCGTAATATTAACTGATCGGTCTCCCCCTGTCGCTCAAGGACGAGCCGGTCCGGCTCAATCGTCTTGACGGTCCAGCCTTCGAAATCGTCCCCGAGCCGCAAGCGCTGTGTCTCGCGCTGGTTGGGACGGCGGACCCACGCCGAAACCGTCGATGGGGTGATCACGACGGCGGTCAGGTCCATGCCATCGAGTTCCGTTAGTGTCTCGGGTAGGGTTTCGTCGTCTTGCTCCGGCTCCTCCGGCGGAGGACGTCGGTCCGGAAGGAACAGGGGCCGCTCCATCACCGAGGCGTAGTCCTCTTTGGGCGGCGGAGGCGCTAGCAGATCGTCTGCCGAGGGCGCCTCGCCCTGGGTTTGCTGCGCGTCACCGGCGGCGGGCTCCTGCGGGGCCTCGGGGACATCGGGCGGCCAATCGCGCCATTGCAGAGTAGAGCACGCCGAAAAGGACCAGGGAGACCAACGACAGCGCCAATTTCATTGGTCGGCCCCCAAGGAGTAGCCGAAGATGTCGAGCCGCACCGTGAGCTGTCCAACCTGTGCCTGTGACGGCGAGCGGCGCACGGCGCGCCGCGAGTTGCGGCGGACGGGGGCAGCACGCGGCGTCGTCGATCGGATCGACATCTGGTCGACGAACAGAAACGGGCGTGCCTCCTCGATCCGATAGAGGACGTCTAGCAGCTCTTCCGTGGTGCCCTGGAGCTGGGTGCGGATACGCACGCGAGGTGGCTGCTCGTCTTTGTCCACCGGAAGAATCTGGGTGCTGATGGGCCGCGCGCCAGCGGCTCGCACCACCTCCTGCACCTCGCTCTGAAGGCGGGCGCCGGCCAGCGCCGGGGTCTCGGCATCAAAGTAAAACGCCTTGAAGTCGTCGTTGGCCTGCTCCCGCTCCAGCTCCGCGCGCAACACCGGTAGCGTGGCGACAAGACGCTGATAACGCTGCAAGCTGATCGGTACCGCGTGCGAGTTGTTCGTCCAGCTCATTGCAGCCGCTGCGACCAGGGCAGTGCCACGGACGCGACGAGCAGCAGTGGGACCAACAACGCCAGTCCCCAGGCCAGCGCGCAAGACAGGCGATCACGGGAGCGTGCGCTCATGGTGCGCTCGCGGGGCTGTACTGCAGGGAGATGTGGAAACGCTCCTGCCCGGTTGACGCCGACCTGCATCACCGGCGAACGAAAACTCACCGCGCTGATGCCTGGGCCCTGTTCCAGCAGGCCGATCAGGGCCGTGGCCTGTGTCGACTCGCCGCGGATGTCGGCCTCGCCATCGCGGTAATTCATGGTTTGCACCCAGGTGCCATCCGGCAGCAGGTCGGTCAACTCGCGCAGCAAGTCCGTCATGCGTGGCTGTCCGCGTTTGCGATTCAACACCTCGACGCTGCCCAGACGTGCGCGTTCCAGCGCTTCGCGCACCTGCTCGACCTCTTCGGCGGCGATGCGCACACGGCGCAGCTCGCGGGTCAGAGTCTCTTGTTCACGCGTCTTCTGCCAGATGGGCGTGATCAGCATCGCCGCGACCAGCAGCAGTATGCCGGCCGATAGCATTGCGGTCAGCAACGAACCAAACCGACGTGGTCGCGGGCGCTCTTCTGGTGGCAGCAGATTGGCATCTGCCCAGGCTCCGGCCCAGCTCAACCGCGATGCCGGCGAGCCGCCCTCCCTCAGGCGCTCGAGCCAATCCGTCACCTGATCGCGGCGGCACAGCGCGAGGCGAACATCCAGCTTGGTGCCGCGGGCCAGGGTGCCCTCGATGCGGGTATCGAAATAGACATCTGCGACCTGAAACGGGGTCAGTCGGTCGATCTCGTACGCAACCACTTTGCGGAGATTATCCCTCACCTGCGCCGGCAGCGCGACGCTGCGATGCAGCACCTGCGTCGCCGGCAGCTCGATACAGGTCTCGCGCCAGCCCTGCTTGGGATTGGCGGCGAGTACCGACGAAAGTTGCCCTCCGGTGCGCAGATCGATGCCGCCGATCGGTTCACGCTCGTCGCCGAGTTGACGCTGCAGTTCGGCATCGTCGCCGTTCGGGAGCACCACCAGTACCGGATTGCGAAGCGCGATCCGCCGGCGAAGCCCATGCGGCAGACAGCTTAGCAGCGTCGTTCGCCAGCGTTTGAGGAGGTCATGGCCGGGCAGCGACGCGGTGATGGGCAGGCGCAGGTTGTTTAGACTGAGGGCTCGGGCCATGAGAATTTGACGATGTTCGTGAGGAATGTGTAGCGGTGAAAATCGCGTCGCGCGGGCAGCCGAGCAATCGGAGGACGCCCTGTCGCAGCGTTTTTACCCCGCCTTGCGAAGGGAAGCAAACGGTGCACAGGGTCAGCGAGACTCAGCGTCATCAGACCCTGGCAACGCGACCTCTTGTTGCATAAGGCCCTCCCGACGCCAGCGGACCTCGAACGGCGGCGTCTGGCCTTGCTCCAACTGCACCAGGGCCTCCATCGTGCGGCCGACGCCACCTTCATCCGCCATGCCGACGCGGATGCGATACAAAGGGCCGCCGCGATTAACGGCTACCGGCTGCTCGGCATCCGGCAGAACCGGGGCATTGCGCTCGTCCACGAAACGTTGCGCATCCTCCAGGCTCAACCCCTGCAGCGCGGCGACCACGGTGGCCGACGCGAACTGCTCATCGACGCGACCGCTCTCGTTGTCGACACTCAGGTCGGGTGCCAGGCGTTGGAATAGCGCGCGCGGCATTCCCAGCACCTGCTGCAGTTCGTCGACGCTCTGAAATAGCTCGTCGCGGGCGCCGTAGGGCAGGCCGGCGGCCTCGTAGTCGCCGTCTTCGGCGCCGTTGAGCTGGGTCAAGTCGTCCACGTCGCGCCAGTCGAGGATGGCGTCCGCCAGGGCGTCGCGCTGCGCTTCGTCGAAGCCAGCTTCGCCCTGGGCAAGCTCGATAAGCGTCGCCAGTTGCTCGCGTGTCGCGGTATTCAGGTCTAGCCGCGAGGCTTCGTTGTAGAGCGTCACGGTCAGCTCGCTGCCGTCGAAGATGAGCCTTCGGGGCAGGCCGTCCGGCACCCAGACCGCTTCGGCTGGCACGGTCTCGAGCGGCGTCGACAGCAGGTTCAGTACGGTGAGGTTGATCGCCGCCTCCGACAGGGCGCGAAAGCGGGCACCATCGAGCTGATTTCGCGTCAGCGCGCTCTCGGTGCGCTGGGTCGTGGTCAGGCCCAAGGCCATGACCGTGAGCAGGGAGATGATCCACAACACCAGGACCAGGGCGATGCCCCGTTGCCGACACGGGGCAGCGACAACGTTCGGAGAACTGGATTGCCGAAGCAACGCCCCAATGACAGAGCGGCTTCTCTGACAATCAGCAGGCGTCACGGGGTCCAAAATTTTAACAGGCTGACAACGACACCACCCACGGCCACGGTGGTACCGAAGGACCAGAACATGAAGCGGTCCATTCGACGCTGCAGCCCTCGGATGTCCTGTTGCACGCTTTCGAAACGCTTGTCGACCTGTTCGAAACGTTTGTCGACCTGTTCGAAACGCTTATCCAGACTGGACTGCATGGCCTCGAAGCGTTTATCGACCTGCTCGAAGCGCTTGTCGACCTGCTCGAAACGCTTTTCCATCTGCGCGAACCCTTCGCGCATGAGTTCACGCTGGTGGCGCAATTCCTCCTCCACCCGCACCATGCGTTCGCGAAGTTCGATCTCGTAGACGGCCGTGGGCTTGCCGAGGCTCTGCTCGGCAAGCCAATCCGCCATGTTGGCCTTAATAAATTCGATGTCCTGCTGCGTGAGCGCCATAGCGCCTCCTGAAATTCTGGCCATCTCGAGCGCCAGTATAGCAAGCCGGCCTCGCAAGGCCGCAGATCGCCATTGTTCAGACGTTAAAGGCCGCGACTGTTGGCGGCGTTTGCCTGCCAGGGCACCACGACTGACGTTTGAGGGAGAGTTCGGAAAGCGGGACGCGCTGTGTTTCCGACTCTACGGACGACGGAGTGGCGGGTTAAGGGTTGGGATTCGTCGCTTCGGGTTGGGCTGCAGCAGGGGCCCTTCCGGCGGGATCGGCGCTTGGCGGTAGGCCGAAGTTCGTTTCGGCAGCACCGGGTAGCTCAATGACCGCGGCGGGCCAAGACTGGCGGGGGGTGGTCAGGACCAGGCGGATCTTGAGCGGCAGCCGGGGTTGTTCGAACCAGTCCTCGGACCATTCCGGGTCCTGCTCGCCCTCGGCGACGCCGAAGTAGGCGAGTTCGAAGTCGGCCACTTCCGGCAGCAGGACGGTACGGCCGTAGGCGCCGGCGGCGACGTCGCGGTCCAACGGGCTACTGTCCTCGAAAAGGGGCGAGGCGTCGATCAGCGGTTCCCAGGCTGGATGGTCATCGCCGCCTTCGAGCGTTTCCGGATGCAACAGCCAGCGCGCCAACACCAGGCGCGGATAGTCGCCGGCATCTTCCAGCCCGAGGCGGAGGACATACAGGCCCGGAATCCCTACGTGCTCCGACAGCGGCGCGACCAGTTCCACGCTCTCGGCATTACCGGCGAAGACCGGTAGCGAGACGCCATCGATCACCAGGCTGCGTTGCTGCGCCTGGCGCAGCGTACGCTCGATGAAATTGCGCGCCACGCGCAGATCGCTGACGCGCTCGGAGACGGTCTCGACGCCCTCCCAAGCCCGGGAGCCCAGTCGGAGTCCGGAGAACATGAGCACTGTGATGATGGTGACCAGCGCTAAGGCGATCAGCAGTTCCACTAGCGTGAATCCGCAACTTGTCTGTGGCTGGCCCCGCTCATGGACAGGCCGCGCGCGAAACCCATTACTTTTGGGGATCGTCACGGATCAAAACGCCTCCCCCAGTCTTATGGAGCGCAACACGACGCGTCGCGCACCGGCGGTGCTGGGCCAGGATGCGACGGCGCTGATTAAGTAGGGCTGCGCCGGGGGCGTCTCGCCGATCCAGGCTAGTGCCGGGTCCTGGAACTGATAGGGCTCGATGTTAACGATCCAGTCCATGCCGTCCTCCGGCTCGCCCGAGTGCACGCCTTCTTCCAATGGGATGTCGGCGCCGACGCTGTTGAGCTTGGCCTCCGCTAGGGCTACCGCACGGCTGTAGTTGCCGCTCAAGGCCGTAGTGTTCATGGCCCGTGAGAAGATTTGCAGCAGCACACCCAAGGACAACGCAAGGATGGCGAAGGCGACCAACACTTCTATGAGCGAGAACCCGCGTTGACAGCGCGACAGATCCGATCGTTGACCGGATTTCTGATGAGGCCGCTGGCGCGTTGGCCGCATCAGTCCCGCTCCCAATCCGCGATCAGAATACGACCGGTGAGCCAGTTGACACCGACCTGATAGCCGCCGTCGCCGCGCTTGAGGATGACGCGCCCGCCGGTGGAGCTGCCATCCGGAAAGAAGCGGATGGCACCGACGCTGTCACTTTGCATCTCGTCCTCGGCTGCCACCAATTCGACCTCGAGCCCGGCGGGCAGGCTGCCGCCACGGTGGTCGCCCTCGATGCGGTAGTGGTTGCTGTCGATGTCGATAATCAAAGCGGCATCGCGGCCGTCAGCGATGGCGATCTCGCGCGCCAGGCGCAAAGCGCCGGCGGTGCGCCGAGCCGCGGCCTTGAGCTCGACGCCGGGCATGGCCGACGAGATCAGCGGCGGCGCCACGGCGAGCAGCAGGCCGGCGATGGCCAGCACCACCAGCAGTTCGACCAGCGTGAATCCCCGCGGCAGGGAGGGCATATGGCTCCGTTCAGTCGCCGTCAGGTCGACTCCCAGCTACGCAGGTCCTGCGCCTCGCCGTCGCCGCCCTCCTGACCATCGGAACCCAGGGACCAGATGTCGTAGGGGCCGTTTTGTCCCGGCGCCCGATATTGGTATTCGTTACCCCAGGGGTCCTTGGGTACTTCGGCCTTTTTCAAGTAGGGTCCGTTCCAGTTGGGCGCGTTGCCGGGATCCGAAACCAGGGCGCCGAGGCCCTCGGAGCTGTTCGGATAGCGGCCGACCTCAAGCCGATAGAGGTCCAGCGTCGCCGCCAGATCCTCGATCTGCAACGCCGCGGTCTTGGTCTTGGAACTACCCAGGAACTTCATGACCTGGGGTCCGACCAGGCCGGCCAGCAGGCCGAGAATGGCCAGTACGACCAGCAGTTCGACCAAGGTGAAGCCCTGCCCGAAACGGCGGGGCGAGCCTATACGCGTCTTCATCAGAAACCTCCGCGGGATTAAGCTGGTAATGATAGCGACAATCGATCGTCGGTTTGTGCAAACTTGTTGCACATGGGTGCATGTTCATTGCTAGCGAGGGCCTCGCCTCAGACCGACGAGTCATGGCCGGCGACTGGTTAGGGCCGCACACTGATCGTTGTGGTTGTCGTGCTCGTTTTCGTGCTTCGAGCGGCAATGCACTGTGCGCATGAGGCCGTTGATGTGAAGCAACGAAGCGCCCTGAAGTCCCGTCGGTTGGGGGGAGTTTCGATTACGACAACGAGAAACTTGACTCATCTGTAAATACGCGATGCCCTCAACCAGTCAATCTAGGCGCGTCAACGAAATAGCCCCGCGCCGTGCTTCGAAGACGGGATCGCGGACACGAAACGCTTGCGGCAGCCGAAGGTCAAAAGACCAGTTCATTCGCGCCCAAGATGGCCATCAGGATCGAGATGATGATTCCGGCGACGATGATACCAAGGCCGACAATGAGTGCGGGCTCCAGCAACGTGAGCATGCGTTGCACGCTCTCCTTGGTCTCGCGGTCGAAGATGTCGGCGACCTTGGCGAGCATGGCGTCCAGGGTACCGGATTCCTCGCCGACGCGGATCATCTGCAAGGCGAGTTCCGGCAGCACCTCGCGGGTGACCAGGGGTTCCGCCATGCCGCGGCCGTGCTTGAGGTCATCGCTGACCTCGTCCAGGCCATCGCCGATTTTGCGGTTGTCGACTACCTCCTTGGCCAGGTTCAGACCGCTCAGCAACGGCAGGCCATTCTTCAGCAGCGTGGACAGGGTATGGCAGAAGCGGGCCGTTTCCATCTTCCAGATCAGGTCGCCGAACAGCGGCAACGCCATGACCTTGTAGTCGAAGCGGCGACGATTGTCCGGGTCCTGCAACCAACGTTCGACGACGACGGCGATCACGGCCAACAGCACCAGCAGCGCCCACCAATAGCCACGGACGAAGTCACCGGCGCCGACAACGATTTGAGTCGGCAAGGGCAGCGCGGCGCCCATGTCCTCGAACAGCACCGTGAACTGCGGCACCACGAACACCAACAGCATGATCACCGACAGGCCGGCGATGACCAGCAGGATCATCGGATACACCAGCGCCGATTGCACCGTGCCGCGCAGCTCTGCGCTGCGCTCCAGGTAGTCCGCAAGCCGGGTCAGCACCTCGGCGAGGGCGCCGCTGGCCTCGCCGGCGCGCACCATGTTGACATAGAGCTTGGGGAACTGGCCGTCCTGGGCCTCCAGCGCGGCCGAGAAGGTGGCGCCGCCACGCACGCGATCCTGTAGGTCGGTGAGCACCTTGACCACATGCTCCTCGGCGGTGAGATCGACTAGGACCGCCAGGGAGCGATCGAGCGTCAGGCTGGCCTCGAGCAGCGTGGCAAGCTGCCGCGTCACGATCTCGATGTCCTTGGCAGACAGACTGCGGCGCTTGCGGCGCGCGAGCTGTGCTGTGAGACCGCCGGCAGAGCGGGTCTGGATCGGGATCAAGCCCTCGGACTGGAGCTTGCGAATCAGCGCGGCCTCGTCCGACGCCTCCTGCTCGCCCTCTAGCTCCTCGCCGTCGAGTTTGACTGCTTTGTAGTAATAGCGGGGCATCAGGAGTGCTTACTCAATGAGACTGAAGCAAGAAGACCAGACCGAGAACCAAGGCCAGGCATGTCATGGGTCCGGCTCGGAGAGTGCCCGTTCAATCGCCTCGCGGATGAAGCGCTGATAGACAACAGGATGGGAAAGGACATTGAGATCGCGTCACTCCGCGGCAGCAACCCGCAACACCTCTTCGATGGTCGTTTGGCCGGCAGCGGCCTTGCGCAGGCCGTCCTGGTACATGGTCATCATGTCCTCGTCGACAGCGATGCGTTGGATCTCGGTGGAGGTGGCGTGGGACAGCACGGCATGGCGGATCTGATCACTCATCAGCAGCACCTCTGCGATGACCAGGCGGCCGCGGTAGCCGGTGCCGTTGCATTCCTTGCAGCCGCCGGGGCGATATAAGGTCAGCGGGCCATCTTCGGCCATCGGCAGACGCAGGAACTTGGCGGCCATCTCCGGCATCGGCTCGTAGGGCTCTCGACAGTGCGGGCACAGGCGGCGCACGAGGCGCTGAGCCAGGATGCCGTTAATGGTGCTGGTGAGCAGATAGTCCTCGACGCCCATATCGAGCAGGCGGGTGACGCCGCTGGCGGCATCGTTGGTGTGTAGCGTGGACAGCACGACATGGCCGGTGAGCGCCGATTGCACGGCGATGCGGGCGGTCTCGAGGTCGCGCATCTCGCCGACCATGATGATGTCCGGGTCTTGCCGGACGATGGCGCGCAGGGCGTTGGCGAAGGTCATGCCGATGGCGGCCTTGACCGGGATCTGATTGATGCCGGCGACCTGGTATTCGACCGGGTCTTCGACGGTGATGATCTTGCGGTCTTCGGTGTTGAGCCGGCTCAGCGCGGTGTAGAGCGTGGTGCTCTTGCCGCTGCCGGTGGGGCCGGTAACCAGGAAGATGCCGAAGGGCTGCTCCAGTACCCGGATGACACGCTCCCGCGGCGGCCCGTCGAAGCCGAGGGCGTCGAAATCGAAGCTGACGCTTTCCTTGTCCAGCAGGCGCATGACCACGCTCTCGCCGAACATGGTGGGCACGGTGGAGACACGCAGGTCCAGCTCCTTGCCCTGAATGCGCACCGGGATGCGGCCGTCCTGGGGCAGCCGGCGCTCGGCGATGTTGAGCTTGGACATGATCTTGACGCGGGAGATCACCGCCGCGGTGGAGCGCACCGGCGGCGATTCGGATTCCTTCAGGATGCCATCCACGCGATAGCGCACCTTGAGCTCGTCGGCGAAGGGTTCGATGTGGATGTCGGACGCCCGCAACTCGACCGCCCGCTGCATGATCTGATTCACCAGCCGGATCACCGGTGCCTCGCTGGCCAGGTCGCGCAGGTGCTCGATGTCTTCTTCGCTGAAGTTTCCGAGGTCGGCCTCCAGGTCGGTCTCGGCGTCGGTCTCCTTCGGCTGCTCGTAGAGCCGTTCCAGCGCCGCGTCGATCTCGGCGGACAGGCCAACCCGCAGCCGCACCGGCTGACCCGCGGCCATCGCAACGGCCTGCATCGCGTAGCTGTCAACGGGATCGGCGACGGCGATCTCGAGACCGTCGTCGTCCTCGCGAAGGGGCACGATGTGGGCGTCCTTCAGGAATCGCAGGCTCAGATGGTCGTCGGCGACCGGTTCGTCGGGGTAATCATCGGCGCCGATCAGATCCAGCTCCAGCACCGCGGCCATGGCGGCCGCCATGTCGCGATCGGACACCAGACCGAGGCGAACCAGCATGATGCGCAGCGGGTCGCCGCTGTCCTCGGATAACTTGCGCGCGCGGGCCAGGTCGCCGGCGGGCAACTTGCCGCGGTGTTGAAGATGCTCGATCACGCGGGCCTCCGGCGACAACGGGGCAAACGCATCCTCGCTCCGCTAACGGCGCCAAGGCATCAACGGCTGGCGGAGCCGCGCCCGCGTCTGGGTCGATGGACGGGGCAAGCTCCGCCTCGGGCGGTTCGATGGAGGCCTCCATGTCGGTTTCAGCGAGGGTCTCCGGCGCCGGCTCGGCGCGATGCTCTGGCCCCTGATGAAACTGGTGATCGGACGGGTGATCGGCCTGGTGATCCGACAACTGTTCCGGCGGCGTCTCGCTCGTCTGGTTCCGGAACTGGGGCTGGGACGGCGTCGGATCTACGGTCTGTAGCCCGACCGCATCGTCTACCGAGGCATCCGCTTCAACGAACGCTGTCGATGCGGTTGCGGGCGACCCGGCTGTCGAGAGCGCATCGTCCGGGTCGATGTCGGCAGTCGGCCAGACTTGGGGGTCCGTGAATCCGACGTCTTCAGCGCCCACGGCGTCGCTCGAATCGTGCCCGCGACCGCCGGCGCGATCAGCCGCTCGCTGCGCCACGCCCGTGCAGGTCACCGAAGTCGATGTCGTCGACCTCGTCTTCGAGTCCGAGCAGGGGGTCATGCCGAGCGCGATCCAGTTCCGGCAGATCCAGATCCGATAGGGTGACCTCCGCCAGATTCATCTCAGGCAGATTCATGTCAGGCAGATTCGACCTCCGACAGCTTTCCATCCGCGAGATCGAAATCCGACAGATCCAGGTCCGGCGCATCGACGTCGGAGTCCAGGGACGGTCCGGGCCGGCCGCGCTGGCGAGCGCGCTCAGTGTTGGCGGAGTGGTTCATCAAGCTCCTCTCGATCGGCTTCAACGTTCTCGGCGATGTCGGCCACCTCAGCAACGGGCGACTGCGCACACCACTGCGGGACCAGCCGTTGCAGGCCCTGCATCAGCGCCTCCGGGTCGGTGCGTTGCAACGCATTGCGCAGCTGTTCCAGTGCCTGTTTGCGGCGAATCACCCGGCGCCTTGCCCGAGTCGGCGGGGCGCCTGGCGGTCCGAATCTTCGGGTGACTGGTCGCGATCAGGTCCTCGGCATCGTAGAACAGTTCTTCGAAGCGCTTCTCGCCGGGGCGCAGTCCGATGTACCGGATGGCAATATCCCGCTCCGGCTCGCGGCCGGCCAGGCGGATCATCTGCTCGGCCATGTAGCGGATCTTCACCGGCTCGCCCATGTCGAGCACGAAGATCTCGCCACCCTCGCCGATCACCGCCGCTTGCATGATCAGCTGACAGGCCTCGGGAATGGTCATGAAGTAGCGTTCGATGTCCGGATCGGTCACCGTGACTGGACCACCGCGCTCGATCTGGCGCTGAAACAGGGGCACCACGCTGCCAGCAGAGCCGAGCACGTTACCAAAGCGTACGGTGATGAAGCGCGTCCGGGAGCGGGTCGCCAAATCCTGACACAGCAACTCGGCGACGCGCTTGGTGGCCCCCATGACATTGGCGGGATTCACCGCCTTGTCGGTGGAGATCAGCACGAAGCGCTCGCACCGCCAACGGTCTGCGCTCTCGGCAACGACGCCGGTTCCGAACACGTTGTTGCGCACCGCGGCGCGGACCTGGTCCTCCAGCAGCGGCACGTGTTTGTAAGCAGCCGCATGGAAGACGATCTGCGGACGCTCCTGCTTGAACAGCGCATCGACGCCAATCCGATCGCCGACATCGAGCAGGTGACGGCTAAAGTCGAGGCTCGGATGATTCTCGGCGAATTCGGTCTCCAATCGATACAGGTTGAACTCGGTGTTGTCCACCATGACGAGACGGCGGGGGCCGGCCGCGACCACCTGCCGGCAGAGCTCCGAGCCGATGGAACCGCCGGCGCCGGTCACCAGCACCACCCGATCCGCCAGACCGGCGCGCAGGGCGTCCCAGTCCAGCGTTACCGGGGTGCGACCGAGCAGGTCTTCGATGGACACCGGACGTAGCTGATTGATGGTCACCTGACCGGACAGCAGGCTCTGTAACTGCGGCACGGTGCGGAACGGCTTGCCGGTGCGCTCGCAGAGTTCCACCAGGCGCTGCATCTCCGCCGCGGATGCGGTCGGCACAGCGAGCATGATGAGGTCGATGGCGAGGTCCTCGACCAGCCGCGGGATGTTCTGCGGTAGAACCCTTGATCGGAATGCCATGGATCTCGCCGCCCTGGCGCCGCGGCGTGTCATCGACGAAGGCGACCGGATCATAGGTGCGTGCGCCGTCGCGCCGCATCTCCCGCGCCAGGGTCTCGCCGACACCACGGGCGCCGACGATAAGCACACGCTTGCCGGAGTGCAGTGCCAGGCGGTGGTCCTTGAGCCAACGATAGAACAGACGTGGGCCCGACAGCAGCGCGAGTTGGAACAGCAGGAACAGCAATGGCACCGAGCGCGGCACGTTGTCGCCGCGGTTGTAGACGAACAGCACCAGCATCACCGCAACGGTGGCGGCAACGACCGCCTTGGTGATGCGCACCAGATCCGGCAATGACGCGAAGCGCCACACACCGCGATAGAGTCCGAACGACCAATACACGACCGCGCAGACCAGCATCACCAGCGGCAACGTGTGCAGCGCATTGTCTAGGTATTGCGGCGGGATCTGTTGCAGGTTGAAACGCATCCAGTAGGCCAGCATCCAGGCCAACGGCACCATCAGCAGGTCGTGACTGAAGGCGGCGGTGCGTGAACGCAGCCGATCGAACCAGCGCTTGACCGAGGGCTTCGTTGCAGACGTCATGGGCGCTGGGCTGCCGCGAGCCGCTCGGCGAGTCCGACGCGGACATGGATCAGTGCATACACCGCCGCCCAGGCGAGCAGCAGCATCCATTGCTCGCCCACGGGCATGCGGACCGCGGCGACGGCACTCGCCGCCGCGGCGAGCATCACCAGGTAGCCCCGCAGCAAGGTGCGACGGTGACCCCAGCCCGCCAGTACCAGGCGTTGATAATGGTGGGAGCGGTGCGCACGCCAGAACGGCTCGCCGTTGACGACGCGCCGCAGCAAGGTCCAGGTGGCATCGACGATGAACGGCGAGAACACCAACCAGCCAACCCAGAGCGGGAACAACCCGAGCCCGGCGCCCCACAGCGTCATGGCAGCGGCCAGCAACCCGAGCACCGAGGACCCGACGTCGCCGAGGAAGATCCGCGCCGGGGGGAAATTGCGGGTCAGGAACCCAGCCGCCGCCGCGGCGATGACCAGCCCGGTGATGGCAAAGGTTGGCGCGTCGCCGATCAGGCCCAACGTCGCCAGGGCGCCGAAGCCGAACACGGCCATGCCACCGGCGAAACCGTCCATGCCGTCCATGAAGTTGTAGAGATTGATCATCCAGACACTGTAAAGCAGCGTCAGGCCGAGCGCGAGCCAGTCCGGCAACGCGGCGTCGAGGCCTGGCAGCCCGAGCTGCTCCCATCGCAGGCCGCCAAGGTAGAGCAGCATGGCGGCACCCGCATGGGCCAGCAGCCGATACCGCTGACACACGTCACGGTGATCGTCGAGCAGCGAGATGCCGCCCACCAGCAGGGCGGCGAGGGCGATCCAGCCGAGCGGGCCGGGGGCGGCAAGCATCGGCACGGCAATGGCAAGGCCTAGCGCGATGCCGATAACAACGGCAACGCCGCCGGTGCGCGGCACCGGCGTCTGGTGCAGGGAGCGCTCGTTAGGATGATCGACGATACGCAGGAAGCCGATCGCATTGCGGCTCAGGGCCAGGGTGAGCACGGCGCTGACGGCGCCGGCCACCAGCGGCGCAGCAATGACGGCCATCCAATCGAGTTCGGCTATGGTCAGCATCGGTGCGCCCGAGGGCCAGCGCGGGCTCAGACCGGGCGCATCAGCGCTGCTTCGACGTCGACGCGGGTATCACGTCCGCATAGAAGCTGAACCAACTGCAACGCGAAGTCCATCGCGGTACCGGGGCCGCGGGACGTAACGACCTTGCCGTCGACGACGACAGGCTGATCGACCAGCCGCACCGTCGGGAACCGCGCCGCCTCCATGGCGCCGGGATAGCTGGTCGCCTGGCGGCCATCCAGCAGCCCGGCGTTGCCCAGCACCTTCGGCGCGGCGCAGATCGCCGCGCTCCAGCGACCTTGCTCGGCCTGGAGCTTGAGTAGACGGTGCACGCGGGCATCCTGATCGAGGTTGGTGGCGCCGGGCAATCCGCCGGGCAACACGATCATGTCGAAGTCCTGCTCGAGCACCTGGTCCAGCGTGGTGTCGGGCATCAACACGACGCCCCGGCTCGCCTTTACCGGCGCCGCATCGAGACCGGCGGTAACCACCTCGATGCCGGCCCGGCGCAGCAGGTCGATGATGGTGACGGCCTCGAGCTCCTCACAGCCCTGGGCCAGCGGTACCAATACGCGTGGCATGATGTCCTCCGGTTCGGTTGTCATTCAGTTCCAGCGAGGCGATGCCTCGCAGCGACGAGCGCACGGCGCTTTGTTGCGACGCCTTTGCGTTGCTTCGAGGTGGACCAAGCGCCGAGGGCCAAGGGCCGCTGCACAGCACGATTGCGCAATTTTGGCCCCAGGCCCTTGGCACTCGGCCCTGCGGATAGCAAGCGCGTCGTCGTCATCGAACTTGATGCCTCTGCAACGACTCGACGCCCTCGAACAACTTTAGTGCACCTTGGCCGCCTTGCCGTAGATGCTCAGGCCCTTGAGCACATTCAACGCCTCGGAGAGCTGGTAGTCCTCCGCCGCCAACGGTCCATCTTCTGACGCGTCGGCGTCCGCCTCACCACTGACGGCGGGGTCGCCTTCTTCGAGATGGCGCATCAGGTCGGCCTCCTTTAGCGGCTCGACCCCGGACTCGTCGGCCAAGGTAACGCTGCCGCGGGCGAGCTCAATGTCCGGCTCGATGCCCTGGGCCTGAATCGAGCGCCCGGACGGCGTGTAGTAGCGGGCCGTGGTGAGCTTCAGTGCGGTACGCTCGTCGATCGGCACGATGGTCTGTACCGAGCCTTTGCCGAAGGTCTTGCCGCCCAAAATAAGCGCCCGGCCCTGATCTTGCAGCGCGCCGGCGACGATCTCCGAGGCGGAGGCACTGCCGCCGTTGACCAGCACCACCAACGGCGCGCCGTCGAGGATATCGTCGGGGCCGGCCTTGAACTCCAGCTTCGAGTCGTCGATGCGGCCCTTGGTGTAGACGATCAGCCCCTGTTCGAGGAAGGCATCGCTGACGCCGACCGCCGCATTGAGCACACCGCCGGGATTATTGCGTAGGTCGAGCACGACACCCTTGAGCCCGTCGGGGTTCTCCTGCTTGAGCTTGGCCACGGCCTTGAGCAGATCGTCGGTGGTACGGGCCTGGAAACTGGCGACCCGCAGGTAGCCGTAACCCGGCTCAAGCGTGCGGCTCTTGACGCTGGCCACCTTGATGACATCGCGCTCGATGGTGATGGTCAGGGGGCTGCCTTCACCTTCGCGCACCACGGTAAGCTCGATGCTGGTGCCCGGTTTTCCGCGCATGAGCTTGACGGCATCGTTCAGGCCCATGCCCTTGATGGGCTTGCCGTCGATGCGCACGATCAGATCGCCGGCCTGCATGCCGGCCCGCTGGGCGGGGGTGTCGTCAATGGGGGCGATGACCTTGACCAATCCGTCCTCCATGCCGACCTCGATGCCGAGTCCGCCGAATTCGCCAGTCGTGCCGACCTGCAGTTCGCGATACTCCTCGGGGTCCAGGTAGGAGGAGTGCGGATCGAGGCCGCCGAGCATGCCCCGAATGGCGCTCAACAGCAGCTTGCGGTCGTCGACCGACTCCACATAGTCGCTCTTGATGCGGCCGAAGACCTCGGCAAAGATGCGCAGATCGTTCAGCGGCAAGCCCTCGGCTTGCTCGTCGACAGCCTCGTCTCCGGCGTCCTCGACGACGTCGGGCCCATTATCGTTGTCGTTGTCGTTGTCGTTGCCGGTTTCAGGCGAATCGGTATCAGTGGTTTTCGGTTCGGCTGTTTCAGGCAACACCGGCGCGTCAGAATCCACCGTCGCCGGCGCGCTGTCGTCGAGCACCGGTGCGGGCGCATCGAACTCGGGCCCTGGGGGCTCGACTGGTGCTGGCGGTTGATGCGGCGCGACGGCTGGAACCGAAGCCGGATCAGGCGACGGCGCCGGCGCGCTCGGGTCCGCGGCCCAGACGGGCAGGGCGACGAAGGCGAGCGCGGCAAAGGGCAGAAACAGTGAGGGGCGAACGATCATCTTGGTCTCCGACATCGGATCTTGGCATCCGTGGTAGGTGTTGGGGCCGGCCGCCAGGGCGCTCCGGGCAAACAAGGTTAGAGGGTGCCGCGGGTGCGGTGTTCCGGGCGCTGTTCCGGAAGCAGGTCTTCCGAATGCTGGTCTTCGGGAGCCTGGTCGTCCGGTTGCGGTT
Source organism: uncultured Gammaproteobacteria bacterium (assembly GCA_963695445.1). Lineage (GTDB taxonomy): Bacteria > Pseudomonadota > Gammaproteobacteria > Chromatiales > Chromatiaceae > Thiohalocapsa. The sequence goes on along the minus strand of CAVOGV010000041.1, from coordinate 66,016 downwards.
CTCCGGTCGATGTACTTGGGCCGATGCGGGGGCAAGCGACGTTGTCAGCCGCGGCCGCGACACCAGTGCTCCGGGTCCAGCGGTTTGCCCTGATAGCGGAGGGCGAAGTATAGCCCGCGAGTGCCGCTGCCGCCGCTGGTGCCAGTCAGCGCAATCACCTCGCCGGTTGCGATCCATTCGCCCACCTCTTTCAGCAAGGTCTGATTGTGGCCGTACAGCGTCATGTAACCATCGCCATGGTCGATCACAAGCAGCAGCCCGAATCCGCGTAACCAGTCCGCATAGACGACACGCCCGTGGTGCACCGCGCGCACTTCGCTGCCCTCGTCGGCCTCGATCAGCACGCCATCCGCGTGCAGGTCTTGGTCGCCTTCACCGCCGCGAAACCGGCTGGCCAGCCGCGCCTCGGAAATGGGCCAGGCGAGCCTGCCCTTGCGCGCGGCGATCGCCTCTTGGTTGATCCCGATTTCCGCGGCAATCTGCACCTGGCGCCGCAAACGGTCGATCAGTGTCCGCAACGCCTGCGCGTTGGCGTTCAGTGTGACCAGTTCGCCGCGACCCGCGGCGATATTGGCGTCGAGGTCGGCGACGATGGCGTTGCGCTCGACCTGCACCGCCTCCAGACGCAGCCGGGTCTCCGTCTGACGTTCCGCAAGCCGCTGCAACCGCCGCGCCTCGTTGCGGGCCTCGGTGCCGAGCCGGGCCAGCTCGGCGGCGAGATGTTCCACTTCGTTGATATGCTCCGCGCGCGCCCGTCCTAGACAGCGATAGTAGCCGAAAACCCGCCCGCTTCGCGTCAGATCCTCGCGGTTCAGCAGCATGCGCAACCGGTCCCCGCGGCCCATCGCGTAGGCGGAGCGCAGCAGTTCCGCAAGGTCGTTCCTGGCCACCGCCAGGTCCTCACCGGTTTCCACAAGGCGGGCCTCAAGGTCGGTCACGTTGCGTTGCTGCTCATCCACCATCGCCGTCAGCTGGCGGCCAGCGCGTGCAAGTGCTGCGATGTCGCGCTCGTTGCGTTCGAGTTCCTGATAGAGCGCGTCGCGCTGCCGCTCGCGGTCGCTGAGCTCTTGCTGCAACCGCGTTAGCCGGCCCTCGATCTCGCCGAGCTGTTGCGCGCTGGCCTCCATCTCGGCCTCGATGTCGTTGCCGGCGGACTCGACTGATGTCCGATCGGCGACTGGCTCGCGGGTGGACTCTGGCGCGGACTGCGCCGGGGTCGATGGCAACAGCAGACAACACAGCACGCAGCTGATCGCCGCCGCCGGGCGCATCATCGCCTGCGCGGCCGTGCGCCGCGGCGTTCGCTCGGCGCGGCGCATCGATCTGATGACGAGACGGTAGCTGCACATGAACAGATAATCGCTAGCACGCGGTCGCAGAAAGTTTATTATCGTATGATGATGAAATGATATAGACTATTTTGTATGACCGCAGAGCTTAGACAAACAGGCAATCCCCCCGGTGCTGAACAGCACGGGACCGGATGCCAACAGCGATCCGTTCGCCGTCGGTGGCCCAACACACGACAATGCGATCGAGTTGTTCGCCGACGACGCCGACATCGAGCGCGCATCGCGCTCACTGAAGGCGATGTCGCATCCCCTGCGGCTCAAGATCCTGTGCACCCTCGGCGACGAAGAGGTCAGCGTTCAGGACATCGTCGAGCACGTCGGCACCTCGCAAAGCAACATCTCACAGCACCTGGCCATTCTGCGCGATAAAGGCATTCTGGCCTCACGCAAAGACGCCAACCGCGTCTACTATCGCGTCGGGGACTCCCGCACGTTACAGCTCATCGGCATGATGCGCGAGGTCTTCTGCCACCAGGGCCGCTAGCGCATTCCCGTCGGGCGGCCCGCCAACGGCTGCTGACGCTGATTTCATCGGCGTCTGTCGATATACTTGCGCCCTCTCGAACCCGTCCGGCGTCTCGCTGCGCCGGCTCCGCCGCCAATCCAACCCATACGAGCATCCACGATGCAGGCCCAACTGATCGAATTCGTCGGCAACCATTGGTATCTGTTTCTGGCCCTAGGGGTCATTCTCGGACTGCTGACCTACAACCTGCTGGTCGGCGATAAAGGTTCGGTCGACCCGAGCGGCGCCACGGCGCTAATCAACCAGAAAGACGCCGCTGTGGTCGACGTCCGCCCTGCCGCGGACTACGCAAAAGGCCACATCATCAACGCCGTGAATATCCCGATGAACGGATTCAAGAACCAGACCGGAGCATTGGGCAAATACAAGGAGAAGCCCGTCATCATCACCTGCCGATCAGGCGCCCAGTCTCAGGCCGCCTGCAACGTGCTGCGCAAGGCGGGCTTTCCGGAAGTGTACAACCTCAAGGGGGGCGTGCTCGCCTGGGAAAGCGCCAATCTGCCGCTAACCCGCAAGAAGCGCTGAGCGTTTAACCACGCCGCCCACGATAACCCGCACCCCAACTTGACCAGGGAACCGCAACATCATGTCCGAAGAGAACCCGCAAGCCGTCCCCGGCGACAACCCGGAGCGCCAGTTCACACTCCGCAGCGTTTACGTCAAGGATCTGTCCTTCGAGTCACCCAATGCGCCCGAAATCTTTCGCGGCGAGTGGAAGCCCGAGACAGGGCTGCACCTGGACATCAAGGTCACGCCACTGGCCGAAGACACCCATGAAATTACGCTGACTGTCACCGTTAACACCAAGGTCGCGGACAAGACCGCCTATCTGATCGAAGTGCAGCAGGCAGGCATCGTCAGCACCAGCGGTTTCCAACCGCAGGAACAAGGCCCGCTGTTCTACGTCTACTGCCCGAGCATCCTGTTCCCGTACGCTCGCCAGGCCGTCTCCGACCTGGTCGCCAAGGGAGGCTTCCCGCACCTCGTGCTGCAGCACATCAACTTCGACAGTATCTATGCGCAAAAGCTGGCCGAGCAAGAAAAGGCTGGCGGCGGCGATAAACCCCATTGAGCACCGCCAGCCACATAGCAATCTGACGGATCGCCCGAGCAACCCCGCCCGACACAGGTTACGATGAACACGACCGGCAACGACAACTCCGGCGAGCGCATCGCTGTCCTCGGCGCCGGCTCCTGGGGTACGGCATTGGCCATTCTGCTCTGCCGCAACGGGCATCAGGTGCGACTCTGGGGCCATGATCCGGCGCACATCGCGCAGCTGCAACGCGACGCCGAAAACAAGGCGTTTCTGCCCGGCGCCCCGCTGCCCCCGGCACTGGAACCAGTCGCCGACCTGAAGCTTGCACTCACCGACGCAACGGCGCTGCTGCTGGTCGTGCCGAGCCAATTCTTCGCTGACGTGCTGTTGCAGGCGGCGCCGCTCATACCGGCGGAGTTGGGTATTGCCTGGGCGACCAAGGGCTTCGAGCCCGGCACCGGGCGACTGTTGCACGAGGTCGCGCTGGATGTCGCCGGCGAGCGTGATCTGGGCGTCTTGTCGGGACCGAGCTTTGCCGCCGAGGTGGCCCACGGCCTGCCCACCGCGATCACGGTCGCGGCGACAAGGCCAAGCTTCGCTCAGCGCCTTGCCGCACTGGTGCACGCCGAGCGTTTCCGCGCCTACACCCACGACGACCTGATCGGCGTGCAGGTGGGCGGTGCGGCGAAGAACGTGCTCGCCATTGCCACCGGCATCGCCGATGGCCTCGGCTTCGGTGCCAACAGCCGCGCTGCCCTGATCACCCGCGGGCTCACCGAGTTGATCCGGCTTGGCGTCGCCCTAGGCGCTCGCCGGGAGACCTTCATGGGCCTTGCTGGCCTCGGTGACCTCGTCTTGACCTGCACCGACGATCAGTCGCGCAACCGCCGCCTGGGCCTGGCGCTGGCCCGGGGCCAATCGGCTAAAGAGGCCATGGCGGCGATCGGCCAAGAAGTGGAAGGGTTCGTCACGGCACGGGCCGTTCGGACCATTGCCGAGCGGCACGGGGTAGAGATGCCGATCTCCGAGCAGGTTCACGCCGTGCTGTACGAGGGGCGCATGCCGGAGGTCGCCACCCGTCTGCTGCTGGAGCGGGCGGGAAAGGCAGAACTCGATTGATTCGCCGATGCCGACGCGCACCGCGTCGGCTCGCGCCCCTCCGTATCCGGATGCCCGCTCAACTGCCGGCTCCCTCAAAGCCATGTTGGCGCCACGCCTCATACAAAACCACAGCAACCGCATTCGACAGGTTCAGGCTGCGATTGCCGGGCTGCATCGGCACGCGCAGGCGTTGTGAAGGCGGCAGGGCATCGAGCACCGGCTGCGGCAGACCGCGGGTCTCAGGACCGAACAGAAAGGCATCGCCTTGAGCGAAGCGCACTTGCGCATAGGTGGTGCCGCCGCGCGTGCTGGAGGCGAATAGGCGAGTCGGCGCAACCGCCGCCAAACAGGCATTCAACGATTCATGCACCCGCACGCGGGCATATTCATGGTAGTCGAGCCCGGCACGCCGCAGCTTCGCATCATCCAGCGCAAAACCCATGGGTTCGATCAGGTGCAGTCCTGCGCCGGTGTTGGCGCAGAGCCGAATGATGTTGCCGGTGTTGGGCGGTATCTCCGGCTGGTACAGGATGACGTCGAACATGCACTGGTTTCCGCTGACCACCATCTTCCCTCATGGGATCTACCCTTTTTGGGCTACTTGACCGGTTCCAACGGCCACATGGTATATTAAGAATTCGGCATATACTTGACTAGCCGACAGGTTTTCCAGAACGATTTCTTTACCCTGTGGGGAGACGAAGATGAGTGACATCAACGCGCTGAAAAAGGAAAAGCAGGAACTGATCGACAAGATGCTTGAGATGCAGAAGCAGTTCATCGATTACGAACACCAGCATGGCGTCACCGGCAAGGATTACTGGGCGTCTAAGGACGGTCTGCTTGCCGACTATCGCCAAGAGTACATGGACATGGCGAACCGCGTCGTCGACCTTGCACATGAGATCGTCGGCTCGGTGCGCTGAATGCTGGAGTCGTTGAGTGCCTGACCGGCGCCGACGAGAAGGCCCGCATCGGTTGATGCGGGCTTTTTTGTCCGCGATGTTTCTTCAAGTCTTGCGATAAGAGCAAAAGTACCTACGGCCGATATTTCGCATGGTGGGCCAAGATTGGCCCTTGGCGCTACAAGCACGCTATCGTTCCGGAATGCTGACGCATCCGCAAGCAACTGAAGCGTGGAGGAATCTAGCGATGATTCGCCTGAGACCGACGACTCATGGTCGACGTTGGTTGGTTAGCCGCTTAGGGCGTCCTAAACGACAACATGTTGTCGCTAACGGTGTCGGAATTGTACCAGCCTAGTTCCCTGGCCGTTCGCCGCTGGCGAACCCATTTTTCCGAACGCCCTTGAGGACATGCAGCGGATCAGCGCAGCTGCGTCACCCCAAACCGTCAATCCGGCAACGGGCCGACTAGAAGTCGGCGGTCCAATGGAGCGCCGACCTCCGGTCGGCCAGGGCGCGCTAGCGCCCTTGAGGGCGTGCGTCGAATCAGCGGCGCCGCATCACCCCCAACACAGTCAATCCGGCCCGGGGGCCGACTAGGAGTCGGCGGTCCCATGGAGCGCCGACCTCTGGTCGGCTAGGGCGCGCTAGCGCCCTTGAGGACCCGCGGTGAAGCAGCGGAGTTGCGGCTAGTCGAAGCTGCCTACGGCGGGGCCGACTAGCCATTAACGGCGTCCTAAACGACAACATATTGTCGCTAACGGTGCCGGAATTGTACCAGCCTAGCCCCCTGGCCGTTCGCCGCTGGCGAACCACTTTCCCGAGCGCAGTCTCGGAAAAAGGGTAGTCCCTTATCGCCAAATCTTGGACAAAGTGTCACAAAAACTTCGTTGTCATGCTCGTAGTCGTCCGGATACTCGATTAGGACAACGACAACGAGAAACTTGACTTATTTGCAAACGAACGGTTGACGCTCTCAAGCAATCTAGTCGCGCAGATGGCGAATGTACCTAGGGGTATCGACCATCGCGAGGCGGACCGTTTCCCCATGCACCACGATGCGCGCATCGGTGTCGCGCAGGTGCAGTTCGCAGCGCGTGCGGCCGCGACTGTCCAGCGGGATGGGGATCATGTCGCGATAGGTGTAGATGTTCTCATCGATATCACCGCCGCTGCAGACGGCTGGGCCGCTTGGCAGGGGCTGCTCGGCCTCGGCACCCTCCATGATCAGCTCACCTGCCTGCCACCACAGCGTCGACTCCTGCGATCCGGTCATGGTCTTTACGATGTAGGCGCGCGAAAAGCCGACGCGCAGGACCCCATCGACGAGGCTGATGTCTGAAATCTCCGAATCGGATAGCTGAATACTGCTGCTGTCCAAGGACTGTCTCCCGGTGCGATTGGCTGTCTTAATCGACCGAGAGTGGGGATGAATCGTTCCGATTTCAGTACCACTGCCTGTGCCCACGACGCCCATGGTCGTGAGACTTCGCCGCACCAACCTAGAAAGAGCAGTTGACCGCGCCGTCTGCCGCGTAAGCCACTGTTGTGATGCTAGTGTCGTGATCTGCGCCGTCACACCGCATGGGTGAAGGGCGCTGCGATCCCCAGCGCACGCCCAACTGCTCTTTCTAGGTTTAACCGACGGCAGCGGCCTCTTCGTCATCGCCGGCTGCACCGGGACCCAAGTCCATGCCAAGTTCCTTGATCTTGCGCGTCAAGGTATTGCGCCCCCAACCCAAGAGTTTGGCCGCTTCCTGCCGGCGCCCGCCGGTATGCTCCAGGGCGGCATGAATCAGGATCTGTTCGAAGGCGGGCAGGGCAGACTCTAGGATCGCGCTGTCGCCTTGGCGCAGACGACGCCGGGTCCAGGTGCGCAGCGCCGCTTCCCATTGCTCGTCGTCGTGGCTGTTCTGCTCGGGGGTGTTGAGGTCGGGCGGCAGATCGCCGACATGAATCTGTTTGGTGGAGGCCATCACCGTTAGCCAGCGCGCGGTATTCTCGAGCTGACGGACGTTGCCGGGCCAGTCGAGCCGTTCCAGGTGATCGAGCGCGTCGGTGGCGAGCAACTTGGGCTCGCAGCCCAATTCCTTCGCCGCCTCGCTGAGAAAATGGCGCATCAGCAGGCCGATGTCCTCTCGCCGTTCGCGCAGCGCTGGCAGATGGATGCGAATCACATTCAGGCGGTGGAACAGGTCCTCGCGAAAGCGGCCATGGCGCACATGCTCCTGAAGGTCTTGGTGGGTGGCGGCGATGATGCGTACATCGACCTTGATCGGCGCGAGACCACCGACCCGGTAAAACTCACCATCGGCAAGTACGCGCAACAGCCGCGTCTGGAGTTCGGCGGGCATGTCGCCGATCTCGTCGAGGAACAGGGTACCCCCATTGGCCTGCTCGAAACGCCCCTCGCGACGGGTCTGCGCGCCGGTAAAGGCGCCGCGCTCGTGGCCGAAGAGTTCCGATTCCATCAGGTCGCGAGGAATCGCGGCCATGTTCAGCGCAATGAACGGCGCGCCCGAGCGGGGGCTGTGGCGGTGCAGTGCACGTGCGACCAGTTCCTTACCGGTCCCGGATTCGCCATTGATCAGCACGGTGATGTTGGAGCGGGCGAGGCGACCGATGGCGCGGAACACCTCCTGCATCGACGACGCCTCGCCGATGATATCCGGGCTGTTCTCCAGGGGCGCGGCGGCGGCATCGCCCTGTTGCTGCTGATGGCGGCAGGCGCGGCGCACCTGGTCGACGGCGTCGTCGAGGTCGAACGGCTTGGGGAGGTATTCGAACGCCCCGCCATGGAACGCGGAGACGGCGCTATCGAGATCAGAGTGCGCGGTCATGATGATGACCGGCAGGTTCGGGTGCCGGGCCGTGATCTGTTGCAACAGGTCCAAGCCGTCGATGCCTGGCATGCGAATATCGGACAGGATCACGTCTGGCCGATCGCGATGCAAGGCATCCATGATGCCGACGCCATTCGAGAAGCTGGTCACATCCATGTCCGCTTGCCGAAGGGCCCGCTCGAGCACCCAACGGATGGACCGATCGTCATCGATGACCCAAACCCGTGGAATCTTAGTCATCGTTGGTCTCCAACGGCAGGTAGACGAAGAATTGAGTCTTGCCTGGTCGACTTTCGCATTCAATCAGGCCGCCGTGTTGGTTGATGAGTTCCTGCGCAATCGGAAGGCCAAGGCCGGTACCGCCAGCACGCCCGGAGACCATGGGGAAAAAGATCCGATCCATGAGCGCATCCGGAATGCCCGGACCGGTGTCTTCCACCTCGATGCGCAGCACGAGGCGGTAGCGCGTGTTGCCGACCGTGAACTGACGCAGCACGCGCGTGCGGAGAATCAGTTCGCCATGGTCGCCGGCGGCATGGGCGCCATTGCGTGCGAGATTCAATAACGCCTGGATAAGGCGATCCGCGTCGGCCTTGAAGTCAGGGATGCTGGGATCGTAATCCCGGACGATGCGTGGCCCGGACGGGAACTCCGCCCGCAGGAGTCCGCGCACATGCTCAATGACGTGGTGGATATTGACGTTGGCCAGATGCGGCAATTGATTCGGCCCAAGCATCCGGTTCAGCAGGACCTGCAGCCGGTCTGCTTCGTCAATGATGATGCGGGTGTACTCGCACAGCTCCTGGTTCGGCAACTCGCGCTCGAGCAACTGCGCAGCGCCGCGCAGGCCGCCGAGCGGATTCTTGATCTCATGCGCGAGGCCGCGTAACAGCGCCTGAGTGGCCTGGTGCTGAGAGAGCAGATGTTCTTCCCGGCTGATCCGAATCTGGCGGTCTACCTGATGCAGCTCCATCAACAATTCGTCCGCCGATCCAGGATGATAGAGCGGCAGTACCGTGCAGTTGACGCGAATGAATTCGCCGTCGGGGCGCTGCATCTCGACTTCACGCTCGGTGAAGGGCTGGCGGGTTGAGAGTGCATCACGCAGACGGTCCTCAACAGGCTCCGCCGGACAGCGCACCAGCTCGTCGGCGTTCCTGCCCAAGACCACGTTAGCACTGACCGCGAGCAGCAATTCGCCGGCCGGATTTATGTAGTTAAGCCGTAAGTCAGCACCGAACAACAACACGGCTGTATTAAGGTTGCCGAGGATGGTCGCTTCCAGCTGATGGTTCGCGTTCCGCTTGTGTTTCATCGACTCACAGGAATTTTGGCCCAGTGCCGGGGATTTGGCCGAAAGGCAGCACAGCCTTCGCGTTCGCCGGCCGCTTCGGTAGCCTCCAATTTTAAGCAATAACCGAACCAGCTTACTGGTTGACTCATACCGATACTGTTTTCGGCAGTCGAATCAGAAACGGCAATCAGCGGGGGGCCTTGGCGGTGCCCACACAACGCATTCTAATGCAATGCGCGCACCATGTTGGTGCGATCACGCACCATTGCGGGAAGCCGCATGACTTAGGCAACGGAGACCAGGCACTGGACAAGGGTCAGGGCGGTGCGCCCTCGGCGAGCGGGGCTCGGATGTGAACGTTGATCAGTGGTGTGGCGGCGACGAGGATGCCGGCGTCGTCGGTGACTTGGGCTTGGAGGCGATGACTGCCCAGTGCCAGACCCGTCAAGCGAATCTGCGTGCGTTTGCCAAGATCGCCCTCGACGTCGACGCCGTCCACCTGCACCCGCAGGCGGTGACCTTCCTGAAGTGGCGGCGTCAGCAACAGTGACAGCTGTACCTCGCGCTCCGGGTTGCGCAAGGTCGTGTTGTCTTCGGGACTGACGATCTCAAAGCTGGAGTAGGACCCCAGAAAGCCGGAATCCGCTGGCCAATCGGGGCTTGGCGGAGAGACCGTGGTCGGCTCCGCATCCGTGACAAGGGGGACGTCGAGCTTCGTGCTGTTGTCGATGGGCCGGTCCGTATAGATGGGCCGGCCATCGGCATCCACAGACTTATACACTTGCGCCTGACTGGCAAGGGGGAGCAATAGCAGTGGCACGAACAGAAGGCGCGTCATGATGTGAGAAGCATAGGCTGGAGATTGCACCAGCGCAACGCAAAGCGCCCCTTGACGGGGCGCCTTGCGAGCTCAAAGGTCAGCGGGACCGCTTAGAGGCTGTAGTACATATCGAACTCGATCGGATGCGTGGTCATGCGCAACTGCGTCACTTCTTGCATCTTGAGGGCGATATAGCCGTCGATGACATCGTCGGTAAAGACGCCGCCGGCGTTCAAGAACTCGCGATCCTTGTCCAGCTCGCCCAGGGCCTGATCGAGCGAATAGCAGACCTGCGGGATGGCCTTTTCTTCTTCGGGCGGCAGGTCGTACAGATCCTTGTCCATCGCATCGCCGGGGTGGATCTTGTTCTGGATGCCGTCGAGGCCGGCCATCATCATCGCCGCGAACGAGAGGTACGGGTTACCCATGGAGTCCGGGAAGCGAACCTCGATACGGGTCGCCTTCGGGTTCGCGTCATGCGGAATACGCACCGATGCGGAGCGATTGCGGGCAGAGTAGGCGAGCATGACGGGGGCCTCGAAGCCCGGCACCAGACGCTTGTAGGAGTTGGTCGAGGCGTTGGTAAAGGCGTTCAGGGCTCGGGCATGCTTGATGATGCCCCCGATATAGTACAACGCGGTTTCGGACAGGCCGCCGTACTTGTCGCCGGCGAAGATGTTCTGCCCGTCTTTGCCGAGGGACTGATGCACGTGCATACCATTGCCGTTGTCCCCAACCAGGGGCTTGGGCATGAAGGTGGCCGTCTTGCCGTAGGCATGCGCCACGTTGTGCACGCAGTACTTCAAGATTTGATTCATGTCCGCCCGTCGGACCAGGGTGTCGAAGCGGGTGCCGATTTCGCACTGGCCGGCGGTGGCGACCTCGTGGTGGTGGACCTCCACGGAAACACCCATCTCCTCCATGGCGAGACACATGGCCGCGCGCAGGTCGTTCAGCGAGTCCACCGGGGGTACCGGGAAGTAGCCGCCCTTGACGCCAGGCCGGTGACCCATGTTGCCGTCTTCGAACACCCGCTCGGAGTTCCAGTCGGCCTCGTCGGAGTCGACCTTGTAGAAGGCGCCGCTCATGTCGGCACCCCAGCGTACGTCGTCGAGAATGAAGAATTCGGGTTCGGGGCCGAAGTAGGCGGTATCGGCGATCCCGGTGGACTTCAGATAGGCCTCGGCGCGCTTGGCAACCGAACGCGGATCGCGCTCGTATCCCTGCATGGTCGCCGGCTCAAGGATATCGCAACGGATGATCAGGGTCTTTTCGTCGGTGAAGGGGTCCAGGATGGCGGTATCTGGCTCGGGCATCAGCACCATGTCGGATGCCTCGATTCCTTTCCAGCCGGCAATGGACGAGCCGTCGAACATCTTGCCGTCCTGGAACATTGCGTCATCGATCATGGCGGCAGGCATCGACACGTGCTGCTCCTTACCACGGGTGTCGGTAAAGCGAAGGTCGACGAACTTGACGTCCTCATCTTTGATCATTTTCATGACATTGGCGGACATAGGCGAAATCTCCCGGGTGTGTGGTCAGTGGATTTTCGGGGTTTGCGGACGAAACGGGCGACTCTTCGGTCGTTAGAACGATATCGGCACCGTTTCAGCCGCTCGATGCATCGCGACAAAATGCAGCAATCGTGCCATCGCTGCGAGAACAAGGCTAAGTGCCCAATCGCCCCAGTGGGAACCGCAGCTTTCGACAAAGCGGTGCTCACCGGTGTTAGCGCCCGCCACGCCCTATCAACTGCTGCAGGTCGTGGAGAGCCGGCGTGGCGCGACGTCTATATTCCTGATTATCTTTGTAGAAAACGATGTCACGACCTCAACGGCAAGCGGCGCGGGGATGAGCAGGACGGCATGCATCCCAGGTCCAACGGTGAGGCGGAACCGGGAGCGAGCAGGCCGAGCGACTCGGCAACGTCTCCGGCGTTCGGGAGTCGCGTGGTATGGGCTCCGCAATGCTCGCACCAAAACCGCGCGATCTGCGTCGCTATCGCACCATTGCGACGCATCCTAACCGAAGTAGACATTGACGCGAGAAAAAACCGGGTCAGCGGCCAAGAGAGAGCGCAGGCGGTCGCGCAAACCTTCGGGTTCCGCACCGTCGCCACAGGCGGTCTGGAGCGGAAAGAAGACGTCGACTTCGATCTTTCCGTTTAGATAATGCAGTAGCACGCGCTTGCGACTCGCGATCTCTGGGATGCCGGCCCAGAGTGCGTCTAGCCTTTCCAAGGCGCCTCGACGAGTCGGTAGATTCATTGTCGGTGGCGCCGAATCGTCGTCTTCTGGATCGATATGGACGGTAACGTCGGTAATTTCGTCGATTTCCTTCTTGAGCTTCTGCTCCACCATGACGCTGATCAGGTGTCCCTCGGAGACGCTGACGAAGGGATCCACAAGCACATGCACGTCGGCGGAGGCATGTCCTGCCAGGGTCCTCGTTCGCAGCATATGGATGTCGCGGACACCACCGACGTCGAAGATGGCGCGACGCACCACTTCGAGGCGCTCGGCATCGAGACCCGTGTCGACCAATTCATGGATCGCGTCCCACCCTAGCTCCCACGCGATCTTAGCAATCATGACCGCAACTACCACAGAGGCGACCGCATCGAGATAGGGCAGACCGGCCAGGGTCCCGCCGATGCCGATCAGCACGACGACCGAGGAAATTGCATCGCTGCGGTGGTGCCAGGCGTTGGCGCGAAGCATGTCGGAGCGTACGCGCTTGGCATAGGCCAGTGTGTACCAGTACAGCCACTCCTTAATTAGAATCGACGCCAACGCGGCATAGAGCGTGATGGGCTCGGGCCGCAGGAGTTCCTCCGGCGAGAACAGCCGGTGAATGGCATCCCAGCCAATGCCGGTGGCAACCAAGATGAGCAACAGACCGAGCACGAGCGTTGCCATGGTCTCGTAGCGACCATGGCCGTAGGGATGCTTGTCGTCCGGCGCCATGGCGGCCTTGCGTCCAGCCACCCAGACCAGTGCGTCCGACGCCAGGTCTGACAGGGAATGAATACCATCTGCAACCAGCGCGTGGGAGTGCCCCAGCACGCCAGCGACAATCTTGACCACCGAGAGCACGATGTTCCAGAGGGCACCGACGGCCGTGGCTCGGGTGACCGCCCGGGCTCGCTCTTGTCGCGTCGTCTCGTCCACGTTTTTTACCAGTCTGGTTGCCGGCGGCGATGGCCGACCGCGATTATATCGCCATACCCCGAGCAAGACCTGACGGTGATGGGTTTGCCGCTACTCCCAAGGCGGCAATTGATCCTTGCGACCGCGAGCCGGGACGATGACCGTCGCAGCAATGCACGATCGCGACGGCGACCACAACGGATGTTTGCGCAGCCGAATCGCAGACGCAAAGTCCTTCAGGCGATGGTGCCGCCGTTTTTGCAGTGCGGAATCCTGTGACGTGGCTGGGCGGGTGTCGGCCGATACCGATACAATGCGAGGTTTGAACGGCCCTTGGGTGCTCGCTTTGTCATCTTCGACCACGACTCCGCTTAGTTTTCAGGACCTGATACTCCGGCTGCAGCAGTTCTGGGCAGAGCGTGGCTGCGTCATCATGCAGCCTTACGATATGGAGGTCGGCGCCGGCACCTTCCATCCGGCGACGTTCCTGCGCGCGATTGGTCCGGAGCCGTGGAGTTGCGCCTACGTGCAGCCTTCCCGGCGTCCGACCGACGGTCGATATGGTGAGAATCCGAATCGGCTGCAACACTATTATCAGTATCAGGTCGTGCTGAAACCGTCGCCGTTGGACATTCAGGAGTTGTATCTGGATTCGCTACGGATGCTGGGCATCGACCCCTTAGTGCACGACATCCGCTTTGTCGAAGACAATTGGGAATCGCCAACGCTCGGGGCCTGGGGGCTCGGCTGGGAGGTCTGGCTGAACGGCATGGAGGTCACCCAGTTCACCTACTTCCAGCAAGTGGGGGGGCTCGAGTGCCGTCCCGTCACCGGTGAGATCACCTATGGCCTCGAGCGCATCGGCATGTACCTGCAAGGGGTCGAGAGCGTTTTCGATCTAATTTGGACGCAAACGCCGGCGGGCCCTGTCACCTATGGCGACGTTTACCTGCAAAACGAGCGTGAGCAGTCGGCGTACAATTTCGAACTCGCCGACGTCGAGGCGCTGTTCGCACAGTTCGACGTCTGCGAGCGGCAAAGCATTGCGCTGGTGGAAAGGGATCTTCCGCTGCCCGCCTATGAGCAGGTGCTGAAGGCATCGCATCTGTTCAACCTGCTCGACGCGCGCGGCGCCATCTCTGTGACTGAACGCCAGCGGTTCATTCTGCGCGTGCGGACACTTGCCCGGGCGGTCGCCGAGACCTATTACGCAAGCCGGGAGCAACTCGGCTTCCCACTATTGCAGCAGCACTGAGGTTCATCGCGTGGAGCAGAAGCAAGATCTTCTCATCGAGATCGGTACCGAGGAGCTGCCACCGACGGCGCTGAAGCGACTCTCGGAAGCATTTGGCGACGGGATCTCCAGGCAACTGGCGGAGCACGAGTTAACGCACGGTCCGATATCGCTGTTCGCCACCCCGCGGCGTCTTGCGCTACTGGTTCAGGACGCCGCGCCGCGACAACCCGATCGGGAAACCCTACGTCGAGGTCCCGCACTGGCCGCGGCCTTCGACGGGTCTGGCGCACCGACTAAGGCAGCGAGCGGATTTGCCCGCTCCTGCGGTGTCGAGGTCTCGGACCTGGCGCGGGAGGAGACGCCAAAAGGAGTTTGGCTCGTCTACCGCCAACAGGTCGAAGGTCAGCCGATCACTGCGCTGCTGCCCCTGTTGATCACCCATGCACTGGAGCAACTCCCCATCCCCAAGCGCATGCGCTGGGGCAGCGGCGACGAAGAGTTCGTTCGCCCGCTGCATTGGGTCTGCGTCCTGTGTGGTCACGACACCGTGCCGGGGCAGGTTCTCGGGGTCGAGATTGGCAATCGTTCACGCGGTCATCGATTCCATCATCCGGACAGCGTCATCATCGAGTGGCCTGAGACCTATGTCGCGACCTTGCGCTCGGCCTACGTGGAGCCGAGTTTCGAGCGCAGGCGTGAGCGGATCACGGCACAGGTGAACGAGCTCGCGGCATCGATACAGGGTCACGCATCAATGCCGGAGGCGTTGCTCGACGAGGTCGCCGCCCTGTGCGAATGGCCGGTAGCCCTGTTGGGACGTTTCGATCAGCGCTTCCTCGAGATCCCACCCGAGGTTCTGATCGAGACCATGCAGAAGAATCAGAAGTATTTTCCGGTCTTCGGTGAGGATGGGGCGCTGCTCCCGTACTTCATCACCGTCAGCAATATCGAGAGCCGGGAACCGGAGTTGGTGCGTGCGGGCAATGAGCGTGTGATCCGGCCGCGCTTCGCCGATGCCATGTTCTTCTGGCAACAGGATCGCAAGCGCCCCCTGGCGGACCGCCAGCCGGCCCTCGGGGAGGTCATCTTTCAGCATCAGCTTGGCAGCGTCCTCGACAAGGCCAAGCGGGTTGGGAGCCTCGCGCGAGAGATCGCAGATGAACTCGGTTACGATGCGGACCTCGCGGAACGTGCTGCATTGCTCGGCAAGTGCGATCTGGTCACGCTCATGGTCGGCGAGTTCGCTAGCCTGCAGGGCATCATGGGGCGCTACTACGCGCAACACGACGGCGAGGATGCGTGTATCGTTGCCGCAATGGAAGAGCAGTATCTTCCTCGGCACGCGGGAGACCACCTTCCGCAATCACCCTGTGGCCGCGCCTTGGCCCTAGCGGACAAGCTCGACAGCCTGATCGGGATCTTCGCGATCGGTCAGCGTCCTACTGGAGTTAAAGACCCCTACGGGCTGCGGCGCGCCGCCATCGGTGTTTTGCGCATCATGATCGAGACGCCGTTGCCGCTCGACCTGAAGGCCCTGCTGACGTCCGCCGCGAACGGCTACGGAGAGGCCATCGACGCAGCCGGCGCAGTCGATGCCGTGTTCGAGTACATTGCCGATCGTCTGCCGGGCTATTATGGCGACCGAGGTCTCAGCGGCGATGTCGTTGATGCCGTGCTTGCGACAGGATCGACAGTTCCGGCCGATATCGACCGACGCATTCTTGCCGTTGGGCAATTTCGGAAGCTCGACGCCGCGGACGCGCTGGCCGCGGCGAACAAGCGCATCCGTAACATCCTGAAGAAGGCGCCGTCGGAAGCGGGTGCGAACGCGATTGTCTCGGCGGCCCTGATCGATCCGGCGGAGCAGCGTTTGGCCCAACGTATCGAGTCGATGCAGTCCGTGATCGAGCCGCTGCTGGCAGCAAAGGACTATGCCGGCGTTCTCCGCACGCTGGCTGAATTGCGCACCGATGTCGATGGCTTCTTTGACGCCGTGATGGTCATGGCAGATGATCCTCAGCTGCGGGCGAATCGTATCGCCATCTTGCGCGGGGTCGCGACCCTGTTTCTGACTGTCGCCGATATCTCGCGCCTACAGTCGACTGCCGCCGCCTCATGAAGACGCCCGATTCCTTCGATGCGATGCTCGACGCGGTGCAGGCGTTTCATCATCGGCACCGCTTCGCTGAGACCGGCGGCGAAGAGCTCGTCTATCGCGTCGCGTTGATGGCGGAGGAGTTGGGGGAGATCTCGGAATGCGTGACCAAGGGAAAATCTCGCGAGAAGCTGGCCGAGGAGGTGGCAGATTTGCTGATCCTGTTGATTGGGACCGGTATCGCTGGCAAGTTTGATCTCAAGGCGGCGTTCTGGGACAAGATGCAGCGACTGGACGACCGGGAGTCACGCATGGTCAACGGCCGGATACGGGTATCCGAGTTCCGGGAGGATCGTTAAATGCACCAACGGGGGCGATCAACCTGATGAAATTGGTCATCCTCGACCGCGATGGCGTCATCAATGCAGACTCCGATGCGTACATTAAGTCTCCCACCGAATGGGTTCCCATTTCTGGCAGTCTCGAGGCCATTGCCTCATTAACCAACGCCGGCATGACCGTGGCGGTTGCGACTAATCAGTCCGGCCTCGCCCGCGGACTGTTCGATATCGATATGCTGAATCGGATTCACGGTTTGATGGTCGAGCGCGTCGGCGCGGTTGGCGGTCGGATCGACGCGATTGCGTTCTGCCCCCATGGCCCGGACGCCGGCTGCGGGTGCCGCAAACCGGCACCGGGTCTGTTGTTAGCGCTGGCGAAGCGCTTTGGCGTGTCGCTCGTGGACGTCCCTGTGGTCGGGGACTCGGTGCGCGACCTAGAGGCGGCCGCCAGTGTGGGTGCAAGGCCCATTCTGGTTCGCTCCGGCAAAGGGCGCCTCGCGGCCACCCGTCTCCCGGCGCATCTGGCCGGCGTGTTAGTGGTCGATGATCTGGAATCCGCAGTCGCAGCCATCCTTCCTTAGCCCCTCATGACAACGCTTCGCTCCTTGCTGTTTCTGTTCGTCCTCGTGGTTGCCGTCGTGGGCTACTCCATCGCCATCATGTTGCTGAGTCGGATGGTAGAGCGACAGTCGCTGCTGAACCTAGCCGCGAGTTGGTCGCGCGTCTTGCTGAGGTCATTGAAGGGCTTATGCGGACTCGACTATCGTCTGTCAGGCATCGAGAATCTCCCGCCAGAGCCTTGTATCTTGATGGCGAAGCATCAGTCCGCGTGGGAAACCATCGCCGCGCCCAGCGTCATTCCACGACCCCAGGCTTGGGTGCTCAAACAGGAATTGATGCGTGTGCCATTCTTTGGCTCCGCGTTGCGCGCGTTCCATCCGATTGCGATCGATCGCAAGGCGGGGCGACAGGCGATGCGGCAACTCTTGCAAGAAGGCATGGCACAGCTCGAACAGGGGCAGTCCATACTGGTGTTCCCCGAAGGAACTCGGGTGGCAGTCGGTGCCGCAGCACCGTTTAATATCGGTGGTGCCTTGCTCGCGCAAAAGTCGGGCGCACTGGTCGTACCGATCGCTCATAACGCGGGGGTATTCTGGAAACGACGCGCTCTGCGAAAGATACCGGGGTGCATCGACATGGTGATTGGGCCTCCGATCGATCCAATTGGGCGGTCAGCGAAAGAGATCAACGCGCTCGTCAAGGCTTGGATCGATGAAACCGTCGACGCGTTGCCGCAGACGCCGACCCCCACTTCCGCATCGTAGCGAGGGTTACACGTCGCATTCGTTGGTTCGCTTTCGAACCGCCTAAATGTCGATATTTCCCGCCTCCAGGGCATTGCGCTCGATGAACGCTCGCCGGGGCTCGACATGCTCGCCCATAAGGGTCGTGAAGATTTGGTCGGCGGCGACCGCATCTTCGATGGTCACTCGAAGGAGCCTGCGAGTGGTCGGGTCCATCGTGGTATCCCAGAGCTGATCCGGGTTCATCTCGCCCAAGCCCTTATAGCGCTGGATGTGATAGCCGCGCTTCGCCTCCGACATCAGCCAATCGTAAGCCTGCTCGAAACGCTCGACCTCTTGCCCCCGCTCGCCACGGCCGACCTGCGCGCCGGCTTGCAGCAGCCCATCGAGCTTTTCTGCCAGGGCTGCGATGCGCCCGTAGTCGGCGGAGTCGAAGAAATCAAAGGAGATATGACGCGTCTCTGGGATGCCATGCACGAGTTTCGTCAGTTCGATGCCCCCTGCTTGTTCGTCGTCCGCGGACTGGTAGCGAATGGCGTAGTCGACGGCAGGGCCGCTCATCATCGCCAGCCGCGCCCTCAACGGCGCAGCCCATCGCTCGAACGCGTCGGGATCGGTGCGAAGCTCCGCCGTAAAACGGGGCGCGTTCACTAACTCCGCCAAGAACAGGGGATCGTTTCGCGTCGACAGGCGAGTGATCATCGCGCGAAAGATCTGATAATCCCGGACCAGGCTTTCCAGCGCCACATCGGTCATCGGAGGTGCTTCCGCGGCCACGGAGAGTCGTGCCCCATCCGTGGCTGCCTTGATCAACGATGCGCCGAGCTCCACGTCATCGAGCAGGTAGTCCTCTTGTTTTCCGCGCTTCACCTTGTAGAGCGGTGGTTGGGCAATGTAGACGTGGCCTCGGTCCACCAGCTCAGGCATCTGTCGGTAGAAGAAGGTGAGCAACAGGGTACGGATGTGGGCGCCGTCGACGTCAGCATCGGTCATGATGATGATGCGGTGGTAGCGCAGCTTATCGGGGTTGTATTCCTCGCGCCCGATGCCGCAGCCCAACGCGGTGATCAGCGTACCCACTTCAGCGGACGACAACATCTTGTCGAAGCGCGCCTTCTCGACATTCAGGATCTTTCCCTTCAAGGGCAGGATGGCCTGGAACGCGCGGTCGCGGCCCTGTTTGGCCGAGCCGCCGGCGGAGTCACCCTCGACGATGAAGAGTTCGGATTGCGAGGGGTCTTTTTCCTGGCAGTCGGCGAGTTTGCCGGGAAGGCCGGCGACATCCAGCACGCCTTTACGTCGCGTCATTTCGCGGGCCTTGCGTGCTGCTTCACGCGCACGAGCGGCCTCGAGCATCTTGTTCGCAATGATCTTTGCATCCGCGGGATGTTCCTCAAGGAACATGAACAGGTGCTCGGCAAGTAGGGACTCCACTGTCGGCTTGACTTCGGAGGAGACGAGCTTGTCTTTGGTCTGCGACGAAAACTTCGGGTCCGGCACCTTCACTGACAAGACCGCAGTTAGGCCTTCGCGGGCATCATCGCCCACCGGTTTCGTCTTCTGGTGTTTATCAAGGGCCTCTCGCTCTATGTACTGATTGAGCGTGCGAGTCAGGCCGGCCCGGAAGCCAGCGAGATGGGTGCCGCCGTCCTTTTGCGGGATATTGTTCGTATAGCAGTAGATCGATTCCTGGTAGGAGTCGTTCCATTGCAATGCCACCTCAACGGTAACGCCTGCCCGGTCCGCGCTGAAGTAAAAGACATTGGGGTGGATCGGCGACTTGTTCTGGTTCAGGTGCTCGACGAAGGCCCGAATCCCGCCTTTGTATTCGAACGTCGCATCGCGGCTCGTCCGTTCGTCCTTGATTCTGATGCGCACGCCAGAGTTGAGGAACGACAGTTCGCGCAGGCGCTTGACTAGAATGTCGAAATGAAACTCCAGGTCGGTGAAGATCTCGGACGAAGGCTTAAACCGGATTGACGTACCACTTCCCGCAACGTCGCCGACTGGCCTGAGCGGATATTGTGGTTCGCCAAGGCGGAACTCCTGTTCGTACTGAATACCGTCCCGAGCGATGCGGAGGTGGAGATGCTCGGACAGGGCGTTGACGACGGAGACGCCCACGCCGTGGAGACCGCCCGAGACCTTGTAGGAGTTGTCGTCGAATTTCCCGCCGGCATGTAGCACGGTCATGATGACCTCGGCCGCGGATCGATTCTCCTCGGTGTGATTGTCGACGGGTATGCCGCGACCATCGTCGGTGACGGTGACAGAGCCGTCCGCATGGATGACGACGGTAATTTCAGTACAGTATCCAGCCAAGGCCTCGTCGATGGAATTGTCGACCACCTCAAAGACCATGTGATGGAGTCCCGTTCCATCGTCTGTATCGCCGATATACATACCCGGCCGCTTGCGTACTGCATCCAGGCCACGAAGAACTTTGATGTTTGAGGAATCGTAGGTCATGCGGAGTATCGATGTCCTTTTGTAAGGGAACTGCGACTGCTTCATCCAGCCGTGGTGCAAGAGGATGCCGCTGATGGGTCTTTGCGCGCTGCATCAGCAACGGCGGGAAACTCGGCAGGAGGCCCAGGGTATTGGCCCAAAGCGGACAACCGTTTGATTATACCGCGAAAGGGGTGCCTAGCGGCCGGTTACAGGCGAGTTGGCAAGTTAGCGGCCTCGGGCACGCGGTGCGTAACAGGACCAGTCGAGTGCGGTCAGGCTAGATCGCGGGCTCTCGACCTTACCTTGTTCCACGTGGAACACTCTGACCGAACAGATCGAGGCCACATCGGCTGGCGGCGCCGAGAGGCTAGTCACGATGAGCTGATCCGCAGCCGCGTAGAGCAACGGCAACACTTGACCTTGAGTCTCGACATCGAGTTCCGCGCCAGGATCATCGACCAGCCACACCGCCCGACGCTCAAGCGCACTCGACACGACCTGATCCGCCGCCAGTTGGAGCAACATACCGACCAACTTGTTCTGCCCCCGAGAACCGACCCAAGGCACCCCGTCTTTCACAAGATGAAAATCTGCGCGCGAAGGCGATAAAAAGGAATAACCGCGCGCAACGTCGGCGACGCGGTGCTCGCTCAGCCAAGCCGCGACATCGAGCCCGTTTGACAACCCGCTCCGCCACTCCAGCCCCACGCCTGAAAAGGCCGGAAATTCGGCGGCGACATCGACAAAGGCGATACTGAGCGCCCCAACAAAGCGTTGCCGGGATTCCGCGACCTGGGTGAGCACGGCAGCATAGTCTTGGTCCCAAACCGCACGACCACTGCCCCCAGCCTTAAGCCACGCATTGCGCTGAGCCGCAACCCGCCGGAATCGCTGGCGAAGACCAGCAAACTGAGGTTCCACGTGGAACACGTTCCAATCGACGAACCGTCGTCGTAAGGTCGGATCACCCTCCAACAAGGTATGCATCGAAGAACCGACAAGCCGAACCAGAAACCCAGGTCCAGTGGGTTGCGCCTGCCCTTGTTCCGCGCTCGACCAGCGTCGATCCCAGTGCTGCTCGTCATCCCGAAGGCGCGCCTCGAGCCGCGTGCACGCCTGACCGCGTGACGTCAGTGGCCCATGGCGACGACCACGAAAGCTGCTGCCTCGGCTCAACACATACACCGCTTCTAGCAGACTGGTCTTCCCCGCGCCATTAGGGCCAACCAACCAGATCGTCCCATCAGGAAAGGTCAGATCGACTGCCTGTAGATTCCGGAGTCCCGCAACCCGCAACCGCTCCAATCTGACCACGACGCCTCTCGCCGATCAAAGCCGCATGGGCATGATGACGAACGTCTCATTCTCGACCCCCTCCCCGCGCCAAATTGCGCTGCTGTCCGCGTCGCGAAACACCACCTCCACCCGCGCCTGGTCCACTGCTTGCAGCACATCCACGATGTAGGCGACGTTAAACCCGATCACGACCGCCTCGCCCTCGTACTCCATCTCGATCTCATCGTCCGCCTGTTCCTTTTCAGGATTGTGCGCCTGCAGACCAAGCGCCCCCGCATTGAAGCTGACCCGCACACCCTTGTATTTCTCGCTTGAAAGGATAGCCGCCCGTTGCAATGCGGCCCGCAGCACGTCCCTGTTCAGCACTGCCTTGAGCGGCAGATTCCGAGGAATCACACGCTCGTACTCGGGATAGCGGCCATCCACAAGCTTCGATACCAAGACGGTGTCGCCAAACGAAACGCGAATGGTTCGATCAGACAACTCCACCCGAACCGGCCCTTCGTACAATGCCAAGAGCCGCCTAAGTTCAACAACCGTCTTCGCCGGCAAAATCACCTGACGCCGAGCATCCTCTTCGCCGATACCTGTCTCCACGGCCTCGGTCATTTTCGCCAGCCGATGCCCGTCGGTCGCGACAGCGGTCAGCTCCCGCGACCCAAGCTCAAGCATCACTCCGTTTAGGTAATAGCGGACATCCTGTTGCGCCATCGCAAACGCCGTCTTATCAAGCATCCGCTTCAACACAGCGGAAGACATCTCAAGCCTCAATTCCGCTTCCCCTAACTCCAGCGACGGAAAATCCCCTGCCGGCAGCGTACTCAGTGTAAACCTGCTTCTCCCGGACGAAACCAAGGCCCGCTCCTGATCCGCTCGCACTCGGACGCGGGCGCCCTCCGGCAAGGCCCGGCAGATATCGACAAACTTGCGCGCCGGTACGGTTACGTCGCCATCCTCGTCGCTATCGACCCTCGCCCTAGTCCCGATCTCCAACTCCAGGTCAGTTCCCCGGATCAGCATCTGGCCATCAGAGGCACTCAACAGCAGATTACCCAGGATCGGCAAGGTCTGACGACGTTCAACAACCCCGGACACCATCCCCAGCGCGGGGAGTAGCTCCGATCGTGGAATCTCGATGTTCATGCCCCGAATCTCCTAACGAACTTTTACTTAGCGACAAAACAGGTCTTGTATTATGGCGCCCCAGCGACCCTGGGCATTGTACGCTCTAATAACCAAACCCGATTCTGCGGTAACCACGTGCCAAACGACTCACCCTCCCGCGCGGTAAGGCGATTGCAGGAGAATCTCATACCAGATGTCGCCGGATTGAGGCCCGCCTTCAAGGAGCGCCCGCAAGAGCATAGCCAGGCTATGTGACTGCCGGGGCGACACGGAAGGCGGTCGTCAATAGGCATCGTGGAAAACTCCGCTCGTTGCCGTTGTCGTTGTCGTTGTCGTCGTCGTCGTCGTCGTCGTCGAATCGGATATCCGGACGACTACGAGCACGACAACGAAGTTTTTGTGACGCTTTGTTCAAGATTTTCGCGATAAGGGACGAGGCCACTTTCCTAGACTGCGCTCGGAAAAAGTGGTTTGCCAGCGCCCAACAGCCAGAAGATAGGCCGGTACAACGCCCGCACCGCTAGGGACAACAGGTTGTCGTTTAGGATGTCTTTAGTGGCTAGCCCGCCCCCGCCGCACGCCGCTTCGCTTCGCCGCAGCCCCGCTGCTTCACCGCGGGCCCTCAAGGCCGCTCGCGCGCCCTAGCCGACCAGAGGTCAGCGCTCCACGGGACCGCCGACTTCTAGTCGGCCCTTTGCCGGATTGACGGTTTTGGGGTGACGCGGCGCCGCTGATCCGCTGCACGCCCTCAAGAGCGCTAGCGCGCCCTGGCCGACCGGAGGTCGGCGCTCCATGGGACCGCCGACTTCCAGTCGGCCCGCGGCCGGTTTGACGGTGTTGGGGTGACGCGGCTGCGCTGAACCGCCGCTCGTTTTCAAGGGCGCTCGGAAAAAGTGGTTTGCCAGCGGCGAACGGCCAGGGAGCAAGGCTGGTACAACGCCGCCACCGTTAGCGCCAACATGTTGTCGCTACGGTCGCCCTGGGCGGCTAACAACCAGAGACGCGCCCTCACCCGGGTTAAGACGTCAGGGTTCGCAACAGGTTCTTGTAATCCTCCTCCACCAGCGGGTCGCTCTCCCGCAGGGATGCGACCTTTCGGGTCGCATGAATCACCGTACTATGATCGCGCCCCCCAAAAGCGGCTCCAATCTCGGGCAGACTATGTTTGGTGAGCTCCTTCGCCAGTGCCATCGCGATCTGTCGCGGCCGCGCAATGCTCCGCGTTCGTTTGGCAGAGAGGAGATCGGCGACGCGAATCTTGAAATAGGTTGCAACAACCTTCTGAATGTTCTCGATCGTCACCTGCTTGTCTTGGGCAACCAACATGTCCCGCAACACCACGCGCGCGAACTCCATGTTGATCGGTGCGCCCATGAACTTTGAATTGGCGACCAACCTTCGCAACGCGCCCTCTAGCTCGCGAATGTTCGAACGCATCCTTTTGGCGACGAAAAAGGCCACGTCCTCCGGTAACTCAACCTCCATCACGGCTGCCTTACTGTGCAGGATAGCGACCCGCGTCTCCAGATCCGGCGGCTCGATTGCCACGGTAAGACCCCAGCCAAAGCGAGACTTGAGTCGCTCCTCGAGACCCGTGACCTCTTTCGGAAATCTGTCGCTCGACAACACGATTTGCTGCCGTGTCTCGAACAGCGCGTTGAAGGTATGGAAAAACTCCTCCTGCGACCGATCCTTGTTGCCAAAAAACTGCACGTCATCGATGAGCAACGCGTTCACACGCCGGTAACGCTTCTTGAACTCGTCGATGTTGTTATGTTGCAGCGAGCGAATCATGTCGGACACAAATCGCTCCGAATGCACGTAAACCACCAGCGCCCCTGGGTTGGTCTCCAGAATGATGTTGCCCACCGCGTGCATCAAATGCGTCTTACCCAGACCGACCCCACCGTAGATGAACAAGGGGTTATAGTCCCGGCCAGGATGGCGGCCGATCTGCATCGACGCAGCCCGTGCGATCTGGTTCGATTTACCCTCCACGAAGGTGTCGAAGCTGAAATCGGCGTTGAGATTGCCCGCCGCCCGGCGCTTGGCCAACGCGTCACCGGTACAGGCCACTGGCATCCCGCCACTCACTCCCTGCATCGATACATCCGCCCCAGCCGACTTTGTTTCGGCTGGCTTGAGCGACCCAATCTCGAAACTCATCTGTTGGATGCGCCCGCCGCTGACCTGAGCGCACAGGGTCGAGATCCGCTTCTCGTAGTGCTCCTTCACCCAATCTTTAACAAACCGATTGGGCGCATATAAGAGCATACAATCGCCCTCGTCCTGCGCCTGTAACGGCAAAATCCAGGTATTGAACTCCTCTGACGTCAAATCCTCCTTCAGGAGACTCGAACACTCTCTCCAAACCTGAACCATCGCGATCTAACCCCTTCATCAATCTCATTGTTTCGCGTCACGCCCCGCGGTGCATCAGGCGCCGTTGACGGCGGCCAGCCGCCCGTACCTCGACCGCAGCCAGGCACCACAGACCACCAGCGACCACATCCGCGCGACCTGAAGATGGCTCCAGTCTAGCCATGTACAGCGAAGTTATCCACAGCCAGGAACGCGAGCCGACAGGCTGTTTCCGTTGACCTAAACCCGCTGCCACGATAAGATTGTGGGTCTTTTTTCCATGCGCTTAGCGGCCTCGACCGCCTGGCGTCCGACTCACTCGTACATTCATCAGTTCACCCTGGGAGTTCTGCTGTGAAACAGACCTTCAACCCGAGCCGCCTCAAGCGCGCTCGCACGCACGGGTTCCGCGCGCGCTCTGCTACTCGTAACGGCCGCAAGGTACTCCAGGCCCGTCGCGCCAAAGGTCGCGCCCGACTGGTACCCTGAGCGGCCCAACACCGTCCCCCGGAAGTGCGCCCAGTTCTGAGCGCCTGACGCGGCAACGACGGCTCCTGCGTGAGGGGCAATTCCGGCGTGTCTTCGCGGAACCGTACAAGTCTTCAGACCGTTACTTCTCGCTTCTGGCGCGAATTCGGTCCGTCGCGGATGAAGCCATCGCCGCACCGCCTCAAGCGCCGGGCGCGAGCTGTCACTCGGCACGGCTGGGTCTCGCCATCTCTCGGAAGTGCGCCGCGAAGGCCGTCGACAGGAATCGCATCAAGCGGCTAGTCCGAGAAAGCTTTCGACGCCAACGCTGGTCGGACTGTCCGCTCGACATCGTCGTCATGTGTCGGCCCGCCGCCCGCGAAGCGGACAAACGGCTCCTACACAGCTCCCTGCAAAAGCATTGGACGAAACTCCGAGAGCTCACATGCGTAGGCTCGCCTATCTAATGATCCGCGCTTACCAGCTGCTGGTAAGCCCGTTTCTCGGCAATCACTGTCGTTTCTATCCCAGTTGCTCGCAGTACGCCATCGAAGCCATCGATCGGTTCGGGGTGCTGCATGGCGGCTTCATGGCCTTGCGCCGACTGTCGCGTTGCCACCCCTGGCATCCCGGCGGCTTAGACCCCGTTCCCGACTCACGGAAATCCTGTGACCATGGATAACATCCGGCTCATGCTCGTCCTCTCCTTGGGCGCCGTTCTGTTCCTGATCTACCAGGCATGGATGCAGGACTATGGTCCTGCCCAGCGCCCGCCGACCGCCTACGAGCAACCAGACACCAGCCCGGCGGCACCAGGTGACGCCGCGCCCGCCGACGCCCCCGACGCACCCCCGGTTGCGCCACCGACAAGCACCGAACCGACACTGGCCGCTACGGATACCCAGAGCGTCGATCCGACAGCCAGCCTGATCACGGTCGAGACCGATGTCGTGCGCGCCGAGATCTCCACCCAAGGCGGCACCATCCAGAGCATGTGGCTCAAGAATTACGAGGCCAGGGCCGAGCTACCCGGAGATAAGTTCCGCCTGCTCAAGCCGCAGCCGCCGAATATGTTCATCGCCCAAACCGGCCTGCTCGGGGGCACCGAGGGCCAGTTGCCCAATCACAAGTCGCTCTTCACAGCCGAGCAACCGTCCTACGCACTGGCGCCCGACGCCGATTCGTTGACCGTCCAATTGTCCTGGACCAACGATGCCGGTATCGAGGTCATCAAGCGCTACCGCTTCGAGCGCGGCAGCTACCTCATCACCACCGAGCAGGAACTCATCAACAACAGCCCGGAAGCCGTGGCCGTTCGCGACTACGACCAACTGCAACGCACCGAACTCTACGACCCGCAGAAGTCCAGCTTCATCCATACCTACACCGGCGCCGTCTACTACGGGCCAGAGACTAAGTACAAGAAAGAATCGTTCGACGACATCACGAAGGCGCCCCTCGACATCAACATCGTCGATGGCTGGATCGCGATGATCCAGCACTACTTCATGGCCGCCTGGATACCGCCATCACAGCTTGAGCAGACCTTCTACACCAAGACTGTCGGCGGTGACCGCTACATCATCGGCATGTATTCGCCCGCCGTCACGGTGCAGCCCGGCGCTTCCCACGCCTTCAGCAGCGAGTTGTTCGCCGGTCCCAAATTGCAGAACACGTTGGCGGAGATCGCTCCAGGACTCGAACTGGCAGTCGATTACGGCTGGCTGACCATCCTCGCCGAGCCCATCTACTGGTTGCTCAGCGCGATCCACTCCGTGGTTGGCAACTGGGGCTGGGCCATCATCATCCTCACCATCCTCATCAAGCTCGCCTTCTACAAGCTGTCGGAGACCAGCTATAAGTCGATGGCGAACATGCGCAAGCTCGCCCCACGCATGCAGGCACTCAAAGATCGCTACGGCGACGACAAGGAGCGCATGAACCAGGCGATGATGGAGATGTACAAGAAGGAAAAGATCAATCCCCTCGGCGGCTGCCTGCCCATTCTTGTCCAGATACCGGTCTTCATCGCCCTGTACTGGGTCCTTCTGGAAAGCGTCGAGCTCCGGCACGCGCCCTTCATCTTGTGGCTGGACAACCTGACTGCACCGGACCCCTATTACGTGCTGCCGTTGATCATGGGCGTGTCGATGTTCGTGCAGCAAAAGCTCAACCCGCCGCCGCCAGATCCAATCCAGGCCAAGGTGATGATGGCGCTACCGTTCGTGTTCACGGTCTTCTTCGCCTTCTTCCCGTCGGGCCTCGTGCTGTACTGGACCGTCAACAACCTGCTGTCGATCACCCAGCAATGGCACATCACCCGTCGCATCGAAAAGGCCGAGGCCGCCAAGCACCGCAACTGATCATTGCCGGTCAGCGCCTAGGCCGTGGCCGTGCTGATACCGATTACGATATCGGCCGTACCGTGACAGGCGCGCAGTGACAGTGCGAGACACCATTGCCGCCGTGGCCACCGCGCCCGGCCGCGGCGGCATCGGCATCGTCCGTGTCTCGGGGCCGGCTGTTCGACACATTGCCGTCGCGCTGCTCGGCCAGGTGCCCAAGCGGCGCTACGCCACCTTTTGCGCATTCAAAGACGGCGCCAGCGACGCGATCGACAACGGCATCGCCCTCTTCTTTCCGGCGCCCCATTCCTTTACCGGCGAAGACGTGCTGGAACTCCAAGGCCACGGCGGGCCGGTCGTACTCGACCTGCTGCTCGCCCGCGTGCTCGCCCTCGGCGCCCGCACCGCCCGCGCCGGCGAATTCAGCGAACGCGCATTCATCGCAGGCCGCATCGATCTGGCCCAGGCCGAGGCCATCGCCGACCTGATCGACAGTACCACCGCCGTTCAAGCCCGGCTCGCCGCCCGCACCCTCCGTGGCGCCCTCTCCCACCGGGTCCAGGATCTGCTCGAGGGCCTAACGCGCCTACGCGCGTTCGTCGAGGCCGCCCTCGACTTTCCGGACGAAGACATTGACTTCATCGCCGACTCGACCGTGCACCACGACCTCAACGCGTTGATCCGCGAAACGCAAACCCTGCTCGATGAAGCTCATCGCGGCGAACGAGTCCGCGACGGCCTTATCATCGTCATCGCCGGTGCACCTAATGCCGGCAAGTCCAGCCTGTTAAATGCCCTATCCGGCAACGACGTCGCGATCGTCACTCCCATTCCGGGGACCACCCGCGACCTACTCCGCGCCGACATCCAACTCGACGGCCTACCGCTGCACCTCGTTGACACCGCCGGCCTGCGAGACTCGATCGACCCCATCGAACAAGAAGGCACTCGCCGCGCCCGGGCCGAGATCAACCAAGCCGACCAGGTCCTCTGGATCACGGACGATGCCGCCGATCCGGCGGCCACTTCCATGCATCGAGATCAACTGCCCAGCGGCGTCGCCATCACCCTGGTGCACAACAAGATCGACCTCAGCGGACGTGCGCCCGGCGTCAACGCTAAACCAGACGGCACCACCGAGATTGCCTGTTCCGTGCACACTGGCGCCGGCCTGTCCGCGTTGCGCGAGCACCTGAAGGCAGTCGCCGGCTACCGCGCCGACGACGGCGGCGCCTTCAGCGCCCGCCGCAGACATCTCGACGCCCTACATCGTACCCACACCCACCTATCCGCGGCACTCGCCGCCCTCGAACTCACCGCCGCCCCCGAGTTGATGGCGGAAGACCTGCGCCAAGCCCAACACAGCCTCGGCGAGATCACGGGCGTATTCACATCCGACGACCTACTGGGCCGCATTTTTGGCGACTTCTGTATTGGCAAATAACGGATCACCAGCCTACCCTCCGCGGCCGCCTGCTCGACGTTCGGTGCTGTGGTCCAGCGTCGGCGCCTCTGCCGGGCCGCAGTAAACCTTTGTCTTCGGCGGTGTGTAGTGGGGCGTGGGCTGCGATGTCGAGGCCGGCTGCATCGGAATTGGCGAGACGCTTTTGTTCACGCTGCCCCCGATCAGGCTCATGGGCTACAGCGTCTCCTTGACCGTCGGCACACCGTCTCCACCAGTCACGCTGACGGTGCAGGTTGGAGTGACGGTCACCAAGCCGCTGCTGGTGCTCCGTTAGGTATCGACTCCAGGCGGCTCAAGGTAACCGCCACGCGAAATGAGACTCCGGCCATGAAACAACTGCTTAGAACCGGCTCAAGCGGGCCAACCGTAAAGGACCTCCAGACCGTTCTCAACCCGATTCAGCACCCGATGCCGGCGCTCGCGGTTGACAGTATCTCCGCTCCGGCCCAAAGACCTATGCGGCGGTAGTGGCGTTGCAGCGCCCGGCCATGCTCACGGCTGACGGCATTGTTAGGCCAAAAACGACTGCGCCGCTCGTCAGCGCCTCGCTGGTGACAGCGTAACGCCTGAGTCGGTGCTCCACACCGCGCCCAGCCGCGGTTTCGGTCTCGGTTTCGCGCGACGAGCCCAGCAGCGACCTTCGCGGACGACCGATCGACACCATCCCCGCGCGTCTCTTCTCGACGAGGCCAGCTCGCGGCCTGGTGCTGTGGTGGGCCCGTCATATTTCACGCCTTGCGCGAGCGCTTTCCGTTCCTGGAGTGGCCATGCCGCCGAACCCCCGAGAAAGAAGCAGCGCTAATGGTGCGATGACTTTCGTCTTGGTTGGTCGATGCCACCCACATTGGTTGTAGTGAACCAAGACGAAATGGACCATCCGTATGGCAGGCCGCTGCGCTGGCAGGTTGCGAAAGGGGCATGGCATTTGCTGTTTCAGAGCAACTGCGGTATTTCGTGCGG
The DNA here is from genome assembly GCA_963695445.1 of uncultured Gammaproteobacteria bacterium. Taxonomy (GTDB): domain Bacteria; phylum Pseudomonadota; class Gammaproteobacteria; order Chromatiales; family Chromatiaceae; genus Thiohalocapsa. The sequence continues at coordinate 35,536 of CAVOGV010000041.1, read as the reverse complement.
CAAGTCGTCCATTGGGGCGCGCTGCTCCTCGTGGTTCGCTTGCTGTTCTTGTCCGATGTCCAGCACTTCCTCCGGGCGGAAGACGACGGCTTCGTCATCATTTACCTGTTCGGACTGGCCAGCATCCTGGCCGGTGCCTACTTGGACTGGAAGATGGCCCTGTTCGGACTCTTCCTGATCTTCAGCGGCGTCTTCATCGCCTTTCTCGACGACAACGCCCTACTGCTCGCCGTCGGCGGTGCCGCCCTGATCGCCGTGCTCGTGACCGCCATCGTCTGGATCAGATATCACCAGAACAGCGAGCCTCCGCGATCAAGGTTCGATATCGCGTTGGCACGCTCGCAGATCGCGGCACTGTGCCAGAAAACCAGGGTCTGCCACCAGTTTCTCCAACTCCCCGTTAACCCTCTCGAAGCCTGTCTCGATCTTCGCTTCCAGTCGCTCCATGTCTCCCGGCGGGCTTGCAAGCGGCCGGACGCGGGCTCACCTGTCAACAGGGATCGGAGTTACCGCAGTGCACGGGTGATCCCGACCGTCGGCCGCCCGCTGGGGCGCCGGCAACCCCGCCAGCGGCCACCCGGTCGAGGAGCAAAGTCCATGTATATCGTCAGCAATCGTGTTCCCGTCGCCATGGATTGGCGCGACCAATTCGAGCAGCGGTTCCGGGAGCGGGCCGGACAGGTCGAGCAGCAGCAGGGCTTCGTGCGCATGGAAGTGATGCGCCCCGACACCGACGGCGCGCCCTATGTGGTGCAGACCGCCTGGCAGGACCGCGCTGCGTTCGAGGCCTGGCTGAAGTCCGAGGACTTCAAGGCTGCCCATCGCAACCCGCTGCCCAAGGATGCCTACGACGGCGAGGGTCGGCTGGAAGCCTTCGAAGTCATTATCAACGTCGAGGCCGACTGAGCGCGGGGAAGAGGCTTACCCATCCCGATTGGAAGCGTCGGATGGGCACGCTTCTGACAAGATGCCAAGCCTGTCCGGCAGCTTGTCAGCGACTATAGCCGGGTTTGGCGCGAGCATCGATTACCGACCCGGCGAGGATTTCACAGGCGGTCGCGATCCGATCCGATCCGGGAGTCGTCCCTGCAGGCAGTCGGAAAGGTTGATCTCCATCTTAATGCGCTCGGGTACGATGCCCATGAGGACGATCTCTGGCGGGGGTAATCGAGCAACTCTGCCAGGGCGAGGAGATCTGCGAGGCCGAGATGATGCAGCGATACCTTCTCGGTCAGCGCGCTCTTGATGGCGCCGTTTCGGATAACGCAGATACTCTGCCCGGGGCTCGTCCGAAACCCGGGCATCGATCAACAGCTCCGGGGTGAGCCTGGTGATCGCCGCGCGCAGGTCGCGCGTGGGCGCCACCTCCTTCTGATCGCACCGACCCAACGTGCCGTCCGGCCCGAAGGTCTCCTGATTCCAGGCATAGACGCTGTCCCAGCCAAGCACCTCGTGCAGGTGATCAGCGAAGGTCTGCTGGACCAGACGGTCTTCGCTCTTGATGTCGGTCAGAGCCATTGGGCTTCCTCTATCGGACCGTAAAGGACATTTTCCACACATTTCCTTCATGAAAACCCTTTCCGATCTGGACTTAGCAGATCGGTGGCGGGCTGAGAAGGACTTCGGTCGAGACACTTCGGCTGCGTCTGTCCTTTCGGCTGCCGGCGACGGGTGTGCAAGTCGAATCCCTCGTCTCCCACGCGCGGCTCAGCGCGTCATCCCGGACAACGGGCTGACAGCTGTCGCCGACCCGGAGGAAGTAGCGCCCTCCCGTGGTCGAGGCGACGCTCGGCGAACGTTGGACCAGCAGCTCGATCAGTTCAAATCCGTTCGCGACCTGCTGAACGCGGGGCAAGGCCAGGACGTTGACCTTTAGCTCGTCAAACTGGGCCCGCTTGGGTAGCAGCATGGCCCGACGCTTGACGAAGTCGGTCTTCACCAGCGGACGCTTCGGCATCTTGCCCGCTGCCTGTTCCGCCTCGATGGCGTCCTTGGCCGAGCAATACCGGTTGGCGGCGTGGCGCAGAAACATCATGCCCAGCACCGGCATGGCGTACTCGCTGGAGGTCAGCTTGGAGTTGCCGCGGAGCTGATCGGCCGCCTCCCAGAGGCTGGATTCGATCTGTTCGATATTCTGGAGGGCGTTCCCTGGCATGCGTGAGGATCGACTTTTTGGCCTGGGTGGTGCTGCGGCGGGTGGGGCGTTCGATGTGACTTCGGGGTCAAGGTGCCATTCCCGATCGAGCGAATGGGCAACTGTACTGCCGTGCGCGGAAGCAAGCAAGTGAAGGTCTGCCCGTATTACTGATCCGTTACTTGCCGACAGCGCTGGGGCGGCCATTGGGCTACGGATTCTCGATCGCTCTTTATTGACTGGTCTTAGATTGAAGAAAAATATAGTAATAAGTGCTGTTGAAAAACTAAAAAATTAAATAAAATCATTAAAAATCATGAAACTGTAGATTTTCAATTCGGTGAGAAATAGTACCTTTGCATTGTGCAAAGACTGTTGATAAGCAGAGCGGTGAAAACTGTCCACCGTTTATCAACACCCTCCATGATGCTGTTACCAACAACTTGTTCTTCTCACCGAGGAGCAACGCGCGGCCACTTTTTACGCAGTAGTGAGGTGACCGTGATACACGAGTCAGACAGAGACGGATCGTGTTTGTTTTGGGAGGGAGGCGAAAAGGGTTTGGCAATCGATGACGATCGATTCGTGCCGAAAGCCTGATCTCGCTGGCGGTGTTGGCTTTGACCTTCTGTGCAGGTATTGGCGGATTTCGGGCCGGCTCTATCTTTAACTGGTCTTAGAATTTAAGATAATAGTAATAACAAGCTTGGTGGATAATTCAGATTATGCTGGTAAATCCTTATTTTTCAGAAATATGACGAGTTTTCAAACTGTGCGCCTGAGGGTCCGCTGGCTGTGGATAAGCAGTGGATAGAAACTGGTCTGAAAACTACCCACCGGTTATCCACAAGCTGCAGGCCTCGGTTAACAACAGCTTGTTTCCCTGAGGCAGGCGCTCCGTTTGCCGGGGTGGTGCCGCGCCCTGGTCGGTCTGAGGCATCGCGTCGTTAGGCGATTGCCGGAGATTTGACAGAAATCGCCTTAGTGTTTGCTAGCACCCGACGGTTGGCGCCGGGGCTTGAACGCCAGCACGCGCCGTCGCAGTTGGTCTCGCTCGGCGTTGCCGCCGATGCCGGCGTAGCGCAGGCGCAGATAGCGCCCGACGATGTCGTCGATGCTGGGTTGCAGGTCGGGACGCTGCGCGACGATACGGTCGCGGTGATCCACTGGCCCCTCCCCAGATCGGCGGCGGAGCCCGAGTGGCGTCAGCTTGCGCAGAAAGCGCAGATAGGCCAACGCCACCGGGTCGCGCACGCGAGGCCGCTGGTTGAGCGCGAGGCTCCAGGCCAACATCACGGCAGCGGCGGCGATGGTCATCAGCAGCACCAGGCCGTACTCGCGGAGGTGGCCCAGGCCGAGGGCGTCGAGCAGGCGCTGCTGCTTGTTGCGGGAAAATCCGACCACCCACTGTCGCCAGCCGGAGTTCAGGGCGTCGGCGAGTAGATGTGCCTGATAGAACAGGCCGCCGATGACGCCCTGATCGTCGATGCGAAAGCGCACCGGTGCGCCGGCGCCCATGGCCCGCAGTCGGGAATCGGCGTCGACCCGCGCGGGATTGACGTAGGCGGTGGGGTCGACGCGCACCCAACCGCGTCCCTCCAGCCAGACCTCGTTCCAGGCATGGGCGTCGGATTGCCGAATCAGGTAGTCGCCGCTGAGCGGGTTGTATTCGCCGCCTAGGTAACCGAGCACGATGCGCGTGGGGATGTCGGCGATGCGCATCAGCAGCGCAAAGCTGCCGGCGTAGTGTTCGCAAAAGCCGCTGCGTGCGTCGAACAGGAAGGCGTCCATCGGGTTCGGACCCAGGTCCGGCGGCAACAGGGTGTAGTAGAACTCCTGCTGGTTGAAGTGGTTCAGTGCGCGCTGGACGACCTGATCGGGGGTCGCGCCATCGGCAAGCCAGTCCGCGACCAAGGCGCGCATACGCGGGGTGATATTGCCCGGCAGCGCGGTCGCCGCGGCCTCCTCGAACAGGCTGAGTCCTTCGGTGCGATAGTTCAGCGCCGAGCGCATGCGGTAAAAGCGCAGGTCTTCCACGGCGCGGGCCGCGACCACCTGAAAGTCATCGGTGAGTCGGGCGTCGTTTGGGACCTGAGTGGGCATGTCCAGGCCGATTAGCCAACGCTGATCGGTGGCCTCCAACGCCACGCTGTAGCCGATGTCGTCGCCGATGGGCTCCACCCGGGTCTCGGCATCCGCGAACTCATCCGGCCTCGCCGGTGTCCAGCGGCGACCGTTGGTGTGCCAGACGACGATGCCCCGCCAATACAGTCCGTCCGCGGGGATATCCAGCGGTTGGTCGAAGCGCACGCGCAGCGCATCTTCGCCGGAAACCACCAGATCCCGCACCGATCCGGGTTCGAGCCAGTCCTGCAGTCCGGTGATGGCGAACTCGTTCTCCAGGCCGAGATTCCACAGCGGGCCGCTGAGCCGCGGAAAGAACAGGAACAACACCACCGCCAGCGGCAACGCCTGCAACGTGATGATGCCGGCGACCCGCCCAGCCCGCTGCAGCCGTGGCCACGGTGCCTTCAACGCAGCGCCGTTGGTGACGTCGTACAGCAGCGCCAGATTGGCGAACAGCAACAGCGTCATGAACAGCGTCAGCAGCGCGGACTCGTTGAACAGGAACTGCACCACGAGCAGGAAGCCGAACAGCAGCAGCAATACGCGCAGGTCGCGCAGGGCGCGTACCTCCAGCAGCTTCAGGGCCATCATGGTCAGCAACAGCGCGGTGCCGGGGCTTTGTCCGGCGACGCCGCGGTAGGCGTCGATGACGTTGAGCAAGCCCGCCACTGTCGCCAGACCGAGCACCCAGCGCCCAGGCTGTAAGGTTGGCCAGCGGATGCTGAGCAGCCGGAGCGCGAAGACGACGCCGATGAACAGGCCGACCTGAGGTTCCAGCTCCAGCAACAGCGGCGCAAAGCAGAGCCCCAGCAGCAGCGTGACGCCAAGCAACTGCCAGTTGTCCGGCGGGGGCGAGGTTGAAGCGGCGCGCTTCGGTTGTGCCTGATCTGCCTTCAGCCCCGGCCTGGCACGTCCGATGGCGAGTCTCCGGACCCTGCCCCGCCAGTCCCGGGTCCACTTAGCCATCGTCGGAGAACCTCGCCAGTGCCGCCAAACAGCGGTGTTTGTGGGCCTCGCCCCGATCATGGTCGATGTCCACACCCGGCAAGCGCAGGCCATAGCTCATGCCTTGGCCGTGGGCGTCCAGGATCTGCCGGGCCAGGGTGCTGAGCCGCGCTTCGTTGTCGCTCGCGCGCACCTGTCGCCAGTCGATCAACACGCGCGCGGCCCGATCGCCCGCGAATTGCTTGACGACCAGTCCGCGTTGCCGTGCGAGCGCCTTCCAATCGACCCGCCGCGGCGAATCTCCGGGGCGATAGCTCCGCGGGCCGATGTAATCGTCGGCGCCGCTGCCGAGATCGCCACTCCCTCGATGCTCGGCCACATCCACGCTGCCCGGCCCGGGCGCCCGCGGCGCCGGTGCCGGATAGACCAGGACCGTCGCCTTGAGCGGTACCCGGGTCCAGGCGCGAAACAGTCCAAACGGGTAACGGGTCTCGATCTCGACGGCGTCGAGTGCCAGCTCGCCGCGCCGCGCCGCCGTCTTGCAGACCTGCACCTGCGCATGACCCGCCGGGGCAAGCGCGATGTCGCCGGCATCGCGCACCTGCAGCCCGGCTCGGGCCCGGCCCCCCGTCTCCTCGATGGTGACCGGAAAGCGAGCGGTCTGAGCGGCGAATACCGCGGTTCCGTCGCGTGCCGCGAGGCGCAGCTTTAGCAGATGAAACCAGCAGTGGTGCATGCTGACCACGGCCGCTGAGGTCATCGCGAAGGTCAGAAACAGGGCCAGGTTATTCTGATAGTTCAGAGAGCCCAGCAACATGGCGAGTAGGATCAGGGCATAGCCGACGCCCGCGCCTGTGGGCAGGATGTAGACGCGGTGCGGATTAGTCGCTGCCGTGGTGGCGGTAGCCTTGCGCGGGGGCCGGACGCGTCGAATCAGGTTGCGTATGCGAGAGTTCGCTGGCAACTGCCAGCCCCATCTGGTCTTGAGCGCCTTCAGTGATGGACGCGATCGGCCGAGGTGCCGGGCGAACATCAGGGCACCGGCACCGCCGAGAGGATGTGATTGGCGACCTCGGCGTGGCCGTTGGGGTTGTTGTCGTCGCCGCTGATGAGCCGATGGCTGACCACCGCCGGAAGCACCGTGCGCACGTCCTCCGGCAATAGGTAGGCGCGGCCAGACATCAGTGCCCAGGCCTTGGCGGCCCGCACCAGCGCGAGTCCGGCGCGGGGGGAGAGGCCGTGCTGGAAGCGTTCGCTGGTGCGTGTGAAGCTCAGCACGGCGTGCACATAGTCGATGATCGCGGGGGCAGCGTGTACCTGCTCGGCCTGTTTTTGCGCGGCGATCAGCGCCCGCGGACCAAGCACCGGAACCAGTTCAGCCAGCATTTGGCGGCGATCGGCACCGGCCAGCAATGCCTTTTCCTGCTCCGCCGCTGGGTAGCCGAGCTCGATGCGCATCAGGAACCGATCCAGTTGCGACTCCGGCAACGGGAAGGTGCCGATCTGATAGTTTGGGTTTTGCGTGGCGATGACGAAGAAGGGCTCCGGCAGCGCGCGCGTCTCCCCCTCCGCGGTGACCTGGCGTTCTTCCATGGCCTCCAGCAGCGCGCTCTGTGCCTTCGGCGTGGCGCGGTTGATCTCATCCGCGAGCAAGAGCTGCGAGAACACCGGTCCCTGATGGAAGCGAAAACGCTCGCCGACGCGTTCGTAGACCGAGACGCCGATGATGTCCGCCGGCAGCATATCGCTCGTGAACTGTACCCGCGCGTAATGCAGTCCAAGCAGGCGTGCAAGCAGGTGGGCCAACGTGGTCTTGCCGACACCGGGCACGTCCTCGATCAACAAATGACCACCTGCCAGGATGCAGGTCAACGCCAGCCGCAGCTCTGTGCTCTTGCCCAGGATCACCGCATCGGCGGCCTCGAGCACGGCGGACAGCGGGTTGGTTGAAACGGCCTCTCGAAGTGTCGAAAGCATGCAGATTCCCCAATCATGCCCCGGCACGTTGGGCGCGACCGGCCCAGGCGTCGCGTCGTCGAGGCGAAACCAGCGATCGGCCAATCGACTTAACCGACCGCCCTTGGCCTATTATATAGGGCTGACTCCGGAGATAATTGGAACCATGTTGGCAGAACGGCAGTATGACGTGATCGTGGTGGGCGGCGGCCATGCCGGCACCGAGGCGGCCTTGGCGGCGGCACGCTGCGGCGCGCGCACGCTGCTGCTGACGCACAACATCGAGACTATCGGCCAGATGAGCTGCAACCCGGCCGTCGGCGGTATCGGCAAGGGCCACCTGGTGAAGGAGATCGACGCCCTCGGCGGCCTGATGGCACGGGCGGCGGATCGCGCGGGTATCCATTTCCGCATCCTCAATCGGCGCAAGGGACCGGCCGTTCGCGCCACCCGAGCCCAGGCGGACCGGCTGCTGTATAAGGCTGCCGTGCGCGAGTCGGTCGAGGCAGAACCGAACCTGCATCTGTTCCAGCAGGCGGTCGACGACCTGATTCTGGAGGCGGGCGCCGACGGCGAACGCGTCGCCGGCGTGCGCACGCAGATGGGGCTCGAGTTTCAGGCCCGTGCGGTCGTGCTCACCGTGGGCACCTTTCTCGGCGGACGCATCCACATCGGTCTGAGCAATTATCGCGGTGGCCGTGCCGGCGATCCGCCATCCATTGCGCTGGCGGATCGGCTGCGCGAGATGCCCTTCAACGTGGCACGCCTGAAGACCGGCACGCCGCCTCGCATCGATGCGCGCAGCATCGACTACTCGGTGCTCGAAGCACAGCCGGGCGATAATCCGCTACCGGTGTTCTCCTATCTGGGCTCGGCCGACGAGCACCCGCGCCAGGTCTGCTGTCACATCGCCCGCACCACCGAGCAGACCCACGCCATCATCCGCGGCGGCCTGTCGCGCTCACCGATGTACAGCGGCGTCATCGAGGGTGTCGGACCGCGCTACTGTCCGTCCATCGAGGACAAGGTCGTCCGCTTCGCCGACAGGACTTCGCACCAGATCTTCGTCGAGCCGGAGGGGCTGACCAGCAGCGAGGTCTATCCCAACGGCATCTCCACCAGCCTGCCGTACGACGTGCAGGAGGCGCTGGTGCGGTCGATTCCGGGTTTCGAGCAGGCCCATCTGACCCGGCCCGGTTATGCCATCGAATACGACTTCTTCGATCCGCGCGACCTGGCGCCGACGTTGGAGACCCACTGCGTGCCGGGACTGTTCTTCGCCGGCCAGATCAACGGCACCACCGGCTACGAGGAGGCCGCGGCCCAAGGACTGCTGGCCGGCGTCAACGCCGCGCGCCAGGTGCGCGGACTCGAGCCCTGGTCGCCGCGCCGCGATGAGGCCTACATCGGCGTGCTGGTGGACGATCTGATCACGCGCGGCACCAGCGAGCCCTATCGCATGTTCACCAGCCGTGCCGAGTACCGACTGCTGCTGCGCGAGGACAATGCCGATCTGCGCCTGACCGAGACCGGGCGCCGACTCGGCTTAGTCGACGACGAACGGTGGCGGCGCTTCGAGGCCAAGCGCGAGGCCATCGAACAAGAACGCCAGCGGCTGAGCACCTGGCTGGTGCGTCCCAACACCGAGACTGCGTCGCGCATCGAGCAGGCCACCGGTGAGCAGATCCGCCGCGAGGTGCGGGCGCTAGACCTGCTGGCACGGCCCGGTGTCTCCTATGCCGCGCTTGTCGATGGTATAGGCGTGGGGCTGGCCGACGGTACCGAGGTGCCCATCGGCCCCGCCAATGCAGCAGTCGCTGAGCAACTGGAGATTCAGGCCAAGTATGCCGGTTACGTGGAGCGTCAGCGCGACGAGATCGAGCGTCAGCGCGGGCACGAGGCGCAGGCGTTGCCGGCAGACTTTGACTACGCCAACGTGCGTGGCCTGTCCGCCGAGGTGATGGAGAAGTTTCAACGCGTGCGCCCAGCGACCGTCGGCCAGGCCGCGCGGATTCCGGGGGTGACGCCGGCCGCCGTGTCGTTGCTGCTGATCCACCTCGCACGCCACAGGCGGCTCGAACAATTGAGCGCTTGATGGCAGTCACCCGACCGCCATCGGCCGCCGCCGATCTCGAACGCTCCGCGCTGCGGCGCCGGCTCGACGCTGGCCTGGCCGCGATGGGCGCGGACATCGATGCAGCCCTCGACGACGCGGGTCGCGATCGGCTGATCGCCTTCCTCGCCTTGCTCGCGCACTGGAACCGCGCCTACAACCTGACCGCGGTGCGCGATCCCCTGGAAATGGTGCCGCGCCACCTGCTCGACAGCCTGGCCGTGCTGCCCTGGGTCACCCAGGGTCCGGTGCTCGACGCCGGCACCGGCGCTGGGCTGCCCGGTATTCCGCTGGCGGTCGCGCGACCGGCGTTAGAGTTCACGCTGCTCGACAGCAATGGCAAAAAGACCCGCTTCGTCCGTCAGGCGGTGCTGGAATTAGGGCTCAGCAACGTCGACGTGGTGCACAGTCGTCTGGAGGCATACCGGCCTGGACCAAAATTCGCTACCATAACGGCGCGCGCGGTTGCCAGTCTCAGCGAACTGTTCGACAGCTGTGCCCACCTGGCTGCCGCCGACGCGCGATTGCTTGCCTTGAAGGGGCGACTTCCGGAGCAGGAGATCGCAGCGTTGACGGAGACGGCATCTCCCAGCGCGTCGGCTACCGGTGAATCGACCACAACGTCGAACGTGGTCCATGCCGCCATATCCTGCACGGTCCATGCGCTGCGTGTACCCCAGCTCGACGGCGAGCGCACCCTCATCGACATCCCGTTTCACGCGAGTGCCCATGGCTAGAATCATCGCGATCGCGAACCAAAAAGGCGGCGTTGGCAAGACCACTACCGCCGTCAACCTCGCCGCATCGCTGGCCGCGCTGAACCGCCGCGTGCTGTTGGTGGACATGGACCCCCAGGGGAACGCCACGATGGGCGTCGGCGTCGACAAGAACGCGTTGGAGGTGACCGGGTGCGATCTGCTGGTCAACGGCGTTGCCTTCAACGACTGTGCGGTGCGGGTTGCCGAGCCGGCGCCGGGCTTCGACCTGTTGCCGTCAAATGGCGACATGACCGCGGCCGAGGTCGGGCTGATGACGGGTGGTAAACGCGAGCGCACGCTCGCCTCCGCGCTGGCGCTGGTCGCCGAGCGCTACGAACTCATCGTCATCGACTGCCCGCCCTCGCTGAACATGCTCACCGTCAATGCGCTGGTGGCGGCGGACGGCGTGCTAATCCCGATCCAGTGCGAGTACTACGCGCTGGAGGGCCTGTCCGCGCTGCTCGATACGATCGACCAGATTCGCTCCAGCCGCAACGCCACCCTGCGCATCGAAGGCATCCTGCGGACGATGCACGACCCGCGCAACAACCTGGCCAATCAGGTCTCTACCCAGCTCGTCACGCATTTCACGAGTCAGGTCTATCGCACCATCATCCCGCGCAACGTGCGCCTCGCCGAGGCTCCTAGCCACGGACTGCCGGCGCTGTTGTACGACCGCGCCTCCCGCGGCGCGGTCGCCTATCAGGCGCTCGCCAGCGAGGTCCTGCGTCGCCGTGAGCCGGCGCCGCATGCGGCATGAAATACGCGCTCCGAATCTCAGAGGACGAAGCCAGCATGAGCACCGCCAAAAAGAGAGGACTTGGCCGAGGACTCGACGCGCTGCTCGGCGGCGCCCGCGACACCGCTGGCGATGACGGCGGGTTACAGGATGACAGCGGTGGACTTGGGCTGACCGGTCCAAGTCCCGGCGACGCCGTATTCCAGGTCGCGCTCACCAGCATCGAGCGCGGCCGCTACCAGCCTCGGCGTGAATTCGACCCCGACAGCCTGCGTGAGTTGGCGGACTCGATCGCCGCACAGGGTGTGATCCAACCGATCGTTGTGCGTCCACTCGCCGACGAGCGCTATGAGATCATCGCCGGCGAGCGCCGTTGGCGTGCCTCCAAGCAGGCCGGGCTGGAACAGATTCCAGTCGTTGTCCGCGATGTCGACGAGCAGACGGCGCTTGCCATCGCGCTGATCGAGAACATCCAACGCGACGACCTCGCGCCGCTGGAGGAAGCGGGCGCCCTGCTGCGCCTGCTCGATGAGTTCGGACTCACCCATCAGCAGGTCGCGGAGGCCGTCGGCAAATCCCGCACCACCGTGACCAACCTGCTGCGGCTGCTCGAGCTAGAGGCAGAGGTCAAGTCGATGCTCGACCAGGGTCGCCTGGAAATGGGGCACGCACGGGCCCTGCTCGGGCTCAAGGGTGTCGCGCAGACGCTGGCTGGTCGGCAGGTGGTCGCGCGGGGTTTGTCCGTCCGCGAGACCGAAAAGCTCGTGCGGCGATTGCAAACCGAGGGTGTCGATCCCGGTCAGAGCGTCAAGCCGCCGCCGGACCCGGACATCCGTCGCTTGCAGGACGACTTGACCGAGCGTCTCGGCGCGCGGGTCGCCATCCAGCACGGCAACAAGGGCACCGGCAAGCTCGTTATCGCCTACAACAGCCTGGACGAACTCGATGGCATCCTCGCTCATATCAACTAGCGAGGCTGCGCCTTAGACCGACGAGTCGTGATCGCCGCTCTGGCAAGCTGGGTTGCGATCATCGTTGTCGTAATCGTAGTCAGATAGTCGATTACGACAACGACAACGAACAACAACGAGACAACGAGCGAAGACGGGATCGAAACCTCCGCATTGGTATACGAGACGAGTTCAGTGCGCCGAATGTTCGCAGATCCGTCAAGCTCCAGGGCGACAACGTCCCGTGCCTCAGGAGGGCCGAGCGCCAAGGGCCTGGGCACAAGACGGCGGAATTACGCTTAACAGCGGCCCTGGGCGCTTGGCACGCGAGCGGGAGAATCGCACCCTTGTCGGAAGTCGCCGTTGGTCGCGGAAAGCTTCGTCCAGGGCCGGCTTATGGTGCAGTGAAACATCGAACTTTTCGATGTGTTAGTGACGCGCCGGTCTATATCGACCGAAGGCTATCCTGCCTGTTGCCCCTTGGGCAATCACGCTACTGCACTTGAATCATCGGGGTTTTCTAGTCCAGGAATCGGGGGTGCAAGGCGGTTTCGGCAGCCAAGGATGGCTTTATGGCATGATTGATGGGGTTTGGTCGAATTTGACCGGTCGTTTTGGCCGCGCGTATACTTCGCGGCCTTTACAGGAGGGGTCCGATTCAGACGCACGCGGATTCGATCGGCCCGGTCAACAGGGCGCAGCTCAAACGGTTGCTGCAATGGCAGGTCGTTTTTGCCCTGCTCGCGGTGTTGACGGCCGTACCGTTCGGCGCGATGGCGCTGCAGTCGGCCGCCATCGGCGCCGGTGTTTGCCTCCTCGCCAACTGGATCTTTGCCCTGCGGGTCTTCCGACGCTACAGCGCGCAAGCGCCTGGCGAATTGGTGTTGCGCATGTACGGCGCCGAGATCATCAAAATCGTGATGATCCTTGGCCTGTTCAGCGTCGCCTTTGCCACCGTCGAAGACCTGAATCTGCCGGCCCTGCTCGGCACCTATTTTGCGGTGCAGGTGTTGCCTGCGCTGTTTGCTTCTAGGCCGGACGCACGTTCGACAAAGTGAGACACGATCGATGGCTTCTGAATCGCTGACCGCCCAGGAATACATCCAGCACCATCTGACCAACCTCACGCTGGGGTGGCATCCAGAAGAAGGCCTAACCTTCGCCCATAGCGCGCAAGAGGCCTCGGAGATGGGCTTCTGGGCGCTGCACGTCGACAGCATGCTCTGGTCCATTGGCCTGGGCTACCTGATGTACCGCTTCTTCTTGAAGGTAGCGACCAACGCCACCGCCGGCGTGCCGGGGCCGGCGCAGAATTTTGTCGAATGGATTATCGACTTCGTCAACGAAAACGTCCGCGGCTCCTTCAGCGGCAAGAACGATATCGTCGCCCCCCTGGCGCTGACGATCTTCGCCTGGGTCTTCTTGATGAACGTGATGGACCTGGTGCCGGTGGACCTGATCCCCTGGGCGTTCGGTCAGTTCATGAGTCTGTTCGGTGCCGATCCGCACCACGTCTACATGCGGGTCGTACCGACGACCGACCCCAACGTCACCTTCGGCATGTCGCTGACGATTTTCTTCCTGACGCTCTACTACAGCTTCAAGATCAAGGGTGTCGGCGGCTTTGTCGGTGAATTGACCCTGCAGCCGTTTGGTAAGTTCGGTATCCCGGCCAACTTCCTGCTTGAAGGCATCAACCTGCTGTCCAAGCCGCTCTCGCTGTCGCTGCGACTGTTCGGCAACATGTACGCGGGCGAGATGATCTTCATACTCATCGCGCTGATGTATGGCCACAACATGGTCCTGGACATCTCCGGCGGTGTCCTGCAGCTGGCGTGGGCGATCTTCCACATCCTCATCATTACGCTGCAGGCGTTCATCTTCATGGTGCTAACCATCGTCTACCTGGACATGGCACACCAAACGCATCACTGATCCGTCGTTCACTAAACTCAATTCAACCCCGAGGGGAATCCAATGGAAAACGAAATCGCACAAGCTCTGCTCGTCGTTGCGGCCGGTCTGATGCTGGGGCTGGGTGCCATCGGCGCGGGCATCGGCATCGGCGTGCTCGGCGGCCGCTTCCTGGAAGGCGCTGCCCGTCAGCCGGAGCTGATCCCGATGCTGCGTACGCAGTTCTTCATCGTCATGGGTCTGACCGACGCGCTGCCGGTCATCGCCATCGCGATGGGCCTGTACGCGATGTTCGCCCTCTGACGCAACCTGATTTCATCAGGCCTGATCGCAATCGGCCCCCACAGGGCTCGACTCAGGCTCACATCAGGCGTCCCGACCGACCAGACTCCGCTTGCTTGACCTCCCGGGAAAGCAGCCGGGAGCAGCGACCGGGACTGGCCACCGGGCAAGAGGCATACCGATGAACATCAACATCACTCTAATTACGCAGATGATCGCCTTCGGGGTGTTCGTCGTGTTCTGCATGCGGTACGTCTGGCCGCCGATCACGAAGGCACTCGACGAGCGTACCGCCAAGATCGCCGAAGGACTGGCAGCCGCCGAGCGCGGCCAGCACGAGCAGCAGCTCGGTGAGCAGCGTGCACTTGAGGCAATGCGCGAGGCCAAGAGCAACGCGTCGGACATCATCACGCAGGCACAGAAGCGTTACAACGACATCCTCGACGAAGCCAAGCGCGACGCGCAGGCCGAGGCCGAGCGGATCAAAACCGCTGCCCACGCCGAGATTGAGCAGGAAACCAATCGGGCGCGCGAAGAACTGCGCGAGCGCATGGCGACGCTGGCCATCGCTGCAGCCGAGAAAATTCTGCAAAAAGAAGTCAACGCGGACGCTCACAAGGCAATCGTTAAATCGTTCGCCAAACAGATCTAAGGCAACCAAATGGCCGGAGACAGCACAACCATCGCGCGGCCTTACGCCGAAGCCGCCTTCGCGGTAGCTCAGGAAAAAAAGGCGCTGAACGACTGGTCCGACGCGCTCGGGACCTTGGCCGCGATCGTCGAAGACCCGCAGATTGCCGTCCAGGTCGGCAATCCGAACGTCTCCGGCGAAACCCTGCGCGACGTCATCTTTAGTGTCGTCGGCACTGGCCTCAGCAACGAAATGCAGGCACTGGTTCGGCTACTCGCGGCCAACAAGCGGCTCATCGTACTGCCGGACATCGCGCGCCTGTTCAACCAGATGAAGACGGCCGCCGAAGGCCTGCGCCATGTTGAAATCCATAGCGCCTACGCTGTCAGCCCGGCAGAAAAGCAGGCGCTGACCGCCGCGCTAAAGGCCCACTTTGGTTCCGATGTCGAGCTCAGTGTTGAGCGGGACGCGAGCCTCATTGGTGGCATCGTCATCCGCGCCGGCGACGTGGTAATCGACGGCTCCGTGCGCGGCAAGCTCGACCAGCTGTCCAACGAATTGCAATTCTGACTCTTACCGGAACACCGCCATGCAACTGAATCCCTCCGAGATCAGCGATCTGATCAAACAGAAGATCGAGCAGTTCGACCTCAAGACCGAGGCTCGGGCCGAGGGCACCATCGTCAGCCTGACCGACGGCATCGCGCGCATCTACGGCCTGTCGGACGCCCAGTATTACGAGATGCTGGAGTTCCCGAACAACATCTTCGGCCTTGCCTTGAATCTTGAGCGCGATTCGGTTGGCGCCGTCATCCTCGGCGACTATACGCAGCTGACTGAGGGCGACTGGGTTCGTTGCACAGGCCGCGTACTTGAGGTGCCGATTGGCGAGGGCCTGCTTGGTCGAGTCGTGAATTCACTCGGCGCGCCGATCGACGGCAAGGGTCCGATCGACGCTGCGGGAACTTCGCCGATCGAGAAGATCGCCCCCGGCGTTATCGCGCGTCAGTCCGTCGACCAGCCCATGCAGACCGGCCTCAAGGCGATCGACGCGATGGTCCCGATCGGCCGCGGCCAGCGCGAGCTGATTATCGGTGACCGTCAGACCGGCAAGACCGCCGTCGCCATCGACGCGATCATCAATCAGAAAGGCACCGGCGTTAAGTGCATCTACGTCGCGATCGGCCAAAAGAACTCGTCGGTGGTCACCGTGCAGCGCAAGCTCGAAGAGCATGGCGCCATGGACCACACCATCATCGTGCATGCGGGTGCCTCGGATTCGGCGGCGATGCAATATATCGCTCCTTACGCAGGTTGCGCGATGGGCGAATACTTCCGCGATAAGGGCGAAGACGCGCTCATCATCTACGACGATCTGACCAAGCAGGCCTGGGCCTATCGTCAGGTATCGCTGTTGCTGCGTCGTCCGCCCGGCCGCGAGGCGTATCCCGGTGATGTGTTCTATCTTCACTCGCGTTTGCTCGAGCGTGCCGCGCGCGTCAACCCGCACTTCGTCGAGCAGGCCACCAACGGTGCTGTCAAGGGCAAGACCGGCTCGCTGACCGCTCTGCCGATCATCGAGACCCAGGCCGGCGACGTGTCAGCCTTCGTGCCGACCAATGTCATTTCCATTACCGACGGTCAGATCTTCCTGGAGACCGACCTGTTCAACGCCGGTATCCGTCCCGCGATCAACGCTGGACTTTCGGTCTCGCGTGTCGGCGGCGCGGCCCAGACCAAGATCATCAAGAAGCTCGGCGGCGGTATTCGATTGGCCCTGGCACAGTTCCGTGAGCTGGCAGCGTTTTCGCAGTTCGCATCCGACCTCGATGAATCGACCCGTAAGCAGCTGTCCCGTGGCGAGCGTGTCACCGAATTGATGAAGCAGTTCCAGTACTCGCCGCTCAGCGTCGCAGAAATGGCAGTCAGCCTGTTCGCCGCGAACGAAGGCTATCTGGATGACGTCGACGTCAAGAAAGTCGTCGCCTTCGAGCGCGCGTTGCAGGGCTACATGAGCAGCTCCCAACAAGCGCTTCTGGAAAAGATCGACGCCAGCGGTGACTACAACGAGGAGATCCAGCAGTCGCTGCACGCGGCGATCAAGGACTTCAAGGCCACCAACACCTGGTAAGGCGAAGAGCAAGGCGTGGTCCACTCCGCGCCTCGCCGGTGACCCCGCGCAGCCGCCCGTTTCCGCGGCAGCGCGCACAACCAGCCCACGCTTGGGCATACCGTTTTCGGAGCTGATTAATGGCAGGCGCCAAAGAGATTCGCACCAAGATCGCGAGCATCAAGAGCACGCAAAAGATCACGGGCGCCATGGAGATGGTGGCCGCGTCCAAGATGCGCCGGGCGCAGGACCGCATGAACGGTTCGAGGCCCTATGCCGAAAAAATGCTGCAGGTCATCCGCCACCTGGCCAAGGCGTCGCCGGAATACCGGCACAGCTTCATGGCGGAGCAACGTGAGATCAAGCACGTCGGCTACATCGTGGTTTCCTCCGATCGGGGCCTCTGCGGCGGACTGAACAGCAACCTGTTCCGCAGGTTAGTCGCCGACATCCGCCAAAAGCGCGAGGAAGGCATCGAGCCCAAGTTCGTGACCATCGGTAGCAAGGCGCTCGGTTTCTTCAAGCGTTTTGGTGGTCATGTCGAGGCGCAGGTGACTCAACTTGGCGATAAGCCCCACATCGAAGACCTGATCGGCGCCGTCAAGGTAATGTTGAACGCGTTCGAGAATGCTGAGGTCGACGCCGTCTACATCGCCTACAACGAATTCGTCAACACCATGACGCAGCGCCCGATGATCCGTCAGGTGGTCCCGTTGAAGGCCGAAAGCGACGGTGTTACCGGACCCATCTGGGACTACATCTACGAACCCGACGCCCGCGTCGTGCTCGACAATCTCTTGTTGCGCTATATCGAGTCGCTGGTCTACCAGGCGGTGGTCGAGAACGGTGCCTGCGAACAGGCGGCGCGGATGGTGGCGATGAAGTCCGCCTCCGACAACGCCGGCAGCATCATCGATGAGCTGCAGCTGGTCTACAACAAGGCGCGCCAGGCGGCGATCACGCAGGAGATCTCAGAGATCGTCAGCGGTGCCGCGGCGGTCTGACCAAGTTGCCTGACGCAGCGGTCTGTCCAGTAGCCCGACTGGCCGCACCGATCCGGTTTCCGGGCAGGCTCAACCCCAGTTTCAAATGCTGTTTCGAACATCCTTTCGCACAGCCGCAAGGCAGAAGATGAGGAATCAATTATGAGTTCCGGTAAGGTGGTGGAAATCATCGGCGCAGTCGTCGACGTGCAGTTCCCGCGCGGCTCAATGCCCAAGGTCTACGATGCCCTCAAAATCGAATCCACCGGCCTGACCCTGGAGGTGGAGCAACAGCTTGGCGACGGCATTGTCCGTACCATCGCCATGGGCACCACCGATGGCCTCAAGCGCGGTGTCGAAGTCAACAGCACTGGCGCGCCCATTAACGTGCCGGTTGGTAAGGCCACGCTGGGCCGCATCATGGATGTGCTCGGCAACCCGATCGACGAGATCGGCGATATCGGCCATGAAGAGACCTGGCCGATCCATCGCAAGGCGCCGCAGTTCGAAGACCAGGCTAGCTCCACGGCTATCCTCGAGACCGGCATCAAGGTCATCGATCTGATCATGCCCATCGCGAAGGGCGGCAAGGTTGGCCTGTTCGGGGGTGCTGGTGTCGGCAAGACCGTTACGCTGATGGAGCTGATCCGCAACATCGCCGCCGAGCACTCCGGCTATTCGGTGTTCGCGGGAGTCGGCGAGCGTACCCGCGAGGGCAACGACTTCTATCACGAGATGAAGGAGTCGAACGTTCTCGACAAGGTCGCGTTGGTCTACGGTCAGATGAACGAGCCCCCGGGCAATCGCCTGCGCGTCGCTTTGACCGGTCTGACCATGGCCGAGTTCTTCCGCGAGGAAGGCCGCGATGTGCTGCTGTTCATCGACAACATCTACCGTTACACGCTGGCTGGAACCGAGGTTTCGGCACTGCTCGGCCGCATGCCCTCTGCGGTAGGCTATCAGCCAACCCTGGCCTCTGAGATGGGCGCACTGCAAGAGCGCATCACCTCGACGCGGACAGGCTCGATCACGTCGTTCCAGGCCGTCTATGTACCGGCGGACGACCTCACCGACCCGTCCCCCGCGACCACCTTCGCGCATTTGGACGCAACCCTCGTGTTGTCGCGCCAGATCGCCGAGCTCGGTATTTACCCGGCCGTGGACCCGCTGGATTCCACTAGCCGAATCCTTGATCCGAATGTGGTCGGCCAGGAGCACTACGACACCGCGCGCGCCGTGCAGGGCACCCTGCAGCGCTACAAGGAGCTGAAGGACATCATCGCGATTCTTGGCATGGACGAGCTGTCGGAAGAAGATAAACTGACCGTGTCTCGTGCACGCAAGATTCAGCGCTTCCTTTCGCAGCCGTTCTTCGTCGCCGAGGTGTTCACGGGTTCGTCCGGTAAGTACGTCTCGCTGAAGGACACCATCGCCGGATTCCAGTCCATCGTCGACGGTGATCACGATGCACTGCCGGAGCAGGCGTTCTACATGGTCGGATCCATCGACGAGGCGGTCGCCAAAGCCGAGAAGATGTGATCGCCGCTGTGAGATAACGCGGCTGATGCAGCGTTGTCGCTGGCGGCGGGGCCAGTTGCGACTCAACACGTTCAATCCGCAAACCCCTTAGCAGACGGAGCCCATTGCCATGGCAATGACCGTACATGTCGACATCGTCAGCGCCGAGGGTGCCATCCACTCCGGCCTCGCGACGATGGTCTACGCCCCCGGCGAGATGGGTGAACTCGGCATCGCGCCGCGCCATTCTCCGCTGATTACCCGGCTCAAGCCCGGCGACGTCCGGGTCGAAACCGGAGACGGCGAGATGGAGCATTTCTATGTCTCCGGCGGCATGCTAGAAGTGCAACCGGACGTGGTTACCGTGCTCGCCGATACCGCCATCCGTGCGGAAAACATCGATGAGGCCAAGGCCATGGAGGCGAAGCGCCGCGCCGAAGACGCCTTGGCTGGTCAGACCGCGGAATTCGAATACGCCAAGGCCCAGGTCGAGCTTGCCGAGGCCATCGCACAGCTGCGGGCCATCGAGAAGCTGCGTCGGACTAAGGCCGGCTGATCTGATCGCCGCAGCCGAACAGACAAAGGGCCTGACGACTGTAGCAGGTAGGCCGGCCCTCCCATATAGCCGTTTGTTTGCGCAGTGGCCACCTCTGTGCACCGACTTCTAGTGACAGGCCCCCGCCACGCGGGGGTTTTTCATTTCTGGCCAGTTCGCCGTATCGTCGGGTTGCGTTATCCTTCCATGCTATTCAGCCAATATTCCCGATCCACCGATGTCCGACATCATCCGCAGTGGCAAGCTCGTATCCCTCACCTACAGCATCCGTGATGAGGCGGGCAACATTCTGGAACAAAGCGATCTGCCGGTTTCCTACATTCAGGGCGGCAATAACGAATTGATCGGCGGAATGGATCGCGTGGTCGAAGGAAAGCGCGCCGGTGACGAAGCGGAGCTTGAACTCTCGCCCGACGATAGCGGCTTCGGCCCGCACGATCCTGACCTCATGTTCACCGACGATATTGACAATGTGCCGCCGCAGTTTCGTCATTTGGGCGCCGAAGTCATGATGCAGAACGAGTCTGGCGATAGCCGCGCCTTCTATGTCACCAACATCGAGAATGGCCGCCTCACCGTGGACGGAAATCACCCGTTGGCAGGAAAGCGCCTGTTCGTTCACATCCGCATCCGCGAGGTCCGCGAACCGACCCTGCACGAGCGGCAGCAAGAGATCAGCGGGAAACAAGATCTGACACTGCACTAGTGCAGCACGGCAGATGTGTCGAGACCGTTCGTTGTCGTAATCGTGGTGGTATCGATGGTCGATTACGACAACGACAACGACAACGAAACATGATATCTGGCGGGCTCGCAATCTCTGCAATGCTCCCTAGCCTAAGCGCGGCCCCGTTCACGCGACGCACCGGCAGCCCGATCACAGGAGTCTCTGAGCATGAAACTAGGTGTTGTCATCCTTGCGGCAGGCAAAGGCACCAGAATGCGTTCGGCGCTGCCGAAGGTTCTGCATCTGCTGGCCGGCCGTCCCTTGCTGCGCCATGTCTTGGACGCAGCCGAAGCCCTTGGTGCCGTGGAGATCTGTGTTGTCTTCGGCCACGGCGGCGAGCAGGTGCCGAGCGCGCTCGCCGATGCGGACTGTACCTGGGTGGAGCAGGCCGAGCGCCTTGGCACCGGTCACGCTGTGCGGCAGGCGATGCCTGCAATGGCGGATATGGACCGTGTGCTGGTGCTCTATGGCGACGTGCCCTTGATCGAACCAGAAACCTTGAATCGGCTGGTCGCCGACAGCGCCGACACCGCCCTCGGCCTGCTGACCATGTTGCTGCCGGACCCGACCGGATACGGTCGCATCGTTCGGGACAAGCGTGGCCAGGTGCTGCGAATCGTCGAGCAAAAAGACGCGAGCGAGGCCGAACTTGGTATCCGCGAAGTCAACACCGGCATCATCGTTGCCGATCGCGGGCGCCTGGCCCAGTGGCTTGGCCGCATACGCAATGACAATGTCCAAGGTGAATACTATCTGACCGACGTGATCGGACTCGCGACCGACGATGGTGTCGGCGTTGTTACCGCCGAGCCCGAAAGTCTTGAGGAGGTTGCCGGTGTCAACGACCGTGTGCAACTCGCGGAGCTGGAGCGCTACCATCAACGCCGGCTGGCGGAATCATTGATGCACGCCGGTACCACGCTGATGGACCCGGCCAGGCTCGACATCCGCGGCACGCTCGAATGCGACCGCGACGTCGTCATCGACGTGAACCTGGTCTGCGAAGGCCGAGTCCGCATCGGTGCCAACGCCCGCATCGGTCCCAACTGCCTGCTCAAAGACTGCGAGATCGGGCCGGGTGCGGAGATCTTCGCCAACTGCGTGATCGAAGGGGCTAGAGTTGGCGCCGGTGCCCATGTCGGGCCTTTCGCCCGGCTGAGACCCGAGGCGGACGTCGGGCCCGGTTGCCACATCGGGAATTTCGTAGAGATCAAGAAATCCGTGATTGCGGCGGGCAGCAAAGTCAATCACCTTAGCTACATCGGCGATGCCGACATCGGTGCCGGAGTCAACGTCGGTGCCGGCACCATTACCTGTAACTACGACGGCGCCAACAAGCACCGCACCGTGATCGGCGACAACGCCTTTATCGGCTCCAACGCGGCGCTGGTCGCCCCGGTGGAAATCGGGGCCGGTGCGACGATCGGTGCCGGCTCGGTCATCGCACGTCATGCGCCGCCGGGGAAACTCACGCTGACCCGTGCCAAGCAGAACACCATCGAGCACTGGCAGCGACCGGTCAAACAACCGAAGCCGGTGCCAACTGAAGAGGGCTAAGTCAATGTGTGGAATCGTCGGCGCCATCGCCCAGAGACCCGTCTCGGCCATCCTGCTTGAGGGCCTGAAGCGGCTCGAATATCGCGGCTACGATTCCGCCGGTATTGCCGTACTCGACGCCTCGGGCCGGCTCAACCGCCTGCGCACCCTGGGCAAGGTATCGATGCTCGATGCGGCGATCAAGGCGAACCCCATCGAGGGGCTCCTCGGCATTGCCCATACCCGCTGGGCAACCCATGGGGAGCCTTCCACCGAGAACGCTCATCCGCACTTCTCCGGTGAGCGCTGCGCCATCGTCCACAACGGCATTATCGAAAATCACGAGCAGTTGCGGCGGGAGCAAATGGCCGCTGGCCACACCTTTACCTCCCAGACCGATACCGAGGTGGTGGTGCATGCGGTGCACGACGAATTGGTCGCGGGCCATTCACTGACCGAGGCCGTGCGCAGGACGACCGCGCGACTGGAAGGGGCCTACGCCCTCGGCGTCATTGATAGCCGAGACCCCGATCGCCTGGTTGCCGCACGTCAGGGCAGCCCACTGGTGATCGGCGTGGGTTTTCAGGAATACTTCATCGGCTCCGACGTCTTCGCGCTGTTGCCGGTCACCAATCGCTTCATTTTCCTGGAAGAAGGTGACCTCGCGGAGTTGCGCCGCGACGGCCTGCAAATCTGGGACTCCGACGGGCAACCGGTACAGCGGCCCATCCGCGAATCCTCCGTCGCCGCCGATTCCGCCGAACGTGGTGAATACCGCCACTTCATGCTGAAGGAGATCTTCGAACAGCCTCGCGCCGTGGCCGATACCCTCGAGGGTCGTGTCAGTTCCAATCGCGTGCTACCGGAGGCATTTGGCGTCGACGCCGAGGCGGTGATGGCGCGCGTCCGCGCCGTGACCATCGTCGCCTGCGGTACCAGTTATCACGCCGGTCTCGTGGCCAAATACTGGATCGAGTCCATGGCCGGGCTGCCCTGCCATGTGGAGGTCGCTAGCGAATACCGCTACCGCAAGCATGTGGTTCCGCAGGAGGCCCTGTTCGTCACCATCTCCCAGTCCGGCGAGACCGCTGACACCCTGGCCGCACTGCGCATCGCCAAGGACCGAGGCTATGCCACCACGCTAGCCATCTGCAACGTACCCGAGAGTTCACTGGTGCGCGAATCCGATCTGGTGCTGCTGACGCACGCCGGACCGGAGATCGGCGTCGCCTCCACAAAGGCGTTCACGACCCAGCTCATCGCACTGTTGCTGTTGACCATCAACCTGGCCCGCTACCACGGTATGGACGCCGATGCTGAGGCCGCCGCGGTCGCCCTGCTGCGCTCGGTGCCGGCCCAGATGGAAAAGGCGCTGGCCCTGGACAGCCGCATTGCCGAGCTGGCGGAGTCATTCGTCGAGAAGAACCACACGCTCTTCCTCGGCCGCGGTGAGCAATACCCCATCGCCATGGAAGGCGCGCTCAAGCTTAAGGAGATCTCCTACATCCACGCCGAGGCCTACCCCGCCGGCGAACTCAAGCACGGCCCATTGGCCCTGATCGACGAAGACATGCCAGTGGTCGCCGTCGCCCCAAACAACGCCCTGCTGGAAAAGCTCAAATCGAATCTGGAAGAAGTCCGTGCCCGCGGCGGGCAGTTGTTCGTTTTCGCCGACGACCAGGTCCTGATGCAGGAAGAACCCGGCATCACCGTCATCCGCCTGCCGCAGACCGACGATCTCATCGATCCCCTCATCTTCACGCTACCGCTGCAACTGCTCGCCTACCACGTCGCTGTGCTCAAGGGCACCGACGTCGACCAACCGCGCAACCTCGCCAAGTCGGTCACCGTGGAGTAGCTTGCCGCCAGCCACTGGCGTGTGTGGTTTGGAGAAATTAACTTGGTAAAAACGGAATAAACTCGGTAACAAATCCGAGGGTCCGTCCTGCGCGAACCGAGCGAACAGGTTTTGAACAGATCTCGAGCACCACGGTCCCAACCGCCAATCGGGACGGCGCACACACAACGAAACAATCAAGCTGCTTTATAGGGAGGAAGCCGCCTGAATCGAGTTGGAAGCTGTCAATCGCCTCTGCCGCTTTTTCGACTGCGAGCTGAGCGACCTGTTCGAGTACGTCCCAGACGACGCGTGAAGTGGTCTCTGAGGGCTGATGTCAGATTTTCCGGCCCCGGAAATGCTGCGGTCTCAGCCGGTCTCTGGGTGGTCTCAATATGGTCTAGGGGGAGTTTGCGCCAAATTTCTGCGCGCAAAGGCAACACTCGCGACGAACGCGAGCATTGCGTCGCCAGAATCCGGAAGCTTGCGGCGGCGGGGCAATCAGCGATGCGAATAAGCTGCTGATTTAGATTAAAATGGCGCGCCCGACAGGATTCGAACCTGTGACCCCCGCCTTCGGAGGGCGGTACTCTATCCAGCTGAGCTACGGGCGCAGAACCGAGAAGTATGAACGCTAGCCTTGCGTGCGTCAAAGGGGTTCAGCGCCGCGAGGAATTCGGATTTTCGGGCCCGGTGCTTTAGCGTTCTCGGCCAGGCTTGAACGGCATCGTTGGCTTATAACCGCGATGGACCGCGTCGAGATCCGTTGACGTTGCCGTCGCGATTGCAAATCGCTCCCACTCGCGCCGTATCAGGCCCATTTCGCATCAACGGCCCAGGGCGGGTCGGTGGATGCGCCGCGGGTGTCTGCCCGACGACGGATGCGTCTCAGCCCCGCGAATTGGGCAGCGACTGCTCAGGCGCTCGGGCCGAACAGCCCTTTGAGGGCGCTGAGGTGGGCCTTGCCGCGTTCGAGGCGTTCTTCGGGGCTTTGCTCGCGGGTGTCGGGGCGGTCGAGTTCGCCGTCGGGGAGTTCGGCGAGGAAGCGGCTGGGTTCGCAGATGACGGTCTCGCCGTAGCGGCGGCGGCGCCTGGCCAGCGTGAAGGTGAGGCTGTTGCGGGCGCGGGTGATGCCGACGTAGGCGAGGCGGCGTTCTTCTTCGATGCTGTCTTCTTCGATGCTGGTGCGGTGGGGCAGGAGTTCTTCTTCCATGCCGACCAGGAAGACGTGCGGGAATTCGAGCCCCTTGGCGGCGTGCAGGGTCATCAGGTGGACGCGGTCGCCGCCTTCTTCCTCTTCCTGACGTTCGAGGATGTCCATCAGCGACAGGTGGGCGACCATGTCGCCGAGGCTGTCGCCCTTTTTTTGATCTTTGCTGAGGGTGTCGAGCCAGCCGATGAGTTCGTCGACGTTTTCGATGCGCCGTTCGGCAACGGCCAGGCTGGTGCTGTTGTCCTTGAGCCAGCCGGCGTAGTCCATGCTGTCGACGAGTCTGCGCACGGTGGCGACGGGGTGCTGCTCGGCGTGCTCGCGGTGGCCGTCGATCCAGGCGGCGAATTCGGCGAGGCGCTTGCGCGGACGCTCGCCCAGGTGTTCGGCTAGGCCGAGATCGGTGCAGGCGGCGAGCAGGCCGACGCCGCGCGCGGTTGCGGCCTTGACGAGCCTTTCCAAGGTGTTTGGGCCGATCTCGCGGCGCGGCACGTTGACCACGCGCAGAAAGGCGGCGTCGTCGTCCGGGTTGGCGAGCAGGCGCAGGTAGGCCATCACGTCCTTGACCTCGGTGCGGGCGAAGAACGAGGTGCCGCCGCTCAGAAAGTACGGCACGTTCAGTGCCCGCAGGGCCTTTTCGAACGGCCGCGCCTGATGATTGCCGCGGTAGAGGATGGCGCAGTCGCCGTACTTGCGGCCCTTGGTGACGTGCCCGTGCAGCAGTTCGCCGGCGACGCGTTCGGCCTCGTGCGTCTCGTCGCGGCAGGTCAGCACCCGGGCCGGTTCGCCGGGGCCGAGATCGCACCAGAGGCGCTTCTCGAACAGGTGCGGGTTGTGCGCGATGAGGCCGTTGGCGAGCTTGAGGATGCGTGCGCTGGAGCGGTAATTCTGTTCCAGCGTGACGATCTTCAGCGTTGGATAGTCCTCGCGCAGCCGGGACAGGTTTTCGGGCCGGGCGCCGCGCCAGGCGTAGATGGATTGGTCGTCGTCGCCGACCACGGTGTAGGCGCCGCGCGGGCCGACCAGCAGACGCACCAGTTCGTATTGGGCGCCGTTGGTGTCTTGGTATTCGTCCACCAGCAGGTGGCGGATGCGTTGTTGCCAGTTTTCGCGGATGTCGGTGCGTTCGCGCAGCAGCCGCACCGGGACGTTGATGAGATCGTCGAAGTCCACCGCGTTGTAGGCGCGCAGGCTGCGTTCGTAGTCCAGGTACAGGCGCGCCAGGCCGGCGTCGAAGTCGTCCTCGGCGCGGCTGGCGGCGCGGGCGGGGTCGATCAGGTCGTTCTTCCAATGCGAGATGCGCGCGAGCACGGCGCCGGGGCTGGTGGCCTCGGCCAGGTCGGCGTCGCGCAGGTGCTCTTTGATCAGGGTCTCGCCGTCTTGCGGGTCGAACAGCGAGAAGCCGGGACGCAGCCCGGCGGCCTCGTGCTCGCGCCGCAGCAGGTTGAGGCCGAAGGTGTGAAAGGTGGACACGGTGAGCCCGTGCCCGGCGCGGCCCTTGACCAGTTGCCCGACGCGCTCCTTCATCTCGCGCGCGGCCTTGTTGGTGAAGGTCAGCGCGCAGATGGCGCGCGCCGGCAGCCCCCGCTCACCGATCAGGTAGGCGATCTTGCGGGTGATGACGCGGGTCTTGCCGGAGCCGGCGCCGGCAATGACCAGCAACGGGCCGCCGACGTGGCTCACGGCCTCGCTCTGGCGCGGGTTCAGTCCTTGCATCTGTGGGGCGTCCGGCGGTACCGGTGAGTTGGGCGCGGATGGGGTTCAGCATGCGCGTTCGGCACGGGTGCCTGACTGCTCAAGCCTGTAGCGGGCCAACAGGCTCTTTGCGCGCTGTCGGCAGATGCCGGCGCAATGTAGGGGCTGCGGCGAGCCCCGTCAAACCGGCTTCGAGGGATGAGGCCGCGCGAAGCTTCGATGCCGTGGCCGTCGCGATTGCAAATCGCTCCCACGGACCGGAACCGTTGAAGGTAGACCGACGGCAGACGCCGGGCGTCATCCGTAATACACTAATGGCCTTTTGTCGCTTCGGACTCGAGGCCCATGAGATCATTCTTCGCCTTCGCTTTGCCAACGGCCGTCGCACTGTTCGTCGGTTTCGTCCCTCTGTCCGCCGTTGCGCAGGAGGGCTTCGATGACAATGGCTTCTTGTCGGCGCCAGCGCCTAGCGCTCCCGCGCCGGTCACCTCGGCCGATCTGATCGAGCCCGAGGTCACCATTATCGAGACCGACACGGAGGTGATCTACGAGTACCGTGTCAACGGCCGCGTGTATATGGTCAAGATCCAGCCGCAAATTGGGCCACCCTACTTCATGATGGATATCGACGGCGATGGCCTGCTCGACGTCCAGAATCAGCGCCCGCCGGAGTTGGCGGTGCCCCAGTGGTTGCTGTTCAGCTGGTGACGCGATGAGCATCCAGCACCGTTGCTGGCGGCCGTGTGCGGCGGAGCGGTCGGCCCATGGCCGCTGATGCCCCCGCCGCCGCGAACGGCCTGCTGAAGCTGGCGGGCGCCCTGGATGCGGTGAACGGCTGGATCGGCCGCGGCATTTCCTGGCTGTCGCTAGCGATGGTGCTGGTGACATTCGCGGTGGTGGTGCTGCGCTACGCCTTCGACGCCGGCTCCATTGCGATGCAGGAGTCGGTCACCTACATGCACTCGGTGCTGTTCATGGTCGGCATTGCCTACACCCTGCAACTCAACGGGCATGTGCGTGTGGACATCTTCTACCAGCGTTTCTCGCGGCGCGGCCGCGCCTGGGTCGACCTGCTGGGGACGCTGGTGCTGCTGATTCCGGTCTGTATTTTCATTCTGACCTCGTCGTGGCATTACGTGACCGAGTCCTGGTCCATCCACGAGGCTTCGCGGGAAGCCGGCGGCATTCCTGGCGTGTATCTGCTCAAGACCCTGCTGGTGATCATGCCGGTGCTGCTGCTGACGCAGGGCACGGCCTGGCTGCTGCGCAACGGGCTCTTCCTGCTCGGGGTAGAGGAGGCACTGCCGACCTCGACGGCCCCTTCTGAGGTCAGCGCTGAGGTCAGTTCTGGGGCCGCGAAAGGGGGAGACGGCGCCGGTGCTTGAGATCATGCCGCTGCTGCTGTTTGCCGCCGTCGGCGGGATGTTGCTGCTGGGCTATCCGGTGGCCTTATCGCTGGGCGGCACGGCGCTGGTGTTCGCCTTCGTCGGCGAGTGGTTCGGACTGTTCGATCACGCCTTCATCAACGCGCTGCCGAACCGGCTGTACGGCATCATGATGAACGAGACACTGATTGCAGTGCCGTTGTTCGTGTTCATGGGCGTGATGCTTGAGCGTTCGCGGGTGGCGGAAAACCTGCTCGATACCATGTCGCTCCTGTTCGGCCCCATGCGCGGCGGTCTGGGCATTTCGGTGACGATCGTCGGGATGTTGCTCGCGGCCAGTACCGGCATCGTCGGCGCCACGGTGGTCACCATGGGCCTGCTGTCGCTGCCGACCATGCTGCGCCGCAACTATGACCCGAGCGTGGCGGCCGGCACCATCTGCGCGTCCGGTACGCTGGGGCAGATCATCCCGCCGTCGATCGTGCTGGTGCTGCTCGGCGACGTGTTATCCGCGGCTTATCAGCAGGCGCAGCTGGATATGGGCGTGTTCTCGCCGGACACCGTCTCGGTGGGGGATCTGTTCGTTGGCGCGCTGATCCCAGGGCTGCTGCTGGTGGCGGCCTATATCGCCTACGTGGTCAGCCTTGCCATCTTCCGCCCGGAGGCCGTGCCCGCCATCCCCGCCGAGGAGCGGCCGCAACACGATTGGCGCTTCTGGCTGCGGGTGGTGCAGGTGCTGCTGCCGCCGCTGGGACTCATCGTCGCGGTGCTGGGTTCGATCCTCTACGGTATCGCGACCCCGACCGAGGCGGCCTCGGTCGGCGCCATCGGCGCGCTGCTGCTGGCCGCGTCGCAACGGCAGCTGAGCCTGGCCACGCTGCGGGACGTCGCCCGTCAGACCACCGTCGTGACCAGCATGGTGTTCCTGATCTTTATCGGCGCCGCCATCTTCTCGCTGGTGTTCCGCGGCTTCGAGGGTGATGAGATGGTCACCGACTTTCTCACCGGTCTGCCTGGCGGCACGGTCGGCGCCGTCGCGCTGGTGATGTTGGTGATGTTCCTGCTCGGCTTCATCCTTGATTTTATCGAGATCACCTTCGTCGTCGTGCCCATCGTTGGCCCGGTCCTGCTGGCGATGGGGCTCGACCCGGTTTGGCTTGGCGTGATGATTGCCATCAATCTGCAGACGTCGTTCCTGACACCGCCCTTCGGCTTCTCCCTGTTCTATCTTCGGGGGGTGGCGCCGCCGGAAATCACGACGGCGCAAATCTACCGCGGCGTGGTGCCTTTCATCCTGCTGCAGCTGCTGATGCTGATCGCGCTGGCATTGTTTCCGCAACTCGCGACCTGGCTGCCGAACGCCGTCTATTCTTGAGGATCAGAGCGAGCGAGGCGATGCCTCAGACCGACGAGAATCGAACGCCGGCACTCAGCGATTGAGCATGGAGTCCGCGTTTCCCGCGGCCACCACGGGCGGCGGCATGTCCGCGCGGAGTTGCGTCAATTCCCGGAACAGGTCCGGCTGCGCATCGCGGAACATGACGCCAATACCCTGGCTGTTGCCTCGAATCACGATACCGGGGATCAGCCAGCTGCGCCCGAATTCGCGAAACTCCAGTTCCACCGGCGTACCGATCGGAAGCGTCAGCGATTGGACCTCCAGAAACATGCCGCCGACGGTGATGTTCCGAGCTTGTGCACCAAGGAAGCGGCGTTTGCGGTAGCGGATGTAAACGGGTAGATCGATGGGCCGTCTTACGCCGAAGCGTCTTTCTTTGCGCATGTTGCGGTCTCGCTCTCTGGTATCTTTATTTAGTCTCGGTATCTTAGGTAGGGAGTTTGACAGGTGGATTCACCTTTCATGACGAAATAATTAACACGGCGAGTCATTTTTGCGCCAGAGGCGTTGCAGCTCCGCGTCATGGAGGCATGCGTCGTCCGGTGACGATGCGTATCGCTGCCGCAAGCATCCGCGCCGGGCTCGATTTCAACGACCTTCTGGTGCATCTAGTGCCCGTCATCGTGCCGGTGTGACTGATCACGGTCAGCTGATCACGCTCGGGCTGATGCTGGTGCTGTTTCGTAAGGTGTTCCGTTATCCGCCGGGGAGCGCGCCGCGGTTTACGCGTTGCTGTACGAACTCTTGTTTACCCAGGGGCCGCTTCCGTAACGGCGCGGGGCCGTGATGTCGCGTCGCCGCGACCTGCGTCTCAGCACGATTCGCTGGTGCGGCTATCGTAGGAACAGAGACCCTTCGGGTCCGGCGCCTTCGGTATCGCCGGGCCATCTTCGCCATCGCTCAACGAGGTCGCATCATGGATCGCCAGCAAGCCGCCAAATATCATGCTCGATTGCCTGCGCACGATGCTGACGCGCAAGGGCTCGGACCTGTTCATCTCGGCGGACTTTCCGCCCGCCTGCAAGATCGACGGCAAGCTGACGCCGCTGACCGAGCAGCCACTGAAGGCCGAGCAGACCTCGACCCTGGTGCGCTCGATCATGAACGATCACCAGATCCGCGAGTTCGATGCCACCAAGGAGTGCAACTTCGCGATCAACCCGCCCGGCATCGGGCGCTTTCGCGTCAATGTCTTCGTGCAACAAGGCCGCGTCGGCGCGGTACTGCGCATCATTCCCACCGAGATTCCGAAGCTCGAAGACCTCGGGCTGCCGCCGATCCTGAAAGACCTGATCCTGACCAAGCGCGGGCTGATCCTGGTGGTGGGCGGCACCGGCTCCGGCAAGTCCACGTCGCTGGCGGCGATGATCGGCCATCGCAACGAGCATACCTTCGGCCACATCATCACCATCGAAGACCCGGTGGAGTTCGTGCACAAGCACGTCAACTGCCTGATCACGCAGCGCGAGGTCGGTGTCGATACCGAGTCGTGGGACAATGCCCTGGTGAACACCCTGCGGCAGGCGCCGAACGTGATCCTGATCGGCGAGATCCGCACGCGCGAGACCATGGAGCACGCCATCAACTTTTCCGAGACCGGGCACCTGTGCCTATCCACGCTGCATGCCAACAGCGCCAATCAGGCCCTGGACCGCATCATCAACCTGTTCCCGGAAGAGCGTCGTGCGCAGCTGCTGATGGACCTGTCGCTGAACCTAAAGGCCGTGATCTCGCAGCGGCTGCTGCCCAAGATCGGCGGCGGGCGCGTCGTGGCCATCGAAATCATGATCAACTCGCCGCTGATCAAGGACTTGATCTTCAAGGGCAAGGTGCACGAGATCAAAGAGATCATGCAAAAGTCCAAGGAGGCCGGCATGCAGACCTTCGACATGGCCCTGTTCGACCTGTACGAGTCCGGCACCATCACCTACGAGGACGCCATGCGCGCCGCCGACTCGATGAACGAACTGCGCCTGCGCATCAAGCTGGAGGGCAAGGATGCCAACCAGCGCGACGCACTCGGCGACCTAGACGGTCTGAGCATCGTCGGCGACGACGATGGCATCGCCGCGCCCGTCGATTTCGACGACGCCGGAGCGGGCTCCGCCTTCGAACTGGATGGCGACGAGCTCGACATCGGCGGGTCTTCGGCCTCGCGGCGCGCCTGAGCCGCGGCGGTCCGAGGCTGTCCGCATCGTCGTCCGACCAGCCCCTTTCGTTGTCAGCATCCGGAGCAGCGATGGATTTCACCCCCTATCTCGACATGATGATCCGGCACAACGCGTCGGACATCTTCGTCACTGCTGGCAGCCCGGTGCGTATCAAGATCGACGGGCGCCTGCGCGACGTCGGCGAGGCCGTCTACAGCCCGGAGATGTGCCGAGACGCGGTGGCTTCGCTGATGAACGCAGCGCAGACCGAGGTCTTCGAGCGCGAGCGCGAGCTCGACTTTGCGGTCGGCCTGACGGAGAAGGGCCGCTTCCGCGTCAATGCCTTCTACCAGTGCGGCACGCCGGCGATGGTGATCCGCTACCTGAGCAATCGCATCCCGACCTGCGCCGAGCTGGGCCTGCCGTCCGTTCTGGAGACGCTGGTCATGCAGCGGCGCGGCATCGTGCTGATGGTCGGCGCCACCGGCTCCGGCAAGTCCACCACGCTGGCGGCGATGATCGACTATCGCAACAGGAACAGCACCGGGCATATCCTCACCATCGAGGACCCGGTGGAATATCTGCATGTGCACCAGGGCTGCGTGGTCAATCAGCGCGAGATCGGCAGCGACACCCACTCCTATGCCGCGGCGCTGAAGAGTGCGCTGCGCGAGGCACCGGACGTGGTACTGATCGGTGAGGCGCGCACGCGCGAGACCATGGAGGCAGCGATCGAGCTGTCCGGTACCGGCCACCTGGCCATCTACCACGCTGCATGCCATCAACGCCCATCAGGCGTTGCAGCGCATCATCAACATGTTCCCGCAGGACCTGCACAAGACCCTGTTCCTGGATCTGAGCATCAACATGCGCGCAATCATCGCGCAGCGCCTGGTGCGCACCGTGGAGAACAAGCGCGCCGCCGCCATCGAGATCCTCGATCAACACCCCGCACATCGCCGACCTGATCCGCGAAGGCCACGTCGAAGACGTGCAAGAGGCCATGGCCGGCAGCGACGAGGGCGGCATGATCACCTTCGACAACGCCCTGCTCGCCCTCTATCGCGAGGGCCGCATCTCGCTTGAGGAATGCCTCGCAAATGCCGACTCGGCGGCGAACCTGGAGGCACGCATCAACTTCGGTTAGCGCGGCACGCGAATCGACGTCGCTGCGTCGTTGCGTGCCTATTCGCCGAAGTGTTCGGGAAAGCACGAGATCGAGAATCGGGCTTGCACTTGCAATCACTGGTGTTGAAACTCCAACGCGGCGCGACGCGTCCTATGGCAAGACCGGGTTGCGCATTGCCCGCTAACGCCAAACCCACCGCGCGCGAGGGAACCCCCAATGCTGATCACCTTTAAGACCCCGGTGCATGCCGATATCACGATGTTTGGCGATGTCGCCAAGGCGTTAATCCACATGATGGGCCACAGCGGCAGCGTGCCCGGTGCCATCCTGGCCGCGGACGTACCCGCAGCACTGGCCAAGCTCAAGGCCGCCGTGGAGCGTAACCCGGACGCACCGCTAAACCCCGCGACCGACGACGACGAGGACCGGCGCAGCCAGAGCGTCAGCCTGTCGCATCGCGCCATGCCGCTGATCGACCTGCTTGAGGCCGCGGCGCGGGAGCAGAAGAACGTGATGTGGGAGAGTTGAGTTGCTAGCGGCTAGCGGCTAGCGGCTGGCGGCTAGCGAAGCTTCAGACCGACGCGTCTTGGTCGGCGCTCGTTAGGGCAGCACACTGATTCTTGTCGCTGTCGTGCTTGTTGCCGTTTTGAATCGCCATCCCGCTCCAGACCTGCCAGGAAACA
Source organism: uncultured Gammaproteobacteria bacterium (assembly GCA_963695445.1). GTDB lineage: Bacteria > Pseudomonadota > Gammaproteobacteria > Chromatiales > Chromatiaceae > Thiohalocapsa. The sequence continues at coordinate 2,069 of CAVOGV010000041.1, read as the reverse complement.
AGCCATGGCGACACGCAAATACTCCTTCTACCCCGGCTGCTCCTCGCGAAAGGGCGCCTCCTCCAGCAACTACCTGACCTCGGTCCACGCCATGTGCGAGGAGCTGGACATCCAGCTCAACGAGATCCCAGACTGGAACTGCTGCGCCGCCGCCGCCGGCGTAGCCGGCGGCGGCGAACTGCCACGCCTGACCCTGCCCGCCCGCAACATCGCGCTCAGTGAAGAACACAACCCTGGGCAAGAGATCGTCGCCACCTGCGCCACCTGCTGGCTCTCCACCCGCGAGGCCGCCGAGCGCCTGGACCGAGGTCATCAAGGCGACCAAGTTGGAGCAGATCGCAGCGAAGTAGCCGCGCCGCTGGTCGGCACCGGTCTGCTAGACTGCGAGGCCCGCATCCGCGGCTCTTTACGCATACCACCATTGCCATGAACTATTTAGCCCACTTCGATACCCAGCCGGATATTTGCGGGGGCGAGACGGTCATCCGCGGTACACGCGTGACCATACGGACCTTGCTGGCCAGTCTAGCGGAAGGCGATCCAATCGCTGATATCCTGGCAGACTTTCCGACAGTGTCCGCCGATGACGTACACGCCGTAATTGCTTTTGCAGCAGCATCGGCTGCAGAAGACTTACCAATGCCGCCGATGCCCAAGGTTGCATGAAGATCAAGCTGGACGAGAATATTCCGGCGGCATTGGTTGGAACACTCACTGCCCTTGGGCATGACGTTGATTCTGTTCTAGAAGAAGGTCTCGCCGGACATTGCGATCCGGACGTCTGGGCCGGTGCCCAAGCAAGCGGGCGCTTTTTGGTGACTCAAGACCTCGACTTTTCCGATTCGAGGCAATTTGTGCCAGGCACTCATTCTGGTCTCCTGCTGGTTCGATTGAAACAGCCGGGACGCCGCCGGGTCGCAAGCCGCGTGCGGATGCTGTTCGAAGCTCATGATGTAGCTTCATGGCGAGGTTGCTTGGTCGTCGCAACGGAGGTGAAGGTGCGCGTCCATCGCCCTGCGTCGCAGCGAGCAACATCGTCCTCGTCGACGGTCCCCGAGCCTTTTTGCCAGGGTGGTACGACTCGCAGCCCGGCCGCGCATACCATCGATCACCTATGGGACGGCAACGCACGCTAGCGCGAGATGAAGCGATTTGGCATGGTGCGACTGAACGACGGCACCATCGGCGACGCGGAAATCCTCTGGTTCGAGGCGCACGGCATCGGCCGGCGCGACTTCAAGATCATGCGGTTGATAGCCTGACCGAGTTCGCTATCTGCCTCGACAACAGTGGCAACGACGCCAGTCTCATCGTCGGCAAGATCTACGAGATGCTTGAGGACTCGCGCTGCCGCAGAACATTCGATGCTCCGTGTGCTCGACGAAGAAGCCTCCGAGCCCGATGGCTACCTCTATAGTGCCTCGATGTTTGCAGAGCTTGACCTACCCGATGCCGTCAAGCGGCACCTCCAGCACTACCGTCAAGCCGAACGGTAACGAGTGTAGCGAGAGCTGCCAGCTTCTCTAACGCAAGCAAAAACTGTTCGGCTCGTGGTACGTCGCCGTTTTACATAACCTACCCGAGCGGTACTTGCCGATACCAGCTGAGCTTCCGATGTGACTCACTGTCTGGCAAGTGGAAGCCACCCACGCAGAGGCACTTCAGCCTTGAGAGTTTAAGCGCCTGTGCTCATCGACGCGATTCTGAAGCTCTTGAAGGGCAACGATTAGGTCTTCGTGTGACGGGCTATACTCCAGTGCCCGAATATTAAAAGCCTCCTGCCAATCTTGTATGGCGTATGAGCTGTGCGCCCCTTGAAGCACAAGCGCGTAATGAGGGCGCTGGCACGTCGCCGTAATCCTTACATATTCAGTACGAGTAGCACATCGGGGTCATCAAGGCTGCATCCAATAAATACACAGGTATTTGTTAGGAATATTGACTTAAGCAGCGTACAAAACTGAGGGAAGTCTCTCTTGGCAGCATGGTACTCAGACTTTGTGAACACCATCCGCTGAATGTCATCAATCGTTCCATGAGCTTTGATGATCAATCTTGTATCGGAGCGT
>CAVOGV010000040.1:0-23105 GCA_963695445.1 uncultured Gammaproteobacteria bacterium | reverse complement strand
GGAGGCGGGCTTGCCGGTCGAGGTCGAGGTGGAATCACTGAACGAACTGGAGCAGGCGCTGGCGGTGGGGGTCGAGCGCGTTCTGCTGGACAATTTCCCGCTCGACGCGTTACGCAGCGCGGTCTTAGTCAACGCTGGCAGGGCGCGGTTGGAGGCGTCCGGCGGTATCACCCTGGAAGGCTTGCGTGCAGTCGCCGAGACCGGCGTCGACGACATCTCCATCGGCGACCTGACCAAGGACGTGGATGCCATTGATCTGTCGATGCGCCTGCGTTTGACGGGTTCCGCCCAGGTGTAGCGAGGCGATGCCTCAGCTCAACGACTCATGGTCGGCGCTGGCTAGTGAAGCACACTGGTCCTTGTCGTTGTCGTTGTCGTCCTTGGTCCGTCCTCGTTGTCGTGCTTCGAGTGGTCATCCAGTGTGCGCATGAGACCATAGATGTGATGCTTTGAGGCGGCCTGAAGTCCCGTCTGCTTAGGAAAGTTCCGATTGCGACTACGATTACGATTACGACAACGACAACGAGCAACGAGAAACCACTCAGATGCGGCGCACTCACGGGACCCGCTCCCGGCTTCAGTTGCCGCGGCGGACAATCTTCGCACCGACTCGACGCGCGCGTCGGTGGGTCGGTGGCTTCAAAAAATCCCATCGCAGGATATCGCGCGATAGAAAAAAGTAATTGTGAATTTAATGAAATGCTAATATTATATCTCCCGTCGGCGCTGCACAGTGTCGGCGCTTGCTAACCCAGATAACGTTCAATCGGAGATAAAAGATGAAAAAGCTTGCTACTGCTGCGGCCGTTGCCGCCCTCCTCGGTGTGTCCGCTTCCGCCAACGCTTGGTGGGGTCCTGGTTACGGTGGCCCGGGCTATGGGAACGGCTGGGGTGACGGCGTGGGCGACATGTTCAGCGACATGTTCGGCGATGGCTATGGCGACTTCAACATGAGCATGTCCGGCGGTGGTCGCGGCTATGGTCGTGGTCGCGGCTACGGCTATGGCCGCGGCTATGGCTACAATGGCTACGGCTATCCTGGCTACGGCTACGGCGCTCCCTACGGCTACGGCGCTCCTTACGGTGGCGGCTACGGCTACCCCTACGCTGCCCCTGTCGCACCGATGGCTCCTGCTGCGCCGGCTCAGCCCGAAGCCAAGTAAGTCATCGCACCTGATGCGCTGATTTCCCCAGGAGCCGTATTCGCACAAGGACGTGCCATCCCCTCCGTTGCTTCCCTTCCCCTCCCGGTGCTGACGCCAGATCGATCAATCGGTCGTTACGCGCTGTCTGTCTCGAAACGTTTCGCGTTCCACGGCGCTGTGCGCTCGTTGAGCTGAGACTTCGCCTCGCTCGTATCAGTCTTTTCGCCCGCTCTCTTTCTGTCCTGGCCATGGCGAGCCGTCTATGGCATGCGCCGTGGAAGCTGCGGCGCCGCGAAGCCGGCGTCAGGCGACCAGCAGGATGCTGGCGTAGCCGATGGAGAGTCCAATGATGGATGCGACCAGTACGTCGCTCGGATAATGCAAGCCCAGCACGATACGCGAGGCGGCAACCAGGATCGTGAACGGCACCAATAGCCAAGCGAGTTGCGGATAGTAGAACAGCGCCACGGTGCTGAAGCTGACTGCCTGCAGCGTGTGGCCCGATGGGAAGCTGTAGCGGTCGAGCGGCGGGGCTCCGGCGGTGATGTCCATGTCGTAATGACAGGGACGGACGCGCCTTGTCATTCCCTTTAAGCTCTTGTAGAGCAGCAGTGCCACACCGCTCGTGAGCAGCATGTGTAGGGCGGTCTCCAGGCCGTCGAGCCCGTCCACGAGTGGCAGGACCGCCATCAGGCTGTACCAGAAGACGCCGTTACCGAGCCGGCTGATCAGCGCGAACGGCCGAAAGAACCAGCGTTGGCGCGTGGATTGGGTCCAGCGCCGGCACACCGGTGTCTCCAGCTCATTCAGTAGTCGCAGCCATGGTTTCATGTCGGCCTCTGGCATCGGCGTGATGCCGGATGACTTCTCGCAGGCGCTGCTCGACGCCGCCGATGACTCGATCCCAACTGAGCGTTTCGGCCGTCATGCGTGCTTGAGCCCCCATGCGCTGCAGTCTATCGCAGTCGGACGTTGCTGCAACCGTTGCATCGATGAAGGCGGCGCGATCGGCCATCGGAACGACGACGCCGTTCTGCCCGGTGTCGATGTGTTCATGGGCCGCCGCATAATCGAAGGCGACCACGGGCAGACCGCTGGCCATAGCCTCGGGTACAACGTTGCCGAACGTCTCGGTCAGGCTCGGAAAAATGAAACAGTCCGCCGAGGCGTAGTGCCGTGCGAGTTCCTCCCCGACCTTGGCGCCGGTGAAGACATAGTCCGGGCGGCTGCGCCGCAACCTGGCGAGTTCGGGTCCGTCACCGACCAGAACGCATCGCGCGCGGACATTGGCCGCAGCCATCGCATCGAAGGCGTCCAGTGCAAGGCCGATGTTCTTTTCAGCCGCGATGCGACCGACATAGAGCGCGACCACGGAAGCGTCGTCACAGCCCCAGTGAAGGCGCAACGCCTCGCTGCGGCGGTAGGGCGAAAAGACCACGGTGTCGACACCGCGGCTGAAGACGTGCACGTTGCGAAAGCCGGCTTCGTCCAGTTCGTGCTCGAGCGCAGAGGTCGGCACCAGGGTACCGTCGGAGCGGTTATGGAAGCTGCGCAGGCTGTTGACGATCGGGCGCATCAACAGTCCGAGACCATAGTGGCGGCTGTACTGATGAAACTGGGTGTGGAAACCCGTCAATACGGCGATGTCCTCGGCGCGCGCGGCATGCAATGCGGCGTGCCCGAGAGGCCCCTGGGTGGCCACATAAACGGCGTCGGGGCGGCGGCGACGCCACAGATGACGCAGCCGCCAGAACACAGGCAGGCCGAAGCGCAGACCCCGATAACCGGGGATGGGTAGTCCGGGTACAAGGAGTTGTTGCGGCGCTCCCGTGCCCAGCCCGCGGTCCGCCCGTTGCCGCGGCCGCACGACGGTGACCTCATGTCCGCGCCGGTTCAGACCTTCCACCAGTTGTCGCATGGTGTTGGCGACGCCGTTGATCTCCGGCGGGTAGGTCTCGGTGACGACGGCGACCGTCAAGCGGTCCGGGTGGCTAGTCGGCATGCGATCGGTGCCACGGGGCGCGGTCAGCGGCGCGCGGCGACACGTCGCCGCGGTGCGGTATCACGAGGCATGGCCGACCTGAGTTCGGGCACGTCCGTTAGGTCGAGTTGTGCGGCGATGGCGGCTCGGGTCGCATCGGCCAGGGCGCGTCGGTCGCGCGCCGAGGTATCGACCGGCGCCAGAAAAGTGACTTCCACGCCCATACCGGGGTGTCGCAGCACCCGCAGCAGATGAGCGACCAGCGTATCGTTGCCGACAAAGGGGGCAACCGGATCTGGCCGCGCATTGCTGCCATAGCGGATCGCAACCGGCTGTAACTTGGGACCGGCTCGTTGTGCCGCCGCGAACAGCCGCGGATGAAAACGCCGCATCGAGCGCCCGTCGCTGGTGGTGCCTTCGGGGAAGATCATGATCGAAGCGCCGCTGTCGAGTCGGCTGCTCATCTGGTCGATCGTCGCCGGTGCCTGATTGGCGCCACGCTTGATGAATAGGGTGCCCGACGCCTTGGCTAGCCAGCCGACGATGGGCCAATGGCCCACCTCGTCCTTGGAGACGAAGGTCATGCGCCCGAGGGCGCCGAGCACTGGAATATCAAGCCAGGAAATATGGTTGGCGACCAACAAGGCGCCCGTCTGCATCGTGCCAGTCGATTGCAGCTCGAGTTGCAGGCACTTGCACAGCCGTCGATGCCACCATTGCGTTGCCGACGGCACCCAGCGACAGCGCAGACCGACTTGGCGCGATAGGCCCGCGGCCAGCGCGAGCAGGGTTCCGGTCAGCACATGTTCGGTGACGCGCAGGGCGCGCCAGAGCGGGCCGATGACGGGCATCCGTGTCAATGTTCGGACACGCGCTCCAGAAAGTGCCGGGCGTAGGCGGGATTAAGTTGGTTCACATCGAGCAACATCAGTACGTCTCCAACCTCGAAGTCCAGGTCGCGGCAAGGTTCGCCACAGGCCTTGGCGCCGACGCGTACATAGGCCTTCAGCAATGCCGGCAGTGGTGCGTCGAGCACCTGTTCCGGAAGGTTGGAGTGTAACAGCGGTGCACGCGGGATGACGCGTAGATCCGACGGCGCCATGGCCTGGCGCCGCAGCCGATTCATGATTGCCGCCGCCTGGTAGTCGTGTTCCCCAAGCGGAACCGACGCACAGCCGAATAGGTAGTCGATGCTGTGCAGCTGAATGTAGCCGGCGATGCCGGACCAGAGCACGGCGATGGCGGAGCCCTGGCGGTATTCCGCTGCGACGCAGGTGCGTCCCACTTCGAGCAGGCGGCCGGGCAGCGACGGGATCAAGCCGAGGTCGAACTCGCCCTGCGAGTACCAGCGCCCAAGCCGGCGTGCGTCGTTGCTATTCAGCAGCCGAGTGCAGCCGACCACCTCGCCGCTGCTGGTCTCGCGCACGAGCAGGTGGTGGCAATGGTCGTCGAACTCGTCGACGTCGAGGCCTGTATAGCCGGGTTTCAGTTTCGCGCCCAGTTCCTGGCCGAAGACCCGGTAGCGCAGCGCCTGTGCCGAGCGGATTGCTTCGGCCCCTGCGGCCAACTCGACGAAGAGCCGCTCCCCGCGCTTAACGGGCAGCGCAGACACGATCGCTCCCATGATTACCTCACCTCGTACTGACTGAACAAGAGTCGAGTGCGGCAGGATAACGACCGGCGATTGCAGCGCCGTGTGGGCGCCGTGAACGAACGATGAAGATGTGGCGGCGCCGATCAGCTCGTCTCGATGCCTCGCTAGATTGCTTGACGGCGCGGAATGTTTGCGGATACGTCAAGTTTCGGAGCGACAACGCGCTTGCCGTGAGAAGGGCCGAGCGCCAAGGGCCTGGGGCCAAGACCGCGCAATCGTTCTGTACCGCGGCCCTTGGCCCTCGGCACTTGGCCCGCTCGAAGCAACGCAAAGGCTTAGCAGTGCAGCACCGTCCGCGTGTCGGTCTGAGGCATCGCCTCGCTAGACTAAGTTTTCGCCCGTGTCCGAACCCGAGACCGGCCCCATGCCCGGACCGAACGCGTTCGCCGGCGCCTGGCGCAGGGACAGGACCGGCCAACCGCGCTCGCGTGCCAGGGCGTCGAGACGCGGGTCAGGGTCGACGGCGACCGGATGATCGACACGCTCGAGCAGCGGCGTGTCGTTGATTGAATCGCTGTAGAAGTGGCTGCCGGCCAGGGACTCATGGCGCGTTTGCAGCCACTGTTGCAGACGCTGCACCTTGCCCTGCTGAAACGCCGGGATGCCGGCGACCGCCCCGGTGTAGCGGCCGTTCGCCTGTTCCGGCTCGGTGGCGATGAGATTCGTGATGCCGAAGCGCTCGGCGATTGGCGCCGTGACGAAGGCATTGGTGGCGGTAATGATCAACAGTGTGTCCCCGGCCGTCCGGTGACGCTCGACCAGGTCCAGCGCGGGCTCAAGCACGATCGGGTGGATGCGTCTGGCGATGAAGTCTGCCCGCCAGCGCAGCAGGTCGTCGAGGGGGTGCTCGCTGAGCGGTCGCAATGCGAAACGCAGGAAGGCGTCGATGTCGAGCCTGCCCTCGCGGTAATCAGCATAGAATCGGGCATTGGCTGCTTCATAGGTGGGGCCGTCGACAATGCCGATCTCCACCAGGTGTTGCCCCCAGAGGTAGTCCGAGTCCCCGGCGATTAGGGTATTGTCGAGGTCGAAGATGGCCAGCGGCATGATCCGCTCCCGTTGCGAAACGATGGTTTTCGACGACGGTAGCGGAATACGGGTACATCAGCAAAGACTGAATTGCTCGCGGATTTGCCCCGCCCACGCAGAGTGTGGAAAAATGCTGGGAAGCTCAATGAGGTACGTCACCTTGATCGACCGAGACGGTTTTCGGCCGAACGTCGGCATCATTCTCTGCAACGATCAGCGCAGACTCTTCTGGGGGCGGCGCATTGGTCAGAATGCCTGGCAGTTCCCGCAGGGTGGCATCAAGTCTGATGAGACCCCCCTCGAGGCCATGTACCGGGAGCTGGAGGAAGAGGTCGGTCTGCACGCGCAGCAGGTCAGTGTGCTCGGTTGCACCCGCGGCTGGCTCCGTTACCGGCTGCCGAAACGTTTCATCCGTCGCCATTGCGGGCCGATCTGCATCGGGCAGAAGCAGGTTTGGTACCTGCTGCGCGTGACTTGCGAAGAGGGTGACTTCTGTCTCGACCGATCCGCCAAGCCCGAGTTCGATGCCTGGCGCTGGGTACGCTATTGGTATCCATTGCGCGAGGTGGTCTATTTCAAGCGCCGCGTCTACGAACAGGCCCTGCAGGAGCTTGCACCACTGCTTTATCCGGACAGTGTGCCGTTGCCGCAGCAGCCCGAGGTGGGCGGGCCGGGGCACGGTGCGGCGTCCGACCAGGCATCCGATCCGGCCCAGCAGGACGCACACCGGCTCGGCTATCTGCGCCAACGCCGGCGCTGAATCATCGTCGGCGCTTGGCCCAACAGGAAATACGCACCGGTACAGCAATCAGGCGCGATGCCGCGGTTGCCCAGAGTCGGTGCCTGGCTACACGTCGTCATCACCCATGCTCGAGCCCCTGCGTCGCATTGTTCAAGCCGTCAACAAGGCTGCCTCGCTGGAGGACGCCCTCGACATCATCGTACGCGAGGTCAAACAGGCGGTCGGTGCCGACGTCTGCTCGGTCTACCTCACCGACGCCGGCAGCCGGGAGCATGTGCTGCAGGCGACCGACGGGCTGCGGGCGGACGCGGTCGGTCGCGTGCGCTTGCCGCTACACCGCGGTTTGATCGGCTGGGTCGCCGAGCGTGCCGACGTCGTCAATCTGGACGACGCAACCAACCATCCGCGCTACCTGAACGTCGTAGACAGCGGCGAGGAGCGCTACCGCGCCTTTCTCGGTGCTCCCATCATCCAGAATCGCAAGGTACTCGGGGTGCTGGTGCTGCGTCAGCGCGAGCCGCGCCTGTTTTGCGACGACGCGGTGACCTTCGTCATCACGCTGGCGGTGCAGCTTGCGGCCGCCATCGCGCTAGCCCGCAACACCGGCGAGCTCGATCGCATGCGTCGGCAAGACGGGCTGTCGCATCGCTTCCTCAACGGACTTGCGGCGTCCCCGGGGATTGCCTTCGGCACCGCCTATGTGATCTATCCCGCCGCCGATCTCGACGCGGTGCCGGACAAACCGGCAACCGACCCGGAGGCGGAGATCGCCGCCTTTCGTGCCGCGCTGACGGACGTTGCAGGCGATATTTCCGCAATGGTGTCGCGCATCGGCGGAGCCCTGCGCGAGGAGGACCGCGCCCTGTTCGATGCCTGGCGGCTGATGCTCGAGAGCGAGTCGCTGATCGACGGCACGCTCGCGCGCATCCGCGACGGCAACTGGGCGCAGGGCGCCCTGCGCGAAACCATCACCGAGCATGCCGAGGTGTTCCAGCGCATGGACGACGCCTATCTGCGCGAGCGCGGCTCGGATGTGCGCGACCTCGGCCGCCAGGTGCTGATGCGGTTGCAGAATCTCGACGCCCCGGCGGTGGAGTATCCACCGCACACGATCTTGGTGGGCGATGAGATCAGCGCCATGCAGATTGCCGATGTGCCGCGAGAGTCCCTCGCCGGCATCGTCAGCAGTTCCGGCTCGGGTTCGTCGCACATGGCGATCCTGGCGCGCGGCATGGGCGTGCCGGCGGCCATGGGCGTTGCCGAGCTGCCGGTAAGTCGCATCGAAGGCCGGGACCTGATCGTCGACGGCTACCGCGGTCGGGTCTATGTCTCGCCGTCGACCACGGTGCGTGCCGAATACGACCGACTGGCCGCGGACGACCGCGAATTGTCCGCGGAACTCGACGGGCTGCGCGGCCTGGCCTCGGAAACCACCGACGGCTATGCGCTTCAGTTGTGCCTCAATACCGGCCTGGTGTCGGAGCAGCGGCCGCTGGGCATCGATGAATCCGCTGGCGTGGGGCTGTACCGGACGGAGCTGCAGTTTTTGGTGCGCGATCGTTTTCCGGGCGAGAACGCGCAGATGCAGAATTACCGCCAGGTGCTCGAAACCTTTGCCCCGCGCCCAGTCACCATTCGCACCCTCGACATCGGCGGCGACAAGCCGCTGCCTTACTTTCCCGTGCAGGAGTCGAACCCATTCCTCGGCTGGCGGGGCATCCGCATCACCCGGGATCATCCCGAGATCTTCATCACCCAGGTACGCGCAATGCTGCGTGCCGCCGTGGGCCTCGATAATCTGCAGTTGCTGCTGCCTATGATCACCACCGTGGATGAGGTGGACGACGCGCTGTTGCTGATCCAGCGCGCCTGCGACGAGTTGGAGGACGAAGGCTACGACGTGATGATGCCGCCCGTGGGTGTCATGGTGGAGGTGCCCGCGGCGGTCTATCAGGCCGATGCATTGGCCCGGCGCGTCTCGTTCCTGTCCGTCGGCACCAATGACCTGACCCAGTATCTGCTGGCGGTCGATCGCAACAACGCTCATGTGGCATCCCTGTACGACGAATTGCACCCGGCGTTGCTGCGCGCATTGATGACGGTGGTCGCGGGTGCGCGTGTATACGGCCGCGAGGTCAGCGTCTGCGGCGAGATGGCCGGCGACCCGCTGGCCGCGGTGCTGCTGCTTGGCATCGGTGTGCACAACCTCAGTATGGGTGCCGGCAGCCTGTTGCGGGTGAAGGGTGTGATCCGTAGCATGAGCCGCGCCCGTGCCCGCGAGCTGTTGCGCATCGCCCTGCAATGCGAGACCGGGCACGACGTGCGTCGGGTGCTGACGGATGCATTGGAGGACGTCGGCCTAGGGGGCCTGGTGCGCCCGGGCCGCTGATCTGGCTCGAACATGGACAGGCCCGGTCGCGGATCGGGGCCGGCGGCTGGCGGCTGGCGGTGGCCCCGATCAGACCAGCGCCGGGTAGTTCAAGTCCAGCTGTTCCAGCGGTCGGGATGCACCGGATGGGGAATAGGGCGCATAACGCTGCACGTCGGCGGCGCCCATGGGGCCGGCGACCCGATGCAGCTCCGTCAGCCGCGCACCCTGGCGGACCAGATAGACCAGATAGGTATGCCGCAGCACGTCGGCGGTGACCTCTGCCGCGTGGGCGAGACCGGCATCCATCGCCAGCAACGGGATGCGCGAGCTGAGTTCCCGCAGATCGCGCTCCGGCGCTGCGCGCCAGGCGGGCAGCGATTCCGCGCCGGCAAGCAGACTGCACAGGGCCGGCGCTAGCGTCAAGGTACGGCTGCCGTTGCCGTTTCCGGATAGGTGCAGGGCACAATGGGCCAGGTCGAAGGCACGCTCGTCCAGCGTGCCGAGCTCGTCCAGTTGCAGGCCCGACAACAACAGGCCGATCAGTTGACGCTCGTCGTCGTTCGCGAGTTCCCACAAGGCCTCGACCTCGCCCCCCATCAACTGCCGCAGTGATGCGTCCGGCAGGGTGCCCATCGGCGGGGCATCGAGTCCCGGTCTCAGCTCACCGCGGGGCAGATGGTGCTGCGAAGCGCCGTCCTGGTCCGCGTCTCGCTGCCGGTCTTCGCGCCAGATGCGCACACCGGTCACCGGCACCGGGGCTCCGCGGGGGTGGGCCTTGGCGTCGAGGAACAACAGCATCAGCACCGTCGCCAGCCCCAGCGCGGCGCCTGCGGCGGCGCTGTAGCCGAGGTCGCGCAGGTAGTGCGGCTGCACCGGGTCACGTGGCGCGTAGGCGGGCTCGATGACCTCGATCTGCGGATACTCGTCCACTGCCTCCGTCTCCAGGGCCACGCGCTGCCCCTCGGTCTCGCGCTGCATGGTCTCCAGCGCCGTGAGATCGGACTTCAGGTCTTCGTATTCGGCAAAGCTGGTACTGAACCGCGATGCGGTGAGCTTTTGTTCGCGTAACTCCCGTTGCAGTGCCAAGACCCGCCCGGTGGTGGCGTCCACCGCCTGGCGTGCCTCGTTGACGACGTCACGCAGCCCCTGGCGCGTCATCTCCTCGATGCGCGCCTCGACGCGCGCCAGTTCTTCCGGCAGGGCGCGTTTGTTCGGATCGCTCTGGATGAACATTTCCGTGTAGCGCTTCTTGAGCTGCGCCACCTTGACGCGCAACTCCGCCGCCTTTTCCTGCAGGCTGCCCAGGGCGGCGGCCTGGTCCTTGGGCATCACGGTCTCGCCATTGGTCAGCGCGGCCTGCAATGCCTGCAGCTGCGCGCGTGCCTGGATCGATTCTTCCTCTGCCTTGGCCAGCGAGTCCTGCAGCGTGCGCAGGCGGTTCAGCGCCTGGTTGTTGTCACGCTCTAGCGTGACGATATCGTGCCGCTCGCGAAAGCCATCCAAGGCCAGGCGCTTTTGCTGGATCTTGTCCTCGAGGGAGATCGCCTGCTCGTCGAGCTGTTGCAACCGCTCGCCAACCTGATCGGAGATCTCCCGTTGGCGTAAGCCCTCGTAGGCAGCGAGCCACTCGTTGACGATGGCGGCAAGTAGGTCGGGCTTGCCGCCGGTGGCGCTCATTTCCACCAGATTGGTGCTCGGGATGGGATCGACCGACAACAGCGGGCGCAGGTCGTCGGGGGTCAGCAGCGGCGGTTCCAGCAGGTCGCTTGCCTGCGGCGTTTCATGTACGCGAGCCAGGGTGTCCGCCAGCAACTCGCGCCCGAGCAACAGCTGCCGCTGGATCGCGACGTGCTGCACGTCCGGGCTGTTGCCGCCGAAGCCGCTGCGCGACTGCGGCACGATGGTCAGCACCGCCGCGGCGGCGCGATAGACGGGCGGCCGCGAGAAGTTCCAGATGCTTGCCGGAACCAGCACCAGCGCGAACGCGGCCAGGAACCACAGCAGCAGCGACGTCACTCTGCGCGGCGGCGCAGGCGGCGACTGATCCTGTTCCGAGCGTGTGACGACCTCGATCTGCGGCAACCCGCGATGGCCGCCGCGGGACGGATCATAATCGCCCGGTGCTGGCAGTAGTTCCGGCCCCTGCTCCGGTCTGTCGCCGGGCGTCATGTTGGGCTGCGTCATGATAGCGGACTCCCGTCGCGCTCGGCGCGGATGGCGAACCTGCCCATCGGGCTGGCCCGCGAGTTGGGTCGCGGAGCCTGCTCGCCGCGTTCGACCGCGGCTTCAGTCGGTGACGTGGTAGGGGCGGCTCAGCTCGTGCACGGCCTCGACCATGGCCGCGGCATGCTCCGGGTTGACGTCGGGATGAATACCGTGGCCCAGATTGAAGACGTGACCAGAACCGGCGCCGTAGCTCGCCAACACGCGCCCGACCTCGCGGCGGATACGCTCGGGCGATGCATACAGCGTGCACGGGTCCAGGTTGCCCTGCAACGCGACCTTGCCGCCGATCAGCCGACGGGCATCGGAGAGGTCGGTGGTCCAGTCCACGCCGAGGGCGTCGCAGCCGGTCTCCGCCATGCGGTCGAGCCATTGGCCGCCGCCCTTGGTGAACAGGATCACCGGCACGCGGCGGCCGTCCGCCTCTCGCGTCAGGCCGTCGACGATGCGCTCCATGTAGCGCAGCGAGAACTCGCGGTAGTCGCTCGGGGTGAGCACGCCGCCCCAGGTGTCGAAGATCATCGCCGCTTGGGCGCCGCTCGCGATCTGCGCGTTCAGATACTCAATGACCGTGTCGGCGACCTTGCCAAGCAACGCATGCATCAGGTCCGGGCGGTCGAACAACATCGCCTTGCTGTGGGCAAAGTTCTTGGTGGTGCTGCCCTCGATCATGTACGTGGCAAGCGTCCAGGGGCTGCCGGAGAAGCCGATCAGCGGCACCCGGCCGTTGAGTTCCTTGCGGATCAGGGCGACGGCGTCCATCACGTAGCCGAGCTCGGCCTGCATGTCCGGGACGCCGATGCGCGCGACATCGTCCGCGCTGCGCACCGGGCGCTCGAAGTGTGGTCCCTCGCCCTCGGCGAAATACAACCCAAGGCCCATGGCGTCCGGGATCGTGAGGATATCGGAGAACAGGATCGCGGCGTCGAGCGGAAAACGCTCCAGTGGCTGAATGGTGACCTCGCAGGCCAGTTCGGGATTGCGGCAGAGGTCCATGAAGCTGCCGGCTTTGGCGCGCGTCTCGCGGTACTCGGGCAGGTAGCGGCCGGCCTGGCGCATCATCCAGACTGGGGTATAGGAAACGGGCTCGCGCAGCAATGCGCGCAGGAAGGTGTCGTTCTTGAGCTCGGTCACTGAATCGGTCTCTGGTTCTGTTGCTGGGTTCTGTCGCGGGCGGGCGCCGCGGGAGGAGGAAATTGGTTCGGCGTCGGGAGTTGCAGGATACTACAGCCGGCATCAGCGCGGGCAGGGCGCTGGTTGCGGTGGGCAGTACGAACAGCAGCGTAGGATGAGCAAAGCGTGTTAGCCCACCGTTCAGGACTCTGCCGATCAATCCAGGCTCGGCAAGCAGTACAGCCCGAAGGATCGAAAATCGGAATCGATGGCCAGGCAGATGGGCAATTTCAGGCGCTGAACAAGCACGAAGCTGGTGCAGTCCGTGAAGCTGAACCGCTTGTCGCGATACTGATCGAATACGGACCAGGCGGCGGCTTCGTCCTTCGATGTCACCCGCTCCAGCCGCGCGACTCGCTGTTCCCGCAATTGCTCGCCGAGTCTTTTTGCTACTTCCCAACCGAGCCGGTAGCGCACCAGGGTGATGGCTTCGTCGAAGACGAAGTTGCTCGTGACCAGCCTACCGCGATACGCGCGAAACGTTACGGCCACCCGCGCATGGTCGGGGTCGTTCTTGTCCAGCAGGGCATACCAGGCGCCCGTATCGACGAAGGCGCGATTCAAGCGTCACGCGCTCCGTACAGATGGCGATCGTGCTCGCGCCCGACGGCTTCTCCAGTGCCTTCGCCGATGCCGACGAGCCCCTCAAGCGGATCCCCCTCCGGCGGCTGGCTGCGGCCAAGGTGCTCGTCGATTAGACTGCGAATCAGCGCGGCAAGGCTGGTGCCACGGCTGCGCGCCTCGTCGCCGAGTCGACGATACTGCTCTGGTTCCAGTGAGATCTGTGTTCGATGCATGCCACGCTTCCCTCAGTCAACGATTGCGATTCAAAGCTACATCACTATGAAAGTGATGTAAACATCAAGGTGCAACATTCTGGTTAATGATCAGCGCCGCGGTCGATGGGCAATGGATGGCAACGCTTCGGAAGGCTCGAACGATCCTGGCGCGGCGCCGTCCCAGGAAACGCAGCGTTCGTCACATGATGAGCAAGCACGCTCATTTCGGATCGCGGGCAACGCGAACCGGGCAACAACCGTTACAATCCGCGCATGGACGTATCCCGCATTCTCGACCCCTTGAACGAACCCCAGCGCGAGGCGGTTACCTCTGAGTCTGGCAATCGGCTGGTGCTGGCCGGCGCCGGCTCTGGCAAGACCCGTGTGCTGGTGCACCGCATTGCCTGGCTGATCCAGGTGCAGCAGGCGCGGCCCTGGGAACTGTTGGCGGTGACCTTTACCAACAGGGCGGCGCGGGAGATGAAGACCCGCATCGAGGAGATGCTCGGCGAGCCTGTCGGCGGCATGTGGGTCGGTACCTTCCACGGGCTCGCGCACCGTTTCTTACGGGCGCACTGGAAAGACGCCCGGCTGCCGCAGCAGTTTCAAATCCTGGATTCCGACGACCAGTTCCGGCAGATCAAGCGTCTATTGAAAGCGATGGAGCTAGACGAGGCGCGTTGGCCGCCGCGGCAGGTGCAGGGCTTCATCAACAAACAGAAAGACGAGGGCCGCCGGCCGGAGCATATCGACAGCGGCGGCGACTTCTACCAGGGCAAGCTGGTCGAGCTGTACCGCGAGTATCAGCAGACTTGTGAGCGTGCCGGCGCCGTCGACTTCGCCGAGCTGCTGCTGCGCACGCACGAGGTGCTGCGCGACCGGCCGGACCTGCTGCATCATTATCGTCAGCGCTTTCAGCACATCCTGGTGGACGAGTTCCAGGATACGAACGCAATTCAATACGCTTGGCTGCGACTACTGGCCGGGGACGACGACAACCTGTTTCTGGTTGGGGACGACGACCAGTCCATTTACGGCTGGCGCGGGGCGCGGGTCGAGAATATTCAGACCTTTCAGCGCGACTACGCCAACACCCAGGTGGTGCGCTTGGAGCAGAATTACCGCTCGACCGGAAACATCCTGGGCGCAGCCAACGCTCTGATTGCGAACAATCCCAGCCGCCTCGGCAAGAACCTCTGGACCGACGACGGCGCCGGTGAGCCGATCCGTCGCTATGCCGCCTTCAACGAGGTGGACGAGGCGCGCTTCGTGGTCGAGCGCATTCGCCGTTTTTGTGAGGACGAGGGCATGCGCCGCTCGGACTGCGCCATCCTTTATCGCACCACGGCCCAGTCCCGGCTGTTCGAAGAATCCTTGATCCAGGCCGGTATCCCGTATCGGGTCTACGGTGGGCAACGCTTCTTCGAGCGTGTGGAGATCAAGGACACGCTGGCCTATCTGCGCCTACTCGCCAACCCCCATGACGACGGCGCCTTCGAACGCATCGTCAATCTCCCGGCCCGCGGCATCGGTCCGCGTACCGTCGACCTGTTGCGCACACAGGCGCGCGCCGATGACAGCTCACTTTGGCAGGCAGCGGTGGCTGCTGTTGCGTCCGCCACGCTGCCGGCGCGGGCCACCAGCGCCTTGCGCCAGTTCCTGGGTCTAATCGGGAGCCTGGCCGGAAGCCGGGATCGATCCGACGATAGCGAGCTGCCAGCGTTGTTCCAGGACGTGATCGAGGCCAGCGGCCTGCCGGCGCATTATGAAAAGGACAAGGACGGCAAGGGGATCGACCGGCTCGAGAACCTGGAGCAGTTGGTGGAGGCGGCGCGGCGTTTCGCCGCCGAGGCCAGCGACGACGAGGGCGACTTGCTGGCCAGCTTCCTGGCCCATGCCGCGTTGGAGGCCGGCGACGTCCAAGCCGACGGCAGCGTGGACAGTGTGCAGTTGATGACGCTGCACAGTGCGAAGGGGCTGGAGTTCGACGTTGTCTTCATCACCGGGGTCGAGGAGGGGCTGTTCCCCCATAGCATGTCCGCGGATGATCCGGCGCGTTTGGAAGAAGAAAGACGGCTCTGTTATGTCGGTATGACACGCGCCCGCGAGCAGCTCTATCTGACCCACGCGGAGTCGCGGCGCCTACATGGCCGGGAGGAATATCCAATGCCGTCGCGCTTCCTGCGCGAGGTGCCGCCGGAGTTGCTCGAGGAGGTACGCGGCGGTGGCGTCTCGCGGCGCGGCGCCGCGTCCTCGTCGTTCGCCAGCTCTGGCGCCGGCTCAGGTCTATGCGCCGCCGGCGGCGGTTTTCGCCTCGGGCAGCAGGTTGTGCATCCCAAGTTCGGTCATGGCGTCGTGCTGAATAGCGAGGGCTCGGGGGCCGGCGCTCGCATCCAGGTCAATTTCGAGGCAGTCGGCGCCAAGTGGTTGGTCTTGGCCTACGCCCGGCTGGAATCGACGAGCTGACATGGCGAGCGGCGTCGCAGACCGATAAGCGTACAGCACCGTTTTCGCCCAGCCCAGTTCGTTGCTTTAGGCCTAGCGACGCGCTGCCTCAGGCCGACCAGCGCATGGCGTTGCTCGACTAGCGCGTTGCGGCTCAAGGGCCGAGGGCCAAGGGTCTAGCGTCGCTGACCAGTCCGATTGCGCCTGTCTAGGATCGCGCCGGTCTGGCCCAGGCCCTCGGCGCCTCGGGCTCGGCCCGTTGAAGCCGCGCGCATCGTCGCCACGAAACTGTCGCATCTGCAAAGAGACTGCCCCCGTCACCATCTAGGCCCGAGCCGATGAACGCCGCACGCATCTTCCAGATCACGCTGCTGCTTGTGCTCTGGTATTTCCTGGCGGGACTGGTGTTCTCCCGCGTGCTGCAGGTTTGGCCTCAGGGCTTTGAACGCGGGGGATTCTTCCTCGGTGCGGCGGCGCTACCCTGGACCCTGATAGCGCTCGACTTCTATGCACCGACCGACTCCACAGTCGGAGCGATCGTGCGCGACGCGTTGTTTTTTGCCGTCGTCGCCTTCGGCATCGCCACCAATGCCGTCTTGCTCAATGCCGCTTTGGCGTGGATCATCGCACTGCTGCGTCGCTGCTGAGCACGTACGCGAACCAATCGAACCGCATGATCCGGTCTGAATGGCCGCCGATGCAACGGGGCGACCGGATTCGACATCACAACGAGGAGCGCAACATGCAACGCCGAGCCTTTCTGACCAGCGCCGGAGCCGCGACCGTGGCCTTGGGCGCAGGCATCAAGACCGCCGAAGCCAAGCCAGAGCACAAGTGGAAGATGGTCACCACCTGGCCGAAGAACTTTCCAGGACTGGGTACTGGCGCCAATAAGCTTGCCGAGTTGATCGGCGAGATGAGTGGCGGGCGCATCGAGGTCAAGGTGTACGGGGCCAAGGAGCTCGTGCCCGCCTTCGAGGTATTCGACGCCGTCTCCCAAGGCACGGCCGAGATCGGCCATGGTGCCGCCTATTACTGGAAGGGCAAGAGCGAGGCGGCGCAGTTCTTCTCGACGGTGCCATTCGGCCTGACGGCACAGGAGATGAACGGCTGGCTCTACCACGGCGGAGGGCTGGAGCTGTGGACCGAGCTGTACGCGCAGTTCGGCCTTGTGCCGGCACCGGCGGGTAACACCGGGGTACAGATGGGCGGCTGGTTCAACAAGGAGATCAACTCCGTCGACGACCTGAAGGGTCTGAAGATGCGCATCCCAGGTCTGGGTGGCGAAGTGCTACAGCGCGCTGGCGGCACGCCCGTCAATCTGCCCGGCGGTGAGTTGTTCACCTCGCTGCAATCCGGCGCCATCGATGCCACCGAGTGGGTCGGCCCCTACAATGATCTGGCGTTCGGCCTGTACAAGGCGGCCAAGTACTACTACTACCCCGGCTGGCACGAGCCCGGCACGACGCTGGAGGCGATGGTCAACAAGCAGGTCTTCGACGCCCTGCCGAAGGACTTGCAGTCGATCGTGCTGAACGCCTGCAAGGTGGTCAATCAGGACATGCTGGCCGAGTACACCGCGCGCAATCCTGCCGCGTTGCAGACGCTGCTGACCGAGCACGGTGTCGACCTGCGCAAGTATCCCGATGACGTGCTGATCAAGCTGCGCGAGTTGTCTAACGAGGTGGTGGCGGAGATCGCCAACAAGGACGACTTCTCGAAAAGGACCTATACCTCGTATCAGAAATTCCTGAAACAGGCCAAGGAATGGAGCGCGATCTCGGAGCTGGCCTATCTTCAAGCGCGGGATGAGATCGGGGCCTAGGCGCTGAATCCAATCTGAACCCCCCAGCAGAAGCCTGGCTTGGTGCCCATGCAAGGAAAGGCGGAAGTCGGCCGCGACTTCGCGGCCGGGCCGCCGGCGCTGGCGCTTTACGTGCATCTGCCGTGGTGCGTGCGCAAATGTCCGTACTGCGATTTCAACTCGCACGCGCTGCGCGACGCCCTGCCCGAGCGACGCTACGTCGATGCGCTGCTGGCGGATCTGGACGCCCAGCTCGCGCTGGGCATCGAAGACCGGCCGCTACGGTCGGTCTTCATCGGCGGCGGCACACCGAGTCTCTTCTCCGGCGCGGCGATGCAAGCGCTCCTCGACGGCGTGCGCGCCCGCTGCCGGCTGGCGGCGGATGTCGAAATCACCCTGGAGGCCAATCCGGGCGCCGTCGACGCGGGCCATTTCGCGACGTATCTGCGTGCGGGCGTCAACCGGCTGTCGATCGGCGTGCAGTCCCTGTCGGCGCCACACCTAGTCGCGCTGGGCCGCATCCACGACCCGAGTCAGGCGCTGGCGGCCTATGCAACCGCGCGCCAGGTTGGCTACGACAACGTCAATCTGGACATGATGTTCGGGTTGCCCCGGCAAACCATCGATCAGGCACGCGATGACCTCGCGCGCCTGATCGACCTGCAGCCTGAGCATCTGTCCTATTACCAATTGACGATGGAGCCGAACACCGCCTTCGCCCAGTCCCCGCCCGCGGTGGCCGACGACGATCAACTCTGCGACATGCAGGAGCAGGGTATCGCGCTGCTGGCCGCGGCCGGCTATCGCCGCTACGAGATATCCGCCTATGCCGCGAGGACGCGGTGTGTCGGCACAACCTCAACTACTGGCGCTTCGGCGACTATCTCGGCATCGGCGCTGGCGCCCATGGCAAGCTCACCCACGTGGCCGGCGGGGCGCACGATCGCCAGGTAGAGCGGCGCAGTTGCCGGCGTCACCCGGACGCCTATATGACGCACGCCGACCGGCTCAGCAGCCGGCGTTGGCTGTCGGACCAGGATCTGATCCTGGAGTTTGCGCTGAACGCATTCCGGCTTGTCGACGGCGTCGAATCGGCGCTGTTCGAGCGTCATACCGGCCTACCGCTAACCTGTCTCGACGCCATTCTGGCGCAGGCGAGGCGGGACGAGTTGCTTGCGCCGGAACCGGACTCGCTGCGCCCGAGCGCGCTCGGCCTCCGCTTTTTGACCGATCTTGTGGCGCGCTTCGACATCGCCTGAGCCGGCCTGCCGCCAGCTCTCAGTACGGATCGCGAAGCGGGCAAATGGCCGCTTCATGTGCACCGAAGCATTGCGAGGTCGATCGAAAGGCTTGCGGCGGCGTTGGCACGAGGTTATATTTCGCTGTTCTGCAGCATTTTTGAAGCCGCCACTGCGGCCAACGAGGGTCTTTCGATGAAAGAGGGAATCCATCCCAACTACAGCGACATCAAGGTGGTGTGCAGTTGCGGCAACGAGTTTACGACGCGCTCCACCCTAGGGCAGGATCTCCAGGTCGAGGTCTGTTCTTCTTGTCATCCGTTCTACACCGGCAAGCAGAAAATCCTCGACACCGGCGGGCGCGTCGACAAATTCCGTCGCCGCTACGGTCGCTAGGTCCGCCCGATGGCCGTCGTCTCAGGATAGCGGCGGCGCTTAATTCGCCGCTATCCTTATTCCTCGCTTCGCATCATCCCGGCGTCAGCGCTGTCTGACTTCGGTCCCGCCGTATTTGCACCTCGATCGAGGCCTCGCCGCCGCCAGCCCACACCCGTGCGTGGCGGCCCGTCGTTGGTTTAAGTTTTTCAATGCTGGAAATTGCACTGTGCCGGCTTGCGGTCCAGGGCAAATCCGGTAATGCTTCGTGGCGCGGCCCCGCCGGGGTTATTCAGGGGATTGATGCGGGGAAGGCGGCAAGTGCCGTGCCGAACGGTCCTACGAGCGCCCTTCGCTGACTTGCTTGTTGCCAAGTTTTTACATCACGTTCTGAATCGGTGCTCTCGTGAAGTCGAGCCCGGACGAAAACCGTAAAGAGTAGAACTTCCATGTCGAATCCAGAGAGCTTTGCCCACGCCGATGCCCGGCTGAACGAAGAGGCACTGATCTACCATGCGGAGCCGTCTCCGGGAAAGACCGCCATCGAGATCAAAAAGCCCGCTGCGACACAACGGGATCTCTCTTTGGCCTACACCCCGGGTGTGGCGGAGCCGGTGCGGCGCATCGATCAGGACCCAGACGCTGCCTACCGTTACACCAACAAGGGCAATCTTGTCGCCGTTATCACCGATGGCAGCGCCGTGCTCGGTCTAGGCAATGTCGGCGCACTAGCCAGCAAGCCGGTGATGGAAGGTAAGGCCGTCCTGTTCAAACACTTTGCCGACATCGATGTGTTCGACATCGAGGTCCATGCCAAGCATCCGCAGGAGTTCATCGAGACGGTGCGCCGCATCGCACCGACCTTCGGCGGCATCAATCTCGAGGATATCGCGGCTCCACACTGTTTCGAGATCGAGCAGATCCTGATCGAAGAGCTGGACATCCCGGTGTTCCACGATGACCAGCACGGGACTGCAATCATCATCGCCGCCGGTCTGCTCAATGCGTTGGAACTGCAGGAAAAGAAGCTCGAGGACGCGCGCATCGTGTTGCTCGGCGCTGGCGCCGCGGGGATTGCGGCGGTTCGTCTTTTGATGACACTGGGGGCGCACCGCAGCAACATCTTCGCGGTTGACCGTCAAGGTGTGATCCACACCAGTCGGCGCGACCTCAACCCGTTCAAGTTCGGCATCGCGGCGGATACGGACAAACGCACCTTGGCGGAGGCGATGCAGGATGCGGATGTCTTCATCGGCGTTTCCGGAGCCGACCTGGTTAGCCCGGAGATGTTGGCGGCCATGGCGCCGCGGCCGATCGTGTTCGCGCTATCCAATCCGATCCCGGAGATTCGCCCGGAGATCGCGCGCAAGGTTCGCGACGACCTGATCATGGCCACCGGCCGTTCCGACTATCCGAATCAGGTCAACAACGTACTCGGCTTCCCGTTCATCTTCCGCGGCGCGCTGGACGTGCGCGCGTCGCGCATCAACGAAGACATGCAGATCGCCGCCGTGCATGCGCTGAAGGATCTCGCCCACGAGCCGGTGCCGCAGTCGGTGCTCGAAATCTACGGGTTGGAGCATCTGGCCTACGGACCCGAGTACATCATCCCCAAGCCCTTCGATCCGCGCCTGCTCGGGACCGTCGCGCCCGCCGTTGCCCGCGCCGCGGTGGAGAGCGGTGTGGCTCGAATTCCGTATACGAAGGGCTGACTGACGCTGGCAGCCTATCGTTTGATGTGCATGTAGTAGAACAGGGTCGCAGAACTCGAATCATTACCACCCTGATCGGAACGAACCTGGGCGTAGGCTCAGGCCGAACCCCGATCGATCTCGGAGGAGAGCCATGAATAAAATCAGCATCGTTGGGGCCGGCCGTGTCGGTGAGACGACAGCCCAGATCCTCGCCGAAGAGGAACTCTGTCGAGAGATCGCGCTTTACGACGTGCGCGAAGACGTGCCAGAGGGCGTCGCCCTGGACATTTTCCAGACGGCGCCGTTTTTCGAATTCGATTGCCGCCTCAGCGGCAGCAATGACCCCGCCATCCTCGCTGGATCGGACCTGGTGGTGATTACCGCCGGATTTCCCCGCAAGCCCGGCATGTCGCGCTCCGACGTGCTCGCCGCCAACGTGAAGATCATCGACGACGTCACCGATCACATCGTCGCGCACGCGCCGAATGCCATCGTGCTCGTCGTCTCCAATCCGGTTGACACGCTCACCTATCGCATCGCCCAGCGAACCGGCTGGTCGCGGCAGCGGGTGTTTGGCCAGGCGGGCGTGCTGGATGCCTCGCGGATGGCCGCCTTCATCGCTGAGGAGACCGGGTTTTCGGCCCTCGACATCACCACGCTGGTGCTCGGTGGTCACGGCGATACCATGGTACCAATGCCGCGCTACTGCACCATCAACGGCGTGCCAGTGAGCAAGTTCATCGCACCGGACAGGCTCGAGGCCATCATCGAACGCACCCGCAAGGGAGGTGCCGAGATCCTGGCGCTGCGCAAGAACTCTAGCGCGTATGACGCGCCTGCCGCGGCGGTCGCCGCGATGATCGACTCCATCAGCAACAACCGACGCCGGTTGATGCCGTGCGTGGCAATGCTCGATGGCGAATACGGCGAGCGTGACATCTGCATGGGCGTGCCCTGCATCCTCGACGAGAGCGGCCTGTCATCGATCGTAGAGCTTGATCTCGATGCGCAGGAGCGCGCCCACTTCGACAGTTCCGCTGCCTCGGTTCGCGCCGACATCGCCAGGCTGGCCGAACTCGGCTGACCCCTCAGCGGCAGCGCGGTGTATGCCGCTGCCGCGTCGACCCGTGCCGGTTGCCGGGGCAGACCTTGCCCGTGCGGGCTGGACAGGTTTGAGATGCCTTCAAATCCGGGAGTAACACCATGCCCAACGACACGATCACGATCACCAATAACGCGGATGGCAGTCGCTTCGAATTTCCGCTGAAGCACGGCACGATCGGCCCCAGCGCGGTGGACATCTCGACTCTGTATCGGGATGCCGGCTTCTTTACCTTCGACCCCGGCTTCATGGCGACGGCCAGCTGCCACAGTGCGATCACCTATATCGACGGCGAGCAGGGCGTGCTGCTCTATCGCGGCTACCCCATCGAACAACTGGCGACCAAGGCGAGCTTTCTCGAGGTCGCCTATCTGTTGCTGTATGGCGAGTTGCCGATCGAGAGCACGCTGCGGGAGTTCGAGCGGGTGATCATGACGCACACGATGATGAATGAGAACCTGAAAAACTTCCTGAATGGCTTCCACTACGACGCCCATCCCATGGCGATCCTCTGTGGTGTCGTGGGTTCGTTGTCGGCGTTCTACCACGACTCCATCGACGTCAATGATCCCCGCTATCGTGAGGTCTCGGCACACCGGCTGATCGCGAAGGTGCCGACCATCGCCGCCGCCGCGTACAAGCATAGCGTCGGCGAGCCGATCATCTATCCGCAGAACGATCTACGCTACGCGGCCAACTTCCTGCGAATGATGTTCGCGACCCCATGCATGGACTACAAGCCGGACCTACTGGCTGAGAAGGCGCTCAATCTGCTGCTGATCCTGCATGCCGATCACGAACAAAACGCCAGCACGTCCACTGTCCGACTAGCCGGCAGTTCCGGGGCCAATCCCTTTGCCTGTATTGCCGCGGGTATCGCATCGCTCTGGGGACCGGCGCATGGTGGCGCCAACGAGGCGGTGCTGGATATGCTGAGCGAGATCGGCGATGTCGCCAATGTGCCCGATTCATCGACAAGGCCAAGGACAAGGACGACCCGTTCCGGCTCATGGGTTTTGGCCACCGGGTTTACAAGAATTACGATCCGCGCGCCACGATCACCCGCGAGATCTGTCATCAGGTGCTCGACGAGATGTCCGGCAAGATCGACAATCCGCTGTTCGAGCTGGCGCTGAAGCTGGAAGAGATTGCGCTGAAGGACGAGTACTTCGTCGAGCGCAAGCTGTACCCGAACGTCGACTTCTACTCCGGCATCATCTACAGCGCGCTCGGCATCCCGCGCAACATGTTCACCGTGATGTTCGCCGTGGCCCGCACCGTGGGCTGGGTATCGCACTGGATGGAGATGATGAGCGATCCCAACAACCGCATCGGACGGCCGCGCCAGAT
>CAVOGV010000039.1:0-74652 GCA_963695445.1 uncultured Gammaproteobacteria bacterium | reverse complement strand
GATGTTTTGTTCCGAACCTGCCAACCAGTATTGCAACAGCAAGAAGTACGCGCGCACGTCCTGGGCTGTTCCGGGGATGAAGCGCAGCAACTTCGGGATGCGTCGCAACATCGCCATCTGCCGCGAACCGCTGGAACTGCTTTGGCCCTTGTCGTTGGCCTTTCGGCCCCCGCGCAGCTTCTTCAGCAACGCCATCGGCCCGCTCTGCGGGGCGCTCATGTCGAACTTGCCGATCCGCGTCAGGCGCATGACTTCGCCGGAGGACATGCAGCCGACCAGCGCGTCGCAGTGGTCGCGACGGGCCTGCAACGCCGGCAAGACGGCCTTGATGTGGTCGTCCATGAACAACATGCTCGCAACGATGATGTCCGCCTTTGCGATGTCCGCGCGGCAACGATGCAGCGCACAGGAGCCGACTTCCGAACAGCGATCGCAGATTTGGCCGTGGGAATTGCCTTCGTAGCAGTGCTGCAGCCCCTCGCGCGCGCCTTCCCACTCGGCGGCGGCATGCAGGCTAAGCGACAGCCCTGGGATCTCCTGCTCGAGCATCGGCCGGGAGCGCTCGCAGGCGCTGGCCAGATGGCTGTCGAGCGTGACGATGACGACGCGCACGGGCGTCTGCTCAGCGGCCGAAGTGTGCTTTGGCATCGTAGAGTGTCTCAATCGTTATTGTCGCCACACCCTGGTCTTGGGCATAACGCTCTGTATTGCGGCGGGCTTTACCGCGGACGAAGAACGGGATCTTGCGCAGTTCCTTCTCGGCTTCCGCGTCCCAGACGATCGCGCTGTCAGCGCCTGTTGATCCCGCATCGGCATCCGCGCCGACGGAATTCGACACGCGCGCATCGCCCTGCTTCGCGGCAGGCCCCAAGTGCGATGGCGCGGCGTCGTCATGAAATTCAGTGTCTTCCCGAAACATCGTGATCAGGTGCTCTTCAAGCCCCATCATCAACGGATGCACCCAGGTGTCGAAGATGACGTTGGCGCCCTCGAAGCCCATCTGCGGGGCATAGCGCGCCGGGAAGTCCTGGACGTGAATCGGTGCTGAGATCACCGCGCAGGGGATGCCGGCGCGTTTGGCGATGTGGCGCTCCATCTGCGTGCCGAGCACCAGCTCCGGTGCCAACTCCAGCACGCTCGCCTCCACCTCGAGATAATCGTCGGTGATCAGGGGCTCGACGCCGTAGCGTTCGGCGGCGCGCGCGGATCTCGCGGGAGAATTCGCGGCTGTAGGTACCCAGCCCGACGACGTCGAAGCCGAGCTCTTCGGTGGCGATGCGCGCGGCGGCGATGGCATGGGTCGCGTCGCCGAAAATGAACACGCGCTTGCCGTTGAGGTAGGTGGAATCCACCGAACGCGAGAACCAGGGCAGGCGCGTCTGCGCGGCGGCGATGGCGGGACCCGTGTCGATGCCGGCGGCCGCGCCGACCTCGATCAGAAAGTCGCGGGTTGCGCCAACACCGATCGGCACCGTCTTCACGGTGGGCTGGTGGAACATACGCTCCAGCCAGGCACAGGTGTCGTAGGCCACTTCCGGATACAGACAGACGTTGAAGTCGGCGTCCGGCAGGCGCAGCAGATCCTCAGGGCCGGCGCCAGCCGGGGCGACCACGTTGACGTCGACACCGGCGGCATCCAGCAGCTTGGTCACCTCGACGATGTCGTCGCGGCAACGGAACCCGAGCGCCGTGGGGCCGAGCAGGTTGGCACTCGGGCGACGTCCCGGCTCCGCAGGCCTGGCTCCTGCCTGGCGGCCCCGCAGCAGGGTGCGGACCATGGCGTAGAAGGTCTCGCTGGCACCCCAGTTCTCTTTGCGCGTATAGGCAGGCAGTTCCAGCGGAATCACCGGAATATCGAATCCCATGCCTTCGGCCAACGCGCCGGGTTGATCCTGGATCAACTCGGCGGTGCAGGCTTCTCCGACCAGCAGCGCGCGGGGTTTGAAGCGCTCGACGGTGTCGCGCAGGGTCTTCTTCACCAACTCGGCGGTGTCGCCGCCCAGATCGCGGGCCTGAAACGTGGTGTAGGTGACGGGCGGGCGTTTGGCATTGCGCGCGATCATCGTGAACAGCAGATCGGCGTAGGTGTCGCCTTGGGGGGCGTGCAGCACGCAATGCACACCGCGCATCGATGCGGCAATGCGCATGGCGCCAATGTGGGGCGGGCCCTCGTATGTCCAGACGGTCAGCTGCATGGGTCGATATCGTGTCTCAAAGCGCCAGGCGCTGGCGACGATTCAGTGGGCGCGCAAACAGCTCCGCGAGATCCGGCGCCTGGTCAAAGCCGTGCACCGGCGTGAACACCAGTTCGATGGACCACTTGGTGCTGAGCCCTTCGGCCTCCAGCGGATTGGCCAGACCAAGGCCACAGACAGTCAGGTCCGGGCGGTCGGCCCGCAGACGATCCAGCTGGAGTTCGAGGTCTTGGCCCTCGCTCAGGCGCAGCCCGGAGGGCAGCAACTCGAGTTCGGCGGCCACCATGCGTCGATCGAGATACGGCGTGCCGACCTCGACCAGCTGCATCCCGCATTCCCGCGCCAGAAACCGGCCAAGCGGGATCTCCAGCTGAGAATCCGGCAAAAAACTGATGCGCTTGCCTTCGAGCTGCTGGCGATAGCGGGCAAGACCACGCTCGGCACGCGCCATCGGCGCGGCGGTGACCTTATCGACCTGTTCCGGTTCGATGCCCCAGGCCTCGGCGGCAGCCCCAAGCCAGGCGCGAGTCCCCTCAACGCCAAACGGATAGACGGACTCGATGAGGGTTGCACCACGTCCGCTAAGGGCCGCGACGGTATCACCGAGAAACGGCTGCGCCGCTAGCAGCAGCGTGCCCGGCCCCACCGGCGGCAGTTCGGCGGCGCGGCGCGGCGGCAGGAAATGCACAGGGGCAATGCCGAGTTCAGCGAACAGACGTGCGAACTGATCCTCGACCACGTCCGGCAGGGTGCCGAGGACCAGCAGCGCACGCTCACCGGCGGGAGCCGCTGGCATCTGCTCCGCCAGCGCTGTCAGGCAGGTGTCCTCACCCTGGGTGAAGGTGGTCTCGATGCCGCTGCCGGTGTAGGAGAGGATGCGCACCCGCCCCTCATGCTGAACCGAAAGCCGCTCGGCGGCCGTGGCCAGGTCCAGCTTGATGACCTCGGACGGGCACGAGCCGACCAGAAACAGCGTGCCAATGTCCGGCCGCCGCGCCAGCAGCTCGGCGACGACGCGATCGAGTTCTTCGTTACAGTCCGCGAGGCCAGCAAGGTCGCGGTCTTGCAGGATGGCGGTCGCGAAGCGCGGCTCGGCGAAGATCATCACGCCAGCGGCGGATTGCAGCAGATGCGCACAGGTGCGAGACCCCACCACTAGGAAAAAGGTGTCCTGCATCTTTCTGTGCAGCCAGACAATACCGGCTAGCCCGCAAAAGACTTCCCGCTGGCCGCGCTCGTGCAACACTGGTAACTCGGTGCAGCCCTCCGCGCCGCGCGGCGCGCTCGCCGCCGGCGTCAGCCCACCCGCGTCGCTGAATGCGGTCACTCCGCCACCCCCAGCGCTCGCTCGCCGGCATTGGGCGCCGCGCTCTCAGCAGCTTGCGATAGACGCGCCTCGCGCAACTTGAGCAAGAATTGGGCGGCATTGATGACATAGGCGGCATAGGCGGCCAGGGCCAGCAACATCTGCCCCTGCACATCGAGGAAGCCGGTCAGCAGCGCCGCCAGGTAGGCGGTATGCAGCGCCAGAACCAGCATGCTGAACACGTCTTCCCAAAAGAACGACTCAGCAAACAGATACTTACCATAGACTACCTTTTCCCAGATGGAGCCGGTTATCATGATGGTGTAGAGCACGAGCGTCTTGACGACGATGGAGACCGTCGCGGCCATCTCGCCAGCGCCGGTGGTGAGATAGCGCAGCACCAAGAACAGACTGACCAGAAAGACGAGAAACTGCAGCGGCGCAAGCACCCCCTGAACCAGCGTCCAGACGCTATTATCGCGCCGTACGCGCTCCTCTGGCGTATACAGCGGCCGACGTCCGACAGGCCTGTTAGGGCGTTGACGCATGAAGCTCCCCTCATCGATTCCGAAGCATTGCTGATGATTCGGAAATCTAGTCCGCTCCACGTCTGCTGTCAACTCTGCTTAACGTAAACAGAACTTGACAATCACCCGCCTTCGGACTACCTAATATAGGGCAGTTCAAACGCGCGCTCCAGATGGCTCGCGCGCAGTAAAGACGCCGCCCCAGCCGTGGTTGGGTCAGCGAGGCGCCCTGAATGACGCCCGCCCGGAGAGCACTTTGTGCCTGGGTTGCGGCACATTTTCCTTATAGACCCGGGGGAAATGGCAAGCCCCGGCCTTGACATAGGTCAAGCGAGGTTGACGCGGATGCACCCAGAAGTACCGATGCGAGACAATTCAGGGGCGAATTACTCGTGAAGCCTTTCGATGCGCCCGAGGCTGCGCTAGGCGATATCAGCATCGGCACGGTCGCCACACTCATTGCCGCCGCATCCGATATCGCGCTCATCCTTGACGGCAACGGCGTGATTCAAGATCTCGCCTTCGGCAGCGAGGAGCTGTCATCGGAGGTGGCGGAAGACTGGATCGGCCGCGCCTGGGTGGAGACCGTCACCAGCGACAGTCGGCCCCGCATTGAGGCCCTGATCGCCGATGCGCAGTCGGGCAGCCCCACTCCCTCCTGGCAACAGGTCGACCACGTTTCGCGCGATGGCGCTGAGATGCCGGTGCGCTACTTCGCAGCCAGAATCGGCGACCGCAACCACCTGGTCGCCGTCGGCCGCAATCTGCAGGGCATCGCGGCGCTCCAGCAGCGGCTGGTGGATGCGCAACAGTCCCTGGAGCGCGACTACTGGCGTCTGCGCCAGCTCGAGACCCGCTATCGCCTGCTGTTCCGCTCCGCCACCGACGCGATTGTCATCGTCGACCCCGACACCAACAAAGTCGTGGAGGCAAATCCCGCGGCGACGCAACGACTCGCCCCCGATGCTCGGCGACTGGTCGGACGCTCGTTCCCGGACGGTTTCGACGAACAGGGCACGCGCGCCATCCAGTCGCTGATCGCCGGCATCCGCGCCGCGGGGCGCGGCAACGACGTGCGCGCCCACCTGCGCAGTGGCGCCGAGTTCCAGGTCTCCGGCGCGCCGGTGCGCCAAGAGAACACGTCTCTGATCCTGCTGCGACTGTCGCCAGTTGAGCTGGAAGGCAGCTCGAACTCGGGCACGGAAGCGCCCTCGCGGCTGAGCCGGATGATGGAAAAGGTACCCGACGGTATCGTTCTTACCGCCCATGACGGCCGCATCATGAGCGCCAACCTCGCGTTCTTGGAGCTAGCCCAGGTCGCCAACGAAGACCAGGTGCGCGGCGAATCCCTGGATCGCTGGCTCGGACGCCCAGGCGTCGACCTCAACGTGCTGATCGCTAACCTGCGCCAACATGGCGCCGTGCGGCTGTTCGCGACACATATTCGCTCCGACCTCGGCTCCAGCAGCGAAGTCGAGATCTCTGCGGTGGCCGTGCACAACGGCGAGCAGCCGAGCTTCGGCTTCATCATCCGCAACGTCGACCGCCGCGTGTCCGCGGATTCCCGTGGCGATGGCGCGCTACCACGCTCTATTGAGCATCTGAGCGAACTGGTGGGCCGCGTGCCGCTCAAGGAAGTCGTGCGCGAATCCACCGATATGATCGAGCGGCTCTGTATCGAGGCGGCCCTGGAACTCACTGGCGACAACCGCGCATCGGCCGCAGAATTGCTGGGCCTCAGCCGCCAGAGCCTGTACGTCAAGCTGCGCCGCTACGGACTGAGTGATCCGGGCGCCGAGGCGGACGCCGGCTAAGGCGATTGACAGAGATCGCCTTAGCCAGCCCGAATCAGACCGCAACAGTCGCCGCGGTGAGCGGCGCCGAGAGCGATTCACAACCTCAGCCCTGCGGCAAATGGACTGTTTGGGCTTACCTGTTGACTTTGGTCAGGAATACAGCGAGCCGGAGCACCTTGCACCTGCGCTTCAGATAGACTTGCGCCACCGTCGTTCGCATCAATGCACGACACGACGCTCGAATCATCATCACACTGCCTGCATGAGAATCGATCCCGGTATGACGACAGAGACGGTCCCGACCGCCGCGGCCAGGCGCCCGGCACCCTCCGCGGTGCTGGAGGTACTTCATCCAATCACCTGGTTTCCACCCATGTGGGCCTTCGCCTGCGGCGTCGTGTCCTCCGGCGTGTCCGTTGCCGAGAACTGGCTGGTACTGGTGGCCGGCGTGGTGCTCGCCGGCCCGCTGGTATGCGCCACCAGTCAAGCCGTCAACGACTGGTATGACCGCCATGTGGACGCGATCAACGAGCCGAACCGGCCAATCCCGTCCGGTCGCCTGCCTGGCCGGTGGGGGTTCTACATCGCCGTTATCGGCACGTTGCTGTCGCTCGTCCTCGGCGCGGTGCTCGGTCCTTGGGTGCTTGGCGCCACCGTGGTCGGCCTGATCTTCGCGTGGATCTATAGCGCGCCGCCGTTGCGGCTAAAACAAAACGGCTGGTTCGGCAACGCCGCGGTGGGCTTTTCCTACGAGAGCCTAGCCTGGATTACCGGCGCCGCGGTCATGATCGGCGGCCAAATGCCCGACTGGAGCATCCTGTCGCTGGCGGTGCTGTACGGGCTTGGTGCCCACGGCATCATGACGCTCAACGACTTCAAGGCGATCGAAGGCGACAAGCAGATGGGCGTGCGCTCGCTGCCGGTGCAACTGGGCGTCAAGGGCGCAGCCTGGACCGCCTGCGTGGTCATGATCGTGCCGCAACTGGCCGTCATTGGACTGCTGTTCAGCTGGGTGCAGCCGGTGCATGCCGCCGCCGTGGCCGCACTGGTCATGGTGCAGATCACGCTGATGGTGCGCTTTCTGGACGACCCGGTCGCTCGCGCCACTTGGCTGAGCGGTCTTGGCGTGACGGTCTATGTCAGCGGAATGATGATCAGCGCCTTCGCGGCGCGCGCGGTGATCCCGAGTTGATTGCGCCCTAGCTGACCACCCAAGACCCTGCTGAGACGAATAAAACTCTAACCCCCGAAGGTGAATACAATGGCGAAGCTCGCTGAATTCGATGTGGTCGTCGTCGGCGGTGGCCCAGCCGGCGCCACCGCCGCCACGGACCTGGCCCGCGTCGGACGCAAGGTGCTGCTACTCGACCGCCCCGGTCGCATCAAACCCTGCGGCGGCGCGATCCCGCCCAAGGCAATCGAGGAGTTCGACATCCCCGAGTCACAACTGGTAGCACACATCCACTCCGCACGCATGGTCGCACCCAGCGACCGCCACGTGAACATGCCCATCGACGGCGGTTTTGTCGGCATGGTCGATCGCGGCCCATTCGACGAGTGGCTGCGCGAACGCGCGGCGGCGGCTGGCGCCGAGCGCCGAAACGGCACCTACACGGGGATCACCCGCGATCAGGATGGCGTCGCCGTCATACACTACCGTCCGGCCGACGCCACCGACCGCGATACCGACGTGGCCGTGCGCGCCCGCGCCGTCATCGGCGCTGACGGCGCCAAATCCTCCGTCGCCAAGCACAGCGTGCCAGGCGCTAAGGAACTGCCCCACGTGGCCGCCTATCACGAGATCGTCCGCTCTCCCGAGCCCGGCAGCGCCGCCGCGGCGCAAGGTTTCTTTGACCCCGAGCGTTGCGACGTCTACTACCAAGGCAAACTGTCGCCAGACTTTTACGCCTGGGTGTTCCCCCACGGTGACACCGTCAGCATCGGCGTCGGCACCGAAATCAAGGGATTCTCGCTGCACGACGCGGTCGAACAACTCCGCAAGGAGACCGGCCTGGATCAGTGCGAGACGCTGCGCAGGGAGGGTGCGCCGATCCCCCTCCATCCCCTGGCCAAGTGGGACAACGATCGCGATGTGGTCTTGGCCGGCGATGCCGCCGGCGTGGTCGCGCCAGCCTCCGGCGAAGGCATCTACTATGCCCTGGTCGGCGGCCGGCTCGCCGCGGACGCGGTGGAGGAGATGCTGATCACCGGCAACACCAAAGCGCTCGCCAACGCCCGCAAGCGCTTCATGAAGGCCCATGGCCGCGTCTTCATGGTGCTCGGGGTCATGCAAAAATTCTGGTACAAGAACGACAAGCGCCGCGAGCGCTTCGTCAGCCTCTGCGCCGACCCGGATATCCAGGAGCTCACCTGGCAGGCTTACATGTACAAGCGCCTGGTCAAGGCCAAGCCGATGGCGCATGTGCGCATCTTCCTAAAGGACATGGCGCACCTGCTCGGGCTCGTGGCGCCATGGCAAAAGGCGGACGCAAAGGACACCGCCAACGGCTGAACCCTCAACGGATCCGCATCCGCACCAGTCCTCCCCCTATCGGCGCCCCAATCGGCGGCGCCGATAACCGATCTCGCCCCAACAGCAGTGCCACTCTGCAGGTCTCAGCCGTCCAACCGTCCACCACCGCAGCGTGCGCTTGAGCCTCTCCCGCTATCGTCCGTCTCAAGCTGGGGCACCACGGACCGGCTAGCCAAGCACCGAAAACTGCGCCGCCGCGCCGGAGTCGACTGACTTTACATCCAACACCATGATTTTGCGGGCGGCATTGCCGCCCGCGCTTCGCGGACTAATCGCCCTTGGTCGTATCGATCTTCAGCGGGATGTAGGCGAGGCAGGAGCGGGTGTAGCTGGTATACAGCAGCACCAGAGCGATGACAGAGAGCAAGATCTTCGCCGAAGCCGATGCAACGATAAAGCTCAGAATGATCAGAACCGTCGCAGCGATAAGCCGAAGCGTGCGGTCCTTGTCGCCAACGTTCTTGGGCATTGACATGGGGAAACTCCTCTACTGCGTTTTGCGGGGAGAGATTGGTCCGGAGCATGTTGCATGCATGCCCCGGCCCAACCAGAAAGCGTGTGTTTGCTAAAGCATTTCGGAGATGCCGAACTTCTGCTGTTCCTCCGCGTTGCCAGCGGCGTCCGGGCCGGTGCTACCGCGCAGCGCGAGCGGCAGCAGGACGATCAGCGCGGAAATCAGAAGCAAGATCTCCAACCCGTAGACAAAGGTGTAGCCCACCACCGGGCCACTCCATGCGACGCCGAGACGCGCGAATGGATCGAGCGCTGCGAAGATGTCCCGCAACGCACCGCCGAGGCCGACGGCAACACCGTAGCAGGTCGCCTGAATAGCACCCCACGCGCCGAGCGCAAGCCCACTCTGACCACCCCGGGCCATGGCCATGGCGGCCGTCAAGGTGCCCACTGAGAAGAGTCCGCCGCCAAACCCGATCAGCAGGGCACCGAAGCGAAAGACCAATGGCGAGCCCAGCGGATCGGCGGCAATGACGGCGACGAAGGCGACTATCCCGACCAGCGCTCCGACGAAAGCGATGCGATGCGGCTGCCCGCCACGCGACAGCAGCCGCGCGGTAAGCCCAAACGCGACCAGACTGCCGAAGGCCCAGATCGCCGTAAGGCGCGTGGTCTCGGCCACCGTCAAGCCAAGCACCTGCCCGCCGTAAGGCTCGAGCAGGATCTCCTGCATCGTGAAGCCGGCGGTACCAAGACCCACCACGATCAACAAGCGGGTCGCGTTGCCACCGCTGATGAACCTCTTCCAAGTATCCGAGAATCTTGGCTGCGGTGCAGCGGCGGCCTTCTCCGCCACCGACCGTTCGGCACGATCCATGTCCATGGCCTCCTGCCTCCAAAGTGCAACGAGATTCAGCCCGACACAGAGCATCGCGGCCCCCTGAAGGACGCCGATCAATCGGGCGTTGGCCGCGTTCGGACCCATGCTGTTGAAGTCGGTCAGCAGCACCCCGTAGATCAGCGCAGCTACGAGCATGCTCACCTGCAACATCACGAACAATAGCGCGACGACCCGCGGGCGCGTCTCCTCGCTTGCCAAGTCCGTCGCCAGGGCAAGCCCTGCGGTCTGGGTCGTGTGCATGCCAGCCCCCGCAAGCAGGAAGGCCGCACCGGCGGCAATCCAGCCGACGAACTCCGGTACCTGCCCCCCCTCGGCGGATAGAATCAGCGCGAAAGGCATGATCGCGAGGCCACCGAACTGCATCAAGGTTCCAAACCAGATGAATGGCACCCGCCGCCAGCCGAACGCGGAGCGATGAACGTCGGACTTGAAACCGATCAGGGCACGGAACGGCGCGAACAGTACCGGCAGCGCAACCATCAGCGAGATGAGCCAGGTAGGCACACCCTTTTCCACCACCATGACCCGATTCATGGTGCCGTAGAGCAGCACCATCATCAGGCCGACCGATGCTTGAAACAGCGACAACCGCAGCAGGCGCGTCAGCGGCAGTTCCTTGGTAGCCGCATCGGCAAATGGCAGAATTTTGGGCAGAACCTCACGTATCCAGGCTTGCTTGAGTTCTTCGAAAGAGGCGCCGCTCATCTTAATGTTTCGCTCCATACCAAAAGAGATCACGCGAACGAACGGCACCCGCACGGCACCCGACGCGCACATGCCGCCGCCAATCTAGTTCGCATGCCCCCTGTCGTCAACTTGAGCTAACACCAACCAATGTTGACAGATCTCGACCTTAGCATGTCCTTCGGCTAGCCAGCTGTGTGCCGCCGACGGGAACGCGCGCCGGCGTTGACAAAACCCATCCAAAACACTGTATATCTCGCTTGACATCATAATATGTCACGCTAAACTGACACAACCAGAGGGAAAGATCGGACGGGAACGCACAGTTCGCCATCCGGCTGCTAGTGTCGGTGAGGCAGATTTCGCCTCAATGAACGCCGCCGCGAATGCCTCGCGGCGCATCGCAAGACAGAGGGTAAGTCAATGGCAGAATCGCAAAGCCTTTCCGGCCTGACGGTCGAGCAAGCAAAAGAATTCCACGAGCAGTTCAAAGTGACCTACACCGCATTTGCCGGCATCGCCGCGGTTGCGCATATTCTGGTCATCGCCTGGAAGCCCTGGTTCTAACACCGCTTCCCTAATTTAGCTCCCGCGAGGTTTGAGCAATGTTCCAAGACGTTTTCAACTACAAGCCGAAAGAGCAGGACTATCGCATTTGGCTGGTCGTCAACCCCGCCACCTGGCTGGTCCCAATCCTGGCCGCGACGCTGGTCATCGCCCTTGGCGTGCACGCCATGGTCTTCTCGCTGCCACAGTACAGCTGGGGCGCTGAAGAGGCCGCCGTTGCTGTCGCAGCGCCTGTCGCTGTCGAAGCGCCTGCTGCACCCGCGGCCCAGTAGTCTGCGCCCAGTAATCTGCAAAAACTCTCGGCCAATGCTTCTTAAAGAGGCTTGGCACAACCACCGCGGCGGCGTTGACGCTGCAATTCACAACACGATCCGAGGTATATCGCAATGGCTGATACTTCTCTCTCCGGCCTCACCGTCGAGCAAGCCAAAGAGTTCCACGAGCAGTTCAAAGTGACCTACACCGCGTTCGCCGGCATCGCTGCCGCTGCGCATCTGCTGGTCATCGCCTGGAAGCCCTGGTTCTAAGTAACCGCCTTCCGTCGACTGAACGTTACTGACAACCTACACTTGAGAGGGCTTTACCATGGCCGAACAACAGATTGCTCGCCCGAAGAATCCTGAAGACGATTGGAAGATCTGGCTGGTCCTGAATCCTGCCACTTGGCTGATGCCGATCCTGTTTGCCGTGCTGGTCATCGCGCTGGCCGTGCATTGGATGGTGTTCTCGCTGCCGCAGTATTCCTGGTAAGCGATCGAACCCATACCCGAGCGCTTGTCGGCGACGCCGGCACGTGCATCGGGTCGGCAGCCCCGCTCGGGGCTGCCTAAGAATGGCGGAGTGTGAGCTGGGCGCAATGCCCTCGCTCCCTCCGCCATTCTGACGTTTGCAAGGGCCGCCCAAGCGCCCAAGCACTATCCTGACAGAACCCACCCAGCGCTTCCGCCACTCGGCGACGCCCCCTCTTGCACCCCGCCCTTCTTCAGAACCATCGTCACAGAGGCCTTGATCATCGTT
This sequence comes from uncultured Gammaproteobacteria bacterium, assembly GCA_963695445.1. Taxonomy (GTDB): domain Bacteria; phylum Pseudomonadota; class Gammaproteobacteria; order Chromatiales; family Chromatiaceae; genus Thiohalocapsa. The sequence goes on along the minus strand of CAVOGV010000039.1, from coordinate 62,673 downwards.
CGGGCCACCAGACCCAAGGCATGCAGGGATGCTCGCACGCAGGTACAACAGCGCGAACAAGACGTCCTTCGTGCCTTCGCGTGAGACATTCCTAACCGGATGAGGAGCGCATGAACGAAGAGTCTCACGCGAAGGCGCAAAGGCGCGAAGGACCTGGCACGGAAACAGAGCGCACCGCGAAACTGTTCCGCTCCCACGGGCAGATGACCAAAGATCCAGGCACCCATCGCGGACGAGTTGTCGCCAAAAGCAGGCGTCGAACACATCGCCAGAAACAGTGGATTTCGACAGCCAGCAGCCAGCGGCGCGCCCGAGCGACCGCCGGCGCGCCTGTTGCCGGCAGTCGGCGATCATCGATCCTTTTTTGTAAATCTAGGTTGACATATAAATGTGTCAGTCTATAATGACAACCACTGGAGCAGAGAACGGGCAACGGAACGCCTGCCGGAACACCCGGGCAAACACAGCGTCGCGATGGCCAACCTCACGGACAGCCGCCGCGGCATCGCAAGCGACAGAGGCGGCAACGCCCTATTGGAGGCTTAAAACGATGGCTGAGCAGAAGAGCCTTTCCGGCCTGACGGTCGAGCAAGCAAAAGAATTCCACGAGCAGTTCAAAGTGACCTACACCGCATTTGCCGGCATCGCCGCGGTTGCGCATATTCTGGTCATCGCCTGGAAGCCCTGGTTCTAACACCGCTTCCCTAATTTAGCTCCCGCGAGGTTTGAGCAATGTTCCAAGACGTTTTCAACTACAAGCCGAAAGAGCAGGACTATCGCATTTGGCTGGTCGTCAACCCCGCCACCTGGCTGGTGCCGATCCTGGCCGCGACGCTGGTCATCGCCCTTGGCGTGCACGCCATGGTCTTCTCGCTGCCGCAGTACAGCTGGGGCGTTGAAGAAGCCGTCGCCGTCGAGGCGCCGGTTGCCGTCGAGGCACCTGCACCTGCACCTGCAGCCCAGTAAGTAAGCCGATGTCGTGGCGCGTGCCGCCACGGTGCTAATTGCCGCGATCGAGAACCGCGGCACCTTTGAAACCCCTAGCGGAGTGACATCATGAGTCTGTCCGGTTTAACCGTCGAGCAAGCCAAAGAGTTCCACGAGCAGTTCAAAGTGACCTACACCGCGTTCGCCGGCATCGCTGCCGCTGCGCATCTGCTGGTCATCGCCTGGAAGCCCTGGTTCTAAGTAACCGCCTTCCGTCGACTGAACGTTACTGACAACCTACACTTGAGAGGGCTTTACCATGGCCGAACAACAGATTGCTCGCCCGAAGAATCCTGAAGACGATTGGAAGATCTGGCTGGTCCTGAATCCTGCCACTTGGCTGATGCCGATCCTGTTTGCCGTGCTGGTCATCGCGCTGGCCGTGCATTGGATGGTGTTCTCGCTGCCGCAGTATTCCTGGTAAGCGATCGAACCCATACCCGAGCGCTTGTCGGCGACGCCGGCACGTGCATCGGGTCGGCAGCCCCGCTCGGGGCTGCCTAAGAATGGCGGAGTGTGAGCTGGGCGCAATGCCCTCGCTCCCTCCGCCATTCTGACGTTTGCAGGGGCCAACCCAGCGCCCAAGCACCATCCTGACAGAACCCACACAGCGCTTCCGCCACTCGGCGACGCCCCCTCTTGCACCCCGCCCTTCTTCAGAACCCTCCTCACGGAGGCATTGAGCATCGTTCGGGCCACCAGACCCAAGGCATGCAGGGATGCTCGCACGCAGGTACAACAGCGCGAACAAGACTTCCTTCGTGCCTTTGCGCCTTCGCGTGACACAGTTCCTAACCGGATGAGGAACGCCTGAACGAAGAAGAGTCTCACGCGAAGGCGCGGAAGGATCTGGCACGGAGAAAGAGCGCATCGCCGCACTGCTCCGCCCCACCGGCAGAGGGCCAGCGATCTGGCAAAGCGGCTCTCGCCCGCCCCTCTGCGCTTGCTTGGCCACTTGAACAACGCACAGCTCCAGCAGCACGGTGAAGCACTTCCAAAAACCCCATTTTTTTGTAAATCCAGATTGACATATAAAAGTGTCAGTCTATAATGACAACCACTGGAGAGAGAACGGGCAACGGAACGCCTGCCGGAACACCCGGACAAACACAGCGTCGCGATGGCCAACCTCACGGACAGCCGCCGCGGCATCGCAAGCGACAGAGGCGGCAACGCCCTATTGGAGGCTTAAAACGATGGCTGAGCAGAAGAGCCTTTCCGGCCTGACGGTCGAGCAAGCAAAAGAATTCCACGAGCAATTCAAAGTGACCTACACCGCATTTGCCGGCATCGCCGCGATTGCGCATTTTCTGGTCATCGCCTGGAAGCCCTGGTTCTAACACCGCTTCCCCAATTTAGCTCCCGCGAGGTTTGAGCAATGTTCCAAGACGTTTTCAACTACAAGCCGAAAGAGCAGGACTATCGCATTTGGCTGGTCGTCAACCCCGCCACCTGGCTGGTGCCGATCCTGGCCGCGACGCTGGTCATCGCCCTTGGCGTGCATGCCATGGTCTTCTCGCTGCCGCAGTACAGCTGGGGCGCTGAAGAGGCTGTCGTCGCTGTTGAGGCACCGGTTGCCGTCGAAGCGCCTGCTGCGCCTGCGGCCCAGTAATCTCGCTTACTGCGTGGCGCTTGCCGCCACCGTGCTAATTGCCGCGACTAAGAACAGCGGCACCTTTGAAACCCCTAGCGGAGTGACATCATGAGTCTGTCCGGTTTAACCGTCGAGCAAGCCAAAGAGTTCCACGAGCAGTTCAAAGTGACCTACACCGCGTTCGCCGGCATCGCTGCCGCTGCGCATCTGCTGGTCATCGCCTGGAAGCCCTGGTTCTAAGTAACCGCTTTCCGTCGACTGAACGTTACTGACAACCTACACTTGAGAGGGCTTTACCATGGCCGAACAACAGATTGCTCGCCCGAAGAATCCTGAAGACGATTGGAAGATCTGGCTGGTCCTGAATCCTGCCACTTGGCTGATGCCGATCCTGTTTGCCGTGCTGGTCATCGCGCTGGCCGTGCATTGGATGGTGTTCTCGCTGCCGCAGTATTCCTGGTAAGCGATCGAACCCATACCCGAGCGCTTGTCGGCGACGCCGGCACGTGCATCGGGTCGGCAGCCCCGCTCGGGGCTGCCTAAGAATGGCGGAGTGTGAGCTGGGCGCAATGCCTCGCTCCCTCCGCCATTCTGCCGTTTGCAGGGGCTCCGGGTTTCAAGGCTCGGGTAGTGGACCTTGTCCTGGCGGGCCAACATCTTGTGCTTGAAGCCTGAACGAACGCGCTCGCCGCACGCCCGTTGCCAACCCGCCTCCGGCCTTCGCCTGTCAAAGACAGCCCCATGGCCCGCCCCTCCTGCGCCAGCGCAGACAAAGCTGAAGCTCGCAAACAAGGGACGCGCTTCGGGTGTATCGTTGCGGCGTCGCGAAAAGAGAGGGCTAGACAGTGCACCAGACTAAGAAGGCAATCATCGTAGGCGCCGGTATCGGCGGCCTCGCGTCGGCCGTGGAATTGAGCGCGCGCGGTTTCGATGTGCAACTGTTCGAGCGCGCGGCGGCGCCCGGCGGCAAGATGCGCGAGGTCGCGATCGGCGACGCACGCATCGATGCCGGTCCAACCGTACTGACGATGCGCTGGGTATTCGAAGAGCTCTTCGCCAAGGCCGGCACCTCACTGGACGCCGAACTCAGCCTGAAGCAGGCGGACATCATCGCACGTCACGCGTGGAGCGAACGAGAGCGCCTGGACCTATTCGCGGACCTGCAGCGGTCGGCCGATGCCGTTGCCGAATTCTCCGGCGGAGACGAGGGCAAACGTTTCCTTGAGTTCAGCAAAGATGCACGCCGCATCTATCAGACTCTCAAAGAGCCGTTCATCGGCAATAGCCGCACCAACCCGCTTGGGTTGACCGGTCGAGTCGGCCTCAACGGTCTTGGCGGGATGCTGCACATCAAACCCTATTCAACGTTATGGCAGGCACTCAGCGGCCATTTCCGCGATCCGCGTCTGCGCCAGCTGTTTGGACGTTACGCAACCTATGCGGGATCTTCTCCGTTCCTGTCGCCGGCGACACTGATGCTGATCGCCCACGTTGAACAGGAGGGCGTCTGGCTGGTGGACGGGGGCATGCACCAACTGGCGGTCGCGCTAGCAGGGCTCGCCGAGCGCAACGGCGCGCAGATCCACTACCGTGCTGAGGTTGCCGAGATCTTGACCCAAAACGGCCGTGCCAGCGGCATCCGCTTGGCCGGCAAAGACGCGCGCCGCATCCAGGCCGATGTGGTAATCCTCAACAGCGATGTCAGCGCGCTTGGCGCGGGACTGCTCGGCAAAGGCGTCGCTCGTGCGGCGCCACCCACTCTGCCACGGCACCGCTCGTTGTCCGCACTCACCTGGAATCTGGTGGCCAAGACCAGAGACTTCCCACTGATGCGCCACTCGGTCTTCTTCTCGTCAGATTATCCGACGGAGTTCGACGACATTTTCAAACGCGGCCGGCTGCCCCAGGAGCCTACCGTCTATATCTGCGCGCAGGATCGTGGCGCGAGCCTCAGCGACGGCTTAGCGAGTGCGGCTGAACCGGTTGGTGCGGAGCGCCTTCTGTTGCTGATCAACGCGCCGGCCAATGGCGACAGCCAACGTCTCGGCAGCACGCAGATCGAAGACCTACAAGCCAGGACGTTCACGGTGCTCGAACGCTGCGGATTGCGCATCGACGCCCGACCGGACGCGATACGCGCGACCACGCCAAGCCAATTCGAACAGCTCTTCCCGGCAACCGGTGGCGCACTCTACGGCCGCGCTTCGCATGGCTGGCAGGCATCATTTGCCCGACCGGGATCGCGCACCAAAGTGCCGGGGCTCTACCTGGCCGGGGGCAGCACGCATCCCGGGGCCGGGGTGCCGATGGCTGCCTTGTCCGGACACCAAGCAGCGACCAGTGCGCTGAAGGATCTCACTCGCTCCAGGGGCAAGACGTGAATCAGCGCCGACGCCCTCCGCATTGGCCTGAGCGCGAAAATTCGCAGTTGAAATGATATGCGCCAATGCCAGGCCGCGCATTCCTTGTTTAAGTACCAGTTTATGCGTCGCCGATGCGACGACTTTATTTCGGCCGCGCGAAACGCGCGGTCGCGACGAGAACAGGGGGTGAATGATGGCTCTAATCGACTGTCCAGAATGCGGTGCTAAAGTCTCCGACAGCGCGCCTGCCTGTCCAAAATGCGGCTTCCCGATCGCGGCCAACATCGCCAAGACAGCTGCCACCGAGCAACCGGAGGCGATCGCGCCGTCCGCTGTCGCTGCAACACCCACGACACCGGAGGCGACCGCTACAGCCGCTGAGCCGCCACTGCTGCCCACCGAGCGTAGCGCGGAACCCTTCCGTATCGGCGGTCGACGCATTCCCATCGCCGCCCTGTTGTTTTGGGGCGGTATCACCGTCGGTGTGGTACTCCGATACGCCGCTGGCGACGACGCCGCGGAAACCTATCGGTATGTGCCCTACACCATGATCTTCGGGGGCTTGCTCTGGTTCGCGGTGACCGAGTTCACCATGTTAGTGCGGCATCGCCAGCGCAAATAACGACTTTGAAATGACGACATTGAGCACAGACGCAACGAACCGCGACGCGCCGACTCCTTCGCCCACCGGCTCAGGCGCCCAGCGCAATCGCGACCTACAATTCGATCACGAAGTTCCGAGCCGCGGCTATGCCTGGTGGTACGTCGATGCCCTGAGCGACAACGGCGAGCATGGTCTGACCCTGATTGCATTCATCGGCAGCGTGTTCTCGCCGTACTACTTCAAAGGGCGCCGGCGCGGCTTGGACGATCCTCGGGACTATTGCTCGCTCAACGTCTGTCTGTATGGCCAAGAACGTCGCTGGACCATGACCGAGCGGCCCGCTAACCTGTTGTCGCAGAGCGCGTCACGGCTCGGAATCGGTCCGAGCGAGCTGCGCTGGAACGGCGACGAGACGCTGACCGTCAACATCGACGAGATCGGCACCCCGATCCCGCAACGGGTTCGCGGTCGGGTGCACCTGACGCCGGTGTTTATCAACCAACAGAGCTTTTCCTTGCACGACAACGGCCGCCACCATTGGCGACCGGTTGCCCCTAGCGCTCGCGTAGAGGTGGAACTGGAGCGGCCCGACCTGAGCTGGACCGGCCACGCCTACTTCGACAGCAATTGGGGCCAAGAACCGCTGGAAGACGGCTTCGTCTCCTGGGACTGGTCCCGCGCCAGCATGGGCGAGGAGAGCACGATCCTCTATAACATGGAGCGACGTGGCGCCGACCCGCTGGCGCTCGCGCTGCGGTTTGCGGCCGACGGCACGCTGCACGAGTTCGAACCGCCACCGAACCATCGCCTGCCCCGCACCCCGATCTGGCGCGTCGCCCGCGGTAGCCAGGCCGACCCTGGACACCCGCCCCGTGTCGTCAAGACGCTGGAAGATACCCCCTTCTACTCCCGTTCCGTCATCGACACCCACCTGCTCGAGCAACCCGTCACAGCGGTGCACGAGAGCCTCTCGCTCGAGCGCTTCCGCTCGCCGATCGTCCAATTCATGCTGCCTTACCGCATGCCGCGGCGGCGTAGCTGACGGTCGACGGACGACAGCGATCATGTACGACTGGTTCGAGCCATTGTTCGCATCCGGCAGGATCATCGACTGGATACTGCTGATGGTTGCCGCCGAGGCCGCGTTGCTGGCCTGGCTCGGCCGCCGCAGCGGACGCGCAAGCCTGTTCGCGGACGTTGCCCCGACCTTGGTCTCCGGCGCGCTGTTGTTGCTTACCGTTCGCGCTGCCCTCGGCGGAGCCTGGTGGGGATGGATCGCGCTGATACTAACGCTAGCGCTGCTCTCCCACAGCGTCGACCTCCTGTTGCGCTGGCGCAAAGTTGGCCGCACCGATCCGAACAACAACAGCTGGCCGAACAACGGCAGCTGACCCGGCCTGACGCCGCGCGCATCGATTCAAGGCGCACGCGGCTCAGCCAGGTAACCTATCCGTAACGGCGTCGAAATAGAATGCCCCCTCGCGAATCGACTCATCCGATAGCAACCCAATGGCTACCATACTCATCGTCGACGACGAGCCCGATATCCGAGAAGTGATCCGTTTCACACTCGAAGAAGGCGGCTTCCGCGTGCTGGAGGCCGCCCATGCGGACGATGCCCGCCGGCTGATCGCCGAGCAGCCCGACCTCGTGTTGCTGGACTGGATGCTGCCCGGGCGCTCCGGGCTCGAACTGGCGGCACAGCTGAAGCAGAACGCAAAGACGCGCACGATACCGATCATCATGATCAGCGCCCGGGGCGAGGAAGAAGACCGTATCAAGGGGCTGAACACCGGCGCCGACGACTACATCTCCAAGCCGTTCTCGCCACGGGAGATGGTCGCACGCATCCATGCCGTGCTTCGCCGAAGCAAGCCCGAAGAGGTCACAGACGAAATAGAGATCGCCGGACTGCGCATCGACAACATCAGCCATCGCGTCAGCGCCGCCGGCAACGCCATCGAGGTCGCCCCCACCGAATACCGCCTGCTGCACTTCTTCATGACCCACGCGGACCGCGCCTTCAGCCGTTCGCAGTTGCTCGATCAGGTCTGGGGCAACCACGTCTACGTCGAGGAGCGCACCGTCGACGTGCATGTGCGGCGCTTGCGTAAGGCATTAGAGCAAAGCGGCCACGAGCACCTGCTGCAGACTGTGCGCGGAGTCGGCTATCGCTTCTCCGACAAATAGGCCCGCGTTCAGGGGCAGAGCAACGTGGTCTGAACCGACATTCGACAGCAAGACCATACGCATTGGGCTGACGGACGCAGGCTTCGAGATGCCCTATACCGCCGCGAAACCGTGAGGGCAACGCATGCGCAGCCCCGTCGTCTACGAAATCAACCTCGCCCTCGGCGCCACCCTGCTGGCACTGGGTCTGATGCTGCTCGGGCAGCCGCCAGAGCGGGCCGCGCTGCTGGCCCTCGCGACCTACCTGCTGCGCCATCTGTTTCACCTGGGGCGCCTGGCGCGCATGATCCGACGCCACCACCGACTGGTGCCACCATTTCCGAACGGGCTCTGGGGTGAGGTCTTTCGCGCCGTTGGTCAGTATCAGCAACGCGGGCGCAAGGGCCGCAAACGCCAGGTGCGTTTCACGCGCCGCTTTCGCGAGGCCGCCAACTCCGTACCGGATGCGCTGATCGTGCTGGATAAGGCCAAGCGCATCGAGTGGGCGAACCCGGCCGCCGCCTCACTGATGAACGTGCAATGGCCCCGCGATGACGGCCGGCGCCTGACCGAGGTCTTCGAACATACCAACCTGGGCGACTACATCGATGCCGGCGAATACGGCCGGCCACTGGAAGCGGCGCCCGAGCACAACCAGTCCTTGATGCTGTCGCTGCGCGTAGCGCCGTTCGGCGAGCGCAAGAAGCAGCGCCTGGTGGTCGGCCGGGACATCACCAAGGTGTTCCACCTGAACTTGATCCGGCGCGACTTCGTTGCCAACGCATCCCATGAACTGCGCACGCCCCTGACTGTCATTGCCGGCTTCATCGAAACCCTCGCCGACTCGGCGCAGACGCCCGAACCGCATCGCCGCCCGCTGACGCTGATGCATAACCAGACCGAGCGCATGCGCTCCATCATCGAAGACCTGCTCACCCTGTCGCGACTAGAGATGGAAGACCACGCGCGCAACATGACAGCGGTCGACATCGCGCACGAGACCGATCTTATCCTCGCCGATGCGCGCGCCTTGAGCAACGGCGATCACCGCTTCGAGGTCGACACCGATCCGAACTTGCTGCTGCTCGGCAATCAGACCGAACTGCGCAGCGCGCTGTCGAACCTCGTCTTCAATGCCATCCGGCATACCCCCCCGGGCAGCTTGGTGCGCATCGTCTGGCGCGACGACGAGCGCGGGCCGATCTTCTCGGTGCGGGACGACGGGCCGGGGATCGGCGTCGAGCATATCCCGCGCCTGACCGAACGCTTCTATCGCGTCGACGCTGCGCGCTCGCGCGCCTCCGGCGGCACTGGCCTTGGGCTCGCCATCGTCAAGCATGTGCTCAGCCGCCACGACGCTCAGATCAGCATCGCCAGCGAAATCGGGGCCGGCGCCACCTTCACCTGCCGCTTCGCGCCAGCAAGCAGGCTGCGCAGCGCACCGTCGGCGCAGGAACAGTCAGCAGCGATGGTGAAGGCGGGAACCTCCTGAGCGTGCCAACTACCCGGCTTGCTTCTGCGCCGGCGTCAAGGTCTTGATGGACAAGGCGTGCAGCTCGCCACTCGCGATCTGATCCTTGACCGCATCCATCACCAGGCGCTGCTTCTTGATCGGACTCAAACCCTCGAAGGCCTCGCTGACCACAATCGCGTCAAAGTGACTGCCGTCACCGCTGACCTCGACCTCGGCGCCGGGAAGACCGGAGCGAATCAGCTGCGCCACTGCTTCTGTTTCCATCGGGTTCTATTTCTCGCTTCTCGTTGTGCGCTGACTTGCGCATGTGTGTCGGTTTGGGCGATGTTGGGCTGATGACCCAATTGACCAAGCCCAAGAACAAACCCTTCCCGCGCTGATCGAGCGCGGTCCGTCGGTACAGCCAGTTTCCGCCGAACTGACCTCGGCCGGATTTGTCCCGTCGCTGAGGCGTTTTCCCGCTAGCCTCCGCAGCGGAAAATTCCCCCCGCCACCGCAGGTCGCCGCCGTTAAAACGCCGCCGCGGAGGCGGCGGATACGCCCTTCTGTCAGACTCGGCGGTACCCGTCCAGGCATATCAGCGAACGGCCTATTACCATCGATAAAAACACATTATGTTATTGACATAAAAGGTTTTTCTAGCCTTTAAAAACTTGCCAAGTAGTACCCGCTGGACTATATTTTAAGTGAGAGAGAGCAAGAGGAGGACTGCAATGAAAACCCGAGACAAAGAAAGCAAGGCACTGCAACGTCATGAGGTGGGGTTCTTCGACGAGATGGATCGCACCTTCGATACGTTGTTAAACCGTGGCTGGATGCGGCCGTTCCGCGAGATGTGGCCCGAGTGGGCTGCGCCGATTCAGACGGACCTTGAGTTGCGCATCCCGCGCGTGGACTTGGTCGAACGCGAGACCGAGTTCCTGATCCGTGCCGAGTTGCCGGGAATCGAGAAGAAGGATCTGCACCTTGACCTGACCGGCGACGTGCTCACCATTCGCGGTGAACGCAAGCACGAAAAGGAGGTTGAGGAAGGCGACGTCTATCGCGCCGAAATCCGGCGCGGCAGCTTCAGCCGGACCATCCGGTTGCCGACGACGGTGAAGGCCGAAGAGGTCAACGCCGAGTTCGATAACGGCATGCTGGAGGTACATTTGCCGAAGGTGGAAACCACTCCTCGGCAGAAGATTGAGGTCAAGTAACCTCTGAGTGAGCGTACAACGGGCCGGCAAGCGCCGGCCACAGCCCAGAAGCCCGGCGGCGATGCCGGGCTTCGTTGTCTGATTTCAGCTGTCTGTGTCAGGTAATGGGACTGCGGAGTCACCCGCCGCCGTGACCGTCGCGATTGCAAATCGCTCCCACATCACACTTCCCTGTGGGAGCGGCTTGCAGCCGCGATCGAGCTGCGCAGACATCCCCGTTGTGGCCGTCGCGATTGCAAATCGCTCCCACATCACGCTTCGCTGTGGGGGCGGCTTGCAGTCGCGATGGGGCCGCACGGACATCCGCTGTCGCAGCCATTGCGCGTTGCCTTTCTTCAAGCACTTCGAGGTTTTCCGGCCTCTCAAGCTTGACACGGCTACTCCGAGCCAAGGCTCTTGGAGACCACCTCGTAGACATCGTTGGAAAGCCCCTCGACATCCAGGATGCGTTCGAGCTGCTCGCGCATCAGCGCCTGCCGACCTTCGTCGTAGCGGCGCCAGCGAGTCATGGGATAGAGCAGGCGCGACGCAATCTGCGGATTCAGTGGATCGAGATCGATGATGCGGTCCGCCAGAAAGCCGTAGCCGCTGCCGTCGGCGGCATGAAAGCGCAGCGGATTACCGACCGCGAATGCACCGATCAGCGAACGTACGCGATTGGGATTGGTCAGCGAAAAATCGGCATGCTCCATCAGCGAGCGGACCCGCTCCAGCGCATTCGCCCGACTGCTTTGCGCCTGCAACGCAAACCACTTGTCGAGCACCAGCTGTTCCTTGGACCAGCGCTGATAGAAGCCCGCCAGCGCCCGCTCGCCGGCGTCGCCCGCCACATCCGGCGACGCATCCACCAGCAACCGCAGCGCGGTCATGACGTCGGTCATGTTGTGATCGGCATCGAACTGCGCCTGCGCCAGCGCACAGATGTCGGCATCCGGCGCGTGCATCAAGTAACCCAGCGCGCAATTGCGCAGCGCCCGACGGCCGATGGAGGCCGGCGACAAGTCATACTCGGGGGGCTCTCGGTTGCGCTCGTAGACCGCCCGCAATTCACCGCGCAACAGGAGACCGATTCTTCCTGCCAGGGTCTCGCGGGCGCGGTGAATACCGTCCACGTCCACCACGTCCATCTGATCGCCCAGGTAGCTCTCCGACGGCAGCGTCAGCACCTCCGCCAGCAGGGCCTGATCGGCGCCGGCATCGGTCAAGGCCCGACGGAAGGCGTCGATGAAGGTATCCGGCACCTGCATGGCCTTGTCTTCGACCATTGCCAGCAGCAGCCGCTGGGCAAGACTCTGGGCGGCATCCCACCGGTTGAACCCATCGCTGTCGTGCGCCATCAAAAAGGTCAGGTCCGCCTCCGAGTGCGGGAAGCGCACCCTGACGGGCGCCGAGAACCCACGCAGCAGCGACGGAACCGGCCTGTGCTCCAGACCGGCGAAGGTGAAGCGTTCGACCGACTCGCGCAGGGGAAGCATGCGTGTTCCAGGCAGAGGGCTCTCGGCCTCGCCTTCGAGCCGCAGCGGTAGGTCGCGGCCCTCGGCATCCAACAGCCCGAGCGCGAACGGGATGTGCAGGGGCAGCTTGTCGGGCTGGCCCGGTGTGGCCGGCGTGTGCTGGCGGATCTCGAGCGTATAGGTCCCAGCCGCGGCGTCGAAGCGATCGGCGCACTCCAGCACCGGCGTGCCGGCCTGGCCATACCAGCGGCGGAACTGGGTCAAGTCCACTTCGCCAGCCTGCTCCATGCAGACGACGAAGTCGTCGGTGGTGACGGCCTGACCGTCGAAGCGCTCGAAGTAGAGGTCGGTGCCGGCGCGAAAGCGTTCCGGGCCCAGCAGGTGTGCCTGCATGCGCACCACCTCGGCGCCCTTCTCATACACCGTCGCGGTGTAGAAATTGTTGATCTCGATGTAAGAGTCCGGGCGCACCGGATGGGCCATCGGCCCGGCGTCCTCCGGAAACTGGCGCGCGCGCAGCATGCGCACGTCCTCGATTCGCTTGACCCCGCGTGAGCCCATGTCGGCCGAGAACTCCTGGTCACGATAGACGGTGAAGCCCTCCTTCAAGCTCAGCTGAAACCAATCGCGACAGGTGATGCGGTTGCCCGTCCAGTTGTGGAAGTACTCGTGGGCGACGACCCCCTCGATGCCAGCAAAGTCGGCATCGGTGGCGGTGTCCGGCCGCGCCAGGATGTACTTGGCGTTGAAGACGTTGAGCCCCTTGTTCTCCATCGCGCCCATGTTGAAATGGCTGACGGCGACGATCATGAAGATGTCCAGATCGTACTCGCGGCCATATTGCTCCTCGTCCCAGCCCATCGCATGCTTGAGCGAGCGCATGGCGTGGTCGCACTTGTCCAGGTTCTCCGGCTCGACGAAGATCTGCAGCGGGATCTCGCGACCCGAACGGGTGGTGAAGCTGTCCTCAACCGCCGCCAGGTCGCCGGCGACAACGGCGAACAGATAGCTCGGCTTCGGGTGCGGATCGTGCCAGCGCGCAACCCGGCGCCCATCCGGCAGGTCTTCGCTACCTGCTGGGTTGCCGTTGGATAGCAACACCGGATAGCGAGCGGGGTCCGCCACCAGCACGACCCGGTAGCGGGCCATCACGTCGGGGCGGTCGAGAAAGTAGGTGATGCGCCGAAAGCCCTCGGCCTCACACTGGGTGCAGAGCATGTCGCCGGAGACGTAAAGCCCCTCCAGCGCCGTGTTGGCCTTGGGCTGGATGCGCACACGCGTGCGCAATTGGAAGCGGTCCGGCACCCGATGCACGATCAACGCATCGTCCTGCACCTGATACTCCGCCGGCGGCATCACGCGCCCGTCCAGAGCTACCTCCATCAGCTGCAACTGCTCGCCGTCGAGCCGCAGGTCGCCGTTGCCGCGGGTCGCGGCCGGATTGCGGCGCAGACTGAGTTCGGCCTCGACCAGGGTCTCGTCCAAGTCCAGATCGAAACGCAGGTCGACCTGATCGATCAGGAATTCGGGTGGTCGATAGTCCTTGAGACGAATGACCGGGGGCGTGGTGCGATACATGGCTGGGCTCGTTGCTGGGCTGGTGGCTGCATCGGTGGATGCGTTGGTAGCTGCATCGGTTCGGGGCCGCAAGCGTACCCGATGCAAGACGTAACCGGCGTGCGACCTTGGCGATCTGGCCCCGCTTGTGTCAGTCTTTAGCTTGTCCGGCCGCGGCGGTGGGTTTTCAAGCCAGCCGGGTAAGCGGAGGGCCGCACAAGCCGGAATAAGCACAACATCGAGTCGAGAGGCGTCATGTCTATCGTGCAGATCTATGCCACCGCAATCTGTCCCTACTGCGTCCGCGCACGGCGCCTACTGGAACGCAAGGGCGTCGCGTATGACGAGATTCGCGTCGATCGCGACCGCGAGCAGCTCAAAACGATGATCCGTCGTAGCAACCGCACCACGGTGCCGCAAATCTTCATCGGCGAGTACCACGTCGGCGGTTACGACGACATGGCGGACCTGGACGATGCAGGCAAGCTCGACGTCCTGCTCGACCAGCAAGGCATCGCCTACGGCCCACAATGAGTACAAACGACGTCGACAGCCAACGCCTGGACAAATGGCTCTGGGCCGCACGCTTCTTCAAGACCCGTCCGTTGGCGGTCGAGGCGATCAACGGCGGCAAGGTGCAAGTGGACGGCCAGCGCGTGAAGCCAGGCCGCGGCATCCGCCCCGGCGCCCGGCTGATCATCCACAAGGGCGAGCTGGAATGGACCGTCGAGGTCAAGGCCCTGGCCCGGCAGCGCCGCCCGGCGAGCGAGGCAGCACTGCTCTACGAAGAAGACGAGGCCAGTCGCCTGAAACGGCAGGAATTGGTGCGCGAGCGACGCGAGGCGGGCACCCAGGCACCCACGCTGCGGGGACGCCCGACCAAGCGCGACCGTCGGCGTATCGGTACATTCACGGGCAGGCTCGGCGACTGAGTCGGCCGAAGGCACAGCAATGGACAATGAGATCTTCCGCGAGACCTACAGCGCCATCAACGAGCGCTATTGCCCGTTCGAGAAAAGCATCCTCACCAACAATTGCAGTTGTTCCCGCGCCAAACGCTTCTGCATCGCCGAGCGCGAAGGCGTGCAATGCACGGCCGAAGAGGCCCAGACGCGCTGCATCGCGCTGCTTGACCTGCTGCGCTCCCACGCCCGTTTCGCGCTGAAGACCACCGCGCAGCACGCCGCCTTGCCCCACGCCAAGGCCATGCGGGTCCAGGTCGGCGGGTTGCGAGGCATCCATTCCGCGCTCGAACCAAACGCCGAGGTGCCAACACAAATCGACGACATCGACGCCGTTATCACGGCCGCGGTGGCCGAGTTCGGCAGCCTCGACGCCCTGCCCTACCAGATCATCGTGCAGCAGATCACCGCCTACCGCGGGCGCCGGCCATTCCGCGAACGGCGTTAGCCAACCTTCAAAGAGAGCGGCTCGCTCAGCTGCGGCGACGCAGTCGGAAGACGTGTTCATTGAGCCAATCCAACCCACGCTGTCGCCAGCGCGGACTCTCGGCAATCACGTCAAAACTGGCCAGCGAGTCGATCTCAAAGGCTGGCGAGAACAACGTCCGCACCTCATCGGCAGCAACCGCGAACGGTGGCCCCGCCATGCGCACTGGATCGTAGTCCAAAGTAATCAGCAGCGATTGCACACCCGCGGGTAGCAGCGCCGCCAAATGCTCCGCATAGCGCGGTCGCATCGCCGGCGGCAGCGCGATCAGCGACGCGCGATCGTAGACGGCGCCGACACCCGCCAGATGGGCCGGTGTCAGGTCGAAAAAGTCGCCCACCAGGATCTCGATCTCGTCCATGGCATAACGCCGAAACGGCGGTTCGTCCGTAATGCGAGGCGACAAGCCGTTCTCGTCGCAGATCGCCACCGCCGCAACCTCGCTGATCTCTACCCCCAGCACAGGGTGGCCACGGCCCGCGAGCCAGAGCATGTCCAGACTCTTGCCGCACAGGGGCACGAACACCCGCGCCGCTGGAGCCACCGCCATACCAGGCCAGTACTCCGCCAGATGACGGTTAAAGTCATCCTCGTGCCAACCCAACTCACCGCGCTGCCAACGCTGTCGCCAAAATTCCGAATTCACGCGCCCACCTTGCGGAAACGCAGGAAATAGTTGCCCCGAAGCTTCAGGGGCTCGTCCTCAAAGCGGAAACCGGCCGCCTCCACCTCGTCGATCACCTCCTCGCGGCCCGCCCGCACATGACCCATGATCCAAGGATTGCTGACACCGGGCAGACGACGAAAGTCGATGATCGCCAGCGCGCCACCCGGCACCAACGCCTGATGGATGGACGCCAGCATCGCGCGGGGGTACTCGAAGTGATGATAGGTGTCCGCCAAGAACACCAGATCGACGCTATCCGGTGGCAGCGTCGTGCCCTGCGGATGATTGACCACCGGCACCACGTTGTCGACGTGATACTCCTTCGCACGTGCCGCGATGGACTCGACGAAGCTCTCAGAGATATCCACCGCATAAACCCGCCCCGCCGGCCCCACCGCACGCGCGAACAGCATCGTATACAGCCCCGTACCGGCGCCAACGTCCGCGATGCGCATGCCCGGCTCGATACCGAGCGCCTCCACCACCTGAAAGCGCCGGTCGAACACCTCGCGACCGCTGCGCTCGAAGATCTCGGCCCAGTGGTCCGGATCGGCATCGTAGTAGTAGGCGTTCATGTCGGGGCCGACCGCGGGTACCTCCGCCCATGCGGGAGCGCAGAGCATCGATAGGCAAAAACAGAGTAGGAATCGTTTCATGGCGTGAGTCTACATCGCATGCCACTGCCCGCGTAAGGACTCGGCGTCGCCGTCTCCGTGAGTTCGGTCCCGCTTGCGGGCCGCCAGGGGATCCCTGGTTGTCTGCGCCGTGTCCGGACACACGCACTGAGGTGATGCGGGGAGATCGACGATCGAATTGCGATTCTGCTGCGGCGCAACATACAACCTTTTAGCCGTTCTTCTTCCGCAAACTTTTGACTGATGCTCACAAGGTAGCAAGCTACTTTGGGAAATTTGGCATGTCCACATTTCCTGTGGATAACACTGTGGATGACCCGCCCGGGTCCTCGTCAGTTCAATGATTTGCATCGCTATCTCTTGGCTTGGTCAACTTTTGAACAGAAGATTTTTCTAACTAATTCCATAAGATACGGAATATAATCGAATAATGAATTAGTGGATTGTCACAACACTGTTACACCTCGATGTCAAGTGCTAAATGTGAATAAGTGGCCGGCAAAGCGCCAGCAACTGGAGCTTGTGGCAGCGGGACGAGCGGAATTTGGCGTGTCGGTTGTCGGGGGTCTTGGGGCCGAAGTTAACTCACTACACAGCGGCGTGTTTGATGGATGCTCGAAGAGCTGGATCTTGGGCCTGAGATGCTCGTGCGATCGAGCGGTTGCAGAGCTGACACCATTCGCAAGTTGGCTGGATACCTTTACCAAAAACGTGCTTAGCACGCTGGAGCCCGAGGTATTCACATCGTTGAGCCGTAAGCAGTATGCCGCCTTCCGGCATACCCTTGAGCGAGCGCGCCCTATCCGCCGACACGCCGTCAATATCCGCGGCGTCGTCCCGCAACGGGTTGCCTGCTACTATTTCGGGCTCTTGGCAGGGCGGGACCGCCGCGACGGTAAACGCTACGCGGAGCAGGAATTATGGAGCACGATGTCATCGGTGCTGGGCACCGTCGTTGTCGGAAGCGTCCTGCTGGTGCCGATTCTGTCAGCGATCCTGCTCATGGCTACGGCATCAAGAGCTTCCTCGGTATCGCACTAGACCCGAATATGCACCTAATCGATTATCTGCTCTGACTTGCCCGGCTAGGATGCACCGGGCTGCGCACGGCCAACTCTTCAGGCTCGCAAGTCACACCGTCGAGGGAAAGATCGGTACAGCTGCCGTAGCACAGACCATTCGAGAGAATCAGTTCAACCGGCCGATGATCCGCTTCACATAACGCTGGGTTTCAGCATAGGGTGGGATACCGCCGTGGCGCTCCACCGCGCCTTCGCCGGCGTTGTACGCGGCCAACACCAACTCCAGATCACCCTCGAAATGGCCCATCAGCCAGCGCAGGTACGACATGCCGCCACGCAGGTTTTGCTCTGCGTCCCAGACGTTTTGCACGCCGAAGCGCTCCGCGGTCTCGGGTATCAGTTGCATCAGCCCCTGGGCGTTCTTGTGGGAACGTGCCTCTGGATTGAAGTTGGATTCCATCTCGACCACGGCCAGCACGAGATTTGGGTTGAGCTGATACTCGGGCGCCAGTTTGCGAACCATGCTGGCGATCGGCCCGCTAGCCGGATGCGCTCGAACGATGCGTACATCGCCATCGCCGCCGCCAGCCGTCACCACCCGTCCGCTTGCGTCCGCCCGCCCGCCGTCGGTGAGCTGACAGACCGCCTCTCGTTTGGGTTTGCCGTGGTAACCCAGACGTTCGAGCATGCGCTTGGCGTGGGGATCTTTCTGTTGCGCCGCCTTGTAGAACCAGGCCGCGGCGAGTTCATCGTTGCGCTCGCTGCCGCGGCCGATGGCGTACATGTAGCCCAGATGGTAATGCGCTTCGGCGCTACCCTTGGCCGCGGCCCGGCAATACAGCCGGACGGCGCGGTCCAGGTCGAGGTCGACGCCCTCGCCGTGCTCGTAGCGCCGACCCCATTGAGCAAGCGCGCGCGCGTCGTTGCCCGCGATGACGTTGTCGAAGGATGGTTCCTTCGCGATAGCCGGCGTCGCCACAAACAAAGCGATCAAGACCAGCAACAGGCAGGTGGGGGCAGTGAAGGAAGCCGATGCGCTCATGTCCTGTATCGTCTTTCCGGAGCCAGGGCGTCGACAAGGTGCCGGCGCGCCAGTTGGGCAATTTGCGTCAATCGCCTTCACGGTCCCACAACCCTGCCGCGGCGACCGCTTTCAAGTCTGCTAGACTCGCGGCGTTTGCCGCAGTCGAAGGCTCAAATGATAACCGCTTCTTACCCGTTGCACACCGGTCGGCTGGTGCTGACCCCCAGCGATCCGGAACACGCCATCGCGCTCGAACCACTCGCTGACAAGCTACGCCAGATCGGCTTCCTTGGTCGGGCCCTGCCCGGCCGCCGCGACGCCTTCGCAACCGGCGAGCACTTCCTGCAGTTGCTGGCCTTTACCGGCTGTGCCGTCCAGTTGGACAGCGCCCCGAACGACCTGGGCGGGACGTTTGTTCACATCAGGCTGGAGTGCACGGCCGCCGCGCCCAAACTGCTCGCGGGCCGCAACGCGCGGCCGCCACGCTGCCCGTCTTGCGGTAAGGCGCTGCCCGAGTGGCGAGAACAAATACAGAACGACCGATCCGACCACGCCCCGGTACTGCGCTGCCCCCATTGCGCAACGACCACCCCAGCCTGGCGTTGGAACTGGCGCCAACACGGCGGCTTCGGTCGCAGCTTCGTACTCGTGGAGGAAGTGTTCCCCGGCGAAGGCGCGCCGCTACCAAGCTTGTTGAACGCGCTGCACGACCTCGACGCCGGCGACTGGCGCCATTTCTACGTGCAGGACTGATGCGCCTTAGGCCCCGCCAACGCGAACGCCATCGGGCAGGACGAGTTCGATGCTCAGCGGCAGGTGATCGGAGAGCGCATAGTCCACGACTTGCGCCTTGTCGATGCGCAGCGCCGGGGACACCAGGATGTGGTCCAGATTGCGCTGCGGGCTCCAACTCGGGAAGGTCTTCAGCGCGCAGTCCAAACCCAGCAGGCCGGACCGTTCGATAGCCGCGCGCAGGGTCGCGGAGCGGCAGCTGCAGTTGAAGTCCCCCATCAGCACCACGAAGCGGTACTCGTCGGACAGTGTCACCAGGTAATCGAGTTGACGCCGACGGGCCCGCCAGCCGAGGGCAAGATGGAGCACGCAGACGGCAAGCGGTTCACCGGCGGTGGTGGGAAATTCCGCCAGCAGCACTCCACGGCCCGGCAGACCAGGCAATTTGTGTTCGACAACGCTAAGCGGGCGCAAGCGGCTTAGGATGCCGTTGCTGTGCTTGGCCAGGCTGCCAAGCTCGCGATTGACTTGCTTGTGCCAGTGCGGGTAGCCCCCCGCTCGCGCCAAGAACTCCGTCTGGTCGACAAAGGCGCTGCGCAGGCTGCCGGCATCGACTTCCTGCAGGCCGACCACGTCGTAACCCTGCAATAAGGTGCCGATGCTGGACAGGTTGCGCTGTCTCTCGCCGTGGGGCAAGAGATGCTTCCAGCCGTTGGACACGTAGTCGCGGTAACGCCGGGAATGTATACCCGCCTGGATGTTGAAACTCAGCAGGCGCAGCCGGTCCATAGAGAGGCCCTCCGGGCGGATGGCGCGCTGCGGGGAAGGTATGTCGACGGCCCCGACACGGAAAGCGAGAGACGGCCCCAGGGCCGTCTTAGCAGGAATGCGCTGTCCGGGGTTTATTGGCTGAGCCCCTCGACATAGGCGGACACCGCGGCGATTTCGGCATCGGTCATGCGGGCGGCGACGCCACGCATCATGCCGTTCGGGTCGTTCTTGCGCTCGGCGGAGCGCCACAGCTTCAGGGTCTGGTCGGTGTATTCGGAGTACTGGCCAGAGATGCGCGGAAACTTGGCCAGATTGCTGCCGAGACCGGCGGGGCCATGGCAACCGGAGCAGGCCGGCACGCCGGTGCTAGGGTTGCCGGCACGGTAGATCTGCTCACCGAGCGCAACCAATTCGGCTTCCGCGGTGCCAGGACTCTGTTCCAGGCTGGCGTAGTAGGCAGCGAGGTTGGCAACTTCCTCGTCGGTCAACGGCATCGCCATCGGCGACATCTGCGCATTCCAGCGCTCGTTGGCCTTGAAGTTCATGAGCTGCTTGTAGATGTAGCGCGGATGCTGGCCGGCGAGCTTGGGCCAGACCGGCTGACCGGGCACGCCATTGCCGTCCATGCCATGACAGGCTTGGCAGATCTGACCAGCCTTCTCCTTACCTTTCTCCGGGTCGCCCTTGGGTCCGGCATGCGCAGCCTCGGAGGCAACGGCCTGAGCGGAGGCGAAGGCGCAGACGCAAGGCCGCTGCGAGGATTCCGGAGATCAACGATGTCTTCATGATGCGTTCCGATTTTTTTCGATTGTGGGTGATGATGACCGCGGGCCGGCAGCGACGTACGCGGAATCGTCTGAAAATCCCGTCATGTATATCAGGAAGCGGCGATATAGGTCAATGAACAAGCCGCCCGGCCGGTTGCGGAAATGGATCGAAATGATCGCCGGAAGTTCCACCGCCAGCGTAAGTCAGCCAACGCCAGACAGGTGACCGACCCGCAGCCAATCCGGGGATGACGCCGACGAGGCGGGCTCATGCAGGCAGAGACGAGGCCGCTAGCAGGGCAGCAGGTTCTGGCGCGCCGAGCCGCGCAAACGACTCGCGCTCGGTGAGCACGAAGGCGCCACAGAGCTCGAACCATGCCAACCCAGAGCACCAGTCCGGCAGCCGCTGTTGACCCTGACGCCGGCGTGGTAGGCAATACAGTCGGCCCGGCCGATACAGCAGGTTGAAACTTGTGCCAGCGCGCTGCAGGGCGTCGATGCACCGCCAAGCCGCGTCCGCTTCCGTACACAAACGACAGTCCGCGGGGTAAGGGCGATCACCGCCATGATGGCGCCACTGCGGATGCTCGATCGGCAACAGGTTCACGTCGGCAAAGACCTGAAAGTGAAGTTGATTGATCGATGCATAGGCGCCGTAGCTGTTGTAACCGATGCCAAAGCCGGCGACTCCCGCGGAACCGGCTAGCCCCCAGGCCAAGGCATGATCGCCCACCTGCAGCCATTGCGGCCGATGTGCCTCGCGCTCCGGCACCAGCAGGCCATGATGACTCGCAAACGGAAACTTGTTGTACAGCAGTTCCAGCTCGACCCCGTCCACGCTCCCCTGCCAGAAAGCCTCCTTGCGCAGGAACGGTTTGTCGAAGTGGAACGCGCCGACGTCGAATGGCGCGCGATTACCCGACGGCGCCGCGCCGGCACTGCGGGCCGGACGCAGCGCGCGCACCTGGTTGAATTGCAAGCGCCAATCGCCGACTTCGCGTTGTCGCACCGGCTCGATCGCCGCAAACCCCATCGCGCACAGGGTCTGGAATACCGACCAATCGTCTGGCGGCTCGGCCAGTTCCACGCCAACCGCGGCCGTCTCCAGGCAGCGCGCGGCAAGGGCCTCGAAGCGATGTGCCAGCTCGGCCCCCAGCGCCCGTGCGACGCCCGCATCGATGAGCGCATTGTTGAGGACCAGGATATAAGGCCCGAACCCGGGTTCATCGCGTAGCAAGCGCTCGAGCCCAGCGACAAAATCGCGTCGCAGGGTCTGGTCGCAGGAGTATGGGAATTCCATGGCGTCAGTCTCGCGACGGACCCCGAGATCAGTGCCCGCCGTGCATCTCGTGCATCTGACCCATCGGCATCACATCACGCACCGGCGCCGTCAGCGACAGTTCACTGCCATCGTCCAGCGTCAGCGTCAGAGGCACGTCATCCCCGGGCTGCAACTGCTGTTTTAGCCCGATCAGCATCACGTGCAGACCGCCGGGGGCGAGCGTTACCGTCTCCCCCGCGGGCAGGTCGATCTGATCCACCCGGCGCATCTTCATCATGCCGTCCTCCATGAGATGCGTGTGCAGCTCGACTACGTCCGCCACACCGCTCGCCGCGGACAGCAACGCCCGATCGTCGGCGCCGTCGTTGCTGATCTGCATGAATACCGCGCTGTTGGGCTGACCGGGCGGCACCGCGCGGGCGTAAGGGTCCTTGACGCTAATGGCATCGCCCGCGAGGGCCAGCGGCGCGCCCAGGCCACAGACAACCGCAGCGGCTAACAGAGTCTTGTACATGTTTGCTAGTTTCCTCGTGGTGACGATTTATCTTCAGGCTCTGACGGGGGCGTGTACTCCCCCTGGAACCTGCGGATCAGCCCGACGATGCGCTCCGCAGGCGTCGCGTGCTCTAGGACCTCGACCAACCGGCCGTTAGGACCGACCAGATAGGTGTAGGAGGAGTGGTCCACCATGTAGCCCATGGCCGAATTGCTCTGCTCGGAGCGCCGGTATGCGGCGCCGTATCGACGCGCCGCGTCGGCGATCTCCTGCTCACTGCCGGTAACGCCGAGGATGCCCGGGTCAAAATACTT
Source organism: uncultured Gammaproteobacteria bacterium (assembly GCA_963695445.1). Taxonomy (GTDB): domain Bacteria; phylum Pseudomonadota; class Gammaproteobacteria; order Chromatiales; family Chromatiaceae; genus Thiohalocapsa. The sequence continues at coordinate 40,113 of CAVOGV010000039.1, read as the reverse complement.
GGCAAACTGTTTGAGGCGCTCGACGTCGTCCCGCTCCGGGTCGACGCTGACGAACAACACTTGCACCCCCGCGCGCTCCGCCGGCGTGAGTTGCTTCAAGGCCAGGCCGATGATGGCGAGGTTGGTCGGGCAGATATCCGGGCACCAGGTGTAGCCGAAGTAGATCAGCACCACCTTCCCGCGGAAATCCGCCAAGCTCACCGGTCCACGCCAGGATTGCAGCGTGAAGTCGCCGCCCTCGGGCTTAGTCGCAAGCCCGAGCTGGCGATGCAGACTGGTGTCGGCATCCCGAACCGGCTGCCAGAACCAGATGAGCCACAGCAGCAGCGCGGACAGCGCCGCGACCAACGCGATCGGCAAAACCCGCTTGGCTGTCATGGATATCGCTGTGGGTCATGCGCTGGACAGGCCCCGCAGACTGCGCGAGCGCGGCAAGCCATGATCATGTCGGACCGCATGGCGCGAACCCTCGCCCCGCCCTTAAGCCGCCGTCGCGCGATGGCGAACAGCCAGATCCATGTAATGCGTCGCGGCATAGTCCAAGTATTCGAGTTCGAGGTCGGTCAGTATCCGGGTGCGCTTGGCCGGCGCACCCACGTAGAGGTAACCGCCTTCCAGCACCTTGCCGGGCGTCACCACGGCGCCGGCGGCCAGCATGACCCGCGGCTTCAGCACCGCGCGGTCCAGCACGCGGGCACCGATGCCCACAAGGCAATGATGATGGATCTCGCAGCCGTGCAGCATGGCCTGATGACCCACCGTCACCCGCTCGTGCAGAATGGTCGGCGCACCGCCCGGCAAGAACCGGCTGTCGTGCGAGACATGCAGGATGCTGCCATCCTGAATATTGCTGCCGGCACCAATACGGATTCGGTGGATATCGCCGCGGACCACGGCCATGGGCCAAATCGAGGCCTGCTGGCCCACCTCGACGTCACCGATCACGACGGCGTTCTCGTCGATATAGGCATCCGCCGCGATGTGCGGCTCCAGGCCCTGATAACTGCGGATGTTGTTCATGGGCTCCTCGATCTTGCGGAGGCGGAAAAAACAAGACGGCGATGCTAGCACGAGCCGCGGCGATCGGCTGTGACCGTAAACCGCTTTTATCATGCGCTGATGCTATGCTCTGGGGCGGTTTCTCCGATTCGACAGCCCATCAGCCATCATGCTCCACGCCCCCATGACCCATGCCCTGCAATCCGTCCTCGCCACGGTGCTGTGCGCCATCCTTGCGCTAGCGAGTGCCGCGGCTCGCGCCGAGACGCCGTTCGTCAACGATGCGCAGATGGACGCCCCGAGCAGCGTTAGAGACGGCAAGAAATGGCAGGAACAGGCGGTACGGATGCCCGCTTGGCCTAAGGACACCGACCTGGTCGAGATCAACTTGGACGGTCCCGCCGACGACTTCCGTTACTCCATCGATACCCGCAGCCTCGCCACCGGCAGCGACGACGTCGTGCGCTACACCCTGGTTACGGAAGCGAGCAGCGGCGCCCGCAACGTCAGCTTCGAGGGTCTGCGCTGCACGCCAAAGGGCGCCTACAAGACCTACGCCTACGGCAGCGGCTCGAGTTTCTCGCCCACCGGCGTCGCCGAGCAATGGCAGCCGATCGACGAGCGCTCCCGCGACCGCTTTCGCTTCGAGTTGTGGCGCCATTACCTTTGCGTCCATAGGCTGTTCAAGCCTCGCGACCGCAAGGACCAGATTCGCATGCTGAAGAGTGGGCGCGTTCCGCAGGTCGATAACGCTGGCTTCATGTCGAACTGATCCGCACCCGCGGGCTTTGAAACCCGCCCGCCGGCACCGACTTACTACCAAACCCGCGGCGCTGGAGTCCGTCCTGGATCAGGACCTATCGCCTGGCCTAAACCCAGGCTGGCCCCCGCTGCCCACGACTGAATTTTTCCGGAGACTGCGCCCCGATGGACAATCCGCTGCTCGAGAACACCCCCCTGCCCGCCTTCAGCCGCATCCGCCCCGAGCACGTGGAGCCAGCCATCGATCAGCTGCTAGCGGAGGGTCGCAAGCTGATTGCGACCTTGACGGCGAACGCCGATCAAGCGACCTGGGGGACCTTCGTCGACCCGATCGAGGAGGAAGACGACCGCCTCTCACGCGCCTGGTCGCCGGTGAGCCACCTGAACTCCGTCATGAACACCGACGAGCTGCGTGCGGCCTACAACGCCTGCCTGCCCAAGCTTAGCGACTACGCCAGCGAGGTCGGCCAAAACCCGGACCTGTACCGAGGTTACAAGCGCGTCTCCGAGCAGGCCGGGCTCGACGCCGCCCAGCGCAAGATGCTGGAAAACACCCTGCGCGACCTGCACCTCGCGGGCGTCGACTTGCCGGCAGACAAGAAGGCCCGCTACCGCGAGATCAGCCAGGAGCTCAGCCAGCTCACCAGCAAGTTTGCCGAGAACGTGCTCGACGCCACCAACGCCTGGCACAAGCAATTGGACAGCGAGGAGCGACTCGCCGGCCTGCCCGCCGCGGCCAAAGCCCTCGCACGCCAGCACGCCAAAGAGCGCGACCTGGACGGCTGGGTGCTGACGCTGGACTTTCCCTCTTTCGAGCCCGTGATGCGCTACGCGGAAGACCGCGACCTGCGCCGCGAGGTCTACGAGGCCTTCACCACGCGCGCGTCCGACCAAGGCCCGAACGCCGACCAGTGGGACAACAGCGAGGCCATGGAACGAATCCTCGCGCTGCGTCACGAGCAGGCGCAGTTGCTCGGCTTCGCGAGTTACGCCGAGCTGTCGCTGGCGCCGAAGATGGCCCGCGGCACCGACGAGGTCATGGCCTTTCTCAACGACCTGGCCGAACGCTCCGTGGCCCAGGCCCGCGGCGAACTCGACGAACTCAAGTCCTACGCCCTAGCCGAGCACGGCGTCGACGACATCCAGCCCTGGGACCTGGCCTACTGGTCCGAGAAGCTGCGCCAGCACCGCTATTCCATCAGCGATGAGGAGCTCAAGCCGTACTTCCCCTTCGAGGGGGTCGTCAACGGCATGTTCGCAGTGGCGGAGAAGCTCTTCGACGTCAAGATCGAGCGTGCCGATACCGTCCATCAGACCGACGGCACCGGCGTCGACACCTGGCATCCGGACGTGCGCTTTTATCGCGTGCTCGACGAGGGCGGCGAGGTCCGTGCCGAGTTCTACCTCGACCCCTTCGCGCGCCGCCGCAAGCAGGGCGGCGCCTGGATGAACGGCGCCATCAGCCGCATGCGCATGGCACATCGCGCGCAGCACCCGGTCGCCCATCTGGTGTGCAACTTCACGCCCGCCGTGGACGGTCATCCGTCGCTGCTGACCCATCGCGAGGTCGAGACCCTGTTCCACGAGTTCGGCCACGGGCTGCATCACATGCTGACCCGGGTCGACTACCCGCCGGTGGCCGGCATCCACGGCGTCCCCTGGGATGCCGTCGAGCTGCCCAGCCAGTTCATGGAGAACTGGTGTTGGGAGCGCGAATCGCTGGACCTGTTCGCCGCCCACTGGGAGACCGGCGAGCGCCTCCCAGAGGACCTGTTCCGGCGCATGACCGCGGCGAAGAACTTCCAGTCGGCCATGCAGATGGTGCGCCAGCTCGAATTCGCGCTGTTCGACTTCCGCATGCACATGGAATACGACCCGGCACAGGGCGGTCGCGTCTACGAGATCCTCGACCAGGTTCGCGATCAGGTCGCGGTCCTCAAGCCACCGGCGTCGAACCGTTTCGCCCACAGCTTCTCGCACATCTTCGCCGGCGGCTACGCGGCCGGATACTACAGCTACAAGTGGGCAGAGGTCCTCTCCGCCGACGCCTTCTCGCTGTTCGAAGAACGCGGCATCTTCGACGAGCCCTCCGGGCGCGCCTTCCGCGAAAACATCCTGGAAAAGGGCGGCTCCGCCGACGCCATGGAGCTCTACGCCGCCTTCCGCGGCCGCGAGCCGACGGTCGACGCGCTGCTGCGGCATACCGGGATTGCCGCCTGACCGCAAGCGTGAGAAGCGGCCTGGCGGGCGCGGCACGCACCCGATGATCCAATAAATCATCAAGTAGGCGGCCGAGGCTCGCGGCCGCCCGCTCAAGACACCTGCCGGTTGCCGCCTAATGCCAGAACACCGCCGCCGCGCGCATCAGCAGGTCCTAAAGTATCCCTTGCGCTTCCTCTGGCGCGTGATCCGCGCCTTTCACGCCAACCAGGGGATGCTGCTCTCGGGTGCGGTCGCCTACTACGCGCTCTTGTCGATCGTACCGCTGATCACGCTGATCTTGATGGCACTGTCGTATCTGGTCGATCAGCAGCTGCTGCTCGAGACGCTGCAGGAGCACATCGAGGTGGTCATCCCGACACAGGCCGATGTGATCGTCGCACAGATAACCCTGTTCCTCGAACACCGCGGGTTAGTGAGCTGGGTACTGGTCGCGGTGTTGCTGTTTTTCAGCTCCATGGCGCTTTACCGTGCTGGAAAACGCGATGTCGTTCATCTTCTTCCACCGCGTGGCCGTCCGTCGTCGGCACTTTATGATTTCTGCGATCTTGCCCTACGTCTATATCCTGGCCCTTGGGATCGGCTTCCTGCTGATCACGCTCATCTCCGGCGCATTTCACGCCATTGGCGACGCTCAGATCGCGCTATTTGGGAGATCCTGGTCGCTTCAAGGACTATCCGGCGGCCTCCTCTACCTGATGGGGTTGCTCGGCCAGATCCTGATCTTGACCTCGTTTTATCTGGTCATGCCGGTGGGCAACCTGTCGCTGCGCCACGCGCTGGTCGGCGGCATTACCGCCGGCATCCTGTGGGAGGGAATGCGCCACCTGCTGGTCTGGTATTTTTCAACCCTATCAATGGTCAGCGTCGTCTACGGGTCACTGGGCACCGCAATCGTCGCGCTGCTCAGCCTGGAGGTTGCCGGCATGATTCTGCTATTCGGCGCGCAGGTCATCGCCGAGTACGAGCGTGTGGGTCTTGAAGAGGGGACTGAAAGGATCAGGGCCTAGCCGAGCCGGGAATAAAGCAGGCGACATCGAGATTCCAACGCATGACCGCAGCCACGAACTCGCCATCGGCCACCATGCCTCTGCTGCTGCGGCCAGGCAAAGCTGGATACGCGAACGCAAGAAGGCCTCGATTACATAGTTGTAATCGGGGCCTAAATCGTGCGTCATCGATTGCTTATGAAATGGTGGGCCGTGAAGGATTCGAACCTTCGACCAAGGGATTAAGAGTCCCCTGCTCTACCAGCTGAGCTAACGGCCCGTCTGAGTGTGTGGCTTACAACGCGGCCGGGCTGTCGCCGTCGACTCGCTGCTTGATGGCTTTGGGGTGGACGATGGGGATCGAACCCACGACCACAGGTGCCACAAACCTGCGCTCTACCAACTGAGCTACGTCCACCATCGAAACTTGCGTTGCGTTCGCCTGACTTGTTTGGCGTAGTTAACGCTTTGCGCGAACCACCGCATAGCGTCTCACTTGCCCTGCTTGGCACGCCCGGCAGGACTCGAACCTGCGACCCACGGCTTAGAAGGCCGTTGCTCTATCCAGCTGAGCTACGGGCGCTTTGGAGTCGGCCGCGTGGCGGCTTCAACCGCTGCACCGAACCGAGCTCGCGGTTCGACGTCCGACTCGGTGCGCCAGTGGGGCACGTGCCGACAGAGCCCGGTCGTCGCGGTTGGTCGGGGTAGAGGGATTCGAACCCCCGACATCCTGCTCCCAAAGCAGGCGCGCTACCAGACTGCGCTATACCCCGCTTTGGCCTTGTGCCCGCAGCGCGTCGGAATCATCCAAATCGCACAGACCAGCACAGAGCCCAAAACCGAAGACGGCGAATAGTACAGCCGGTTGTGGGCCGCGTCAATCCAGCATTTCTCGTTTTGACCACGTCAGCCGGTCTTGGTCTTCGGCGCTGTGGATCGCGGTCGTCGCGCATTATCGTCGTCGACCCCGATCCGCGCTGGCAGGCGAAATCGGTCTGACGCGGCCCCGTGGGAGCGATTTCCAATCGCGATGGCTACGACAGCAGATTTCCGCGCGGCCCAATCGCGGCTGCAAGCCGCTCCCACGAGCGCGGGGCGATTTGCAACGGCCGCCACCGCGGGTAACATGCCTGGCCTTTTCGAGACCCTTCTTCGGCAACGACTCCGGGAGTATTTGGTATGGGCGCACAGATCCTGGACGGCAAGGCGATCGCGGCGGATGTCCGCGCGCAGGTTAAGGCGCAGGTAGACGCGCGGCTAGCGTCCGGGCAGCGCGCGCCCGGTCTGGCCGTGGTGCTGGTCGGGGAGAACCCGGCCTCGCAGGTCTATGTGCGCAACAAGCGCAAGGCCTGCGCGGAGGTGGGCTTCCACTCCGAACTGCACGAGCTGCCGGCAACCGTCTCCCAGGCGGAGCTACTGGCGCTGGTGGATCGGCTGAACGCGGATGCGGCCATCGACGGCATTCTGGTGCAGTTACCGCTGCCGGCGCAGATCGACGAGGAGGCGGTGATCGAGCGCATCCTGCCCACCAAGGACGTGGACGGCTTCCATCCCTACAACGTCGGCCGCCTGTCGCTGCGCATGCCGGTGCTGCGGCCCTGCACGCCCAAGGGGGTGATGACACTGCTCGCGCGCACTGGGCAGTCGCTCGAGGGGCTGGACGCGGTGGTAATCGGTCAATCGAACATCGTCGGCCGGCCCATGGCGCTGGAACTGCTGGCGGCGCGCTGCACCATCACGGTCTGCCACAGCCGCACCAAGGACCTGGCGGACAAGGCCCGCGCCGCGGACGTACTGGTGGTCGCCATCGGCCGCGCCCGTTATGTACCCGGCGACTGGATCAAGCCCGGTGCGCTGGTGATCGACGTCGGCATGAACCGCGACGAACAAGGCAAGCTCTGCGGCGACGTGGACTTCGACGCCGCCAGCGAGCGCGCCGGCTGGATCACGCCGGTGCCCGGCGGCGTCGGACCGATGACCATCGCCAGCCTGCTGGAGAACACGCTGCAGGCGGCGGAGTTGCACGCCGGTGCCTGAGGTTCTTCGTGTCCGAGGTTCAACTGCCGCCCCTAAATTGCTCAAGGGCGCCAAACGTTTGCAGATGAGTCAAGCTTCTCGTTGTCGTTCTCGTTGCCGTTGTCGTTGTCGTTGTCGTTGTCGAGAGTCCGCGACGAGTCCGACTGACGATTACGACAACGAGCACGGCCCTCGATCACGTTTCTTGGCGATCACATTTTTTGGCTCCGGCTGCGCCGGGTTTAGAGCAAGACCGAAACGCCGCCCCGCTCAGGCACGCCGCCAGGTAGTGCCGTCCGGCCCATCCTCGAGCACGATGCCGGCGGCCTGCAGCTCATCGCGAATGCGATCGGCGCCGGCGAAATCGCGGGCCTTGCGGGCATCGGCGCGCTGCTGGATCAAGGCATCGATGTCGGCGTCGGACGGCCCTTCGGCGCCGGCACCGCCGCGCAGGTAGTCGTCGGCATCCTGGCCGAGCAGACCGAGCACGCCGCCCAAGTCTCGCAGCTCGGCGCCCAGCCCGGCGGCGGCGGGCTCGTCGTCGGCCCGCAATCGGTTGATCTCGCGCGCCAGGTCGAACAACACCGCCAGCGCCTCCGGGGTGTTGAAATCGTCGTCCATGGCGGCGTGGAAGCGCTCGCGGAAGTGCTCGGCCAGCGCTACCGGGCTCCGCGGCCGGCAGACCGCGCAGCGCGGTGTAGAGGCGGGTCAGCGCGGCGCGGGCGTTATCCAGATGCTCGTCGTCGTAGTTGAGCGGGCTGCGGTAGTGGCTGGTGAGGATGAAATAGCGCACCTCCTCGGGCTGATAGCGCTGCGAGGATCTCGCGCACGGTGAAGAAATTGCCCAGCGACTTGGACATCTTCTCTTCGTTCACGCGCACGAAGCCGTTGTGCATCCAGACGTTGACGAAGGGCTCGCCGGTGGCGCCCTCGGACTGGGCGATCTCGTTCTCGTGATGCGGGAACTGCAGATCCGCGCCGCCGCCATGGATGTCGAAGTGATCGCCCAGGCAGCAGGTGGACATGGCCGAGCACTCGATGTGCCAGCCGGGCCGGCCCGTGCCCCAGGGCGACTCCCAGGCCGGCTCGCCGGGCTTGGCGGCCTTCCACAGCGCGAAGTCGAGCGGATCGCGCTTGGCCTCGTCCACCTCGACGCGCGCCCCGGACGCGCAGGTCCTCGACGGATCCTTGCCGGAGAGCTTGCCGTAGTTCGGGAAAGCTGCGCACCGCGTAGTAGACGTCGCCGTTGTCGGCGGCGTAGGCGTAGCCCGTTGCGCGATCAGGCGTCTCGATCATGGCCAGGATCTCGGCCATGTGCGCGGTGGCGCGCGGCTCGTCGTCCGGCGGCAGGATGCCGAGCGCCGCGGCGTCCTCGTGCATGGCGGCGATGAAGCGCTCGGTCAGCGCGTCGATGGGCTCGCCGTTCTCGTTGCGCGCGGCGGATGATCTTGTCGTCGATGTCGGTGATGTTGCGAACATAGGTCACGTCGTAGCCGGCGCGCTGCAGATAACGATAGACCACGTCGAACACCACCAGCACCCGCGCATGCCCCAGATGGCAGTAGGTCGTAGACGGTCATGCCGCAGACGTACATGCGCGCCTTGCCGGGCTCGATCGGCGTGAACGGCGCCTTGCGGCGGGTCAGGGTATTGTAGATTTGGAGCATGACGGGCACCGCGGACACTGCTGGAAAAGGGCGTAGAGTGGCCGCGATGGTAGCAAAGCGCCGGTTGTGCGACGAAACACATGACGTCGGCGGACTGTTGCAACGGCGTCGAAAGCCGTAGCATGGGCGACATCGAGCGATTGCCGACAGCGGCGGCATCTGCATCACGCCGTCGGATGGCCCCAGACCCTGCCGACGAGTCTTACCGCTGACTGACGCGGTCTCCGCTCACTCCGGACACGCACCGATTCGTAGAACACCCACCCTTCAGATCAACCCGAACACCATTCCTACCCGGAGCATCACAATGATCAAACTGACCACCAACCACGGCGACATCCTCATCGAGCTGGACCACGAGAAGGCACCGATCACCTGCGCCAACTTCGAGCAGTACGTGCGCGACGGCCACTACGACGGCACCCTGTTCCACCGCGTCATCAACGGCTTCATGATCCAGGGCGGCGGCATGAACACCGACTTCGATGCAGAAGCCCACCCGCGCGCCCATCGAGAACGAGGCCAAGAACGGCCTGAAGAACGTGCACCGGCTCCATCGCCATGGCCCGCACCATGGACCCGCACTCGGCCATCGTCGCAGTTCTTCATCAACGTCTCCGACAACGGCTTCCTCGACTATCCGGGCAGGACGGCTGGGGCTACTGCGTCTTCGGCATGGTCACCGACGGCATGGACGTGGTCAACGCCATCAAAGACGTCAAGACCGGCAGCCGCCACGGCCACCAGGACGTGCCGGTCGAGGATGTGGTCATCGAGAAGGCCGAGGTCATCGACTAATCGACTGCTCGGCAAGCGCGGCGACGGCAAGCGGGCCGTCGCTCCGAGACTGGACGCATCTGCGGCGACTGGCCGCTCTCATGCAATCGAGTGACGGAGAGCCTGTTCATCTCCGACCTGCACCTCGCCCGGAGCGCCGGCCACCGTCGCGCTGTTTCTGGACTTTCTGCACGGCCGCGCGCGGACGCCGCGCGGCTCTTCATCCTCGGCGACCTGTTCGACGCCTGGATCGGCGACGACGACGACACGCCGACCCCCGTGCCGTCATCGACGCGCTGCGCCGACTGAGCGACAGCGGCACCGCCTGCGCGCTCATGCACGGCAATCGGGACTTCCTGATCGGCCGGCGCTTTGCCCGTGACACCGGCTGCACCCTGCTGCGCGACCCGACCGGCATCGAGCTCGACGGCGAGCCGCTGCTGCTGATGCACGGCGACCTGCTGTGCACCGACGACGTGGCCTACCAGCGCTTTCGGCGCAGGGTCCGCAATCCGCTGGTGCAGCGGCTGTTCCTGTGGAAATCCCTAGCGGAGCGCAGGCGCATCGCCGCCGACTACCGCCGAAGAGCAGCGCCGCGAAGGCCGCACAAGACCGAAGACATCATGGACGTGAACCCGGACGAGGTCGCCCGACGCATGCAGCGCGCCGGCGTGCGGCGTCTGGTGCACGGCCACACCCACCGCCCTGCTGATCACGAACTCGAGCTCAACAGCGGAAGCGCAATGCGGCATGTGCTATCCGACTGGCACGACGACCACGGCGAGGTACTGGTCCATCACCCTGGAAGCTGGTACCGCTTAACCATCTGCTGATAAAGTGACACTCGTGCGAGCAGCAATGGTGCAACTAACAGGCCAGGGCGTTACCCGCTCGAACCACCGCACAGGGCGATTAACCCATCCAATTCGGCATCGTCGAAGCCGGCACGTCGCCGATCGGGGAGATTCAGTGGGCAGCGCACCTGACCCGCGAAGTGTTCGCGGATCAGGCGCAGATAGGTCGCATGCGGCTCCAGTACACGTTGCTCGCAGAGCCAACGGAACCAATGGCTGCCGATGGCCACATGCCCGACCTCGTCGCGCAGGATGATGACAAGGCGCTCGGCGGTGTCGTCGTCGCCGACCGCGCGCAGCCGCTCGATCATGCCGGGCGTCACATCCAGGCCACGCGCCTCTAGCACCCGTGGCACAAGCGCCATGCGCTCGAGCAGGTCGCCGGCGGTCTGCCGCGCCATCGCCCACAGACCGTCGTGGGCAGGGAAGTCGCCGTAGTCATACCCGAGCGCCCGGAGGCGCTCACGCATCAGGCTGAAGTGATAGGCCTCCTCACCGGCAACACGCAGCCAGTCCGCGTAATAATCCGACGGCATGTACGGAAAACGGAGAACGGCGTCGAGCGCCAGGTTGATGGCATTGAACTCGATATGGGCGACGGCATGGATCAGCGCGGCTCGCCCGGCGCCGTCGTTGAGCCCCGTCGCGGCAGATGGCGCGGCGCGACCAGTTCGTGGCCGCGCCGGTCGACCCGGCTGGTCCGGTTGGAAGTCCCCATCTGCGTCCGGGTCCAACGGCAGCTCGCCGGCAATGAATCTGACTGCCATGGCGCGAGCTTGCTCGACCTTGCGCGTGGGATCGCATTCCTCGAAACAGGCGACGATGGATGAATGGAACGCGGTTTTTGTCATGAACCGGGAAGAACTCCAATGCTCACAATCGAATCGATGCCCAGGGAACGGTAAACGCCAAAAAATCAGCGTTTCCCCTAACCGGCGCGGCACCTTGGCACACCAGGCATCCCAAGTAACTGAAAATATAGATATTACTGTGTTTTCAAGCGTATCTAGTACGCCGCATGAGCAGGCAAGCGACTGCTCGACGCCGACTGAGCACAAGCGGCGCCCTATGAGTCGCGCTGACCAGCATGGTACCGTGACGCCAAGGTGACAATGGGGTGCGGGCTAGCCCACTCATGAACGCCCCAAGAAAGAACCGGCGAAGCGGCGCGCCCTGGTAAGCCGGGCGAGTTGAGTCCAAGTCCTGGCCCAAGCCCCCGGAAAGACGCGAGCCCCTTGGCCAAAACCAGCCACCGCAGGCAACCATTGGCTCGACAGTTGCTCGCCTGGGCAAGCACCTCAGTCTCTGGGATGACGCGCCATCAGCGCTAGCGAGACGATGCGTCAGACCGACGAGTGTGCGGCGCCGTGTGGCTACCGGCTTCGCGTCGCTTCGATTGGCGCAACCGCCGGCTATCGGACCAACCTGGCTGAGGGCGGGGTATGCGTTACTCTATCGGTAATCCACCTATAACTAAATCAACGCCAGTTTGACTGACTGGGAGGACAACATCACCATGAAATTGTGCACCGAGTGCTATCGTTCGCCACTGCCGTTCGCGCTCGTCTTACTGATCGCCAGCATCGCGGGATTTCTGACTTGGCTCACGCTGGGACTCTCCGCTTACGAGCCATTGCTGCGCATCGGCGGCAGCGCGGCGGTATTTCTTGCCGTCGGCGGCACGCTCTTGCACTACGTGTTGAGTTGCATCCGACGTCATTGCCAGCATCGGCAGCGCTTTGCCCGCGCGCCGTCTACGCGACCGGCGACACCGCGTGGCTGACACGCGCCGTCGTCTGCGCTAATCGCAGACAAGCCTCACGACGACCACGGCGCGGCTTAGGGCACGCGGGACGCTCGTTTCGCGACCATCTCGCGCAGGTTGCAGCGGCGCCTTCAGCTAGACCCCGTCGCCGTCACCCGATTGCGTAAGTAGACCGGTACCGCCTGCTCGGGCGCGAGCACCGCGCCACGTTCGACGGCATCGGCGGCGAGCATCGCAATGTCCCTCGCCTCGCATTCCCGATCAGCATCCGGCAGCCGCACCCCAGCGCCGAGCCGGTCGATCAAAGCATCCCGATAGACACACCAGCCACTGCCGACACCGCACCACTCGCCATCATCCGGCACTCGAACCGCTTCCGGCGCGCAAACCCTATCATCGCACAGCGGGCGCATCAGCCCGCCCTCATCGGCAGCATAGGCCCCCCAGTACACCTCGCCCATGCGCGCATCGAACGCGCAGAGCACGCGGTCGGCCCCATCACGGCGCCGACATCCCTGCGCCAGCGCGGCCAGCGTGGAAACTCCCACCACATCCAGCGCCGCTCCAAAGGCCACGCCCTGAACCACCGCGGCGGCTATGCGCAAACCAGTGAAAGAGCCCGGCCCGCAACCAAAGGCGAGCGCGTCCAAGTCGCGTGGCGCGAGTCCGGCGTCGGTTAGCAGCGCGTCCATCATCGACAGGATGAGTTCGCCGTGGCGGCGCGGGGCCAACTCCATCCGCTGCGCGAGCACGCCGTCGCGCAGCAGGGCCGCGGAACAGGCCGCACCGGAGGTATCGATGGCGAGGAGTTTCATGGACACATCGGGAGACTAGACAGACGTTGATCAGACGCCGGATTCGGCTTGGCAAGGCATCGCGGCGGACGACAACCAGTGGTCAACGCCGCCACTATAGCGAAACCCAGAGAGCATTGCCGCGTGCACCCCGAGCAAGCCCCCGAGCGGCAGGCGACCACGGCAGTCTCCGTCGAAATTCCTTTCTTGGAATGACCTTCCCGTTCAAGCATCCGAACCGGCGTCGTCGGTTGCGCTATCGGCAAAAAAGGCGCGCACCTCATCGAGCTCTCGGGTGCGCGCCATGGGCGGGAGGCTGTTGAGAAAGGCGTGCCCGTAGCTGCGCCGGAGCAGGCGCGGATCGCAGACGACCAGCACGCCGCGGTCGGTGGCATCGCGAATGAGGCGTCCGGCGCCCTGCTTCAGCGTAATCACCGCCTGGGGGAGCTGATAGTCGCGAAACGGGTTGCCACCGCGACGGCGCAGGGCATCCATACGGGCCTGCAGGATCGGGTCTCCGGGGGATGCGAACGGCAACCGATCGATAATCACGCAGCTCAGGGCCTCGCCGCGGACGTCGACCCCTTCCCAGAAGCTGGAAGTGCCCAGCAGCACGGCGTTGCCGAGCCGCCGGAAACGATCGATCAATTCCGCCCGCGGCGCCGACCCCTGCACCAGCATCGGATACTCCAGCCGGCTGTCGAGCAGTGTTGCCGCCTCGCGCAGGGCCCGATGGCTGGTGAACAACAGAAAGGCTCGGCCGCGACTCATGGACAACAGCTCCAGGCTGAGCTCGGCGACGCGCGGGCCATAGTCTGCGGTGCTCGGGTCGGGCAGGTCGCGGGGGACATACCAGAGCGCTTGGTGCGCATAATCGAACGGGCTGTCCCAGCGCGCGGTGCGGGCATCTTCGGCACCGATCTGGGCGGAGAAATGCGTAAAGGACTCGCCGACTGCCAATGTCGCCGACGTAAATACCCAGGCCAGCGGGTGACGCTCGCGGTGGGCGCGAAAGATGTCCGCCACGTCCAGGGGCGTCTGATTGAGACGAAAGCCTGATCCGTGGACGTCGAACCAGCGTACCTGCGCCTCGTCGGCGGCACCAGTCAATTGCGCAAGCCGCGCATCGACGGCCTTGACGCGGGCCAGGCAGTGATCGAGCCCCTTGCCACGCCCGGACAGGGCCTCAAGGGCGGCGTCGAGCTGGCCCAGCACCTGGCCAAGCTCATCCAGCGCGTCCTGCACCGCAGGGGCGGCGTCCAGTTCTTGCCAGGGCGCGCGGCGGTCCGATCCGCCGAGGCATTGCCGCAGCACGCGCACCGCTGGCGCCAGCTCCGCGGCTAGCAGTGGGATCTCCGGGACATCGCCAGCCTCCCGCGCGTACTCCTGTGCCACGTCGCGGGCCAGGTCCAGCAACTGCCGGCTGCTGACGGATAGGCCGAAAAAGCTCGCCGCCACGTCGGGCAACTGATGCGCCTCGTCGACGATGATGCAATCCGCGCCGGGCAAGACCTCGCCGAAGCCCTCCTCGCGCAGGGCCATATCCGCGCACAGCAGGTAGTGATTGATGACCACCATCTCGGCCTCCTGCGCGCGGCGCCGAGCCTCCACCAGATGGCAATTCGACCAGGCGGGGCATTCCTGCCCGAGGCAATTGTCTGCGGTCGAGGTGACGACCGGCCAGATCGCGGCGTCCTCCGGCAGCGCGAGTTCAGCGATATCGCCGGCACGGGTATCGGTGGCCCAGGCCTGGACATGCCGCAGGTCACGGCGCACCTCCGGGCGCTGCGCCGCAGGGTCGGCGGCGGCGAGATCAAGCCGATGTCGGCACAGGTAATTGCCGCGTCCCTTCAGCAGCGCGACGCGTACCGGCTTGCCGAGGGCTTCCCGAATCAATGGGATGTCGCGATGAAACAGCTGATCCTGCAGGTTGCGGGTACCGGTGGACACGATCACCTTGCGACCGCTGGACAGGGCCGGCACCAGGTAGGCGAAGGTCTTACCGGTGCCGGTGCCCGCCTCACAGATCAGCATGCTGCCGGCGGCGATCACCTCGGCCACGGCGGCCGCCATGGCCTGCTGCTGGGGTCGGCTGCTGAAACCGCTCAGACGGGCGGCGAGCAGGCCATCCGCCGCGAAGACGTCATCGACGATCGCCGCTGCCCCATCTGCAACAGGCGTCGCCACCGGGCTCGCCACTGGCTCAGCCGCCGCCGGCCATGCGCTCCGCCTCAAGGGCACCCTGAACGTCGCCGGACTGACGCCGCACGGTGGCGATGACCTCCCAGTTGTTTTGCTTCAGCTTGGTCTGATCCCCCGCCAGCGCATTGGAGCGAGCGGCGAGGTTACCGGCCTGGGAGCCGAGTCCCTGCTCCAGCCGCACCCTGGCCAACCGGTTCCACAAATAGGCCTCCTGTGGTTGGATGCGCAGCGCTCGTTCGAGGGTTGCGGCGGCGCCGCCGTAGTCTCCGGTTTGTCGCTGCTGCTCGGCGCGACCGGCGAGCGCGTCCACCGCCGGCGGCATGCCGGCCGGCGCCAGTCCAGACGGCGGCGGCGCCATCGCCACCTCGGGGGCTGGCGGTGCGGCAGGAGTGGGAGCCGGCACCGGTGCCGGTGCAGGCGGTTGCTGCGGCGCGGCGGCTGGTTGCTGCGGAGCAACCGGTTTCGGCGTCTGCGCAACCTGCGCCGGGGGCTTTGCCGGGGCCGCGGGCGTTTGCGGGGCAGGAGCCGGAGCCGTTGGCTTGGCCGGCGACTGCGGAGCCGGTTTCGGCGCCGCAGCGGCAGTCGCTGGCGCCGATTCCGACGTCGGGGCCGCGGCGGCCGGCGGAGGCTCCGGCGTCGTTCCGGCTTCGGCGCTGGGTCCGGAATCGACTCCGGCGGCGTATACGCATAGACCGTGGTGGGGCGGGGCTCGGCCGGCGCTGGCTCCGGTTTCGGTTCCGGCTTGGGCGCCACCTCGACGGGCTGCTGCGCCGGCCTGCTCGACTCGACGATCGGCGCGGGCGGCTCCGAGCGCTCCGGCATGGCGCAGGCCGTGACCAGTAGCGGAATCAGAAACACCGGTGTTGCTCTGTGCATCTTCAGTTTCCGTAGAAATCGCTCATGAAAGGACTAACGTTGCGTTGCTGCTCGCGCTCGCGGGCACGCGGCTCGGGCTTCGGCTGCGGGCGGGAGCTCTCCTGGGCGACGACCGGGGCCGCCTGCTCGGGCGCGGCACGGGCAACCCGCCCGTCGTCGCTGCCGCCACCGCTGCCACAGGCCCCCACATGGCCACGACTGAACGGGATACCGGAGCTTCCGCAGGCACTGGCCACGACCACGCTGTCCGGCGGTTGCTCGCTCAGCGGCTGACTGTCGAGCCCCGCCATGATGTCCCCCCACAGCCGCAGCGCGCCGGTGGAGCCGGACAACTTGGTGGGCTGATTGTCATCTCGCCCGACCCAGGCCACCACCACCTTGTCGCCGCTGAACCCGGCGAACCAACTGTCGCGCATGTCGTTGGTGGTGCCGGTCTTGCCCGCGACCACGAGCTCGGACGGCAGCCGCTTGTTGAGCCAGGTGGCGGTGCCCTGCTTGACCACTTGGCGCATGGCCCATTGCGTCAGATAGGCGGCGTCCTCGGACACGACCGGCTCGACCGCCAGCGGATAGCGATTCAGCGGCCTGCCGGAGGCGTCGAGCACCTCGCGAATGGTGCGCAACGGCGCACGAAAGCCGCCGGCGGCGATGGTCTGATAGACCTGCGCGACCTCGATGGGCGGCAGCGACACCGAGCCCAGCAGCATGGCCGGCACGGCGTCGATGTCACGCACGGCGCCCAGATCGTAGAGCATGCGCGCGACCTGATCGACCCCCAGCTCGAGGCCCAGATTTACCGTCGCCAGGTTGTAGGACTTCGCCAGCCCGCGGTACAGCGGCACGCTGCCATGCACGCGGTGGTCGTAGTTCTTCGGCTGCCAGAGCTTGCCGCCGACGCGCAGCGAAACCGGCTTGTCGGCGATGGGTGTTACCAGCGAGTACCGCTCCGGCTGCGCCAGCGCGGTCAGGTAGATCACGGGCTTGATCAGGGAGCCGATGGGGCGCACCGCATCCAGCGCACGGTTGAAACCCGCGAAGGCGGGATCGCGCCCGCCGACCAGCGCCAGCACCTCGCCCTGGGCGACGGACGTGACCACCGCGGCGGTCTCCAGCGTGCCGGACTTGAAGCCGCGCTGCTTGTCCAGCGCCGGCAGACGCTCGCGCACCGCCTGCTCCACATCGGCCTGGGCCAATGGGTCGAGCGTCGTGAAGATGCGCAGCCCCTCGGAACGTAGGTCGTGCTCGCGATAGTCGCGCTGCAACTGGCGCCGGACCAGCTGGATGAAGGCCGGATATTCGCCGGAGGGTTGGGCGCCGCCGTCGCGCAGACCGAGAGGCTGCTGCTTGGCAGCCTCGGCATCGGCGACGGAGATGATCTGATGATGGGCCATCAGATCGATCACCAGATTGCGCCGCTCCAGCACCTTGTCAGGATTACGCCGCGGGTTGAACTCCGAGGGCCCCTTGAGGATGCCCACCAGCATCGCCGTCTCCGGGATGCCCAACTCATCGAGCTCGCGGTCGAAATAGAAGCGGCTGGCGAGCCCGAAGCCATGAATGCCGCGGCTACCGTCCTGCCCCATGTAGACCTCGTTGGCATAGGCCGTGAGGATGTCGTCCTTGGGATAGCGTCGGTCCAGCAACAGGGCCATGAAGGCCTCGTTGAGTTTGCGTTCGAGCGTCCGCTCCTGGGTGAGATAGAAATTCTTGACCAACTGCTGTGTCAGCGTGCTGGCACCCTGCACGGTGCGCCCGGCCATGAGATTCTCATAGGCGGCACGGACGATACCCTTGGGATCGACGCCATTGTGCTGGTAGAACTTGCGGTCTTCCACCGCCAACAGGGTCTTGACCAGGTCGTCCGGCAATTGCTCGCGCCGCAGCAGCACGCGGTCTTCATTGTGGGTGGGGTAGATGCTGGCGATCAGCGCGGGGTCCAGACGCACCAACGCCAGCGGCGACCCGCTGTCGGCGTCGACCAGGTCGGTGACGATGTCGTCTTCGAGCGTCACGGTGAATCGGCGCGCGGGCTCCTTGCCGTCCCAGAAACGGAATTCGCGGCTCTGGATCAGGATGGCCTCGCCATCGACCCGCCAGCCGCCGTCGCGACCGGAGTCGCGCGCCTTCGCGATAGCCAAGCCGCTGCAGTTCGCCGAGCAGTTCGTCGCGAGTCAGCGGCCGGCCGACGTACAGTTCCAGCGGACGCGCATAGACCCGCGCCGGCAGGGCCCAGCGCTTGCCCTCAAACTTGGCGCGCACCACCTTGTCCAGGTGAATGCCGTAGAGACCCGCGACCAGTCCGACGGCCAGCGTCAGCAGAAAGAACGCGCGAAACAGGAAGCCCCAGAGGCCGATGCCGCCTTTGCGGCGTTTGGGGTTTTTGCGTGATTGTTTTGGCATGCTGACAGACAACGAGAATGAACGGAACTGGGAATGAACGGAAATGGGCGACAGCCATGGCCGGACCCGTTCCAGATGCCACCACGACCTTTTTCTTCAGCGGCTTAATGATCCCATCGCGTGCCGCCTGTCTCAAGCGGAAGGTGGCATCGGCGACGGAGAGCGCTCGATCAGCTCTTGATGCCAACACCGCGCTCGAGCAGGGACAGGCTGTAGTAACCGAGCACGAAGATGAAGCCGAGAATGAGTCCGAAGGCAACGAACAGCGGGATGTCGCTGACCCCGAGCAAGCCGTAGCGGAATGCGTTGACCATGTAGAGTACAGGATTGGCCAATGACACTGTCTGCCAGAACTCGGGCAGCAGCTCGATCGAGTAGAACACCCCGCCCAGATAGGTCAGCGGCGTCAACACAAAGGTCGGCACGATGGAGATGTCGTCGAAGCTGTTGGCGTACACGGCATTGATGAAGCCGCCAAGAGCGAACAGGATCGACGTCAGCACGAACACCAACAATGTGATCGGATAGCTGTGCACGCTAAGGTCCGTGAACAGCATTGCCACGGCCATGACCACGATGCCAACGATCAGGCCCCGCACCACGCCGCCAGCCACGTAACCGGCCAGAATCACCCAGCTCGGCGCCGGAGAGACCAGCAGCTCCTCGACAAAACGCGAGAACTTGCTGCTGTAGAACGACGATACGACGTTGCTGTAAGAATTGGTGATGACCGCCATCAACACCAGCCCCGGCACAATGAAATCCATGTAGGCGAAGCCGCCCATATCGCCGATGCGCTCGCCGATCAGCCGGCCAAAGATGACGAAGTACAGCGTGGTCGTGATGGCCGACGGCAGCACCGTCTGTACCCAGATGCGCGAGAAGCGCATGACCTCTTTGTTCAGCAGCGTCGAGAACGTGACCCAGTAGCGCTGCCAGCGGTCGCTGTCGAATTTCATGCGGCCTTCTCGCGTCCTTGGTCGACCATGTCCAGAAATAGCTTCTCCAATCGATTTTGCTTGTTGCGCAGGCTCATCACCTCAATGCCGCTGCGCGACAGGGCGGCAAACAGCGCGTTCATGCTCTGCTCGCGGCTGACATGCACCTCCAGCGTTCGCGCGTCCACGCGCTCCAGCGCAAAGCCGTCGAGCACCGGCAGCACCTCGGCGCTGCCCTTCAGGTCGAGCACAAAGGTCTCGGTATCGAGCCCGGCGAGCAAGGTTGCGGTGTCGGCGACAGCCCCGATGCGGCCCTGGTCGATGATCGCAATCGTCCGACACAGGCTCTCGGCCTCCTCCAGGTAATGCGTCGTCAGGATGATCGTGGTACCGCCCGCGTTTAGTTCGCGCAGGTAGGCCCACATGCTGCGGCGGATCTCGATGTCGACACCGGCGGTGGGCTCGTCCAGGATCAGTAATCGTGGCCGGTGCACCAAAGCCCGGGCGATCATCAGGCGACGCTTCATGCCGCCGGACAGCAGCCGCATCTCGCTCTTGCGACGATCCCAGAGATCGAGCTTGCGCAGGTAAAACTCGGCGCGGGCGCGGGCCTCCGCACGCGGAATGCCGAAATAGCCCGCCTGGTTGATCACCACCTCGGCCACGGGCAAAAACAGGTTAAAGTTGAACTCCTGGGGCACGACCCCGAGCAGAGACTTGACCTGCTCGGGTTCTCGATCTAGGTCGTGACCGAACACCTCAACGCTGCCGGCGGACTTGTTTACCAGCGACGTCAGGATGCCGATCAGCGTCGACTTGCCGGCCCCGTTCGGACCCAGCAGCGCAAAAAAATCGCCTTCTTCGACGGTGAGGTCGACGCCCTTCAGGGCCTCGAATCCATTGCGGTAGGTCTTGCTAAGCTGGCGAGCAACGAGCGCGGGCATGGATCGGTGGGAACACGGTGGACAGGCCGACGGCGGCGAGCGCGTAAACTATCGGCTGTCCCCGCGCTTTGCAAGCCGGGCTAGGCGCGCCCATGGGTGAAGCCGGCAACCAATAATCGGTCCCGCGATGCCGTCTTGAGGGCCAAGACCAGGCCACCGTAGAAGGCGATCGACCCCAGCAGCAAACCGGACAGGCCCCAGAGCCAGGCCAGCGCGCCGGCAGACAGGCCCAGACCGACGGCATAGCCGGATAGTGTGCGAGCCGTTACCGGACCACGCAGGCGGCGCAGCACCACCGCTGCTGCCGCCATGAAAATCAAGCCCTTGATCGCGACCATGCCATGCAACAGCCGCATCAGACCGGGTTCCATCGCCACTGGCCCGGCCAGCGACAGCGTGATCAGGACACCACAGAAGCCGCCGACGGCGATCGCGCCGAGCAAGCGCGACCGCGATGCAACGGCTTGCAACAGCGAGGGATCTGTTTGCAACCCACCGGCAGCAACCGACAACTGATCAGCAAGCAATCTGGCCATGGCCGCACCCCGTTAGCAGAGACTCCACCCTAGCATGACCGAGTGCGATTGGAACACAACAATGGAAAAACAACGGTAAAACAAACTCTATGACGCGATCGACGCACGATCCGAAAGCGAAAGCGGCAGACTTGTCGGCGCTGCCGGCCGTACTGAGCCGCTACGGCCTAGCGGTCAAAACCGTCGCCGACGGCGACGCGATTCCAGGCAGCTTCTGGGGGCCTCCTGAAGCAGGCATCATCGGTAGCGACCTCTTCGTGCGTCAGGATACCCCGTTGCATTCCGCCCTGCATGAGGCCTGCCACTTCATCTGCATGGACCCGGCCCGGCGCGCCCGGCTGCACACCGATGCCGGCGGCGATTACGCGGAGGAGGATGCGGTCTGCTACCTTCAGGTCGTGCTCGCCGGCGCCTTCCCCGGCGTCGGCTGCGCACGAATGTGCGCGGACATGGACGCGTGGGGCTACACGTTTCGACTCGGGTCAGCACAGGCATGGTTCGAGCAGGATGCGGAAGACGCCCGCGTCTGGTTGATCCGGCACGGCATACTCGGATCCGACGGCACACCCACGTGGACGCTGCGCCAGTGCTGATCGATCACTATAATTTAGCTAGGCTTCGCGTCAGGTCGACGTGAGCACCGGGCCGCGTGCCCAACCCCTGTGTAGTTCAAGAGGTATCCATCATGCAAACATCCCAGCTTACTCAACGCTGCGCGACCGGTATCGCCTTGCTCTTGACCGTGGCACAGGCAGGCGCCTGGACGCCGTCGGCGGAGCCGCTACTGATGGATGGCGCGCCCCTACGGGGTCATGCTTACGCCCCGGGCCCCGGCATGAGCTATCCGGCACCTCCGCTGGATTACGGCGACCCAGGCTATCAGACGACCTGGCCGCCGACACCGCCAATGGACTACCCGCCGCAGGGCTATGCACCGATGCCTCCACAGCCTGAGGTCGCACCTGCTCCAATGCCGGACCCCTATCCGATGCCGGAGAGATTGCAGCAGAGAATGACGCGCGGCGCCGCAGACTCGGTTATGTTCGCCGGCATGCGCCTGACCCAGCACCGCAGCGACGAGGCATACACCCTCGACATTGAGCTGAACGGTCTCGACCCGGCGCAGGTACAGGTCATGCCTGCCGGTTCCGGGCTGGTGATCATCGCCGAACAATCCGCTCAGACCGACCGCACGGAGACCTTCGCCGACGGTCGCGGTTTCCGGCGCAGCTACAGCTGGTCCGGTGGCAGCCAGATGAAGCGTCTGCGGGTGCCGCCGGATGGCGACCTCAACGCGATGCTGCGCGAAGACGGCGACGGCGGCATCCTCATCGTCATCCCGCGCCTGGCGGCAGCGTCTGGCGCGCCGGAGCAACAGCCCGGTCAGCAACCCGGCCAACAACCCAGTCAGCAACCTGGTCAGCAACCTGCCCAGACCCCGGAGCAGCAGTGAGCCAGCCCTTCGCAACCCCGCAACAGGCCGAGGACGCCTTCTACGACGCCCTCGAGGAACGCAACGACGCACTGATGATGCGTGTTTGGGACGACTCGCCGGACATCGCGCTACTGCTGCCGATGCAACCGTTCATTCATGGTGGCCAGGTGCGCAACGTGATCCGCGACCTGCTGCGCAGCGACGTGCCGCTCGACATCCAGGTCCGCCACCTGCACTGGGTCGAGATCGGCGACGTTGCGATTCATTACGTCGAAGAGCGCAACAACGCAGAAGGCCCGCCCGGCGGTGTACCCCCCTTGTTCGCGACCAATGCGTTCCGCCGCCGCGGCGACGGCTGGGTCATGATCCTGCACCAGAACGCGCCGCCACCGCCACCGGAAGGCAGGCCGCCACGCTGAGAGCGGGGACAGCGGACTCACCCTTCGCGGTGACGCTGCACCAGGAACACTATCACCGCGTATGCTGACGCTGGCGCACGGATTGCGCCGCTTGCGCCTGAGTCATGACCGACGCGCCCAGCATCTGGAACAGGCAACGCGGACCGTCCCCGTCCGGCCCTTGGCCCTCGCCACTCAAACCAAGCCCCCAGAGCAGAGACAACCATGCGCGTCAAACTGCAAACCCTCGGCTGCCGCCTGAATGAGGCGGAGTTGGAGACCTGGGCACGCCAGTTTCGGCAGCGCGGCTGCGTCATTGCGCATGATACGGAACCGGCAGACCTAGTCGTGATCAACACCTGCGCCGTGACAAGCGAGGCCGTACGCAAGTCGCGCAAGCTGCTGCGCCGCGCCCAGCGTGATAATCCGCGGGCGCGGCTGGTGGTCAGCGGCTGCGCGGCGTCTCTCGACGGCGAGGACCTAGGAGACGCGGGCATCGACCTGCTGGTGAACAACGCCGACAAGGACCGGCTGGTGGAGATCGCCAGCGCCGAGCTGGCGCTGCCGCTGATGCCCGCCACCGCAACCGAGTCCGCCGCAGACGCGCTGTTCGCGCGGGGACGCCAGCGCGCCTTTGTCAAGATTCAGGACGGCTGCCGTTACCAGTGCACCTTCTGCATCACCACCCGCGCCCGCGGCGAGGAGCGCAGCCGGCCCGCCACGGAGATCTGCGACGAGATCAACCAGCTGACCGAGAGCGGCATCCAGGAGGTCGTACTCGCCGGCGTCCACGCCGGCGGCTATGGCGGCGACATCGGCGACAGCCTGAGCGGATTGCTGGCCCGCGTGTTGACAGACACCGACGTGCCACGAATCCGGCTCGGCTCGGTCGAACCCTGGGACCTGCCGGACGGCTTCTGGCAGCTGTTCGATGACCCTCGCCTAATGCCTCACGTGCATCTGCCACTACAAAGCGGCGCCGACAGCGTGCTCCGGCGCATGGCCCGGCGCTGCAAAAGCGGCGAGTTCGCGCGCCTGGTGGAGACAGCCCGTAACGCGGTACCGGACCTCAACGTCACCACCGACATCATCGTCGGCTTTCCCGGCGAGAGCGACGACGAATGGCGCCAGACCATGCACTTCGTCGAGCGGATCGGCTTCGGCCATTTGCACATCTTTGCGTACTCGCCGCGCAGGGGCACCCGCGCGGCGACCATGCCCGACCAGGTACCGGACGCAGTCAAGCGCGCGCGATCGCGGGGATTGCATGCGCTGGGCATGCTTCTAAAGCCGGTATTGTTGAAGCGTCAGCTGGGGCGTCGGGAGCCGCTGCTGATGGAAGGCATCAGCAGCGACGAGGCAGGCCCGTACCGGGCCTGTTACACGCCGAACTATCTACCGGTCAGACTGCGCCATCCGGACGCGACGAGCGTCGATCGCATCGTGACGGCAAGATTGCTCGCGGTCTCCACCGACGGCGAGGCGATCGACGCGGTACCGGATTGAGTAAGCACAGACTCAGTATCCGCTTTGCACCGCCGCGGTCTGCGCCTGATCCAGTTCGTCGGCGATGTAGGCGAGCGCCAGCCCCATCTCACGCGTCCAGCTCAACTCGATGTGCCAACCCTCGGACGCCTGCCAAAAATGCGCCGCCTGCCCCTCGCCGCGGCGGATGGCGATCTGTTTGAGACCCGTGGTTCGGGCACTGGCCGGGAAACTACTACGGTCTTCGCCGTCGCCGTACTTGTCGCGCAACAAGCGGTACAGTTCCTCATAATGCAGTTGCGAGGCGATGCGATAGGCCCGCAGCACCTTGTAGACGCGTCCCCGCCACGCCAGCACGTAGATGCGCTCACGACCCTCGTAGTAGATCAGCGCGACCCGGTCCCCTTCATCCTGTCGCATCGCGGGCGCCGACTGCTGCGCCATCGCGTTGACATCGCCACCTAGGCAGTAGCGATTGAAGACTAGTTTCAGGCAGGGCTGCTGGGCCATGGCCGGATGCACCGCGGCCACCGCCAGCAGCGTGGCGATCAACAACCAGGCGGACGTCCAGCCCAACCACTGAGGCCGCCACTTGGCCATCAAACAGGCCGCCGAGCAACGCTGCAACCGATGCTGCAAAAGAAACGGCGAAGGGTCGGCCTCCGACCCGCGCAGCGTCGGGTGCCGGCTTGTCTGATCTCCCATGAGTCCTCTTTCTAGTTGTCGTATCGCGGGGAGTCAGAGCATAACGCATGATGCAGCCTGTCGAACGACGTTCAGTCTGCGGGGCATTGGCAAGGACTGCCGTCCAACTGGCGCGAGGGGCCGGCGTTGCTCAAACTGCGCACTGCGAAGGTAGACCAAGCGCCGAGTGCCAAGGGCCGCTGTCCGGCAGAATTGCGCATTGCTGGCCGTTGGAACTCGGCCCTTCCAACGGTAGGGCCGTCGTCGTGAAATCGGCCCGGATGGCCGGTTGAGACCGCGGAGCGCTATTCCGCCTGGAAGCCGGCTGCCTTATGGCTGCCGTCGCAAAAGGGCTTGTTCTTGGACGCGCCGCAGCGACACAGGAACGCCTTCTCACCTTGCCAGGCGACACGGCCGCTGCCGGCACGGATGGTTAGATTGCCTTCGACCATCAACGGTCCATTGGGCACCGCCTTGACCTTGAGCGGACCGCCGTTGGCGGTCTTTCCGGGCCCCTTGTCGCCAACCGCGCCGAAATCCTGGAAACCCGCGTCTAGGTGACTGTTATCGCAGAAAGGCTTGTTCCTGGAGGCGCCACAGCGGCACAGAGCGGCGCGGAACTGCACACCGGTCATGCCCGGCTGCGCGCCGTCGATGTCGAGCTTGCCGGTGGCATACATCGGGCCGTTGTAGATCAGCGTCACGGTGTTCTCGTCCGGCGCCTGCTCGGCTTCGCCGGTCTTGTCAGTATAGCTCAGGGCGCCGCTAGGACAGCGTTCGCACACCTCCCGGACTTCGGCGCGGCCGACATCGTCGGGCACGCACCAGGGATCCCGGCCGCCCTGAAACAACGTGTTGTTGGCGCTACCGCATTCGCCGATATGGATGCATAGGCGCTTGTCCCAGTGCACATCGATCTCGTTGCCGGGGTAATCGGTAATCGGTTTGTCGCTCATGAAGCCCTCCAAGTGTTGGTGACCGCGCCGTTCAGGCACGCTATCGAAGCCGCACATGGGCGCACATGCGGCGGAATTCACGCAGTCCCGCACTGATCCATCGCTGCGCTGCTCCAACTCGGCCAAGCGCCAACGGCAGAGAGCAGCCGCTCAGTAGCGGTCGCGCGACCACGGCGCTCAGCCCTTGGCCCTTGGCCGTTGACTCGGCAACCGCGTTGTCGCGATCAAACGTGACACATCTGCCGAGGCTTCAGGCCCTCAAGAAAGCTATGGCAGATCGAACAACAGCACCTCGGCAGCGTCGACGCCTTCGATCCGCACCGAATCGCCCGCATCGATGCGCGCGGCATCACCGCCGCGCAGCAGTTCGCCATTGACCTTCGCCGCGCCGCGGGCGACATGCACATAGGCCCTGCGATCGGCTGCCAATGGATACTCCAGCGCGAACCCGTCGTCGATCAGCGTGCCGAACAGCAGGCCGTCCTGATGGGCAGCGATAGAGCCGTCGCGCCCGTCCGGCGACACCAGCAGCGCCAATCGGTTGCGCCGCGTCTCCGCGGCGAAGTGCTGCTGTGCATAGCGCGGTTCGACACCGTTTCGGTTGGGTAGGAGCCAAATTTGCAGGAGGTGCACAGGCTCGTCGGCGGACGGGTTGTATTCGCTGTGGCGGACGCCGGTGCCGGCGCTCATGTACTGAACGTCGCCGGGCCGGATGATGGACCCATTGCCCATGCTGTCCTTGTGCTCCAAGGCCCCTTCCATCACGTAAGTGACGATCTCCATGTCCTCGTGCCCATGGGTTGGGAATCCGCCCCGCGGCGCGATGCGGTCTTCGTTGATCACGCGCAGGTTCGAATAGCCCATGTGCGCGGGGTCGTAGTAACTAGAAAACGAGAAACTGTGATAGCTGTCGAGCCAGCCGTGGTTGGCGTGACCGCGCTCGGCGGCGGGACGAATACTGATCATGGCGACCTCCGATTGATAACGCTCGTGATGCCAGCAAAGTTGGCGGCATTACCGCCCACAAACCAGCACAGGGCAGCCAATACAGTGTTGCGGACGCGGCAATAGCGGCCGGGCAATCGGTTGCTTGGAGCAGCGGAATTTTTCCCGGACGCGCCAAGTTGCAGTGCGACAAGGCGCTTGTTGTCGGGAATCTTCCCCGCTACGCGTCACTCGCCCCTCGTCACTCAATTTCGATCCATACCGGGCAGTGGTCCGAGGGCTTCTCGAGCGCGCGGATGTCATAGTCGATATCGGCGTCGCGCAGACGCTCGCGGATGGGGGCGGTGACCAGGATTAGGTCGATGCGCAGACCGTGCTTGGGCTCGCGCTCGAAGCCACGGGAACGGTAGTCGAACCAGCTAAAACGGTCGTCGACGTCGGGGTGCACGACGCGGTAGGCGTCATACAGACCCCAATCGGTGAGTACCTTGAGCCAGTCGCGCTCCTCGGGCAGGAAGCTGCACTTGCCCGTCTTGAGCCAGCGCTTGGCGTTGTCGGCGCCGATGCCGATGTCCGCGTCCAGCGGCGCAACGTTCATGTCCCCCATCAGCACAAGATTCTGATCAGGACGGAACTGCTGACGCAGGTAGACTGCCAGGTCGGCGTAGAAGCGCCGTTTGTTGGGAAATTTTGTGGGATGGTCGCGGCTTTCGCCCTGGGGAAAATAGCCGTCGATCACGGTCAGGTCCTTGCCGTCCGGCAGGCCGAAGATGCCGGTGATGGCGCGCCGTTGGGCGTCGTCCTCATCGGTGGGAAAGCCCTTGAACACCGCGCGCGGTCGCTCCTTGCTCAGCAGTGCGACGCCGTAATGGCCCTTCTGGCCGTGATAGTTGGGCACGTAACCGAGGGACTCGATCATCCCGACCGGGAAGGCATCGTCCGCCACCTTGGATTCCTGGATGCCGATTACGTCCGGATCGTGGCGCGCCTTGAGCGCCTCGAGCTGATGCTGCCGGCTGCGGATGCCGTTGGTATTGAACGAGACGAGCTTGGGCATGGGTCGATCCTGTGATGAGCGGCTTGGCACACTGCCGGCTGTCGGGCGCTTGCCTTTCGACGTCGCCGGCAGAGGCGGTGTTGGGAAAGTGACGAGTAACGAGTTTCGCGTCGCGAGGTTTCTCGGTCCTTAAAGCGTCGTTTCTGCCGGGAATAACCGACATCCGCGCCGGCATTCGCCAGCTAGCGGAGCGCGGCCGCGGGGCGGCAGGTGAGCGCCGTCAACCCGGGCGCATGACCTCGAAGGTCTCTTTGGTGCCCATGTCGTGACCGTGCTCGTATGCCTTGCCCCAGGGTAGGTGATCCTGATCGCGGGCGACCTCGTAGGGGTCCGCCGAAACGGTCAGGTCGACTCGCTCACCATGCCCCAACTCGCGGAGTGCGGCGGCCATGCCGTTGGCGTAGCCCCGGTTGTACCAGAGCTGAGGGTCGTCCTGACGGTCGAGATAGCCTTCGGTTTCCTCCATCAACCGCGCCATCAGCGCGAGCAGTTGGGCAAGCAGTTCGGAGTCGGGCATGGGCATGCGACGGCGGCGCGAGACTTTGGACGGGCCGGAAGGCTAGCACGCGGAACGGCTTTGCTCAAAACCGAACCGCCTCGGTCCAACTGCCGCTGCCGCCCTGTCCGCGGAAGAGCGACGCACGACTGATCCAGCAGGCGGTTACGCGCCGGCCGCGCAGCCGCTCCATTTTCGCGGGAACAGGCTCTCGAGGGTGCCGGAACGGTGAAGTACGCCAACACCGAGGGTAACGCCGCGATAGCGCAACAACACCTGACCCAGGCCGCAATCGCCGGTCTGCCGCGGGGGCGGCGTCAGTTCCTCGCGGCGCAGATAGGCGTCGCGCTGGGTTGTGGTCAGGTCGATCCGGTTGCGGGTCGCATGAGGACCCAGCAGCAGCGCGCCGGCGGTGGTCAGCTTGGGCGGGCGCAGATTGGTGCGATACAGGAACAGACCACTGCCTTGGGGCGCGGGGGCCGCGGGTGGGGCATGGTCGGCAGCGGCCAGGTGCAGCCCGCGACGGGTCTGTCGATGCAGGCTAAACTCCGGCAGCAGCCGATCCGGCAGGCCGTAATGTTCGGCAAGATCGCCGACCCAGTCGCCGTCGTTCTGGGCCAAGGTCAACGTCGCGCTCGCGGGCTCCGCAACACAGGCAGCATCCGCCGCCTTCTGCAGCACCGCGACGAAAAAGCCGCCGGTGTCATTCCCGTGCGGCCAGACGCGAAGGCAGCGCGCCAGGCTTGCATCCAATTCACGGCCCAGCCAACGCGTGACACCAGAGCTGGTGACAAGGCCCTGCACCGTCACCGGCACCAGCTTCAGCCGCCCGGCACTCGCCTCGAGCGCCTCGGCAACGACCAGCTCGTTCTCCTCCGGCGCGAAGGTGCAGGTGGAATAGACGATGCGACCGCCCGGTCGGCACAGCTGCACCGCCTTGCGCAGCAAGGCCCGTTGGCGTGAGGCCATGCGCTCGTTGCGCTCGGTGCCGATGCGAAACGCCAGGCTGCGGTTGCGGCGCAACGTGCCCTCGCTGGAGCAGGGCGCGTCCACCAGGATGCGGTCGAACGGGCCGGCGGCGGCCGGATAATTACCGCCGTCGCACCAGGTGGTGCTGCAATTGACAATGCCGACCCGGTCCAGGTTGCCCTGCAATGCGGAGAGACGCTCCGGCGAGAAGTCGTTGGCCAGCAGCGTGCCGCGGTTGCCGAGCGCAAGCGCGATCTGCGCGGTCTTGCCGCCCGGCGCCGCGCACAGGTCCAGCACGCGTTGCCCAGGGTGCAAGTCCAGCAGCGTCACGGGCAGTTGCGAAACCTCCTCCTGTGCATGCGCCAACCCGGCGCAATACCACCAGCGCTGCCCGGCCTTGAAGCCCGGCGGGAGGCGAAAGGCGCGGCCCGGACCTGCGGCATCAATCCGCGAAGCCACACCAGCACCATTTGATCCAACGCTCGACCCAACGGCCAACCCAGCATCCAGCCAGGGGATCGGCTCCGCGTCGACCCCCTCTTCCGCAATCAGCGCCGCCAAGTCCGCCCCATCGATGCGGGCCGGGTTGCTCCACAGGCAGGTCGGCAGCGGTCGCAGCAGCGCGTCGATGAATCCGTCCCAATCGTCGACCACATCGCCGAACAGCGGACGATACCGTCCAAGCGCCGCCTCCAGATCCGCCCGCGTCGGGTTGTCGCTGTCTCGATCGATGCGTGCCACGTACTGCTCCCGGTTGACCGCGGCACCCCGTGCGCCGCGGTCGCGAGCATAGCAGCACTCCAGGCACCACGCGGCAGCGACGCCACGCCGTTGCCCCTCCGCGGCATGCTGTTGCGATCGATCCTCCCTTCGATGCCGCCGATGCCAGGGTGTCGCACGTAGCGCTTGTAGCCTTCGTTAGGGAAAAGTAGACTTAGTCATCGACTAAGTCTACCTGGAAGGCCTGATGGGTCGGATAGTCAACGTTCACGAAGCCAAGACCCACTTTTCGAAGCTTCTGGAGCAAGCGCACCAGGGGCACGAGATCATTATTGCCAAAGCCGGTAAGCCGTATGCACGGCTGGTGCCGCTGGAGCCTGCCTCGCCACAGCGTCGGCCCGGTCGGCTTGCCGGCAAGGTCGGTGAGGCGTTCTTCGACGCCTTGCCGGATGCGGAGCTGGATGCCTGGGAATCGCGCTGATGCGACTGCTTCTGGATACACACGCATTGTTGTGGTGGTTCACCGATGATCCGCGGTTGTCCGATCAGGCCAGAGCGGCCATCGCCGATCCTGCGAACACGATCCATGCGAGCGCTGCAAGCGCCTGGGAAATCGCAACCAAACAGCGTATCGGCAAGCTCGAAGAAGTCCCTGATGCCGCCGCCCGCTACGCCGAATTGGTGGCAGCGGACGGCTTCGTGCATCTGCCCGTCAGTCATCTCCATGCCCTACGCGCCGGTGGTTGGGAAGTGGACCATCGTGATCCTTTCGATCGAATGTTGGCCGCACAGAGCACGCTGGAAGGATTGCCGCTGGTAACGCGCGATCCAGCTTTCGGACTGTTCGGTGTTGAAACACTTTGGTAGGACTGCGGCGACCGGGTGCCGTGAGCGATCGACCGATTCGCCCTGAGGCTGCGATTGGCGGGTGCTACTCACAACGCCGGCCGGCATTTCGTTCCCGAAAGGTCAGAGAAGGGAAAGGGTACGACGACAACCGCGCCCGGTTGACCCCTGCGCGTTAGTGTCTCCGCCTCCCTCCTGAGGCGACGCCGGCGCGCGACTTCAGCCGCGCCCGCCGCGCCGCTCGGCCCGCCCGTGCTCCAACCGCTCCACCATGTGCTCGATGATGGCGCGATACAGGCCCTCGCCGAGCACCTTGTCCTCGATGCCTGCATCCAGATTGGGGTTGTCGTTGACCTCGATGCAGACGGCACCGCGCGCGGTGGCCTTGACGTCGACGCCATAGAGCCCGTCGCCGATCAGGTTGGCGGCGCGCAGCGCGACGCGCAGCACGTCCTTCGGCGCCTGCTCCACCGGCACGGTCTCGAAGGCACCCTCGTCGTGGCTGCCGTCGTGCTCGTGACGGACGATCTGCCAGTGGTCCCGACTCATGAAGTATTTGCTGGCGTACAGCGGGCGCCGGCCAAGGATGCCGATACGCCAGTCGAATTCCGTGTAGAGATATTCCTGCGCCAGAATCAGGTCCGACTCCTTGAACAGCTTCTGCGCGATCCGTTTCAGCTCGGCGCGGTCCGCGGCCTTGAACACGCCGCGCGAGAACGACCCCTCCGGGATCTTCAGCACCACCGGGTACGGAATCGCGGCCTCCACGTCCAGCAGGGTCTCGCGACGCAGGATCAGGGTACGCGGGCGCGGGACTTGGTTGGCATCCAGCAGCTCCGCCAGAAACACCTTGTTGGTGCAGCGCAGGATCGAATCGGGGTCGTCGATCACCACCATGCCCTCGCTGTCGGCCTTCTTGGCGAAGCGAAAGGTGTGGTGACCGATGCGCGTGGTCTCGCGGATCAACAGCGCGTCGTATTCGGCGAGGCGACCGAAGTCCTTGCGCTGAATCAGCTCGACGTTGACGCCCAAGGCCTTGCCGGCCTGTTGAAACCGACGCAGGGCCTTGGGGTTGGACGGCGGCAGCTCTTCGTCCGGGTCGTGCAGGATGGCCAGATCATAGCGGTAACGCAGACGCGCCCGCGGCTGCCGCCAGCGTTGCGACAGGTACCACTCCAGCGCGGTCAGAAAGTCCTGTTCCTGCTCCGCGGTGAGGCTGCTCAGGGTCAGCGCCTTGATGGCCCCGATCCGCCAGCTGCCGCCGGCGCCGCTCTCGGATTGCTTCAGTTCGACCCGCAACGCCGGGCAGCGAAAGGTCTCGAAGATCTCACGCGCCAGCGGCTGCAACTCCCGCGTGGCGCATTGCCCGAAGAAGATGGTCAGCTCGTAGGCCGTCGGCGTGGCCGCACCGCGACGTTTGCCCAACAGGCGCTGCACCCGTTGGTTGAGTTCGTCGGTGATGAGTCCGTAGATGCCGCGGCTGGAAAGGTCCTGCATGGTGCGCACGCTCGGCACCACCTTGTGCCCGCGCGCCTCCGCCAGCAGCGAGCAGTAGTAGCCGATACTCAGATAGCGATGGCTACGGCACAGGTTGACGACGCGCAGCCGACGCTTAGGCGAGAACGCCTCGCCGCCGCCGAGGTACTCCCTGGCGGTCACCACCGGCAACCTTGGAAAAGCGGACTTCCAGTCGCTGGCCTGTTCCACCAGCAAGATATGCTCAGCCATGATCGTCTGCGAAGACTGACAACGAAATCAGCACCACGGCCTGCAGCCCGGCACGGCCGTAGCGGTTCATACGCCGGAACTCGGCCGGCTGTATTGGCATGTTCATCGAATCCAACGGGGTCTCGCCATTGTCGTAATCCACATAAGGGTCATGCACATAAACAAAGTGTTTATCGAACCCCGTCACCACCACCCAGTGCGGGAACTTCTCGGCATAGATCCGGTAGGAGCTGATCAGCACCAGCGGCACGGCACCGGCGCTGAAGCGCGCTTCGAGTTCGTCCAGACCGAGCGTGCCGTAGGTGACCGGAATGCGCAGACGCTCGATCTCGGCCAGCATGTCCTCATGCACCAGCCGCATGACCTCCTTTTTCTCCGGGCTGCGGACGGAGTCGATCAGGGGCACGCCGACGTCGTTGACGAACACCTCGGCGCGATAGCCGCGCGCATGCGCCGCCAGCGCGAGGCCGAACGGACCGCAGCCGCCATGGCCCGAGGTCATGAAGATGGTGGTCGCCTCGCGCCAGATGCGCAGCTCCAGCGTGCGATCCAGGCTCAATTCCGGCGACAGCGCCTGCATCGCCATCATCAGCGACGACGCACCACAGGTAAAATCCAGGGTCTGCTCGTAGAACGGCACCCGCGCCGGTGCGCGCCGGGCATAGGGCGCGAGCTGCTTTTCGTAGCGCAGCGCCTCCATGTGATCTTCGTAATAGTCCGACAGCACGCCGAAACGGCGATAGCCAAGCCCCTCGAACAGACGCTGCGAGGCCAGGTTATCGCGCCGGATCTCCAGCCGCAGATAGGCCCGCTCCGCATCCCAGGTGGCCTCCTCGGCCGCCTGCACCAGCGCCCGCCCAACACCGCGGCCACGCGCCGCGCCGGCCACCGCGATGGAGTACAGTCGCGCCACCGAGGTCGCGCGATTGAACAGCACCAGCACGTAGCCGAGCAAGTCCGCCGTGGTCGGCGGCGCGGCGACCGCCGACTCGGCGAGCAACAGCACCGCCTGTGCGCGCGCCAACATATAGCGAAACTGCCGGCGCGTGAGTCGATCAGAGTCGAAGCAGGCGTTCTCCAGCGCCACCAGGGCGTTCAGATCGGGGCTGATCGCGGAACGGATGCGGTAGTCTGAGGTCACGGCTGGCACCGTGCAGGTGGAAAGCACCGGTCGGTCAAACACGCACAACCATCATGGCCGTGTCGCACAGGATGCAGTCGGACAGCGTCGATATGGATACGGAGGCGCCGGGGCATGGCGACGGCCGAGCAGCAGTTGGAACTGGCCGCAGTTTAGTCCGAAACGGCCTGACCCTGTCGAAATCCCCGGCACCAATAGGCGCTGGCCGCACGCCATGCCCCGCCAGCGTGGTTTGAATCGCCGTGGCGATAGGGCGTGGGCGGAAACGGCTTCAGCCCAAAACGTGCTCGTAGGCGAGCCGCAGCAAGGCCAGCTCCGCCGGTGGCAGACCCCGTGCCTGAGTGAGATCGATGAATGCCGCGCCCGCCGCATCCGCGGCCCTCGAAGGGCGGGTCGATGCTGGTGAAGTGCGCCAGATAGACGTCGCCACTGTCGGCACCGGCAAAGACCCGGCAGTGAAAGCCGGCGTCCGACGCCAGGCTGCCACGCGCCAGATCGAGCGCCGTCTCGGTCGCACGCAACAGCATGCCGGGATGCGTCAGCAGCGTGGCGGCGTTGCCGCCGCCCGGATCATCGACAGTGGCGTCGGCCGGCAGTACCTCTGGACCGCAAACGCCACCATGCCTAAACCGCAGAAACCGCGTGCGGGCACTGGTGGATTGCTTGTGATAGAGAATCAGATGTGTGTCTGGCATGCTTCGACTCCGTTGCAATGTCCGCGCGGCCGCAGCAATGCTCAGGCATCCGCTGCCGCCGACTCGTCGATCATGGGCATCAACCGCGCCTCACAGCGGATGTCGTCCCCGCGGCCCCAGGCCTCGACCGCCTCGACGAACAGCCGCGGGTCGCCCGGATGCGGGCGGACGATGTCGTGCTCGGCAAAGAAGCTACCGTCGGCATGGAACAGGAGCATGCCCACGCGATACCGATGCCGATCAAACCATTCACCGAGCAGGCCCTCGTCGCCCGAGGCCGGATCGGTTTGCAATTGAAACTGCGCCGAGCACATCGACGCCTGCGAGCGTGTCAGCATCGAAGCCAAGCCGACCGGCCTCGTCACGCAGCGCCCGACAGAGCGCTTCGGCCAGCGGAAGACAGTCTTGAAGCCGTTCGCAGTGCGTCCATGCAGCAAAATAAGCACAATAGATAGCCAGGGTTTTGAAGCACGAACAATCAGCGTGATTACGCCCAGCAGGCCGCCGCCCAGGTCCGCTTCGCCGCAGACATTTGTCGTAAATCCGACCTTCGCGGAGTCTCCGGGTACTCGGATGCGGGTCGCGTCATGCGTGCAGTTTCCCTGGGGCCGCCCCAATCTTAACCGCAACCGAACGCATCCACCGGAGTCACTCCATGCCGCACATCCTGCCACTGAAGCACCGACGTTGATGACGATGTTGGGGGGGCTGATCGCAACACCGTCCGTCAGCAGCGTGACGCCGGGCTGGGATCAGAGCAACCGGCCACTGCTGGAGCTGCTGGCGGGCTGGCTCACGGATGCCGGCTTCGCGGTGGAGATGCTGGAAATTCCAGGGCATCCGGACAAGGCTAACTTGGTCGCGACGCTGGGGAGCGGCCCCGGCGGCTTGGTGCTGTCCGGTCACGCGGATACGGTGCCCTTCGATGCCCCGCTGTGGCGAACACGATCCGCTCAAGCTGAGCGAAGATGCCGGTCGGCTCTACGGCCTCGGCACCGCGGACATGAAGTCGTTCCTCGGTCTCGCCATCGAGGCCGCCCGCGGGCTTAAGGCGAAGGACCTGAAGCAGCCGCTGATCATCCTCGCCACCGCCGATGAGGAGTCCGCGATGCACGGCGCCCATGCCCTGGTGAATGCCGGCCGACCCTTGGGTCGCTATGCCGTGATCGGCGAGCCGACCGGACTGCCGGCCGGTGCGCATGCACAAGGGCGTGATGGGGGAAGCGGTGCCGACGACGGGCCGCAGTGGCCATGCCAGCGACCCGCGCCTGGGCAATAACGCGCTCGAGGGTGATGCACGAGGTGCTGACCGCGGTGCTGGCCTGGCGGGACGAATTGCAGCGCCGCTACAACAACCCGAGCGTTTCCGGTGCCCTACCCGACCATCAATCCGCGGCCACATTCACGGCGGGACAACCCCAACCGCATCTGCGGCCACTGCGAGTTGCATTTGGACCTGCGCGTGCTCCCGGGGCTCGACCCCGCCGACCTGCGCGCCGAGCTGACCCGCCGTGTCGCCGCCGTTGCCGAGTCGCGCGGACTGGGTTGGCAGGTGGAGCCGCTGTTCGAGAGCATTCCGCCGGCGGAGACCGCGGCTAGTTCGGCGATCGTGCGCGCGGCCGAGGCGCTGACCGGCCATGCCGCGGAGGCGGTCAGCTTCGGCACCGAGGCGCCGTTCTTCAACCAACTTGGCATGGAAACCGTGGTGCTCGGCCCCGGCGACATCGACCAAGCGCACCAGCCGGACGAGTTCCTGGCGCTGGACCGTATCGCGCCGACCGTGCATTTGCTCAAACGCCTGATCCGCCAGTTCTGTATCGACGCATAGACGATACCAATCGCCCGCGCGGGGCGTGCCTTCCGTGTAGGTGCGGCTTTAGCCGCACAACCGCACAACCGCACGGCCGCAACGATCGTCGGCGCCGGGCATGCCCGCCGAATCGCAGCCAAGCCAGGCCATCCCTTGTCACGCAGACGCGCTAAACTTATGGGGCGTCGCGAGGCGGCAGCGATGCCGTACCGCCCATTCCCCATGTAACCCGATCGCGGTGACCAACCATGACCGAGCTGAACATTGCCGATGCCGTTGCCCAGTCCACCCTGGGAGCGGAGCTTGACGCCGCCGAATGCGCGACCCTGGCCGGGCGGATGGGCATGCAGGAACTGAAACAGGGCGAGGTGCTGGTGCGCGAGGGCGAGCAGCGCCGCACGCTGTTCGTGCTCGCCGACGGCAGGCTCAACGTCTGCAAGGTGGTCGGCGAGCACGAGGAGACGGTCTACCAAATGCGCGTCGGCGAATGCTCCGGCACCCGCGCCTTCATCGATGGCTCCGCGCGAAAGGCAGCCCTGTGTGCCGATACCGCTGTCAGCGTGCTGACACTGGAACCCGAAGACTTCGAGGCCTTGATCGACTCCAATCCGCGGCTGGTCTACAAGGTCATGCGCGCCATCTTCCGCATCACGCACAGCAATCTGATGCGGATGAATCTGGAGAGCGCGGAGATGCGCAACTACTTGATGAAGAGCGGCGGGCGCTACTGAACAGTAGCGAGGCGATGCCTCAGACCGACGAGAGCACCTATGAGCTCGACAACGGACACCCGATCGAGTGCCTGCCCGGTGGTGGACGCCACTCCAAGGCAAATCTGAGCGGCGGTCTCGCGCTGGCGGAGGTATCAGGAGGATTCAGCGAGCAGCAAGACCTGGACGCCTGGCTCGCGGATAACGGTTGAGGCGCGCCCCAACACAACGCCATCGTCTGCTAGCCTTCGCGGCCCGGCCCGGAGCGAGAACGAGCACGGGCATTGGGCCTCGATCCGCCGCCGGGCATGGGGCGGCGCGGCGACCGTTTCGTGGGCTCCGCCGGTAATGGCAAACCCGCCAACGCAACCAGACCGTCGACCTCCTCATCGGTGAGTTCGCGCCATTGGCCCGGCAGCGGGCGGGCACCGAGGATGACATTACCGAAGCGCACACGCTTGAGCCGGCTGACCTCACAGCCGGCCGCCTCCCACAGCCGGCGCACCTCGCGGTTACGGCCCTCGCACAGCAGCACATGGAACCACTGATTGGCGCCGCTGCCACCGGACTCAACGATCTCTTCGAAACGGGCCGGCCCGTCTTCGAGTTCGATGCCGTTGACCAGCTGTTTCAGAGTTGCGTCGGCGACCTGGCCATGTATGCGCACCGCATATTCCCGCTCAACGCGCCGCGATGGGTGCATGAGCCGATTCGCCAGCTCGCCATGGTTGGTGACCAGCAGCAGGCCGGCGGTGTTGAGGTCGAGCCGACCAACCGCGATCCAGCGTCCATCGCGAATGCCCGGCAGGCGCCGGAAGATCGTGGGCCGATCCTCCGGATCGCGACGCGTGACGACCTCCCCCTCGGGCTTGTGGTAGGCGAGCACCACGGGCCGCGCCTTACGTGGCGCGCGACGTTTGACGTCGGTGCCATCGACGCGGACACGGTCGGAGGGCGACACCCGGTCGCCGAGCTTGGCCAGTTGGCCGTTGACGCGCACGCGTCCTTCCCTGATCCAGCCCTCGATCTCGCGCCGCGATCCGAGCCCGGCCTCGGCCAGGGCCTTTTGCAGCCGCACCGGCTCGCCGGCCGGGGCCGGTGGATTGCGGCGCGGGCCGGTGCTGGGTCTACGCCGGTCGATCATTGGTCTCGTCTCCAAGCTGGTCGGTGCTAGTGTCGTCGTGGTAGCCGTCAGCGCCATTGCTGGCGGGCGTGCCGCCTTCCGGATTGTCCGCTGGACTGGGCTGTCGATCAGATGCGGCCTGCGACGTTGGCCCTGACTCCATCTCGGTCTCGGTCTCCGCAGGCGAATCGGTTTCGGGCGCCGGCTCGGCTGCTGGGAACACGGCCACCTGTAGCCGCGCGGGCGACCTGCCGTCGTCGGATTCGTCCGCACTGTCGCCGCCGCCCTGCAGGTCCAGCGCATCGGCAAAGAAAGACGGGTCGCGAATCTCCGCCAGCGGCGGCAGATCGTTCAGCGACCGCAGCCCAAAATAGTCGAGAAAGCGCCGCGTAGTGGCGAACAGAGCCGGGCGGCCCGGCACGTCGCGGTGGCCGACGACGCGTATCCAGTCACGCTCACTCAGGGTCTTGACGATCTGGGTACTGACGGCGACGCCGCGGATATCTTCGATCTCACCGCGGGTGATCGGCTGACGGTACGCGATCAGCGCCAGGGTCTCCAGCAACGCGCGGGAATAGCGCGCGGGCCTCTCCTCCCACAACCGGCCGACCCAGGGGGCGACCTCGCGGCGTACTTGGATGCGCCAGCCGCCGGCCACCTCGACCAGCTCGATGCCGCGTCCCTGATAATCATCGCTGATGGCGGCGACGGCGTCGCGGACCTCTTCCCGCGGCGGACGCTGATCGTCGGGATACAGCCCAAGGATCTGATCAACCGTCAGCGGCCCGCCGGCCGCCATCAGGGCGCCCTCGACGACCTGTTTGACCGGCGGCGCGCGCACGGACAGGGCGTTGAGCGCCGCGGGCGTCGGGACCGAGCCCGCGCCGACGCCTTGCTCACCGTCCTCCAGGCCGTCCTGCTGGTCACCAGAGGAGTGCTCTGAGGAACTCACGCCTCGGCCTGCCGCAAGCGAATGTGGATCGGGGCGTAGGGCTCGGACTGCACCAGCTCCAGCGTCGCGGCCTTGATCAGTTCGAGAACGGCCAGGAAGCTGACGACCACGCCGGCGCGGCCCTCCGTGATATCGAACAGCGCCACGAAGGGCACGAAGCCGCCGTGCTGCACCCGCTCAAGCACCTGCGACATGCGCTCGCGCAGCGACAGCGATTCGCGCTCTACCCGGTGGCTAGTGAACAGATCGGCTCGCCCAAGCACCTCGCGCAGGGCCAGCAGCACTTCCACCAGCTCCACCGTCGGCGGAATGCGCGGCACGTGTCCGGCGGGCACATCCGCGTGCACCGGAAAACAATCCCGCTCGAGTCGCGGCAGCGCATCGATGTCCTGGGCCGCCTGTTTGAAGCGCTCATATCTCCTGCAACCGGCGCACAAGTTCGGCGCGTGGGTCGGCCTCGTCGTCGTCGGCGCTCTCGGGACGCGGCAGCAGCATGCGCGATTTGATCTCGCACAGCATCGCGGCCATCACCAAATATTCCGCGGCCAACTCGAGCTTCAGGTCCTTCATGAGCTCCACGTATTCCATGTACTGGGCGGTGATCTGGGCGATGGGGATGTCGAGGATGTCCAGATTCTGTCGCCGGATAAGGTACAGCAGCAGATCCAAAGGCCCCTCAAAGGCATCGAGAAAGACCTCCAGCGCGTCGCGGCGGGATGTAAAGGTCCAACGGCAACGTCAGCATCGGCGTGCCCTGCACCACAGCAAACGGCATCTCCTGCTGACGCCGGAGGCGACTCGGCGGGTTGTTGGTCAATGTCTCTGCATAGGGACGGTCTGCATGCGGTCTTGGTGTCAGGCCCCTTCCAGTTGCTCGCTCAGCCTGGGCTCAGCCCGGCCTCAGCCCTGGCTCAAAGACATGGCGAGGCGGACCTCTTCCATGGTCTCTCGGGCCACGTCGCGCGCGCGTTCGCAGCCCTCGTTGATCGCGGACCAAACCACCTCGGGCTGCGCTTCCAACTCGCGGGGCACGCGCCTGGAATCGGGGGCCAGCTCCGCGCGCACCGCCTCGATGACCGGCTGCTTGCATTCCAGGCAGCCGATGCCGGCACTGCGACACCCCTGCTGCACCCACTCCTTGACCTCGTCGCTGGAGTAGACCTCATGGAATTGCCAGACCGGGCAGAGCGACGGATTGCCGGGGTGGTCCGCCGCACCCGCGCG
>CAVOGV010000038.1:0-427736 GCA_963695445.1 uncultured Gammaproteobacteria bacterium | reverse complement strand
TGCTTAAGCAAGAATGATGACGCCCGGCGCGCGCCCCTCGGTGCCGGCTCCTGGAACGACAACCTGTGCTCCCGCGCGCTGCGACTCGCCACGGGAACGCACCGGCGGTCGGGGCAGCAACCGGGGTTTTCGCCTGGCGAGAACCCCTTGACTATGGTCTTTTGTCTTTTTCCCTTTTCCGGGGGTTCCAAGGGGCGAGCCCCCTTGGTCGCCGCCGATTTTTGGGCCCCTGAGATGCGCGGCTGGCCGGCGGTTAGCAGCGCGGCCCGCCGTAATCCCGGCTGTCAAAGCCGGTCTGGACCTAGCTGCCCGGCCGCGACAGACACGTCAGCTCCCTGTTGCGCAACCGTCGGCAGGGGCCGAGCGCAGGCGGGTCTGTCTCCGACCCCCGTCTGGGCATCCGCGCCCGGGTCTCCTACACTCCAGGTTACGGTAAGTCCTTGTGGCCGCATTGGCAGAGCAACCCATCGGGAGGGGTCCATGAAGGCGTCTGGCGAATGGCCTTCTGTACTCCGCGCTCCTCACCACACTAGCCCTTGTTGGCTGCGGCGACGAGGAGCAGACCAGATTCCAGACCTATGAGGACGCGTTGACGCCCGGGATCTTCCTCGAACCGCCGACGCGGGCGGTGCTGCCCGCCGGTGTCGAGCCGCGGCCGGTGTCGACCAAGGGCATCGCACTGACCAAGCGCTCGGAGGGCTTCCGCGGTCGGCTCTACAACGACGCCGCCGGCTACTGCACCATCGGCTACGGCCATCTGCTCAAAAAGGCGCGCTGCAATGGCAGCGAGCCGCGGGACTATCGCGACGGCATTACCGAGCCGGAGGGCGAGGAGCTGCTGCGCACCGACATGCGCACGCCGCAGATCGCGGTGATGGAGCTGGTGTCGCCGGAGCTGACCGACGGTCAGTTCGCCGCGCTCTGCGACTTCGTGTTCAACGTCGGGCGCGGCAACTTCAGCAGCTCGACGCTGCTGAAACGGCTGAACGCGGGCCGTTTCGATGACGTGCCGTTCCAGCTGCGCCGCTGGGCCTATGCCGGCGGCAAGCGGCTGGCCGGACTGGAGAAGCGCCGCGAGCGCGAGATCGAGCTGTTCTTCGACGGCATCGGCATCCCGCGCGCGTTACCGTCGCCGGACGAGGACCTGTCGCCGATCGATATTCGCACCGGCCAGACCCCTCTCTGAGGCCGAGCCGGCGAGCTCGGGTCGGCGCGGCCGCGAGAAGCCGCGGGGCTCATCGGTCCGTCCAACCGCAGCCGGCGGCCGGATCGCAGGCCTTGGCCAACGCCGCGCTGCCCGGCCCGCTCCGACCGGCGTCGTGCTCCGCGCTCAGCGCCCGGTGCCGCCAGCACGCGGCCCGGCGCATGCCGTCGCGCCCGAGACGCGCCCAGTCCTGGCGGTATTTGATCCTCTGGTACTGCACCGCAGCCGGGGGCTCGGCAGGCAGCGGTGCGGGCGTGCTATCGAGTCCATGTGAGCCCCAGGCAATGCCGCGCGCGGGGTCGATGACCAGCACCACCTGGCCGTCGCCCTGCTCCTCGTCGCGATCGACCAGCAGGTCTCCTGGCTGCAGCCGGTTGTCGCTCAGGCAGGATTCGAATTGCTCGCGCATCGGTGAGTCCTGTGCCGCCATGTCCTTGGTCGGGATATGGCGGTCGTCGCGGTTGTAGCGCAGCCCGGCACGGGTGAAGGCGAGCCAGACGGCCCGTGCGCTGTCCACGCCGGTGCGCAGATTTTGCTCAAGCGTGGGCTCCTGCCAGGGGTGCGACGCGTAGCCGTAGCCATTCTCTCGGGCGGCCTCAGCCAGTCGGTGCGTCTCGACCAGCAGCCGGAAGAGGCCGGTGGTCTGGTCATCGGGCAGATAGGGGCGGATGTCGAAGCGCTCGGCGGCGAAAGCCTCCCAGCCGAACGGCCCGGCGCTGTCCGCGTCGGACGCCGGGAAGTCGGGATTGGCCTGCACCCGCATGGTCACCTGGCTCATGGTCCAGGTGGCGGTCTCCGGCTCGGGCGACGGCTGGCCCACGCCGCGGCCGCGGGTGCCGGGCGCCAGGTAGCGGTCCAGTGCTGCCTCCAGCCCCGCCGCGGCCGGAGAACGGGTCTGTTGTGCGGTCTGGGTGTAGCGCGTCCATTGCACCGGATTGCTCTCCTGAGTCCCGAAGACCAGCACCCGGTCTTGGA
The DNA here is from genome assembly GCA_963695445.1 of uncultured Gammaproteobacteria bacterium. Taxonomy (GTDB): domain Bacteria; phylum Pseudomonadota; class Gammaproteobacteria; order Chromatiales; family Chromatiaceae; genus Thiohalocapsa. The sequence continues at coordinate 425,557 of CAVOGV010000038.1, read as the reverse complement.
CATTGAGCGGCGGCCGGCCCTGAAAGGTCTCGCGCTCGGCCTGGAATCGCACCCGCTCGCCCGGACGCAGCCGCACCTTTCGGCCATCGCTGGGCAGCGCGAAGATGTTGCCGTCGGTCGACAGGATCAGTGCCCCGATCAGCAGTGGCACCGGGGCCTGCGGATGCAGGCGCACCTCAAGGTTCCAGGATTGGCAGAGCGGGACCCGTTGCTCGCTGTTCGGCTCGGCCTGCTCCCCAGGCGCCGCGCACGCAGTCGTCCAGGGGACTCGGCTCGGCCGGCACGAGGCGCGCCAGCAGGGTCTCCTGGTCGGTGAAATCCGCCCCGCCCTCGCCGCGCAGCTGCAGCAACGCGCGCTGGCGGGCGTGCTGCCAGAGCGTCTCGGGCGCGTCCCGGGCAGAGGCCAGGACATTGCGCACCCGGTCCTCGGGCCCATGTACCGTCAGCTGGTCTGAGGTCCCTACGCGCAGCTCGAAGTCGCCTGGGCCGTCGGTGAGCTCGATCAGCCGGCCGGCCTCCGTGTCGGCCTTGAACTGCTCGCGCAGCGCCTCGGCGCGCGGCCCCTGGACGCCGCCCGGCTCGTCGGCCGGGCGCAAGCGCACGCGGAGCTTGACGAAGGTGTCCGCCGGCCTTGCCAGCACCGCCAGATCGCCTTGTTCCAGCGGCGTGGGCTTGGGGCCCGGTAACGGCCACGCTGGCCGAGACATTGACGCCGGTGAAGGCGTCGACGACCAGCGTCGCCTTGGCCTGCCCGGATCACGCGTGTCCGCGCCGGTCGCCGAGGCGGGATAGACGCGCAGCTCGGCGCCGACGCCGATGCCGGGCAGCGGCGCTCCGCCGAGCGACACCGGCGGTCCAACGTCGACGACCTCCCAAGCCACAGGGCGCGTGCGCTGCCGGTTACCGAACACCGGCCGGTCCAGCTCGCCATGAAAACCGGGCACCTGCGGGCTCTCGGCCGCCACCAACGGCGGCACCTGACGCGCAACCTGGGCCAGGGTCAACGGGCGCTCGCCAACCTGTGCGAGCACGCGCAGCAGGGCGTCGGTAAAGACCCCACGGCCGGCCTTCTCGACCGCCGAGCTGCTGTCGCTGGCCGCTGTTAGGGCGGCGAGGCCGGGGAATGCCGCCGGAACCCAGCTTGCGGCGCCGTCGCCTTCGCCGTCCGCGATCGCGGGGTCAGCACCGGCGTCGCCGTCGACCGGGGCCACGAAGCGCGCCATGACGGTGCTCTGCGCGGGCGCGCGCGTTGCGGTGCCCGAGTTGCAGGAGTCGAGTATCACCGTGACGTCGCGCGTCTTGCGGTGCAGTCGCGCCAGCAGATCGTTCAACTCGTCGTCGAGCAGGTCGCGGGCGGCGTCGGTGCGAGCGTCGTGCAGCATCAGCGTCTCGTCCCAGGCGTCCGGCTCATCGCCATTCTTGTCCTTGGCCTGCGAGCCATGACCGGCGAAGTAGAAGACCGCGACGTCGCCGGGCCTGGCGCGGGAGACCAGGGCCTGCTCGAACGCCTGCTTGAAGTTTGCGGTGGTCGCCTGCCCGTCGAGCAGCAGACAGACGTTCGCCTCCGGGAAGCCATAGCCGTTCGGATCGGTGAGCAGCCGGTAGATGCGTCGTGCATCATTCGGCGGGCCCGGCAGATCGGGCACCGCGTCGCGCTGGTACTCGCCGACGCCGACGATCAACGCCAGGCGGCGGCGCCCGTCGATCTCTTCGACGCGGTCCGGATCGCATCCGGCCTTGGTGCGCAGCGCCTCGGCGTCCAGACCCGAGCTGTCGCCGCAGGCGGAGATCAAGCAAACCGTCAGGCTGATCAGCCCAGAGAGGGCCAAACGCCACGCAAAGTGTGCAACAGACATCGGCTCATCGTCTCCATGCAAAAGGACCGGTGCCGTCGCGCGGCGTGGTCCCGGTTCCGCCTGTCGGCATGGTAAAGCCGCACGACGCAGCGAACAACCGGGACTCGAAAGCCGACTGGCGTAAGTCGGCAGCTTGATCGTGCCGTTCACAGGCGCTGCCGGGCGATACCTGGCGAAGATGCCGCGTTCGCCCGGGCGCTGCTAGACTAGGGGTGGGGTTAGCGAAAAGGACTGTCGTGATCGTGCCATCGACGAACCCATCGTCCGGCGCCGGTCGGGTCTCATGGCGGGCTGTTGTCACGGTCCTCGTGATCACCCCCGCCGTGCTGGCCGGCTCCGGGGTCTGGCTGGCGCCAGACCTGCAGCGACGGCTGCCGGAGCTCGAGAGATGGGCAGCGAGGTCGATCTGACGCTGCTGACCAGCCGCCAGTCGACGGGGCATCCCCCGCGCAGGCGCCGGATGCACCCAACGCGGCGGCATCGGCCGCGCAGGCTGAGCCGCAGGCGCCCGCCAGCAGCACCGTCAGCAAGGAACAGGCTGAGGCGTTCGCTCAGGCGGTGATCAGCGAACAAGGCGAGGAAGAGCCAGCCGCGCAGCCAGCGGCTGCGATGCGATCCGCGGAATCGGCGAAGGAAGCAGCCCTCGGTGAGACGGCAACGCGGCCAACGTCACCCCTGGTGGACGATGCTTACCGACTCCGGCGGCACCCGACCCTAGATGCACCGGAATCCGTCGAGCGCGATCAGGTCTTCGCCGTACTGTTCCAATTGACCGAGGAACGCCGCGCGGAGGGTGTCCACATCGATGCCGGGCCAGACGCCGCGGTCACCGACGCAGGGCGAGCTCGAGATGCGGCTGCCGGACGACCGGGCGACTCCGGACGAGCCCCTGGAGTGGAACCTGGACGTGATCCTCTCGGCGCCCGGCTTCGATGTCGAGAGTCCGTCCACGGCCGAGATCCGTGTGCGCCCGACCGGCGATTCCGGCACGGCGGCATTCAAACTGAGGCCCAAGGCCTGGCGGACCGGGCCGGATGGCGGAGCGTTCAGGTGACGCTCTGGCGCCGTGGCACCTTCCTCGCCCGCGTGCAGTCGGTCTGTGGTGATCCGTCGGAGTTCGAATCTGAAGATCGAGCTCAGACGCTAGTGGCGGTCAGGTAGATCCCGTAGACGACGATCAGAACGCCGATCCCGGCCGCCGTATTGCCGGCGACGCGCGCGCTGCGCCGTTGCCCGCTGGCATCGCGCCGGGAGACGATGGCGCCGGTGGTGGGGCCCGCTATTGCGATGATGAGTCCTGACGATGATGACAATGATACCGCCGATCATGGGATCACCCTCCGTGCTCTAATGAGACACTGATTTATTGGCTATCCTGGCCGATAAATCAGCGAGCTTTAAGTCTAGTACGGCGCGGCGGTTGACGCGGGCAGTTCATCACCGACGGGCGGTCTAGATCGCATGAGCTTGCAATTGCGAAAGCATGTCTTACGCTTACACCGCAGGGAGATTGATATGGCAGGGCCATTCGCCGCAGATCGTTTATGGACATCGACGACCGGGCGACATGCTGGCCGTCGGCTAGCGTATCCGTTGGAAGGCACTGAATCCACACGCACAGCGAACCAACGATGGGGCGCGTTGTCGCGCCACACACTGCGTTTGACGGGGGCGACTCGATGAAAGGCTCAGGGATCCCGGCGTCGACTGTCGGCGCGATCGCAATGGCTGCAATGTTGGGGTGCTGCCACGCGGCATTGGCGACTGGGGAGAAGCATGCGCTGCTGATCGGAATCCAGGACTATGGCAGCAGCCAGGTGCCATCGCTGAATGGGCCGCACCAGGATATCGACCTGGTGGAGGCCACGCTGAAGGACGCGTTCGGCGTCTCGAAGATCGACAAGCTTGTGGATGCGGAGGCAACGCACACTGGCGTGCGCAAAGCATTCGAGAAGCTGACCAAAGACGTGAAGCCCGGAGACTTCGTCTACATCCATTTTTCCGGCCACGGGTCGCATACGCCCGACCTCAACGGTGACGAGGAGCGCGGGGATCAGGATCAAACCTGGGTGACCTATGGTGCGCGCTCCGGAGCGCAGTCGGGAATTGACGATTTCGGCATACTCGATGACGAGATCAACGCTTGGTTGAAGCCGATTCTCGCGAAGACAGGGAACCTGGTCTTCGTCTCGGATTCCTGCCACTCCGCTTCGGTCACCCGGGGGAAGGTCACGGGCGTCCGATCTGTCGACGGGGACAATCGCGAGCACCCGCTGGGTAGACAGACCTTCGATCGGGCAGATCCAACGTCGGATGAAAAGCTTGCGGGTCTTGCAGACAGCGCCAGCAAGAAAAGGGGGGTGCGAATCGGCGCGGCCCGGGACCATGAGACGGCCATCGAAATCGAGGCGGAGGACGGCAAGACGCTATGGTCTCTTTACCTGGTACTGGGTCCAGGAGCTGGAGAAGGCGAAGCCTGGAGCGACCTGGGACGACGTCTTCAAGCGCGCCTACACCCTTGTCAGCACACACCGAGGCGCCCATCAGCGCCCGCAGCTCGAGGGCGCTGGCTCACGGCCCATCTTCGACGGTGACTTCCCGGAGCGTTCGCCAACCGTGGCGGTACTGGAGGTGGATGGCGGCCGGGGGGTCGTGACCATCGACTCGGGGGCCGCCAACGGAGCGACCGAGGGCTCCGTCTACAAGCGCTTCGACCCGCAAGAGCCCGACCGCGACGATCTGCCCACCCTCGAGCTGCAGACGGTATCCACCTTCACCAGCAAGGGCAAGATCACGCAGGGCGACTTCGAGCGCGGCGACCTCGTGGTCGAGACCCGCCATGCCTACCGTTTCGAGCCGATCAAGCTCTCGGTCGAAGGCGATTTCCCCGACACCGAAGACCGAGAACTGCTGAAACGTCTGCAAGACTCTCTGCAGGATCTCAGTGGCTTCAAGGTCATCGACGACCGTGCGGATGCAGACTGGGTGGTCTACGTCCTGCGTCCGAAGGAGGAGAACGGAGAGTTCCTCCGCGTGAGCCCAAGCGACAGCCTGCCCGAGTCGTTCCCCAACGAGCCCCCGGAGGCATGGGTCGTCAGCGCGAGCAACGATGAGGCACTGGTGCATGAGCGTATGCGCATCCCGCTCGACGACCCGGACAAGGGGATGGAGGTCTTGCGGGAGAATCTCGCGAAGTACGCCAGGATTCAGGAACTCAAGCGCCTGGGATCAGGCTCCGAGGGTCTCGACGTCGAGCTCCTGTTCTTTCTGCTGCGCGCGGAGCCGGACTGCGCCGACGGCTGCGTCGAGCTCATGGCCCCGGACGGCTCAAGACAGTTCTACCGCAAAGACGGCCCGATGTCGCTGAAGGCGATTCAGGCGAAAAAGCCGGGCCTCGGCGATGTCCTGGGCTTCGCGATTCACAACCGAGACAAGCGGCGAAACTTCTATGCGTACCTGATCAACATCGCGCCCGGCGGCGACGTGCAGCCGATCTTCCCGCGGCCGGACGACAACATGGAGTACGCGCGCGTCGACGCCGGGGAGCTGCGGGATCTGTCCGGCGATGTGGGCCTGATGTTCAACGAGGCCGGCGAGACAGAACCGGTCGAAGAGTACATCAAGCTGATTGCCACCAACCGGCCGATCGACGTGCAGGTCTTCCGACGGGAGGGATACAGCGAAGTCACCACCCGCTCCAGCGCCGCGGTCAACCCATTCGAGCGCCTGATCGGCGAGGCGCTTCACACGAGAGGACAGGTGATGGTCCTCCCGGACCGGGAGTGGGCCACCCGCGAGGCGGTGTTCGAGATCGCACCGCAGCGGTGACCGCGAACTGCCGGATTGTCTGACCCGAGGCCGCGAAAGAAAGCGATGTTCGCTTCGCTTGTCACCTTGTCTTGCGCCCGGCCCGGAGCAGTATCTCCCGCAATCGGAGCTGGAACTCCGTGTTGCTCAGGGCAGGCGCGAGGAGACCCTCCAGATCTGCTATCGTGACAGAGACCGGAACCGTGCTGGGGTCGTCAGACTCGTGCGCTGAATGGGAAGAGATGTAACCGATGCCGATCAGTCGGCCCTCGTCATCACCCCCGTGTCGGGGCGGGTAGTCCTGGCTCGCGAGGCGGCGTATCGACTGCCCGAGATAGAACGAGGCGATTGGATCGGCTTCTTCGCCTCGGGTCGTCTCCCGCAGCAGGTCAACCGCACGCGGTAGGTTCTGATTCTGTTCGTAGAGGATCTTGGCCAGTTCCAAGCCCGCGTGCCTTTCAACTGAATCGGTACCTAGCACCATGGCTCGTTCCAGGGCCGCGACGCCATTGTCGATCTGGCCGAGTGCGGCGAATGCAATGCCCTGACTGATGAGGCCCTCGGGGTAATTGCCTTTCCGGCGCTCGATTAATCGCGCGACCAGGTCAACGACCGAGCGACGCTCCGCGTCCTTCAGCTTCCGCTTCGTATCCGACCAAAGGCGAGATGCGTCCACTCGCTGGAGTGTTGTAGTGTTATCTCCAAGGACTATTGTGTCGGGGTAGCGTTCACTCGCGTATCCGATAACCGTACTCGGTGTTGGAAGTCGCGCTCGCAATTTTGATGCGAGCCTGGCCACGCCGGCGGCCGACCATCCTGCTAGAACCGGATAGACAGACGATTTGCCTACGCGGACCGACCCCGCCCGAACATGGTCCAACTCCAAGTACACACCGCGCTCACCGCTGTCAGCCGAAGTACTTTCGATCTCCTCCAGGAACATTGAGTCGAATATGGCCACCAGCTCATTATCGGGGAATCGATCTGCGATAGCGGCTAGATCAGTCAGACTGGGTCCGGACCTGCCTCCGGCTTGAGCTATAGCCAGGCCTTCGCGGTCCGACCGGAAGCCCGGTCCCGCATAGAAGAACACGCCCGTGCGGTAGCGGGCAGCCTCGACCAATCGTCGGAACTCCTCGCTTATCTTGGCGCCTGTGGCATTGTCGTTCCATCAGGACTTGAACGTTGCCATCCGCCGACAGCCCAAGAACATCTGTCAGCCATTGCTTGGCAGTTTCGAGGTTCTCAGTCGATCTTGCTGTTTCGCCTGCATCGATTCCCACAAGAAGCGCTCGCGGACCGGTCACCAGACTCTCTACGGTCGACAGAAATTCAGTTAGGAAGGGCTCGTGGCTTTCTCGGTGAGACGGCGATAACGTTTGGACTTGCGAGCGTACTCCATCCAGCGCCGTTTCGAAGTCCCCGGCGCCGATCCGTGCGACGGCGAGCGCTACAGCGGCATTGATTGGTATTCGACTATCCTGAGTCTCCGCTGCATCCTTCAGCACAGACGCAGCCGCCTCGTACTGTCCGGCTTCGAGCAGCGATACTCCTGCTGAATGCAGCAAATTTGGCGGCAGCTCGACGCCGGCCCGGGAGAGGTCCACGGCGTCGCGGGAAATGGCGGCCGCCTTCACGGCGGGGACAGTCTGTTCAGCGAGCAGCAACAGATCGAGCTTGGACTGCATCGGATCGGACCCAAGCACCTTGAGGGATTGGCGCGACAGGCCGCCGGCAAAGGTCGGTTCCTGGTCATGCTCCGCCATGGCGACACGAAGAAGCGGGAGGATGTCGGCGAACGTCAGGCGTGAGCCGGAAACTCCACCGATCAGCTCGCTGAGGCGGTGGCTCAACATCCCGAACGGACGGTCGTCGATCGACACTTCCGAGAAGCTATATCCTGGTGTTTGGGCAGCCAGCAGCGCGTAAGCTGCGGACGAATTCGCGAGCGAGACGAGGTCGCCGGTGACAGGTGCGTCGAACGCGACGGTCTTGTTTCGAGCAGGGATATCGACCAACAGGCCATGAAGTTGCTCGTCCGTGATCCATCCCTCGACGGAATCTGCTCTGGCATCGGAGGGGATGAGCGCGGGAGTTACACCATCGGTATTGGAGAAAGGGCGTCCGCCCGGGCCGGAGTAGTGAACAAAAACGATATCTTCAGGCTTCGTTCTGTCGGCTAGGCGGCGGAACTCCTGGATGATTTTGTGGCGTGACGGGTTGAGCAGGCGTTCTGTTTCGAATCCAAAAGCTTCCAGAGCGCTCGCCATCACCTCAACGTCATTCTGTGTGCCGGGGAACCTACCAAAGTCAGGCCTCATCGGCGTATCGCTCACACCAATGGTCAACGCGAATTTGCGTTGTTTCGGGCTCTCCATGGATTCAGTCAATAGGTCAACCAGCGGAGCCCGAGTGTCATTGGAGCCAAGTGCCGGAAATCGCCCAAGCCGATCGACGGCATCATTGTTGCTGCCGAGCTGTAGATGGGCCAGTGCGGCGAGCAGGACGGCGTCACGGACAGCCTGCGTTACTTTCCCGGACTCAGCGACTTCTCGGAGCACCTCGAGGGCTTCGCGAAACCGCCGGAGTGCGAGCAGGGCGCGACCGCGCTCGAGTTCCGCATGCAGATGACGGGTGCCGGCGGAGCGGGCGAGTCGGGACGCCTCGCCGAAGTGATTCGCAGCGTATTCCAGCAATGCGGGGTTGTTTCGATCCAGGCCGAGCTCGTAGAGGCCGAGCCCGAGGCGGTACAGCTCGTCGGCAGTTGCTCCGCCGGTGATCGCCATCGGCAGGCGGCGGTCGTACTGGGTCTGGCCGATTGACGGGTGTTGAGCGTTCTCGGTGGCCATCTCGACCTGCTCGCGAACGAAATCGAACAGCTCGCCGACGGTGACGACGCCGTCCTCTGTCCCGGCTGTCGGCCGCACCGCGCATCCCCTCCAGCAGAAAATGCGTAAATACACCGTGGCCGCCACCCCATCGCTCGTCCTCCCTGGCGACCTCGCCTGCCTCGGCCGAGGTCATGATGGCAAGACCGGGCCGTGCCTTACCCACGCCTTCGAGATAGCGGTTGACAGGCCCAGCCCGGTCGCTGGGACCGCTGCGAAAGACATCCGAGCCGACCGCGGCGCTGTGGCAGGTATCGGCCAGCAGCACGACGCGATCGGCGTACAGGGTCTCCCTTAGGGCCGTGCGGACCTCTCGCATTGGCAGCGCCGTCCCCGAGATATCATCGGGATCCGTGTCGTACGTGATGAGGTAGATGTTCTCGGGCCGGTCCGGGTCCGGCATGCCGTGGGCGGCGAAGTACAGTAGAACGATGTCGTCCTTCGCGGGCTTCTTCAGGAAGGATCGGAGCGCCTTGGTGACGCCTTGGGTGGTCGCATCCTCGTTGATCAGTTTGAGGACATGATCCTCGGCAAAGCCACCGCCGGAGGGTTTCCGGATCAAATCGTAAAGGCGTTCCGCGTCTCGATCCGCGTAGTTGAGGTTCAGACGCTCGTCTTTGTAAGTGGAGATGCCGACGATGACTGCCCAGCGGTCGACATGCTCGGGGTATTCCTTGAAGGGGAACAGCTTTCCCCGGAGGTCGTCGCCGTATTCGGGTGATTCGGCGGAAGTGGCACCTGCTCCGCCTGTCAGCGAGAGCAGGAGGCAAAAAACAAGCAGCGCGCCTTGGGATCTCCACGGCGCCATCGCCGTCGACCGGGTCGCGTTAGCGTTCATCGATGCGCTGCCCAAGGGCACTGGTGCCAAGTCATACACGACTAGTTCTGAGCTCCGCATCCGGCCTCACCGCCGCACCTCTGCGACGGGGAGCACGGGAGAGCGGAAACCGAATCTCGATCGGACGGGATCGCCCGATCGAGTATTTTCGCGCCTGTCTGGGCTTAAACCCATCCGCTCCACTTATCCGCCCATTTCTCCGTGTAGAAGTCGCCGTGGTCGGCGGGCTTCGCCGCCGCGCTGATCAGGCTCGGGATCGCGATGACGAACAGGTAGAAGGGACCGAGGATGCGGTTCTGCCAGGTATGGCCGTATTCGTGCGTCCAGTCGCTGAAGCCGCTGTATCCAGTCAAGATTGGCCCGAGCGAGAACGCGCCGCCCCAGCTGTCCAGGTACTTGGGGGCAATGACCTTGGCATACTTACCCCACCGCGGGTGGACCTCGCCGCCGAGCAGGGGCATGACGAGGCCCGAGATGAGACCCAGCGCGGTGCCGAGAATGCCCCAGGTCAGATCGAGCCAGAACCAGGGCTGGATCAATACCGCGAGCACCAACAGGATCGGGCTGACGATCAGGTTGGGGATGTAGCCGATGATGGTGCCGAGAACGGTACCGAGCTTGTCTTGAAGGTAGCTGAGCATGGGTTCCTCCGCAGATAGTGGTCGGAAGACAATCCGCACTGGCGTGCGCGAATCAGTACTGCCGCGGGCCGGCTGCACGACAGATCGCGACCCCGGCGACTGTTCAGGGTGATCGGGCTAGCGCACCGGGAATCAGGGCCTTGGAAGTCTCGTGCGTCGATCGCGCGCCATTTGTTATTCCACGGTAAGCTGCGTTTGCTCTACGGTCCATGTCTGGACCGGGGTCGGCCTCAATTTGCCGCGCGTGTGCAGCGATGCAGCAAGGATCTCTTCGAGTGCGCTGGGTTTAGCATCTGCGCTTTTTGTACTCCGGTAGTCTTCAAGCCCGGCGCGGACGAAGACATTGACGTCGATGGGGTCCTTCGAGGCGATGAACTTGAACCAATCGCTATCGCCTGTTTCCAGTTGCCACATCACGGAGTCGAGGACCGCATCGTCCCCTGGGTCGACCTTCGCATACTCGGCGTGGGCATTGATGTCTGGTCTCGGGAAGATGACGCTGACGTCGAGGTTCTTCGAGACGTTGAGCAGGTAGGCGAAGATGGAGGACTTGTCGTTGTTCACCGCCCGGAATTCGAGGAAGTCGTCGCCCTTGGGATCGAGCGTATGCAGCTTGGTCAGCGGAACCTTTCCGACGACGCGATAACGCTTGTCTGCATAGCCCTCGAATTCGAGGGTGCGACACTGCTGGTCTTCACAGGCCGAGGACGGCGTCTCGCGCAGTAGGTTCACGTACAGCGACACGTCGAGCTTTTTCCCGGGTCGCTCATCGAGGCCGAAATCGATGACCTCCTGTCCACGCAGGTATGCCTTTAGATTCTTGCGCAGGTTTTCAATGCCCTTCGGCCGGTCGGCCAGGGACACGATGAGTCGCTGGTGAATTGGTCTGAGACCTTGATCGACGACCCAGACCTCCGGGTCGGCGTCGGCGAAATATCGGGGGAGGAGGCCTCCGCCGTCGGCCTGCGCGGGCACGCCTGCGCTGCGGTGGGGCCGCAGCAGGCACAAGATCCATTTTGACGCGTCGGCGCTGTCGGCGGGCTCGAAGCCCTCGAGGGAGTCGACCGCGCGGCGCAGCTGCTGGAACAGCGGGCGATCCTGCTCCCGCGGGCCAAGATCGGACTGTGCGCCTCCGCACGAAGGGTCGACGAAGAGCGTATAGGGGTCGAGCTGATAGACGTGCCTGGTTTCGATGACTGGGTCGCCGATACTGAAAGTGCCCTGTAGAACCTCGCCGACACTGGTTGCGGGCGCGACGCTGTTAATCCGCAGTCTCGGGTCGTCCTCGCGGACCGGTTCACCGCGACGGAACAGGCTGAATTCCGAGCCCTCAGTCATGTTGGCGACAGCGCCCGCGGCCAGGGTCACCGTCTGGTTTTCCTCTTCGAGTCCAATGATCTGGACCGTGGCGGCAGGCTCTTGGAAGTCGCCGCCGAAGATCGATCGCTCGGCGTTGCCCGTGATCTGCGGGGACTGCTTGCGCGACCCTTCTTCGTCGCTGATCACCTGCGCGTAGGCGCGGTCGAATACATCAGACCAGGTCTCGGATGGCAATGCGTTCTCCAATGCCTTGGCCCAGTACCAGGTGAAGCGTCCGTAGACCTTGCGCTCTTCGTTGCCGTGGCGAGGTCGGATTTCGATCGCCTCTTCAATATCGCGCGCGGCGCCGATCTTGATGCCGCGAGCGTCGCCCTTGCATCTGAGTACCGCCTCGGCGAGCGGATGCGTGTCCTGATAGTTGCTCGCTGAGCGCACACCGTCCACGTCTCCGCGAAACACGGTTCCGGAGTGGCAGGAGTCTGAAACGAATACGTAGTTGTCGGTGTCCAGATCCGAGAGCCAATCGTTGATCTCGTCGTCCAGCACATCGTGGTTGTTCCGTGTCTCGTCGCCGGAGTAGGACTTCGAGCGCGCGCCGAAGCTGACCCAGGTCTGATCCATCTCTTCCATGTCGTAATCGTTGCCGCAGCGTTCCTCTTTGTTTGCGTTGTCGAACTGCGCACCATGACCTGAATAGTGGATGTAGACGAAGTCGCAGGCAGATTCCTTATTCGCGAGGTCTTTGAAGGCCTTCTCAATACCCAGGTGTGTCGCGTCCGCGTTCGTGACCGTGGCGATGTCCTCGTCGCTGAGTCCGAAGCGCCGACGCAATAGGTCCTTCATCAAACTCACATCGTTCTCTGGCCCGGCCAGATCCCGTTCGCCGGAGAGTGCGTAGTCGTTGATTCCGATCAGGAGCGCGAAGGCCTTACCTCCACTGCAGTCGCGAGAGGGGCTCTGGGCGGCGACCGTGAAGCTTGCCAGCCCAAGCACGAGCGGCGCAATCGCGCCAATTGTCATCAAACGGTCACGTTTCTTGGGGACATCGGACAAAGATCGTGCGCGCACGGCAAGCTCCTTATAGCCAAATCACTCCCTGTCGCAGTATAGCAACGGTTCGTCAAAATTCTACTTCGCCATGATTCATGCCCTGGTTCCCGAAAGGCGAGGCCAATACTGATAGCAGGGCGCGTGATCGCTGCGTTCGATCACGAAGACAGGCGTTCTTGTGGGAGCAGTCTGCTTGGCATTACTGGGCTTTGCGAGCGCGCGAATCGCGGCGAGTTCCGGCTCAGTTCGCACTTTTCTGCAATGGCGACCTATACTGGCGAGCAAGGGGATCGTCCGGCAGAGCCCGTTCTGACACATCGACCTCCGTGTCGTCCCGGCGTGTGCTAGCCGGAATCCCTCTCGAAACCTTGAGAGGACCGGGCTGGGCCGAGCATCTGCCGACTGATCAGAGCGGTACACGGGTATTCGGCGGACGGGCGCAGCGACCGGAATTTGGTCGGGCCCGGACGAAGCGGTACTCCGTTCATCGCTGTTCGTCAGCGCTGCGTCTCGGTGCTGGTGAACGAAGCACCGGCGAATGAGCAACCGTCAACAACAGTTCGGAGCGAACCATGAGTACAGATCTACTAGGAAATGGTGCGGTGGTGAATCATTCAACTGGCATTCGTTCGTCGTCATCTCGTTGGCCAGCCGTAGCGGTTGCGGCCGCTTTGGTTTCCGCGATTCTGCTGCCAGGCGGCAACGACCTAGCGGCGGCGGAGAAGAACCCGGTCTTGGCGCGGATCCCGGCTGGCATGTCCGAGAGTGAAATTGGCGTGGTCGCGGACGTGCCGAACCTGGAGCCCCAGGGACCGGCAGCGATCACCGTCAACCCGCAGACGCCGGACGTCTACGTCCTCGACACCGTGAATGGTCGGCTCGTTCAGGTCCTGCCGCCGGTGACGGAAGGTCAGGCGCTGCCGCAGGTGGATCTGGCAAGCGATGACCCAGCCAAGGATATCGGACGGGCCACCGACCTGGTCTTTGCCAACGGCGCGCTGTACGTGCTCGACGGCTTGGGCCGTAAGGTCGTCAAGTACGACACCGAAGGGCAGTGGGTGAAGACCTTCGAGATCAAGAACCCGGAGATTCAGACCGGAGGCTCCGCAACCTTGGTCGTGTTGGCCAACGACGACATTCGAGTACTCGAGGCAGGGGTCAAGGAACTGCCGATCGATCCCGGCGCAGCGCGCGGGTCCCAGGCGGAGCCGGATGCTCTGACAACGGCCGGCGAGAGTCGCGCCATCACCAGCCGATCGGAGTGGGGTCCGGGCGGGCAGATAGTCACGTTGAGCCTGCAGTCTGCCGGCGACGACGGCAAGGCGATTTCCCAGACCATCGATGTGCGTAGCCGGGAGGACCTTGCGTCGGCGGGGTTGGTCGGCATCGACGGGCGCGGGAGATATTACGTGCTGGCCACCGAGCTCGGCGACGCGGACCGGATGCACACGGCGCTTGCACGCTATTCTCCCGCGGGCGAGCTCGAGGCCGTCGCAGACATTCCGATCGACGATGTCGTTTACCTGCCAAACCGATTTGTCACAATCGACAACAAGGGGACGGCCTACTTCCTGCAGCCACTCTCCAATGAGGTCTTGATCGTAGAGCTGACGTTCGAGCCACGGGATACCCTGTCACTTCCAGAGAACGCCGCCTTGGAGAGGCGCAGCCGGTCGACGACGCTGATTGTCGACGAGGATTTCGTGACGGCCGTCGAAGACGCGGCAAAGGATGAGCCCTATGAGGGCGCGCGGGGCAAGATCACGCGCGAACGGATTCTCGATAATGCCTACGCCTATCTGCAGCTCGAATGGCGTGTCACGCCCGAGAACTACGGCAAAAGTTCCGACAACGCGTGCAGTGCTCCGCGCAACTGGCGGCGGCCGAAGCGCCTGAACGGAAAGCTTGGCGAGACAGTCACCGCGGCGCCGTACAAATGGGGTGGCTACCAGTCACTCGACTCGATCAAATCGAAGCTTGCCCAGGGGGTGGTTGCGGGCGACATCTGCACCTGCCGCTCAAAGAGCCGCGGATATTGCATCAGTTCGGGGACAACAGGCGTTGATTGCTCCGGATTCGTATCGAAGTCGCTGGAGGAGAAATACCATACAACCTCCGCGATGTCAGCGATAACGAAGCCGCTGGATGGGCTTCGTAGCTTGAAAAAGGGCGACATACTCAACCGTGCTGGACGACACGTGAGGCTGGTCGCGGAAGATGCCCCAGCATCAGGCCCACTCGTGATTAAGACGATCGAGTCGGCGGTGAGCTGCGGCGGCGTCTGCGAGGTGCGCTACACTGCTGCCCAATTGGCGAAATACAAGCCACTTCGGTACAGGTTTGTTGAGGAGGTCAGCAAAGCGGAGCCGCCTGCGGCCAAACCGAAAACAGCAGAGTCTCTCGGCCAGGACAAGCCGCCCGTCGCGCCTCCGACGACCTCGAAAACGTCGACAGGCAATGGACAGCCAGATGAAAACAAGCTGATGGAGAAATTCAATAACTGGATGGACTGGCTGCAAGATCGCTTTTCGGGATAAGGCTCAAAGGTCTGGTATCCTGGTGGGAAAGGGCGCCTCGATGAATGCGGCCAGAGCGTAATGAAGAAAGATTCCGTGCCTTTTTCTCGCGCTACAATGAAGACCTTGTGCTGAGCGTTATGCATAGCGCCGGGTCAACTTGATGCCGCGGGGCGAAGATCGCCGGCGGTTCGTTGTTTTTTCTTCGGAGTAAGATAGTGTGGAAGAACTGGCTTGTCGCCAATGCAACAGTCGCCATGCTGCTTCTTTCTGGATGTGGCACGAATGGTCTTACTCGGGTATCTCCGATCTACGATTACTCGAACGCGGGCGGCCTCGGCACATACAACACCGGTAGGTATGGCCCAGGGTCGATGTTCATTTGGAACATCGAAGATAACACCATGCAGCATGTCGCCGACCTCGATCTCAGAGAAACATCACGAAGTCGATCAAGTGGTACGCTCACTTCGGACACGATTGCCGGCGTCGCCATCGAAGGCGTCCCAGAATTTCTCTGGAGCAAGAGAGGGATCATCGAGTCCAAGATCGCCGCGCAATCCCGTTTCGAAGCCATTGACGCCGTCCGTGAAGGCTTTGGCGGCGAGATTAGCGCATTGTCGAAATTCGTTGCGGAATTGGTGGAGGAAGGGCAGGATGCTGATCTAACGTTCCGGCCGCGCGACCAGCGCTATCGGGTCGTGGTGATCCGGTCTGTCGTTCGCGCCAGGAGGACGGAAATCCGGATAGGCGGGGTATCCAAGAATGGCGAGGCGGCTGTTGCCAAGATCAGCATCCAGACGCCGGCGGGTGACCTCGCTTCAATTGCAGTCGACGCCAGCGACCTAAGAACCTGTCAAGCTCGAGACGGAGCCGAAATCAATCCCGTTTGCTTTTTCAATGTGGTCGTCTACGACCCGACGTACGTGGTCGACAATCCGAGACTTCAATGGGTGCTGACGAATGAATTCCCCCGAGACGAACTGCCCGATGCATTCCGCTCGATTCGATAGCTGGGATGATTAAGGCACACCTAAAAGGATTTGTCCGAACGTAGACTGTACTCCGCGGGCGTCGGCAGGTTAGGGCCATTGACCTAAGACAAAAAAAGCCAATGAAGTCATCTGTAATCTGGCACGATGCATCGTAGGATTTGCGCCGGACGTGGTAGACCTAGGCCAGTAGCGTCGCGGTCTCGGACAGTCCGTTTCGTCTGGAAACGCGTTAGAAGGCATCCGGGGCGGTCTGTGCGCAGTCGAGCATGACTCCGCGCAGTCCATGTTCGACATGGCTTTCAGAATCGGGACCATGGCATCGTCTTCGGGCTGGCCGCGCTGTCGATCGGCGCGGCTTCCTGGATCATCGGCGGCATCTCACAGATCAGAGGCCGTACAGGTCGAGTGGGCGTGCTCGTTCGCATCCAGGATCTGCCATGGTGGGGCTATTTGGTCGACGGCGGTATCTTGCTCGTCGCCATCATTCTGTACCTCGCACTGACGGCTTAGCCGCCAGCGTGTCCCCCTTCGTGCGTATCGGGCGCTGGGGGACGCCAGCCTGCGTGGCTTTGTTACGCGTGCTGAAAAATGCGCGACGCGGTGTTCTAGATCGCCTCTTGGACGCGACACCCACAGTCACGGCAGGCGCCTGAGCTCGATACAATCAAACCACACACCGTCCTCCGGGGGCGACATTTCCAATTTGCGTTCGAAATAGAGGGTTCGCGTCCATTGCGCTCAGAAGAACAGGTGCGAGCCCTCATTGGGCGGATTGAACTAGCAGAAGCCCTCCAGGCATTCAGGATGCGTTGGACTCGATACGCGCTGCGCCGTCAGCCTTAGCAAGGCCGGCAGGTGCCTGAGGAAGTTCTGTCGTGCAACACCAGGTAGGCAATCCCATGGCCGCTGCGATCGCTCCGGTGCTCCTTTACCTGCTGTTTGCGCTCCCAGCAAGTGTATCTGCCCAAGAGGTGGACCTCGTCCTCCCTCCTAGGTCTCAGTCCGCCAACGTGACAGCGTTTGCTTTTGGCGACCAGAATCGCGTCTTCCTAGGCCGCCAGAATGCCTTCTGCGACCTGGACCTCGGGAACAGGGAGCTGAGGTGCAACATGACCAGGGGCGTTGTTGCGTCGCTCGTCGCGACCGACGCCGGGGGCAGCGCCGTTGTCGTTTTCGCGGACACGATCACGCAGGCGGGCGAGTGCAAGATCGAGCTGCATGCCTATCACCCCAAGTCACGGCGCGCGCAGTTGCTGACTCAACTGACGCTACCCTGCCAGCTTGGCCGGGAGGTTCGTGTTCTGGCGAGCCGCGTGGTCCGCGCCACCTACATCACTGTCATCACAGAATCTGCACTACGGGTTTTCGCCCTCCGCAAGGGCCCCCAGGGTTATGACGCCGTCCCCACATGGACGTACGCGTCAACACCCCGGGCTGAGGGTGGGCTCGCCGGCCCTATCGCAGTCGCGGCCTCCAATCGCGCGGTTTACGTGCTCGCCGAGTGGTGGAGCGACTTTTCGGACGGAGAGATTCGGGTCTTGCGCCACGAGTTTGTCCGTGACGAGACGCAGCAGGTCACACTTCCAGTTCCACCCGAGGCTAGAGGAGTACTGGGACCAACCGACCTCCTTGTCTCTGCGGACGATTCCGCTCTCGTGTTAATGGGGCAGGTAGGAGCAGATCCAGGTCAATTCGTCACCTATGATCTCGCCAATCGCTCACCCCGCTGCCACTTCACCAACCGCTCGCTTCGGGCGCTCGATCCATCTGACGACGTGCTTCTGCTTTCTGGCGGCACGCTCCTTTCCGCTTCGGTCGAGGGGGCAGTCGTCGAATTGGATCTCTGTGGCCGAGTCCGGGGCCGCTCCCGCGTTGACTACCTTCCGGCCCAGATCCCGATCGACCTCCATGGTTTGGAGGCTTCCACGGATGGTCGGCGCTTGTACGCACTGCTGAGCGACGGGGTGATCAGCGTGCTCGATCGTATGGAAGACAAGGTCTTGGCGAGCCTGTTCTTGCTCGAGAAAGGCGAATGGGTTGCGCTGCTGCCCGAGGGATACTACAGCTCTTCGCGTAATGGACACGACTACCTCGGAATTCTTCTGGACGACAAGCTGATCGGACTCAATCAGTTCTACGATGCGTTCTACCGCCCAGACCTGGTGGACCGGAGGTTTGCTGGGGAAAGGGTCGAGGACCTGATGACCGCGACCCTGGAAGAAGCGATGCGCCAACCGCCGCCACGCGTCGACATTGTCGCAGCCCCGGAGAACGGTGCAGCCAGTCCCGTTGAGGTCCGCTACCGAGTCGAATCCACCGGCGGGGGCATTGGTGAGGTCCGAGTCTTCCACAACGGGAAGTTGGTTTGGTCAGACGCTGCCCTGGCCGAGCCACCTGGCCTGTCCGCGCAGCCCCGGAGCATACGTAGCAACACCGGTAAGGCGATCACGGAAGAGCTGCGCGGCCTCGTCTTGCAGGCCAGCCGCCCAGCAAGAATACCGGGCGGGTCAAGTCGGCCAATCGCGCACAGCAGCCTCAAATCCGATGTCTTCGACGGTACCGTGAGCGTGACTCCCGTCATGGGGGTTAACGAGGTCACCGTCGTGGCGTTCAATGCTGCTAACACCGTGCAAAGCCAGATGCAAAGCGTGTCCTTCAAGTCGTCGGTACCGCCACGGCCGCCCGATTTATACATCGTGGCCGTCGGAATCGATCATTATCTCGATCCGTCTGCCACGTTGAAATTCGCTGCCAAAGACGCGCGGGATGCGGCGCGGCGCCTCAGCTTGCAGGGGCGGACCCGGTACCCAAAAGAGCGCATCCACACACTCGTTCTGACCGACAAGGAAGCGAGCCGTACAGAGGTGCTTGCGCACCTCGAGCACCTCATTAGCGAGGTTGGACCCGAGGACCAGTTCATACTCTTTGTCGCCAGTCACGGGGTGCTGCTAGGCGGCCAGTACTTCATGCTCACCCACGAGTACGACGGCACCGTTCGCCGTGAAAACCTTATCGGCTCTGGCGAACTCGTCGACATTTCACGACGGATCGCTGCCTTGAGTCAGCTCGTTGTCCTCGACACCTGCCACGCGGGGGGCATGGACGAGGTCGTTGCAGGCCTCTACGACGCACGCATCTCGGTGCTCGCACGCCAAATGGGCTTACACATTTATGCGTCGGCAGGCTCGCTAGAGGCAGCTCTTGACGGTTACCGCGGCAACGGATTGTTCACCCACGCTGTGCTAGCGGGGCTGGCGGATAATCGGGATGCCGACCTCGACCGCAACAATGAGGTGAGCGTGGTTGAGCTGGGTCGCTTCGCCGACGCTCTGACCCGTACCATTTCGGCCGAGATCGGCCATCGGCAGCGTCCCGTAATCATCGAGTTCGGCCGCGACAATGCCTTGTATTTTCTGCCGACAGCCCGTTCGAATCGATAGAACAATGGCAAACGTCGTGTGGCATCAAAGCCGCCTTACTCTGCAGGGGAAACAGGCCAGCAGAGTGGCCGCCGGGTGCTGGGTCCACTCACAGGGTCGTTGTTAACGTCCGGGAGGTCGACGACATGTTCGACGAACGAAACCTTGGAATCCGTATCCGATCGCCACTGTACGTCGCTTCGCTGTTTCTTGTTTGCGTCAGCAGCGGGCCTTCTGCCGCCACCCGGATCACCGAGGGCGTGTTCGATGAGTGCTTTTACGGGAATCGAGGCGGCTACTGTAGTTTCCGAGAACCAAGCGGTCAGCAACACGAGATCGCAATGCCATCGTCAGAGGCGTCAGGCGCGACGAGCGTGACCTGGGTGATTGACGGGAACGAGCTGGGCTATGTCCCTGTGGACGGCGGGTTCCTGATTCCCGACCACCCTGAGTTTGTTGCGCATCACTCGAAGTTTTACGGAATGGGCGACCATCCCCACCCCCTGAAAGGCTGTGCCGTCAGGCTCATCGAGAAGCCAGGAAAAACACGTTTCGTCATCGACATCGAAGATTGCCGCTGAAGCATCGGGGTGGGTGTATTGCCGCGAATGATTCCCGCCAACGGCTCCCCCTACGAGCCAACCTCTACTCCTTCCGGGCCCGTGCCGCGGGAGAATCTCGCCTGTTGGTCCTGGTTGGCCGATATCATCTTAAGCTATTTCGAAGCACTTTCATTGACGGTTGCCTGGCAAGTTTGCCGCGTCAAACCGCCAAGCGGCCCGCGGCCGGAGAAGCGCTAGGACTTCATACACGCGCATCTGAAGACTCGGTGCCGCCAAGTTAGTCTGAGATGGGGTAACTGGTCGACGGCACCGCCCGCTCGTCGCCATCTGTCTTTACTTCGAACTAACGGCCTGTCCACTGGCGTCGGCCCCTATGCGCTTGCCACGTGCAGTGGTGGAGGCGCCGGTCCGCCGGTATTCTCGACGTGGATCGAGGCATGCACGCCGCGGTGCTGGAGATCGCGTCTTCGATCTTCGATCTTCGACCTGACACCAACAGTCACGGCAGGCGCCGGATCTCGACAAAATCGAAGCGCACGCCGACCTCCGGCGGGCAGCATTCCCAACTCGCGGTCGAGAAAGTGGGTTCGCGCCCATTGAGGTTGAGGAACAGGTGCGTGCCCACGTTGGACCAAGAAGTACCATCCAGGCTCCAGGATGCGGTGTATTCGATACCCTGCTTTTTCAAGCCGAAGGTAAAGGGGCTTATCCCGCGCGATGCGGCCGGTGTGCGCTGAAATACGGTTCCGCTCGCCGCGCAGGTGCTTATCGAATCCGATATCTCCGTCTCCGTGCCACCAGAGAACGAAACCGTTCTTGGCATCCCGCCACAGGTTCAAGCGCAAGTCCTGCTAAGTACGAAGGTGGAGGATCGACAACCTTTAGCACAATGGCGTAGTTCTCCGGCAGATCCTCCTTGTAGCGCAGCGTGTTCTTTCGACCCTGCTTGGTCGAGGTCGTGATGAGCAGCAGGTAATCATTGTCGATAAAGGTCCAACGGTCTGGATCCTCATTAACGAGCCGCCATTCGGGTCGAAGCGTCGTTCCCGTGAAGTCATCGCGAAACACCACCGTTTCCTGAGCCGCCCCCGCGCCCGCGGCAGGAGACTCCGCCCCGGCGGTCCCGGCCATGACAAGGAGCCAGATGCATCCCCCCGCCAGCAAGGTTGCGGCGCTGCCCGGAGATCTTGCATCTGATAACGAATCGGGCAAGCGATGGGCCCGGGTAGCATCGAAAAGATGCCCCAGAGGACTACTCGTCCGGCGTTTCAGTTTGATTGACATGACTTGGCCTCCCTGACAGTGGAGCTTCGATTTCATGATTGACTCAGCGCAGCATCAGGTCCGTGGCAAAGGCCCAGACATGGTACCGATCTCCGCGGCAGGAGGCGTCCCGCGACAGGGCGACCAAGAACTTGTCGCCGCGCTCATCTGTAATTCTACCCGGCACCCAAGGATCCTGCGCAGAGTCGAGGCGCACGAAGACGCGGCTTCCAACCCGGAGCTGCTCCGGCCGCGGCGACTTGGCATCGACCAACTGGTCGGGTGAGACCCATTCCTCGGCACCGAACTGATAGCGCACCAGGCGTCGGTCAGGCTGCTGCTCAATCAGGCGGGCCGCGTACAGGCAGTCGCCGCCACGCCACCTGGCAAACCTTTGCTCGACCGCTGGCACTGCGGCACTGGTTACTGGGGCACTGGTTTCAGCTGACTCCCCAGCGGATGGGGCCACCCCGGTCCGCTTAAGCGTGAAGACGAACTCACCGCGTGCGAGTTCATAGTCTGGACCCTTGCCAAACTGGGGCGTCTGCTGGCTGTGCTGGCTGACGATGCCTTGCAGGTAAAGGCCGAGCTCCGTCCCGGTCAGGTACCCGTCCCGATACAGGTCGGCCGCGTCGGATGTCAGGGCATCGACCAACGCCTCACTGAACACGCTCTTGGCCGGCACCTCTTCCCCGGCGCTCCCGGCGGTGATGTATTGGCGCACCGGCTCCTGTGTCAGTCGGCTGAGATGCGACGGCCGCTGGGGAAGGCCTTTGGTCTTGAAGATGGTGCCGGAAAAGCAGCTATCGAACAGGAAGAGGACATGCTTCGCGGTCATCTGGCGACCCCAGGCGACGATCTGCGTCATGGGCAGGGCGCTGCGCAGAAACGCCTCACCGGGAAAGTCGGTCTGCGTTGCCGGCAACGGGGCATCGGACGGGACCAGATACCCCCGATTCTCCCAGCTGTGCCCATGGCCGGAGAAATAGACCAGCAAGCGGCTGTCACGCTGGTAGCCGTGCGCGTCGATGAATTGCTGGAATACTCCACGGAGCCTCGCTGCATTAGGGTTCAGGTGCTGCTCCACCTGAAACCCCAGTGCCTTCAATGCCGCCGCGACCCGCGCCGTCTCGGCGGGAACAGTTTCGAGATCGGGCCAACCAGCTGTATAGTCGCTGAGGCCGATCAGCAGGGCATGACTGCCATTATAGAGCTGCACTTGCTCACTGCCGGCGGCCGCTGACAGGACCGCGCCTCGGGTCGCTTTCGCGTCGGCGCCTTCCGGTCCCGCCATGACCTGTGCGGCGGCTGTCAGGATCGCAACCAGTAAAACGTGCCGGAGGTTCACTGAAGGCTCGATTGCATCGTCTTCTCCAACGCCCATGATCGGTCAACCGGTGGGTGGCGCTCAATGACGTTCGTCTATCCGCTATGAGCCGTCCATTCGCCGCCTCGTCGCCACGATTCGATCGAGACGGGCGCGCCGCCGACCAGACTGCGCTCCCGCGCACGGGAGTGCATCGGGCCATAAGGATCTTCCTGACTCAGTGTCTCATGTGCACTGGCCAACACAGCGCACCCAGGATGAGTCCCAAGACGACGGAAATACTTGCGACGAGCTGTGCGTAATAACTGGGCTGCGACGCAAGCTCCGCATAGTTGACCGCAAAAATGATGATGTGCACCAGGGCCATGATTCCTGCCACGACCCCCAGAAGTACATAGTTCCAGGGCCGCGGGATGGGAGAAACGCCCGAGTCGATCGGCGTATACCAATGGCCTACCAACACGGCGATTCCGAGCGGAATCAGAGCGCCGTACCGATTGAAATTGGCAAATCCTGTCATGGCCTTTACATCCGAGACTGTCGAACCCATGAGCAGGGTGTCAAGAATGATGATACCGATGATCCCGACGATGCTGAACAGGATCATGACCACTCCCTTGTGTACCCCTCTTGTACCACGTGACATCGGTTTGCCTCCCTCTATGTGACTTGTTCCGGCGAGTGCTCGTCTGCCTTCAATAGGTGATGGGGATGAGCAGCGCGCCCAACAGCAATCCCACGAGCACCAGAACCCATGAGGGCGTTGTTACACGACGATACTTCTTCAGACTTTGCAGGCCTAGCACAACGATGGCACCGAATACGGCAAAGACGACGTGCGAAAACCAAACGCTGCCCACCACCGTCTCCAGACCGTCAATGGGATGGTACCAACGCCCGAGAAGCGCCCCGAGCAAGAAAGGTAGCCAGTAGGTGTGCGTTACGCTTGCCCTCGCCAGTTGGCTGAAGGTGTTGCCTTGGATACTATCCTTGGCAAGGACGACGTCAAATACCACCATGAAGACGACGCCCAGACTGAAGATGACCAAAGCGACAATGACACCGGATTCCATGACATTTCCCTCCCTGCCCTGAGTTCTGCTGCCTAGAAACCTCCTGCAACCAAAGTGTAGGCCATCTCGCGGCGAACGATGTGCCATCCGGATCTTGTTGGACGAGTTCGGGTCGGTGGCCGAGCGGGGCTCGCCCTCGGAGCGCGGCAAGACGCAGCGCGGTGAACGGCCACGGACTTGATTGCGCCATAATGCGAAGTGTCGTACCCAGCCGAGTGCGCAACCACGAGAACGACAGCCACTCACCTCGACCGCATCACCTAACAGCGGGCAACCACCATGGCCAAGGCCTGACTTGGCACTTCGGCTTGGACTGATCCACACCACCTACAACCAATTCCCCATCAGAATGAACGGCGCCCAGTAGTAGGGATGGCTCCAGCGGCAGGCAGGGTCGCCGGGGGGCTGGTCCTTGGCGCTCGCCGCGTCGCCGAGCACCACCCCGCGCGGTCCGCTGCAGGGATGGCTCGGGTCGGGGCCTTCGAGCAGTCCGAGCTGCGCCTGGCGCAGCGCCTCGGCCTTGCTGAGGTGCTCCTCCTGGCGCAGGCGGTAGAAGCGCTGCATCAGCGCCCCGGTGCTCGCGTCCTCCACCGGCCAGAGGGTGGCGATGACGCCCTTGGCGCCCTGCTCCTGGGCGAGCGCCCCCAGTCCCTCGACCTCCTGGCCCTGGGCGTTGCGCCCGCCCAGGGCGGTCTCGCAGGCCGAGAGGGTGAGCAGATCGACGTCTCCGAAGTCGTAGTTGTCGGTGCGCAGTTGGCGCAGTTCCAGGGGCTTGCCGTCACCGAGCAGCAGGAAGGACAGCGACTCGTTGCCCGGGCGCAGGCTGAAGTGGCTGGCGATGTGCAACACCGGGTAGCGCAGGGCCTTGCGCAGTGTCTGCGTCGGTGAAGGCGGCGTCGAGGAAGATGCGCCCCGGCAGCACGCCCTCGGGGTCGGGGCGGTCCTCCTCGCGGATGATGCCGGCGAGCTCCTCGGGCACCGTCGGCAGGGCGTTGAAGTGGCGCTGGGTGGGGCCGACGTCGTCGTGGGCGAGGCTGACCCCGAGGCCGATGCCGCGCCAGTCGGGGCGTGCGCGGCACCTTGAGGTTCTCGCGCCCGACCTCGGTGAAGACGGTCAGGGCATAGCGCTCGACGAGGTAGTGCTTGCCGTCGTAGAGGGCGGCCAGCGGGAGGTAGCGCAGCGTCCCGTCGAGGCTGACCATGAGGGTGTGGATGCCGGCCGCCTGGAGGTCGCCGGCGATGGGGGCGATGAGCTGGTCGTAGAGGGCCCGGGCCGGGACGCGCGGGTCGCTGTGGGGGTCCTGCAGGGCCGTCCGTAGGTCTTGGACCTCGCGGTTGATCTCTTGCTCGCCCACCGCGACCGGGTGGGCGATGAGGACCTCCGGCAGGGTGAGCAGCAGGTGCACCCGCTCGGGCAGCACCAGGGTGTGCAGCAGGGCCACGCCCGCGCCCAGGTCGCGCACCAGGCCGCGGTCGTCCTTGCCTTGCAGCAGCTGGCGCTGGGTGAGCTCCAGGCGGCGCTGCTTCGGTCGAGCTCGGCGAAGGCGCGCTCGATGCCGTCCAGGGCCCGTTGGAAGGTCTGGTAGGCGACCTTGAGCTCGCCCTCCAGGGCCTGCTTTGCGGGCCTCCTGCTCGGGGCTCAGGGCGAAGGGGTCGAGCTGGGTGAGCGCATGGTACTCGCTGGCCCAGGCGCGCCAGCTCGCGGCTGCCGGCGGCATAGGCCGCGAGCTGCTCGGCCTCGAAGGGGTTGTAGTCGGCGCGGGTGCGGGTGGGGTCGGCGGCGGGGTCGCGGCGGATGAACTCGAAGTATTCCTGCTCCTTCAACATGGCCAGCACCTGCTGGGCCTCGGGCAGGCGGCCGGCCTGGATCAGGAGGTCGGCCAGCGTCCTTGTAGTAGCCCTCCTTGCTCTTGAGGAAGGCCTGTTGGGTGGCCTGCTCGGCGGCGGCGAGGTCCTGGCGCACCGCCTGCAGGGTGTTGATCGCCTGCTTGCCGTAGAAGATGGCGAGGGCGCGTTGGTCCTGGTCGCGGTAGAGGGTGGTGAGATTGCCCTGGACATTCCACAGCAGCTTCCGGCTCGGCCGGCGCCATCGGCGATGGCCAGCGCGCGCCGGTAGAGCGGCTCGGCCTCGGCGTAGCGGCCGGTGGTCTGGAGCAGCCCCGCCAGGTTGTTGAGGTCGCGGGCCACGGCCGGGTGCTCGGGGCCGAGGGCCTGCTCGTCGATCGCCAGCGCGCGCCGGTAGAGCGGCTCGGCCTCGGCGTAGCGGCCGGTGGTCCGAAGCAGCTCCGCCAGGTTGTTGAGGCTCGGTCGCCACGTGCGGGATGCTCGGGGCCGAGGGCCTTCTCGCAGATCGCCAGCGCGCGCCGGTAGAGCGGCTCGGCCTCGGCGTAGCGGCCGGTGGTCTCGAGCAGCACCGCCAGGTTGTTGAGGTCGGTCGCCACGTCCGGGTGCTCGGGGCCGAGGGCCTGCTCGTCGGATCGCCAGCGCGCGCCGGTAGAGCGGCTCGGCCTCGGCGTAGCGGCCGTGGTCTGGAGCAGCTCCGCCAGGTTGTTGAGGTCGGTCGCCACGTCCGGGTGCTCGGGGCCGAGGGCCTTCTCGTGGATCGCCAGCGCGCGCCGGTAGAGCGGCTCGGCCTCGGCGTAGCGGCCGGTGGTCTCGCAGCAGCGCCGCCAGGTTGTTGAGGCTGGTCGCGACGTCCGGGTGCTCGGGGCCGAGGGCCTGCTCGTAGATCGCCAGCGCGCGCCGGTAGAGCGGCTCGGCCTCGGCGTAGCGGCCCTGGTCTGGAGCAGCTCCGCCAGGTTGTTGAGGCTCGGTCGCCACGTCCGGGTGCTCGGGGCCGAGGGCCTGCTCCCTGATCGCCAGCGCGCGCTGGTAGAGCGGCTCGGCCTCGGCGTAGCGGCCGTGGTCTGGAGCAGCACCGCCAGGTTGTTGAGGCTCGGTCGCCACGTCCGGGTGCTCGGGGCCGAGGGCCTGCTCGCGGATCGCCAGCGCGCGCCGGTAGAGCGGCTCGGCCTCGGCGTAGCGGCCCTGGTCTGGAGCAGCGCCGCCAGGTTGTTGAGGCTCGTCGCGACGTCGGGGTGCTCGGGGCCGAGGGCCTGCTCCCGGATCGCCAGCGCGCGCCGGTAGAGCGGCTCGGCCTCGGCGTAGCGGCCCTGGTCTGCAGCAGCGCCGCCAGGTTGTTGAGGCTCGGCGCCACGTCCGGGTGCTCGGGGCCGAGGGCCTGCTCCCGGATCGCCAGCGCGCGCCGGTAGAGCGGCTCGGCCTCGGCGTAGCGGCCCTGGTCTGGAGCAGCTCCGCCAGGTTGTTGAGGCTGGTGGCGACGTCGGGGTGCTCGGGGCCGAGGGCCTGCTCGCGGATCGCCAGCGCGCGCCGGTAGAGCGGCTCGGCCTCGGCGTAGCGGCCGGTGGTCGTCGAGCAGCAGCCAGTTGGCCAGGTCTGTCTGAGGCCGCGTCGCACGTCCGGGTGCTCGGGGCCGAGGGCCTCGCTCGCCGGATGCGCCAGCGCGCGCCGGTAGAGCGGCTCGGCCTCGGCGTAGCGGCCGGTGGTCTGCAGCAGCAACGCCAGGTTGTTGAGGCGGGTCGCGACCTCGGGGTGATCGCCGCCCAGCAGGCGCTCGGCGCGGTGCGGCGCCTTCTTCGGCCAGGGCGACGGCCTGCTCGATACTGGCCAGCGCGATACCGCTTGACGACCTGTGCGTTGAGCCCTTGAGGGCCTGCCACTCCGCCCAGCCTCCTCGAACCAGTCGCGCGCCTCCCGAGATGCCTCGACCTGCCAGCCGCGCTCGATGAACAGCTCGAAGTCGGCCAGGGGACCCGCGCGCAGGCTCACCTCGTCCGGCACCAGCGGCAGCGTGCGCCGGTACCAGTGCTGTGCCTGTTCGCGCTCGCCCTGCAGCAGATGGGTGTGGCCGAGATTGACGGAGCTAGGCAAAGCTGTCTGGGGTCCAGCGCCTGGGCCTTGGCGGTAACCTGCCGGGCCTCGTCCCAGCGCCCGAGCAGGATCAGATACCAGCCTCGGTTGCCCCAGGCGTCCGCGAACCTCCGGCGCCAGCCGGTTGACCTCGGCCAGGTCGGCGACGGCGCCCTCGTAGTCCTGCCGGCCCTCGGCCAGGGCCACTCCGCGCAGCCAGTAGCCCTCGGCCGACTCGGGCTCTTGCTGGAGCCATTGCGTGGTGAGGTCGATGACCTGCTCGTAGTCTCCGGCCTCGAAGGCCGCGCGGGCCTGATCGAGCAGGCCCTCGGCGTTCGGCTGCGTCTGGGGGCGCGGCAGGTGGGGTCTCCCCGGGTCGGGCCTCTGCCTGCGCTCGGGCCCCGCCCGGCATCGGGCCAAGCACGCACAGCAGCGCGAGCGCGACGGCCGGCGGTCGCGCGATGCGGGTCCCGATCCGCCGCGACCGGCCGCGTTGGGGCGTTCGCCGGGTAGGTGTGCCTCGCCGCCTTTGGCGCTCCCCGGCACAGCAGTACGGTCTGTTCCGACGTACCCATGGGCGCCGCCGCGGGCACCTGCTCCGCAATGGGCTTTGCGCTGCGAGCACGGTGTGTCTCTGGCAGCGCGGCAGGCACAGCGCCAGCTCGCTGGTTTGAAGGCATTAACGGCGTCCTCCCGATTCCATCGCGTGACCACGGCTTCCGGTTGGCACTTCCACCATCCCGCGGCTGCCGGTATGAGCCTCGATGTCCGCATTGAACGAGAGTCCGCGTGTTGAACCGGACGCCGAGTGTCTTGATCCCAGCCCTAGGCCCCATTCACAAGACTCCGCGGGAACCCGGGGTGTTTTTCCCGGCTGGCCGAGGCGCGCAGATCCTGCTACGGGCTTACCGTGGTCCGATGGGATCGCTTCAACCAGCGATGCTCCCTTGAATTAGCAGCCAAAGTATCAGGGGCGGTATCAGGGGGAGGCCGCTAAGGACGGCCGCCAGTCTGTTCCACTGCTTCTTGAAGGCCACCCAGGCCGCGATGACACATACCAGCGCCAACACCGGATATGTCCACATAACAACGACGAAGATCACCGCCGATCCGTGAATGCCCGTGTCGAATGCCATAAATGACATGGCTGCCGCACCGATCCAGGGTCCGAGTGCCGCGAGCGTCACGAGTTGAGAAACCACCAACCAGATTCGTAGCAATGTGCGTCCCGTGGAGCTGCTCGGTTGCAGGCTTGCCGTGTTGGAAGTCAAAGTTGTCATCGGATTTGTCCTCCATTTGCACGAGTTTCGTTACTGAAATCTTCGCGGTGACCATCGAAGAGCGGTTCTGTGTTTCATGGATTTCCCGATGCGTAAGCCCAGAGCTCAAACGGGGTGGCATAGTAAATCCAGCCCCAAAAGCCGCTTACCGCCGAACTGCTCGGCGGTGTAAACCAAGCAGTGTCTCGCACGTGCAGGAGCAATAGAATCCACCCGAGCGTTGCCGTCCACAGGACCTGTATGAGAAACGTCACGATGTAAAACAACGCAAACAGCGGCAGATAGAGCGGTCCAAAAATGCGCGCCTGCAGAAGATGCATCCTCTCGTGCTGGCCGCTGCCCCCGATGTTGATCGTGCCCAGTGTCTGGAGAACGGAATTCCCGAACGCCGCACTGCTGCTGTAGGGCGTATACACGACCCAGCCTTGGCCCTGCGAACTGGCCTTCGATGGCAAGCCGAAGAAGACGTAGATGAGATTGCCAAAGACGAAGCCAAAAACAGTATTGGGCAGGCTCCAGGTCATATCGATCAGCAGTTGGACCCAGCCCAGGCCTGTTTCCAGGTCATAGACTTGCAGGATCCGGCTTCCAGGCCATAGAGGAGCCCGAAGCCCCCGCCCGCGAGGATCAGCAACCACCAGGGTACGATCTGACCCGCGACATAGATCAGCAGAAGCATCGCGCCAGCCAGCACTGTCGCGATGATGACTGTCAGCAATCCCTTGAGCCATCCTGCCATGACATTCTCCATTGGAGCGATGGACCGAGCGCCCGGCCTATCTATGTTTCGTCCGATGAGTTATCGCCATTTCCAGGTAATGGCGCATGCTCAACAAAACTATAGCACCTGCGCACGGCGTTATCCGGAGCGCCGCAGGAGGCTCGACCCTTGTTTTCAGGGTCCCCACGGCTGAGGGATATCGTCGGACGATTGCTCGGATCGCAGCACAAAGACCCCGAGCCGGAAGTGCCAGACTGACGCGTGCCAGGAGCCGATGACATCTGCTGGAACGAAGCATTCTCTACGTGTTGGCGCGACTGTCCGCTGCCGCACTTTGGTATCTGCGCATCCGTGGGTGCAGGCCCCTACAGCCAACTCCCCATCAGGATGAACGGTGCCCAGTAGTCGGGGTGCGCGTAGCGGTGATGCGCGCCCGCCGTGCCCTGCCCGTCGCGGTCCGAGGCAGCGCCGACACGGACGGTACCGCGCGCCCCGCGCTGTTCGAATCCCAGTGTCTCGGCCGCGGGGCCGCCCATCAGCGCGAGCTGCGCCTGCTGCAGGGCCTGGGCCTTGGTCAGCTCGGGCCGGTCACGGCGCAGGCGCTAGAGGGCCTGCATCAGCGCGCCGGTGCTGGCATCGGCCAGCGGCCACAGGGTGGCGACGACGCCCTTGGCGCCCCGCGCCCGGGCTAGTGGAACCATTGGCTCGATCTGGCGGTCCATAGCATCCGCGCGACCGTCGATAGCGGTCGCGGGAGCCGATAGGTTGGGCGGCCCGTACCAAGCTCCTCGAGGGCCACGCGCTGGCTTCGGCCGTCCATTGGTTATCGACGTACAGTTATACGCTGCGAGATCCCGTCCTCGGCCCAAGAGGCAACCACCTTCCTCGAAGTCGCCAGAGAATCGGGACCGTTACAACAACAACAAGCAGCAACAACGCATGCAGCGGGTGTTGAACCGCGTAAATCAAGGGTCGCAGTCCCGCCCTGGTAGCCCGCTTCGCCATCTCATGTTTCGAGATGTAATTTGCGATGGGTGGAGAAAATCGGTAATAAAGCGCCACGAAACGCTCGCCGACTGGGTTTGTAAGCAAGTACCTGTTCTTAAACTCCCGCAACACGACTACCTCCTGCGCAAGTGGGTCACCATAGGCGGCCGTGGCAATGAAGCAAGGAGCTGGCTCCTTCGGAGGCGGTGCTTGCGTTATGGGTAGGGATTGTAGAGAGGAGGTTGGTACGGATCGGGCGGCAGAGGTTGGTAAGCTCTTGGCGCCTGCGGGGCAGGCATCGGTCCAGTGACTACAGGTTGCGGCGGGGGCGCCGATGGGAGGTTCGCGCCGGGTTCTGGAATAGGGGGAGTCTGAAATGTCTTCCCAAAGATTCCCCGATCGCCGTCGGGAGAAGGAGCGGGCGACCTCGGCGGCGGCGTGTGTGGGTGTTGATAGGGATTGGAAATCGAGGGTTGTGGCGAGGGTGTCGACGGGAGGTACGGGTTGGTAGGCGGAACGGGGGGCGTCTGCGGGGTCTTTATTGGTCCCTGACTGCAGCCCAAACCAGGAATGATCTTGCCGTCATCGCCATAGACCTTACCATCCCGGCAGGTCGTGCATTGGCCGGGGCCGGACCAGGCGACCAGCCCGCAAGCGCTCGCCAAAGCCATGGCGGTGAGCCATGGCGAAATGTGTCTCTTCTGGATGCTGTCCACGATGTTCCTCCGCTATGTCAGAGACGTACTGTCACGTCACCCTTCCGAGCCGCCACGTTGAATTCGCGGCTGTGCCGATCTCGAATCGGCAACACACTCGCCGTAGAGATTTGATCACTCCGCTATGCCCACCAACGGGGAGTCCCTGACCGTGAGATCGCCAAGTCTCCGAATATAACCGGCGCAAGTCAGCTTCCCTCTCCCGTGCCCACTCATTTGCTCCGATTGTTTTACAGGCCGCTGCCGATGAGCACAAATGGGGCCCAATAATAGGGATGCCGCAGGCGATCGGTTGCGGTCGTCTGGTCCCGCTTCTCGCCCTCTCGCGTCAGGACGGTCCCACGCTGGGCTTGGCCGATAACGCGATCGCTCCCGCCAATGAGCGCCAACTGGGCCTCCCGCAGGGCCTCGGCCTTGTTCTTTCCCGGCTCCTTGAGGACAGTATAGAAGGCCGACATCAGGGTTTGAGTCCCCAGGTCGTCGACGGACCAAAGGGAGGCGATCGTGGCGTGGGCGCCCTTGTATTCCATCAGGTAACCAAATCCCAGGATTTCCTCTCCTCCGGAACCCCGCTCGCTGATCGCGGTCCCGCAGGCACTCAAGACCATTAAGTCCACGCCGCTGAGCGTCCAGTCGTACTTGATGGTCTCCAATGTCACGCGCTCGCCGTCGCCGAAGAGGATGAACGACTCGTAGGGCTTGCCAGGTACAAGCACGGCATGGGTCGCCAGGTGGACCACGTCGGTCGCGGAAAGCCTGGGCAGCACGGCCGCGGGACTGAAAGCGGCGTCTTGAACCAGGGTGAGGTGAGGGAACAGGCGCGAGAGGGCCTTGACCTCCTCGCCCGCGAAGCGCAGCCCCGAGAGCTTGTACGTCTGGTCCGCGATCGCAAACTCGTAGGACCCGCGCGTGAACGCGCCAGCCATGACGGTTGGATGTTCTACCCGTCGCGTTCCGAGCTCGCCGACGGACGCCGCGGTGATGTTGGCGACGCTGTACCGTTCCACCAGCCACCGCCGCCCGTCGTGGAGTGCGGCGAGGGGCACGTATCGAAGCACACTGTCGGCCGCATATAGGATCGTCCGAACCCCAAGCTCCTGGAGCTCCGGCTCCCAAGGACGGATGATCCAGTCGTAGAGCTGCTTGGCCGGCTCGATCACTTCGGCGGAGCGCGCCTCGATCGCCGTCCGAAACTGCACCACGGCCTCGGCGAGCTCCAGGCGGGTGACGGATACCGGGCGGTGGATGGGTGGACCCACACCCGTCACCAGGACCAGCTCGAGACGGTCGTCCAGAACCAGGGGGTCGAGCAGGACAACGCCTGGCCCCAGCTTCTCGATGTTGTCCTGCAGACGTTCGAGCTCGGCGACGTGGAGGGCCTGTCGCCGGGCCTGGGACGACGCGCTTGCGCTCAGCGCTGCGATCTCGTCGCTTTCGTAGAACCTGACGAAGCGGCCGAGCAGCTCCCGCTGCATGGCGTCCAGTTGTCGATAACGGGTCTCTTGCTTGTCGTCGCGAGGAGCGGCGCGGCGCAGGCGCGACAGCTCCAGTCCAATCTGCACGGCCTGGTCCTCCAGCGCGCCGAGTTGTTTCAAGGCCGCCGCTTCTGCCTCCGGCGTCGGGACAGCCTGGCCGCCGGCCACGTCCCCTCGCGTGGGGCCAAGGTAATCCTCCGCCTCCTGGATCTTGAGGAGATCGAGCACCCGCTGGGCCTCGATGACACGGTCCTGCCGCAGGAGCAGATCGGCGAGACGGCGATAGGTCTTAGCCACCCGGCCGGCGTAAGCACGCTGCTCGGCGACGGGCAACACGCGGATTCCTTCGCGCACCTCCTGTGCCACGTTCACGGCCCGCTTGTAATACAGGATGGCCAGCTCGCGCCTGCCCTGCCGATCGAACACCGATCCGGTGTTTCCGAGGCTCGCGCGGAGCCCTTCGCGATCGCCGATGGCCCGCCAGATCAAGAGTGCCCGCTGGTAGTGCGCCAAGGCGCTGGGGTAGTCCCCCAGCACCCTGTAAGCACTTCCTAGGCTGTCCAGGGTAGCGGCCATCAGCCGACGGACATCGCTTTCCTCGAGTACCTCGAGCGCCTCCTTCAGTGGCTGCAGGGCCTCCGCAGGCCGTCCCGCGTCGATCAGCGTCTGGCCGAGGCTGTTCATGGTCTCGGCCCAGGCGACCGTGTCGTTTTCGCTCTTGTGGATCTCGGCGGCTTGGGCGAATTGGTCCAGGGCAGTCGCGTACTCGCCCAGATCGGCGTGCACGTACGCCATATTGTGGAGCGCCGACGCCGCGCCGGATCGATCTCCCGTTTTCTCGTAGTGAGCGAGGGCCTTCTCCAGGGACCGAAGGGCTCTCGCGTACTGCCCCATCTCGCCGTAGAGGGCGCCCACCTGCATCAGGGCGGCCCCGGTTTCGACGGCAGGACGCGGGTCCAGGGAATCCAGCAGTTGCTGCGCCCTCTGATACAGCTCCAGGGCCGTCGCAAAGCGGGCCTCCGCTGCGTACGTCGACGCGAGATTGAGGAGTGCGCGCGCCTCGCAGGTTACATCCTTCAAGGATCGGCAAATCGAGCGTGCTGCCTCGAGGTGCTCTCGGGCTGGACCCATCTCGGCTAAGGACTGGTAGGTCGCCCCAAGGGCACTGTGCAGCACCGCCCGGTCCTCGGGTGTGCCTGCTTGCTGCGCCAGGTCGAGGGCCTGAAGCAAGGCGTCCGCGGCGCGCTGATAGTCTCCCTCGGCGGAATAGGCACGACTGCGCCGGTAGAGCGCATCGGCGGTCGGCATGGGTTGATCCACTGCCCCGAGTTTCGGCACGGACCGCGCGTCACCGGGCGGATACCGCGGATGTTCGAGGGTAGGGCTCGCCGGGCCCTCGGCCGGCGGCTGGGGCGCTGGGCCGTCGCGGATCGCCGCAGGCGAGCACCCTGCCGCCAGCAAGATCCCTGCACTACAGCCGATTAGGGCTCTCCCGCCCCGCTCAAGCCCGAACGCGCGTTGCTTTGTCACCGACGCCAACAGCCAATTTCCCATCAGCATAAAAGGCGCCCAGTAGTAGCGATGCCTCCCGCGGCAGGCGGGGTCGCCGGGGGGCGGTCCTCGGCAATCGTGGCGCTCTGCGCGCTCGCCAGCACCGCTCCGCGCGGGCCGCCGCAGGGTTGGGTTGGTTTGGGACCGGTGAGCCGGCTGACCAGGGCGACTGTCCCGACGCAACACACCCCTGCGGGACGCACCCCGAGGGCCGTCCAACTGCCGTTTACAGGGTAATGCAAGTCGCCGCGGATGATGATTGGTGTCGTCGCTCGCTTGGATGGTGGAGGTCGCTACGGCCCACGACGCAAGGTCCATGCGGCGGGCGGCCGCGCTTCAACTGATAGCCCGGTCGATCCTCAGTGCCTTGATAATGGCAGGGATGGAGCCGAGCAGATAGATCAGAGACCAGATGGCCGCAATCACCGCGATCACGACCGCCCAGAGGGCATCCGGAATGGACACCAGAACAGACGGCGGGAAATTGTGCAGGAAGCTCAGCACGACCGTGATGCCCAGTGACGTGAGGATCAGCAAGACGAGCCCCTTGTTCTCGAGGAAGCGCTGATGTGCCAGGATCAAGCACACGGCAAAACCGAGCTTCAGCGCCATCACCATGCTGAGGGTGATAGCGACGCCGCCGACCGGAAAGTACGAGAACATGGCCATGTAGGCGATGGTGCCGAACGGCACCGCGAGCAGCAGCGAGACCATCATGATCAACAGGCCGATGGCGGTGATGGCCATCAGGATAGACGCGAGCAGCAGCAGCAGCGCGGCGAGAAAGGTGATGAAACCCTGGATACGGCCGTGGATACGGTGCGAGATGATGAGCGGGGACGCGATCAGCGCAACGGTCAGCAGCAGCAGGCCATCCACTAAGACGAGGTAACGAAGCCCCAGCCCGTAATGTTTCGCGCCGCTCTCCAGGAACAGGCCCGAGCCCAGCTCGATCATCACGACGAGCACCAACAGAATGAAGGCTACAACGAAGAACGGCAGGCGAAGCTTGTCCAGCATGTCGGAATACCTCAATCCGTGTTTCGCAAGGAAGTCACTGGCAAACCAGCGTCTTCGTGGCGCCGTGAGCTAACGGCCGATCGCGAGAAAGGCTCCCCAATAGTATGGATGGGCATAGGCGGGATTGCCATGGATCTGCTGAATCGCCTCGCGGGAGGCTGCCCCCAGCGGCATCGAGGCGGCCGCGTCGTAGAACGTGCGCATCCACGCCGCGGTGGCCTCGTCATCGATCGCCCAGGCCGAGAGCAGCAGCGCGTCGGCGCCGGCAAACAGCAGACCGCGGGTCATGCCGAGCACCTCGTTTGCGTGGGTCGCCCGGACCGTGCCCGTCTCGCACGCGCTGAGGACCACGAGCTTGGCCGCATCCAGCGGAAGCCCGTACATCTCGGCGGCGGTGAGCCGGCCATCCTCGCTGGCACTCGCGGCCAGCTGCAGATGGGAGAGCAGCGGCTGATCTGAGACGAAGCGTCCGTGCACGGCCAGATGGACCAGATCCTTCCGCGGCAGCCAGGCATTGAGCTCGGTCACGGTCGGCAGGGCGTCGGTCTGTAACCGAGTCTCGGCGGCATCAGGGAACTGTGCCGCGATGGCGCGGACCTCCCCAGGCGCGTGCTTTAGGCCTGGGTCGGCCACGGCGAGCAGGCGCTCCGCACGCAGCGGCTCGGGCGCCGGCAGCGCGGCCAGCACGGTGGCGCTCGGCGCA
This sequence comes from uncultured Gammaproteobacteria bacterium, assembly GCA_963695445.1. Lineage (GTDB taxonomy): Bacteria > Pseudomonadota > Gammaproteobacteria > Chromatiales > Chromatiaceae > Thiohalocapsa. The sequence continues at coordinate 389,639 of CAVOGV010000038.1, read as the reverse complement.
TAGGTGATGGCGTACTGCTCGCCGAGATAGCGTCCGGACTCGATGTCTGTGATCAGGGTCTGGAATGGGAGGTAGTGGAGATCTTCATGCGGAATGATCACGAGACGCTCGCTCTCGATCCATTCCAGCACGGGCGCCACCAGGAACAGGTACAGCTGATGGGCCAGGCTCTGATCGAACGAACGCTCGGGATCAACCAGCCCGTCCCGCAGCGAGGCAACCTTTCGCTTCAGCTCCGAGCGGGGCAGAAACACCGAGCGCACGTGCACCGCGTCGGGGCCGATGTGCCAGACGATGACCTGACTCTCGAGGACCAGATACGCCAGGGCCTCGCTCCCGTCGGCAGCCAGCAGCCGCTGCAGGTCCGTGAGAGACGTCGGCTCCGAGGTCAGCAGGCGCGCCAGCCGCGGCGACTGCTGCCGCATCCGCTCGCGCAGCGCCCGGTAGGCACGCTCGAGTCCGGCGAGATCCTCCTCGAGCCGCGCCGCGGAGCCTCCCGTCCCGGTCAGGACGGCAGCGCGCGCTGAATCGCCGGCCCCGGCGACCACCGGCTCCGCACGAGCGGTCTGCCGGTCGGGTGGCCTCGGCAGCGCACTGCGCGCCTGAAAGAGACGCTCCTGCTGCCGGGCAATCCGCGCGCTGAGCTCGAGCGCCTCGGCGTACAGCGCCCGCTGCTCCGGTGTCGGCGAGCTCGAGACCGCCTCGGCTCGCCAACAGGTCCGCCATGACCCTGGCGCGTGATTGCTCCATCACCGCGAAGGCCTCGGCGACACGGCCTCGCTCGAGCAGGTGCTGAGTCGTCGTGTAGTAGAACTCGACCTTGTCCTCGAGAAAGCCGCCCCGCGCCTGCTCGGAGTGCAACGCGCGCCGGTCCTGTTCCAGCAGGTCCACCGCGCGCAGGTACCAGGCCAATGCATCGTCGGCGTCTCCGCCCATTTCGCGGAGCAGACCCTGGACATAGGCTCCGCGCGCATCGGTGGCCGGCGGCAGACCGCCCTCGGCCTCGATCCACGCCAGAAGACCCGACAACAGCGGATTCTCGCCGACGACGAAGCGCTCGGTCACCAGCACATCGTTCGCACGCTCCGGTGCAAAGACGCCGGCGCTGGTCACCGTCTGGTGCAGCCGCGCCTGACTCGCGATCAATTGCTCACGTATCTGAAGCCTGTTGAGAAAGCCCTGGATCTGCTGTGCCAGGCCGGTCCAGCGCAGCTCCTGGGCCAACGTCAGCGCCTGCTCGTAATCCCGTCGCGCGAGTCGGGCCGCCTCCAGGCAGGGCTCGAACACGCGCTCGAAGTCGCAGCGCTCGGCGAGCTTTTGATAGAGGTCTGCCCGGTCGAGATGGCCGTAGAACAGCAGCTTTTGGTCGTCGATCCCGCCGCCGGCGGCGAATGCGCGGTTCAACGAGTCGGCGGCGGCGATGAGCTCGCCCTGCGTGACCTCGACCTGCGCCTTCAGATCCAGGGCGTCGAAGAGGTCGTCGGGCTCGTCCTGTTCGCCGGCGAGCGCAATCGCCCGTTCGATCAGCTCGGCCGCCGGTCCCGGCGCGCGCTTGCCGTAGACCAGGGCGCGGGCGTGCCCGAGCATCGCTTTGATCTGCTGGCGCGGGACCGCGGCCTCCGTGGCCACCCGCGTCGCCTCGCGGTAGCGCTCGATCGCCGCATCCCATTCGTCGCGGTAGCGATGGATGTCGCCGAGCTTGACCAGTGAGCGGGTCAGTTCCTCCGGCGCATCGCCCGCCCGGAACAGGTCGATGCTCTCGCCCAATTCCTGCTCGGCCTGCGCAAGCTCGCCCAGCAGCGCGGCGCGATCGAAGGTGCGGCGGAAGTGGTCGACGTAGGCGTCGATGCGGCGACGGCCCGTTCCTGCAGGATGTTCGGATCAGGGCTGGCGGCGTCCGCCGCGCCGCAGGCGGATGCGACCAGCAGTGCGGCAGCGAGGCAGGTGTGCGCATGCGGCCATCGGAGTCCTGACCGCAACCTTCGACGTTTGTCGCAAGCATCTGCGGGCTGCATCTGAACCCCTCCAAGATTGCGAATCGAAATCCGACGTCACGGGTGACTGATCAATCGGCATGGACACAGGTTCTTGCCAGACCCGCCCCTGCGGTTTGTCGTCCTGCGCCGCTTCGGCAGAAAAATCGCGACCAAGGGGGCTCCGCCCCCTTGGAACCCCCGGAAAAGGGAAAAAGACAAAAGACCACAGTCAAGGGGTCCTCGCCAGGCGAAAACCCAGGGTGTCGATCCGGCCGCCCGGCGTGGACCTGTTGCGATCGGCCGCGCGCAGGTAGCGCGGGATGTTGCTCCAGGAGCCGCCGCGGATCACGCGCCGGGCGCAGTTCGACCGCCTCCCGCGCCGCAGCCGTCGGTCGGGGCGCCGGCGTAGCTGTCGGCGTAACAGTCCGCGACCCACTCCCAGACGTTGCCGCTCATGTCATACAGCCCCAGCGCGTTGGCCTGCTTGCCCCCGACCGGATGCGGTCGCGCCGCCGCTGTTCTCAGAGTACCAGGCCAGCCGGTCGAGGTCCTCGCCGCCGCAGTAGGTCTGCGCCCGACCGCCGCCGCGGCAGGCGTACTCCCACTCGGCCTCGCTCGGCAGCCGCAGCCCGCCCGCTCCTTGCCCGTTGAGCTTCGTGACGAAGGCCTGCGCGTCGTCCCAGGAGACCTGCTCGACCGGATGGTCGTCGCCCGCTTTGAAACGGGACGGATTGTTCGCCATGACCTGTCGCCACTGGCCCTGGGTGACCTCGGTCTTGCCCAGCCAGAAACCCTTCACGCACACCTCATGCACCGGCCGTTCGTCCTCCTCCGCGCCGGCGCTGTCGCTGCCCATCTGAAAGCAGCCCCCGGGCACCCAGACGAATTCCATGCCGGTGACCGGCTCGCGTCCAGGTCGCGCCGGCGCGCGGTGCGGCCGGGGCCGCCGGCGTCTGCTCGGCGAGCGCAGCGGCCAGCCGCTCGGGCTGCCCGTCGCCCAGATAACCGGTCGCCGGCAGGCCCTCCGCACGCTGATAGGCCGCCAGCGCCCGGCGTGTGCGCGGCCCGAGCACGCCGTCCGCCGCGCCCGCGTCGAAGCCCAGCCCGTTCAGCGCCGTCTGCACCGCGCGGCGATCAGCAACCGACAGTCCGAGCGACGCCTCGCCGGCCGACGGGTCGGCCGGCTGCGGTGGTTGAGCGCGGACCGGCGGCGGTGCCTGCCGCCGCGTTTGGTCGGCCGGCACCTGAACGACCGGTTCCAGCGCGTCGGCGTCGGGCTGTCCGTCGTGTCCGACTACGAACACGAAGTCCCCGCGCGAGAGCCGGTACTCGGGATGCTTGCCAAACTGGGGGGACTGCCGGGCATGTCTCGGCACCGTTGCCTCCAGGTGCAGCCCGAGCTCGATGCCGGTGATGTAGCCGTCGCCGTTCAGGTCCCCCTCGCGGTATTCGAGGGCATCGACGAAGGCGGGCGTGAAGACGCTGCGCGCCGGCACGGTCTCCCCGGCACTGCCGGCGGTGATGAACTCGCGCACCGGCCGCGCGATGGCGCGGCTGATGTGCGGCGGCTGCCCCGGCAGACTGCGCTCCTTGAACACGGCCCCGGAGAAGCAGCTGTCGAACAGGAACAGGGCGTGTTTGGCGGTCATCTGCTTCGACCAGGCGAGGATGTCGCTCATGAACAATGCCTTGCGCAGAAAATCGGGGCCGGGATCGCCGGTGTCGGTCTGCGGCCGGGGCGCGTCGGTGGGGACGAGGTAGCCGTGGCCTTCTTCCTCCCAGGTGTGTCCGTGGCCGGAAAAGAAGAACAGCAACCGGTTGTCGCGGCTGTAGCCGTAAGCGTCGATAAATTGCTTGAATGCCCGTTCGAGCGCGTCGGCATCGGGGTTAAGAACCGTGGTGACTTGGAAGCCCTGCGCCGTGAGGACACGCTCGACCTTCGCAAGCTCGCGCGGAACGCTCTCCAGATCGGGCCACCCGGCCATGTAGTCGCTGACGCCGACGAGCAGCGCGTAGCTGGCCGCGTAGCGTTTGACCTCGTTGCCGGCGGGGTCCTGCACCAGCACGGTGCCGCGCTGTGCGACGGCAGGGCCGGCCGCGAGGCAGAGCGAGGCGATGAGTGGCCAGAAGAACCCGGGCATCCGCTTTCGGTTGCTCGCGGTATGGAAGCGATTGGCGCGCCGCATGCGCCTCCAAGGCAGCACTTTCAGGACAAATCTCCTGGCCGAATGTTTACGATCGGCACCATTTCCAAACGCCTCTCTACAACTCTTCGGCCTTGGCCGATGCACTTCCAGTCCGGAGCGGGAAGAGGAACGGTAATCCGCAGATCCACCAGACCGGCACTTACCACACGTATCGGAGCCCGGCGCTGAAGAAGCTGGTGGTTTTCCCGTCGAGGAATTGCCCGTTGTAATCTGCATAGAAGTTCAGGTGGTTGGCCGTCAACAGCGTGACACCGGCGCCCAGGATAGCGGCATCGCGTTGTCCGGGGCGGTCCTGCGTCCCCAGGGCGACCGTCGTTCCACTGCTCAGGGTTCCGTCTGTGCTGTCGTTCAGGTCGCCGAAGCGGTGCAGATACATGGCACGCGCCTCGGCCTGAATCTTGGTGTTCTTGCCGATCAGGGACTCATACCGGACACGCCCGCCGACCAGGGTGTCGAACAGATACTGCGTGCTGCTGCCGACCTCGAGGTTCTGGCCGTCGGCGTACAAGTTCTTCTGGGTGAAGTCGTCCTGCTCTAACCAGCCGTATTGAAGCCCGAGCAGCGGCTGTAGCGACAGCTCGCGGGATCTGAAGGTGTAGCTGCCCTCGGTGTAGCCACTGATCCGCCGCGCGTCCATCGACCCGCGTGCGCGGCGGTATTGGCTTCCGCCGCCAATGCTTTGCCGCGAGCTGTAGCTCTCGCTGGAGTAGCCGAGGGCGGAGCGCACCTGCCAGGCGTCCCGCGTGTACGCGGCATAGAGGTTGAACCCACCGACGTTGACGCTGGTGCGGTCTGAGAAAGCGACGTCCGTCGTGACATCGACATCGGCGCTGAAGGCAACAATGCCGAGCGAAAGCCGGTCGGTCACTTGACCGTCGAAGCCAAACACAAATCCAGATGCATCGCCGTCGTAACCGGGGCTGTCGCCTTCGGACGAAGCCGATGAGGTCATGCCGAAGCCTCTCGCCCAGAACCCCGAGGCTGGTCGGACACAGCTCGCCCAGCGCCTGGTTGAAGCGACCGGTTGTCATGCGGTCGATCATTTGGATCAGCTCGGTGGTGACTTCCACGCCCGCCGCCATCGGATCGTCCACGGATGCCGGAGTCAGATCCAGGTAGACGTTGCGCGCGTCATAGGCCAGCGAGGGCGTCAACAGCGGATCGATGGTCTCAAAATTTGAGATCAGCTCGTCGGTGAAGCGGCCATCGATCGACGCCGCTGACAGGATCTGGTACCGGCTGGGACCATAAGCACCGTCCGCCGCGACCGCCTCGGCCTGCGCCCCGCCGAGGCTGGCGACGCCCTCGACAACGAGCCGGCTCGACGTATCAGGCGATACGGCCACTTGGAACGTCGACCCCGGTTGAAACGCCACATCGCCAGTTACCCAGAGTGTGCCGATCGAGCCGCCGGGGGCAATGGTGCCGGCATTGTCGACGTTGCCATCGATGGTTCCGTGACCGCTCAGGATGCCATTGGGTCCAACGGTGACAAGCCCGGGGATGCTCGCGCCGGGGTTGGCCGCGTCGCCGATCTGCAGATTACCGGCAACGATTTGCGTGCCGCCGGTGTAGGTGCTGTTGCCGTTGAAGACCAGACAGGCCCGCGTCCTGCTTGACGCACGTTGCCGACACCGCTGATCGTGTCGTCGTAGATACCAGTGGCTGCTTGATCGAAGACGACGGTTGCGGAATTCGCGATGTCGCCTTGTAGGCTTCTGGTGTCGCCCTGCAGTACGCCGGAGGCTACGTCCGTGCCGCCGGTGTAGCTGTTGGTGCCCTGGAGAGCCAGGGTACCGGCACCGGCTTTGGTCAACTTGCCAGCGCCGCTGATCGTGGCATCAAAGATGCCGTCGCCTGCCTGGTCGAAGACGACCTCAGTATCGAGGGAGGTGACGATGGGCCCCCTGAGGCTGTCGGTGTCGCCCTGGAGCACGCCGGATACCACGTCCGTGCCGCCGGTGTAGCTGTTGGTGCCCTGGAGAGCCAGGGTACCGGCACCGGCTTTGGTCAACTTGCCAGCGCCGCTGATCGTGGCATCAAAGATGCCGTCGCCTGTTCCTGGTTGAAGCTGCATCGACGTTCCTCAGGTCCATCGAGGGCAGGTGACGATGGAGCCCCCTGAGGCTGTCGGTGTCGCCCTGGACACGCCGGCTAGGACCTGAGTGCCACCACCGTAACTATTCTCGCCCGTCAGAATGAGGTTACCAGTACCCAGCTTCCGCAGCCCCCCGCCACCAATGATGTTGCTCGACACCGTAAAGTCATTCAGCGGATCTGCAATGTCGAAGCCTCCCCCGGCGGAACTCCAGCCGATCGGCCGGTCCGTCGCGGTGAAGCTCCTCCCCGAGATTTGCAGAATGCCACCGTTGAAATTGAGCGCGCTTCCTGCGGCGCCTAGATTTTGATCCAGCTCACGCTCAGCGTGCCGCCGTTGATGTTGGTGCCTCCCGCATAGCCATTAACACCAGTCAGGTTCCAGGGTACCGGCACCGAGCTTGGTTAGTGGTCCCGGGCCGATAATCTGTTGCGACACGGTGAAGTTATTAAGCGGATCTGAAATGTCGAAGCCTCCTCCGGCAGTACCCCAGTCGATGGGCCGGTCCGTCGATTTGAAGCTTGTCCCTGAAACGCGCAGGATTCCTCCATCAAAGGTCAGCCGGCCGCTAGCGACGCCCAAGTTCTCGTCCGCGCTGACACTCAATACGCCGCCGAAGAGATTGGTCCCAAAGAAATAGCTGTTGTTACCGGCCAATTCCAGAGTTCCCTCACCCAGCTTAGTGAGTCCCCCATTCTCGTCCCCTGCCGGGACGATATCCTGTGCGAGCGTAAAGGTATGATCCGCTATGACAACATCAAAGCTCCCGCCGTCCAAGCTGATGGGACGTGGCGTTGAAGCGAAGGTCGATTCTGTGATTCTCAGGATGCCACCGTCCAAACTGAGCGCACCGGTAGGGCCGCCCAAATTGTTGTCCTCACTCACACTCAGCGTTCCGGCTGTTACCGTGGTGCCACCTTCGTAGAGGTTATCTCCCGTCAGGATCAATGTGCCGCCACCTTGCTTCGTCAACCTGCCGTCGCCGCTCATGATCCCGGCGTAAGTTCCGTCGAAGTCCTGGACGAAGACGACCTCGGTGTCGTTCGCGGTCCCGATGTCCCCTTGCAGGCTATCCGTGTCACCTTGAAGAACACCTGATTCGACCTCCGTTCCGCCGGTGTAGCTGTTATCCCCCGCTAGAATGAGGGTTCCGCGCGGCGATTCTGCATTGACTACTACTTCGCCGCTTCCGTTGATGTTCGTATCGAATTGTAATGTTCCAGGTGAAGGGGCCACGTCGTCACCAATATCCGGAACAATGAACTCCACCACGTTGTAATTATCAACTCGGCCAGTTACCTTTCCGCCTCTATAATAGAATGACCCCTAATTAGAGAAGATCGTCGTACTTAGCGAGCTCGCCCGACATCTCATAACGCCCGGCACTACCGATCATCAAGTACCGGTCACTTCATGGTCTCCACCCCAACCGTTGAAGTTCCGCGCCATCAGCCATCTACGGTGCAAGCACCGCCTGCGAGCGTGCCTCCAATACACTCATTCTCTGCTGTCAAACTAGCTCCTGGAAGCAAGTTGAGATCGCTGTTGTTGGAGAGCAAAAGCATCTGTCCTGCGTTAGGCATTGGCAAGCCTGCGATGTTGTTGTGCTCATCTCTCACCACCGCGGTACTACCAGTGTTGATGCGAGTAGTCACCGTGTTTTGTCCGGAAATTCGAGAGCTCTCCAGTTTAGGCCTCCGCGGACACGCTTCTGGAGAAAACTCCTTAAGGCATTCGGAATCCGTATTTTCCTCATACCAGTCACCCGCGCTGCTGCTGGGGACTTTCCAGTCCGCATCCGCGGAGAGTGCAGGGGTTTGTGTCAGTGTTGCAAGCGAAAGGCCGACGAACATATTGATTGCGATATCTCTTCGCATCCATAAGCAGTGATGCTCGCACGCCTCAAATATCCGTTGCCGCCTATTCGTACTACAAAAAGATTCTGTTGATCTGTTCACAAAACCTACTCCCCGATACTGAGCCATCTCTATGTGCTCAATTCGTACAAGCCCCTTACCTGCTAATCCGTACACTGCCCGCAGGTCGAAATCCCACCAGCCGGCGCGCAATCACCACCGCCGCCGGGGCAGGGAGGGGGAAACTGTTCGCGCCAGCGGGTCACCTCTTCGAGCTCCTCTGGCGACAGGGTCCGGACTTCCTCGACGCCGGCCGCGGTGACCGTGATCTGCTGGCGAGGCTGCAGATCAACGTAGCTTGGCTTGGATAGGCTGATCTTGCCGTCCAGCAGCGTCAGCGTCGAACGATCGGGGCCGACCTTGAGATTGAAGATGTTGAATTGACGACCCGGCTGAGTCCATTCACCGTGCGTGGTGCGCGCGGTTGTGCGACACTGACGACCGGCTTCGTAATAGATCTGACCTTTCTTGAGATCGAGCGTCAAGAGCACACATTCCGCACCCTTCCACTGAATCGCGAATGATGGGTCTGTGTTTTCATCCAGTTGAACGAACCCGGAACCCGCCTGTTGGGAGAATGCGGGTCTGACAACAAACAGCAAAAACAAGCACGTCAAACCCGTCCAAGAAACGACCCTCGAATGGTTGCTCCAGACCATAACCCCCTCCTGCCGCATAGGAATCGACGGGGCAACCCGAGCTAGCGACGCTCTGTGAAGGGCTCAACCCGCTGCCGGAATTTCAACAAGGACTCGATATCGATAAGCGACCCTTCGCAACAGACGCGACATGCCGACGCAAGCGGAGTCTTCTAGCACACCCGGCATTCAATGTGCTCAATGTCGGCCTTCGTGGACAGTTGCACGAAACCATTGCGCTTCCGCGTTAGGGGAACGGCGATCCGAGAAAGTAGACATAGGCGCTGCTGTCGGGGCCGGTTCGCAGATCGTCCCCGACCTCAATCATCTGTCCATCGCGGGCGCGCTGGTCATTGACGAAGACATTCGGCCCGACGGTGCGGAGCCGACCGACGGTCTGTTGACCGGGAAGATAGCCGACCGAGGAGCACGCCTTGGAGCAGTAAGGCGATGCACAAAGCCGCTGTCCAACGGGCAGACCGCCTTTGGTTCATCGCCGCCATGATTCCTACCTCGTCACGCATGATTGGCCGGCCGCATCGGCATCGCAACGGCTCCTGATGCGAGGCACCGACCCGTTCGATTGCTGACATCAAAAAGGCCTAGTCCACGAGATACGATTCGACAAGTGCATGGGTATCGGAATCACGTCCTAATCCCCGGACGCGGCTGAGACAATTGAATCGACTTTCCAAGGTCGGTGAAGAAACGTCGGTCGGCGGAAAGCGTCAGAGGATCCGCGCTCGATCGAAGCACGAGACGTGCTCGGAGATCGCTCTTTCGGAGCTCAACCGGGTTTTTTGCTTCAAAGGTGACGTGCACCGCTGGTCCCGTGCGGTCCGGTGTGCGGACTGAGCTGGGTCGGTGACGCACAGATTGGCAGAAACGACGATCAACGCCTATAACCTTAGTGACAGCGCTATGCATAGACATGCCGGCGTGCTCGGATCATGAGCCGCGGCGCGCTTTACGAAGGGAGCCAGAGCGGTCTAGGGGTTTGGATGTTTTTTGGCCCACGCGCTTGAACGGGAGACTTCCGATGCGGCCAATGTATGATCTTCTCTTCTTCTTTGCCGGGTTTGCCACGGCCGGGGGCATCGGCCTGATCCTGCGGCGCCCGCTTTCCGGAAGGCGGCGGGCCCCCGGGCAGATCATCGGCGGGGCGCTGCTGCATTGCCATTGGTGTCGGTTTTTTCATTACCGGCGCCGTACTCTCGTGGGCTTGAGCCGTGGCCGAGGTATTGCCGCGACGTGCAAACAGGCTGCCGGCGTTGCCGGGCCGCGCGCAGAGCGGCGTGGGCGATGTCCGCCCACGCCGGGACATGACATGACTTGGGCAATCAATGAATTCCTTAGTCGCAACACGGGGCCTTCAGAGACGCACGCGCACGAGCGCAAATGCGGCACTCGGGCCTTCTCGAGCGCCTCCGCTTGATCGAGTTTGGCGTAGCGTGAACCACGCTTGTCGTTCAGGGGTCGCGAGGATGCAATGTACGCCGTTTCGAGTCCGGGACGGCCGAGCGCACGCGAGCAGACTTTGCGCGTACAGTTTCGGCCGATAGGACATCGGCGATGCGCTCGCGTTGGCTACTGCCAATTCCCCATCAGGATGAAAGGCGCCCAGTAATAGGCGTGGCGGTAGTCCCTTGATGCTCCTGCCGCTGCCTGCAGGGCGCTGTTGGTGCCGACGAGCATCTCGCCTCGGGTCGCGTTCGAGCCCGCCCTGACCGAGCCGTCGAGAAACGCCTGTTGGGTCCGCTGCAAGGCCTCAGCCTTGCTAAGATTTTGTTCGTGTTGCAGGCTGTAAAGCTTCTTCATGAACAAACCGGTGCTGCGGTCGGCCACGGTCCAAAGGGTCGCGACGACCCCCTTAGCGCCCTTTTCTTGCGCCAAGGTAGCAAGCCCCTCGACCTCGCGGCCCTTTGCGTCCCTGCCGCCGCCGACGGCGGTGTTGCAGGCCGATAACGTCAGGAGCTGAACGCTATTTAGGTTATAGGCGTCCCCGCGAAGGCTCTGCAGGTTGATCCGGCTGCCGTCGCCGAGCAGCAGAAACGAATCGTCGTCTGTGCCGGGTATAAACACGAAGTGGCTAGCGACATGCACAACCGGGTAGCCTTCCGCAAGGCGGTTGCGCAGCACCTCGTCAGAGAAGTCTTCATCGAGGTAGAGCACGCCCGGCAGCACACCATCGGGATCATCCGTGCCGTGCTTGATGATGCCTTCAAGCTCATCCGGCACAGCTTCTAACGGTTCGAAGCCGGGATGCTTATGCGACAGCCCTAGACCGACCACCTCCCAGTCGGGATCTGGTCTGTCTTTTAGGTTCGTCTGAGCCGCCGCCGTGTAAACGCTGAGGGCGTAATCTTCGACCAGATAGTGTGCGCCGTCGTATAGGGCCGCAAACGGGAGATAGCGCAAGGCACCGTCGAGATAGAGCATCAGAAGCTCAACCTGGGCATCCCGCAGGTCAGCCGCGATTGGATGCACCAGTCGGTCGTAAAGTACTTGGGCCTTTAAGGTCGGCTCCGAGCGCGGATCGCGCAGCGTTTGACGAAGGGCCTCGATCTCGCGGTTCAGCTCGGGCGCGGTGACAGCGACCTGCCGGGTTAGGCGCACCTCGGGCAGCGTCAGCAGGATGTCGAGGCGTTCCGGGGAGATGACGTAGTGAATCAGCGCAACGTTCCGACCATAGCCGTTACTGAGTTCCTCTCACGAGTCTGACGAAGATCCATGTCGAGGTGCCTTCTTCGTCACCTCCGTCGGTGTGAAGTTGGCGCCTCTGCGAATGCGGTCCAGCGACTCGTTATAACGAGCATGGGCTCCATCAAGCGCTCGGCTAAGCTCTATGATGTTTGCGCGTTGAGCATCAGTTCGATTTTTCCAGCCTGATGCGTTTGAGCTCGGACAACTCCGTGGCGATCTTGACGACGGCTACGCTCGGCCACCTCGAGCTGATCCTCGGACGCTTTTTCGGGCGGGTCCAGAGTGGCAATCGTCCGGCGCTGGATCTTCTTCGGCGTCGCGCCCGATGAACTCGAAGTACTCTTCCTCCTTCAGCATCGCGAGCACCTGCTCCGCCTCGGGCAGACGTCCGGCATCGATCAACAGCCGCGATAGGTCCCGATAGACCGACTCTTTGTCGCGCAGGAAGGATTGTTGCAGCGCCCGCTCCAGTCCACTGCTGGCCGCACGCATTTCCTGGATGGTGTTCACGGCCAACTTGCCGAACAGGATGGCAACATTCGGATGACCCAACGCCGTTTCCGTTCGGCTCAGCCCATCGTAGACCCGCCATAGCACCTCCGGACGGTCCACGCCGGCCTGCAGCACCAGCGCGTGTTTTAGGTGATCGAGCGCGGCCCGATGCTGGCCGCGGTTAAGGCGAAGGATACCGAGGTTGAGCTCGATGATGCTTTCAGCAGGCCGATCGCCGATCTCCTCGCTGATGTCGCGGGCCTCCTCGAAGTGAGCGATTGCGGTCGCGTCCTCGCCGAGCTGCCAGTAGCAGTCTCCCATGTTGCTGAGGGTGCGGCCCTGACCCGCGCGATCACCGGTGCGCCGCTTGAGCTCGAGCGACTGTCGGTAATAGGGCAGGGCTTTTCGGCATTCGCCCTGCGCGCGGTAGATCGCGGCGATGTTGTTGAGGTTGTTGGCCTCCCGCACCAGATCGCCGAGCTCGCGCGCGATCGCCAGCGAGCGTTGACAATGCTCAAGCGCCTGTCGGTAATCGCCCAGGTTGATGTAGGCCAGCGCAAAGGTTGCCTAGCACCCGGACCTCGCCGGCCCGATCGCGGACCTCGCGCCGCTTGGCCAGTGATCGTCGGTAATACTCCAGCGCCTGCTCGTATTCGCCGCCGCGAGCGCGACAAGCCCCCTAGGTTGTTGAGTGTCTTGGCTTGCTCCAACGCATCGCCGCTTGCACATTGGCCGCGTCAAGCGAGGCCTTGTAGCGAGCTTCCGCTTGCGCGTACTCTCCGACTGCTTGCGCGACGGCTCCGATGTTGCGCAGACTCGAGGCCTGGAGGCGCGCATCGCCAAGGCGCCGCGCGATCTCTAAGGCTTGTTGCGTGGTCGACACGGCAGCTTCGTAGCGGCCCAATCGCCTTTCGGCTAGAGCCTGGATATCCAGTGCGGTGGCGACGAGCGCGTCGTCACCAACCTTGCGAGCGAGATCGCCAGCTTCTTCGGCTCGAAGGATGGCGCGCTCGAAATGCCCCGTCGCTTCATCGACACGGCTGAGCCGGACCTGCAGGCGTGCAATGGCGGAAATGTCTTTCTGCTGGCGAGCCTTCTCGAGGGCAGCATCCCAATGGGCACGTGCCCCCGGGTAGTTGCCTGACGCATAGGCCTGCTCGCCGGCCTGAAACGACTCGGGCAGCCATTCGCTGCCTGGGCGCTCGTCGACGTCTGCAAAGCAGGAGCTCAGCGGGAGGCTGACAAGCATGCCAGTGAGGCATAGCGAAACCAACACGCGGCCTTGCTGAGGCATGTTGCTGATGAGCAGGCTAGCTGACCTTGGTTACTCCTCAGTGTAGACGACGCTCACTCATCTCGGGTATCACGCTGGACAACCGCACGATCGCTTCACTCCGTGGAGTGGAGTCAATCCGTTGCACAGTGCCGCGACACGCTGCACCTGGTCCGAGTTGGTGACGAACACCACCGCCTGCGGCGGCTGTTGTCGTAGCCGTAGGGCCGGCAGTCGGCCGGGTCGGTCAGCAGGGCGCGTGCGTCGACGATGTCGCACAATGCCGCCGCGATCGCGTCAGGCAGCGCTGCCCGGGGTCGGGCCTGGACTTGGGTCTGCGATTGGCCGCGTTTTGGCTCGACATAATCGAATAGCTTGACGACTCGTTTGGCTCCGGGGATGCGTCGAACCTTGTCGGCAGTGGCGTCGGCTTCCTCGGGCGTGACCAGCCCCAGCAGGTATACGATGCCGTTTTCCGTGACCACCTTGACCCGCAGCATGTCGAACCCGGACCAACACGTTCATGGCCCGCGTAGAAGTGGCGGAAAGCGATAGCGGTCGCGCCACGTCCAGATAGCCGCGGCGCGGCCTTAGTAGTCTGGTGCTGCTCGGCAGTGCGATTGTGCAGCGCCGGGCGGAATGGCGGATCTTCCTATTGGGCATTCCCCTTGTATGCTGAGGCGCAGACGGGACGACGCCGGGCCATCGTCGGTTTCGGGTGCCGGGGGGAACCTACTCCTACACGATCAATCTGCTCAAGCGGCGGTTAGCCACTCGCGACGCATCGGCAAATTGATGGGGCGCGTCGCCGCCGGTGATTTGAGGGCGTGGGATGCTGGTTGGGTGTGGAGTGAGTGAACCGTCGTCGGCGAAGGTGATCGGAAAACCTTGCTCTTTCCTTGGTTCCTTCTGACAAGTACCGAAGATACGCCGCATCCAGCTCGGCTACCACGCGCCCGGTATAGAGCGCCCTCACGATCTCCTGCGCAGGACGCCATCAAATGCCGCCGCATCGACAAGTTGCTCTTGCCCCTTTCGGTACAGGCGCTCACGGCGGTCGAGTTGGGCTTGCTGCCATTCGGTGAGTGGCGGCGTGGGGTTGTCATCTGCGATCGCGTCCCAGAGTACTTCTACGACGCGGAGCTTTTCCTCCAACGGTAGGGCTCATGCCAGCTTTATCAGCTCGGAGGTCTGCATAGTGTGTTGTCCAGTGCGGTCTTGGTTTGGCTAAATCATCATAACGTCGATCTGCGCGCGACAAGCAACCCGTTGTTTTTGTTCTGCTTTTCAGCCCAGGAGGGTGCGTGAAATCAGGGAGAAATCAGCGGGAACCTGCGTCGGTTGCCTGAAGCAACGCTGTTTGCTTCGCGCAACCGCAGATCGCCGGCCTCTTGCCTGGGGTCGATGGTGCCAGATCCATTTCAGCCCTCCATCTCAGTCCAGTCAGGCGACACAACGTGCCACGTACGGTCCGAGGGATTCGTTGCTATCGTCGTAACGCTGGACCCGCGTGGTGAAACCCGCCTGCGCAAGGATCTCGCTGATCTCCAGCGTTGACATCGGGTAGTCCCGCTGCCGCATATGCGCTAGCGTGCTATTGGTCCCACCGGGGTCACCACCACGGGCGATCAGTATACGATCCATGCGAATTAGGTAATCCTCACGCCAGGCCGGCTCTCCGGAATCAGCGTCTTCCGGGAAGGTCAACCAAGCAAGATCGGCGGCTGCGATCCGAGCGGCATCGATCAAGCAAAAAGACTCGGCGGCATTGTCCGGATTCACGTCAGGCCGTCGCCGATACGGCTGTGCATCCGCGCGGTACACGTCATGACTGAAAACCAAGCCTTCGGCGGCGACAAGCTTGCGCAATTGCACGGAGAGATAGAGCAGCTCCGCCGGATTGCCGTGATGCAAGTTCATGCCGCTGAAGATCAGGTCGTACTCGCCGGAAATCCCCAGGTATCCCAGATCCCACGCGTTGCCCTCCAGGATACGGACGGCCCGCACGTTTTCTGGAAACTCGAACAGGGTGGAGGCGAGCTCAACTTGGTCGGGATTGATGTCGATACCTGTGTACTCGAATGCTCGCTGCGGAAAGGCGGCCATCACTCCGGCGATCGCCATGGGCCAGCCGCCGCAGGCCAGATCCAACACCTTCACGGGCTTATCGGACGCGCGCTCTTGCAGCAGGGGCGCCAGGGCTGCGGTGGCATCGGCCGCTGCCTCCCTGTGCAGCAGCACGTTGCGGTCCAGTAGAAACCGGTAGTATCCGCTGCTGTTGAAGAGCTCTTCTCGGCGCATTGTCTATCGCTCCTGGAGACGTATGACCGAGTCTCCTCTTCAAATCGTACCAATTTATGCATCAACACGACTCCCGGCTCAAAGTGATTCTCCCTGGTATCAGCAGCCTGGTGCTGACCCTTGGCGTTGCCCCCTCTGCCTACATCCCCTCTTCCTATACGCTATGCGGGACCAGATCGGACTCAACGGTGCTCTCGGCGGCTGGATCGCCACCTTCAACTACGTCGGCTACGTGCTGGACGCATTGATCGCCGTATCCATCCGGAAGAGCGGGGTCACGGAAGAGCGCGGAAGAGCGGGAAAATCAGGGATGCACCAGGCTTCCATGACGGCAGGTCCTAGCAAGGCGATGCCTCAGATTGACGAGAGCACCCCGTGGCGCTGCTCGACCGATGCTTTATTCAAGTGGGCGAAGCGCCCAGAGCCGAGGATCGCTGGCTAGGCGATTGCGCAACTTTGGTCCTCGGCGCTCGGCCCTTGGGAACGGGGCAGCACGCGGGTCACCGCCATGAAGCTTGACTCATTTGCAAGAATCCAGCGCCTTCAAACAACCGAGTCGGCTTGGCGTTACCGCGGCTCCGCTTGTCTGCGGCACGTCCTCAAGGGCGCTACCGCGCCCTAGCCGACCGGAGGTCGGCGCTCCATGGGATCGCCGACTTCTAGTCGGCCCGCCGCCGCCAGGCGGCATGGAGTTACCGCGACTCCGCTCGTCCGCGGCGCGTCCTCAAGGGCGCTCGCGCGCCCTCGCCGACCAGAGGTCGGCGTTCCATGGGGCGGCCGACTTCTAGCGAGGCGATGCCTGAGACTCAAAAGCTCTTGCCTCGCCATGCTGCAATAGTCGGTCTTGGAGCGCCGAGATCCACGAGAGAAACCCCGCCAAGTTGCATAGTCCTTGCAGGCCACCATACTATTGTGCAGTGCAGCATTTTGCGTTCTCTGCTTGTCTGAAGGCTGCACGCGGCGGTTGTGCGTCCTGGGGACCACAGTCGCCGTGGCGCGGCGCATCGCTTCAAGCCGCAGGGAAATCGCTTTGTGTGAGGTGCTCGAGATGGTGACGCTAAATCGACTGAAACCGGGCAACGACGTCCTGAAGACGTTGCGAAACGGCAGACGGTATCGCTTGCGTGCGCCGCGCGCGGACGATCGGCCGCGGGTCGCGGAGTGTTTCGAGCATCTGTCCGCTGACTCCAGGCGACTGCGCTTCTTCGCCGTGAAGAAGACGTTGCTGGACTCCGAGATCGACTTCCTGACATTGACTGATGGTCACGACCACATTGCGGTCGCCGCGCTGGACACCGATGCGAGCGGGGTGGAGGGTCGTATGGTCGGCATGGCCCGTTGCCTGCGGTTGCCCGCGCCGCCGGACAGCGCGGAGCTGGCGGTTGCGGTTGCTGACGACGTCCAGGGAATCGGACTCGGCGGCACGCTGATCGAGCAGTTGATGCTGGTGGCCGAGGCGCAGGGCATCGCGCACTTCGAATTGGAGGTGCTGGCCGAGAACAGCGGCATGCGCGCGCTGGCCGAGCGTTTCGGCGGGATTGCCGAGCGCCAGGACGACGGCATGCTGCACTATCGAATACCCGTTCAGCATGTTCCGGTTCAGGACGGTGGGGCCGCCGATACGCTGGAGCCGGATGCCTGGGCCTGGCTGGAGACCGATGCGGTTCTCGGCGCGATGCAGCAGAAGTGGCTGGAGACTAGTGACCAGGCATTCCGCCTGGGCCAAGGTTTTGTCGAAGAGCTGTGGCAGTCGGTGTGGGATTCCTGGCATCCGACACCGTCGGGCGAAAACCGCCGGGAGACCTCCGAGCCAGCTTGACCTGACCGGGGCATCAGCTCAGAGGCTGGGTAACGGACGGTCCAATGCGATCCGGCGGCGGATCGCGGGGCGTAGTCCCCGCGGGTTGAACTCACCAGGACTTGTAGCGGTAGAAACTTGCCATTCAGCTTGACGATGACGCGGTCGCCCTTGGGGTCTTTTTGCTTGTCCACCTCCATCGTGAAGTCGATGGCGCTCATGATGCCGTCGCCGAATTTCTCATGGATGAGTTCCTTCAGGGTCTCGCCGTAGACGCCGCCGATTTCATACCAGCGGTAGATCAGCGGGTCGGTTGGTACGACCTGGTCCCAGGTCTTCATCGGGAACTCCTGCAATGCGCTCGCGACCTCGGCGCCGAGGCCCAAGGTCTCGGCGCAAAGCTGAGCCTTGTCCGTGGTCAGACTGTTCATCCCTAGGCACGCCGAACAGGTGAACTCCGGAGACAGGCCGACGGCACTCGCTAGGGCCTGCCAGGTCATGCCCTTGGCCTTCTTCGCCTCGAGAATAGCGGTCTTCATTTCGGTCTTGGTCACTCAGGGTGTACCTCGTTGTTGTTTCGGGAGAGTGGTTGCGAGCCGTTCCAACGTTTGTGGAAGCAAACGTGGTGCCAATGGCGGAGCATGCAGGGTCGACCGCGGGCGGGGCATCGCGTGGGCGCAAATCCCGATCTGCGGTCCGGTGAATGTGGCGGCCGGCGAGCGATTGTCCAACATTGACGACACTGCGTTGGCGTAGGGCAGCCGCAATGTTGCCAAAGGCGCGCCATGATTGCTTGCCGGCGCGCCAAAGCGGCGCAATCCGGTGCTGGCATGGAGCATGCAGTAGCGAGTGACAACACGGCTACCACCGGAGCGCCTGTCATGAGCGCGAATGTCTCCATCGACTACATCACGCACCGATTCAAGGGTCAGCAAGCACCGACGCTGCAGGATGTTCAACTCTCGATTCATCCCGGCGAGCAAGTCGCGCTGATCGGGCGAAGCGGCTGTGGTAAGTCGACCCTGCTGCATATGCTCGCCGGCCTGCTGATGCCGAGTGAAGGCTGTGTCCACATCCGCGGGCACATGGTCACGCGGCCCAGCGCCAAGTGGAACATGATGTTCCAGAAGCCGAGTCTGTATCCGTGGATGAGCGTGCGGGAAAACGCCGAGCTTGGGCTACTGTTCGCCGGCAAACGCGATGCGCAGAAGATTAATAACCTGCTCGACATGGTGGGCCTCGGCGACAAGGCCGACGCGAATGTGCAGAGCCTGTCCGGCGGTCAGCAGCAGCGCGTTGCGCTGGCCCGGTCGTTGGCTACCTCCCCAGAACTTCTGTTGCTCGACGAGCCGTTCTCGGCGCTCGATGCCTTTACTCGTGCCTCCCTGCAGGACGAGGTGGCGCGCATCGCCCGGCAAGAAAAGCTGACCCTCGTCATCGTCACCCACGACATCGACGAGGCCGTCGCCATGGCCGACCGCGTCCTGATTATGGCTGCCAATCCTGGTCGCATTGTCGGCGAACTAGCGGTGGATCTGCCTGCTCCCCGCGACCGCGCCAGTGCCGCGTTCAGTCGTGCGCGGGAGCAGTTGATGACCAGATTCGATGGCTTGGTCGGTGACGGCCGGCAGACCCCTGACACCGACGACCGTGCGGAAGAGGCGGTCGACGCTGAGCCTGAGGCGCGGCGCAAGGCCGCCTGATTTGGACTCGCCCCGACAAATCGAAATCAACGCGCCGGCAGCCACCCGCCCGGACTAAAACCGAGACCGCCGCAGAGCGGCCGGTTGACTCGCCCTGAGAGTGTCGATCCCCTGTTTTCGAACCGACTCCAATCCAGCGATTCAAGAGGCTATTGCCATGAGCAAGCACGACGACGACATGAGTTACCTGTTCGAGCACGAGATGAGCCGCCGCGACTTCATGCTCGACCTGCTCGCCAAGGGTGGTCTCGCCGCCACCATGGCCACGCTGCCGGGCCTGCTCAACGCCGCCGAGCCGCCGGACGACGAGGTGGTGCGCATCGGCTATATCCCGATCACCGACGCCACGGCGTTGCTGGTGGCCCACGCCAAGGGCTACTTCGAGGAGGAGGGCCTGAAGGTGGAGAAGCCGACCCTGATCCGCGGCTGGTCGCCGCTGGTGGAGGGCTTCGCCGCCGGCAAGTTCAACCTGGTGCATCTGCTCAAGCCGATCCCGGTCTGGATGCGCTACAACAACGACTTCCCGGTCAAGATCATGTCCTGGGCGCACCTGAACGGCTCCGCCGTGGTGGTGGGCAAGCACGTCGACGCGAAGGATTTCGGCGATCTCGGCGGCAAGCAGGTGGCCGTTCCCTATCTGGTACTCATGCACAACATCGTGCTGCAGATGGGTCTGCGCAACGCCGGCCTGATCCCGGTCATCAAGGACCAGACCGCGGAGCTGGCGCCGAACGAGGTGAACCTGATGATCATGCCGCCGCCGGACATGCCGCCGGCGCTGGCGTCGAAGAAGATCGATGCCTACATCGTCGCCGAGCCCTTCAACGCCGTCGGCGAGCTGATGGCCGGTGGCACGCATGCTGCGCTTTACCGGCGACATCTGGAAGAACCACCCCTGCTGCGTGGTCTGCATGAACGAAGACACCGTCGCCGCCAAGCCGGAATGGACGCAGAAGGTCATGAACGCCGTGGTCGAGGCGCAGATCTACGCCCAGGCAGAACAAGGGCGAGGTCGCGCAGATGCTGTCGAAGGACGGCAAGAGCTATCTGCCGATGCCGGCCAACGTGGTGGAGCGGGCGATGACCTTCTACAGCCCGGCGGACTATGCGGACCCCGCCGCGATTCGCCATCAGGCCGAATGGCAGAATGGGCGCATCGACTTTCAGCCCTACCCGTACCCGAGCGCCACCAAGCTCATCGTCGAGGAGATGAACAAGACCGTGGTGGGCGGCGACAAGACCTTCCTGGACGGGCTCGATGCGGACTTCGTCACCGACGATCTGGTGGACTACAACCACGTCAAGGTGGCGATGGAGCAGTTCATGGACTGGTCGAAGGTGCCGGGTATCGACCCCAACAACCCCTACGAGCGAGAAGAGGTCGTGGTGCTATGACGGCAGCAGAGGCTGCGATCGGCGCGGCGGCGCAGTCGCCGGCCGCCGACCACTGGCGCTGGCGCACCTTCCAATGGCCCGCGGTGCGCGGGTTTCTGATGTCCACGGTGGTCTATCCGGTGACCGGCATCGGGCTGTTGCTGGCGTTGTGGTGGCTCGGTGGCTGGGCCATCGAGAACAACGAGGACGTCTCCAGCTTCGCCGGCTTTGCCCCGGCGCCGGCGTTCGCGGCGCTGGGCGATCTGATCGCCTCCGGCGGTCTCTGGGACGTGATCCACCCGAGCCTCTACCGCATCGGCATGGGGCTGCTGTGGGCGGTCCTCATCGGCGTGCCGGTGGGGGTTGCGATCGGCCTGTTTGCATCGCTGCGGGAGATCACCCACGTACCGTTTCAGTTCCTGCGCATGATCAGCCCGCTGGCCTGGATGCCGGTGGCGGTGCTCGCGTTCGCGACCTGGGACGGCGCTATCGTGTTCCTGATCGCCGTTGCCGCGGTCTGGCCAGTGCTGTTCTCCACCGCCCAGGGGGTGCGTCGCATCGACCCCCTATGGTTCAAGGTAGCGCAAGAACCTTGGGCGCGGACGGCGTGCAGCTGCTCCGGCGTGTGATCCTGCCCGCCATCGGCCAGGACATCTTCGCCGGCGTCCGTCTGGCCGTCGGCGTGGCCTGGATCGTGCTCGTGCCGGCGGAGTACCTCGGCGTCACCAGCGGTCTCGGCTATGCCATCAACGACGCCCGCGACACGCTGGAGTACGACATGCTGGCGGCCATCGTCGTCGTCATCGGCGTCATCGGCTTTTTCCTCGATGGCATCTGCGTCAGTCTGATCAAACGTTTCTCCTGGCATCAGCAGGACTAGAGCGCCTGAGCAGGCATCAACATAAGGATCAACGAAGGAATGTCCGCAGACTTGCTGCATGACCTTCCAGTATCTCGCGTAGCAGCCACGTCTAATGTATGCTCGCTCATGCACGGGACGATGTTTACGTGCAGCAATGATCCATAACCACTCAAATGGAGAGGTGATCTGATGCGTAAGCGATTCTTCGGCCTGATGTTGGTGGCTCTGAGCGTGGCTGCTCCGTTGTCCGCGGCAGAATACGGGACCGCCGATGAGGCGAGGGCCATGCTCGACAAGGTCGTCGCAGCCATGAAAGCCGACGAGACAAAGGCCCTATCGATGTTTACTGCCGGTGAAGGTGGCTTTAAAGACCGCGACCTGTACCCCTACTGCGTCGGGCCGGATGGTAAGTTCTCTGCTCATCCAGCCCTGGTCGGTACCGACGCGGCGAACATCAAGGATAAGGCGGGTGCGCCTCTGGGCCAGAAGGTGATCGAAGCAGCCAATACGAATCCGGACCAGGTCGTGGAGGTCAGCTATATTTGGACGCGGCCTGGGGAGACGACGCCGATCGAGAAGGTCGTCTTCGTAACGAAAATCGGCGACCAGATCTGCGCTGTCGGCTACTACAAGTAGAAAATTAGGTACAAGCAGAAACCAGGCGGAACCGACTGAGTTCCGGGCATCGTGGGATGCCGCCGGTCTGTTCCCTCTACGCGACAGACTGCGTTGCACGTATTTCATCCCGTCAACCCACGCGGGCGAGCTGATTCCCCGTCGCGTCCGTGATGGTCGTCTCGCCATAGACGGGGTTGTCGGGTACGTCAGACAGCTCCCTGCTATCAAAGCCGCTTCCTCCGGCAAGATCCACCAAGTCGAGCCGGCAAGTCGCGTCTCGATCTTGCCCAACAAGCGCTTTCCTCCTATTGCTCGCACGGGCCTTCGTTTCGAGGTTTGGCGTGTCTGCTGCTAGTGGTTCAGGATAGACCGACCATCAAACCCCGACACACCATCCGCCATGACATCTGCTTCGCCCCGCCCTGCCGCCGATGTCGCCCACGCCATCGGGCTCGACGGGCGTGCGCCACGACGTCGGCGCCTGCTGCCCTGGCTGCTCGGGTTCGGGTTGGTCGCGATCGCGCTCGGGGCAACGCTGCTGTTGGAGACCGGCGAGTCCGAGTCGGTGCATTTCAAGACCGCCGAGGTGACTCGCGGAGACCTGACCGTCAAGGTCACCGCCACCGGGGCGCTGGAGCCCTTGACCCAGGTCGATGTCGGCACCGAGGTGTCCGGCACCATCGATACGGTGGAGGTGGACTTCAACGACCGGGTCAAGGCCGGGCAGGTCCTGGCCCGGCTGGATCCGGAGCAGTTCCAGGCCAAGGTCCGCCAGTCCACGG
Organism: uncultured Gammaproteobacteria bacterium; assembly: GCA_963695445.1. Classification (GTDB taxonomy): domain Bacteria; phylum Pseudomonadota; class Gammaproteobacteria; order Chromatiales; family Chromatiaceae; genus Thiohalocapsa. The sequence goes on along the minus strand of CAVOGV010000038.1, from coordinate 366,898 downwards.
CCGCCCTGGCGCTGGCGCGGGCCGAGGTACAGGATGCCCAGGCGACGGTCACCGAGACCGCCAACAAGCTGCGGCGCACCCGCGACATGATCCTCAAGAAGCTATCCTCCCCCGAGGAGCTGGACACGGCCGCCGCCGCGTCCGAGCGCGCGGTGGCGGGGCTCGCGGTTTCCCGGGCCAAGGTGGAGCAGGCCCGGGCTCAACTCGACTCGGACCAGCGCACCCTGGAGAAGGCGCAGATCCGCTCCCCCATCGACGGCACCGTGCTGTGGCGCCAAGTGGAGCCGGGGCAAACCGTGGCCGCCTCGCTCCAGACCCCGGTGCTCTTTACCCTCGCCGAGGACCTGACGCAGATGCAGCTCAACGTGGCCGTGGACGAGGCCGACATGGGCCAGGTCGCCGAGGGCCAGTCGGCGACCTTCACGGTGGATGCCTACCCCAACCGAGCCTTTCCCGCCACCATCACCCAAGTCCGCTTCGCCCCCGAGACCGTCAACGGCGTGGTGACCTATGCGGCACTCCTGTCGCTGGAGAATGCGGATTTGTCCCTGCGCCCGGGGATGACCGCCACGGCCGAGATCCTTGTCAAGACCGTCACGGACGCGGTGCTGGTCCCCAATGCCGCGCTGCGCTTCACCCCGCCCCAACCGCCGAGCACCGAGAAGCGCGACAACGGCGGCCTGGTCGGGATGTTGCTGCCGCATCGACCAGCCGGCGACAAGCGGACGCGCGAGACCGAACGGGGCGCGCGCCAAGGCGCGCGGGTCTGGACGCTGGGCAGCGACGGCACCCCGCAAGCCATCGCGGTGAAGACCGGCATCACCGACGGGGTGCTGACGCAGATTCTGGACGACAGCCTGGCACCTGGGACCGAGGTCCTGGTGGATCTCGAGCGGACCGGAGGCGGGCGATGACGGCGACGCGCGCCCCCGCGCGGCAAACGACATCCGCCGCGGCGCCAGAGGTTAGCGCGACACCCGACGCCCCGACCCCACCCCTGCTTGAACTGCGCGGCGTCAGCAAGGTCTACGGCACCGGCACCGCGGCCATGCGCGCGCTCGACGGGGTGGACCTCAGTATCCAGGCCGGCGAGTTTGTCGCCGTCATGGGGCCGAGCGGATCGGGCAAGTCCACGGCCATGAACATCATGGGTTGCCTGGATACACCGACCACCGGGTCCTATCTCTTCCGCGGGGTTCCGGTGGAGACCCTGACTCGGGACCAACGCGCCCTGCTGCGTCGTAACTACCTGGGATTCGTCTTCCAGGGGTTCAATCTGCTCAAGCGCACCTCGGCCCTGGAGAACGTCGAGCTGCCGCTGATCTACCGCCGCATCCCGCGGGCGGAGCGCCACGCCCTGGCACGCGCGGCACTGGAGCTGGTCGGCATCGCCGGTTGGGAGGACCACACCCCCGGCGAACTCTCCGGCGGCCAGCAACAACGGGTCGCCATCGCCCGCGCCATCGTCACCGCGCCCGATCTGCTGCTGGCCGACGAGCCCACCGGCAACCTGGACTCGGCGCGCAGCCACGAGATCATGGACCTGCTGACCGGCCTGAACCGGGATCGCGGGATCACCGTATTGATGGTCACGCACGAGGCGGAGATGGCCGCCTACGCCCGCCGGGTCGTGCACTTTCTCGACGGCGTCGTGGTCGCGGATTCGCCGGCGGGGCCGTCATGATCTGGAACGCACTCTTGCTCGCGTTGCGCGAGATCCGCCGCAATGTCCTCCGCTCGGTCCTCACCATCCTGGGGGTGGTCATCGGCGTGGCGGCGGTCATCGTCATGGTCACGCTGGGCAACGGCGCCACGCGCGCGGTTTCGAGCCAGATCGAGAGCCTGGGCAGCAACCTGCTGATGATCCGCATGGGCCAGCATATGGGACCCGGCCAGGGCTCCAGCGCCCCGCCGTTCAGCCTCGCGGACACCGTCGCGCTGGCCCGGGACATCCCCGCCATCCGGCAGATCGCCCCCTCCGCCAGCGACGCCTTGACCATCGTCGCCGGCAACAACAGCTGGTCCAGCACGGTCAACGGCACCGACAACCGTTTCTACGAGGTCCGTAACTGGACCCTGGAGCGCGGGCGTCCCTTCACCGAGGGTGAACTGCGCTCCGGGCGGGCCGTATGTACCATCGGCGCCACGGTGCGCAAGGAGCTGTTCGGTAGCCGAGACCCGATCGGCGAGCGGCTGCGGATCAAGACCGTCTCCTGCGAGGTCATCGGGCTTCTGGCCTCCAAGGGCCAGAGCAGTATGGGTCACGACCAGGATGACCTGGTGGTCATGCCATTGCGCACTTTCCAGCGACGCATTGCCGGCAATCAGGATGTCACCCTGATTCAGGTCTCCATCCGCGACGGGGCCTCCACCGAGCGCGCCAAGGCGGACATCGAGCGGCTGATGCGCGAGCGCCGCAAGATCGCACCGGCGGAGCAGGACAACTTCAGCGTGCGCGACATGAAGGAGATCGCCGCCATGCTCACCGGTACCACCCAAGTCCTGACCACCCTGCTGAGCGCGGTCGCCGCCGTCAGCCTGCTGGTGGGCGGCATCGGGATCATGAACATCATGCTGGTATCGGTCACCGAGCGCACCCGGGAGATCGGCATTCGCCTTGCCATCGGCGCTCGGGAGCACGAGGTCCTGATGCAGTTCCTGGTCGAGGCGGTGACTCTGTCATCCCTGGGCGGGCTGCTCGGCATCCTGCTGGCGGTGGCCTCGTCCATGGCCCTGGCCGGCGTGCTGCGGGTCCCCTTCGTGTTCGACGGCGGGATCGTCCTGACCGCCTTCCTGTTCTCCGCCGCGGTGGGGGTCATCTTCGGCTACTTCCCGGCACGGCGCGCGGCGCGGCTCGATCCCATCGAGGCGTTGCGGCATGAATAGGATCGTTCAGCACTTCCCGAAATGCTCGCTTGAACAGGCCGACGGCAACCTCGTCTGCGATCTGCGGACGCTGACAATCCGGCCGGACTCCAGCGACTGGCGGCATCGAGTCATCGGGAGGTTGCCGAGTTGGCCACCATCGTCATCGAGGTCGCGAAGGTCAAACCCGATAAGCGAGGGCGGCTCAACGTGTTGACGCAACAGCGAAGCGATCTGCTCGCTGCGCTGGAGAGCACCGGCTTGATCGCTGCGCACCATGGGTAGTGAACGTGGGCTGATCGAGCTCACCGGCTCAGTCCGGGGAATCGTTGCCAGGCTTCCCGCCGAGCGCGGTGACGCCACCGATGCATGCAACCGTGGCGCCGTGGGGACAAGTGCACCGTGACCTACTCGTCCCGGACCTTCCTTCTCGGTTCAGACGACACCTTGTTCCGGCTAGCGAGCGCGAAGTTCTCGCGAATGCTCGATGATCCGGAACACCATCCCCTGGCGCGTTTCGCAGGGCAACGCGTGCGCATGGTCGGGGCGATCGTGGAGATCCGTGACCGAACGCCCTGCGCGGTCGCTCGTCTCGTCTACCAAATGATCGGATTCGATGCCCGCGGGCGCTTGGAGCGGCGCGCATTCATGCGTCAGAACGTTGCGCTGGCAGACCTTGTTGCGGGTCGTGTCGTGGTCGGATCGACGACGAACGAGGCAACGATTGTCGAGGCGAGTAGCCGTTTCGTCGCACAGGGTAGTCTCCGGCAGCCATCGCCATCCGCCATCGACTTCGCTCGAGCAGCAGATCGTCCGCACCGCCCTCGGTGAGTTGAGGTGTAAACGCTTGTAACGTCGTTTTTTAAGGATTTGCAAACAGACTTGGTGTCATCACGAAACTTCGGCGACAGTCTGGAACGACCCCAAGCAGACATCGCGCTGCTGCGCACGGTGGATCTGGCTCCGGCCAAAAGCGGATACTGAGGCCTGGCGCAGAGGCTGTCGGCTGACGACCTTGAAGAGCCATCGCAGGCGCGGTCAGCGGCGCGCACGGTGCTGTAGCACCCATCACTGTCGATCGGTGCATCGATGTCGGTTGTTGCTGCCCGCAATCCCGGCGAGTTCGTCCCACGCAGCACGGTGGCAGCGTCGTGGCATGGTCGCTTTCTGAGAACATGATCGCCAGCAGCGGAGCATCGCGTAACCGAGACGCAAGCCAAGGCTGTTACTGAGAAAGGGTGCCGGCGGGACCACCCTGCTCAATGATGCAGTGTGCGACAAAGCGCTCGCTGCCATGGCGACGAGATTGCCATCTACTCCAGGGGCATGTTCCAACAGCGCGGATAGCCGTAGCCCCAGCGCCAAGGCAGCCCGGTGCATGGCCCTCCGCCAAGGCGGACGGCGTGGAACATCGCCGCACCGATTGCTGCGTAGACGCGCCGGACTTGCGCTGAATTCATTCCGTACAGTTCCTGCAGCACGACGTCCCGTTCACTGGCCGTGGCGGTTACGCAGCGCTGGAGTTCCTCGTCCGCTGCGATCCGGGCGGCGTAGCTCGCCTCCGGATCCGGGTCGACACCGCCCGAGTGGTAGGCGCGGTCGTGTGCAACGCAGCAGTCTTGCCAGGGCGGCACCCCCTGGTGGGCTTCAGCGAAGGCTGGGTAGCGCTCCGCGATAAACGTCCAGAGAGCGGACATGCCACCGCTGCAACCATCCGTGGTGAAAGGCGCGAGTTTCGTGTCTGGCGCTCGCCGAACCTCGGCGAGCCAGCGATGCGAGGGGATTTCTAGCACTTGGGAAAGCTTCCCGGTCGTGATGTCACCCTCGGCAAAGGCCGGAAGCCCGCACCACAGCGCGAGAAGCAGGCAGGCCGCGATAGACGGATCAGGGCGATGCATCACGATATGCCTTGTCGACCACCCGTAGGCCAAGCTTGTCGGCAAGCGCCAGCACCAGCCGTTCGGAAGCACCGAGCGCGGCCCGCTGCTCCAACACTTTCCGCGCCAGCGCTGGCTCGTCGGTGATCAGCCCGGAGACCCCGAGGCTGGCCATATGGGACATGGACAGCGGGTCATTGACCGTCCAAACGTAGACTTCCTTTCCGGCCGCACGGGCATCGCGCACGAGTCCGACTGATGCCGTTGCCATGTTCACGGCCAGGAAATCAGCGTCCAGTGCAGGCAGATCCCCGACGGTAGCAGTCGCCAGCAGGCCAATAGACCAGTCCGGCCGAAGCGACTTCATCTTCCGCACTGCTTGGTACTTCAGCGACATGGCTCGGACCTGATCCGTCATACCCGCCTCTTCCACGATATCGGCAACGCGCTGCTCGAGCATCTCGTCGTGACCGTAGTATTTCAGCTCGATCAGAACCCCGGTCCCGCTGTCCTTCGCCAGTTTCAGAACGTCACGCAGCAGGGGTGTCCTCTCGGTGGCATACTCGGGGTCGAACCAGCTTCCGATGTCGATCTGGGCGAGGTCGTCCGTGGTGGCGTCCCAGGTCTTCAGGCCCACTCCGGCGATCTTCATGTAGTCGCTATCGTGCGTGACGATGATCTCGCCATCGGCGCTTTCCTGAACGTCCAGTTCCACCCATGTCGCCTTCTCCTTGATGGCCAGCGCAAACGAGGCCATCGTGTTTTCAGGGCGTGCCCCGGCGGCACCACGATGTGCGATGATCTGAATCTCTTCATCCGGCTTGTACCTCAGCAGGTCCGCGAGTCCTGCGACAAGGGGAACCAGGGCGATCAGCAGGCCAACCAGCAGCGCTACGCGTAGGGCAGGACGGCGGCGCGGCGATGCAGCAGGTGCCGCCTGATCGGGCCAACCTGCCGCAAACATCAGCACATGCGCCAACGCCCCGGATGTGATGGTGGTCACCAGCAGATTCAGCGCCGACCAGGCGGCCAGCAGCAGCGCGAAGGCAAAGACCAACTGACGAAGGTCCGTGCCAATTCGCTCGGCCAGCCAGTCTGCTGAACCATGGATCAGCAGCGCCGTCGCGGCCAGCAGAACGGCGGAGATGACCGCCCAGCCGATGAGCGCCAGTAGCAGCGGGTATCGTTGCCCCTGCAGGATCTCCTCGCTGCGTGCGAAGCTTTCCCGCGGGGTGACCTCCGAGAACAGCACCAGCGGCAGCGCGGCGGACCAGCCCAGCACCTTGCGGATGAGCACGATCGACATCGCCGCCAGCAGAAGACCGTCAATTATGGCGACCCAGATGAACGCCGGGGGCTTCTCCGCGAGGTAATAGTTGATGTCGTAGTTCGTGAGCCATTGCTGGGCCACAAGCAACGCCACTACGAGAAAGGGCGTCGTGATCACCAGCACCCGCAGCAAGAAACGCCAGGCAAAGCCGAAGATTTTGGGCAGACGCGGCAGGACTCTCGCCACGCCAGCCTCGAAGCGACCCTGGCCGGTCTGGCGCGCGTCGTGGGCGATGGCCATCATGAACGCGCTGTCCAGAACCGCGGTACTCAGCAGCACGCTTGCTGCGACCAAAGCAGCCACGAACCCCACCGGCGAAAGCAGGTGCATTGCGATGTCGAAGTCCGACAGGGCCGGCTGGCCGGACAACGCGACCGCGCCGCGGATCGTCAACGAGACAAGCGGTGTCATCACCGCCAGCACCAAAACGGAGCACAAGAGGTGCGAGAGCAAGAGCGGCCATCGTAGCTTCCATGTCAGGTGGAATGACTCGCTCAGGGTCCGCCAGGGGGCGTCGATCATGTGACGTTTTCTCGTTCTGTTGCCCCGCGAAAGAACGGAGGCGCGGATACCGCCCTTGTTAGCCGGTCAAAGGTTGGCGCCAAGAAATTTAACGTCTGGTGCAGAGGACGGCTCTCGAATGTCTCTTAGTGGACGGAATGCGGCCTCAGCATCTTTGTCATCTCTCCCGGAAAGGCATCTGTCTTTCTTGAACGTTGGTCTCGTTCGGAGCGGCCCCAGGAAGGGTGGAAATCGTGGCAAGAGTTGCTCGGCCGAGTGCACCGGGGAGGCGATACGATCGTACGGCAGCTTTTTGCCGAAATCATCGGCGCTTGACCGTTGACAGCTGCGCACCTCGCGGCGTGGCCACGCCTCACATCAATTTATATGATCAGGCCGGACTCGGCACCTGCGACGTCAGTTCTTGGCCGAAATTTGTCTATCGGTGCCACCTGTCCCGGCGGCAGCAATCGACCCACAACGGCCCTCGGCCCTACGAACGTCGACGGCGGCAATGCAGCCCACAGCGGTCATTGTGCGGATTACTTCCGACGTCGCCGACGTCTCCAGGCGCCGCAGGGTACGCGACGATTCCGATCTACCGACCTTTGTCAGATGCCTGGTGATTGGGGCGAGTGCGAACCGCGCACCAGGGCAGAATGAGCGCGTCCTGCCGACGCGCCGACCACGGGAGTCATGCCAAGGTCGAGGCGGCGCGGCTTGCCACGAAGACCGCCAGCGCCAGCAGCAGCACCGCATACATACGCTCCACGAAGACCACATTGCGCTGAAGTCTGGCCAGCAGGCCGGTGCGCACCATCATGAGGACTACGGCCGAATACCAGGTGGCGTCGATGCCGCCGATGGTGAGCACCAGGAGGGCCTTGGCACCGATGCCCTGATCTGGGGTGACGAAGGGCGCGAACAGCGCCAGCATGAACACCGCGATCTTGGGATTGAGAAAGGCGATCATGAAGCCGTCGCCGGCCGCTGCGCCAAGGTTCTGATGGCGGCGCGCGTCGGTCTCCGCTGTCGTGATCGGCGCCTGCCGACGCAGCGCACTACGCGCGAGGTAGACGAGATATCCGGCCGCGGCGAACTGCAGCAGGGCGAAGAGCTTGAGCGATGCGGTGAGCAGGGCCGCCAGACCGGCGACCGTCAGCACGGCATAGAGCCCGACCGCGAGGCCGTGGGCGAGGGCGGCGGCCAGCCCCGCCGGATGCCCGCCGCGTAAGGTGCTGCCAAGCACCACCGCCAGGCTCGGGCCAGGCGTCATGGCGCCGAACAGGCAGAGCAGGGCGAGGGATAGCCAGGCTTCAATGGACACTCGGGATTACCAGCAGCGCTGCAGCGGCAGGTTGCAGCGCTGGGCCGGGGTAGCGCGGACGCATTGGGGTACCGGCCCCGATCAGCGCCGGCAGGCGGGCGGCGCCGCCTGCTCATGCAGGGCGCCGAGCGCATCGAGCACGTCGGCGGCGAGCACCCGCTGGGCGGTCTCGAACAGCCCCGCTTCCTCGAACCGGATATGGGCAGCGAGGGCCTCGCCGAAGCGCTGCGGCGCCGAGGGATCGGCGCTCGCGATCAGCCGCCGCAGCTCGGCATGCTCGGTCAGCGTCCGATCGACCAGTACATCTTCGCCGGCCGCTCGCAAGGCCGGCAGCAGCCCCTGCTCCTCAAGCTGGAAATGGGGCTCCAGCTCGTTGGCGAAGCGCGCCTGCATCTCCGTCCAGGCGGCGCATCGTTCGGTCGCCTCGGTCGTTGCCAGCTCACGTGCCCGTTTGGCCAGCACCAAGCCGGTGTGGTGATCGCGGGAGAGGCGCACGAGGTTCGGATTGCGTTGCATCTTAGGTCTCACTCAGGGGCGTTCAGTGAGAACGCCGAAAGTCGACGACAAGCCAGGGAAGATACAACACCGCGAAGGTGAGCAGTGCGGTCGCGAAAAGCCCCGCCAGATACCAGGGCCAGGGCCCGAACCAGTCGAGCAGCGACGGCTGCATCGGCTTGGCCATCAGATACATGAAGTTGGTGCCAAGGAGCAGATTGAGCAGGAATACCGCGGCGGCGAGGGCAAGTGTCATCGCCGCGACGCGCAGTGATCGACCGCGGGTACGGCCGCAGCTGCAGCGCGAGCGTGGCGTAGACGACGCCGATTACGACCAACCCGTGGCCCGCGAAGAAGAAGATGAATTCGGCGCTCGGGAAGCCCTGGAAAAGTTCCGGCGTGACCAAGGCCTGAGTGGTGCCGCCAAGTCCCCAAAAATAGACGATCTCATAGATTCGCGGAGAACGCGCAATCAGAACCCATGCGGTGAAGAAAACCGAGAGGGTGCAGAGGTCGAGTGGCAGCAGGTGAAGGCCCGGGCCCAGCGAGCGCCAAAGCCAAACCGCCTGGGCGACCTCCTGGGCGAGCAGCAAGGCGCCGAGCAGCCAGGCGACGGGCGCGACTATGCCTGGCGCGCGCCGGCGCAGCAGGAGCGGCAGCCCCAGGGCCAGGGCGGCGATGACGGAGAGAGCCAGTAGATGGGCGGTGCCGAAAAGCTGAAAAGGCATCGGATGCTCGTGGTCAGGCCGAGGAGCCATCGGGCGTCACGCCGATGATCACCAGCAGACAGAGCTTGGAGTCATCGCTCTCGCGCAGCGTCGTGTAGATGCCATCGAGCCACCAGTAGGCGTACTGCTTGCCGTCGAGGCGGCGCTGCGTCCAACCCTTGTCATCCATGGGGTTACTTTGGGATGTGTGAACGGTGATCCAAAGATTGAGATTGGAATGCACATCTTCGTTGGCTCTAAAGCGGCCTGGGAAGTGATGCCCGAAGGCGTGATCGAATTCGAGCGAGGACCACCTGGATAGGTCAGCAAGTCGGCTCTCGACCCACAGGGACACTGTAGCTTGGGGCGGTGACTGACCGCTTTCGACCCCTATGTAAAGTTGCCAACTATGTGAAGGTGGCCCTGCTGACTCCAGCAGCTCCGGGAGTTGGAGGCAGCGGCTTCTTTACATAGTTAAAGGGCTTCAAGGAGTGCTCGCAGCGCGTCGGGCGGGCGGCAGATGGCTGTCGAGAAACGCCGCGATGTGGTCTTCATCGAGGGACTCGACTTAGAGTCGGCACCGGTTCATCCAGCGCCCGAAGCGGGCCAGGCACCCGAGATAGGTCGCAGTGGTTTGACATGCATAGCCGCGGCCACCAAGGTAGCGTGCGAAGTGTCAACGCAGTATGCCAACGGGCTGCGACGCAGCTGGCGCATCGGTCGGCCGGGAAGTCGCCGTGCAGGGCTCATCGCGGTCTCCTGAAGTGGCTGACGCCTCTCAGTAAACGGCAGAACTATGTGAAGTTCACTCGCCCCTCATTTCAGAAAAAACCCGCAAACACTGTGGCTTGCGAGGGCGGCGGTGCCACGCTTTACATAGTTGGCAACTTTACATAGGGGTCGCTATGTAAAGCTTTACATAGCGACCCACAGTGGACATCAGCAGGAATCTCAAGGAAAAAGCCTGCCGGCGGTAATGAAGCGCAGCGGAATTTCCGTCGAGGGTGGCGCCTTGTTCGCCCTTCTAGCCCAGCTTTCTTGCAATATACACTCCATAACTAAGATGAGACTTGTACCTTTCGTAGAGGTCAATTTCGTATTGCTCTGCGTTCACTATCTCGCGTGCTTCTTCGCTGTTCCCGTTTCGATCTAGAAAGTCTCTGAACCTGGCTTGCAGAGGCCGGTAATATTCTTCCAGCCAACAATGCTCGGGCAAAACGAAGTAACCGACTGGCGAATATCCGTGTTTCTCCAAAACCCTGATTTTGGCTGAAGCCACATCGATCTCGGGATACTCGCTATCCCAGTGTCTCTCGAGTTCCGCTGGTCGGGAGTCCGTGAGCCATGTGATCTCGGAGGCAACTAATAGTCCGCCCCCTTTAAGAAAGCGACGCCACTGCTCTACGCCCTTGTCAAATCCAACATTATAGATTGCTCCCTCAGACCAGATGACGTCCAACTCCTCATCGGCAAAAGGCAAGTCATCCATGGACCGAGCAAGGGCCGATATCTTATCGGCCACACCTGCGCTTTCGGCTCTTAGATTCAGAATGTCCAGAAAATCCTGAAGCAAGTCTATTGCCGTTACCTTGGCATTCAAGAGTCGGGCAAGTAGGATGGTGGCAGCTCCCGTGCCGCACCCAATATCGGCAACCTTTAGCGGTGCTTCCCGGTTGATCATGGCTAGCTTTAGAGCAAGTTCTGTCTCAGCATCCCCGCCCGGCCCCTGCCGATAGCCTTCCTTGTGTAGGTCGATCAAGAGCTTGTAATCTTCCATAGTGTTGCACTTCTTTTATTGAGAGGCGACAAGTGACCATCAGGTTTCCGGATATCATGCCGAAGTAGCATGATACCCGGAAGCAACAGGCGCGTGTGCAAACAGTCCCAGCACTGTGAGCCTGGCTCCGTGGGTTGCTTGACCTCTTAGCACAACCATCCCTGAGGCCACGCTTCTGGCCGAATCCTGACCTCAGGGGCGTCGCCCGTCAATGTCCGGAAGTGGCCGATAGCCGAGATTCGGCTACCCCTAGGGGATGTACCTCTTGCGCCCGGCTTTCTTGATGTTATCCAATTTTTCAACGGATCATCTTTCTTGCGACTCGTTCTCTATTGCATCAAGCAATTGAGCCTTTATACTTTGTTTTTCTGGCCCTGATACAAACTCACCTATGGAATCGATAAGGGACTCGATCTCATGTTCCATTTCAAGCATGGTTGAGTCTTTCTTGAATGTGAACTGTATTACTAGCTTCCCATCCTTTTTGTATACTCTATTTTTCTTGTGGCTCACAGTCTTTGGACGCACCATCCGCTTAGTTTCAGTCGAGAATCCAGCAACATCGGATTACGATGGGACTTGTTGTCTCGGTAGTTGCCCGCTGATTTTGGCCTGGGTTTCGGGGCGTAGGCGGCCGTCTTACCTGCTTAGATCCGGCTGGCGAGTGCTTTGGCCGGATCAGTCCGGCGACCGTTACTGCCGGGTCAAATAAATATACATTTTTAACAATGAGTTATAACCCCTTGTCGGGACCTATGCAAGAGGCTTGGACACTCGTCTTGCTGTGACTTGTCAGGCTGCCGCGGCCCGCTCCTAAAACAATCTTGCCGCCTGGCCCGGTGGTGGTCAACGTCCGCTGCTGGGCAACAGCAGGCATGCACCGGCTGGTCCAATCATCCGGATCGCGGCATTTGGGTCACGTAGTCGGCAGAGCCTCAGGGCTTTGTCCGAGTTCCTCCAGCTGCAAGTGAGAGCAGGTCATCCCGAGGTTGCCGAGCGTTAAGCCCGAGTGAAACTGTTTGCCATGTGCACTCGCACCGGCGGCCGGGCAGGCGACGACCAACGGCGCATCGTGATCTCAGCGCGGGTGGGCCTGCCGGAGCCTGACCCGTGGGCTGGCGGGACCAATCAGCGCGTCGGAATCGCCATCGGAAACGACCGGAGCAACCCAGTCTTCGACGTCTCTTGCCTCGGGTGGGGTCGGTAGGCCCCGACCAACAGCGGGGAGGCTACACGCGGACCCACCGGATGCGATCGCCAGCACATTCTTCGCTGGTAGTTCGTCCAGCGGGGCGCAGCGATCAGCGCAGGTCCGTAGGGGTAGGTCGCCGGCGGGCAAAGACGCCTGGCAGACGGGGATTCGCGTATTCCGCCATCCAAGACGCAGCGGCACCCCCGCACCGTGACCCAGGCCGCGGGCCGTGCCGACGTGGCAAGCAATATTGGCCTCGCACAGCAGCGCCTCACAGCGGTTCGTCAGCGCGTCGGCCTCCGCGTCGGTCAGCGGACTGTCGCCCGCACCGTAAGACAGCGAGCGTGTTGGCCGCATCGGTATTCGCTCAAGCATCATCATTTGGTTCCTGCGGAGGCCAGGGTCTTGCGATGGCTATTCTGAATGCCGTGTTTGGCACGGATCCGCGATCGGACCAGGCCGATTACTCCGTGAGCTTGTTCGTCGGGACCCGCGCACTCTCCTCCGTACCAGCGGGCCGGAAGAGGGCGACGGCGTTATCGAGCAGGACTTTCCGTTGCACCTCCTCGGGCAGAAACGATGCCCAGCGGCGGTGGAAGTCGAGGAACGCGCCGATGTGCTCCCAGCCCGTGTCGGCCCGATCCCAGGCATCCAGCCGATCGACTGGCCAGACCGCGTCGGAGCCGACGATGAAGCGGTCTGGATACGCGATCACCAGCGCCTCCCACGCGGGCAGCAGACGCCCCTCCTCATCGCTAATGGGAAACCGCAGGAAGCGCCAAGGGTCGCGTGCCGAGAGGTCCATCCAGACATTCGGGCAGGCCTCCAGCACCCGTCGAACCTCGGCTGGCGGCAGCGCGGCTCCCGCGTGCGCGAGCACGATGCGGTTCTTCGGGTTGGCCTTGCAGATCGACAACGTCGGCTCAGCGCGAGAAAACTCCGTGTGGATCAGCATCGGTACATCGTGCTCGGCGGTCAGCGCCAGCAGGGCCCGCAACACATCGCTGCGGTTCCAGCGCATCGCGAAGCCGCCGATCAGGTGTAACTCGCCGATGCCGCGGTAGGGGCCGTTCTCCAGCGCCTCGCGCGCCTCGTCCACCAGCGCTTCGCGGCCCTGCCAGCCGAACCAGTCGCCGCCTTTGCGATAGGCGCCAAAGATGGGCACGACGATCTCCGGCGCCGCCGCGTACAGTTCGAGCGCCCGCGACGGTGGTGTGCCGGTGACCACGGCCAACTGCACGTTGTTGGCCCGCAACGCCGCGGCCGCCTGCTGCGGCGAGGTGACTTCAGCCTGATTCCACTTGTAGTGCAGATGGGCGTCGGCGATCGGCAGCGAACGCTCCTCGGGCGACAGGTCGAGGGGCGCCGGGACATCGGCACGAGACGTCAACGGCAGCAGGCCGATGACAGCGGCCCCCAAGATGGACAGACTGAAACGGAGCGTGAATCGATGCATGCCAATTGCCATACGCTTGGGCCTCAATTGTCGTTTCGCCAGTACCCGCAGCGTCGACGCGGCGGGCCTGACGAAGGCGAGGTTACCACCGATACCAGCGGGCTCGAACTTCGGTGTGGCGGATGAGTCGCTCGGCATCGGCTTCGCGTCCAAATTCAGTCCCGCATCTCTGGGGTTGGTGTGAAGTTTGCTTCCTTAGTCAGCAAAATTGGCCAGTTTGACGTCAATGTTGCGAGTACATGTCACCTTCCGAAACCGCTGCCACCCTCGAGGCGGAGCTGCTGGTCGTGCAGCAGGCCGCCCGCATCATCAGCCGCAGTGACGACCCGGAGGGTGCCATTCAAGGCATCCTGCGGCTGTTGTCGGAACTTCTTGGTCTGAACCGCGGCCGTGTGCTGCTGGTCGATCCGCGTACCGACAGGCTCACCATCCGCTACGCCTATGGGCTGACCGCGGACGAGCGCGGACGCGGTCGTTACGGAGTTGGCGAAGGCGTCACTGGCCGGGTGTTTCAGAGCGGTCAGGTCGCGTTGGTGCAGGATATCGACGACGAGCCCGGTTATCTAAGCCGTGCCGTGGACCGGGCCGTATTGCCGCAGGAGCCGGTCGCCTTCATCGCGCTGCCAATCGTGCAGGGTGAGCAGACCATCGGGGTGCTCGCGGTGCACCGGCTGCGTCGGCGGGAGCGACCGTTCCAGCGCGATGTTGCACTGTTGCAGGTCATCGCGACCTTTATTGCCCAGGTTTTGCGCGTCAATGACCTGGTTGCGGAACGCACGGCCCAGCTGCTGTCGGAGAACCGACTGCTGAAGAACCGGATGGAGAGCCGCGGCGCGTCCTACGGCATCATCGGGCAGAGCCCGCTGCTGCATCAGTCCATCCAACAGACGCTTCAGGTGGCGTCCACTCGGACGACGGTGCTGCTGCTGGGTGAGTCCGGTACTGGCAAGGAGAAGTTCGCGCGCATGCAGCACGTTGCCAGCAAACGCGCGGACGGCCCCTTCGTCAGCATCAATTGTGCGGCGATCCCGGCCAATCTGATCGAATCGGAGCTGTTCGGCCACGAGAAGGGCGCCTTCACCGGTGCCCAGGGCGTCAAGAAGGGCCGCATGGAACTGGCCTCCGGTGGCACGCTGTTCCTCGACGAGATCGGCGATCTCGACCTCGAACTGCAGGCCAAGCTGCTGCGGGTGCTGGAGTACAAGGTCATCCAGCGCGTCGGCGGCACTCGGGACATTCCGGTGGACGTGCGCATCGTCGCCGCCACGCACCAGAATCTCCAGGAGGCGGTGAACCAGGGCCGCTTCCGGTTGGATCTGTTCTATCGGCTCAATGTGTTCCCCATTCGCCTGCCGCCGCTGCGGGCGCGCACCGGCGATGTGCCGATCCTGGCCCGGCACTTTCTCAATGCCGCCAACCAGGAATACGGGCGAAACCTCGTGTTCGGCATTGGCGCGCTGGAGGTGCTGGAGCGTTTCGGCTGGCCCGGCAACATCCGTCAGCTCGAGAACCTGGTGAAGCGCGCGGTGCTGTTGTGCACCGACTCGATGATCGGTCGCAGGCTGGTGCAGGAGATCCTGGTCGAAGAGGACGGCGTGCGCCAGCCCGGTGACCTCGGTGCGGACACCGAGCGCGGCGGCATGCCCATGCGCCCGGAGCCGGAATCGGCACCGGCACCGGCATCGCCATCGGCATCACGGTCGGAGTCGACCGCTGGATCAGAAGCGCGACCAATGCCTGGGCCCACATCCGGGTCGGCATTTGGACCAGCGTCCGGATCGCCCGTTGAACCCGGGCAAACGCCCAACCAGCCGATGGCCACGAGGCCGGTGTCGCCGCCGGGCTGGGATCCAACCTTGTCGGGCCTGCGTCCCTACGCCCGTGTGCGCGGCGACGAACATGCCGAGATCCAGGACGCGCTGCGCCGCAACCACGGCAACAAGACCCGAGCCGCCCTCAGTCTGGGTCTGACGCCGCGGCAATTGCGCTACCGCATCGCCAAACTCGGTATCGAGTCGCCGTAATCGTCGGCTCCGTTTGCGCCCGCCAAGGCGCAAGCGGTGCATTGTCACATCCAACAATTGCCAAATGCGCTGTCGACAATGTCGACAAATCACCGATGTTGCGGGATTGACAATGTTGTCCATGGATCGAGAATTCTTTTTAAGAATCATGAAATAATTGATAAAAAAGGATGTGGCATTGCTATTGCTTTCCTGCTTGGGACTTCCCAACCACTGGAGCTACCACGATGAGTGCCACCGCCGAGACCGTTTCCACCACGATCGATTTCTTGCGCCCAATCGACGCCGAGGGCCTGACCGCGCTGAGCGAAAAGGGCAAGGCGAATCCGACCAACGTCGTGACGCTGAAGGCGACCACGGTGTGCGAGGGGCAGTTCCGCAACATGACCTATGTGCGCAATCTAGCGCCGATGCTGATCGACGAGCCGCCGCACCTGCTCGGCGAGGACAACGCCCCGAATCCCTCCGAGGCCGCGCTGGCCACGCTGGGAGCCTGTCTGGCCGTCGGCGTACATGCCAACGCGACCGCCCGCGGCGTGCGCCTGACCAAGCTGGAACTGCATCTGGAAGGCGATATCAACGTCACCGCGGTGTGGGGCACAGGTGACCTCAACCCCGCCAAGCCCTTGGGCTTTACCGACATTCGCGTGACCATCGATGCTGACGGTGATGCACCGAAGGAGGTCATCGACGACATCATCAGCCATTCCAACGCCTGGTCCCCGGTGGCCAACACGATGCGCCGTCCGGTCAACGTGACGGTCGGTCCGGCCTGACTTCGATTCGAGCTCGCGTCACCGCGCCGCCGATGGC
The DNA here is from genome assembly GCA_963695445.1 of uncultured Gammaproteobacteria bacterium. GTDB lineage: Bacteria > Pseudomonadota > Gammaproteobacteria > Chromatiales > Chromatiaceae > Thiohalocapsa. The sequence goes on along the minus strand of CAVOGV010000038.1, from coordinate 350,534 downwards.
CTTTGTGGCCGGCGGCCGGACGGCTCTCGGCGGCATCGCTGGCCGAGAGTCCTGATGTTCCGGCGTCTGGGCGCCTGAACATCAGGGCACGACCCGTTGCGCGCCGTACTGATCGCTGTACTGGACCCGCGGCCTGATCGCCGGGCCCAACCCTGACCCTGCCCCAGATCCTGACCCGAGTTCCGAACCGATTGTTCGTTCATAAATTGGAGCCGTTCCCATGAGCACATCCGCCGCCCTTCGTCTTGACGACATGCCGTCGATGGACGCCCTGCTTGCCGTCACCAGCGACATCGTCGAGCGTGAACTGAAGCCGCTCACGCTCAAGATCGACCTGGAAGGGCTCTATCCCGAGGCGGTGATGCGCAGTCTTGGCGCCGCGGGTGTCTTCCGTCATCACCTGCCGGATGCCCGCCCCGACGGAGAGCACGACTTCGGTGCGGCCATTCAGGCGATGGCAACGGTTTCCCACGAATGCCTGTCCACCGGCTTCGCGACCTGGTGTCAAGACACCTGTGCCTGGTATCTGCAGGTTGGCGAGCCCGAGGCGCGCGCGCTGTGGTTGCCAAGGCTCGCGACGGGCGAGGTGCTCGGCGGCACCGGTATGTCGAATACCATGAAGGCCTTTTCCGGCATCGAGGACCTGCGCCTGACCGGCGAGCGCGTCGATGGTGGCTATGTGGTCAACGGCAGCCTGCCTTGGGTCTCGAACCTCGGGCCGGATCACGTCTTCGGCTCGCTGTTTACGCTGAGCGGCGATACTGGCAAGACCGTGATGGCGCTGGTGGACTGTGCGTCGGAGGGCTTTAGCCTGCGTCAGTCGGCACATTTCGTCGCGCTGGAAGGCACCCGCACCTTTGCCTGCATCTTTGAGAACGTTTTCATTCCCGACGCAAACGTCATCGACCACGACGGCGCCGGCTTCCTGCGCCGGGCGCGGGCTGGGTTGGTGTTGCTGCAGTTCGGTATGGGAGTCGGCAACATTCAGTCCTGCATCGATATCTCGCGGTCCGTCGAGCCGCTGCTCGGACACGTCAACCAATATCTCGACGATCGTCCGGACGAGTTGCAAGAGGAACTCGACGATGCCGTCGAGGCGGTGATGGCCCTGGCCGAGGAACCCTTCGAGACCTCCGACGAGTTCTTCCGCGAGATCCTGCAGCTCCGCCTGACCGCCGGTGAGCTGGCACTGCGGGCGTCGCAGTCGGCCATGCTGCACACGGGCGCGAAGGGATACCTGAACAGTGCGCCGGCGCAGCGCAAGTTACGCGAGTCCTACTTCGTGGCCATCGTCACACCCGCGACCAAGCACTTGCGCAAAGAGCTGGCGCGGATGGACGAGGCCGCCTGAGTCGAATCTCGGCCCTGGAGCTCGCTCCGCGCGCCTGCGGCGTATTGTCCGCTCTTTCCACCTCTGTCTACGTCCCGAAGAGGCCGTTCCATGAAAACCTTCGAAACCCCGTTGAGCGCCGATGCGGCGATCGACAAACTGAAGACCGGTGTCGAGGCCGTCGGTCTGCGCGTCGTCGCGCACATCAACGGACAGGCGAACGCCAAGCTGATCGGCAAGGACGTGCCGCCGGATCAGATCCTGGAGATCTTTCGGCCAGACTTCGCAATCCGCGTCTGGGCCGCCTGCAAGCCCGCCGGGCACGATATCCCGCTCCGCATACACGTCTACGAGGACGGCGGTCGAACGCTGGTGGCCTGCCGCATGCCGAGCGAGGTGTTCGCGCCGTTTGACAGTGAGGCGCTGATGGTCGTCGGCGCCGAGCTCGACGAGCTGTTCGGTCAGATCCTGTCTGAGGTGCCCGTCGCCTGACAGCAGCAACGACGCTTCGGAACTGGTTTCAGTTACCGAAGCATCCTCCAGCGAACCCCCCACGGCGAACCCCCTCCAGCGAAGCCAAGAGCGATAGCCCGATGAGCGATACCCCATACCGAAAGTGGATCTGCGACGCCTGCGGTTACATCTATGACGAGGCGAAGGGCGACCCGGACTCGGGTCTTGCCCCAGGTACGCGCTATCAGGACATGCCGGACGATTGGCAGTGCCCGCTGTGCGGGCTGCGCAAGAGCGATCTTCGCCTGCTGGCCGCGGCCCCAGCGGTGTCGTCGACAGCGTCGGCGCAACGTCCCGGCGTCTCGACTCGCGGCATTGGCCGAGGGCAGGGGACTGGAGCGGGGAAGGGTAGCGCCGCGCATCTCGTGATCGTCGGCGCTGGCGTCGCTGGCTGGTCTGTGGCTGAAGCCGTCAGGCGGCGCGACCCGGAGCGGCCGATCCTGTTGGTCAGCGCCTGCGAGGGCGCGGTCTATGCCAAACCCTCCCTGTCCATGGCCATGGCACAGGGCAAGACGGCGGCGGATCTGATCGACGCCGACGCCGACGCCCGCGCCGCGGAGCTTGGCATCGAGGTTCGTACCGCCACTCGCGTGATCAAGATCGACACCGCCAAGCAGCGGCTGATCACGGCCCGCGGCGGCATCGCCTATGGGCAGCTGGTGCTGGCCCTCGGCGCCCGCCAACGTGAGCTGAGCGTTGCCGGTGATGCGGCAGCCGAGGTCCTGCGGGTCAACGACCTGGCCGCTTATCGCGCCCTGCGCGAGCGGCTCGATGGCGCCGGTCGCCGAGTCATGATCCTCGGCGCGGGCCTCATTGGCTGCGAGTTCGCTGACGATTTGACCGCTGGCGGTCACACAGTGAGCGTAGTCGAGCCCGCGACACTGCCAATGTCCGCGCTGTTGCCCGTGGCCATGGGGGAGGCGTTGCGTGAGCGGCTCGCGCAGCGGGGCGTCGACTGGCATTTCGGCGCCACGCTGGAACGCCTGCTGCATGCCGATGCAGGGTACCGGGCGGTGCTGTCCACCGGTGCAGAATTGGAGACCGACTTGGTCCTGTCCGCGGCCGGGCTGATCCCACTGACCGAGCCTGCTGCCAAGGCCGGTATCGCCGTGGAGCGGGGGATCATCACCGACCGGCGCATGCGTGCCTCCGTCGATGGGGTCTATGCGATCGGCGACTGTGCCGAGGTCGAGGGACAGGTGTTCAGTTATATCGAGCCCATCCGCCGTCAGGCCGAGGCCGTTGCCGCGGATGTCGTCGGCGAGAGCGAGCCGTTCGTGCCGCTGCCGCCACTAGTGCGTGTGAAGACGCCGAGCCTGCCGCTGACCATCTGCGCCGGCCTGAACGCCCGCAACGGCAACTGGGACCTGATCGAGCAAGACGAGCAGGGTGCGCGGATGGAGTATCGGGGCAGCGACGGCGTCGGCGGTTTCGTGCTGGCGGGACGTCAGGCGCAGTTCGGCCAAGCGCTTTACCGGGAGGTGCATGGTTGAGCTCAGGGTTCCGTATTCGCCGCTGATGGCCAACTAAGGGGCATCATGTCGCCGCTAACGGTGCCGGAGTTGTACCCACCTGGCTCCCTGGCCGTTCGCATCTATCTAGGGAACCACTTTTGCCGAGCGCCCTTGAGGATGTGCAGCGACCCATCGGCGCCGCGTCACTTGAGAACCGTCAATCCCGCAGCGGGCCGACTAGAAGTCGGCGGTCCCATGGAACGCCGACCTCTGGTCGGCTAGGGCGCGTTAGCGCCCTTCAGGACGTGCAGCGACTCAGCGGCGGCGCGTCAGGCGCCTCAGCTATGTGGTGAAGCTACCCGGACCTGATCCCAAACGAAAACGGCCGCGCATGCACTTGCGCGGCCGCTTGTTTTGGCACTGGTCAAAATTGGCGCTCCCTAGGGGATTCGAACCCCTGTTACCGACGTGAGAGGCCAGCGTCCTAACCGTTAGACGAAGGGAGCAGAAGAACCGGTCAGAATCGCGTATTATACGGGAATTCGCGGTTTGCTCAAGCGCCGCGATGATCCGTGATAACACCGTTCAATTGCGCTGTGGAGAGACGATCCAGCGGGCCGAAGCGGTGCCGGGAGTTGTCTTGCCCGGTGTACGTTCGCCCGCATGCCGATCCCCCAGCCGACTAGGGAAGCCCAGGCCGTTTGCTGCAAGAACCCACGCTCCAACCCCTGATCGTTCCGCGCCCGGAGCACACCATCTCGCGGGCGAACATCAGCCAGAATGCGCTCAAGGTGCTGTACCGTCTGTCGCAGGCCGGTCACCAGGCCTTCCTCGTCGGCGGCGGCGTGCGCGACCTGCTGCTCGGCCACGAGCCGAAGGACTTCGATGTCGCCACCGACGCGACGCCGGAGCAGGTACGTGCCGTGTTCCGCAATTGCCGGCTGATCGGTCGGCGCTTCCGTTTGGCGCATGTCTTTTTTGGCCCCGAGATCATCGAGGTGGCTACCTTCCGCGGCGCCCCGGCGGTGGAAGATACCGACGTCGACGCGGAGGATGTCACCGATCGCCTGGTGGCCAACGGCATGATCCTGCGCGACAACGTCTACGGCACCATCGCCGAAGATGCCCTGCGGCGCGACTTCACCATCAACGCGCTGTATTACAACATCGAAGACTTCTCGCTGGTGGACTACGCCGGTGGCCTGGACGACATCCGTGAGGGTTGGCTGCGGCTGATCGGCACAGACATCGAGGCCCGCTATCGCGAGGACCCGGTGCGGATGCTGCGGGCCGTGCGTTTCGCCTGCAAGCTGGGCTTCAGGATCGACCCCGCCTGCGAGGCACCGCTGCCAGCGATGGCGCCGCTGTTGGCTGAGGTGCCGCCGGCGCGTCTGTTCGAAGAGATACTGAAGCTGTTCCATACCGGCTACGCGCTGAATGCCTTCGAGAAGCTGCGCCATTACGATCTGTTCGCGCAGTTGTTTCCCGAGACCGACGAGATGCTGGCGCGGGAGGATCACGACTTCCCCATCACCTTCGTCAGTCGCGGTTTGAATAATACCGACCAGCGCATCCTCGACGGCAAGTCCGTCGCGCCGGCATTTCTATTTGCGGTGCTGATGTGGGAGCCCGTCCGGCTGCGCTATCAAGCCCTGCTCGACCAGGGCGCGGCCTGGGCCGAGGCCATGGCCAGTGCGTCGCATGAGGTGGCGTCGCGTCAGCAGCGACACGTGGCAATTCCGAAGCGCTTTGGCCTGCCCATGCGCGAAATCTGGTCGCTACAACCGCGGCTTGAGCTGCGCCAAGGCAAGCGACCGATGGCCCTGATCGCGCATCCGCGCTTCCGCGCTGCCTACGACTTTCTGCTGTTGCGCGCCGAGGCCGGCGAGGTGGACCCGGAGATCGCGGAATGGTGGACCCGATTCCAAGACGTGGATGCCAGCGAGCGCGCGCGCATGACCGGCGGCATCAAGCGCAAGCGTCGGCGGCGACGCAAGCCGAAGTCCGCCGGGGAGTCGGGCGATCGCGTTGGTGAGCAGACCGGCGAGTAGTTTGGCGAGTAGGCCCTATGGCTCGCTTGCCGAGCGGTCTGGTAGCAAGGCGCCTGGCCCGCGAAGCTGTCTGTAATCCCCTCTCTCTGCCTCGGCCGGTCATCGATTCGTCGGGCTCCCGGTGGTCTCGGCCGCGGTCTCGTGACGGTCGGTCTGGCATGTGGGCGCCGGTCGCTTTATCCTGAGCGCCCCGCTCGGGGCCGCGAGCGCTGAGCCAGTGCATATGGCCAATTCGGCGAGTGGTCTTTCGAGCCGCTCGTTGCGACTGGCAACGAATCTCGGTGCGCGCTGTATCGTCATCGGGAAAAACAGCGAAAAGAGCCGGCGTCCGGTCCGCTGTCCCACAACACCGGCCGCCCTATGACAGGCCAACGAGAACGCCGATGCCCGTCGACCGCACCACCAGCACCAGTCTCGCCAGCATGAAGCAGCGTGGCGAGCGCATTGTCTGTTTAACCTGCTACGACGCGGCCTTTTGCCGTGTGCTGGAGGGCTCCGGCGTCGATGTACTGTTGGTCGGAGACTCCCTCGGCATGGTGCTGCAGGGCCATGCCACCACGGTGCCGGTAACCCTCGATCACATGGTCTACCATAGCCAATGCGTCAGCCGCGTCAGCGAGCGCGCGCTGGTGATCGCGGATATGCCCTTCATGAGCTACGCTTCCCCGGAGCGCGCATTGGCGGCTGCCGAGCGGCTCATGGGTGAGGGAGGCGCGGTGATGGTCAAGCTCGAGGGCGCGGCGATCGAGACCGTGCGCCTGCTGACCCGCTACGGTGCTCCGGTGTGCGCCCATCTGGGTTTGTTGCCGCAATCGGTGCATCAGCTCGGAGGTTATCGCTACCAGGGCAAGGACGATGCCGGAGCGGCCGTCATTCGCGCGGACGCGTTGGCGCTGCAAGATGCCGGCGCATCCATCCTGGTGCTGGAATGTGTTCCGGCGGAACTGGCCGCGGCCTTGTCCGCGGAGTTGCTGATCCCCGTGATCGGCATCGGTGCCGGAAACCGCTGCGATGGGCAGGTGCTGGTGCTGCACGACATGCTGGGCCTGACTGCCGGACGCCCGCCGCGTTTCAGCCGGAATTTCATGGACACTGGCGGCAGCGTGTCGGACGCCATCGCCGCCTACGTGGCGGCGGTGCGGTCCGGAGCCTTTCCGGGGCCGGAGCATACCCTGTTCTGAGTCAATATCGCCGGAGCGAGCCGATGCAGACCATACACCAGATTTCCGCGCTGCGTGCGCGGGTTGCGGACTGGCGCCGGGCCGGGCTGCGCGTGGGGTTGGTTCCGACCATGGGCAACCTGCACGCCGGCCATCTCGCGTTGGTGCGAGATGCCCTGGACCGGGCAGATCGGGTCGTTACCAGTATCTTTGTCAATCCCCTACAGTTCGGTCCAGGCGAGGATCTGTATGCCTATCCGCGCACACCGGAACGCGACGCCGAGATGCTCGCCCAGGCCGGCAATCACTGCCTGTTCGCGCCGACAGAATCCGAGGTGTATCCGCACGGCCGCGACGACCAGACCTTCGTCGAAGTCCCCGTTTTATCGGACATGCTGTGCGGTGCCAGCCGACCCGGCCACTTCCGTGGCGTCGCCACCGTCGTCGCCAAGCTGTTCAATATGGTGCAACCTGATGTCGCTATCTTTGGTGCCAAGGACTATCAGCAATTGATGGTGATCCGGCGCATGACCGCTGAGCTCGATCTGTCGGTGGAGATCGTCGGCCATCCGGTCGTGCGCGAGGCGGACGGTTTGGCCTTGAGTTCTCGCAACGGCTACCTGACACCGGAGCAGCGCGCGCAAGCCCCGCTGCTGCAGGTGCAGTTACAACGGTTGGCCGACGCGGTCAAGGCTGGCGAGGCCACCGCCGATGCGGAATGGGATGCGGCCCGCGGGCTGGCAGCGTCCGGCTTCAAGCCCGACTATGTCAGTGTGCGCCGGCGCGCGGATCTGGCCCATCCGCAGGCCGGCGACCGCGCGTTGGTGGTTCTGGCGGCAGCCTACCTGGGCAAGGCGCGGCTGATCGACAATCTGGAGTTCGACCTACCCGAATCGTCGGTGCCTGCGGAGAAGGCATGAGACGCGCCACGAGGCCGATCCTTGTGTCTCCGCGCGCTGATTACTTGTTGCAATACCGATCATTGCGCTGAGACAATGGCGTTATATTGCACCGCAGCAAAAAGGGCCCGTTGGTCGCCAAGACCGAGCGGGCGCCGAACGGGCAACGCTGCGGGGCGTCATCAGAAAACAAATTCAACGCATCGAAGCGACGGGGCCGGGACCCGTCCACCGGGAGGTATCGGACATGCAATTGACGTTGCTTAAGTGCAAGCTGCACCGTGCCTGCGTTACCCACGCAGAGCTGGAGTACGAGGGCTCGTGCGCCATCGACGAAGACCTGATGCGTCTCGCCGGTATCCGCGAGTATGAGCAGCTACACATCTACAACCTCGCCAACGGGGAGCGTTTCAGTACCTACGCCATTCGCGCCGAGGCCGGCTCGCGCATCATCTCGGTCAACGGCGCCGCCGCGCACAAGGCCTCGCCCGGCCATCGGGTGATCATCTGCTGTTACGCCGGCATGAGCGAGCAGGAAGCCGCCGCCTTCAAGCCGTCGCTGGTCTACTGTGACGAGCACAACCAGGTCATCGGTACCAACGATCACATTCCCGCTCAAGCTGCTTGATCTCAGCGCTTGCCGTGCGGCTGAAGCCGCACAAATATGGCGCCTCCTCGCAGGTGCGGCTTTAGCCGCATCCGATTTTCCGAGAACAGGCCGTGATGCGGCTGAAACCGCACCTACCGCCGCATCTAGGGCGCGAGTCAAACGACGCGGACCTATTGTCACAGGTAGCTCGTTCGCGGGCGAACTTCAGGTTCACGATTCCGCGCAACACCCCATTGTTCCGCGAAGCCGGCTGCAACGTGGCCACCGTCAACCACCGCGAGCGCGTAAGCCGCAAGGACGTGCAGATCGTCGCCATGACATGCTTGGCTTATGGGGAAATCCCCTGTTCTCGCCTAGGCGATCACCCCTGCCGGCGCATCCGGGCCTCACCGGAAATTAATGCATCCGTGGCTCTGCCATCGTCAGGGTGTGAGGTCGCCGGGTCTTTCCGGATGGACTTATCCTTACGATTAGCCTGCCCGGCGAACCTGCCCAAGCGCTACGATTGTCCGGCTTGACTGAGCGACTCGCGTCCGCCGCCGTGTCGCGCCAAGCGACGGTAGGCCTCTGAGCGTCGGTCTCCGCCGCGAGGCCGGGGCAGGGCGCGACGGTTCAGCTTGCCTTCGATCTCGCGGCAGAAGCGCTCATCGCCGAACACCCAAGCCTTGTTGGTCGCATCGCGCAGGTGCTGGACGAAGACTTCGTCCGTTGGTTCGTCGAAACCTGCCCGATAGGCATCGCGGCGTGCTTTCAGGGTGCGGCCTAGCTGCTTGTAGGCGGCATGTGGCGTGACCAGCTCGTCCTCCGTGCCCAGCGCGTTGGCGGCGTAGCTGGACCAGTCGTAGTCCTGCGGGGACGCAACCAGCCCGGTGCGAACAGCGTTGAGTTCGACGTAGCGGCTCGCTTGCAGCAGGTAGGCCGCGGGGTCGAATAGGGTTGCGCGATAGCGCCCTTCCCACAGGGTGCCGGTGCGTCCGTAGCGGGCGTTGACGTGCTGTACGTAGTAGCGGCCAGTGTACTGCATCAATTTGCCGATGCCTTCGTTCTGCCACGGAGTCAGGATCAGATGGAAGTGGTTGGGCATCAGCACATAGGCATGGACGTCGCACTGGAACTTGTGCGCCGCATCGCGCAGTTTGCCCCAGAGGAACCAGTAGTCCTCTTCGTCGCGCAGGATGGGCTGACGGTTGTTGCCGCGCTGGATCACGTGCTGGGGATATCCGGGGAGGATGAATCGGGGTAGTCGGGCCATAGTGAGTACCTTGTCGATGCTGATCTACGTACCCCATAGTATAGTCAACCAAAGGGGTGCGGTTCTGGCATGGTGCTATGTCTGTCTCGCCGGAGAGACAGCCCCCAAGGCCGCGAGTTTGTCGTATAATGCAGGGTTTTGCCGCCCAGCGAGATCCACATGCAGGACATCAATCCGATTCGTGCGCATATCGCAGACCTCCAGGGGCGCGTTGCGTCCCTGAGGGGGTATCTTTGACTATGCCGATAAGAAGGAACGGCTGACCGAGGTCCTACGCGAGCTGGAGTCCCCGGACGTCTGGAACGATCCGGAGCGGGCGCAGCAACTCGGCCGCGAACGCGCGGGACTGGAGACGATCGTGGTCACCGTCGAGGAGATGGACGCCGGGCTCGCCGACGCCACCGATCTGCTGGAGATGGCTGCCGAAGAGGCCGACGCCGATGCCGTCGATGCCGTGGCCGCGGACCTGGAGAGCTTCGAGCATCGGGTCGGCGATCTTGAATTCCGGCGCATGTTCTCCGGCGAGATGGATGCCGCCAACGCCTTCGTCGACATCCAGGCCGGCTCCGGCGGCACCGAGGCACAGGATTGGGCGGAGATGCTGCTGCGCATGTACCTGCGCTGGGCCGAGACCCACGGCTTCAAGGCCGAGCTGATGGAGGTCTCGCCCGGCGAAGTCGCCGGCATCAAGTCCGCCGTCATCTTCGTGCAAGGGGACCATGCCTTCGGCTGGCTGCGCACCGAGACCGGCGTGCACCGGCTGGTGCGCAAGTCGCCGTTCGACTCCGGCAATCGCCGCCATACCTCGTTCGCCGCGGTGTTCGTGTCGCCCGAGGTCGATGACTCGGTCGAGATCGAAATCAACCCGGCGGACCTGCGCATCGACGTCTACCGTGCCTCCGGTGCCGGCGGCCAACACGTCAACCGGACGGAATCCGCCGTGCGCATCACGCACCTGCCGACCAACACCGTGACCCAGTGCCAGAACGATCGCTCCCAGCACAAGAACAAGGACCAGGCCATGAAGCAACTCAAGGCCAAGCTCTACGAGCTGGAGATGCAAAAGCGCAACGCCGATCAGCAGGCGCTGGAAGCGACCAAATCCGACATCGGCTGGGGCAGCCAGATCCGTTCCTACGTGCTCGATCAGTCGCGCATTAAAGACCTGCGGACCAATGTCGAGACCGGCAACACCCAAGCAGTGCTTGACGGCCACCTCGATCCGTTCATCGAAGCCAGCCTAAAAAGCGGTCTCTAATGTGACAGTGCAAAACAACCTGGACCGGTGGAACAAGCGAAGCGGTTCCACCAATTCCACTGATCGCGGATTGAGCGCGCCATCGCGACCGATCACTCTCCCTTATTAAGCGATACAGAACACCATGAGCGACAGCCAGCCGACCCGGAGCGATGCCGGGAACGCCCCCGAGGCGGAGCGCGAGCAGGATCAACTCGAAGAGAACAAGCTGATCGCCGCGCGCCGCGAGAAACTGAATCAGATCCGGGAGCAGGGCATAGCCTTCCCGAACGACTTCCGGCGCAACGTGGTGGCCGGCGAGCTGCACGCGGAGTACGGCGACATGGACGCCGGCGAGCTGGAGACGCGCAACGTGCGCGCCACGGTGGCCGGGCGGTTGATGAGCCGGCGCGTCATGGGCAAGGCTAGCTTCGCCCATCTACAGGACATGAGCGGGCGCATTCAGTTGTTCGTGCAGCGCGACCTGCTCGGCACCGACGACTACGCCTGGTTCAAGAAAGACCTGGACATCGGCGACATCTGCGGTGCCTCGGGCGTGCTGTTTAAGACCAAGACCGGCGAGCTGTCCATCAAGGCCGACTCGCTGCGGCTGCTGACCAAGTCCCTGCGTCCGCTGCCGGAGAAGTTCCACGGCCTGTCCGATCAGGAGAGCCGCTACCGCCAGCGCTATCTGGACCTGATCATGAACCAGACCACACGCGACACCTTTCGCACGCGCACCCGCATCGTGCAGTTCATTCGCGAGTTCCTGAACGCGAGGGACTATCTCGAGGTCGAGACGCCGATGATGCAGGCGATCCCCGGCGGGGCCGTCGCGCGTCCGTTCATGACCCATCACAACGCGCTCGACATGCAGCTGTTCCTGCGCATCGCCCCGGAGCTGTATTTGAAGCGCCTCGTCGTCGGCGGCTTCGAGAAGGTCTACGAGATCAACCGCAATTTCCGCAATGAGGGGCTGTCCACGCGGCACAACCCGGAATTCACGATGCTGGAGTTCTACCAGGCCTATGCCGACTACAGGGACCTGATCGACCTCACCGAGGCGATGATCCGCGAGATGGCCCAGGCCGTGCTCGGCAGCACGACGCTGACCTATCAGGGCGAGACGTACGACTTGGCGCAGCCGTTCCAGCGCATGAGCGTGCGCGAGTCGATCCTGCACTTCAATCCGGACCTGACCGCCGCCGATCTCGATGCGCTTAGCCAGGCCCGCGCCGTCGCCGAACGCCTGGGGGTGCATCTGAAGGACAGCTACGGGCTCGGCAAGCTGCAGGTTGAGATCTTCGAGAAGACCGTCGAGCATCGCCTGCTGCAGCCGACCTTCATCACCGCCTACCCAACCGAGGTCTCGCCGCTGGCGCGGCTCAACGACGACGACCCCTTTGTCACCGACCGCTTCGAGTTCTTCGTCGGCGGACGCGAGATCGCCAACGGCTTCTCCGAGCTTAACGATGCCGAGGATCAGGCCGAGCGCTTCCGCCGGCAGGTGGCCGAAAAGGACGCTGGCGACCTCGAGGCCATGCACTTCGACGCCGACTACATCCGCGCGCTGGAGCACGGCATGCCGCCGACGGCGGGGGAGGGCATCGGCATCGATCGGTTGGTGATGCTGTTCACCGACTCGCCGTCGATTCGCGACGTGCTGCTGTTTCCGCACATGCGCCCGGAAGAGGGCGGCTGATTCGAGCCCTTACCGTCACGCGGTGCGCATTTCTGTCCACGCTTTCGTAATGGGAGTGGCTAGTCTTTGCGATGGGGCTAGCGTCATCGCTGGCTTCGTCGCCAAGCCTCAATCGCCTGTGCGTCGATGCCGCCATCGCGGGCGTAGAGACGGTCGAGCGCGTTGCGCCGGTCCGGTGGCGCGAGGGCCATCAGGCGTCCGGCGGTGACCGGGGTGCCGGAGTTTGCGTTGATGACGCCGCCGCCCGTGACGGCCGCGACATAGAGGCTGCGATCACCGGTGTTGGTGCGGGTCTCGACCCGACAGTCGAGCCAGGACAGCGCGGTCTCGATCAGCGGGTTGCCGTCCGGAGTGCGGATGTCGGGCCGATCGGCAAATTTGTCGGTGTCGTGGCCGGACTGCAATGCGAAGCGCCAGACTTGGTCGAGCGCACTCTCTGGCAGCAGGTGCAATGCGAATCGGCCGCTGGCCTCGATCAGTTGCCAGGTGTGATGTTGGCGGGCGATGCCCGCGAGCATGCGCGGCAGTTGTTTGACGATGGACGCGCGCGCAACGAAGGTGGCGATGCAACCGCCGCGACGGTCGCCTGACGCCGGTGACCGAGCAGCGGTGACCAGCCACAGGGGTGGGTCGTACAGATGGTAGACCGCGTCGATGGCCTCGGCGCTGGCCTGATCGAGTGGCTTTGGGTCGAGGGGCCGTGGCGAGTTGTCCTGCATTGGTATGGTCGGTGGCCGGCGGACTTTTGGCGGCTGTTTGGTGGTGGTCTGGGAGTCGGCAGAGGCGGCCGCTGTGTTCTACTTGACCAGCGCGACGGGGATTTTCAACCGCCGCACCACGTTTTGCGCCACCGAGCCCATCAGCAGGTTGGTCAACCCAGAGCGCCCATGGGTACCCATCACGACCTTGTCGAACTTCTGTTCCTTGGCGAAGCGGGCGATGGTCAAGGACACATGTCCGACCAGCACATGATAGTCGTAGTCGATACCGGCGGCCTCGAGTTTCTGCAGATAGGGCTTGAGCACCTTCATGCCTTCGTCGCGATGGTACGCGTCGATTTCTGCGTCGGTGGCGAACAGGCGGGCGTGACCGGACTCGATTGGGATCTGCACCGACAGCAGATGGATCTCGAATGGCCCCTGCGCCGCGGACAACTGGATCAGATAGTCCAGCGCCCGATCGGAGCAGTCGGAGCCGTCTACCGGTAGCAGGACCTTGGTCATCTTGCCGGGCCTTTGCTTGGCCGGCTTGCGAGACTTACGCATGGGGCTCCGTCTCCTGCGGGTTCCGAGCCAACTTCGCCGTTTGGTTACCGCCATGGCCGCTTGCGACCTCTGCCAGCGGGGCGGTCTCCGCCAGTCGGCGCCGCGCGAGCAGGGTGCCCAGCGACACCACGAACAGCGCCCCGATGCCCCCCGCCAGGACATGGGACCAGTGCGGTGCATCGCGCAGCAATGACGCCATGACGACGTCCGTAACTAGCATGTGGCCGGCGATCCAGCCCAGCAGCGCGCCGCCGAGGCTGATGATAATCGGGAAGCGATCCATCAGCATCAGCACCAGCTTGCTGCCCCAGACGATGATCGGGATGCTCACCGCAATACCAAAGGCCACCAGGGTGATATCGCCTTTCGCGGCGCCGGCGACGGCTACGACGTTGTCCAGGCTCATCACCGCGTCGGCGATGATGATGGTCTTCACCGCGCCGAACAGGTGGCTTGGCGCGTCCGTGGTTTCGTGCCCATCGCCATCCTCTGGTTGCAGCAGCTTGACGCCGATCCACAGCAGTAGCAGGGCGCCGACGATCTTCAGGAACGGGAGTGCCAGCAATTGCAAGGCAAAGAAAATGAGCACCAGACGCAGCGCGATGGCACCGAACACGCCCCACAGGATACCCTGGTTGCGCTGCGACTCCGGCAGGCGCCGGCAGGCCAGCGCGATGACGACGGCGTTGTCGCCGCCGAGCAGGATGTCGATGGCGATGATCTGCAGTACGGAGAGCCAAAAGCCGCCGTCGGCGATGGCAATCTCATGCATGGTCGTCTGGTCTCCGGGGGCGGCTGATCGCAGACGGTTGTGTCATCTGGTCCAATGAGTGGGTCGGGGCCTGTGCCATGGTCCTGGTTGCGGTTGTCGTTGCCGGAGCGGGGGTGCAGCATAATGCATCTGCTGCGCCGCGTCCGCGCGGCAGCACCACAATTCGCCCCAGCCGCTATGCCCAAAGTCGGTTCGAACCCGGTTCGATGCCGATTTGTAGGGTACTTCGGCTTGCCATCGACCACGGTCGGGCGTAAGTTCTTGATGCAAGGGCCGCCCGCCGTGCAGCCCAGCAGTGCCTTGCTGGACCCCGGGGAGTCCGTATGCGGGCCAAAACAACCAGAGCGTCCTTAAAGCCTGTTGGCTGGCGGGGGTTCATTCGGACCCATAAATAACAACAGCGAAGCACCCATGATCTCCAATGCAGTCCGTGACGATCTCGGAGATACCGACGGGCCGAGTATTCGGCCAGCCCGTGACTCCAATCGGCCACTGGTGGTGGTGGTGGACGACCAGGCTACTGGGCGGAAGATTCTCGAGCGCGTCATTCACGGCATCGAGATGCCGCTCGAAGTCTTTGCATTCGGCGACGGCGCGACAGCAATGGATTTCATGCGCTCCAACAAACCAGATCTCATCGTTACCGACTACTTGATGCCGGAGATGGACGGCGTCAGTTTCATTCGTGGCGTGCGAACGCTTCCGGGGTGCGCCGATGTGCCCATCATCGTCGTGACGATCGTGGAGGATAAGCGCATCCTCTATCAGGCGCTCGATGCCGGGGCGACGGACTTTCTGCGCCGTCCCATCGATCATTACGAGTGCCAGGCGCGCTGCCGTAATCTGCTGGCGTTGCGACGGCGCAGCGTGCAGTTGAGACGACTAACCTCGCATCTCACCGTCGCGGAGCAGCGCGAGCGTAGGCGTCTGGCGATGGTCGTTCATGACGAACTTCAGCAGCTGCTGGTGGGGGCGGCGTTCAGTATCGAACGCGCCGGGAGGCGGCTCGAAGAGCATTCGGCGGCTAACGCGGCAAAGGAGGGACTGAATGACGCCCATGAGTTGGTGCAACGGGGAATCGAGGTTGCGCGTAATCTGACTGCTGACCTGAGTCCGCCAATCCTGCACGAGGCCGGGTTGCCGGAGGCACTGGAGTGGCTCGTCCGTAACCTGCAGGAACGCTCTGGCTTAACCGTTGCCTTGGCACTCGATCGAAGCGTGTCGCCCCGTTCGGAAGATGTACGCAGCGTCGTGTTCGACGTCGTCCGGACGGCGCTGCTCGATACCCTCGATCACGCCAACTGTTCCCATGCCAAGCTGATGCTTTCCCGTGGCGAGGACGGCCGGCTCGAGATCGTTATCGAGACCCGCGCAGCAGGCTTCGATCGTTCGACACTTTCGGAGGCCGTCGGCTCGGAGACGGATTTTGGGTTGCTGTCGATGCGCGAAAGGCTGGAGTTTCTCGGTGGCAGCGTGGCCATCGAGGGCGCACCGGACGATGGCTTCCGGTTGATTCTCTGCGCGCCTCTGGACGCGATCGCGGATGTCGATGGTCTGCACACCAACATCGGTGGTGGCAACAACGCGGCTGTTGCGTCGACCTTTGTCGATGGCGCGTTTACCGAAGTCGGCATTCGCGTCCTGGTGGTCGATGATCACCAGATGATCCGCCAGGGCCTGTCGGCGATGCTACTCGACGAGCCCGGCTTGATGCTCGTCGGCGAAGCCTGCGACGGCCTGGAGGCGATCGAGCAGGTGGGGTTGCTCACGCCCGATGTCGTGTTAATGGACTTTTCCATGCCCAAGATGAACGGGCTCGATGCAACTCGCCGCATCGTGCAAAATTGGCCTAGCGTGCGTGTGATTGGGCTGTCGATGTACGACGAGGCCGATCGCGCGGCGGCCATGCTCGAAGCAGGTGCATGTGCTTATTTAAATAAGACAGTCGACGCTGATGCGCTGCTCAACGTGATACGAACCATCGGTGCGGAGGCATCGGGCGGCTGAGCGCGCGGTTCATGCGGTCTTGACTCGTCAATTGCGCTCGAGGCGACTACATTTGCAAGTAATGAAAGCACGCTCGTGACAAGCAGACATGCACACATGCCGGTCTTAACCCCTATCGCGCCAGGTAGCAAGTCTCTGGTCGTCGTTGTCGATGATCAGACTGCCGGACGCAAAATTCTCGAGCGCCTGATCTGTAGTATCGATCAGGACGTGGAAGTGGTTGCGTTCGGTCGTGCCGCACTCGCGCTGGAATTCATTCGGTCAGCCACGCCCGACCTCATCGTCACGGATTACGTGATGCCAGAAATGGATGGGGTCGGTTTTATCCGCAATGTGCGCGACCTGCCCCGCTGCGCTGACGTGCCGATCATCGTCGTGACCGTGGTGGAGGATCGGCGAATCCGTTACCAAGCGCTCGACGCGGGAGCCACGGATTTTCTCAATCGGCCCATCGATCAGCACGAGTGTCGGGCCCGCTGCAGGAATCTGCTCACATTGCGACGGCAGCGACAGATCATCAGTAGCCGGGCGAAATGGCTTGAGGATCAGGTTGCCGTGGCGACCCAACAGATTTTGGCGCGGGAGCAGGAAACCCTCTTGCGTCTGGCCAGGGCTGGGGAGTACAGGGACGAGCATACCGGCAACCATGTTATGCGCATCGCCAAATACTGCCGGCTCCTGGCGCAAGGCCTCGGACTTTCCGAACCGGCATGCGATGCAATTGAACTCGCGTCGCCGATGCACGACATCGGCAAGATCGGCATTCCCGACCACATTTTGTTGAAACCCGGCAAGCTCACGCCGTCCGAGCTTGCCGTGATGCGCGGGCATAGCCGGCTCGGCTACGAAATCCTGTGCGACAGTCAGTCCAGCTATATCCAGCTGGGCGCCACCATTGCCTTGTATCATCACGAAAAATTCGACGGCAGTGGCTATCCAGAAGGGCTTAGCGGAGAAGCGATTCCGCTGCCGGCCCGAATCGTGGCCGTGGCGGATGTGTTTGATGCCTTGACATCGGTCCGCCCCTATAAGTCGCCGTGGTCGACCGAGGCGGCGACGGCTCATCTCCGGCGCCTGTCCGGCAGCCATTTCGATCCCCGCTGCGTCGACGTCTTTTTCGCGTTGCTCCCAGAGATCGAGCGTGTGCGCGATGCACTGCGCGACGATGTCGACGCCGACCCGTTACGGGGGACTCTGGCGAGTGAAGGGTAGCGACCTGCATCGGCTTGGCAGGCTGCTGTCGCTGTGCTTGCGTCGGGTTCGGCGCAAGGCGCGACGGCACCCGTTTGAAGGCGCGGAAACCGAGCGCGAACAAGCGGTTGTGCGCGTCGTCCTGGGCGGTGTGATTATTCTTTACATGTGGTCGACGGTCGCCAGCGCCGCGGTGCCCGCTTTGACGTCGAGCATCGCATGGTTCAGCGGTCTGTTCCTCATCGGTTCCTCATCGCTGCTGATCGCCGTTTGGCGAGGTTCAGCACCGTCGCGAACTAGACGTTACGTTGGCATCGGTCTCGATATATCGGCTACCACCGTCTCGATTGCGCTTGCTGGGGAGGCGGGCGCACCGTTGCTCGGAGTCTATCTCTGGGTGATCGTCGGCAACGGCTTTCGCTATGGGCCGCACTATCTGGCCGTCGCGTCTGGCGTCAGTCTAATCGGCTTTGGATTCGTGGCCATATACGCCGACTATTGGCGCGAACATCCGTTCCTCAGTGCCAGCTATCTCTTGGTGTTGCTTCTGATCCCGGCCTACGTTGCCATCCTGTTGACCAAGCTGCGGGCCGCCATCCAACAAGCGAATGAGGCGAGTCTCGCGAAGAGTCAGTTTCTGGCCAAGATGAGTCATGAGTTGCGTACACCGCTCAATGGTGTGATTGGGATGAGCGATTTGTTGATGGATTGCAGTCTTGAGCGTCAGGAAAAAGAGTTCGTCAGGACAATCCACAATTCCGGAAAGACCCTGCTGGGCATCATCGACAATATCCTCGATTTCTCGCGCATCGAGGCGGGGCGTCTGCCAGTCGAAGAGGTCGACTTCGATTTGCATCGTCTGGTTGCGGAGACCGTGGCCATGTTTGCGCCCCAAGCGGAGCGGAAACAGATCGCGCTAACGCACCGCTTTGATCCGCGCGTGCCGTTTTCGCTGCGCGGTGATGCACTGCACATTCGCCAGATCCTGATGAATCTGCTCGGCAACGCGATGAAGTTCACGGAAGAGGGGGCGGTCGACATCCGGGTGCGACTGGCGGACAGTCAGCATGAGGAAGGTCGCTTCAGAATCCGATTCGAGGTCGAGGATACCGGGATCGGCATCGCCGCCGAGGACCAGCAGCGGATCTTCGAAAGCTTCCGTCAGGCAAACTCCAGCGACGTGCGCCGTATCGGCGGGACGGGGCTGGGTACCGCAATCGCGCGCGAATTGACCCATCTCATGGACGGGCGTATCGGCCTGCGCAGCGAACTTGGTCGGGGTTCGCTGTTCTGGGTGGAGCTGCCGCTTGGCATCGTGGAGCGCGATGCCAGCGACCGGGAGCGGATGCTCGTGGGGGAAACCGCGCTGGTGCTGGGCAACGATCACGCGGCTTGGGTGGTGCGGGATAGGCTCACCGGGATGGGCCTGCTGGCGGACCTGGAGACACTTCCGGACGCCATCAATGAACGCCTGGAACAGGCGTGCACCCTTGGGCGGCCCTACGGCCTCTTGTTCGTTTTGGAGCGAGACCTTAACGCCTATTCCGGTGCGTTTCGAGGTGCTCCGGACGAGGCGAACGACGTAACCCTGCGTTTTTTGTTGATGCAGAAGGCTCCTGGCGAGCGCTTCGCCGCGCTGTCTCCCGGCTTTCACGGCGCGCTGGGTCTGCCGCTGCGCCGCAACGAGCTGGAGAATGCGGTGCACGCGGTTCGCAGTCTGCGAGCATTGCCGGAGAATGTTGTCTCTCTGGCCGAGTATTACCGCCGGCTTGCTCCGGCTGAGTCCAAACAACTCCACGTGCTGGTGGCGGAAGACAACGAGACCAACCGCCAGGTGTTGCGGGCGATTCTGGAGCGTGCGGGCCATCGGTTGACGGTTGTCGAGGATGGCGATGCGGCGCTGGATCTGCTGCAGCAGCGCGTCGACGACTTTGACCTGATGGTGCTCGACAAGAATATGCCTGGTCATGGTGGTCTCGACGTATTCCGGGCCTTGCGCTTCATGAATCCGCGCGCTCGCATCCCCACGATCATCTTGTCCGCCGACGCTACCAGTTGGGCCATGGATGAGTCCCGCGACGCGGGGATCGACGCCTATCTCACCAAGCCGGTGGAGAGTCGGCGGTTGCTGGAGACGATCGCCCGACTTGGACGCGGCACCGAGGTCGAGGACGTCTCACCCAGGTCGGTCTCGTCTGCAAACAATCGCGCGGCGCTGGACGCGTCTCTGGTCGACCACGAGAAGCTTGAATCCCTCCGCCGCCTGGGCGAGGACGGATCCTTTTTTGAGGACCTTGTCAACGGGTTCCAGCGCGATGCCGAACGATCGGTGCTGGAGATCGCCGAGGCCTTGGCATCTTCCGATTACCCGGCGTTGCGCGCTGCCGTGCACGCGCTGGAAGGCAGTGCGAGCGAGGTGGGCGCGGTCGGTTTGTCGGAAGCCGCGGGGCGCTTCCGGTCGATCAAACCGTTCGAGCTTGAATCCGCCAGGGCGCAGGAACTGCTCGCGGTATTGCAGGGAGGTCTTGCAACCGCCTTGGAACGTATCAAGGCGAGCGACTCCGGCGCTCGCGGCGACCAGGTCCAATGAGCCGCGGGCGGCTACGCCCGGCGTTCTGCTCTGGCCGCCGCCCCTGTGCGCGATGATGCCGGATAGTGCAACGCTGTCGACCGCTGGAGCAGCTCGACGCCATCCCTGGTATCAAGTCCGCTGGGCCGATGCCGATGCATCAGGCGGCCCTGGCGCCGACCTGCCCCTGCCGGGAAGCCAGGCGCTCTATCATCCTGAGGTCACGCGCCTCGAGCTTAAGCGCGGCCTCCACCCAAATCTCAACGATTCGCAGCAATTCCTCATAGCTGATGGGGTTCATGGCATCGCGGACCTGGCGCACTGCCTGGAAGCCGTTGCGCGCCCGATTCTCGCGTCGAATGTAATCATAGACCGCCATCTCTCCGTCGCCTTTTTCCGCCAGGACGTCCACTAGTCCCATGTCGTGGAGATCTTCGGCGCTGTAGAGATTGCCGCTCAAGATCATGCGTTCCGCGCGCTTGGCGTCGAGCTTGCGCGACAAGAGGCTGAAGGCACCCATGCCCGGAAAAAGATTGAACAGGATTTCCGGAAACCCCATGTGTACGCCCTTCTCTGCAATCACCACATCGCTGGACAGGGCGCCCTCGAACCCGCCGCCTAGGGCGTCGCCTTGCACCAGTGAGATCGTCGTGATCGGGCGATTGAAGTGGACAATATTTGCGTACAACACGTCGATGCACTTCTTGCCGTAGGCTAGCAGTCCATCTCGATCGGCTTGTTGGATCAGGGCTCGGAAGAGCCTTAGGTCGCCGCCGAGGTTGTAGATCCCGGGAATCTGGGAAGCGACGACGTGATAGCGGATGTCTGCCTGGACTGTTTGGTTGCACAAACTCTGCGACCAGTGCCTCAATTCCTCCAGCAGCGACGGCGTGAAGCAAGGGCCGGTCGTTTCGTGCATATAACACCAAGCAATGTGATGTTTCTTGTCCACATGCGTGGTGATTTCCTGATAGGAGACAGTCGGAGTGTTGATCGTGCCGATGGGCGTAACTGCATTCATGGTGTTGTCTCGTTCTGTTGATGGTGGTTGAAGTTGCCGATCTAGAGAGATCAGCGATTGGCGGCGATATCGCTTGGGATAAGCAACTTATGCGTACGCCGTTACGCAGAAACTTTATCAGCAATTCTCCTAGCTAAGCATCAGGATTTCCCCGATGATCAGTTGACGTTACAGCGGACTTCGTGTTAACCGCTGCCGTTGACGTTTTTTTTGGTGCGTCACTCAGCAAGGTCTTCCCCGCCGCACACGAACCGGCAGAATGCCGGATTGGCATACTCTGGCGGCACGGCGAACACGTCAAGGCTCCGCCTTCAAGACAGTTTAGCTGGCGTGGGGCTGCAATACTCAAAGAAAGAGGGGGTTACCACGGATATCGCGCACAGCACTCAAGTAACCGGCGATCTGCATGATCTGTTGCTGTGTGTCTGTCATCGCTGCGGGCTGCTCAGTGGTGATGGCGGCTTTCAACCCGTCGGTCGTGTTCTTGACCTCAACCCCGATGCTCGGGATCTTTGCGGTCGGGACGAGCGGGACCTGCTGCGGGGCAGGGCTGTGAACAGACTCCATTCGTTGAATGCTGCGATTTGCTCGGCGCTCAGCGCAAGCTGCTGTTCCAGCCTTAGCTTGCTCACGCAGTATCGGACGATCGGCGCGTCGATGGCGGCGATCTGTGTTGCGGTCAGGGCGGCGAGGCGCTCTGCGGAAGGATTGACAGCCGCGGCGCCGAAGGCCGTGATCTGCTCGCTGCTCAGCAATGGCACATCGGCGACCGGAATGTCGGACAGGCGGTTGACGCCGGTCGATCCGCCGCCCGGTACCCATTGGTAGGGCGGCGAAGCGATCGTCGGGCTCCTTGCGCCGTCGCGCAGCAAGCCGAAGGCAACCGCGACGGCCGCCCACTCGCGCAACGAGGATTCGTTCATCGGGATGAACTCATGGTCGTCGATCCAGCCGCGCAGTGCCTGGTAGGTGGTCCGGTAGTCGCCGTCGGTGGTGGGCTGTTCGGGTGGCCAGTAAGCGGTATTGACCGAGGCATAGGGCTCGCGGCCTGCAAGAGGGCCAGTGCTGCGATCGGCGAGACCGAGAGGTTGTATCAGCCGGTGAAGTCGATGGCTGGATGCTTGGGCGAGCGGTACAGGGATTGTGCCGAGCCGTCGAGTTTGATGTCGGCGGCTGCCATCAGGCTGCGGCGGGCAGGTTCCACGAGCAGGATATCGCGGCCGGCGTGTTCGCTCTTGGCGATTGCCCAATTGGCCCAGGCGCTCCTTGGGGCCGCGGTGATGTCGACGCTCGCCTCTGTTAGTAGATCACGGTAGGCGTCTTGAAGCGCGGTCTCGCCGGTGCTGCGATAGGGCTCCGCGGCGGCCCGGAGCCTACCCGGCTTCGCGGCTCGGGCGGCTTAGGTGCCGCCGCCTGGATAGTCCGTCGGATGTTGATAGAGTTCGCCTTCCGGTGGCCACACTGGCTGCGTATTGACAAAGTTCCAGGCGCCCAGGGCAGCCTCCAACACCGCATTCGCCTCGGTGCTGTCGTAGGCGGCGATCAAAAAAGTGCGTGGTGTCGGTGACGGGCGATGCGGCGAACAGGGCGCTGCAGATCAGAAGGACGGTGGAACAGACGTTCGTCAGCCGATGATTGCGTCGGGCCATCACACAATCGCGAAGCTTGCGTCCAACCCGGAATTCTAACGGCGCCGGTCATTGTTAGTATCGATCAAGTCCTAACGGCAGCTGCAGTCGCGCGTCTTTTCGTGATCGATCGCGTAAGCACCGGTTAGAAGCCGCGATCCGCTGTGTCGAACGTTCTGGCCGCTTGACGTCGCGAGGCGGGACGGCACCGAGGCCCTCGGCGCCGCCCGTCGTTGACGTGATTCCCTGCAAGTGCAGTGACTGCACTTGGCGGAACTATAGGCGGAAGGATTGCGCGGAGATCATCCTAATCCTCTGACGGCACGATATCGCGATAGGCGTGCCAGGTCGCATGTCCAACCAGCGGCATGGCGATGAACAGTCCGACATAGAACGTCAGTAGTCCGACGCCGATGAGCATGACGATCAATACCGCCCACAGCGTCATCGCAGGCCAGTTCTCGAACACCGCCTTGACGCTGGTTCGGATGGCCGTGAAGCCGTCGACGTCGCGATCCATCAACATCGGTACGGAAATTGCGCTGATCGCGTAGGCCACCCATGCCAGTAGAAAGCCGACGCCGACGCTGGCGAAGGCGAAGATGTTGTTCTGGCCCGACAGAAACACGGTGCTGAAGAAGTTTTCCAGCGGTGGATGCATGCCGGTGTAGAGCAGCGCGAACAAGACGAAATTGGACATCATCCACAGCTGCATGATGATCAGCAACCCGGCGGTGATGACGCCGAGCTGGCCCTGATTGCCCTTCCATGCCTCTAGGAAGTGGCAGAAGTGCAATGGCTCGTTGCGTTCGAGGTGGGCGCTCATTTGGTAAAGGCCCAGGCCGATGACCGGCGCGAGCAAGTAAAAACCGGCAACCAAGAATGGCACCAAAAAGGTGAAGCCCTCATTGACCAGACCCAGAGTGATAAGCCCGCTGATCAGCACCACCACGGCACCGTAGGTCAAGCTGTATTGCTTTGCAGCAATGAGGTCTTGCCAGCCCTTCTCGATCCATTCCCAGGGTTGGGCCAGGGTGACGTGGTTGACGCGAATCTCGGTTTGCCGAACTTCGTCGGCCGTTGCAGTGTTTTCCATCGTGAAGTCCTCCGAAAGATTGGATTCTTGTGCCAGGGATAGGCTGATCGGAATCGCCCTGCCAGGTTCGGCGCTCCCAGTCCGCAAAAATGGGGCGCTTCGATAACCGGTTGCAGCGCGCAGATGCGCGACACAGCGTTATGTGACATCGGCAGCGGAGACTCGGGTCCGCCGGTCTTGCGCGCTTTCGTTGCACGACCACCGGTCTCTGATGATTTTCAGCGTCTTTCCGGTCTGGTGTCACGCGTGAAGAAGTCGGCGAAAAGGGCAGCGGCAAGGCGCTCAACAGCCGGAGCAAACAGTGGCGACACCACCACCAAGCCCAACTTTGGCCGAAGTTGAGTCGGAACGCAAGAAATCCAACATTGAGAATAGCGAAATCCAATGGAAACCCCTGCCTTTTTGCGTGACCGCATTGCAGCGGAAAGGCGAATGCTGGTATTCCACTGCCTCGTTGCGACAAGAACGCGGCGGCGCTTTGCGCAAGTCGCGCGTCGCTTCAACTGGGCCAAGCGCCCAGGGCCGAGGGCCGCTGTGCCGCACGGTTCCGCACTCTTCAGCCTTGGCCCTTGGCGCCCGGCCCTTCGGACGGCGCTCACTTGATGTCAGCGGGTTGCAGCCGCACTCCCACGGCATGACCACGCAAACGATTTTGCCTCCCTGCAAGCGCTCGATGCCATCGCGCCGCGCCTTTTGCCCGCGACTCCCGGGCGGAGCATGCGGTGCCGCCGTCGCGATTGGGGCGATTCGATCGCTCGCTCTCGCTGGGCGCTGCGTCGGATGTGTCGTGCTGCGCGGCTCTCCCATTGTTGGGTCTCCCGTTGTTTTGGCGTTGTTCGCAGGTCTGTGCCTCGGTCTCTGCCTGCTCGGCGCGCCACGGGTCGAGGCCGCGACGTCGGAGTCGGAAGTAGTCCGCACGGAGAACGTCACGGCACGTCTTGTAGCCGAGTATGCGCAGGTGACGCCGGGGGATGCGGTCGAACTTGCCCTGGTAATCGACATCCGTCCCCATTGGCACACCTATTGGCGCAACCCAGGAGACTCGGGCGAGCCGCCGCGCATCCAGTGGCATCTCCCCGATGGGGTTGAGGCCGGCCCAATCCGATGGCCGGCGCCGGAACTGATTCGGGTCGGTCCGCTGGCGAATCATGGCTACTCCGGGCGCGCTGTACACCTGGTCGAGCTGCGCGTCCCCGAGGAGTGGCCCGCTGGTGAGCCTGTTTCGATCCGTGCCGATGCCACCTGGCTGGTCTGCGAAGAGGCATGCATTCCGGAGCGAGGCAGCTTCGCGCTGTCGCTGGCTACCGCCCCGACCGCTGTGGCGGGAGGGCAGTCGTCTTGGTCGGAGCTGTTCGCGGATGCCCGCAACGCGCTGCCGGCGCCCGGCACACTCTTGGCGTCGCTCGACCGAGCAGGTGGCATGCGGCTGCGCGTGCCTGCCGTCGGGTTGCCCGCCGGTATTACCGATGCCCACTTTTTCGCCGGTGCCTGGGGGCTGGTCGAGCATGCGGCGGCGCAGCACTGGAGCCTGCACGGCGATGCGCTGACGCTGCAGCTGGTGCCGGGCGCCACGCCGGATGCGGTGCCGCCCGCCGGCCTGTTGGTGGTCGAAACCGACGACGGCCGGGCCAGCTTCGAGATCGATGCGGGCTCCGCGACGACCGGCGCCCAGAATGCCGGTGCCGAGACTGCTGATCGTTCCGGCGACCAGGCTTCGACATCCGATCTTGGTTTGCCGCTGGCGCTGCTGTTCGCGCTGCTTGGGGGACTGGCGCTGAACCTGATGCCATGCGTCTTTCCGGTGCTGGCGATCAAGGCGCTGGGGCTTGCGCGGCAGGGCGGGGCACCGACGCGCGAGCGCCTGATGCATGCCCTCGCTTACGGCTCAGGCGTGTTGCTGTTCTTCATGCTGATTGGCCTGCTGCTGCTCACGTTGCGCGCGACTGGTGCCGCGGTGGGCTGGGGCTTTCAGTTGCAATCGCCGGTATTCGTCGCATTGATGGCCTATCTGTTCCTGGTGCTCGGTCTCAGCCTCGCGGGCGTCGTGACCATCGGTACCTGGCTGATGGGGATCGGCGCTTCGGCCGGGTTAAACAAGGGGCCGGGCAATGGGCGGGGCAGCAGGCCGGCTAGTTCTTCGGGCGATCCCGTGAACGATTCCAGCACTGGTCCCGGCCATGATACCGATCGGCGTCATCTCGGCGCCTTCGTCACTGGCGCCTTGGCGGCGTTGGTCGCGGCACCCTGCACGGCGCCCTTCATGGGCGCGGCGCTGGGTTTCGCGGCGACGCTGCCCTGGTTGCCGGCGCTGTCGATCATGCTAATGCTCGGCGTCGGTATGGCGCTGCCGTTTATGCTGCTGGCGCTTGTGCCGCGGCTGAGCGATCGGTTGCCCCGGCCCGGCCCTTGGATGGAGAACCTGAAACAGCTGCTTGCGTTTCCGATGTTTGCGACCGCGGCTTGGCTGGTTTGGGTGCTCAGCGTTCAGGCGGGGTCGGGCGGCGTTGGCGCGGTACTCGCGGGCATGCTTGCGCTATCGCTGTCCCTCTGGCTGTGGGAACGCACCCGCAATAGCACGCCCCGATGGCGATGGCCGGCGCTGGGCGCTGCTGTGCTCGGTCTTGCCGCGGCGTTGTGGCTGGGGGCGAGCATGGCGCGGTTCGATGCCCCGGGTCCGGCGATCGGCCTGGTTGCGACTGGGGCTGCCGGCGCGGGTGCCGAGGCTGAATCCGGCGGCACGTCGAGCAGTGATACGGGCGCGCTTCGGATCGAGCCCTACTCGGCATCCGCTCTGGCCGATGCCAGGGCGGCCGATCGGCCGGTGTTCGTCAACATGACCGCCGCCTGGTGCATCACCTGCCTGGTGAACGAGCGGGTCGCACTCAGCAGTGATGCTGTCGCGCAGGCCTTCGCGGAGCGTGACGTGCTCTATTTGAAGGGGGACTGGACCAACCGCGACCCGGTTATCACCGAATATCTGGCGGGTTTTGGGCGTAATGGCGTGCCTATCTACGTGGTCTATCCGCCGAGTGGCAAGCCGCGTGTGCTGCCGCAGATTTTGACCGAATCCATCGTACTCGGCGCGCTAGCCCCGATTCCTTGACTAGAAACCGCAGTTGGTGGACGGCCCCCCAGGGTGCGTCCCACGTGGTGTCTGGCAAGGCACGACGCCGCGCATCTATTGCAACGAGTCGTAACGAAGCCAGGCGCCGGGCGGGGCGTGTCCTGGAGGTCGACGCGCCGTTCACCCACGAGGTGAGCAAGCGGAAAACATGCTGGCGCGCTGAAAACAAGTGTTTGTGTTTTTTCTCAACAGTATTGCGTCACGAACTTCTAGAATTCGCCCACCTCGCCACCGGCTCGCTATCCCACGTTCGGGCTCCGCCTAAGGGGTGTTCGCAAGGTCTGCAGCCGACCCTTATGTAAAGCTTTACATTAAGGGTCGGTTACTGTCGTTGGGAACGCAGCTCTGGAGTAACAGGTTCGGATTCTAAGCAGCCTGCTCGCATGCCGGGTCTGGCCGCCCCTAGGCGACTCAGTGATGCACGTGCATCCGGCGTTTTACGTTCTGTGTAGTCCACTCCTGAACTCGTCTCCCGGCGACACACTGGGCCGCAGATGGTCGCCCGAGCCCCGGGCCGCACGCGCCTGCACCGCGCGACGTCCGGCAGCCCGCAATTGGGCCTTGCCGGCGCATCCCACCCCCGCTAACTCACGACAGGTAAGCCACCGCCTTTGGCGGTGGACTAGGCAAGGCTTTGACGTTCCGGCGTGCTTCTCCACGCATTACCGAGGGCCAACGGCTGGGCCAACAGCTGGAAGTGTTACCAGAGGCCGAACGAATCACTCTTTAGCAAAGACGTCTTGAAATCCTAGCAAGTAAGACGCGCATTGGCGGCCAAGTCCGCGGCGAGACGAACCCGCCACCTCGCAGCCGTCCGCGTTAAAGGTGTCGTCGGTCGGGACCAAGCTGATATCCATGGCCCCCCCGGGGGGCCTTCATCAAACCGCTCCCTCCGGCGGTGGTAGCTGATTTTCCTGATCTTGAGTGATCCTAGATGCTGTGGGTGGGTTGGATTTACTACCCGTATCCGTATCCGTATCCTTCAGCGTCGACGGGTACGAGATCTGCTGGCGATCGCCTTATCCAGCCGAGTCCTCCTTAGTCGTATCCACCCCGAGCGGGAGGTATGCAACGCAAGTGCCGAAGTAGGCTGTTGTCAAGAGGATGAGGCCGACGATGTCCAGCCACCACTGGCCGGTGATAATGCCTATCACGATCGCCGCACCGCCCGCGGCGAAACGGATGTTGCGATCTTTCTTTCCCACGTTTTGAACCAGATTCATGTTTTTTCTCCGACAGTGCTTCAGGGTTGGGTTGTTTGACGTAACGTGCCGAGCGCTTCTCGGCGTCTGCACAGGGATATATGGCCACCGCAGATGATTTCCCGTCCTCGGGGAGTCGGAGCGGATGATTTTCTTAACATCCATCGGCCCGCACAGGTCTTGAGGAGCCTGTGTGAGATGCTGCCGGTGCCTCGGAAGCCGCGCGCTTCCGGCCCGCCGCTGAAGAATGCCGCGCGATGGTGTCGCTGCCAGCACCAACGAGAGACGTGCAACGGGGGCAGCGCTCGGTTTGCCCCCGATGGGCAGATCGCGATCACGCGATCGAGTGCTTGGTACCTATGGCCTCAACATGGCCGTTCCTCAGCACCGCGTGAAGCCCTCCTGAGACGAGCCCTGCGGGCGCAAACGCCCGGTCCCGGAACTGTACACCGGGGATCTCAGAGCATGTTAGAAAGGCCTAACCAGAGCGGATCGCGGGTTGCTTCCGATCGCCGCGCGCCCACCTCGATACCCATGATTAACAAAGCCCACTTGGCCTTGCGTAGACTGCTGCCGATTCGTCTCGGAAGGCCCCGCATTCCGCCCGCGACCGTTGCGGAGGTCGACCTCGATCGTCTCCTAGGCGCTTGGTTCGAAGTGGCAAGGCTACCCAATCTCGAGGCGGACGGCCCCGGGCAGCTGAGCGTCGACGTGACCGCGACCTATGCAAAGCGCCCCGAGGGCCGAATTGCCGTCTGCACGGCCGCCAGAAACGCCAGGGCGGGGATGCGGCGCACCGAGGTAAATGGCCTGGTCGACCCTGCCGACCCGAGCGGTGCGAAACTGGACTTGAGATTCTCTAAGCTGATTCGAGGCCAGCTGTGGGTGATTGGGTTGGACCCCTAGTATCGATGGGTGCTGATGGGCACGCCGAGCCGAAGGCGCCTTTGGCTCATCGCCCGCGCGCCGTGCGTAGCAGCCAACGACTACGATCGGGCCCTGGCGATCGCCGAGGCAGAGGGCTTCGACACCGCGCGTGAGACCGACCCATCAGCAGAACGCGACATGAAACTCGGCCAGGCGAGTCGGATCCCCACACCGATGCCCGTGTGCCGTTCACCGATTGGTCACGTATTAGCCGCGGTCGGGCTCCGAGACAAGCGAATACGGGATACCTTCCGACACGTCGCACATCGATTTGCAGTAGCGTACAAAAACGGCATGCCTGAAGGTCCTGAGATCCGTCGCTCCGCGGATCGCATCGCCGCCGCCATCAATGGTCAAACGCTTGTCGACGTCCACTTTGGACCGCAGCGGTTGCGCCCCTTCGAGGACGAGCTGACCGGAGCCCGGGTGGCCGGCGTCGAGACCCGCGGCAAGGCACTACTGATCGCGTTCGACCTCGGTTTGACGCTGTACGCCCGCAACCAGCTCTACGGAGTATGGTATGTGCGCCGCCGCGGCGACTTGCCGCACACCGCTCGTAGCCTCCGGGTGGCCCTGCACACGGAGACCAAAAGTGCGTTTCTCCACAGCGCGCCGGAGATCGCCTTGCTGGACGCCGAAGGATTGTTGCGCCATCCCTACCTGGGCCGCCTCGGCCCGGACCTGCTCGACCCGGCCCTCCACTGGCGCGACCTAGTTCGTCGTGTGAACGACCCGGCCTTGCGTAACCGCAGCCTCGCCGCCCTGTACTTGGACCAAGGTTTTCTCGCCGGACTGGGCAACTACCTGCGCAGCGAGACGCTGTTCGCGGCCGGTCTGCACCCGAGGCAGCGTCCCCGGGACTTCGATCTGAAGACCCGCAATCGGCTCGCCCGGTCAACACTGGAGATCGGTTGGCGCGCCTGCCGCGGCGGTGGCGTCACCAATCCCGAGGCGCTCGTCGCGGCATTGAAGGCCTCAGGGCAGCGTCGCCGGGACTATCGCTTCGCCGTATTCGGTCGCGATGGGCAACCATGCCATATTTGCGGAACGACCAGCGGGCGGCGACTGTACCGGTGCCCGGGCTGCCAGCCTTCCGCGTCGAGGCGATGACCAGCACGGAGATCGTCACGCGCCGGTGCGCCGTCAGCAGTACCCCGACACGACCGAGGCGTCGCGGCCGGCAAGAGCAGCAACGAGTCGACCGCGCGCATCGCGCCGCTGGCCGATCCACCGCTGAAGCCCGGTGAACAGTGGCAGTTGCAGGGCTGCATCCTGGCGCGGGTCGACCCGAAAGCGGCGATGCCCCTACCGGCGTCGGCGAGCCCGGCACTCCGCCTTGGAAATCGGTGCTCGCCAACGCCATTGTCGCAGTGACCGCCAGGCGTATCCGCGAGTACCCGTTCAACAAGCACATTCGGTTCGCTTGAGCCATCGACCGGCTGAACCCCACCGCAGCCTCGAAACAGCACAGGGACGATGCTGAAAGGGCCGGACTGCGGCGTGCAATGAGTCACCTAAAGATATGTTCTACGTCATCCTCTTCGCCGCGCTGCTGGCCATG
This sequence comes from uncultured Gammaproteobacteria bacterium, assembly GCA_963695445.1. GTDB lineage: Bacteria > Pseudomonadota > Gammaproteobacteria > Chromatiales > Chromatiaceae > Thiohalocapsa. The sequence continues at coordinate 319,963 of CAVOGV010000038.1, read as the reverse complement.
GTCTTTCTGCCGAGCCTCTGGGTGCGGCGGGTCATGCGGAAGTACCAGAAGCCGGCCGACCTCTATCCGCATAGCGGCGCGGAGTTCGCGCGGAAGCTAATCGACGATCTTGGCCTGGACGTGAGACTGGAGAAAGGCCAGCCGAGCCAGGATCACTATGACCCGATCCACCGAACCGTTCGCCTGTCCCCGGACAACTACAGCGGGCGGTCGCTGACCGCGGTCACCGTGGCGGCCCATGAGGTCGGTCATGCGATGCAACATGCCGAGGGCTATCGTCCATTGCTGCTGCGTACAGCGTTAGCCAAAACGGCGACAGTCGCCGAGAAGCTGGGCGCCTTTGCGTTGGCGGCGATGCCCGTGGTGGCGCTGCTGACCCGCTCGCCGCTCTCCGGGATGACTATGCTCGTGCTCGGCATCGGAAGCATCGCGATCGGCACGCTGATGCACCTGATCACCTTGCCGGTGGAATGGAACGCTAGCTTCGACCGGGCGTTGCCGACGCTCAGGGGCGGGGACTATCTGCCGGAGCCGCACCTGCCCCATGCCAAGAAGATCCTCACCGCCGCGGCGCTGACCTACGTGGCCGCATCGCTGGCGAGCCTGCTGAGCCTATATCGGTGGATCGCGATTCTGCGGCGATGATGCGCGAAAGTCGCGGACATGTAATTGAGACGATCTGGCCGGCGCTGGCGCATCTGGACGGCCCCACCGATGCCGTCCGCAATTCGTCGGCGCCAGCCGCTAGAGGACTCGCGATCCGGCGTCGATGGCGCGCCTTAGGCTTGGCTGCCGTTTACCGCAGGGACAAGCTCGACAACCAAAAGTACGGAGCCTAAGCATTGTTTCCGCCCAAGGACGACTAATGGCAGGGTCCAGCGTGTCTCCGCAGACAAGTGTCGGCGTCGCCATCCCGCGGCTTCGTCGCTTGGATCCCTCGTCTGCGCGATGTATCAGCGCGCGGCTGGACTTCAACGTCCCAACGAACATGAGAAATCCGATGATACAAGTGTCATATGTCAGTGGCGTCGCTAACCCGATCTCTGCGGAGCAGCTGCTGGCACTACTCATGCAATGCCGCAGGAATAACGCCGCTCAGGGCGTGACGGGCATGCTGCTTTATGGCAACGGCAAATTCTTACAAGCCATTGAAGGCGAAGAGCAGGTTATTGACGATTTGATCGCTACGATCTGGGCCGATCCGCGTCACCAGAAGATCAAGCTCCTGAGCCGCCGATCGATATCACGTCGAGAGTATGCGGATTGGAGCATGGCCTTCGAGCGGATTTCGGACGAAGGTTACTGGAAGGTAGAGGGGCTCAAGAGCTTCGCCGCGTCCGATTTCAACTACGACTACCTCATCGGCCACGAACCGGTCATCACAGCGCTGATGGACCGATATCGCGAACCGCACTTCGACGAACTCATCGGCGAGATCAATGCGAAAGACAAGGTGATCGAGCACCTCATGGCCGCCTTGGCGCAGGTCACGCGATTGGCGCTCGAGGGTCTCACGGAGGCGGCGCGGCGCGGAGAGTGCAGCGACGCGCTGCTGGACATGTGTGATGCTACCATCGCGAGTGTGCGTCCGAAATGACAGCACGGGGGCAGTTGTCTTGCCGCTGGCGTCTTGCGTCAACTCTGACCGGCATAGTCAGAGCCGGAACGGCTGGTTTGCGCCACCGCTGCTGAAACCGAGATTCTGTGACCTTGGCTTGCGCAATCTCCGACTTGCCCTAGCTTCGACCGCAACCGTTCGACTCCGACGGTGGTCTTGCGCTCACGCGGCAAGCGGTTTCGGCTGTCGTGGTGGGAGAAAGACCGTTGCTTTCCCAAATCGATCGATCATTGCATGACGGACGTCGAGGGGGGCGTCGGCAAATAGCCGCACGTAGACGTACCCAAGATCGGTCTGCTCGATCGACGCCACCCACCACGCGATCTGTCGTTCGAAACCCATTACCATCTCCAAGGAGTGACTGTTGTTGCCGGGAGTCCATACCGATTCCATCGGCGGGCTCAGATTCCTCCGCCTCGAGGTCAGAACGGAAACTGCATCGCGTGCGACGGGTTTTCCTAGAGAGATTCTGATCGATTTGCGTTTCTTGCGGTCCAGAGACGTGCCGCCATTTTCAATTGCCCCAAGCGCCTGAGAATGGGGGCTTTCGGCAATGGCAATTTCGAAATCCGTGCTGGTTCCGGCAGGAGGGCAATGAATCAGCGTGCCTAGAACCCCCGCGCCACGATTGCGGCTAGTCCGCCCTTACAACAAGCGATCGATAAAGTGCACGACTCCATGTTCAAACTCTGTCGTGCCGATAACGGCTGCGCCATTGACAGACGGGGTTCCGCTCGAGCCTGCCGCGATCTTGGCGCCGCTCCAGGAAAGGAACGTTCCGCCAAGCCGTAGCTCTGCTCCGGTCAGTCTGCCTGAGACGATATGCGCGCCAACTAATGTCCGCAATGCTTCGGGGTTGTGGACTAGCGCGTCGATGTCCTCTCCGGAGCGTCGCAAAAAGGCGCTGTCGACCGGAAGGAAGAGCGTATAGGGCCCAGCGTCGCGGGGTATCGAGCCCCAACTGTTTGCCCGGAAGAGACTCGTGAAGAATTCGACGGAGACGGGTTCGTCGACTGCGCTGATCAGCCGATTTCCGAGAACGTCCGCAACGAAACCGTCCCAGGTAAAGCGGTTGTTCTTGAGGGTGGACCCTTGGTTGGCGAATGCCGTTTGCCCCGGCACCTGCACCGAACTGTTAGACGAACCGACGGCCTCGGTGCGTGGCCCGGTTTCCGACGACAGGGCGACGGCTGGGGCGAACAAGGCCGCGGCGATGATCAATGCCTTCTTGTTCGACGGACGAAGTATTTCTAGAATCTGCATGTGCTTTCTCCAAGTGCAGCTGAGCCGGCCGGACCGAGAGTGACGCGCATCGATTCGGTCCGGAGCGGGGCCAAGTTCCGCGACGCGCTCGACCCGGTTAGCGGCACTTTGCAATGAGTAGGGATATCGCAAACGGCAGGCCGCTCATCTCTATGGCAAACAGATGCTGTTCAAAGCAGACGAAGGCAATAGGCAAAACACGCGCGGGGAGGTTGAACAACCGCTCGCTTCTTGCGGGAGCGTCGATCGCCTGTCCGACGCTCCGGCGCAGATCGAGATCTCGATTACGTGGGCGTCTGTTGGCCTATCGGGGCATGTCTTGGCGCGAGCCTTTGCGGCTGACTCCCGTTGCTAACGGCATTATCGGGTCGCTTTAACCGTGCACCTAGGACCGTCTTTCGGCCCATCAGCCAGTAGACCAGCCCAAGCGCCAAGACGACCGCCGCGGTGGCTAGGAAGGACGTCGGCTGCAGCTTCTCAAAGTCGAAGACGCTGACCTTCCGGGCGATCGCCATGAGCGCTGTCGCGATGACTAATCGGACGTGTACCACATCATCCCGAAGGTACAAGGTAATGTTCATAAAGATCTCGATCGCGATCGGCACCGCCAGGAAGGCGCCGAAGGTCACGACCATCTCGCGCACGCCGAAGTCTTGAACCGCTGGCATGAAGAGTCGACGGTAGAGCGATTCGCCGACGTCAACCACTCCCCAGAGGATGGTGATCGCCATGAGTACCGCAAGGACCCGGACTGCCCCGCGGATGATCCGATGCAGGATATTCATCATGCGGTCCTCTTCGTCCGCACCGAGTTCGCTCTGGTCGATGGTCTTGAGGCGCTGGCGCCGAAAATGATCCATCAGGCTTCGCACGATCGCGGTCTGCCGACCGAGGTAGTCGGCATTGAAGTCCTCCTCGCTGAAATTCCGCAGCCTTTGCCCCTGGTCTGTCCCAACTGCGACGCGGACATGCGTATCATCGCCTTCATCACCGAGGCCGCGCCCGTCGAGCGAATTCTCACTCAGATCGGTGAGCCGCCATGGTCGCTTAGATCTCTTATCCGCGAAAGACAAGAGGCAAGCCGACTCGCTTGGATACTCCTGTTAGCGGCTGAGCAAACCCGCGCATAAATCGTGAATAGCTCGGCCATACGGAGCGTCGGTCCTCTCAGCAGCTATCGTGCGGCGACCCCATGCTGCCGCAGGGCTCGCCCAGAATCTACCGCGTAACGGACGGCACGAACACTACGGACCGCGTCGGCGGAGAAGCGCGGACCCCGATAGCGGGCAGGAGCCGACCAAAACCGACTCGCACTCCAACGCAGTTCCTAGCCGACCGCTGCGGTTCGACGCTTGCGACCGCGCCCATCGGCTTGGATTTCCGATCCCTACCCACATACCCTCTACTTCGCCTCTTCATCCCCTTTAGCAACACGTGATGGACAAATTTGCGAACCGGGTCCGTAGCTTCTACGACGACCTTCTCGACCCACTGGCAAAGGAATTCATGTTCCGACGTCCCCCCACTGTGGGCGAGTTGCGTCGGCCGCCGCAAGTCTTGCTCTTGGGCAATCATTCATCGGGGAAATCCACATTCGTCAACCATCTTCTGGGCGACGACGTTCAGACCACTGGGGTTGCCCCTACGGACGACGGGTTCACAATCATCACTCATGGCACGACCGCGACCGAGCGAGACGGGCCGGCCGTCGTTGGTAATCCCGACTTACCCTATGAGGGGCTCCGGCACTTTGGCGACCAACTTGTTTCGCATGTGCGGCTGAAGCTGCGCCCCGCTGAACTTTTGCAAACGGTGACGCTGATCGACAGCCCCGGCATGATCGATGAGGCGATAACCGAGCGGGGGCGTGGTTTTGACTTCCCTGGCGTGGTGCGTTGGTTCGCCGAACGAGCCGACCTTGTGATGGTCTTCTTTGATCCGGACAAGCCTGGGACGACGGGCGAAACACTTCAAGTCTTCCGCGAGTCCTTATCGGGCATCGATCATAAGATGCTGATCGTCTTGAACAAGGTGGACCAGTTCCAGAGCTTGCACGACTTCGCGCGGGCCTACGGGGCTCTCTGCTGGAACCTAGGAAAGGTGATCCCGCGCAAAGACTTGCCGATGATCTATACCACCTTTGTACCGCTGGCCGACAAGCCGAAGTCGCGCCTACCGATGGAGGACTTCGAGAAGGCGCGCAACGACCTGATCGGCGAGCTACGCCGTGCCCCAACCCGGCGGATGGACAACCAGATCACACAGATCCAGGCCTATGCTGAGCGGCTCCGGCTGCACGCGATGGTGATCGGCGAGGCCGCCAACAGGTTAAGATCGGTCCGCGCGCGCTGGGTAGGATTCACAATCCTGCTCCTGGGCGGGCTTAGCGCTGCCGCACTTGCCACGGGCATGGTTGTGGCGTTGCCAGGGATTGCATTTGCCGCAGTCCTGGCTTTCGTATTTATCGGGTACATAGCGCTCCCGCGGACCAAACGGCGTCTGATTGCTCGCTTTGACCAGATCTTCGAAGAGCAGCATGATCGAGAGTTGCTGTTGCGCGACCGGGCGGAGGACCTGCGCAGGATGTGGGAAGAGGTCAGCCCACGCGCCCGCGAGGTTGCTGAAAAGCGCGGTCTCCAGTCGTTCGAGAAGATGCGTTGGGACGACCGCGAACACCTTGAGGAATTGACGGGCAAGCTAATCCCGCAGCTTCGGAGCGAACTCTACAACGCCATGCGTGATAACGAGGCGCCAGCACCCGCGTCGGAGCAGGATCGCCCGGCGATGTTCCCTGAACCAGAGCCGCGCCGTCCGCGGCTGGTCGAAGGCGTCGGGTCCGAGGGACCGAAGCGTAAGACTTTCTTCTGAACTGAGTCCTTTGCGGCGGGGTGACCTGGCCCAACCCACGGGTGTCTGGACCCGCACGTTCGGCCTGCATGCCTGTCTGAATCTCTATGCGGCGCTCATCCCAGGCAGTGACCATGTTTCCCAGAATTTGTCGGGCGCGTTGTTCGGCGGGTGTAATCCAGACCAACCGACGAGACTGCCTAAAGACCATAGCGTATTTTGGCTAGCGCGATTACAACCGCTGCCCCATCGAAAGTTGGCCCTTAGGCGCCGACTGTGCAGCCATAGATGAAATGGTCAACAAAGGATCGCACGTCTGTCCTCATAGGAGATAACAACAACCAGCGCAACCGCATCCCCCGGTCCGGGCAAATCCCAAGGTCGTGATGTTGAGACACACCTGCCGCACGGGACCCGAGATCGAAGGTCTGCTTCCACTTTCTCAGCCTAAGCCCGTTGAGGATCGTCCCGCGACACGGTATTGAAGAAAGTCGACTCCGTCGCGGACCTCCAGAAATACAAGCGCAAGGGCTTCCTGGTCACTTCCGAGGACAGAGGCGGCCGCGAGCATGCCACGTCCATCGTGCGCTTCGACATTGCCAAGACCATTGCCGGCGGCGAGAAGCTCTCCAAAGCCGCCTTCAAGGCCGCGCTGGACGATCCGTCGGTGACGGTGCTGGACGTGCGGCCGACACCGATGTACCAGGCGGCCCATGTGCCCGGCGCCATGTCCATGCCGGCGCCTGCGGTGGCCGGTTATCCAAAGCGCCTGCCGGAGGACCGCAGCGCGCCGGTGGTGCTCTATGGTCCGGGCGGCTGCCTGGGACCGACGACTTCCCTAAGGGTGAAGCAGTTGGGCTACACCGACGCGAAGATCTATCCGCTCGGCTTCGCGGACTGGACCAAGACCGAGCCCAGCGTCACCGAGCCCCAGTGGCTGCGCCGTGCGATCGACGAGAACCTTGGCGTCATTGTCCTAGATGTCCGCGAGGCGGGCACCGTCGCAGCGGGCCATATCCGCGGCGCCGTCAACATCCCGCTCGCGCAGCTCCCAGCGAGCAGAGAACGCTTCCCGTCCGCTCCCAAGGCGTCCATCGTCGTCTACGGCGAGGGCAGCGACGACGCGGCTCGGCAACTAGTGGACTGGGGCTGTCACGCGGTGCGGGTGCTGCCGGTCGGCATCGCAGAATGGCAGCAGGCTGGGCATAACGTTGCCGCTGGACCAACCGAACGGAAGATCAGCACGGGTGTCACCATTGATCGGGCGGGGAACGTCCGGGTGGCATCGCGGTAGCCCAGGTAGCCGCTGCTGTCGGCAATGAAGAGCGCAGCAAAGGCCGGTGTCTTTTTGTAAGTCAAAGGCGCGTACGTATCGTCGCGGCGGCACTGTGGCATAGAGCCGAAGCCGCCGCGACGATGGGTGGCCCCCGCACGTTGCGACAACCTCTCAGGCGACCGCTAGCCGCTCACTTGCCCCGTCTTGTCGTGGACATTGATAGACAGCGCCTGCATCTTGGATATGGTCTCGTGGACGGTGCAGTGCCCAGAGACACGCTTGATGGCCTCGGCTCGTGCGCCGACGTCGGCGCTAGGCAAGTGACTATCGACTATCAGCTCTTTGGGATGCGCCGGGTTTGTTCCCTTCTCATAGTGGATCTCGACGAACATGCCGCTGGCATCGACACCCGTCTGCGCGCAGTACTGCTGCACGAACGCGGCGATAGAGGATGACAGCGACGCGACGAAGTAGTCCGGCGGTGTCGGATGGCGGCCCTTGCCGCCCCATTCCGGCGTTGGCGGTACGTCATTGAGAATCGAATGATTCCCGACCTGGGTCTCGAAGATCATATCGCCCACATGCTGAGACTTCACGGAAGGCATCGTTGACGCTCCTACGCATTTGGTCGCAGCAGTTGGTGATGTGCGGTTCGGCCTTGGGTGACGGCCCAAGGCGGCAGCGCCTCGGGGCCAGGCATGATTCTGAGAGTGAACCGCGCTCCCGAGGGCACCGTCCATCGGCAGACGCACGATGCTGCCTTGTTCAGGCGTGTGCGCAATGCGCGCATTGCGCGGGCAGTCCGCGCACCTGAGGGCTTTCTTCGAACATGGCAACCTGTACGGGTGCGTGACTGTGCAGCGAACGCTTTTTCTTCGAGACCCGTCGCCCGGTTCAAACCGGAATCACCGAAACAAGAGAAGCGCATTTCCAATGGTGTCCGGCGGCAATGCCAATTGGTAGCTTGTTTCCTGTTCCACCGGATGTTGAGCACGGGTTGGACAATGCCGCTTGAGCAGGCTTGCGCATCTGTTACAAGCGCAAGCCCGCTTGGGAGTTCTTTGCGGACACTCGCTGAAACGACGCCGAAGTCCGAAATGGCCGATTGCTGCCATTAGGACCGGCTGAACCGCGCTGCACTCTAGGCACTCGCAACAGCGATGGACGAGTCCGGTAGGTTCAGCGCAGAACACTCTGAGAAATCTCCGCGGAACAAAGTGAGCGACAACACGCTCTTACTCTCGATGTCTACCGACCACATCACAAACGAGGAGAAGTCCGATGTTCCATCGCAAGTCCCGCATCTTGGCGGCCGCAGCTCTTGGAGCCCTGGTTAGTGCTGGCGTTGCCCGCGCGGCACCGGAGATCGGGCAGCCGGCGCCCCCATTCACCGCGACCGACAGCAGCGGCAAGGAATGGTCCCTGGCGTCGCTGAAGGGTAGTCCAGTGATCCTGGAGTGGACGAATCACGACTGTCCTTACGTGGTCAAGCACTACGGTTCCGGCAACATGCAGGCGCTGCAACGGGAAGCGACCGATGCCGGCTACGTCTGGTTGTCGGTGATCTCGTCGGCGCCTGGAAAACAGGGGCACGTCAGCCCGACACAGGCAGACGAGTTGACTGCGTCACGCGATGCGGCCCCGAGCGCGGTGCTGCTCGACTCGGACGGCGCCGTTGGCACGGCCTATGGTGCACGTACCACGCCGCACATGTTCCTCATCGACGAAGAGGGGGCCCTCGTCTACATGGGCGGCATCGATGACAAACCCACCACCGACCAGGCCGATATTCCTGGTGCCGCAAACTATGTGCGCCTGGCCATGGCGGACCGTGCCGCGGGTAAGCCGGTGCAGATGGCCGTGAGCCGGCCATACGGCTGTTCCGTCAAGTATTGACAGGGGCGCCGGCGGGCTCGGTGCCGGTCAATGCCTGCTTGGCGCGCGCGAAGCGGCCATCGAGCCCGTCGACGACCGCGGAGGGGACGCACAGGTACCAGCCCCGCAGCAACGTTGAGGCGTCGGCGAGCGGGTCAGCCTCGGCGTTATCCCCGATGCGGCCTCCCATGCTGTCTCGCAGGCGACTGACCTGCAATTCCATGCGCTGCTGCTGCAGTTCTTTGGGCGACTCGGCTCCGGCCGAAATTTCCAGGTGTAAACATAGGTTCAACCGATGTTCGGCGTTGTCGGCCATGAGTCGTTCCAGCTGACTGCGTGCCTCCGCATCGGTGGCGGCGTCGACGACCTGCGAGAAGGCCTCATCGAGCCTTTTCGCGGCTACCGGATCATCGACGGCGTCGAGTGCGGACCAACGGTCGCGCAAGGTGTTGGCATCGGTGGCGTCCGCATCGGCGAGCAGTTGTCGAGCGGTGGTATCGCAAAAGTCCGCGCGCTGTTGTAGCCGCCCGATCGCAGCCCATCGCTCGGCCTCTTCCAGCCGTTGCAGTTGCTCTTGCACGGCAGCCTGAGCGCAGCGCCAGCGGCGTTGTAACGTCTGTGCCGCCTGCCGTGGCAGCGGCAGACCGTCGGTGTCTTGCCAGCGAGTCTCGAGCGCCCGGAAGCCGGAGCGCAGTTCACCAATCTCCCCGGTCTGTTCGGCAAGTTTCTCGAGTTCGTTGCAGATAGCCTCGCGCGCGGCCTGGTTTTCGTGAAGTTCGGTGGTCTTGGCCTCGTGCTGCGCGGCCCTGCGCGCGAACACCGCATCGCTGGCGGCACGGAACGTCTGCCACAGCGCGTTTTCGTCGCGCTGGCGACCGGGCACGGTCGTGTGCCACTGCTGCTGCAAGTCTTTGGCGATGTCGATGGCGCGATGCAGGTCTGACTCGTCGACCAGGGCCTGCATGCGTGTGATCAGGTCCTGGCGAAATGCCCGATTGCGTTCACGTTCCGCGTCCAGCGTCTTGTCGAGACGGCGCAGCAGCTTGTGGAAGCGCCCCTCTAGCGGTTTGTGGCGGCGGCCGTCGCGGAGAGGTCCGTTCGCGGACCCCGACGACGATGCCTGTGATGGCAACAGGGCGTTCCAGGCCTGACGCATCTCTCGCTCCGCGCGGGCGGCCTTTTTCCAGTCCATGCGCTCCCAGTCCGCTTGCTCGAGGAAGGTCTCAAGCTGCGCGCACAGGGCCTCGCGCTGTTTGTGATTGGCGGCGCGGATCTTGGCCTGGGCGTCGAGAAAGGGCCGGCAGCGTTCGTGCACGCGCTCGGCCGCGGCCTGGAACCGGCGCCAGAGGGCGTCGTCCGCGGGCGCGCCGTTGCGGTCGAGCCCGCGCCAGGCATCGCGCAGTTCCAGCAGCCGATTGCTCATGGGCTCCAGTTCATGCTCCGCATCGTCGGCCAGAGCCTCGATCTCGGTGCACAGGTCTTCGCGCTTGGTATCGGCGCCCCAGCGCCGCCAGCGCTGCAATTCATGCAGTTGTGGCGCGATCTCTTTCAGATGCGCCTCGACCGGGGCAATGTCCGATCGTGGCAGGCCGGCGGCGCGCGCTTGCGCCAAGGTAGCGGTGATGCTCTGGTAAAGCGGTTCGGCCTTTTTCAGTTTGCCGTGCTCGAATTGCTTGTCCAGTTCCGCGAGGCGTTCGGGCAGCGCGGCAAGCTTGCGGGCGACCTGGTCGTGATGTTTGTCGATGCGATGCTGCAGCCTGTCCAGCAGATCGTCGCACTGGCGGATGTCGTCGTCGTTGCCGCCGCTGTTCTGCCTGTTACGCTCCAGACGCTTGCGCAGGCTACTGACGCGGCCGGTCTCGACGTCGCCGCCGCGGTCGTCCAGTAGCGCCTTTGCATCTCGGAGCAGCGACTTGACGGCCTGGGCCTGGCGGGTCGCCTGGTCGAGCCGGTTGCGCTGCGCCTGGGCTGCGGCCAGGGCCTCTCGGTAGGCACGTTTCGCCGCGGTATCGGCGACGGCTTCGAGCTGCGCCCAAGCCTGCTCGATCTCTGGCAGGCGCTGGTTGAGTGAGTCCAGCTCGGTGTGCTTGCACAGCTCCTCCAGCTCTGAGATGAGGCGCCCGCGCTCTTGCGCCGCCGCTTCGCGTGCCTGGTGCTCTGCGATTTGGGCGGCGTGTTGCTCCGCATACACGGCGTAGGCGTCAAGAAACGCCTGGCGCAGATTTCGATAGCGGTCGCGGGCGGCTGCGTCGGCCTCGGACTCCAACTCGGCCCATTGGTGTTCGATGTGGCCCAGCAGGGCCTGATCCTGCACCCAGTTGTCGAAACGGCCGAGGCGTTCGAGCTTTTCGCACAGTGCTTCGCATTGGGCGTGCACCATCCGTGGGCGTTCCTCGCGATCGTTGATCTCTTTCAGTCGCTCTTTGGCCAGGCGATAGACGCGCTTGTCGCGCTTGGCGGCCCGGCGCGCGACCTGTTCCAGCGCGGCTTTGTCCTGCAAGCGTTCCGCGGCGCTGAGCCGGTTCGCGGCGAGCGCATCGTCGACGGCGCACTCCGCCAGTGCTTGCGGCGTAGTCAGCTTTGTGATGGCGGCCTGTCGCAGTTCGGCGTCGGTGGCCTGAGTGGCCACTTGCGCGACCAGTTCCTGCTCGTCGACCTTCGCAAGTTCCGTCAGCCGTTCGGACAGCGGCGGCGACCGCGTGTCGAGACCGCAGAGCAGCTTGCGATAACGGGCAGCGGCCAGATCGCGGACGACGGCGATGCTGTCGTCCGTTGCCACTCGGCGCAGCGTGGGCAGGTCCGAGAGGGCATGGCATGCGTCCCGCCGGGCAGCGCTGTCGGGGGCGTTGAGTGCGGTCTCGATGAGTTGCTCGCGATCGGGGAGGGTATCGAGGGCTTTGGTTTGCCGGCCGAACAGTCGCTTTAGGAACATGAGAGCGTGGCGTATTGCGGAGCGAAGACCCGGAATTGTAACCGACTGGCGGCTTGCAGATGGGGTTGCGTTGGCAGTTTCCGCATTCTCCGGCGCCCGGTTGCGGCGATGCGACTTCCGGGGCGCAATCGGAGACTGGCCTGGAGGTGCTGACGCGCTCCCGCGAGTGGGTCAGTGGCGGCCGAGGGCCTGCCTCAGCACGCGCACCTGGCTGGGTACCGGCACACCGGTCGTCGCGGCGATCGTGCTGAGTACCCGTGCGAAGGGATCTTGCGCCTTTAGCGACGGTGGGCTGTCGAAACACTGTTCGAAAACATTGGCTGCGTGACGGATGAATGCGAGCGCGGCCGGGTGCGGCGGGGCCACGGACTGCTTGTGTGCTGGGTGGGATGCTGCCTGGACCTTGGCGGCAGTCGCGGATACGGGTGCTTTCGCTGGGGCCTTCGGAGGCGCTGCCGATGCCCGTTGAGGGGCTGCTGGTTCAGGCCTCAGCTCGCCGGCCGCCCGGGCAATGCGCTCGAGCTCGCGTGCGATAGCATTCAGGTAGGCATTATCGTGGCTTCGATCGAAGGGGTCTGACTTTTCCAGGGCGCCCCCCAGGACGCGCCGCTGGTCGTGGTCGAGCGCGCGCAGCGAGGCGGCGAGTGTTTGCGCCATGTCCGAGAGTGACGCGACCGGTGATCGGGCCTGTGGCGCGGAGTTGGATGTCGTGTCGGAGCTGGCAGCGACGGAGGACTCGGAGACGGAGCGGGGGGGCTCGTCAGATTCGGAGCCTTGACCAGATCCCCCGTGCGTTTGGTCCGGTCTCTGGTTTTGTAGCTCAGCGGGCACCGGGGATGGGGCCTGGGCCGGCTCTGAGGCGGCGGCCTGAAGCAGCGCCAGGTCGTAGGCGATGGCGCCGATGAAGATCTCGCGTGCGGTGTCGTCGCCGACACCGTCGGTGGCCAGCGCCGCGGCGATCTCGGCGCGCTGTTCGTCGGTGTAGGGGTAGGGTTCGACGAAGCGCTTCGCGGGCTTACCGCCGGCGCCGGCGCTCGCCTTGGCGGGCTTGGTCGGCGCGGGGCCGTTCCTAGGCGAGGCGATCGGCCCGCGTATCCAGCGGCGACTGGTTTGTTCGCCTTCGTCGCATGTCCGTCCGGACTTGCGCATGATCGTCTCCGTTGGTCGGTCTGGTGCTCGCGTCGGCAGCAGCGCTCGGCGTCGCCGCGACGCCGATTCAAGGGATTCCCACTTAATTAAAGCATGCCCGCCGGTCGGTGTCCGAGCCGATGCAGCGTGACCGACCATTAGGTGAGAAACGGATTGCTCCGCCGCTCTTCGCCGAGGGTGCCCATGGGCCCGTGACCAGGGATGAAACGGACCTCGTCGCCGAGCGGGAACAGTCCCTCGCGGATGGAACGAAGCAGGGCCGCATGATTGCCGCGTGGAAAGTCGGTGCGGCCGATGCTGCCGCGAAACAGCACATCACCGACCTGGGCCAGCGCGGACGGACGGTGAAAAAAAACCAGGTGCCCCGGCGTATGTCCGGGGCAGTGCAATACTTCGAGCTGCTGCTCGCCGACGCTGACCCGGTCGCCGGCCTTGAGCCAGCGGTCCGGCGCGAAGGCGGGTTGCGGCGCGAACCCGAACATCTGTGCCTGCTGGGGCAGCGCCTCCAGCCAGAAGGCGTCGTCGCGGTGCGGTCCAACGATGGGCAGCTGGAGGCTGGCCGCCAACTGCGGCGCCGCGCCGACATGGTCGAGGTGGCCGTGGGTAAGCAGGATCATCTCCGGGCGCGCATTGATCCGTTTCAGCGCGGCGATGATGCGTTCGGGCTCGCCGCCAGGGTCGATGATGGCGGTCGCCGCCGTTTCCGGGCAAATCAACAGCGTGCAGTTCTGTTGAAACGGCGTGACCGGAATGATCTCGTAGCGCATGGTCGTCACTTCCCTCGCGGACAGGTTGGCTTGCCGCTGGGTTTGGCCAGCAGCACCGGGCGGGTGCCGGACAGACGGTCGTACCAGGCGAGCCCATCGCGGTCGAACAGCACCCACAGCACACCGGCCCCAAGTGGCAGTAAGGTGAGAGTGGCGAAGGCCAGACGCCGCAACGCGTCCATGCCGGTCAGGTCGGCGCCGTCGTCGCGAATCAGGCGTGTTCGCCAGGCGCGCATGGCCAGGGTCTGGCGTCCGCGGCTCCAGAAATAGCCGAAATAGACCAGGATCACGGCCAGCAGCCAGACCTGGAAGACGAGCCGCAGCGGGCCGCCAATGGCGGTCTCGCCGCCGACGGCCCCGCCGGTGATGGCCTGAATCGGAATCACGAACAAGGCCGCGGCCATGACCAGCACGCCGCACACGAGCATCAGGTCGTAGAGCATGGTCGCGAGACGGCGCAGCAAGCCGGGGATGCTGGCACGGGCGAGTTCGTCGGCGGAAAGGCGGATCGGGGAGTGAGTCATGTGGTCCATTCTGTGCGCTTGGGCGTGCTGCGTCATTGACCTGGTGCACCTGTGCCGATCGACTGTTGCGGCGGTGCAGCTGCGCCTGGCGCGGCGGCGTTTCTGTCACGCGCCGTTATCGGCTAGACTGACCGCCAATCCAAGCGCTTGAGTGCTCGCGTGAAACTACCGCGTCTGTCTATTAAACCCGCGATTTTCCGGCTGCTGCGTCTGCTGCCGATGCCCGTGATCGCAATCATGATCGGGCTGGTGGCGGGTTTTGGGGTTTGGATGGTGCTGGACCAAGTACAGAGCCGGGCCGTAGGACGCATCTTCGATAAGGAGCTGCGGGCGCGGCTCGATCTGCGCTCGCGCGAGAGCCTGCTGCGTTTTGATCAGTACATGGCCAATTATGCCGCCACCGCGCGCCTGCTCGCCAACCATCGGCGCCTCGCCCAATATCTTGAGCCTTTGTTTTGGTTTCCAGAGGAGGACGTCGATCCGATCGTCTACGAAGGCTTTCGACCGTTTTGGCTGCCAGATTTCTTCGGCCGCAACGCGCTGCTGACGCCAAGCCACGTGATGCTAATCGACTCCCGCGGCCGAGTGCGCGAGATCTATCAGGCCGGCGACCTGAAGTTGCCGGACGACATGCTGGCCGATGCCCCGCAGTGGGTCGGCGCCGGCGATGACGTGCGCACGTTGATGGCCCGGGTTGACGACCAGCCTTACCTGGTCGTCAGCGACCGAGTCGAGGATGCCGGCGGCTACGCGATGGGGCATCTGGTCGTCGTCGTGCCCATCGACGAGCAATTTCTAATCGCGTCCGAGGGGCCCATTTCCGCGGACAGTTCCGCGGTCGCGCTGGTGGATGCCGACGAGCAGCGCATACTGGCCAGTAACGAACCGCAGGAGCTGCTTCCGGGTACGCAACTCGATCAGTGGGCAGACGATTTTCTGGTCACGTCGCAATCGCTGCCGGAGTACGAGGGCTCCAATTGGAACATGCTGTTCGCGACCTTCATCCCGAACAGCAGCGTCGCGAAGATGTCGGAACGGGTGGTGCAGTTTGAGCGCAATCAGCGCGTCATCGCCGCACTTGTTTTCATCGCCGTATTCACGCTCGTCATCTACCTGGTGTCGGCGCGGCTGAACAAGGTGCTCAAACGCATGTCGCGCTTCTCCCAGCGGGCCCTGAACATCGAACAACCGGGCTTCAAGCGTGGCGGCAACCAGCTGTTGTTGCTGGAAGACTGGATTCAGCACTTCACGCACCTGGTGCTGAAGGCGCGCGAGGAGATGAGCCGCAAGCACGAGCACGAGATGCGCGAGACCGAGGCGCTGAAGGCAGCCATCATGGAGGCATCGCTGGACGCCATCGTGACACTCAACCGCGCCGGCGAGATTGTCGACTACAACCCGATGGCCGAGTCGATGCTGAGCTTCTCTCGCGGCGACATCATCGGCAACGACTTCACCCGGCGCTTTCTCGACCCGGGCGATCATGCCGCCTTTGTCGGCATGCTGCAGGAGTCGGTGCGCCGGCATCGGCAGGATATGCAGCCCCACGCCCGCGGCGAACTCTGGGCGCGACGCGCCGATGGCAGTCGTTTCCCGGTGGAGATCTCCATTGTCCCGATCGACATCGACGCGGAGCGTGTCTACACCCTCTACATCCACGATGCCACCAAGCGCAAGCAGGCCGAGCGCGAGATCAAGAGCTTGGCGCGCTTCGCCAGCGAGAGCCCGAGTCCGATCCTGCGCGTCAGCGGCGATGGGCTGATTGCCTACGCCAATGCGGCCAGCCTGCCATTGCTGGAGGCCTGGCTCACGGGTCCGGGCAAGCGCTTGCCGGAGGACTGGATCGGCGAGGTGCGCGCGGCCCTGGACGAGGGGCAAAACCGTGAGTACGAGGACGATCAGGGTAGCCAGATCTACTCGCTGTTGTTCGTGCCGATCCAGGATTTGGGCTATGTCAACATCTACGCCCGCGACATCACCGCCGTGCGTCGGGCCGAGCAGGAGTCGCGCCAGCATCAGTCGGAGCTGGTGCACGTGTGCCGCCTCAGCACCATGGGCGAGGTGGCCACCGGCATGGCCCATGAACTGAATCAGCCGTTATCGGCCATCGTCAACTATGCGAATGGGGCCAGCCGGCGGCTGCAGGGCGGCATCGGCGACAGCGACGCATTGGTGGACGCCATGCGCCATATCTCCACCCAGGCCCAGCGCGCCGGCGAAATCATCCGGCGCCTGCGCGCGCTAGTGGGTAAGCAGCCGCCGATCCGCTCGGCGGTGGATCTCAACTATCTGGTGCGCGAGGTGTGCGGCTTTGTTGAGTTCGAGACCGGTAAGCTCGATCTCCAGGTACAGCTGCAGCTGGCCGAGGGCGAGATCCCGGTCAACGTCGACCTGGTGCAGATCGAGCAAGTGCTGCTCAATCTGGTGCGCAACGCCCTCGATGCACTGGAGGAGAAGCCGGTTGGCGAGCGCGAACTCATGATCGGCACCAGCATGCAGGATGGGCGGGCGCTGATCAGTGTCCGCGACAACGGCCTGGGCATTCCGCCCGACCGGATGTTGCACCTGTTCGATCCCTTCTTTACCACCAAGGAGACCGGTATGGGCATGGGCCTGCCGATCAGTCAGACCATCCTCGAGAACCACGATGGCAGTATCTGGGCAGAGTCCGAGCCCGGCGTCGGGACGACCTTCTACGTGCGGCTGCCAGTCGCTGCGACGGCGAGCGCAGCCGGCGATGCAGAAACCGAGCCCGAACCTGAACACGAACAGGAGTCGCCGCTGGCGGCGGGGATGCGCTGATGTCACGTGAGCTTACCGTGTTCGTGGTCGACGACGACCAGGCCATGCGCAATTCATTGAAATGGCTGATCGAATCGGTCGGCATGCAGGTCGAAACCTTCGGCTCGGCGCAGGCCTTTCTCGATGCCTACTATCCGGCGCGCGGCGGCTGCCTGCTTGTGGACGTGCGCATGCCCGGCATGAGTGGGCTGGAACTGCAGGCCTATCTCACGCGCCGCGAGATCGGCATCCCGGTGATCATCATCACCGGCCATGGCGACGTGTCCATGGCGGTCAAAGCGATGAAGGTCGGCGCCGTCGACTTCATCGAAAAGCCCTTCGATGACGAGGAGCTGCTCAACAGCATCCGCAACGCCTTGCAACACGACCAGAAGCAGCGTGCGTTGCGTGCCCAGCGCAATGACATCGCCGCGCGGGTCTCCGAGCTGACGCCGCGTGAACACGAGGTCATGACCTTGGTCACCGACGGCAAGTCGAACAAGGAGATCGCCGTCGAGCTCGGCGTCAGCGCCAAGACCGTCGAGGTACACCGCGCGCGTATGATGGACAAGATGCGCGCCGATTCCCTGGCCGAGCTAGTGCGCATGGCGCTCCTCGCTCGCGGCGAGGCCATCTGATCCGCAGATGATCCCTGCCAAGCCGCCGCGCCGCCAGACCCTGTCCTGGGCACTCTACGATTGGGCCAACTCCGCCTTCGCCACCGTCGTCATCGCCGGCTTCTTTCCGGTCTTTTTCGCCCAGTTTTGGGCGGCGGACCTAGCGCCGGCCAAGAGCACGCAACTGCTCGGCTATGTCAGCAGCGTCGCCAGCCTGATCCTGGTGCTGAGCGCCCCGGTGCTCGGTGCGTTGGCGGACCAGCTTGGTGCCAAGAAGCGCTTTCTGCTCGGCTTCACACTGCTCGGGGTGCTGGCCACGGCGGCCCTGTACTGGCTCGGCGCTGGCCATTGGGGCGCGGCGCTGGCGTTGTACCTGGCCGGGCTGCTGGGATTCTTCGGCGGCAACATCTTCAACGATGCTCTGATCACTGACGTTGCCGCGCCCGAAGACTACGAGCGCGCGTCATCCCTGGCCTATGGGCTGGGCTACCTCGGTGCCGGCTTGTTGTTTGCCCTCAATGTCGTGATGGTTTTGACGCCCGAGACCTTCGGGCTTGTCGACAAGTCCGATGCGGTGCGTATCGCGTTTCTGAGCTGCGCCCTGTGGTGGGCGGTGTTCACCATCCCGCTTGCGCTTTGGGTCCCCGAGAGCCGCGGGGCAGGACGCCGAACCCTACCGGCGGCCGTGCGCGGCGCCTTTGCGGAGCTGGCCGCCACCTTGCGTCAGATCCGTCGCCTGCCGAACACCTTCCTGTTCCTTATCGCCTACTGGTTCTACATCGACGGCGTCGATACCATCGTCTTTATGGCGGTCAAGTATGGGCTGGACCTGGGCTTTCCCGATTCGAGCCTGATGGTGGCCCTGCTGATCACCCAGTTCGTCGGCTTTCCGGCGGCGCTTGCCTTTGGCCGGCTCGGCGTGCGGTGGGGCGCCAAGCCCAGCATTCTGCTCGCCATCGGCATCTATGCCCTGGTGGTGTTAGCCGCGACGCAGATGGACCGGGTCGAGCACTTCTACGCCTTGGCGGTGGCGATCGGCCTGGTGCAGGGCGGTATCCAGGCCCTGAGTCGGGCCCTGTTCGCGAGCCTGATCCCGGCGGGCGAGACCGCCGAGCTGTTCGGCTTTTACAACATGGTGGGCAAATTCGCCGCCGTGCTCGGGCCGTTCCTGGTGGGCACCGCGGCGGTCCTGACTGGCGACCCGCGCCTATCGCTGCTGCCGATTCTGCTGCTCTTCTTGGTCGGCGCGGTGCTGTTGTGGCGGGTCGACGTCGGCGTCGGGCGGGCCGATGCGGTGTCGATGGGGCGCCGCGGCGTCCCGCAATAGGCGTCGTTGCATCTGTGGGAGCGGCTTGCAGCCTCGATGAGGCCGCGCGGACATCTGCGGTTGTTGCAATCGCAATTGGAAATCGCTCCCACGCGTCTATCGGAGTGGCTTGCAGCCGCGATAGGGCCGTGCAGAGAGCCGTTGCCTTTGCCGTGACCACAACTCGGCGACATGCGCTTAAACAGCGGTCTTACCCGCCATTAGCGGCCCTCGCGATCGGCAATGAGCCGTCGGACAGCAGGGGCCGTAACGCCTTATGTCCCTGCTCCGCGGCGCGGTCGGCGGCGGTCTTGCCCTCGAAATCCGGTAGGGTCTTGTCGGCCCCGCGGCCGAGCAACAGATCGACCGTTTCACGGTGGCCACGCTGGGCCGCCCAGATCAGCGCGGTGAAGCCTTGGGTGAGTTCTTGGGCGTCGATCATCGCGCCACGGTCCAGCAGCATGGCGACGCTGTCCGCATGGTTGTTCGAGGCCGCGAGCATCAGGCCGGTGTAGCCGCCCTTGTCCTTGGCGTCGACGTCGGCGCCTGCCGCGAGCAGTCGCTGCACCGTGTCCGTGTGGCCGTTCAAGGCGGCCTTCATCAGCGGCGTCCAGTCGCAGCTGTCGCGATAGTCGGCGTTCGCATCGCGCTTGAGCAGGGCGTCGAGGGCGGAGACGTCACCGCGCTCGGCGATCTGCAGCAGTTCCATGCCCTGTTGCTGTACCTCCTGCGCCGAGTTTCCGCACCCGGTTTGCGCCAGCGCGAGGGCGAAGATGACGGGCAGCATGCGTGGCAGCCCGGGCAAGTAGTGGATCGATGTTGCTGTGTTCATGCCGCTTATGGTCGTGCGGCGGTCTCGGAAGTGCCAATGACAAAGCGCAACGCTCGGGAATTTGCGTAGGGCGGCAGTTGCTCCTGATGCCAATTGACGCTGGCGGCCGCTGGGTGTCCAGCGGCCGCGCGGCTCAGCCGATGCTTTGCCAGAATGGAGAGTCCGTCGACAGAAACTCGCTATAAGGCAGGTAATGCGAGCCGTCGCAGGAGAAGTTCAGGCTGATCATGCCGTTGAAGATATTGAGTGAGCCTGAGCGTAGGTAGATCACGTCGTCCGCGTAGCGCAGGCGGCGAAACCCTGCGAGGATCGGCCCGATCAGCGAGCACGGAATTTCGGCGTCCGCGGGGTAGTCGCGGAGCGGATAGGCGAGACAGATGTCCGGATCGGCGAGGGCGTCATAGCCAAGGATACGGTAGCGGAACGGGTCGGTCACCAGCCAGATCGTGGCGCGGCTGCTGGAAAAATGGATCTTGCAATGGAAGGCGCCGTTTTCCGTGACCAGTTCTTCGATGACCGACAATACCGCGTCCATATTGCGGTCGAGCAGGCTCTCGACCCGCTGCTGCTCGAACAATGAGCCTCGGATTGCCGGGTCGCCCTTCAGCTGCTGCCAGCGGTTGGGTTCGCGGTAGACCTCGCGGGTCAGGGGTAGATCGCGCAGGTCGAAGTCGGCGCCGAGCAGGCCGATCTGTTGCCCGGCCGCCTCGATGCGCTGCACCGCGGTCAGTGACGGGCGCTTAGCGCGCAGGCTGATGTAGGCCTCCGACAGCAGCAGGCCGTGATCCGGAATGGGTTCGCGCATGTACGGGCGCTTGGCGCGGTTGCGGCCAAAGTCGCTTGGGATCAAACCCTCGGCGGCGATGTTGGCCGTGACCTGAAGGGCGTCGGTAGTCATCGCGTAAAGATAGCGGCAGTGGGGTACCGTGCGCAGCTCGTCCGCTAATACCGCTTCGAGGGCGTCGCGATCTGGCCACACCGCCGCGCAGCTCTTGGCGACGAAGGCCATCGGCTCGACGAGCATGTTGAACAGGGCCAATCGTTGGCGCGCGACGCTGGTCTTGAGATCACTCGTCATGGTCTTGATTCGGAGTCATAACGTCGGGATTTTAGGTCCACAGCGGGGCAGGCGCGGGTCGCGCGTCAAAATCCCGATCCCAAAAGCCGGCCCGAGCTGGCGGCCTCGTACCGAAAGGAGGAATTGCTGATGAGTCTTGTCGGAACCTTGATCGCAGGATCGCTGTTGTTGTTCGCTGGCCTTGGCGTCGCGGCGTTGTTTTTGTCCGGACGCAGCAGCCGGACCGCTAACGATGATGACCCGAAGGACCCAAAGGCGCCAAAGCCTGATGGCCGGCCTAAGGCGATTTCTGTCAAATCTCATCCCAGCTGACTTGTCTTGGCGCCCGCCTTCTGTGTCGCACCGTCAGTCACATAGCCCGGCTATGCTTCTGCCGCTGCTCCTTGAAGGCGAACGTCAATCCGGCGTCGTCTGGCACGAGATTCTCCGGCAATCGCCTAAGAGCGGTTGAGGCGATGATCGCCCCCGGGGTATGAGAGCTCCAACAATGTGCCCATGGTGATGTAGAAGGTGTCCAACCATTGCTCGACGCTGTTGTAACTGGCCACGTGGGGGCGCCCACCAAGACTCTCGCGGACCGCGACGTAATTGAGACTCCCATCGCCGAGCACCTCGACCTCGAACCGTCGGAAGCCACCGGGAATGTGCAGTCTTATGCCGCACGGGGTGCGCCTGTCACCGAGGATATCCGCCACCAACACCGTTGCGTGGTCGTCTCTGTTGTGGAAGTCCTCGGGCCAGATGCTCTTGAGAACGCTTACCTTCACCAGTTGATGGCGCACATCCTTGAATGCTTGGAACAGCGGCACCGCGGCCGCTGCTCGCCGTCGTGCCATGTCGGCTTGTTTTTCCGCCTCGGTCATCCGTGTTTCGACCGCTTGGTCGACACGCGCCTTGATGCGTTTCAGCGTCTCGTTCATGCGTTTGATCCCTGACTGCCCCGCCCCGCGCGGTTGTCAATGCGGCGCCATGTGTACATTCCCAGACCCCGCCGGTCGCCGATGCGGGGCCGCCCAGGGCCAAAAGAGTACGTCGTCGCCGCGCCCCGGACAACTCGAATTCTCGGGGGTTGGAAGGGCGCTCTAGCGGGGGTTGCTCGTTGGGGCGTCGACGTCAGCAGAGGCGGCGGGCCAGAGAATTTCGCCCATGCCGGCGTCGGCGAGATCGCCGAGGTAGCGGTGTACGCTGGGGTTGTCTGCCGCTGTCCACGGGCCGAGGTCGGTGACGGCCTTGAGGTGGGCGAACAGCAGGTGAAGAAAGTTCAAGTCGTGGACGCCGTTGTCACTGAATGTGGACGGCAACGCGGCGGGCGGTCCAGAGAGCAGCAAGGTGCCGCGGCGCATGCCGCTGCCGGCCATGGCACCGATATGGCCCTGGACGACGATGGTGCCGGCGATCATATTGACGCCGCACCAGCTGCCGGCGTCGCCCTGGATCAGGATGAGGCCGCGACGCATGCGTTCGCCGACGCGGTCGCGAGCACTGCCCTGCACCTGGATCTGACCACCGCTCATGCCCTGGGTGGCGCCGACGCTGGGGCCACCGAGGCGCTCGCCGGTGTTGCCGGTGATCCGCAGTTCGCCGCCGCTGAGTCCGGTACCGGCCTCGTCGCCGGTATTGCCTTCGACGCGCAGCAGGCCGCCGCGCATACCCTGACCGACGGCGTCGCCGGCGTTCCCGACAACGGTCAGCTCGCCCTGACGCATTCCCGCGCCGATGAAGTCGAGGTTGTCGGCCGCGGGGACGAGGCGCAGGTCCTCGCAAGGGGTTCCGGACAGCTCGAACAGCTCGCTGGCGGGTGTGGTTTGGTTGCCGACCTGCAGCGGCAGCTCGGCGATTTGCGCGAGGCTCAGCTGGGCGAGGTGTTCCGGCAGGAAGGACCGCATGTCCAGGCGTTGGGCGGTGGCCTGGCGCTGGGTCAGTGTGAGCTGCTTCATGCCGTCACCTCGTGCAGCCGGAAGTGGAACTGGCCGAGCTTGCCGCCGTAGTTGCCGGCGGAGACCCGCACGACGTCGCTTGCTGGACCGCCCGCGCAGGCGGCATGGATGCCTGCGCGCATGGCGGCTGCGATGTCCTCCGGAGTCAGGCCGTTGACGACGATCTCCATCACGCTGCGGACCTCGCTGGACAGGTTCGATGCCGTAACTCCGCGCAACGTCGGGCAAAAGGCCTGGTTGGTGGAGGCCATCAGGGCCTTGTATTTCGAGCCAACCTTGGAGCCGGAGCGCACCACGCCGCCGGGGAACGGCAGGATGACGTTCGGCAACCTGCGCATAGCCGCAACTGCCGCTTCGCAGGCGGTCAGCGCGGCGCGCTGGGACTTCGCCAGGACCAAGAAATTGCCGCCGCCGACGGCCTTGCAGCGGGCGGTGCTCTCTTCCGCCAGAAACTCTCCATCCATGACCGGAACGCGCCAATAGCGCCGGCCGCCGATCTGTTTGGAGATCTGCCAGCCGTCGCCAAAGAAGCGCAGGTTCTTGCCCAGCGGCAGCTTGTCGTCCCCATCCATGCCGGAGAAGACGGCCGTGGTCGGGCAGGTCAGCACGCATTGTCCGACGCGGTTCTCCAGCTGTTTCGCGAGTTCCTTGTTGGACATGCCGAACAGCAGGACGCTGATACCGGGCCGCCCGTCGGGCGTCGCG
Source organism: uncultured Gammaproteobacteria bacterium (assembly GCA_963695445.1). Taxonomy (GTDB): domain Bacteria; phylum Pseudomonadota; class Gammaproteobacteria; order Chromatiales; family Chromatiaceae; genus Thiohalocapsa. The sequence goes on along the minus strand of CAVOGV010000038.1, from coordinate 296,456 downwards.
TCGGCTTCGAGTTCGGCCTCGATGCCGGCCTCGACGCCGCAGCCGATGACCGACGTGGCGAAGCCGGTCATGGTGTCACCGGCCTGGCGTGCCCATCGCGCATCGATCGCGGTGATCAGAATCCGCGTCGCCTTCATGCCGAAGGCCTCGGCGAAGGTGTCCTCGATGGGGATGCCGTTCAACTTCATGGGCTCGTCTGCTCGTCGTCGAGACCTACTCGGAGGTTAGGTAGCTATCAGCCATGGGCCGATGTGCCGGGCGGGGCGTCTGATCAGGCATTGAACCAGCAATCGCCGTGCCGATGGGGTATCGATACCGTGCCGGCCTGGGCTAGCCTCGGTTGCGGGACTGGCCGGGTACGCCGTGTAACCCTACCCGGCTTGAGGATGTGACAGACTGCGCCATACCGGACGCATGGGTGCGTCCTGGCTTGGGCCAGTTGCGGTCGTGGTTCTTGTGCTCGGGTCCGCGGCGCCGGTGCCGCGGGCGGACCGAGATCCGGGGTGTCGAGGCCCAATGCTGAGGCTCAATGCTACGGAGGGCTTCAAACTCCGCCTTTCACCCGAGGGTTGGGACAAACCCCGAGGGTCTGGTTTCCATCCCGGAATTTTCCTTCGTGTCTCTTCGTGCCCCTCGTGGTGATCCTCTGAATCTCGGCGAACGGCTGTGGGCCGTCTTTGGCCGATGTAGGCAACTGACAGCAGTCCTTGGCGCTAGGCGCTTGGCCCCCCGAGTCGGCGAGCACGGCTTGAACATTTTGGCGCAGTTCGCTCTCGTCGGCCTGACGCATTGCCTCGGCCGGCCTTTGCGTTGCCCGATAGGCACGCGAGTTGCTGAGCGTTTTACTATGGATAAGCTCCGACTAAACCATCCTCCGACCCATCCCCCTGCCAACCCCGTCTTCTCGGCGGTGGATGTAGAGGCCCCGGCGCGTCTGCACCTGGGCTTTCTCGATCTGTGCGGTGACCTCGGTCGTCGCTTTGGCAGTTTGGGCCTCGCCATCGACGCCTTTCCGACCCGACTGCAGGTGCGGCCGGCGCCGACGATCTCGGCGACCGGCCCTAACGCCGACCGCGCCGAACGCAGCGCGCAGCGCGTGCAACAGATGCTTGGCCTGCCCGGCGGTGTTCGCATCTCGCTGGATGCCGCTACCCCGCGCCATCTCGGCCTAGGTTCGGGGACGCAGATGTGTCTTGCCGTGGGCGCCGCCTATGCGCGTCTCTACGGCATCGAACCCGGCACCGGTGAACTGGCGCAGACGCTAGGCCGCGGCGCGCGCTCCGGTATCGGCGTGGGCACCTTCGATCATGGGGGTTTTCTGCTGGATGGAGGCCGGGGTAACGGCCTAGCCGCTCCTCCGGTAATCGCGCGCATGGCATTCCCGGAGGCTTGGCGCGTCGTGTTGCTGTTGGATCGTCGCGGCGAAGGTCTACACGGCGCGCAGGAGCTCAATGCCTTTCGCCGCTTGCCCCCGTTTCCGGCCGAAGGTGCGGCGCATCTGTGCCGGCTGGCATTGATGCAGATCATGCCGGCGCTGGCAGAGCAGGACCTGGACCCCTTTGCCCGCGGCATCGCGGAACTGCAACGGGTGGTCGGTGATCATTTCGCGCCGGCCCAGGGCGGCCGTTTCACCAGTCCGGCCGTTGCCGATGCGCTGGCGTTCGCGGAGCGCGAGGGTTTCGCCGGCGTTGGGCAAAGCTCCTGGGGTCCGACCGGATTCGTGCTGGCAAGTGGCGAGGAACAGGCCTCGGACCTGGTGCGACGTCTACGCGGACGGGTCGGCGACCTGTCACCGCTGCGTTTCATGATCGTGCGCGGCTGCAATCATGGCAGCCTGATCGACACCTATCCCTTTACCGAATCCCTGAGGAAAGCCTTTTGAGCAGCGCCAAGCCCACCGTTCTGCATATGCTGACTGCCGCGCCGAACCTGAGCCCGTTCGATGTCAACATGGCGATCGACGCCGGCTGGGAGCACTGCATCCCATACACGAGTATCGGCGTGGACCAGGTCCAGGCCTATACCCAGGATGCGATCTTTTCCCGCGGGCCGAAGGGCGTGAAGCAAACGGGTCTGTTTATCGGCGGGCGCGATATTCATCTCGCGATGGACATGCTCGAGGCCGCACGCAAGTCCATGGTGCCGCCTTTCGAGATCTCGGTGTTCGCGGACCCGAGCGGGGCCTTCACCACCGCCGCCGGCATGGTCGCTTGTGCCGAGAAACACCTAGGGGCGTCGAAAGACCTCCGGTTGAAGGGGCGCCGAACGCTGGTGTTCGGCGGCACCGGCCCGGTCGGTTCCACCTGTGCGGTGCTGGCAGCCAGGGCCGGCGCCCATGTCGCGATCGTCAGCCATGCGGGGGCGGGCCGCGCCCGGGAGGCGGCCGAGCTATGCTCGCGCCGGTACGGCATCGAGGCCGAGGGCGTCGATGGCAGCAACGATGCGGCCATTCTGGCGCTGATGGCCGATGCCGAGGTGGTGTTCGGCGCCGCGGCCGCCGGCGTTCAGGTGCTGTCCGCGCACCATCTCCAGGCCGCGGAGCGCCTCGCGGTGGCCTGCGATGTGAACGCGGTGCCGCCGGAGGGGATCGAAGGCGTCGGAGTCATGAATGACGGGGTGCCCATCGAGGGTAGCCCGAGTGGAGCGCTAGGCATCGGCGCACTGGCCGTGGGCAACGTCAAGTACCAGACCCAGCGGGCGTTGCTGAAGCGCATGCTGTCCGCGGGTAAGCCACAGTATTTGGACTTCGAACAGGCGTTCGAAGAGGCCAGAGCGCATGTCTGAGGCCGCCGGCCTGACGCTGTTGGGCGTGGACGTGCGCGCGCTGGCCCAATCGGTGCCAGCTCGGTCCCTCCAGGTTGAACCCTTCTCGGAGCCTTTCCGCGGCGGCGCCTCGCGGCCACTCGTCGGTATCGACTGTTTCGGCGATCAGGATGCGAGGGCGGCCTGTGACGCCTTCATCCGCGTGGAGCGATGCGGTGCTGACGCATTGGCCGATGCCGCCATCGATCATGCCGCTGGCGTTGCCCCCCATTTTCACCAGGGCAGCGGTAGCGTCCTCGCGGACCTGATCGTCCTCGGCGGGCTCGATGCACGACCGGTCCTGCTGCGCCAGCTCGGCGAGCGCTACCGCCTACGCGGCAACGGTCCAGAGGTCGCCGACGTGCTCGCCGATCCGCCGCGCTGGTTCGACGTGCTCGATCGGCTCGGCATTGCGTATCCGCCTGTGACCGCGGCTCGACCGGCAGTGGCGCGGGGGTGGCTGTTGAAGCACGCGGCATCCTGTGGTGGACAGGGGGTGATGCCACTTGATGCTGACGCCGTTTTCAATACCGATTTCGACCCTGACCATGTCCTTGCCCCTACCGCCTACTTTCAACGCGAGGTCGCTGGCTTCGTGGTATCGGCGATCTTCATCGCTGATGGGCGCGAGGCGCGGATCATCGGGTTCAACCGACTACTTTGCGAGGCGACCGCCAAACGGCCCTTTCAATACACCGGGGCCATCGTCTGGGCTGGGCCGTCGACTGAGCAGCAACGGGTCATCCGTGGCTGGATCGAAGGTCTGACCCGGACGCTTGAGTTGCGTGGAATCAACGGCATCGATCTGATCTTGCCAGCCCTGGGCCAGCTAGCGTCCGATGCCCTAGTTTCCGACAGGGGTCCGCTGCTGCTGGAACTGAATGCCCGCCCCACGGCGACGTTGGCATTGCACACCGAGCGGTTGCCGGGGGGCGCGGTGCACTGCCACCTGGAGGCTTGCGACGGCCGCCTGCCGGCGATGTCATCGCCCCAGCAGACAACGGTCCCCCGAACGCTCCGCGGTTGCCGGGTGCTGTATGCGCCGCACCCCATCACCACCACCCATTGCGACTGGCCAGACTGGTGCCGCGATCGGCCAGCCCCTGGTACCCGCATCGACGCTGGTGAGCCGATCTGCTCCGTCTATGCGGAGGGCAGCGATGCCGTCGGGGTGGAACGGCTGCTGCGGTGGCGTGCGGCCGCCATCCTAAGCTCCCTAGCCGACCGGACCACGTACGCCGCCGACGCACCGAACACCCGAGCAGCATGAACTCGCACACTGACACACCATCCACTGATTCCGCCCGTTCGCCAAGGGGCCAGGGCCTGAACCGACGCGCTGGCCTGATCGTCCAAGCGCTGCTCGACGATGCCGAGGTGCTTCGCGTCGGCGTCGACCGGCTCGCCAACGGCACCCGCATCATCGACGCGGGCATAGCCTGTCCAGGAGGACTTGAGGCTGGCCGGTTGATCGCCGAGGTCTGCCTGGGCGGACTCGGGCGCGTGTCCTTGGCCGGCGCTGGCCCGGTCGCGGACTGGCCAATCGCGGTTCAGGTACACACCGCCGAACCGGTGCTGGCCTGTCTCGGCAGTCAGTACGCCGGCTGGAGCCTGTCACATGGTGAGGGTAAGGGCGCATTCCACGCCCTGGGCTCCGGGCCCGCCCGAGCGCTGGCGCGCAAGGAGAAGTCCCTTTTCAATGAGCTCGGTATCGCCGATCGGCACGCCTCCGCCTGTCTGGTGCTGGAGGTTGACAAGGCCCCGCCGGTGGAGGTCGCGGACAAGATCGCGACCGCTTGCGGTGTCGATGCCGAGGCCCTGACACTGCTGCTGACCCCCACGCGCAGCCTGGCGGGCAACGTCCAGGTGGTCTCGCGCGTGTTGGAGGTCGCGCTGCACAAGGCCCACGAACTGCACTTTCCGCTGGATCGGATCATTGATGGCAGCGGTACCGCGCCGTTGCCGCCGCCGGCGCCGGACTTCCTGAATGCCATGGGTCGCACCAACGACGCCGTGCTCTACGGCGGCAGCGTGGTGCTGTACGTGTCCGGCCCCGACGTGCACGCGGAGGCGCTCTGCAAACAATTGCCGAGCAGCGCCTCCCGCGACTACGGCCGGCCGTTCGCGGAGGTCTTCAAGGCCTATGGCTACGACTTCTTCAAGGTCGACCCGATGCTCTTCAGCCCCGCCCGAGTGACGGTCACGGCCATGGACTCAGGCAACAGCTTCCGCGCGGGCGCCATAGATGTGGAACTGCTCTCGCGTTCGTTTGGAACCCAGTTCGACGTTGGGTCGGGTGCCAGTTCCGGTACCGGCGTCGTCCCCGGGGCCGGCGGCTGATCGCGTGCGCATCGCCATCTTCACGGACCTACCCGGCTGGCACGGAGCCAGACTGCAGAGCGCCTTAGCCGCGCGTGGCGCTGAGTCGGTGTTGCTGTCGCTGCGCGACTGCGCCATCACACTGCGGACCGGGGCGCCGCGGCTGCTGCTGCCGGGGTTCGGCGCGGACCTTCCGGATGCTGCCTTTGTCCGCGGGATTGCCGGCGGAACCCTCGAGGAAGTGGTGTTCCGGCTTGATGTGTTGCACGCGTTGGAAGCCCTCGGCATACCCGTCTATAACAACGTCCGTGCCATCGAGCGCTCGGTGGACAAGAGCCTGACCAGTTTCCTACTGGCGCAAGCTGGGCTGCCGACGCCGCCGACCCTGATTACAGCGGACCCGGACGAGGCCCGCGACTGGGTGCTGCAACAAACGGCGCGCGGGCACGACTTGGTCTGCAAGCCGCTGTTCGGTTCCCAGGGTGAGGGGCTCGCACGCATCGCCACTGTCGCGCAATTGCCCGAGGCAGAGCACATCAACGGTGTCTGGTACCTGCAACGGTTTGTCAAGACTGCCGAGACCGGCGCGTCGGATTGGCGTCTGTTCGTCATCGGCGGGCGCGTCGCCGCGACGATGCGCCGCAGCAACAGCGGCTGGCTGACCAATGTCGCCCAGGGGGGGCAGTGTCATGCGGGGGTTGCAGAGGGTGAGCATAAGCGTCTCGCCGAAGGTGCGGCGGCCACGCTCGGCATGGACTACGCCGGCGTCGACCTGATGTGCGACTGCGATGGGCGTTGGTGGGTCATCGAAATCAACAGCATTCCCGCCTGGCGCGGGCTCCAGAGTGTATGCGGCGCGGATATTGCTTCGTTGCTGGCGGGCGACCTGATCGGTCGTTTGACGATGCCCCGATCTTTGCAGTCCCTGTCCCTGGAGGCGGTATGAAATCGGTCCGCTGTATTCAGCCCCGAAGTGTGCGCGAGGCCTATCTGCTCGCTTGCGAGCTCGACGTGGCCGCCATCAAGCCGGGGAATGTCTCCGCCGCATCGCCGGGCCACGGCATGCGCGCCGACGATTTTCATCAGAGCGCGCTAGCCAGCGCCGATCCGGTCTCGGATGTGGCGCCAGGGCTGGGACCGCGCATCCAACGCGCCGTCGCCGCGACCCATGCTGCCGTGCGCATGAACACCAATCTCGGCATCGTGCTGCTGTGCGCCCCGCTCGCCGAGGCAGCGCTGCGCATGACGCCCGGATGGTCGCTGCGGTCGCTAGTCCGCGAGGTCCTGCGGGCTGCTGATGTGAACGACGCTGAGCAGGTGTTTGCGGCAATCCGAGTCGCTTCGCCGGGCGGGCTCGGCGATGCCGCGGAGCACGACGTGATGCACCCTGCAAGGGTGAGTCTGCGCGGCGCGATGGCTGCTGCCGCCGATCGCGATCAGATCGCGGCCCTGTATGCGTCGGGTTTTGCGGACCTGTTCGACGATGCAGTTCCACACCTGAAGACGGCGCGCGCGGCACTAGGCCGCCGCCATGCCGCCGTGACCGATCTTTACCTTCATCTGCTGTCGCGCTATCCGGACAGTCACGTCCGGCGCAAGTTCGGCGCTGACACGGCCGCAGCGTTGCGCGAGCAGGCTGCCGCTGTCTATCGAGCCTGGCGCAAGGCTGCTGCCGATGCTGACGGAGATAGCGGCGCGGACCGTTCGTCCGCGGTGCTGCTGGACTTCGATCAGCGCCTAAAGTCGGCCAGCATCAATCCCGGCACAACCGCCGACATGACCGTGGCGACCCTTTTCCTGGAGCGGCTGCAACATGCAGCCGCACTCAACCCCGGCGTCCCCCGCCGGATAACCTGGCGGCAACTCCGCCTCGCGTCGAGCGGGGCGCCGCTGATCTCGACTCTACTCGTAGGAGAATCCTAAGATGGCTTTGATCGACAAGACAATGGTTGGCGAATCCCTGGTCGGCGACGGGAACGAAGTCGCGCACATCGATCTGCTGATCGGCCCACGCGGCTCTGCCGTCGAGACTGCCTTTTGCAATGGCTTGGTCAACAACAAGGACGGCTTTACCAGTCTGCTTGCCGTCGTTGCGCCGAACCTGCCCTGCAAGCCGCACACCATGATGTTCAACAAGGTCACCATCAAGGGCGCCAAGCAGGCAGTACAGATGTTCGGCCCGGCCCAGCGTGGTGTTGCCATGGCCGTTGCCGACTGCGTCGAAGACGGCACCATTCCGATGGACGAGGCCAACGACGTGTTCATTTGCGTCGGCGTCTTCATCCACTGGGAGGCGGCCGATGACGCCAAGATCCAGGACTACAACTACGCGGCCACCAAAGAATCCATCAAGCGTGCTGTTGCCGGCGATCCGCAACCCGCTGACGTGGTAGCCAACAAGGCATCCCAGGCGCATCCGTTCGCTGCTCACGACTGAGCACCCCACCGTCGGCCTGCGCCCGTGCGCAGGCCGCACCCATCGAACACGAGGCGCGTCATGCGTTGTCTGGAATGCAATGGGGACGTGGCCCTGTTGGAAAACGAGCATCTGCTCGCATGCAGCGGTCTGACCCTGCACGAATACGCCATTCGCCACCATCTGCCGCTGGACCTGCTGTTGCAGCCCGATCAAATTGGCAGTGTCTTCGAGGCGCCACCGGTTGCAGCGGCCAATGGCATGCCCGACGAGACGGCGCGCGCGACGCTGCAGGGCCTGCGCTGGGCGGGCCTGGTCCGGGAGCCGGTGCACGAACCGGCACGACAGCAGGCATCCGATGTCCGCATCCCTGGCGAGATCCGTCGGCTCGACCTGCTGCTCTGGGATCTGGAACGGCTCGCCGATTATGGCTTCCGCTTTCGCCAAGCCTACGACTACGACGGCGACGCCCACCGGGTGGTGGCCCGCAGCTATCTACAGGCGCCGGTAGGTCATCTCCGGGTCCGCACCCGCCAGGGCCTGTTGGCGGCGCCCGAGCCACCGCCGCCGTTCATCGATGCGTTGGCCGTATTTGTCGGCCATAGCGCCGAACTGCAGGCCGATTACCTGTTGATGCCCTTCGCCGATGCCGCCGATGCGGGAGCCGTGCGCGAACAGTTGGCACGCAATCACGGTATCGATTGCGTGATGCTCGATGACGGTGAGCGTGCCGGCAGCGGCCTGCTGCGCACCCGAACGCCCGAGCATACGGCCGCCCTGTTTGCCCTGTTAGAGCCATACTTGCGAGCCATGCCAGGCGTCTGGGAGCGTTTTCATCGCCCGATGCCGACGGCAACCGTCACTAAGGAGCTGGTGTTCGACTCGGCCCATTTCATTACCGACCATCCAGCTAAGTGCTCGAACCTGCATGGCGGGCGCTATCTGCTGCAGGTGCAGGTGACGGGGCGTGTCGACCCGGTTACCGGTTGCGTGATCGATTACGGCTACCTCAAGCGTGTCGTCAGTCGCCGCGTTATCGAGCGTTTCGATCACCATACGCTTAACTATGCGGCGCCGGAACTGGCCTGGCGCTCCAGTACCGAGATGGTCTGCGTCTACGTCTGGGAGCAGTTGATTGACTACCTGCCCGCGCTGAGCGGACTGCGCCTGTACGAAACCACGCAGTCCTGGTGCGACTACCGCGGGCCGACCCTGGCCGAGCACCAGGCGAGCGGTAGTCATCCGCTGTTGCATCCGCTGGATGATATCGTCGCAGGGGACAGATCACGGTTGCTTGGCGCAGATGGCACGCAGCGTTTGCGCGCGGTTCTCGCGTGCGGTTGAATGGAGTAGTTGACTAGCTTGAGGGCTGCGATCCGTAGGGGGTCAAGCGAAGCGGGCCCACCATCACTGCGGCCAACGGGCGAATGCTGGAACCGCTGCGCTTGTTCCGCCCTACGGGCGACGGGTGGTTGGCATCGTCTTCGACGGCAGGGTCGGCCTTAGTTGCACAGCGGGACGGCATCCGTGGTGCCGATGCGACCGTTGTGCAGGGCGCTCGACAGCAGTACGCCAGCAGCGCCGGCGTCCGCAAGCCGACGCAGATCGTCGCCATTGCGGACGCCGCCGGCGACATGCTGCCGACACTGGGGTAGCTTGCGCCGAATAGCGTGCAGCAGCGCCAGATCCGGGCCGAGATCGCCACCGATGCGATGCAGCGACATCAGGATCAGATCGCGGCAGTCGGCCTCGATGGCGGGTATCAGCGTCGCGGGGCCGAGCAGCGTGTCGCCGTTGAAGTCCAGCGACAGCAGGGCGTCGGGTGCGCTGCTCAGCAGTTGGGTGTCGCTCAGCGTCTCGGAGCCGATGACCGGCCGGCCCGGGCAGGCGGCGAGGAACGCCGACAGGGTGCCGCGGTCGCCGAGACCGGCGTCGACCCAGAGTTCGAGCGACGGCTGTGCATGCGCAATCGCCCGCAGCACGGCATGATTGTCACCGCGCCCCATGATCGCGTCGAGGTCAGCTAGATACAGCGTGTCCGCGCCGAAGACGTCGCGGAAGCGGCCGGCGAGGCCAACCGCGTCGGCATCCGGACTCAGCGGACTGATCAACGGGCGGTAGTGATTTCGCCGGCCACCATGGGCACGGACCACAAGGCCCGTCATGAGGTCGATTACCGGTATCAGCTTCAAGGCAGTGCGATGCGGATCTTCGTCTTCGAATACATCACGGGTGGTGGTTACGCCGGGCGACCGATGGTACCGGAGCTTGAGCGCGAAGGCGACCTAATGCTCAACGCACTGATTCGCGAGCTCCATGCGATCCCGGATGTGGAGGTCTGCACGACCCGTGACGGGCGTCTGCCCGATCTCGGTTTCGACATCGAGGTGCAACCGGTCTCTTCCCGTGCCGAACTGCTGCGCGCTTGGTCCGTTGCGGTCGCCGAGGCCGATGCCGTCTGGCCGATTGCCCCGGAGACCGAGGGCGTGCTGGAATTGCTGAGCGGTTGGGTCGAGATGGCCGGTCGGCGACTGCTGAGCAGCCGTCCGGACGGCGTGCAGATTGCCGGCAGCAAGCTTGCCACCTCGCGCCGGCTCGACGAGCGGGGTGTTGCGGTGGTGCCGACCTGGCGGCCGATGGACCTGATGCCGATAGGCGATGGCTGTTGGGTTCTGAAGCCGGATCGCGGCGTCGGCTGCATCGGGGCGCGACTGATCCGCGGGCAGCGCATGCTGGCGGATGCGGTCGCGGACCTCCCCGACTTCGAGGACTGGGTGCTGCAACCCTACCTGTCGGGGCAAGCCGCGAGCCTGTCGCTGCTGGTGGGCAATGGCCAGGTGGAACTGCTCGGCTGCAACGTCCAGCGCATCGTGCTGGACGATGATCAATTCATCCTGCTCGGCTGCGAGGTCAACGGGCTGCGCTGCGAGCGGCTTGCTTACGAGCAACTCGGTCGGGCCGTGGTCGACGCGCTGCCTGGTCTGTGGGGATACGTGGGCGTCGATCTGGCCATCACCGACGAAGGTCCGATTGTGCTGGAGGTCAATCCGCGGTTGACCACGTCTTATATTGGTCTCAGTGAGTCTCTGGGCTGCAACGTCGCCGCCATGGTCGTCGACCTGATTCGCCCCCGCGGCGGCGAGCCGGAGGCCCGCTTGCGGCCGCGGCGGGTGGACGTGGACCTGGAGCAGTTCCATGTCGCCTAAACACCAGGTTGCCGGCCAGATTTCCGACTGGATCGTCGGCTGGGACATCGGTGGCGCGCACCTGAAGCTCGCGCTGGCGGACGACAGCGGTCGGTTACGTCGCGTCGAGAGCCGCTATACACCCCTCTGGCAGGGGCTGGATCACCTCGACCGGGCGCTTTCGCAGCTGCTCGTCCAGGCCCTCGCCGATCTGCCGGATGCGTCGCATCGCGTCACCATGACCGGCGAGCTGGTGGACCTGTTCAAGGATCGCGCCGAGGGCGTGGCCGCTTTGAGTGCGCGCATCGCGGCCTGTCTGCCGGCTGGCCGGGTCGGCATCTACGCCGGCTCGGCCGGCTTTGTCTCGCCGGGCCGCGCGGCGGAGTTCAGCGAGCAGATCGCATCCGCCAACTGGCACGCTACCGCGAGCCTCGTCGCCCGCCGCTTGTCCAACGCGCTGCTGGTGGATATCGGCAGCACCACCACGGACATCATCCCAATCATAGACGGTTGCGTGCGCGCCCGCGGTTACGCCGATCGCGAACGGCTGGCGACGCAGGAGTTGATCTACAGCGGCGTGGTCCGTACACCGGTCATGGCCCTGGCCGAGCGCGTGCCGTTGGTGGGGGAGTGGACCGAGCTCGCCGCGGAGCATTTCGCCACCACCGCTGATGTCTATCGGCTGACCGGTGAGTTGCCGTCGCAAGCGGATCTGGGCGACACCGCCGACGGTCGCGACAAGACCGCGCAGGCCAGCGCGGGGCGCCTCGCGCGCATGGTCGGCGACGACGCCGGGCGTCACGAACCCGCCGTCTGGCGGGGGCTCGCGCGCTACGTGCGGGACTGCCAGCTCGAGCGCATCGAGCGCGCGCTGGCTCGCCAGTGTTCGTTGGGTTTGCCGGAAGACGCGCCGTTGGTCGGCGCTGGCGTTGGCCGGTTTCTGGTGCGGCGGGCGGCGCAGCGGCAGGAGCGGAGCTATCTGGACCTGTCCGAACTGATCACCGCGGTTGGCCCTGAGACGAAGGACGCCGACCAGTCCTATTCCGCCGTTGCCGCGGCGGCAGCGGATTGTGCGCCGGCGACGGCGGTGGCGTTGCTTGCAGCTGGATCGAACCATGCAACGATTGACTGAACTTCCCTATCACCCAGACAGCGCGACGCTGTTCGAACCGTTCGCGGACCGCCCCTGGGCTGTGTTTCTCGACAGCGGCCGTCCCCTCAGTGCCCATGGCCGATACGACATCTTGACGGCCGATCCGATGCTGACCCTGGTCACCCGCGGCGGCCTCACCGAGCAGCGCGGTCGCGACCGCTGCGAGCTGTCCCGCGAAGACCCGTTCGCGTTGCTGCGCGAGCGACTCGGCGTCGACCGCGAGCCGATCCCCGGCTTGCCCTTTTGCGGCGGCGCCATCGGCTGGTTTGGCTACGACCTTGGTCGACGCATCGAGCGCTTGCCGATATTAGCCGAGGACGCCGAGCAGATCCCAGACATGGCCGTGGGTGTCTATGACTGGGCGCTGGTGGTGGATCATGCCGAGCGGCGCTCCTGGCTGGTGGCCGACGGTCGCGATCCCACCACCGCCGCGCGCTGGGATGAACTGATTGCACTATTCAGCGCGCCGCCGTCCGCTCCTAAGCATCGGCTGTTTCGCGTCCGCGGTGCCGCCCAGTCGAACATGACCCGCGCTCAGTACGGCGCCGCGTTCGATCGTATCCAGCGCTACATCCGCAACGGCGACTGCTACCAGGTGAATCTGGCCCAGCGTTTCGCGGCACCCGCCGCCGGTGATCCATGGCAGGGCTATCGCGAGCTGCGGCGCCTGAATCCGGCGCCGTTCTCGGCCTACCTCACAACGCCCTACGCGCAGGTGCTGAGCTCATCGCCGGAGCGGTTTCTGCAACTGCGCGACGGCGAGGTGTCCACCAAGCCCATCAAGGGCACACGCCCCCGCGGCGACTGTCCCGAGGCCGATTCGATGCTGGCGATGGAGCTATCCCACAGCATCAAAGACCGCGCCGAGAACCTGATGATCGTCGACCTGCTGCGCAACGACATCGGTCGCGTCTGCCGCACCGGCAGCGTGCGTGTGCCGAAGCTGTTCGCAGTGGAGAGTTTTGCCACCGTTCATCACCTGGTCAGCACGGTCACGGGCAGCCTACGCCAGGATGAAGACGCCGCCAGCCTGTTGCGTGCCTGTTTTCCGGGAGGCTCCATCACAGGCGCGCCGAAGATCCGTTCCATGGAGATCATCGAGGAACTCGAGCCGCACCGGCGCGGCGTCTACTGCGGCGCCATTGGTTACCTGGGCTTCGATGGCGCCATGGACAGTAACATCGCCATCCGCACCCTAGTCAACAGCGACGGCGTGATCCGCTGCTGGGCCGGTGGCGGCATCGTCTTCGACTCCGACGTTGACGCCGAGTATCAAGAGACCTTCGACAAGGCAGCGGCCATGCTGCGGCTGCTTGAGCCCGAACAGCTTGCCTCCCTGGGTGGTTAAGCTTGGCGGCAGTCTCGAGGCCGCGGGCACGCTGAAACCTTGGGTCGATGCCCTGGCCGCCAGCGGCGTGCCGCTCGTCATCTGTCCTGGTGGCGGCTGCTTTGCCGATGGCGTGCGCGCCGCGCAGGCGCGTTGGGGCTTCGACGACCCCACCGCCCATCGCATGGCCATTCTGGCCATGGAACAGGCCGCACACCTGCTGTGCGGATTGTGTTCGGACCTGGTACCGGTTATGCACTCCCACGAGCTTTGCGCGCCCCACGGCGGTCAGGTCCCAGTGGTCTGGTTCCCGGCCGCGGAGTTGCTCGACGATGCCGACATCCCCTGCAGTTGGGACATCACCGCCGACAGCCTGGCCGCTATCCTCGCCCGGCGCATCGGCGCGCGGGGCTTGGCCTTGGTTAAGTCCGCACCGTTGCCGGATGGGCCGCTGTACGCGGGTCAGAGCGGCGATCTGCTCGATGCCGCCTTCCCGCACTACGGCAGCCACTGCGGCTGCCCGGTCTGGCTGCTGCCCGGCAGCGACAGCAACAGCTTTGAGCGGCTGGCCGTGCGCGGCGAGGGCAGCGGCAGCGTGCGGCTACGGTTCGAGCGCCGATGACCTTCGCCTTGCGCCCCGGCCCCCTGATCATGGGCATCCTCAACGTCACGCCAGACAGCTTCTCCGACGGCGGTCGCCATATGGCGCGGGACGCGGCGGTCGGGCGAGCCCTGGAGATGCTGCGGGAGGGCGCGGACATCATCGACGTCGGCGGAGAGTCCACACGGCCCGGCGCCGAACCCGTCTCCGTCCGCGAGCAACAGCGGCGCGTGGTCGATGTGATCAAGTCGATCCGCGACATCACCATCGATGCGCCGCCCATCCTCAGCATTGATACCACATCGGATCAGGTTGCCGAGGCGGCCCTGGACGCCGGCGCCAACTGGATCAACGATACCTCTGCTGGCCGCGATTCGCCGGATATGTTGGCGCTGGCGGCGGAGCGGGGCACCCCGCTGGTGCTGATGCATCGCCAGGGCATGCCGCGCACCATGCAGCAGGCCCCGAGCTACCGCGACGTCGTCGCCGAGGTTCGGGAATTTCTTATGGAGCGCGCGGCTGCGGCGATGGCCGCCGGCGTCGCCGCCGATCACATCCTGATCGACCCCGGCATCGGCTTCGGCAAGCGCCGGGCGCACAACCTGGCCCTGCTGGCGGGTCTCGGCGAACTGGTCGACCTGGGCTACCCGGTGCTGCTGGGCGCCAGTCGCAAACGCTTCATGGGCGCCCTCTGCGACGAAACCGATCCACTCCGACTGGTGCATGCCACCACCGCCACCACGGCCCTTGGCATTGCTGCCGGCGCGCGGGTTTTCAGAGTGCACGATGTCGCAGCGAACCGCCAGGCTGCTGATGTGGCCTATGCCATTACCGCTGTCCCCTGCTCATGAGAAGACGCGCTCAGTCCTTTGCTTGCTTGATCCGATCGTACGCGGCAAGGGCCTCGGCACGCGACTGCTTCAGGTCGACAACGGGTGCCGGGTAGTCGCGGCCAAGCCGCGGGCCGGATTGACCCGAGCAGAGTCGGGTTGGCCTCCCAGGGTTGATGGATGAGCTTGTCCGGCAGTTTGGCCAGTTCCGGGCACCAGCGCCGCACATAGGTACCCTTGGGGTCGAAGCGCTCGCCCTGTCGCACCGGATTGAAGATGCGAAAGTACGGGGCGGCGTCGGCGCCGCTGCCGGCGCTCCATTGCCAGCCCTGGGTGTTGCTGGCCAGGTCCGCGTCCACCAGCGTGTCCCAGAACCAGTGCGCGCCCTGTTGCCAGGGGATGCGCAGGTTCTTGGTCAGCAGCGACGAGACGATCATGCGCACGCGGTTGTGCATCCAGCCGGTGTGCCAGAGTTCGCGCATGCCGGCGTCGACGATGGGGATGCCGGTGCGGCCGCGTTGCCAAGCCCGGAGCAGGGTGCCGTCGGCGTCGTCGCGCCACGGAAAGGACGCAAACTTGGGGTCCAAGGGCGCGAGCGGCGTGTGCGGAAAGTGGTACAGCAGCTGATGGCTGAAATCCCGCCAGCCGAGTTCGCGGATGTACTTGGCCGCGTCCGCGTTGTCGGCGAGGCCGTGCTCGCCAATGGCGTGGACAATCTGCCTCGGGCTTATCTCGCCCCAGTGCAAGTGCGGCGACAGTGCCGACGTGCCGGGCTCGCCGGGATACTCGCGGCCCTCGCCGTAAGTGGTGATCGGGCCGGCGACGAAGGCGTTGAGCCGCGCGGTCGCGCCGCGCTCACCGGGTTGCCAGGTCTCCCGCAGCCCCTGATCCCAAGCGATGCGCGGCAACAACCCCAGGGCATCGATCGGCAGTGATGCGACCTCGTCCGGCACCGTCGGCAGGGTCGCGGGCGCTGGCAGTGGGGGGCCGATAGCGGCGACTTGCGGAAGGCAGCGTCGCCAGTAGGGCGTGAAGACGCGATAGGGTTCGCCGGCGCCGGTCTTGACCTGCCAGGGTTCCAGCAGCGTCGAGCCGTTGAAGCTGTCGCAACGGACACCGTCCGCGCGCAGCGTTTGCTTGATTCTGGTGTCTCGCTCGACCAAGGCCGGATCATACAGCCGGTTCCATAGGCATCGGCTGGCGCCGGTTTCTCGAATCAGCCGGCGTAGTGTCGCCAGACTTTCACCTTCGACAACGATCAGGCGCGAGCCGCGTGCTTCAAGTCCCTCGGCCAGCGCCTTCAGGCTGTGATGCAGCCACCAACGCGAGGCCGCGCCGGGCTGCCAGGGGTGCTCCTCGTCCGGTGCGTGGATATAGACAGGGATTACGCGCTCGCAGCATGCGAGCGCGTCATGCAGCGCGGGGTTGTCGGTCAGGCGCAGATCGCGCCGAAACCAGACCAAGGCGGTCTCGGGCATGGCCGGGTTGTTGGAATTCCTTGAGGAGTCACTAGGAGGAGTTAGTAGAACGGGCAAGCGCAGCGGGCCTTCCTAGATTGCTTGAGCGCGCCGCATTTTCCCAGATGAGTCAAGTTTCTCGTTGTCGTTGTCGTCATCGAAACTCCCCGAGCCGAAGGAACTTCAGGGCGCCTCAACGCCTAACATAAACGGTCTCGTGCGCACAGTGCCTTGCCACTCGAAGCACGACAACGACAAGGATAAGTGTGCCGCCCTAACCAGCGCCGACCATGACTTGTCGGTCTGAGGCATCGTCTCCTCAGAGCTTGGGCCTTGCCCAACCCTCAATCGGCGAAGACTTCGTCGAGAAACGCCTGCATCAGTGCCCAGGAACGCCGATCGGCCTCGGCGTTGTACTGGAGCATGTCGATGCCGTAGTCGCCGGCATTGGGATTGGTGAAGGCGTGGCGGGCGCCGCTGTAGACCGCCAGTTGCCAGTCGGCACCGGCCGCCGCCAGCGATTTCTCGAAGGCATCGACCTTCTCCGGTGGCACGAAGCCGTCGTCGTAGCCATGGGCGGCCAGCACCTTGGCCTTGATATCTGCACCCTCTGGCGCAGGCGGCAGCGAGCCATGGAAGCTGACCACGCCGTCCAGGTCGGCACCGGCGTAGGCCATCTGCATCACGGTGGCACCGCCGAAGCAGTAGCCGACCGCGGCGAGCTTGTCGGCGTCGACCCGCTCGCTGCCTTTCAAGATCTCCAAGCCGGCCATGGCGCGTGCTTGCCAGGCATCGACGTTGCCGGTGATCTGCTGCATCCAGCCCTTGGCATCTGGCGCGTGGCTCGTGACCTTATCGTCGCCGTACATGTCGACCGCGAAGGCCACGTAGCCGAGTTCGGCCAGCATCTCGGCGCGCTTCTTGGCGTAGTCGTTCAGCCCCCACCATTCGTGCGCAACGATGACACCCGGGCGCTTGCCCTCGATGCTGTCGTCATAGACGAGCTGGCCCTTCAGCGTGGTGTCGCCGTCCTGGTACTCGATGGTCTCGGTCTTGATCTCGGCGAAGGTGGCGGCGGGTAGCAGGGCCGCCAGCAAAAAAGCGCTGGTGATGCGGTTCATCGACGATCTCCTTGGTAACGGGTATAGACGCGCGCGGCGGCTTGCCGCCGCGTGGTATGTCGGGACGACCGTCGCCATAGCCAAGCGGTACCGGTCAGCAGCAGCGCCCAGGCGGGTGGTGATCGTGATGGAAAAAACCCGAGGCGAGTGCGTCGGAAAAGCGCGTGTCGAGCGAGATGCCGGTATCTGCAACGTGTGGAGGTGTCGCGGTTTCGCCGATTCAACAGTGTCTGAGACCGTTCCTGAGGTTGCGTTTCGAGGCTTTTTGACAGAGCCTTAGCGGATGTCCACCGCCATTCATATCCGTCCGGCAGACCTTGAGCAGCCCGATCATGCCGCCGCGCTGCTGCTGCTGCTCGATGCCTACGCGTCAGACCCCATGGGAGACGGCCGCGGGCTCTCCGCGGAAGCCCGTGCCTGCCTGATTCCGGCGCTTCGCCGGGTGCCGAGAGCCTTTGTCGTGCTGGCCTTCGCCGATGAGGAGCCGGTTGGGGTCGCTGTCTGCTTTGCCGGGTTTTCGACGTTTCGCGCCCGCGGGCTGTTCAACGTCCACGACCTCGCCGTGCTGCCGCGCTGGCGAGGGCAGGGCATCGGTCGGCGCTTGCTGCGGGCGGTCGAGGCCGAGGCCCGCGCCCGCGGTTACTGCAAGATCACGCTGGAGGTGCGCGCCGACAATGGCGCGGCCATGGCGCTGTACCGGCGGCTCGGCTATGGCGCTGGTGTCAGCGCTGGAGACGCCGCGCAGTATCTCTTCATGGAGCGGCGCTTGGGCGATTGAGGGCCGAGTATCGAGTTCCAGCCCTTAGCCGTGACCGATCAATTCGTCGATATGGGTGCTGACGCTGCGGCCCAGCGCGGACAGGCTATAGCCGCCCTCCAGGCAGGAGACGATGCGCTCGTGGGCGTGGCGCTTGGCAAGATCGTGCAGTTGCTTTGTGATCCAGCCGTAGTCGGCCTCGCGCAGGTGGAAGTTGGCCATGTCGTCTTCCAAGTGTCCGTCGAAGCCGGCGGAGATCATGACCAGTTGCGGCTTGAAGGCCTCTAGCCGTGGCAGCCATTCGCGCTCGACCGCGGCGCGGAAGGCGTTGCCGTCGGTGCGTGCGGGTAGCGGGATGTTCATCACATTAGGCGCCTTGGAGTCGGCGCCGGAGCCGGGGTAGAACGGGTGCTGGAAGCTGGACCCGAACAGGATGCGCTCGTCGCCGGCGACGATGTCTTCGGTGCCGTTGCCGTGGTGCACGTCGAAGTCGATGATGGCGATGCGCTCAAGCCCGTAGCGGTCCATGGCATGCCAGGCGCCGACGGCGACGTTGTTGAAAAAGCAAAAACCCATCGCGGCATGGCGCTCGGCATGGTGGCCCGGCGGGCGTACGGCGCAGAAGGCGGCGTGATGTTTGTCGCTCATGACCAGATCCACGGCCAGGTGCGGCTGAGCCGGCGGCGCGCAGCGCGGCGTTCAGCGTGCCGCTGCACATGGCAGTGTCGCCGTCGACCCAGCTGAGCACATCCGGCGCGGTGGGCGCGGCATCGAAGATTCGGTCCACGTACTCGGCGTCGTGCACGCGCAGCAATTGCTCGCGGGTGGCCTTGGGCGCGTCATAATGGGTGACTAACATCTCGATGCCAGAGGCGATCATGCGGTCGCTGATGGCGTGCAGGCGTTCCGGTACCTCCACATGGTGCGCGCCCATCTGGTGGTCTTGGCAGTCGTGATGGGAGATGTATGCGAGATTCATGGGCTGAGTATATCCGCGGCCATCGATTTTTTTCCAAGCTTAGGCGATTTCTTCGAATCTCATACCAGCTGACTTGTCTTGAGCCCGCCTTCCGTGTCGCCCCGGTAGTCACATAGCCGGCTATGCTCTGCCGCGCTCCTTGAAGGCGGGCCTCAATCCGGCGCCATCTGGTACGAGATTCTCCGGCAATCGCCCAGCGTTTCGCCCAGGAGGGCAGACTCTTATGCGACTCACCGATGTGGATCAACTCTTCGTCCCCGAAAATGTCGCCGTGTTCGGCGCCAGCGACCGCGAGGGCTCGGTGGGCGGCATGGTTTATCGCAACCTGGTCGCGGGTGGGTGTAAGGGCAGTTGTTATCCGATCAATCCGAAGCACGAGACGGTGGCGGGGAACCGCTGTTACAAAAATCTCGCGGAGTTGAAGCGCACCGTGGATCTGGCCCTGATCATCACCCCCGCGGAGACGGTACCGGGTATTCTGGACCAATGCGGCGGGGCCAACGTCAAGGCCGCGGTGGTGCTCTCCGCCGGCTTCGGCGAGCACGGCGAGCGAGGTGCGACCTTACAGGAGCGGCTGGTGGAGGCGGCGCGACGCAATCGCATCCGCGTGCTCGGCCCCAATTGCCTGGGCGTGATGCGCCCGTCCTACGGCCTCAATGCCAGCTGCATGAGCACGTTGCCCGCGCCCGGCAAGGTCGCGCTGGTGTCGCAGTCCGGTGCGATCTGCACCGCGATGCTGGACTGGGCGGCACCACGCCAAGTCGGCTTTTCGGCCGTGGTCTCGCTGGGCGCAGCGGCGGATGTGGACTTTGGCGACGTGCTGGACTACCTGGCGCTGGACCCGCAGACCAACTGTATCTTGCTGTATGTGGAAGGGATTCGCGACGCCCGTCGTTTCATGAGTGGGTTGCGCGCCGCGGCCCGGCTCAAGCCGGTGATCGTGATCAAGAGCGGACGCCATGCCGCGGGATCGCGCGCCGCCAAGTCGCATACCGGCGCCTATGTCGGCGCGAGCGAGGTATTTCGCGCGGCCATGGAACGCGGCGGCGGCGTGCGTGTGGACCGGCTTTGGCAATTGTTCGCGGCGGCGCAGGTTTTCGGCGCCGGGCGACGCATGTTGGGCAACCGCATTGCCATCATTACCAATGGCGGTGGGCCCGGCGTGATAGCAGTGGATCGCGCCGTCGAACGGTGCCTGGTGCTGGCGCGGTTCAGCGACGAGACACGCGCCGCGCTGGAGCAGGGACTGCCGGACCATTGGTCGCACGGCAATCCGATCGACGTGATCGGCGATGCGTCCGCGGAACGTTACCGGATCGCCATCGACGCCGCCCTGGCGGACAAAGGCGTCGACGGGGTGTTGGTGGTGTTCTCGTCCGATGGTCGCCTCGCAGTCGACCGCCGTTGCCGAGCAGGTGATCGAAGCGGCGAAGCAGACCCGCAAACCGGTGCTGACTTGCTGGATGGGCGAGGCCAATGTCGCCGAGGCGCAACAGCTGTTGGCGAAGAACGGCGTGCCGCATCTGGATTCACCAGACCTCGCGGTGGACGCCATGTCCTACCTGTCGGAGCATCAACGCAATCAGAAGCTGCTGATCCAGTCGCCGGCGCCGATCTCGACGCAGATCACGCCGGATGTGGATGGCGCGCGGCTGATTATCGAAGGCGTCATGGCCGATGGCCGTAAGACGCTGAGCACCATCGAGGCGAAGGCGATCCTGTCGGCGTTTCGCATTCCCACCACGCAGGCGGTGATGGCGCGCACCGCGCACGAGGCGCTGATGGCGGCGGAGTCATTGAGCTTCCCGGTCGTGATGAAGATCGACTCGCCGGACATCGAGCACAAGTCCGATGTCGACGGTGTGCGATTGAACCTGAACGACGCCCGCAGCATTCGCCGTGCCTTTAGCGAGATCACCGAGCGCGCGGCCAAATTGCGCCCGGAGGCGCGCATCAACGGCGTGACCGTGGAGCACATGGTGCCGACGCGCAATGCGCGCGAGTTGATGGTGGGTGTGACGCGCGACCCGATCTTCGGGCCGGTGATCAGCTTCGGTGCCGGCGGTACCGACATGGAGGTGCTCGCGGACCGCTCCCTGGGCCTGCCGCCGCTGAATGCGTTCATCATCCAGACCATGATCGAGCACACCCGCGTCGCGCGTCTGATGGGGGCCTTCAGCAACATGCCGCCGATGAACCGTCAGGCCCTCTCGAAGGTGTTGCAGCGCGTCTCGGAGATGGTCTGCGAGCTGCCGGAGATCATCGAGATGGAGATCAACCCGTTGATCGGCAACGACCTGGACGTGATCGCGGTGGACGCTCGGTTTCGCGTCAACTACCGGCCTTCACAGCAGTCGTTGTATGGGCACATGGCCATCCATCCCTATCCGCAGCATCTGATCGAGCGCGTACCGCTGCCGGAGGGGATCGACCTCACCATCCGCCCGATCCGCCCTGAGGACGCGCAGATGGAGCAGGACTTCGTCCGCGGACTATCGGAGCAGACCAAGTACTTCCGCTTCATGCAGGCCATCAAGGAGCTGACGCCGGATATGCTGGTTCGCTTTACGCAGATCGACTACGACCGCGAGATGGCACTCATCGGCGTCATCGAGGAGGACGGCCGCGACGTCCAGGTTGGCGTCGCACGGTACATGTCGCGCCCCGGCGGCGACAGCTGCGAGTTCGCCATTGTCGTTTCCGACCACTGCCGGGGTCACGGCGTCGGCGCACGCTTGATGCGCTCGCTGATGCAGAACGCACGCGACCTCGGCTTGCGCATCATGGAGGGCGAGGTGCTGACCGCCAACACGCGCATGCTGGCGTTGATGAAATCACTCGGTTTCCGCATCCAGACCGACAAGCATGATCCGAGCGTGAAGTTGGTGACGAAGATGCTGTAGAGGGCCTGCTGCGTTTATTTTTCCAGCTTGATGACGACGCCGCGCTCGCCGCCGCGCAGACGTTGGAGGTGAAAGCCGGTCAGCGGATCGTCGGGGAAACGTTCGGCGCAGGCCGCGAAGGCCGCGAGCGCCTCGGGATCGTCCTGTTCGGCGCTGCGATAGGCGCGCTCGTAGTGCTCGGCGAGGCCGGATGCGATCTGCGTCGGCGTCAGCGGCGTGAAGGTGGTGATGGTGCGGGTCTTGCCCTTCAGCAGCAGGTCGCCGATGGGGCGGACCGCCGCGTCGCGGCACTGCGCCAGCGTGATGGCGCTGACCGCGAGGCTGGTGCCGAAATACTTGTTCGCGGACTCCAGGCGCGCGGCGGTGTTGATGGCGTCGCCGAAGGCGCGGTAATCGAGTTGCCGACTGCCGCCGAAGTTGCCGACGATGACCTCGCCGGTGTGCACGCCGATGCGGGTCTGGCCGAGCGCGATGCCTTGTGCCTGCATGGCGGCGGCGAATTCGCGCGCAAATCGATCGATGGCCAGGGCGCAGTCGAGCGCGCGCTGGGCGTGGTCCGGCTGATGCACGGGGGCGGAGAAGCGCACCGAGACGGCATCGCCGACGATGCGGTCGATGGTCCCCGCGTGGCGAAAGACGACGCTGATGAGGCCGTCGAGGTAGCGGTTCAGCAGGTCTACCAATGCCTCCGGGCTGCTGCGTTCCACCAGCGGCGTGAAGCCGGCCAGGTCCGTCATGATGAAGCTGCATTCGCGCCGTTCGCCGCCCAGGCGCAGCTGTTCGGGATGGCGGATCAGATGCTGCACCAGGGTCGGCGACACGTAGCTGGCGAAGGCCCGTTGCATCCAGCGCCGCTCCCGGTCCGTCACCAGGTAACTGGTCAGGGTCAAGGTGGCGTAGACGACGGCGATGGTCAGCGCCGGGGAGACCGGGTCGAGCAGCAGTAGCGCGTCCCTGAACAGCAGATAGCCGCCCGCGAGCAGGGTGCCGATCATCAGCACGCCGGGTGCGACCAGCCACAACCCGCGGCGCCGAAGCGAGATCAGGATCAGCAGCAGCGAACCGGCGCCGGCGACGGCGGCCTCGGCGCCACGGGCCCAGGGCGGTCGCCGCGGGTGCGCGCCCGAGGCGAGCTGCGCCAAGATCTGGGCGTGGAGTTCCGCGGGCGACAGCCGCTCTCCGAGCGGAGAGGCGACCATGGCGCCGATACCGGGCGCGGAGACGCCGATCACGGCCACGCGGTCGCGGAGCACCTGCGCCGGTCGATCTCCTTCCAACCCGTCGGCCATGCCTTTGGCCGCGGCATCGGCCGGCAGATCGTCCGGCATAGTGCCCAGCACATCGGCCGCGCTGACCACGGGAAAGGCGCCACGCGGCGCATAGTGCAGCCAGATCTCGCCGTTGCCGTTCAGCCGGGTCACCGCAGCGCCGATCTTCAGGGACACCTCGGAGTCCAGCGCCGTTCCCGACTCGAATCGAGCCAGGTACGAACCCGCACCGGTCGCGACTCGCAGCATCTCGGCCGCCAGCGACGGATACAACGCATCCCCGGACTGGACCAGCAAGGGCACGCGGCGAACGCGTCCATCAGCGTCCGGGAAGACATTCAGCGCGCCGACACCGGCGGCAGCCCGTGCCGCGCCATCGGCGGGCAACAGACGCCCGGACAGGCGCATCTCGAGCATCGACGCGGCGCTGCCCAACGTGACCACGCTGGCTCGTTGCGGCGGGGGACGGGTCTCGCTGCCACCTTCGATCAACGCGAACCCGATCACCGACGGCAGCGCCGCTAGACTGCTGAAGAGGGGGCTGTTCGGAGATCTGACCTGGGAGTTGCTGTCGTCGTCGGCCGCGGCGACGCGATCGGGCGCGGCGCAGTCGTCGCCATCGGTCGGTATCGCGGCCAGAACGATCGCGGTGGCTCCCAGCTCGGCGGCATGGTCGATCAATGTCGCAAGGGTGCTGCCGGGCCAGGGCCAGGCGCCGTAGCGGGCGATGCTCCGCTCGTCGATGTCCACCACTGTGATGGGCGCATCGGGAGCCGCGGGATGGGCCGCCATGTAGGCGTCGAAGGCCAGGTTGCGCCAGCCGGCGAACACCAACGGGTAGCGCACCTGCGCGAACAGGGCCACCGCCAGCAAGAGACTCGCGAGCAACGGCGGTAGCAGCTTGTGCTGATGACGCATGATCCTGGATGAGTTGCGGTTGACGACTTGAGCTATGGAGCTTCGCGCCGAAATGCCTGTCCTGGGCGTTGCGTCGAATGGGCCAAGTGCCGAGGGCCGAGGGCCATCGTACAGGGCGATTGCGCATCATTGGCCCTTGGCCCTTCTTGCTGCAGTGGTGTCATCGTTGCAAAGGTCGACGCATCGACAAAGACCTCTTTCCAAAAATTAATCAAGCGCATACCTTCTTGTGACGGACGCTAACCCGACCGGCGGTGTCGTCGAATACCTGCTGCGACCATATCGTAAAAAACGGGGAGCGGTCATCCGGCCGACGCCGAGGTAGTCGACACAGCAGAGAGGACTCTCAACGATGGGGATACAACACGGCTGGTTTGTTGGCGGATTGTTCTGGTGCGCGGCAAGCGCTGCCGCCGTCGCCGATGCAAGTGGCGGGCGTGCCGATGTCGGTGTCGTGGAGCGGGTGCAGCAGCGCGCCGAGGCGGTCTATGCCGGCCAGACAAGACCGTTGGCGTCCGCCTCTTCCGTCTTCTATCAGGACCTGCTGCGGACCGGTAGGGCGTCGCGGCTCAAGGCGATGCTGGCGGACGGCTCGGCGATCACGATGGGAGAGAACGCCGAGCTCGCCGTCGATGAGTTCGTCTATGACCCCGATGGTGCGACCGAGATCACGCTGAATGCGCTCAAGGGCGCGTTGCTGTTCATCAGCGACAAGCTAGGCGGAGGCGGAGACCGGAGCGTGCACGTGCGCACGCCGGTAGCCATTCTTGGCGTCCGCGGCACCGAGTTTTGGGTCGGCCCCATCGATGGCGCCACCGGCGTACTGGTGCTCGACGGCGAGGTGGTCGTCGGCAGCGACAGCGGCATGGTCACGCTCGGACCGGGCGACGGCACCATGATCAAGGCGGACGGCAGCTCTGTCGCCGCGCAAGACCTGGGGCGAGGCCAAGGTGAAGCGGGCGTTGGACATGGTTGCCATCGACTAACCTCCAGGGCGCGGTGCCCGTATCCCGGCGTGGCCCAGCGATGTCGTCGAGCAGTCGCTCGACTGGCAAAGACAGCGGGTTCCAGCGCTGGTCCGAGTCGCGGCTGCGAGCACGCTCGCCGATCGTGCGACTCGTTTGAGCGATAGCCTGCTCGTGGCGAGCTCGATTGCGCCGGGCAACAGCAAATTGTTGTTAGTCACTGATGAGCGTCTCCGTCGCGAAACAGACCGGCACAGGCTCAGCTTTTGAGTCACCCCCTCAGTTAGCCTCCGAAGTGCTTGAGCCGCGGGCAACAGAACCGGCGGCAGCAAAACTGGGGGCAAAACCGGATGGGAATCGACATGACGGCCGCGACCACCGTTGAGGCTCGGTCGGGTCTGGGTGACTTGACCGGCACGGCGGCGGATGCGGGTGCCGATCGCGATGATCGGGTGGCGCGTCTGCTGGCGGGGCTAAAGCGCAAGTACGCCGGGCGCATCACCGGCGAGCTGACCATGCCGGCCCTGGCCGCACGCTATCTGGACCTGCCGGCCGACATGCATCCGGACCTGCGCCGGGCGCTGGCCGCGCGCGGGCTGGAGCGGCTCTATAGCCATCAGCGGGCGGCCTGGGATCTGGCGCGTGCCGGCCGGCACCTGGTGGTGGCGACGCCGACCGCGTCCGGCAAGACGCTGTGCTACAACCTGCCGGTGCTCGATGCGGTGCTCAGTCGCGGCGCCAAGGCGCTGTATCTGTTTCCGACCAAGGCGCTGGCGCAGGACCAGGTGGCGGAGCTGGCCGAGCTGAATCGGTCCGTGGAGCTTGGCGTGAAGGCATTCACCTTCGACGGCGACACCCCCGGCGATGCGCGCAAGGCGGTGCGTACCCGCGGCGACATCGTGCTGTCGAATCCGGACATGCTGCACCAGGCGATCCTGCCGCATCACACCAAATGGGCGCAGTTTTTCGAGTCGCTGGCCTTCATCGTCGTCGACGAGCTGCACAGCTACCGCGGTGTCTTCGGCGCGCATGTCGCCAATGTGTTCCGGCGCCTGAATCGCATCTGCCGCTTCTACGGTGCCGCGCCGCGCTTCATCTTCGCGTCCGCCACCATCGCCAACCCGGACGAGCTGGCGTCGAAGCTGATCGGCGAGCCGGTGGCGGCCATCACCGACAGCGGCGCGCCCCGCGGCGCCCGCCACCTGCTGCTGTGGAATCCGCCGGTGATCGATCCGGACTTGGGCATTCGCGCCTCGGCCCGCTCCCAGACCACGCGCATCGCCCGCGCCGCGACCAAGTCGGGCCTGAAGAACATCGTCTTCGCCCGCTCGCGGCTGATGGTGGAGGTGATCACCAAATATCTGAAAGACGTCTTCGACCGCGACCCGCGCCGCCCGCCGCGGGTGCTGGCCTATCGCGGCGGCTATCTGCCCAGCGAGCGCCGCGGCACCGAGCGCGCGCTGCGCGCCGGGCGCGTCGACTGCGTGGTCAGCACCTCGGCGCTGGAACTGGGTGTGGACATCGGCGCGCTGGACGTGGCGGTGCTGAACGGCTATCCGGGCACCATCGCCGCCACCTGGCAGCGGCTCGGGCGGGCAGGGCGGCGCAATCGGCCCAGTCTGGGCGTGCTGGTGGCCAGCAGCGATCCGTTGGACCAATACATGGTGCGGCATCCGGAGTTCTTCCTCGGTCGCTCGCCGGAGCATGCCCGCATCCATCCGGACCAGTTGCTGATCCTGATGGATCATGTGCGCTGCGCCGCCTTCGAGCTGCCGTTTCAGGATGGCGACCAGTTCGGCAATGAAGACCTGAACGAGATGCTGAGTTATCTGCGCGACGAGGGCGTGCTGCAGCGCCAGTCCGCGGATGGCGTCGGGCGCTGGTATTGGATTGCCGACAGCTATCCGGCCAATGCCGTGTCGCTGCGCTCGGTGGCGGAGGGCAACTTCGTCGTCATCGACATCACGGACGGCAAGCAGACCATCATCGCCGAGGTGGACTACACCGGCGCGCCGGGGACCGTCTACGAGGGCGCCATCTACATGGTGCAGTCGCAGCCCTATCAGGTGGAGCGGCTGGACTGGACCGGGCGCAAGGCCTTCGTGCGCAAGACCCGCGCCGACTATTACACCGACGCCATCGACTACACCCGGCTCAAGATCCTGGATCGCTTCGATGACCGTCGCGGCCAGCGCGCGGCCACCGCCCACGGCGAGGTGCATCTGGTGCGCCGCTACCCCGGCTACAAGAAGATCCGCTACTACAGCCACGACAACATCGGCTACGGCAACATCGACCTGCCGGATCAGGAGATGCACACCACGTCGGTCTGGTGGCAGGTGCATCCGACGGTGCTCGAACAGGCCCTGCCGAGCCGCGAGCGCGCCATCGAGGGCTTTCTCGGCGCCGCCTACGCGCTGCATCACGTCGCCGCACTGCGCGCCATGGCCGAGGTGCCGGACCTGGGCCGAGCCGTCGGCGACGGCCAGGGCAGTTGGTTCGCGGTGCTCGGCAACGACGGTCGCGGCCAACTGCGCGGGCCGAACAACGAGGCCCTGGACCGCGTACCCGGCGACCGCTTCGAGCCGACCCTGTTCCTGTACGATAATTTCCCCGGCGGCGTCGGCCTGTCCGCGCCGCTGTTCGATGCCGCGGCGCAGCTTGTCGCGGACGCGCTCGACCTGGTCCAGGGCTGCGCCTGCCTCGCCGGCTGCCCGGCCTGCATCGGGCCAGTGCTGCCCGGCGACGAGCAGCGCGCACAGACGCCCAAGCAGGCGGCGCTGACGGTGCTTGCCCTGCTGGGGCATGGGAGTGCCGAGGGCCTGGCGCCGAGGGCCGAGGACGGCTCGGATCAGGTCGCGCTGGTAGGTGGCCGATGAGCGCGTTGCGCGAGCGGTTGCAGCGGCTGCGGTCTGGGGCGGGTCCGGGCTCGGGTCCGGGGTCGCGGCGAGGTGCCGAAGTCTGCGGAAGGGCTCGATCTGGTGTCCGATTCGGTGCCTGGTTCGGGATCGGCCCGAGGCTCGAGTCTGGCCGAGCGGTTGCAGCGGCTCGATCCCGCCCGCCGTCGCGCGACGACCTGTCGCGAGCCCGACGAGCAGGCCCTGGCCGACGGGCTCGGTGCCGAGATCATCGCCCCCGGCGTGCTGTTGCTGGAGCGGCGACAATCATTGCGCCGCCAGCATGGTCGCTATCGGGCCGTCGACTGCGTCGGGACGCTGCCGACCTTGTGCCCAGAGGCGCCGAGCGACCCTGCCGGCTGGGCCTTTATCGACACCGAGACCAGCGGGCTCGCCGGCGGCACCGGGACCTGGGCCTTTACCTGCGGCGTCGGTCGCATCGACGGCGACGATCTGCTGCTGCGCCAGTGGCTGTTGACACGGCTGGACGCGGAGCCCGCGATGCTTGCGTCGCTGGCGGACGGGCTGGCCGGCGTCGAACTCCTGGTCAGCTACAACGGCAAGTCCTTCGATCTGCCGTTGCTGCTGACGCGCTTTACGCTCGCGGGGCTGCGCTGCCGGCTCGATGCCCTGGCGCATCTGGACCTGCTGCATCCGGTGCGCCGAGCCTTTGCGGCACGCTGGCCGGACTGCCGGCTCGCGACCGTGGAGCAGCGTCTGCTGGGCTTTCGGCGCGACGGCGATCTGCCCGGCGCCGAGGCCCCGGCCGCTTGGCTCGATTGGCTACGCCGCGGCGACGGTGGGCGCTTGGGCGCGGTGTTGCGACACAATCGGCTCGACCTGATCTCGCTGGCCGCCCTGGTGCCGGCGCTGGCCGGGGTGGAGCGCGACCCGATTGCCCACGGCGCCGACCTCGGCGCGCTGGCGCGTCATCGGATGCGGCTGGGCGATGCCTCGGGTGCGCTGGCATTGCTGTGCTCCGCGCAGCCGTTGCTGGTGCCGGCGGAGCGGCTGTTGCTGGCATCCTTGTATCGGCGTCGGGGCGACTGGGAGCAGGCCCGGGCGGTGTGGGAGCGGCTTGCCGCGGACAATGAGCCCGATGCGCTGGAGGCCCTGGCCAAGTACCACGAGCATCGCAGTGGCGACCTGCGACAGGCGCTGGACCTGGTGCGACGCCTGCCGCCGGGACTGGAGCGCGACCATCGGCAGCGCGCCTGAGCCGGAAGCTGAACACGGAACCATCGCCAGCGTTGCTGCAACTGTCTTGACCACGTGCATGCCCGCTTCTTGACAACGGTGCGTTCAGGCTCGTTAATCACGACCTGGATGACGACGCGGGCACGCGCAGCGCTGGTCTGACCATTGCCGGAGGCAATCGGGGAGAACGCAATGAGCATCAAGGTATTGTTGGCCGATGACCACAAGATGGTCCGAGAAGGTCTGGGCGCGCTGCTGTCGCGCGAGCCTGATATCGACGTCGTGGCCTATGCCTCCGACGGAGACGAGGCGATCACGCTGGCGCAGGCATGGAAACCGGACCTGGTGCTGATGGACATCTGCATGCCGCGGATGAATGGCATCGAGGCCGCCGCGCGCATCGTCAAGCTGTTGCCGCGCACTCGGGTCATCGCGCTGTCGGCGCAGGGCGAGCGGCCATTCGTGTCGCAAATGGTCGAGGCGGGCGTACAGGGATTCGTGCTCAAAGACAAATCGGTGTCGATGCTGGCCGAGGCCATCCGAACCGTGATGGCGGGCCAGACCTGGCTGCCGGATGCGAGCGAGATCCTTAGC
The DNA here is from genome assembly GCA_963695445.1 of uncultured Gammaproteobacteria bacterium. Taxonomy (GTDB): domain Bacteria; phylum Pseudomonadota; class Gammaproteobacteria; order Chromatiales; family Chromatiaceae; genus Thiohalocapsa. The sequence continues at coordinate 266,767 of CAVOGV010000038.1, read as the reverse complement.
GGACCGGAAAAGCGGCTGCTGTCGCGGCGTGAACGTGTCGTGCTGCAGGAACTCGCCGCCGGCAAGCGCGCGCGTGAGGTGGCCGAGGCCATGGGCATCAGCACCAAGACCGTCGATACCTATCGCCGTCGCATGATGACCAAGCTCGGGCTGGAGTCCCAGGCGGAGCTGGTCAAGTATGCGGTCGGTCTGTATGGGTCGGGGCGCGCGGAGGCTTGAGGGCGATTGAAGGGTGCAGCAGCACGGACAGGGGCTTCAGGACGCAGACGCGGTCGCCGATTCGCTCGGTGATCTGCTCGCTCAGCTAGGCGACGGTGTCCGCGTCCGTCTAAGCGCAGGCGAGTATCTTTGGCGCGAGCATCACTTCGCTGACTCAGTTGCGATCTTGCGCGAAGGCATGCTTGCAGTGACCTCGGCGGGCGCGGACGACGACCACGAAGTTTTGCTTCGACTGCTGTCGCCCGGTGCCGTGCTCGGGGAGATCTCGTGTCTTGACCGAGGCCGCCGCTCCGCCAGCATTCGCGCCCAAAGCAGTTCTGTGGTGACGCTCTATTCGGCAGTAGAGTTTCGTGGCCTCGTACGTCGATGCCCAAGCCTTTTTGAGGCGCTGCTGATTCAGCAGGTGCAAACCGTGCGCCGGCTGACGTTGCAGGTGGCCAAGCATCATCGCCGCGCGATCACCGACCAACTCACGCAGCTCTACAATCTGGGCTTCTTTGTCGATCGCCTGGGCTTGGAACTGGAGCGTGCCGAAAAGACCGGTGACCCCCTGGCGCTGATCATGATCGATATCGATCATTTCAAACGGTTCAACGACCGCTATGGTCACCAGGCCGGCAACGACGCCCTAAAGCAAGTGGGGCAGATTCTCAAGGGTGTCGGTCGGCGTGGCGACATCGTCGCGCGCTATGGTGGCGAGGAGTTCATCACGCTTCTGTATGGTGCAACCCGCACCGAGGCTGGCGCCTTTGCAGAGTCGCTACGGTGCAAGGTCGAGGCGACCGACTTCGCGGACGATGCGGCGCAAGCTCCGCGTCGCATGACCCTGAGCGGCGGCGTCGCCTGCTATCCGGACGACGCCTCGCGCGCTCAATCCGCTGCTGCTGGCAGCCGATGCAAACCTGTATGTCGCCAAGCAGCGAGGTCGTAACCGGGTGTTTATGGGCGACTGCCGCTGACCTGCTGGCCGGAGCGATACCTAAGACCGATGAGCGTCAGACGCTCTGTTGCTAAGCGTGCTGCGTTGCCTCGCGGGCGCCAAGCTGCCAAGGCTGCCGGATGGCCGGACTGCGCGAATGTTGGCCCCCAGGCCCTCGGTCCTCGGCGCTACGCACGCCAGGCCCGTTGTCGCCATCAAACGCGACAAATCTGCAAATGATTTCGCGCCCTCAAGCGATCTAGTCCGTTGCCAAGGGCGGGCGCGGCGGCAGGCTCAGCACCGGGCGCGCATCGGTAAACCAGTGCATCAGCGGCGAGTCGCCGGCTGGCCACTGTCCCTTCAGTTGGTTGTCCGGCGCGCTGCCCGTGAACAGCAGATAGCCATACTTGCCGTAGTGAGGCAGCTTGCGCGCTAGGCCCGGCAGCGCCGCCGCCTCGGTGGTGGCCACCCAGCCCAGCGGCTGTTCGCCGCGACGGGCGGTCAGTACGACGCTGGTGTCCTCGTGCTGGCTGCCCTCCAGCGTGATCGATTGCTGCTCGGTATCGAGTGCGAAGCCGCTGCCGGCGGTGGTCAGTTCGTCGATAAACCGATTCTCCCAGCCGAACAGCCAGACCGGCAGGTCGTCGGGCAGTCTGTCGATGGCGTCGTCGTTGCTGATCTGCCAGCGCGGATGGCCCTGTTGCCAGGCCGCTGCCAGTGCCCGATAGCCTTCCAGCAACGCTTGCGGCGCACGCGCGGGCAGCAGCATCAGCCCGGCCTCGGCGCCGAACAGGTTGCTCAGTGCCACCGGCGATTCCTGCGGCAACAAGCGGCGAAAGGTGTCGAAGCCCGGGTCCACCGCGATGCGCACCGGCGCTGTCGGGAGCACCGCCTCGAAGTGGGCGGTGCGTCCGTCGAACTCGGCCAGCAGTTCGTGCGCAGGGCCATCCTCGACGTGAATGACCACCGGCACGGCCATCGGAAAGGGCGCGTCGGTCTGGGTCTGATAGACGTCGCCGCTGACGCGGAACGTGCCATTCGGTTCGGGCGTCGATCGGACGTTGTCGAGCTTCAGCTCCGCTGCGCCGGTGCGCCCGGTCCATGCGTCGAAAAAGGGTTTCAGGTCGCGCCCGCTGGCCCCCTCGAAGGCGATGCGCAGATCGTCGAAATCTGGCGCTGCGGAAGCGGTTGTCGCCGTAAAAGCGTTGCAGGCCTTGACGGAAATCGTCGTCACCGAGCAGCACTCGGAGCATATGTGTGGTCATCAGCATCTTGCCGTAGCCAATCGCCTGGGAGGCGGAGCCGTGTCGACCACGGAACTCCGTCAGCGGAAAGTCTTCGCCGTCGCGCACGTAATCGGCATAGGCCTTGAGCTGATCGCGGCGATAGTCGGCACCGCGGCCGGCGATCTCCTGGTTCAGGTGGTCCGCCAGGTAGGCGGTCAGGCCCTCGCTCCAGTTGCCGGCCTGGTAGTCGATGTAGACGCTATTGCCCCACCAGTTGTGCAGGATCTCGTGGGGGTAGGAGCTGTGCAGGATGAATGGCAGCCGCAGCACCCGCGAGCCGAGCAGCGTGAAAGAGGGCATGCCGTAGCCCGTCTCCCAAAAATTCTCCACCAGTGCGAACTTGGCGTAGGGGTAGGTGCCGATGAGCTTGCTGTAGCGTTCCAGATACTCGGCGGTGGCGTCGAGGTAGCGTGCCGCCAACTCGTCGTCGGGCAGGCGCAGGTAGGCCTGGGCCTCGCCGAATGGGGTTTCTTTGCGGTACAGCTTGAAACGGGCGGCGCTGAGCTGGATCTCGTCTTGGGGCTGGGATTCGCGCCAGCCGATGCGCACGCCGCGGCCGGTGTCCTCGATCTCGGGTCCGGCCCCCTGGGAGACCGCGAGCCAGTTTGGTGGCAGGGCGACTTCGAGTTCGAAGCGCAGTAAGGTGTCGGGTATGTCCGGGTACCAGCCGGTGTAGCCGCTGAGAAAGACGCCGTCGCGGTCGATGGTGCCGACCGACTGCTCGCGACTGCGGCCCATGCCCTCGCGCATGCTCTGCAAGCCATGCTGGATGCGTCCGCCGTAGCTCAGTGTGATGGGTTGCCCGTCGCTGGGTGTCAGCCGAAAGCGCTCCAGGTGCTGTTCGTGGCCAATGCGCTCGAGCACGGCATTGCCGCTGGTGACTTCCGGTGTCAGTCCCTCGTGCAGCCAGAACATCACCTGCCGTCTGCCCTCGGGCAGCGTCAGCGTATCGGTGGCGCGCAGGCTGCCCTGGTCGGGGTCGATACTGACGTCGATCGCGTGGCCGACGACGGCGTCTTCGGCGCTCTGGGCCGGGTTTGCACAGGCCAGGGCGATCAGTAGGAGGCTGAGGAACTTGCGGGGTGATGGCATGGTCGTTGGTTGGGTCGCTGTTTGCGTCGATGGGCGGGGCGATGATTTTCGGGCAGAGACGGGAATCATCGGCGCATCAACCCCATCATGTGGAGCGCCATCATGTGGAGTAAAGTTTCAGCAATTACAGCGGGTTTATCATTGAATTCTTACATAGCAATCCTTGGCTCTACGTTCCTGTGCCTTGCCGCCGCTTCGGCGGTGGCGTCAGATGCGGTCATGCTGCCAGGTAGCGACGAGATCATCGCGACTGATACGGCGGTGATCGACGTGGCCGCCGTGGCGGACATCGAGACGCTGCTGGAACGTCTCGCGGATAAGCGCGTGGTGTTCGTCGGCGAATCCCACGACCGGTACGAAGACCATCTCAACCAGCTCGCGATCATTGCGGGTTTGCAGGCGCAGGGCAAGGACCTCGCCATCGGCATGGAGTTTTTTCAGCAGCCGTTCCAACCACACCTGGATGCCTTCGTCGCCGGCGAGTTGGGCGAGGCCGATTTTTTGCGCCAGACCGAGTATTTCGAGCGGTGGCGCTTCGACTACCGGCTGTACCGCCCCATCCTGCGCTTTGCTCGCGACAATCGAATCCCCATCGTGGCACTCAATCTGGAAAAGGAGATCACGGACCAGGTTGGGGACGGCGGCATCGCCTCCCTGAGCGCTGACCAGAGCAGCCGCATTCCAGCGGACATCGATCGCGACGACGAGGACTACCGCAATCACGTCAAGGCGGTGTTCGACATGCACCCCAAAGGCGACGACGCGGTCTTTGAACACTTTCTCGACGTGCAGCTGCTGTGGGACGAGGGCATGGCCGAGCGTGCCGCGCGGTATCTGGAGGCGAACCCCGGCAAGACGCTGGTGGTGCTGGCGGGTGCCGGTCATGTCGAGTACGGGCGCGGCATCCCGGCGCGGGTGCAGCGTCGGCTGTCGGTGCCGTCGGCGACGGTGATCAACGGCACGCTGCGCCCGTTCGATCCAACCCTGGCGGATTACATCCTGTTTCCGCGCCAGGTCGAACTTCCCGCCACCGGCCTACTCGGCGTGATGCTCGATACCGAATCCGAGGGCGAGGGCATCGGTGTGCAGGGCTTTGCCGAGACCAGCGGCGCAAAGACCGCCGGTGTCGAAGAAGGTGATCGCATCGTGCGCGTCGGCGACACCGTCATCGACGGCTATGCCGATATCCGCATCGCGCTGATGGACAGCCTCCCCGGCCAGAAATTGCCGGTGGAGATCCTACGCAAGCCGATGCTGGGCGGTCCGGAGCGGATGACGTTTGAGGTGGAGTTACATTGAGGAAGAAGGGCCGATGGCCTGGGGCCTAGGGCCAAACATGCGCAATCGTGCTGGACCGCGGCCCTCGGCCCTAGGCGCTTGGGACAGCGCGCAGACTAAGAGTCGGCGGTCCTATGGAGCCCCGACCTCCGGTCGACTAGGGCGCGGTAGCGCCGTTGAGGACGTGCCGCAGACCAGCGGAGCTGCGGCAACTCCAAGCCGCCTGGCGGCGGCGGGCCGACTAGAAGTCGGCGGTCCCACGGAGCGCCGACCTCTGGTCGGCGAGGGCGCGCTAGCGCCCTTGAGGACGTGCCGCAGACCAGCGGAGCCGCGGCAGCCCCAAACCGCCAAGCCGACAGCGGGCCGACTAGAAGTCGGCGGTCCCACGGAGCGCCGACCTCTGGTCGGCTAAGGCGCGTTAGCGCCCTTGAGGACGCGCCGCAGACCAGCGGAGCCGCGGCAACCCTAAACCGCCAAGCCGATAGCGGTCCGATTAGAATCTGCGGCAGACTGGTTTCTTCCTCGTCACTCGTTTTTCCTTACTCTCCGCTGCTTATGTCATTCCCGGAACTCTTAGCCCCCGCCGGTACCCTGAAGAACCTACGCTATGCGCTGGCCTACGGGGCCGATGCGGTGTATGCCGGCGTGCCGCGATACAGCCTGCGGGTGCGCAACAACGACTTCGATCTCGACAATCTGGCCGCCGGTATCGCGCTGACCCACGAACAGGGCCGACGTTTCTACCTGGCCGCGAACGTCATGCCCCACGGCGCCAAGCTGAAGACCTTTCTCGACGATATGGCGCCGGTGGTGGAACTGTCGCCGGATGCGCTGATCATGGCCGATCCGGGGCTGATTCTGCTGGTGCGCGAGCGTTGGCCGGACGTGCAGATCCATCTCTCGGTGCAGGCCAACACCACCAATGCGGCGGCGGTGCGCTTTTGGCAGCGCCAGGGTGTGGCGCGCGTGATCCTGTCGCGGGAGCTGTCGCTGGCGGAGATCGCGGAGATTCGCGAGTCTTGCCCGGACATGGAGCTGGAGGTGTTCGTGCATGGCGCGCTGTGCATCGCCTACTCCGGCCGCTGCCTGCTATCGGGCTATTTCAATCACCGCGATGCCAATCAGGGCACCTGCACCAACGCCTGCCGCTGGGAATACCGGGTCGCTCGCGCCGACGGGCAGACCGGCTGTGATGAGCCGGTGAACGAGGCGCAGCCAGCGCGCAGCCTGTCCATCGCCGCCGATGATCTGTTGCATGCGCCGCCAGCGGACGCCGACGCGCGCCATCCCGCCGCCGATGAGGTCTGGCTGTTGGAAGAGGCGCAGCGCCCGGGCGAGTACATGCCGGTGTTCGAGGACGAGAACGGCACCTACATCATGAACGCGCGGGACCTGCGCGCGGTGGAGCATGTGCAGCAGTTGGTCGCCATGGGCATCGACTGCCTGAAGATCGAGGGCCGCACCAAGTCCCATTACTATGCCGCCCGCACCGCTCGCGTCTATCGCCAGGCGATCGATGACGCGCTCGCCGGCAGGGCGTTTCGACGCGAGTTGTTGACGGAACTCGAAGGGCTCGCGAACCGCGGCTATACCGAGGGTTTTTACCGCCGACATGCGCCCGCGGAGCTGCAGAACTACGACGATGGCGCGTCGCGCAATCAGCGGCGCATCTTTGTCGGTGAGGTGCTGACGCATGACCCGGTTACGGGACTCGCCGAGATCGATGTCAAGAACCGGTTCGGGATTGGCGACGACCTGGAATTGATGACTCCGCATGGCAGCGAGTACTTTCGGCTCGACGCCATGACAGCCGTCGACGGTCGCCCGCTCGACGTCGCGCCTGGCTCCGGCTGGCGAGTGCGGGCGCGGCTGCCGGTGGCGGACGCGACGCTGGGGCTGATTACGCGCGCGCTGTAGCGGATTGATGGCGTACAATTGACGCGGCTGGCATGGCGCGCTGGGCAACCGGGAACAGGCCCGTCGGACGCGTTTCGACTGTGGCCCCTCGCTGCTCGGTTGCATTTCGGGCGCAGCGCCCGCGTTGTAGTCGTTCCCAACCTGCCGTAACCATCATTCAGCCGTTTCATGCCCATCAACCTCGTCGCCGCCACCGTCGCCCATGAGATTCGCCACGCTGATCTTGGTCGGTAGCCTGTTTTTCATGCTGTTCGTGCAGTTGCCCGCCATCGCGTCGGTCAAGTCCCCGCGGGTGCGTCTGCGCCTGCGCCGCGCCGCATTCAAATGGCTGTTTCGCTGGGGCTGGCTGGGGCTTGTGTTGCTTTGGCTGACGGGCGCCTATGAACTGCTGGCCAACGTCAACGACGGGCTGCCGATGCATGTGCGCATCATGGCCGTGTTGTCGGCAGTGTTTACACTGCTGTTTCTGATCGCGCAGTTCGGCCTGTTCAACGAGGCGACTGCCGCCATCGAGGACGGCAACTCCGAGCGTGCGAGCTGGCTCTACCGGCGCTTGCGCTTCGTGGTCAGCGTTGCCTTTGTGCTGGCGCTCGTGATCGTGCTGCTCGATGTCACCGGGCCTGCCCTGATCCCGCTCGAGGCGCTCGACCTGAAGACCTTGTTCACGCGTGGCTGATGCACGTCCGGCGTGGTTTGCAGCACGCCGCCTGCATCGTCACCGCATGGTTCTGCCGTCGGTCAGTTGTTTGCGAGTCTGCCATCTCGGGTATCCTCTGCGGGCCAGCCAACGGGGACACACCTAAATGAGAACGTACCGTGATCGCGTGCTGTTGCCCGCCATCGGTCTCGCTTTGCTCGTGGCCGCGCCGAGGGTCAGCGCCGCGGACGACGAGCCGCCGGCGGATGCGCCGGCGTTCGAGTTGATCGAGGCGGATCTGGCAACCATTCAGACCGCGTTCGACGCGGGTCGGCTCAGCGCCGAGGCACTGACACGCGACTATCTCGGCCGCATCGATGCGCTCGATGTCGATGGGCCCCGGCTCAATAGCCTGATCTCGGTGAACGCGGAGGCCCTGGACAAGGCGCGCGCGCTGGATGTGGAACGGGCCGATAAGGGGCCGCGGGGTCCGTTGCACGGCATTCCGATCGTGATCAAGGATTCCATCAACGCCGCTGGCCTGCCGACCACCGGCGGCTCCGCGGCACTGCGCGGGCACGAGCCATTCCACGATGCCACCGTTGTCGCCCGTCTGCGCGAGGCCGGTGCGATCGTGCTCGGCAAGTCGAACCTGAGCGAGATGCAATTGCCCTTTGGGCGCTATGGCTACAGTTCCGCTGGGGGGCAGACGCGCAATCCCTATAACCTGCGTCGGACGCCTTACAGCTGCGCGACCGCGGCGGCGGTCGCCGCCAACTTGGCGGTGCTGGGGGTCGGCACGGATAGCGTCGGCGAGCTGCGCGGCTCGGCTTCGGTCGCTGCGTTGGTCGGCATCCGGCCGACGCTCGGGCTCACCAGTCGCGCAGGTGTGATCCCGACCGCGCTGTCGTTGGACGTGACCGGGCCACTGGCACGCTCGGTGCGCGATGCGGCGATCCTGCTCGGTGTCATGGCCGGCGTCGACGAGGCCGATCCGCGCACCGCCGAGAGTGCGGCGCACCGAGCAGAGTCTCGCCGACTATACCAAGGGGCTCGCGCTGATGCCCTCGACGGCGCACGCATCGGCATCCTGGTGCAGTATAAAGACGGCAACCGCGAGGTGGATGCAGCCTTTCAGCAGGCGATGCGGACCCTGAAGGCAAGGGGTGCGGTGACCGTCGACATCAAGCTCCCGGATGAGCTGACCGGTGGCTGGCATGAGATGCTGGATAGAGTGCTCGAAACCGAGCTGCGCGACCAGCTCGACGCCTATCTGCGCAACACCGAGGAGGGCATGCCGCACAGCCTGGCAGACCTGCTGCGGATGAGCGAATCACCGCTGATCGCGGGCTCTGACAGGCCGGTCCATCCGGGCCGGATCGGTGGTTATCGCAATGCGCTGCGCAGCCCCGGGCTCGCGGACCTGGCCTATCTGTACACCCTCTCCAATCGCATGCCGGCGGCGCGTGCCGCGATCATCGCCTTGATGGACGAGAAGGAACTGGATGCCCTCGCGTTCCCGACCCTGCTCTGTCCGGCGGGGTCGTTGCTCGACGACTACGACAGCAGTTACGAATGCGACGTCGATGATCCGGATCGGCCCACTTATCTGGCATCGGTGACGGGCTTTCCGGAGATCACGCTGCCGATGGGCTTTAGCAAGCAAGGCCTGCCGCTGGGCCTGTCGCTACTCGGCCGTCCTTACAGTGAAGCGCGCCTGATCGCGTTGGCCTATGCCTTTGAGCAGGCCACGGGGCACCGGCGCCCGCCGGATTCTGTGTCGACGACTGCTGATTGAGGGCGATCAGGCGTCTGGGACCGCGGTGGAGGCACCAGCGAATGCGCGGATTAGCGATTAGAACGGCACCTGATGACGTTGCGGCAGCGGGATCCGCCGGCTCGTTCCAACGGTCGGCGTCGCCATGAACGTTCGGGCCGGGGGTTGCGAACCCCGTTCCGCTCTAAATCGGGCTGAACCGGTTGTTTCGACAACAAAGCGATGATAGGTTGCGATCATCGCAACCAACGAGGAAGCCGCCATGCCCACTACCATCGGCCTCAAGCTCGACGACGAAACCCGAGCGCGCCTGCAGCGGCTCGGCGATACCCGCGACCGCTCGCCGCACTGGCTCATGAAGACCGCCATCCGCGAGTACCTGGGCCGCGAGGAGCACATCGAGCAGGAACGGCTGGAGGACGAACAGCGCTGGCGGCGCTGGGAAGAGACCGGCGCCCACCTCGACCACGACAGCATGGTGGCCTGGCTGGATGACCTCGCCGCGCGCGCGGACGGCGCGGAGCGGCACCGGCTGGCCCTGGACGAGCAAGCCTCACAGCCCGCCGTCGCCGACGAGTCCGGCGAATGGCGCTGATCTGGCTGCCCGAAGCCCAGGCCGACATCCAGCGTCTGTTCGACTTCCTGATCGACGTCAACCCCACCGCCGCCGGTAAGGCGGTCCGCCTGATCCGCGACGGCGCCAATCGACTCCGCGAGCACCCCAGGCTCGGCCGCCCGATGGACGACAGCCTGCGCCGCGAGCTGTTTCTGCCTTTCGCTGGCGGCGCCTACATCCTGCGCTACCGGCTGGAGGGCGATACGGTGGTCATCATCCGGGTCTGGCATGGGCGAGAGCAGCGTGACTGAACATCCGCCTGCAAATGACACCGCGAGACGGCACATGTCCAGCCGCCGGGCGGCGTGCTGCGCGACATCGTCGGCGGCGACTACCCGCATGGGTTGGCCGCGTCAGGGCTCCCTGAACGGCTCGACTGAACAGACCTCTACCCCGTCGTCGTCGATGCGCCAGACGATCTCGCAGTCGTAGAGCTGCAGTGCGAAGCGACGGCGCTCGGGGTAGCGGTCCATGTAGCCGGGGCGAGGGTCTTGGGCGATGACCTGCTCGATCAGTTCCCGCAGCCGCAAGCGGCCGTGCGGATCCCGTGCCGCGATGCCGGCGATCGCATCGTCGCTGAAGTGAACTGGCCACAACATCCGCGGTGATGCGCGCGCGAAGCCGCCGCTGGCCTCCGCGATGCTGTCGGCATAAGGGACGTAGGGCTTGATGTCCAGCACCGGCGTGCCGTCCAGCAGGTCGACGCCTTGCAGCCGCAGTGCCAGCCCGTCGCCGGTGCGTTCCAGCCCATGGTGCGCGACCGCCGACAGGCCGATGGGATTCGGCCGGTAGGGCGCGCGGCTGGCGAACACGCCCACCTTTTGGCGTCCGCCGAGCCGGGGTGGGCGTACCGTGGGTCGCCAGCCAGCGTCGAGGCAGTCGGCATGAAAGACAAAGATGAGCCAGACGTGGGAGAAACCCTCCAGCCCGGCGAAGGCGGCTTCCTGATCATAGGGCGCCAGCAGCTCTAGCCGCGCCTCAGCCGCGTCCACGAGTCGCGGTTGGCGCGGGATGCCGAACTTGTCCGTGAACGGGGAGCGGATGATGCCGATGGGGTCGAATGGGAAGGGCGCCATGTTGAAGTTTGAAGGGTGAAGTTTGAAGTTTGAAGGGTTGGCATGCCTGTTGTTGGCCTGTGGCGTATCATTCAGCGCTGTTTGTCTTTGCCCTTCCTTGAACGGAGTCTTCCGTCATGCTTTGCCTGCGTGGTGCCCCTGCCCTGTCCGATTTTCGTCTCGCTAAGCTGACCGCAAGGTTACGCGAGGCCGGGCTCGTCGACCTTCAGCTTTTCGCCGAGTTCATGCATTTCGTCGATCTCGAGCGGTCGCTGGAGAGCTCGGAGCGGGCGGTGCTGGAGGCGCTTGCTGCGGTATGGCCCGAGCGTTCCGCCGGACCGCGGCGAGCCCGAGGGCCAGTTGGTGCTGGTGGTGCCGCGGCCCGGCACCATCTCGCCCTGGTCGTCGAAGGCGACCGACATCGCGCACAACAGCGGCCTGACCATGGTCCGGCGCCTGGAGCGGGGCACCGCCTTTTACCTGACCGGTGAAGGCATCGACGAGCCGGCACTGCGGACCGCCGCGGATCTGCTGCACGACCGCATGACCGAGGTTGCGCTGTTCGACCTGGCCGATGCCGATCAGCTGTTCCGGCAGGCCGAGCCACGTCCGTGCACCAGCGTCGACCTGCTGGGTGGCGGACGCGAGGCGCTGGTGGCCGCGAATGGTGCGCTGGGTCTGGCCCTGTCCGACGACGAAATCGACTATCTGGTGCAGAACTTCGGCGCCCTCGGCCGCAACCCCACCGACATCGAACTGATGATGTTCGCGCAGGCCAACTCCGAGCACTGTCGGCACAAGATCTTCAACGCCGATTGGATCATCGACGGTGAGCCGCAGCCATTGTCGCTGTTCGCGATGATCCGCAACACCACCGAGCGGGCGCCGGACGGCGTGCTGTCGGCCTACAAGGACAACGCCGCGGTCATCGAGGGCTGGCCGGGCAACCGCTTCATGGCCATGCCGGACGGCGGCGTCTATGGGCGCAGCGCCGAGCCGGTGCAGATCCTGATGAAGGTGGAGACCCACAACCATCCCACCGCCATCGCCCCAGACCCCGGCGCCGCCACCGGTTCCGGCGGTGAGATCCGCGACGAGGGCGCCACCGGCCGCGGCGCCAAGCCCAAGGCCGGGCTGTGCGGTTTCTCGGTGTCGAACCTGCGCATACCCGGCTTCGAGCAACCCTGGGAGCAGGCGTCGGTGCAGGATTGGGGCCGGCCCGCGCGCATCGTCTCCGCGCTGGACATCATGCTGGAAGGGCCGATCGGCGCGGCCGCCTTCAACAACGAGTTCGGCCGGCCGAACCTGGCCGGCTGGTTCCGCACCTTCGAGCAGCAGTTGCCGGCCACCGCGGGTGCTGGCGTCGCCGGTGAACTGCGCGGCTATCACAAGCCCATCATGCTCGCCGGCGGTGTCGGTAACATCCGTGCCGAGCACGTCGAGAAGTGCGCCTTTCCGGCCGGCACGCCGCTGGTGGTGCTGGGTGGGCCGGCGATGCTGATCGGTCTCGGCGGTGGTGCCGCGTCGAGCATGACCAGCGGCACGTCCGCCGAGGATCTGGACTTCGCGTCCGTGCAGCGTGCCAATCCGGAGATGGAGCGTCGCTGCCAGGAGGTCATCGATCGCTGCTGGGCGCGTGGCGACGCCAACCCGATCCTGTTCATCCATGACGTCGGCGCCGGCGGCCTGTCCAACGCGCTGCCGGAGCTCGTGCACGATGGGGCCATCGGCGATACCGAGGGCGCCACTGGCGGTGGGCGCTTCGAGCTGCGCCGGGTGCCGAATGCCGACGCCGGCCTGTCGCCGATGGAGATCTGGTGCAACGAGGCGCAGGAGCGCTATGTGCTGGCCGTGGATCGCGAACGTCTGGCCGAGTTCGAGGCGATTTGTGCCCGTGAGCGCTGTCCCTTTGCCGTGGTCGGCGAGGCCAGCGCCGAGGCACATCTGCGCCTCGGCGACGCGCACTTCGACAACGTCCCCATCGACATGCCCATGGGCCTGCTGTTCGGCAAGCCGCCGAAGATGCTGCGGGACGTGACCAGTCCGGCGTCGACGTCGGCGCCATTCTCAGGCGCGGATGTCGACCTGGTGGAGGCCGTGCGGCGCGTGTTGCGGCTGCCCACGGTGGCGGACAAGACCTTCCTGATCAGCATCGGCGATCGCAGCATCACCGGCCTGGTCGCCCGTGACCAGATGGTCGGCCCCTGGCAGGTGCCGGTGGCGGACTGCGCCGTGACGCTGACCGACTACGACGGCACCACCGGCGAGGCCATGGCCATCGGTGAGCGCACGCCGCTGGCATTGCTGGATGCCCCGGCCTCGGGCCGCATGGCGGTGGCGCGAGGCCATCACCAACATCGCCGCCGCGCCCATCGCGCGACTCGGTGATATCAAGCTCTCCGCCAACTGGATGGCTGCCGCCGGTCATCCCGGCGAGGATGCCCGACTCTACGAGACCGTGCGCGCGGTGGGCATGGAGCTGTGCCCGGCGCTCGGCATCGCGATCCCGGTGGGCAAGGACTCCATGAGCATGAAGACGGTCTGGCAGCGACCCGGCAGATCGGACGGCGACGAACGCGTCGAGATGACCGCGCCGCTGTCGCTGATCGTCTCGGCCTTTGCGCCAGTGACCGACGCGAGGCGCAGTCTTACCCCGCAGTTGCGCACCGATCTCGACGAGACCGACCTGATCCTGATTGATCTCGGGCGCGGCAAGGACCGCCTCGGCGGCTCCTGCCTGGCGCAGGTGCACGGGTCGATTGGCGCCGAACCACCGGACCTGGATGATCCGGCGCTGCTCGCGGGTCTGTTCGCGGCGATCCAGACCCTGAATGCCCAAGGGCTTGCTGCTGGCCTATCACGATCGCTCCGATGGCGGTCTGCTGGTGACCCTGTGCGAGATGGCCTTTGCCGGGCGTTGCGGCGTCGAGATCGATCTGGCCTTGGGGCAGGGCGTCGACCCGGTGGCGGCCTTGTTCGCCGAGGAATTGGGTGCCCTGGTGCAGGTGCGCCGGGATGACCTTGCGCCGGTGCTTGCGGGCTTGTCCGAGCACGGGCTCGGCGATTGCTGCCGTGTCATCGGCGCGCCCACCGAGGCCGACCGCATCGTTATCCGCGATGCCGATGCGACGCTACTCGACGCCAGCCGCGCCGACCTGCAACGGCTCTGGTCCGAGACCAGTTGGCAGATGCAGCGTCTGCGCGACAACCCGGACTGCGCCGACGAGGAACATGCCCGCATCGACGCCGACGAGCCCGGCCTGCATGCGGCGCTGGGCTTCGATCCCGCGGACGATGTGACCGCGCCGCTGATCGCCGCCATGGTCAATGTCGGCGCCCGCCCGCGCCTGGCGGTGTTGCGCGAGCAAGGCGTCAACGGACAGATCGAGATGGCGGCCGCCTTTGATCGCGCTGGCTTCGAGTGCGTCGACGTGCACATGTCCGACATCATCGCCGGCCGCGTCGAACTTGCCGGCTTCAAGGGCCTGGCCGCCTGCGGTGGTTTTAGTTACGGCGACGTGCTCGGCGCCGGCGAGGGCTGGGCCAAGTCCATCCTGTTCAACGCGCGGGCGCGGGAACAGTTCCAGGCCTTCTTTGAACGCGACGACAGCTTCGCCCTGGGCGTCTGCAACGGCTGCCAGATGCTCGCCAACCTGCGCGAGCTGATCCCCGGTAGCGAGCACTGGCCGCATTTCGTGCGCAATCGGTCCGAGCAGTTCGAGGCCCGCTTCGTCATGGTCGAGGTCCTTCCGTCGGCGTCGATCCTGTTGCAGGGCATGGCCGGCTCGCGGATGCCGATCGCCGTTGCCCACGGCGAGGGCCGCGCCGAGTTCCGCGACGCCGACCACCTGGCCGCGGCGCAGCCTCAGGTCGTGCTGCGCTACGTCGAGACCGCCGGCGACCCCGGTCACGCAGGGGCCGAACGCTATCCCGCCAACCCCAACGGATCGCCGCAGGGCATCACCGGCCTCACCAGCGCCGACGGTCGCGTCACCATCCTCATGCCCCATCCGGAACGCGTCTTCCGGAGCGTGCAACACTCCTGGCACCCAGATCACTGGGGCGAGGATGGGCCCTGGCTCAGGCTGTTCCGCAACGCGCGGGTGTGGGTCGGCTAGGCGCGGAGTGCGCGACGGGCTTCTCCCGGTGAGCGCATCGAAAGCCCCAAGGGCGGCAGCGCGTGAGTCGAAGCCTACGCTGTCGGTTACACTGCCAGGGTGTTCCTGAAATCGTTTGGAGTCGTAGATGGCGAAGCTGGTGGAATTGGATCTGGGCGACGGTCAGTCGGTACTGGTGGAGGCCGACGAACAGGTGTCGATCCCGCGGTCCGCGGTGGGTGAGATGGCCTATCAGCGCGGACCGCGCGACACACAGGCTCGAGTCAGCGTTGGTCGAGTGCAGCAGATGATGCGTAGCTTCGCCGACGGCGCGGTCGCTGCGTTGCGCGACATGGATGCAGACGTGGAGCGCGTCACGCTGGAGTTTGGCGTCAGTCTTGGCGGCGATGCCGGCGTACCTTTCGTGACCAAAGGCAAGGGCGAGAGCATGCTGACGGTGACGATCGAGTGCAATCTGGCTCGCCGCAATCAGCGCCTATCGCTTGAGGGCGATTAGGGTCGGCGGGTGTTGGATTCCGACGACGAGCTCGGTACTGGCCTGGCGCAGCTGCTGGATGCACTGCAAGCTGAACTGGACCGGTTGAATCTGTGGGAGACGATGCCGCCGCCTGCGCGCGCGTTGCAGAGCAACTTGCCGTTCTGCTGCGACACGCTGCGCTTCTCGCAATGGCTGCAATGGGTCTTCATGCCCCGCACCCGCGCGCTGCTCGACGCGGGCGGCGGGTTTCCGTTCACGAGCGCGATTCGGCCCATGGCCGAGGAAGCGCTGGCTGGCTGCGGTTGGGATGCGGGCCGCCTGCTGCGCCTGCTTGGCGCCATCGATCAGGCCATCAATTGCATGCCTGAGGGCGTCCCATCTGGGCGTCTTCAACTGGCCAAGCCTCCGGGGCGCAATCCGACTGATTGATCGTCGATTGGAAATCGCCGTCGTTCGTCGTCACTCTCTGCCGACGTTCGATCAGCCTTGAGATACCGCCCGCACCATGACCGACGCGACCACGAGCGACCATCCCCGCAATCGCCTCGCCGACACCACCAGCCCGTACCTGCAACAGCACGCCGACAACCCGGTGGACTGGTGGCCATGGTGCGACGAGGCCTTGGCGCTGGCGCGGCAACAGGACAAGCCGATTCTGCTGTCGGTGGGCTATTCGGCCTGTCACTGGTGTCATGTGATGGCCCACGAGTCGTTCGAGGACGCGGCCACGGCGGAGGTCATGAACCGGCTGTTCGTCAACATCAAGGTGGACCGCGAGGAACGCCCGGACATCGACAAGATCTACCAGACCGCGCACCAACTGCTGGCGCAACGCCCCGGCGGCTGGCCGCTGACCGTGTTCCTGACGCCGGACGACCTGCAGCCGTTCTTCGCCGGCACCTATTTTCCGAGGCAGCCGCGCCATGGGCTGCCGGCCTTCGCCGAACTGATCGCCAGCGTCGAGCGCGCCTATCGCGAGCAGGGCGACGCCATCCGCGAGCAAAACGCATCGCTGATGGAGGCGCTGCGACAGCTGGAGCCTGTCCCTGGGGACGCGATCCCGGACGCGGCACCGCTGGAGGGCGCCCGGCGCCAACTCGCCGGTAGCTTCGATGCCGCCAATGGCGGCTTCGGTCGAGCGCCCAAGTTTCCGCACCCGACCAATATGGAGTTTCTGCTGCGCCACTGGGCCGCGACCGTGGCGCATGATCCGACGCGGGGCGACGGCGACGCCAAGGCCCTGCACATGGCCATGTTCACCCTGGAGCGCATGATCCGCGGCGGTGTCAATGACCAGCTGCGCGGCGGCTTTTGCCGTTACTCCACGGACGATCAATGGATGATCCCGCATTTCGAGAAGATGCTCTACGACAACGGCCCGCTGCTGGCGCTGTGCTGCGATGCTTGTCTCATCAACGACCAGACCAGTGACAACACCGACCAGCAGAACGCCCGACATTGACCTATTTCGCGATGCGGCCGGGGCCACCGCGGACTGGGTCATGGCTGAGATGCAATCCGCCGAGGGCGGATACTTCAGCAGCCTCGATGCCGACAGCGAGGGCGAGGAGGGCAAGTTCTACGCCTGGGATCGTGCCGAGGTTTCGGCCCTATTGGAGCGGACGAGTATGCGCTGATCGCGCCGCTATACGGTCTGGACCAGACGCCCAACTTCGAGGGCAAGTGGCACCTGCACGGCTATCGCAGCCTGGCGGAGGTTGCCGCCGAGCTGGGCTTGTCGTCGGCGCGGGCGCGCTCGCTGCACGAGGCCGCCAAGGCCAAACTGCTGGCGGCGCGGGAGCGGCGCGTGCGACCGGGGCGGGACGAGAAGGTCCTGACATCCTGGAACGCGTTGATGATCAAGGGCATGGCCCGCGCCGCCCGGGTGCTGGATCGCGCCGATTGCCTGAACTCCGCTGAGCGTGCGCTGGACTTTATCCGGGGCAACCTGTGGCGCGACGGCCGGCTGCTGGCGACCTACAAGGACGGCAACGCGCACCTGAACGCCTACCTGGACGACTACGCGTTGTTGCTCGACGCACTGCTGGAGCTGTTGCAGACGCGCTGGCGCCGGTCCGATCTCGATCTGGCCATCGCGCTGGCGGACGTGCTGTTGGAGCAGTTCTTCGACGCCGAACAGGGCGGCTTTTTCTTCACCGCCGCCGACCACGAGACCCTGATCCAGCGGCCCAAACCCCTCGGCGACGAGGCGATGCCCTCCGGCAACGGCGTCGCCGCCCATCGCCCTGCAACGGCTTGGGCACCTGCTCGGCGAGACCCGCTATCTGGACGCGGTCCAGGCGACGCTCAGGCTCGCCGCCGAGCCCATGCGGCGCATCCCGTACGCCCATGCCAGCCTGCTGATGGCGCTGGACGAGCATCTGTATCCGCCCGAGACCATCGTCATCCGTGGGCAGGGTGCCGAGCTGGCCGCCTGGCAAGCAACGGCCCAGCGCGGCTATCACCCGCGACGGTTGGTGCTGGCCATCCCTGCCGACGAGCGCGACCTACCCGGCGCGCTGGCCGCCATGGTGCCCGGCGAGGCCATCCGCGCCTACCGTTGTCGCGGAACCCAGTGCGACGCGCCGGTGGAGTCCGTCGAGGCATTGGCTGGGGTCCTGGCAGGCGAAGAACGCCGATGAGCAGCGAGCAATCGCGGGCCGCCGCCGACACAACCGGCATGATCGATACCACCACGGATTCGCCGCGTGGCACCTCCGAATCATCCGGTACGGCCGAGGCGATTGCGGACTTGCAGATGCGACTGACCTATCAGGAAGACGAAATCCAGCATCTGAACCGGGTGCTGGACGGCCAGCGCGTGACGCTCGATCAGCAGGCCATGCAGATCGAGCAGTTGCGGCGGCTGGTGGTGTCGCTGTCGGAGGGCCTGCGCGAGCAGGTGTCCGACGGACCGCCGCCGCACTATTGATCGCTGAGGTAGCGGTCGCTTCGGTATAGTTCGGGCCTCGCGGGCTTGGCCCTACAGACGGCAAGCACCTTGTCGCCATAAAACGCGACGCATCTGCGAAAGAATTTTCGCGCTTTTCGCGTGTTTCGTAGTTCAAAACAGATGTATCGCTTGTTGTCGAACCATTACTCAGGAATCCGCCCCGCATGACCGAGCCAGTCGATCCGCTCTACCCTCGCATCGAGCCCTACGCCGCGCATCGACTGCAGGTTCCCGGTGGTCATGAGCTGTATGTCGAGGAATGCGGCAACGCCGACGGCATCCCGGCGTTGTTCCTGCACGGTGGACCGGGTGCCGGCTGCGGACCGTCACATCGGCGCTTCTTCGACCCGGCGCGCTATCGCATCATCCTGTTCGACCAGCGCGGTAGCGGTCGTTCCACGCCGCACGCGGGGCTGGAACAGAACAGCACCTGGGACCTGGTTGCGGATATCGAGCGTGTGCGTGAGTTGCTGGGCATCGACCGCTGGCTCGTGTTCGGCGGCTCCTGGGGCTCGACGTTGGGCCTGGCCTATGCCGAGACGCACCCGGAGCGAGTCAGCGCGCTGGTGTTGCGCGGCATCTTCCTGTGTCGGCCGGAGGAGATTCACTGGTTCTACCAGCAGGGCGCGAGCTGGGTGTTTCCGGACCATTGGCAAGATTTCTTGGCGCCGATCCCGCAAGCCGAGCGTGGCGATCTGCTGCATGCCTACCATCGGCGTCTGACCGGCGCTGACGATGGCCTGCGGCTCGAGGCGGCCAAGGCCTGGTCCGTCTGGGAGGCCCGCTGTGCCACGCTGCTGCCGGACGACGGCATCCGCGCCGCCTTCGCCGACGGACACATGGCCCTGAGTCTGGCGCGCATCGAGTGCCATTACTTCGTCAATCAGTCCTTCATGGCGCCCAATCAACTCATCCGTGACGCCGGTCGGCTCGCCAGTATCCCCGGCGTCATCATCCACGGTCGCTACGATCTGATCTGCCCGCTGCAGTCGGCGTGGGAGTTGCACCAGGCCTGGCCCCAGGCGGATTTCCAGGTCATTCCGGACGCCGGTCATGCCGCGTTCGAGCCCGGCATCGCGAAGGCGTTGGTGGCGGCGACGGATCGGTTCGCGGATCAGCTCGGCGCGTGATCGGGCTGCTGCAACGCGTCGGCGAGGCGCGGGTCGATGTCGACGGCGAGACCGTCGGCGCCATCGGCCGCGGCCTGCTGGTGTTTGTCGGCGTGCAGAAGGGCGACGACGAGGCCCGCGCCGAGCGTCTCCTTGAGCGCCTGCTCGGGTACCGTGTGTTTCCTGATGCGACCGGCCGCATGAACCTGAGCCTGCGCGATCTTTGCGAGGGCAGCTCGGTTGAACGCGAATCTGGGCCTGGGTCGGATTGGGGCTGGGTCGGCGGGTGGTCTCCTGCTGGTGCCGCAGTTCACGCTCGCGGCGGACACCAAGAAGGGGACCCGTGCCAGTTTCACGTCCGCGGCGGCGCCGGCCGATGGTGAGCGACTGTTCGATCTGCTGGTGCAGCGCGCCCGTGCGACCCATGCGCCGGTGGCGACTGGGCGCTTCGGCGCCGACATGCAGGTCAGGCTGGTCAACGACGGGCCGGTCACCTTCTGGCTCGAGACCTGATCCTCGTCGCAACCGCGCAGACGAGACGCCGGCGCGGGCTGTTACAATCCAACCAAATCGCTTTCCCCCGAGGCATCTCGTGAACGAGCAGACCACCCATCGCACCGCGCAGATCGAGCGCAATACGCTGGAGACACAGATCCGCGTCGGCCTGGACTTGGACGGCAGCGGCTGTTCCGACTTTCGCACCGGCGTGCCGTTTCTGGAGCACATGCTCGATCAGATCGCCCGCCATGGGCTGATCGATCTAGACATCGTCGCCGATGGCGATCTGCACATCGACGCCCATCACACGGTCGAGGACATCGGCATCACGCTGGGCCAGGCCCTCGCCGCCGCGCTTGGCGACAAAAAGGGCATTCGCCGCTATGGTCATGCCTACGTGCCGCTGGACGAGGCCCTTTCGCGGGTGGTCATCGACCTGTCTGGCCGCCCCGGCCTGGTCTACGAACTCGACTTTACCCGCGCCATGATCGGCGGCTTCGATGTCGACCTGTTCCGCGAGTTCTTCCAGGGCCTGGTCAATCACGCCGGCATGACGCTGCACATCGACAACCTGCGCGGCGACAACGCCCATCACCAGGCCGAGACCGTGTTCAAGGCCTTTGGTCGCGCGCTGCGCATGGCGGTCGAGCCCGACCCCCGCATGGGTGGCATCATGCCGTCGACGAAAGGGATATTGTGATGGCGAGTTGGCTGGGGGCGAGGGACTAGATTGCTTAAGGACGCCGAATGCTTGCAGATGAGTCAAGTTTGCCTTCGTCGTTGTCGTTGTCGTAATCGACTATCCGACTACGATTACAAGTGCAGCGACAGCGACAGCGACAACGATGGCACTCGCCGCTTGCCACTCCTAAATCGCCACTTCTTCAAATTCCCTTAAGCGGAGAATTTCATGCTTCTGATCCCGGCCATTGACCTCAAGGACGGCAAGTGCGTGCGTTTGCGACAGGGCCGTATGGATGACGAGACCGTGTTCTCGGACGACCCAGTGGAAATGGCCCGCCGCTGGGTCGACGCCGGTGCCCGCCGACTGCACCTGGTCGACCTGAATGGCGCCTTCGCCGGCGAGCCGGTCAATGGCGATGCCATCCGTGCCATCGCCGCCGCGTTCCCGAACCTGCCTATCCAGGTCGGCGGCGGTATTCGCGACGAGCGCACCATCGCCGCCTACCTCGACGCCGGCGTTACCTGGTGCATCATCGGCACCCAGGCGGTGAAGGAGCCTGAATTCGTCACCCGCGCCTGCCATGCCTTTGCTGGCAATGTCATCGTCGGTCTCGATGCCAAGGATGGACAGGTCGCGATCAACGGTTGGGCGGTCGTCACCGATCACCGCGTCGAAGACCTCGCGCGCCGCTTCGAGGGCGACGGCGTCGACGCCATTGTCTACACCGACATCGGCCGCGACGGCATGCTCAATGGCCCCAACATCGAGGCCACCCAACGCCTGGCCGAGGCCATCGCCGTGCCGGTCATTGCCTCCGGCGGCATCACCAACCTCGACGACGTGCGCGCACTCACTGCGGTTGCCGACACCGGCATCATCGGCGCCATCACCGGGCGCGCCATTTACGAAGGCACGCTGGACTTTGCCGAGGGGCAGCGGGTTGCTGATGGCTAGTGACGCGTTGCTCGCGATCGCACCTGAACTTGCACAGCAGGAGACCCTCGATGTCCGATGTCCTAACCCGCCTCGCCGATGTGCTCGAAGCACGCAAGGCGGCTGATCCCGATTCGTCCTATGTCGCCAAGCTCTATGCGAAGGGTCTTGATGCGATTCTGAAAAAGATCGGCGAGGAGGCGACCGAGACCGTGATGGCGGCAAAGGACGGCGACGCGGACAAGATCGTGTATGAGGTGGCGGACCTGTGGTTCCATTCCCTTGTGCTGCTATCGCAGCAGGGGCTGCATCCGGATGCCGTGCTGGCGGAACTGGATCGGCGTTTCGGCCTCTCGGGCCTTGCGGAGAAGGCCGGTCGTACCAAATGAACCGGGACCGACACACATGCGCTATCGCGTTGCGGTATCATCGCGAGTTCGCGAAAGACCCAAGGTCCGTGCTGAGGAGGCTGGCGATTGACAGAAATCGCCTAACTCCCGGCGGCCAGGGGCTAGCACTCGGTTACGCACCACTTTCAGAATTTACTGACTGCCCGGGCGGGTAGTCGCGGAGGTCTTCATGGGTATGGGTGGAATCAGTATCTGGCAATTGTTGATCGTGCTGGTGATCGTGCTGCTGCTGTTCGGCACCAAGCGGCTCAAGAACATCGGCTCTGACTTGGGCGGTGCCGTGAAGGGCTTTCGCTCTGCGATGAGTGGCGATGGCAGCGGCGATAAGGACAAGGAAGAAGAGGATGCCAAGCAGATTGAGGCCGGCGCGGACGCGATGAAGGCGCAGGAGCATCCGGCTGCGAGCAAGCCGGCAGACAAGTCCAAGGTCTGATGTTCAAGGGCTAGAGGT
Organism: uncultured Gammaproteobacteria bacterium; assembly: GCA_963695445.1. GTDB lineage: Bacteria > Pseudomonadota > Gammaproteobacteria > Chromatiales > Chromatiaceae > Thiohalocapsa. The sequence continues at coordinate 244,336 of CAVOGV010000038.1, read as the reverse complement.
AGGATCTTGCGATGTTCGACATTGGCGCCCTGGAACTGATCCTGGTCGGTGTGGTTGCCTTGTTGGTGGTAGGCCCGGAGCGTTTGCCCAAGCTGGCGCGTACGGCTGGCCTGTGGCTTGGCCACGCCCGTCGGGCGCTCGTCTCCGTCAAGGACGAGATCGATCGTGAGGTCAAGGCGGAGGAGCTCAAGGAAATCTTGCGCAAGCAGGCCGAGAACAATCCGCTAGAGTCGATCATCGAAGAGACCGGCGACCTGCGGCCGAAAATCTCGTCCGGGGCATCCGGCGGTGCCGGTAGTACGCCGCGTGCGGCCGTCAGCCCGACGCCGGGCGCGTCCTCGGCGAAGACGTCTGTCGACTCGGTCGCCCAACCCGGCGGGACACCGGAATAGCGAATGCCCGGCCGCGAGCAGCCCTAGCCGACCCTGTGCCTTTCGGCGCCCATGCTTGCGCCTAAATGCCTGGCATTCGGCTCCCTGTCACAAGCCCGAGCGAAGCCTGGGTCATTGTTCCCACCAAGACTTCCCCAACGAATCATTCTGCGATGAACGCGCCAGCATCCAACGGTCAATCCGAAGACGGTCTCGGCGGCGAACAGCCGTTTATGTCGCACCTGGTGGAACTGCGCGACCGGCTGCTGCGCATGGTCGTGGCCATTGTGCTCGTGTTCTTGGTGCTGTTCCCGTTCGCCAACGACATCTACACCTTCGTTGCCGAGCCGATCCGCGCGCAGTTGCCGGAAGGTTCGCAGATGATCGCCACGCAGGTGGCCTCGCCGTTTCTGACGCCGTTCAAGCTCGCGTTGGTGGCGGCGGTGTTCGTCGCCATGCCCTACCTGCTCTACCAACTCTGGGGCTTCGTGGCGCCCGGCCTGTACACCCATGAGAAACGCCTCGGTGTGCCGCTGCTGGTGTCCAGTATCCTGTTGTTCTACCTGGGCATGACGTTCGCGTATTTCGTGGTCTTCCCGCTGGTGTTCGGGTTCTTTACGTCGGTGACGCCGGAAGGTGTCGCGCAGATGCCGGACATCGCCTTCTATCTCGAGTTCGTGCTGAAGCTGTTTTTCGCCTTCGGTATCGCCTTCGAGATCCCGATCGCGACCATCCTGCTGGTCGCGATCGGTGCGACCACGCCGGAGGCGCTGGCGCAAAAACGGCCCTATGTCATCGTTGGCGTGTTCGTCGCCGGCATGTTGTTGACGCCACCCGACGTGGTCAGCCAGACCTTGCTGGCCATCCCGATGTGGCTCTTGTTTGAGCTCGGCATCTTTTTCTCGCGCTTCTTCCAGCGTCAGCGTCAGAGCATCGCCGCTGACGATGGGCCCAGTTCGGGGCCCGGTTCGCCGGCGCCCGCGGGTTCCTCGCCCAAGCCGGCGCCCAGTCCGGCACCGGCTCCCGCGCCTGTCGGCAGCTGCTTCGGAGTCGGCGCCCGGAACGCAGTACCGGCGCGGCTGCGGCTGTTGGACTCGGCCGGAGACCTGGTCGGTCGTGATATCGATGGCGGGGACATGGACGAGCCCGGACGCTACCGACCGATGACCCGCGAGGAGATGGAGGCGGAACTGGACGCCATCGAGGCCGAGGAGGCTGCCGCCGAAGACATCGATGAAGATGTCGACGAGTCGGGGCCCGATCCGGTGGAGGCGATGATCCTGCGCGCCAATGAGCTGCGCGCGGAAGGCAGTCTCGGTGCGGCGCGGCACCTGCTCTACCGCGTGCTCGAGGACGGCGACGACGACCAGCGCCGCGTCGCGCGCAACATTCTCGCCGACCTGGACCAGGACTGAGCCAGTCGCGGGGCACGATTACACACGACTGGAGGACTGCGCCAATGGCCTCAGGCCAGCAGATCCATTACAAGCAAAACCGCCTGAAGCAACTGCGTGCGTTCTGCCATGCCGCCCGAACCGGTAGCGTCAGCGCGGCCGCGGAAAAGATTTTCCTCAGCCAGCCGACGGTCTCGCTGCAGATCCAGGCATTGGAGCGCGAGCTCGACACGGTGTTGTTCGAGCGCCGGGGGCCGAAGATCCGACTCACCCCGGAGGGCGAGTTGCTCTATGAGCTGGCCCAGCCCCTGGTGGAGGGGATGGACAAGCTGCATGAGACCTTCTCAGTGCATTGCGGACGCATTGATCAGGGAACCCTGGATATCGCTGCTGGCGAGTCGACGATACTCTACATCCTGCCTGAGCCGGTCCGGCGCTTCGCGGATCGTTATCCCGGCATTGAGCTACGCCTGCACAATGTCACCGGCCGAGACGGCCTGGCGATGCTGCGGGCCGATGAGGTGGATCTTGCGGTCGGCTCGATGCTTGAGGTGCCGGATGACGTCAATTACCGACCCGTGGTGACGCATCGACCGACGCTGATCACGCCCCGGGATCATCCGCTTGCCGATAAGCAGGATGTGACGCTGGCTGAGATCGCCGAGTATGGCCTGATCCTGCCGCCGCGGCACCTGAGCACTTGGCGCCTCGTGGATTTGGTGTTCCGGCAACAGAATCTCAGCTACAAGGTCACGTTGGAGGCCGGCGGTTGGGAGGTGATCAAGAAGTATGTCGAGTTGGGACTCGGCATCTCAATCGTCACCGACGTCTGTCTGACGGGCGACGAGGAATTGGGTCGGATACCGCTGGAGCAGTATTTCCCGCGCCGCAGTTACGGCATCGTGCTGCGCCGCGGCAAATTCTTGTCGCCGCAGACCAAGAAGTTTCAGGAGATCCTCGATGAGGTCTTCCCCGACGACGGCGGCCACGTTGCTCGACAGCAAAGTCGTGGTGACGGTGGTTGGGAGGATGGGCTGTTGGGATGAGTTCCCGATGTGTTCCGAGGCGCCTCGATAGTCTTTAGGGTATACCCCGGCGCCATCCAAAGCGCCCGCTAACGGGCGGCTTGACTGGCTTCTCTCCGGTGGTCTGGCGGCGCTGGATACTGCTGAATTCAGAGGTCACCGATGGTTGAGGCACAAAAAGTGTGCAAACCCATGGCAAAGCAGCACCGAGAAACGTCAAAATTCGCACCAAAGAGTGTACCGAGCACAGCGCAGGCGCTTTGTATCCTAGTAGGATGACACTGAATAAGAAAATTGGGCGCCGTCTACGGTCTGCACGAACCGGACAAAAGCTCAGCTTGTCCGAGCTTGCTGTACGCACTAAGACGCTATCAAAATCCCGCATAAGCAACTACGAGCAGGGCATTCGCCGCATGGGCATCGAGGAAGCCCAAGAACTTGCGGAAGCGCTTGAGGGCATGACGCCAAGTTACCTGCTTTGTCTTGACGACACTTCACCACTGGCGCCGGAAGAATGGCAGCTCGTCGAGCGTTATCGTCGTACCGACGAGCGTGGCCGAGGCACGATTCTTCGCGTCGCGGAGTCCCAGGTCGACTACCGGGCCGACAACGCCAAGGGCAACAAGAGTCCATCGAGGCGTTAGGTCGGTCCCGACGCGTCAGGTTGCAAGGCTACGACGCGCATAGAGGCCCGAAGCAAGGCGATGCCCCAGATCAGCGAGCGGCGCGCAGTGCTGCGTCTATTCTGCCGGGCCAGCCCGAGTCGCTACTCCTGCCGAAATGTCCTCGCGCATGTCAGACTGTGGACTAAGGTTCGGGTGCCTGGGCGTGTCTTGTTTTGACCCTTTCGGGGCCTCCCAAGTAAAGTATTGGGTTTGACCTGCGGCTCTGTGCCGCATCGGCTCTGCGCTATCCGAGAACCCGCATGTCTCATACAGATCGTGGCCTGTTTGTCGCATTGATCCTGTCAGTCATATTCGTCGTGCATGGTTGTGCCGGCGGAGATCGCGCTGAGCCGGCCTATGAATCCTCGGAAGCCTTTCCGATGCCGGCCGGTTTGGAAGACGCCGTCACCTTTTGGCGCAATGTCTACGCCAAATGGAGCAGGGATAAGGTGGTCATCCACGATGATCGGCACCTCGGGCTGATCTACGAGATTGCGGAGCTGCCAGGTCCCACAGAAGAGAGTTATACGGCCGCACAAAAGGACTTCGTGCGCTCGCTCAAGGACAGGTGGAGCGATCGGCTGCGCTCTCTTGAGCACCAGGTTGGTGATCGAAGCTCGCTGACATCGGCCGACAAAGAACTCAAGCGACAGATTGAGACCCACGGTGGCGCCGGCGCGCTGTTCGGCGCCAGCGAACGCGTGCGCAGCCAACGCGGGGTGCGTGAGCGTTTTTTTCGCGGCCTTGAGCGCAGCGGCGCCTACGACGCCAAGTTCCGTGCGGTCTTCCGTCGGCATGGGCTGCCGGAGGACTTGGCCTACCTGCCTCACGTGGAATCCTCATTCCAACTCAACGCCCGCTCCAGCGTCGGCGCCTCGGGCATGTGGCAATCGCACGCCACTACCGGGTGCCGCGGTCGGTCCTGATCGAACGCAACTATGCCTGGCTCGAGCCGGTGCGTAATGGTTCTCACCCGGTTCCGGCGGGAACCACGGTCTGGCTCCCGCAGGGTATGACCCGGCTGGCGTCCGGGCAACCGCGATCCAGCGCGTTTTAGGTTGATCTTATGGTTGAGTTATCGAGAAGCGGAAGTGTTCCGGCTCTGGTCATGGCCCTGTCGCTGTCGGTGACGCTCTGGTCACCGGTGACTGCAGTGGCGGCGGAGGGGATGGCCTCGTATTACGGCAAGGGCTTTCACGGCCGCCGGACCGCGAGCGGACAACGTTTCAATCAGCATGCGTTGACCGCCGCCCATCGCTCCCTGCGCTTCGGAACCCGCGTGCGGGTGACGAACCTGCGCAATCGAAAGACCGTCGTGGTCACCATCAATGATCGCGGACCTTATGCAAAGGGCCGTATCGTTGACCTGTCCCGCGCCGCCGCGCAGCATTTGGGAATGATCAAGTCCGGCGTAGCCCGCGTGCGTCTGAAGGTTGTGGACCATGGTCGCGACAAGTCTGCTGTGCCTAAAGCGTCGAAGGAGCAGGCGCAGGCCTCCCTGGTGCAGGAATTGTTCTAGCGACGCGATGCCTCGGCAGCGTCGCGCGTCGTCGATCGCTTGCCGGTCGAAATCTGACGGCCGCGAACGCTTTGTCGCATAATTGGCGGTTTTTCCGGCGCCGTGCCGAGGAACCCCCGATGTCCATCAAGTCAGATCGCTGGATTCGCCGCATGGCCGCGGAGCACGGCATGATCGTTCCCTTTATCTCCGGTCAGGTGCGCGAAACCGAGGCCGGTGAGCGAGTGATCTCCTACGGTACCTCGAGCTACGGTTACGACATCCGTTGCGCTGACGAATTCAAGATCTTCACCAACATCAATTCGGCGGTCGTGGACCCGAAGAACTTCGACTCATCGAGTTTCGTCAATCTCAAGTCCGACGTCTGCATCATTCCCCCGAATTCCTTCGCGCTGGCGCGGACGGTGGAATACTTCCGTATCCCCCGAAACGTGCTGACCATCTGCCTGGGAAAATCGACCTATGCACGGTGCGGCATCATCGTGAACGTCACGCCGCTGGAGCCCGAGTGGGAAGGGCACGTGACGCTGGAGTTCTCCAACACGACCCCGTTGCCTGCCAAGATCTACGCCAACGAGGGCGTCGCGCAAATCCTTTTCCTGGAGTCGGACGAGGTCTGCGAAACCTCCTACAGCGATCGTGGCGGCAAGTACCAGGGGCAGACGGGGGTGACGTTGCCGAAGCCTTAAGAACGAGTCGCTAGTCACTAGCGGCTAGTACCTAGCACCTGGTTCTCCATCCGCAACATACCGATAAATCCGCCAGCCGTGATAGGGCTTGTCGCAGACGGCGACATCCCATGCAACCCCGCCCGCGACGACCTGGAGCGGCTGGCCCTTGCAGTCGAATGTGCTCTGGGTGGCGACCGCGGTGAAGCCCGGTATGGTTGGTGGCGAGAACTTGTAGGCGACCAGCCAGAAGCCGCTGTCGGCGCAATGCGTCCAGCGACGGAATCGGCTCGATCTTGCCGCGCCCGTATTCGGATGGACGCGAGATCCCCGGCCACTGGGGGACGGCGAGTTCCGGTCGGTAGAAATTGAGCATGGCCGCGAACGCGTAGCGGTCGGCGAATACCGGGCCTGGGAGGCTCGCGGCGTGGTCGGCCAGGGCCGCATAGCCATGGGTCTCGCGCATGATCCGCTCCGCCGCATCAGGTAGCGGCAGCAGCGCGGTGGCGGCATGAAAGGCGTAAATGCTGACCAGCAGCAGGTTGGTGGCCGCGGCGACGATGGCCCAGCGTGCGAGCGGTCGTAGCATGATGGCGGCAACGGGTGCCGCGCAGGCCAGGTACAGGGCCGACCAATTCGCCTCCACGTCGCTGATCAGCGACACGGCGCCGAACAGCATCAGCGGTACCAGTATTCCAGCCGTGAGCAAGGTGCCTGCTGGTCCCGAAAGCGACGCACGTAATTCCCTGCCGGATGCGATTCAGCCCCCCGCCGACGAACGCTGTGGCCCCCAGCGGCAACAACAGCAAGCCCCAGAACGCGAGTTGGCTGCCCAGATAGCCGCCGAGGCTGGCGAGCCTGTCGGCTGGCGTCATCGGCCCCGTCTGCGGTGGCGAGTAGGCCATCGGGCCGGTGGCGGCGGGCAGGCTGTCTGCCGCGAGCACGACGCTGCCGGTATCGGCGGAGAAGCCGTGGCCGAACTGAAAACGCATCGTGAGCCAGTCGTTGTTCGCGTTCCAGGCGATGTTCGGCAGGAACAGCAGCAGCGCCAGCAGGCCACCGAGATAGGGCCATGGCGTGCGCAGCGCGCGCGGATCGGCCAGCAGAATGGCCCATAGAAAGACCGGGCCGATCACCACCATGGTGTACTTGCCGAGCAGGCCGAGACCGGTCGCGAGCCCGGCCGTCAGCCAGCGCCTGCGGCTTCCCTGCAATGCGGCCAGGGCCTCATGCAGCGCGAGCGCCCAGCAGAGGGCGAGCACGGTGTCCGGCGTTGTGATGACGCCGGAGATCATGCCCGGCACCGTGCCCGCCGCAAGCACCATGGCCAGCAGCAGGTCGCGTCCGCGCGTCAGGCCGCAGGCGCGATAGAAGCGCCAGAGTATGAGCAGTGTCAGGGTGCCGGCGATGATGGCGCCGAGCCTGGCGGCGAAGGCGGAACCCGGCGCGATCCAACTGCCGATACCGAGTAGCGCAACGCCGGGGGGGTGGTCGAAGTAGCCCCAGGCGAGGGATTGTGCCCAGTTGAAGTAGTAGGCCTCATCCTGGGTCACCGGCACGGCGCCGGCGATCAGTAGGCGCCATGCGGTGACGACAAGGATGAGGACCAGCGGCCAGCGCCAGTCGTCTGCCGTCGCTGGAGTGCGCGCGTGCTGGGGCACGATCAGCGCCGGGTGATGCGCGGGCAGCTATTCTCGCGCAATTGGCGCTGCGTCAAGCCGCGGATGCGCTCCTGTTCCGCGACCAGTTCCCGCGGCGGTGACGGCGAGCGTTGCAGCATCGCTTCGGCTTGACGCAGGTCGCTGCAGCGATCGCGACCGCGGGGTCTGAGGGTTGCGCGATAGACGTGCGCCGATGCCCCGTAGAGAAAGCCCAACGCGCTGCCGGGTGCCTCGCGACGCGCGTCTTGCGCCGCGATCAGCAGCTTTTCGTTCTCGCGGTCGAGCTTTTTCTCCTTGACCCTGTCGTCAAGCCGATTGCGTCGTTCGCTCAGCGTCAGCAGCAGGCCGCCGTGGTAGGAGAGGCGGCTCGGCGCCGTGGTGGATGGTTGCTTCAGGAGGGCCTTACGGTAGCCATCCTCGGCGCAGTCGAGTAGCTCGCGCATGCGCGAGTCCTTGGCCGTGGCACTCTGCGGCTGTTCGATCGCGAGCCTGAGGCAGGCATCGCCCTTGGTGGCATAGGCCTTGGCGCAGGCGTCGCTGCGCGTCGTGCAGTTGACGCTGGTAATGGCGATGGAGTTCCAGTCGCCGGCCACGGCCATGCGCTCGAAGGGCGCCGTCGCCGCCGATGCCTCCAGATGTCGGGGTGCTGCCACAGCCAGCTGTCAGCAGCGCGCACAGCAGGCTGACGACGAGGGAATAGATTCCAGTTCTCACGCGAAACACTCCGTGGTGCGGTTCCGCATCGGCGGTGTCGTTCGCCGCGGACGGCGAGCCGGATGGATAACCCCGCATCTTCGCACAGATGGGGCCTCGGTGCCCTTGATGATTCGCCGAAGTGGCGACCTAATCAGGCCGATCTTGAGCCGATCGCGGCAGCACATCCGCCGCGGAGACGTTGCCAAAGAAGAGTCGTCGCAGTGCCAGGTAGCCGAACAGCACCAGGAAGGCGGAGGTGATCACATCGCTGAGGAAATGGCCGCCGGCGGCGATGCGCGCGAAGCCGACCAGCGCCGCGTATAGCGTCGTGGCGATGACCCAGCCCGAGCGCGGGCCGCGCAGTACCGCGGCGACCGCGACCAGGTAGAAGGCGGCCGCGGCATGGCCGGAGCTGAATGAGCCGCCTCCTTGATCGGAGTAGACGAAAGCTGGCGTGAAGCGGCGCTCGCCGCCGAACTCGGTGACCTGCGCCGGTCGCGCGCGGCCCCAGTTCTCCTTCAGCACCTGATTCACCAGCAGTCCTGGCAGCATGGCCAGCAGACACAGCAGCAGGGCGAGTTTGCGGCCCGTGAAGCCGAGCACGGTGCGCCGGGCGATGCGGTTGAACAGCCACAGCGCGACCAGTGCGAGGTTGACCGTCACCATCAGCCACTCGACGGAGTGATAGACGACCCGTTCCCAGCGCTGACCGTCCATCGCGAAGCCGACGCCGGGCGTATAGAACAGCGCCGACGACGCCAGATCGATGCGCGGAAGCGCGAGCATCAGATCGGCGAAGGCGAAGAACAGGATCAGCCCGGCAACGGGGATGCCGAAGACATCCCGCCGATGCGGCAGCATCAGAACAGCGTGTAGATGAACGGTGCCACCGCGGAGCCCTGCGCGAGCACGATCAGCGCACCGAGCAGCAGCATGACGATGATGATGGGCGCGAGCCAGAACTTCTTGCGCTCGCGCATGAAGCCCCAGAGGTCTTTGATCAGGTCGAGCATCGGTAGGTTCCGAGGTTGAGCATTACGGTGAAAAAACGCTTCTTTTGCGGGGTGGCGCCGCGCTATCGAGCCTTAGTAGGGCCGTTCCATGGATTCGGGCGCGGCCGTTCGGCTCGGCTCGCGGTAGCTTGCGGCATCGGCGGACAGGCGCCGCTGCATCGGGTCATGGCCCGTCAGGCGCATGATCAGTCCGGCCGGCGTGAACACCAGAAAGAACACCAGGCTCAAGATCAGTGGCGTGGTCACGCGGCTGATGGCGAGCCCGAAACGCATCCAGCCCAGATAGACGGGCCTCAGCGACTTGGGCGCGGCGAGCCCCCAGACGGCGAGGATCGCGGCCAGGATCCAGGGCCAGTAAGGCAGCCCGGCGTCGAACAGCCAGGGCAACAGCAGCCCGAACAGGCCGGCGACGATGCCGCCGGTGGTGAGCGCGAACTGCCGCAGGCCGCGGGCGTCGAGTTCCGGGATGCTGTGCATGGTCACGTTGGGGTTGCTTCTCAGTCGAGTTCGAATTCCTGCTGCCAGGCATCGTCCCGTGGCAGCTGCGGCTGCTCGGACTTGGTCAGCAGGCAGTTCTCCAGCACCAGATAGTCCATCTCGGTGCGCATGAAGCAGCGGTAGGCATCCTCGGGGCTGCCGACGATGGGCTCGCCGCGCACATTGAACGAGGTGTTGACCAGCAGCGGGCAGCCGGTGCGTGCCGCGAAGGCCTCGATCAACCGATGAAAGCGCGGATTGGTCTCCCGGTGAACGGTCTGCAGCCGTGCCGAATAGTCGACGTGCGTGATGGCCGGGATCTGAGAGCGCGGCACGTTCAGCCGGTCGATGCCGAACAGGCGCTGCTGCGCCTCGGTCATTGCCAGGCGCCGGGACTCGGCGACCGGGGCCACCATCAGCATGTACGGGCTGGCGCTGTCGTACTCGAACCAGTCGGAGACCTGCTCCGCGAGCACGGCCGGCGCGAACGGCCGGAAGGACTCCCGATACTTGATCTTGAGGTTCATCACCGACTGCATCTTCGGACTGCGCGGGTCGCCGATGATGGAGCGACCACCCAGCGCCCGTGGGCCGAACTCCATGCGGCCCTGGAACCAGCCGACCACCTGCTCGTCGTCCAGCAGTGCTGCCAGCCGGGTCATCAGGGCGTCGTCATCGAGGCGCTGATACGGAATCCCGGCTTCGGTCAGATAGGCTTCGATCTGATCATTGTCGAAGGCGGGTCCGAGATAGGAGCCGCGCATGCGGTCGCTGACCGATCCGGCGCGAGGCTTGCCGAGGTATTCGTGCCAGACCGACAGCGCCGCGCCCAGCGCACCACCGGCATCGCCGGCCGCTGGCTGAACCCAGATGTCCGAGAACGGCCCCTCGCGCAGCAACCGACCGTTGGCGACACAGTTCAGCGCTACGCCGCCGGCCAGGCAGAGCTGGTCGACGCCCAGTTCACGGTGTACGGTCTGCCCCAGCCGCAGCACGACCTCCTCGGTGACCGCCTGAATGGACGCGGCCAGGTCCATCTCGCGCTGCGTGACTGGCGACTCGGGCTTGCGCGGTGGGCCGCCGAACAGCTGGTCGAAGGCCTTGTTGGTCATGGTCAGGCCGTTGGCGTAGTTGAAATAGCGCATGTCCATGCGGAAGCTGCCGTCCGGTTTCAGCGCCAGCAGGTGTTCGAGAATCAGGTCCTTGTACCTCGGTTCACCATAGGGCGCGAGACCCATCAGCTTGTACTCGCCGGAGTTGACCTTAAAGCCGGTGAAATAGGTAAAGGCCGAGTAGAGCAGCCCCAGCGAGTGCGGGAACCGGATCTCCCATTGCGGCGTCAGTCGGTTGCCGTCGCCGAGCCAGACCGACGTGGTCGCCCACTCGCCAACGCCGTCCATGCACAGCACCGCGGCGCGCTCGAACGGGCTTGGGAAGAAGGCCGATGCGGCATGCGACTGGTGATGCTGGGTGAACAGCAAGTCTGGTGCCTCAGCCTGCTTGATGCCGGCGAGGGCGCGCGAGTTCCTGCTTCAGCAGATCCTTCAGCAGCAGCTTCTCCTTCAGCCAGACCGGCATCGCCGCCAGGAACGAGCGCAGTCCCCGCGGCGCATAGGCCAGATAGGTCTCCAGCAGCCGCTCGAACTTGATCAGCGGCTTGTCGTAGAAGACCACATGATCCAAGTCCGTCAGCGCGATGCCGGCCTCCGCCAGACAGTAGCGGATCGCATCGGCCGGAAAGCCCGCATCGTGTTTCTTGCGCGAGAAGCGCTCCTGCTGCGCGGCGGCCAGGACCTCGCCGTCGCGCACCAGGCAGGCGGCACTGTCATGGTAATATGCGGAGATACCGAGGATATGGACGGGCATCGGGTTGTCGGGGGCGGGGTGGCTCAGGAACGGCATTGACACCGCGGCGAGTATACAGAAGTTCCATCGGCCTGGCTCGGCTTTATCCCGAGAGTTCTCAGGTCCATTTGCGGATGATGTCATGCGACGAGTCGTACTTGTTTTGGTCTGGTTGGCGTTTGTCTTTCTGTTGCTGGAAGGCGCGGGTCTTGTCTTTTATAAGCTGGAAGTCAGCCAGCCGGTCAGCGGTTATGGCTATCCTGCCGGCCTTGTCGTGCCGCATCCGCAATTGGGCTATCATTACCAGCCCGACTATTCCGGTCATTTCAAAGGCACGGCCTATCACGACATTCCGATCGCGATCAATCCGCAGGGCTTTCGTGATCGCGACTTTGCCGCGGCGGCCGGCGATGGCAAGCGCGTGGCGGTGCTTGGCGACTCGGTGGTGTTCGGCGCCGGCGTCAGTCAGGGGGACCGGTTCACCGAATGTCTCGACGCCGCTGGCCGCAATGCAGAGGGAGAGGGGCCGCGTCTCTTGAACCTCGGTGTCAATTCCTACACCTTTGGGCACTATTTAACGCTTGCTCAGCAGGAATTTTTCGGCGCTGAGCCGGATGTCGTGCTGATCGGCATCACCTTGAACGACTTTGAGTCCATGGAGGGGGTTGGGCCGGCAAGGCGCATGCGGCGCCACGAGAGCGGACTGCATGCGCCCGACTGGCTGGGCCGGATTGGAGATCGGATCGAGCGTACCTATGCCGGTGCGCTTTATCCACGAGCTCGACAATCGCTTCTCCTATGCCATGCTCAATGCCGACGAGCGCGAGGAGTACCACACCAAATGGATGCGCACCGTGGTCAACGGATGGCGGTCCGATGAGAATAGGCAGTTTTTTGCCGATCAACTGGATGCGCTGGCAACGGTGCTCGATCAGGCGCACATTCCGTTTGGCTTTATTCTCTTTCCGGAGTTGAATGACCTGCAGCATCCCACTGAATTCGGCGAGCCGCGTCAGATCGTGCGCGGGTTGCTGGATCAGCGCGGACTGCAGTACTGCGATCCCTACGACGATTTTGCGCGTCAGAGCGACATCCCATCCCTGTTCCTGGCCCGGGACAGCATCCATTACAGCCCCAAGGGGCATCAGGTGCTCTGTGTCGCCGTTGAACGCTGCATCGACGCGATGGACCTGGGCGGAATCGCCACGGCCAATTCACGCTGAGGGTCTCTTCCGCGGCCCAGGCCGGTAGGCCCATCACCGACGAGATACGCGTCGGCCGCGGCCTCGATGGCATAGGGTCGCGCGGCCTCTTTGAGCTGCTCGGCGGGCGGTGGCGACCGCAGCGTTGCCGCCATGGCGTCGGCGAGTGCCGCATCATCTCCCACCGGAATCAGGCGGCCGTAGCGTCCGCCCTGGAGTATCTCGTTGGGGCCGCTGGGGCAGTCGGTCGAGACGACGGGGGTGCCGAAGCGCGAGGGCCTCGATCAGCACGAACCCGAGGCCCTCCCAGCGCGACGTGAACGCGAACAGGTCCGCGTTGGCCAGATAGGGGTAGGGCTCGGCGATGAAGCCGGGGAGTTCGAAGTCGTTGGCGATGCCCAGTTCCCCGGCGAGTGCGAGGAGCCGATCCCGGCCGCGGCCGCGACCGATGATCATCAGCCGGCAGCGACGCTGGGCGCGCAGACGGGCAAAGCCCCGCAGCAGCGTCTCGAAGTCCTTGCGGCTGCCGAGTTCGCCGGCGCCGAGAATCAGCGGGCTGTCCGGGTCATGGAACCAGGGATGTTGCGGGGGCGGTAGCGTCCGCGTCGAACAGCGATTCTGGCACCACCGGCGAAGGCACCACGCGGATCAGCTCGCGCGCCAAACCCGTGTAGCTGGCCATGTCGTCCGCGGCGCCGGCGCTGGGGACGATGATCTGGTCGGCGAAGGGGTACAGGCGCGCAATGGAGAGACGCTGCAGCCAGCGCTCCAGCACCCCGCGGCTCGCAAGATCGAGCGACAGGGTCGTGCCCGAGCGCAGCACCAGTCGGGTGTCGACCCTCGGCGAGGCCGCGCGCCAACAGCGCGGTGCGGTTGACGCGATCCTTGTCGGACAGCATCACCGCGGGCCGCTCGCGGCGCAGATAGCGAATCAGATTGGGCAGGCAGGCGTAGGTCTGGCGATGGCCGAGGTCGAGGATGCGGATGCGCGGATCGGTGTCGCTCGAGCTCCGGTCCGTGTCGGCGCACCTTGAGCAGATCGACCGCATAGCCGCGCCGAGCCAGCGCCGGGAGCAGATGCTTGGCCACCCGATCGACACCGCTGTGGCCGGAGGTGGACAGGAAGAACGCGATGCGTTGTGGGGCCGTCCTTGGCAGCTCAGGCATCGGATGCGATCCAGTTCAGCGGGTCTTCCTCGGGCAGCGGGGCTTGCCCCGGTTGCTCGATGAACATCCGGTGCCAGATCGCAAATTGCATCAGCCCGAACAGTTCCCTGCCGCCGCCGCGCTGCGCCTGGCGTGCACGGACCAGGTCGGGGATCGCATCCACCTGGAACCACTCCTGGATGCCGTGGTTGCGTGTCAACGCGTCGCCGATGCGACTGGCGATCGAGCCGGTGAGCCAATCGCCGACCGGGACATGGAAACCGCGCTTCGGGCGGTCCAGGTGGCCCGGCGGCAGCCGCGGTTCTGCCCATTGGCGAAGCAGCCATTTTCCGGTGCGACCGCGCACCTTCAGCTGGTCGGGCAGGGACAGCCCGAACTCCACCAGGCGATGATCCAGAAACGGCACCCGGCCCTCGAGACCGAATGCCATCAGCATGCGATCGGTCTTGACCAGCAGGTTGTCCGGCAGCGCGGTGACCAGGTCCGTGTATTGGCGGCGCTGAAGGTCGGACCAGCCTGATGGTGTCGACTGCCAGGCATCGATGAAGGGCTGCCGGGCGCGTCCGTCGGCGTTGGTCAGTGCCGGCCCGAACAGCCGTCGCATCCAGCTACGGGACCACTGCGGGCGGGTGCGAAAGCCACCGCTGCCGGGGTGCAGCAGGGACTTGCCCCAGCGCTCCAGTCCGGTCGGTCGGTAGCGCCGATAGCCGGCGAACGCCTCATCGCCGCCTTCGCCGGAGAACACCACCTTGAGGTCCCGTGCCGCCGTCTCGGCCAGGATCGAGGTCGGCAGACAGGCATAGTCGCGCATCAGCTCATCGGCGGCCCAGATGCTGTGCGGGATGCGTGCAAAGACCTGATCCAGATCGAGCTCCAGGGCATGGTGCTCGAAGCCGAACCAATCGGCGACGCGTTGCGCCTCGTCGAGTTCGTGTGCCATGGCGGTGCCGCGATAGCCGACCGAGTAGCTGTGGATGCGTCCCGCGCCCTGGGCCTGTAGCTGGCAGGCGAGCACCGCGGAGTCCAGGCCGCCGGAGAGAAACAGCCCAAACGGGACGTCCGCGCGCATGTGCTCGCGCATGCTGATGGCGAGCAGATCGTCCAGCTGCTGCGCGGCCTCATCGACGGAGACCGCGCGTGGCGTCACATCCAGCGGCGACCAGTAGCGCTGGCGCCGTATCCGCAAATCGGCGTCGATGACCAGCATCTCGCCGGGCAGTACGCGCTGAATCCCCGCGATGACGGTCTCCTCTGCGCTGCTGAACTGTTGCAGCAGAAACTGCTCGCAACGCCGGCGCGTGCACGCTTGGCCGATTCGGCAGCAGCGGCAACAGCGCCTTGATCTCGGATGCAAAGGCGATCCGATCCGGCAATCGCACATAGAACAGCGGCTTGATGCCGAGGCGGTCGCGCACAAGCAGCAGACGCCGCCGCGCGTCGTCGTAGAGGGCGAAGGCGTACATGCCGCGCAGACGTTCGAGAAAGCCGTCGCCGTACTCGGCGTAGCTGAGCAGGATCGATTCCGAGTCCGAGCCGGTGGCGGGTGGGCGGCCGACGCGGCGCAGCTCGTCGTTCAGCTCGATGTAGTTGTAGACCTCGCCGTTGGCTGCCAAGGCCAGTCGGCCATCGCCGGAGACCATCGGCTGGTGACCAGTGCTCAGGCCGATGATCGAAAGCCGCGTCTGCGCCAACCCGACCGGACCTCGGCAGTGGATGCCGTGATCGTCCGGGCCGCGATGGGCGAGGGTTCGCGCCATGGCCTCGAGCAGGGCCGGCTCCGGCCGCTGTCCGTCTTTCAGCATGAATCCAGCGATGCCGCACATAGAGACGTCCCGACGCGTTGAGATCCTGAGCCGATCCATGCGAGGCGCATCGGAATGAAGGCAGCCGCAGGGATCACGGAATGAGGGCCGTAATCTTGCCATCTCGACGGTATGGCTGCCAGGTACGACGCCATGCGAGTCGCGTTACTCCACCTTCAGATCGCCCGCGCAGGTGAGACTGTGCAAGTAGTCCGCGAACCAAGAGAACAGCGAACCACCAAGAGAACAGCGAACCACGAAGAAAACCGAGAGCACGAAGGTGGATACGACTATGAAATGAAAGTGTTTTCTTCTTTGTGTGCTTCGAGTCCTTCGTGGTGAAAAACATCTTTCGCACGCTTTTGCGAATATTTGCACGGTCTCAGGTCTGTGGGAGTGGCTTGCAGCCGCGATTCGGCCGCGCGGGCGTCTGCTGTTGTTGCCGTCGCGATTGCAAATCGCTCCCACATAGTCGTGCTAAATGCGTAAGGCCAACGCTCCGGTAAGCCCGCGCCCGGATGCGGTGGCTCTGCTACCATATCGTTCGCTTTCGCTTGATGGCGTCGACCGCCGTCGCGTCTCGGCGTCGGCGGTTCCGTGCTCACGGGCAACGGTGCTGACGACAGCATTCTTTCAAAACAGGCATCCGAGAAAATCCACCTTGTCTGCATGGACTGATCGCGTCCAGGGCTTCGGGCTCTATCTGACCGCGCTGTCGCTGTTTCTGGCACCGGCCGGCGTCTCGGTCGGTCTCGCGTTCATCTGGCTTGGATTTTTTCTTGCGTTGGCAACCGGACGCCGGTTGCCCGTATCGGGCGGCGTTTGGCTTGCGCTCGTGTTCGCTGTTTACGTGCTCATCAATGCGGCGCTCGCGGAGTATCCCGGTTCGGACCTGGGCGGTCGCCTGGCGAGCGCCGCCGACTGGATTCAGCTTTGCGTCTTCGTGCCGGTCGCCTATGCGCTGCGCGGCGATCAGCGCCGGCTGATCCAATTGCTGGCGTTGGCGTTGTTTGGGCTGTTGCTGGGTGGTCTTTGGCGACTCGATTGGTCGCTGCTGCTGTCGGACTCGGCCGGCTTCCTCAGCTCTCGACCCGGTTTCGGTTTTCCCGCCATCGTGTTTGCGTTGTTTAGCGGTATCGCGCTGATCGGCCTCTTCGTGCTCCGGGCACGTTGGTGGAGTGCTTCGGCGTGGGGGCTCGGCGGCTGGTGGGTGTTGCTGTGGTTGGTCGCCGTGGCGTTGGTGTTGCAAGGCTTCGTGGTGACGCTGTCGCGGGGTGCGTGGATCGCGCTTGCATGCACCGTCGTCGTTGCCGTTTTGGATGGGCAGGCGCGGGTACTTTGCCGCGCGGTCCGATGAGATTGCAGGCGAAACGCCTGGCGAAAGGTTAGGCGACGGCCCTGGCGTGAGCGCAGCCGAGGGGAGGATGACGCGTCTTCGGGCCCGCGCTGCCCTGGCTCGGCGGCTTGCTGTTGACGGGTCTGCTGGCGCTGAACGCGGGGTCGATCGTCGACCGACTGGGCGCGGAAACAGACGCGGTCAGTGCCATCTTGTCGGGGGACACCGACTACAGCGCCGAGTCATCGGTCGGCCTGCGCTGGCACGCGCAACGCTTTGGGTTGTCGCTTTGGCTGGAGCGCCCCGTGTTGGGTTGGGGGCCCGGTTCCAGCCATGCCTTGATCGCGAGCAGCGGGGAGCCCGCGTTGGGCGTGGGCGGCGATGAGGTCCTGGATCACCTGCACAACACCTATCTGGAACTGCTGGTGCAACTGGGGCTGATCGGGCTGGTGATTTGGATCGGGCTGTTTGTGTCGTTGTTCTTGTCCATCGGCAAGGCGTGGCGTGCGCGAGTTGCTGAGCGCGGATCTGGCGCGTTCCTGACGCTGTCCATTGTCTATTTGTCGGTCTGGGATCTGTTCGATTTTCATGCCTTGCATCAGGATTGGCGTGGCGCTCTGGGCCTTGCTGGCGGGCTCGGCGCTGAGCGTCGGGCTGTTCGCCGTCGTCAACGCGGAGCACGCGGGCGACGTGGCCGATCAGCACGGGGCGACGGCATGCGCATCGCGTTGATGGTCGGAGCCTTCGACGACGGCGGCGTCGAGCGCACCCTGACCAATCTTGCTGCCGGCTTGGTCGCGGCTGGGTGTGGCGGTCGACGTGCTGGCCGGCAAGCCCGATCACCCCTATGTTCAGGGCTTGCCGAGCGGCGTTGGTGTGACTCCGCTAACCGGGGCTGAGGGGGCATTGGCGGCCTATCTGACTGCCGCCCGACCGGACCTCATCATGACCGGCAAGCTCGCCGACGATCGGGCAGCCTTGGCCGCGCGTGAGTCCCTCGGCAGTGACCTCTTGGTCGTGGCCACCGTCGGCACGCCGCTGTCGGTCAGCGTGGCCGGCAAGCGCTTCAATCCCTGGCGGGTGTTCCGCGAGACCCGGCGCATCCGCGCCGACTATCGTCGTCTTGACGGGATAACGGCGGTTTCCGAGGCGGTCGCGGCGGATCTGCGGCGCCATTTTGGCGTGTCCGACGTGCCGCTGCGGGTGCTCTGCAATCCGATCGTGCCCGGACGATCTGCAGGCGCGTGCCGCCATGCCCTGCCCGCATCCGTGGCTCGCTCCCGGCGCGCCGCCGGTGGTCGTTGCGGTGGGCGGGCTGCGCAAGGTCAAGGACTTCGCGACGCTGCTGCGGGCCTTCGCACGCTTGCCGGCGCAGAACGATGCGCGCGCCTGTTGGTGCTCGGCGAGGGTAAGGAGCGTAACGCGCTGACCAGCTTGGCGCGCCAACTCGGCATCGACGCGCGCGTCGACCTGCACGGCTTTGTCGACGACCCCTTTCCGTACCTGGCGCGCGCCCGCGCGCTGGTGCTGTCGTCGCGGCGGGAAGGCCTGTCGAACGTGTTGGTGGAGGCCATGGCGCTCGGCACGCCCGTTGCCGCGACCGACTGCCCCGGCGGGGTGCGTGACCTGCTCGCCCAGGGCACCTTGGGTCCGCTGACCCCGGTCGGCGATGCCGACGCGCTCGCGGTGTCCATCAACCGCCTGCTGCTCGCGCCGACCGAGCCGGCGGCGCTGATGCGTGCCGCCGAGCCCTACGGCGTGATGGCTGCATCCAGGCACTACCTGGCGTTCTTCGAGACCCTGATTGCCGGTCGCGGCCGATGAATCGGGTCAGCGTCGCCAGTCGCCGGTCGCCAAACGCCAGTGCAACCAACGCCGCGCTGGCCCTGCCGTCGCCGGCGCGCATCCTGCTGGTCCGCCTCAGCGCGATCGGCGACATCGTGTTCGCATCGCCGCTGGTGGCGGCCGTTCGCCGGGCCTGGCCGGATGCGCACATCGCCTGGCTGGCGCAGCCCGAGTGCGCGCCGCTGTTGCGTCATCACCCCGATCTCGACGAGGTCATCGAATGGCCCTTCGGGCGCTGGCGCGAGCACTGGCGTGCAGGCCGTCCGCTGACGCTGCTGGGCGAGGCGCGTGGGGCGATCGCGGAGCTGCGCGCGCGTCGTTTTGATCTGGCCGTTGACTTGCAAGGGCTGCTCAAGAGCGCGTTGCCGGTGCGTCTGTCGGGCGCTGCCGAACGGGTCGGGCTCGGTTCACGCGAGGGCAGTCCGATGCTGATGACGCGCGTGGTCGACAAAGGCCCAGGACAGCGCGCGCATCGGTTCGGAATACCTGCACCTGGCGCAGACCCTGGGCCTGCCGCTGAACGGCTTTGCGATGGCCATCCATTACGCTGCCGAGGACGCCGTCGCCGCCGAGGCGCTGATTGCCGAGCAACGGCTCGATGCGGGCTACGCGGTCATTTGTCCATTCACGACCCGCCCGCAAAAGCACTGGTTTGCCGAGCGCTGGGTCGAACTCGTTCGGCGCCTTCGCGCCGAGACCGGCATGTCCGTGGTCGATGCTGGGCGGGCCTGGCGACCGTGCGGCCGCCGCGCGGATCGCGGCCGATGCCGGCGATGCCCTGGTGGACCTGACCGGGCGCACCTCGTTGCTCGTGGCCGCGGCACTGATCGACCGTAGCCGGGCGTTGATCGGCGTCGACACTGGCCTCAGCCACATGGGCATCGCATTTCGACGCCCGGCCTTGCTGCTGTTCGGCTCCACCTGTCCGTACCTGGACACCACCCGCCCCGAGGCGCGCGTGCTCTATCATCGCCGAGACTGTTCTCCCTGCCGACGCCGTCCCACCTGCGGCGGCGTCTTTCACTGCATGCGCGACATCGGCGTCGATGAGGTGCTCGAGGCGTTGCGTGCGCTGCCGGGGGTCGCGCCATGAGAATCCTGCACGTCGAGGGCGGTGCCAATCTCTACGGCGGCGCCCAACAGGTGCTGTATCTGCTCGAAGGCCTTGCCGCGCGCGGTGTCGAGAATCTGCTGGCCTGCCGTAGCGGCTGCGAATTGGCCGAGCGCGCGGCGCCGTTTGCCGAGGTGCATGGCATGTCCATGGGCGGCGACCTGGACTTTGCCATGAGCCGTCGCCTGCATCGTCTGATCCGGCGGACCGCGCCGGACCTGGTGCATCTGCACAGCCGCATCGGCGCCGATGTCATGGGCGGCATCGCCGCGCGGCGCGCCGGCGTGCCGGTGATCCATACCCGCCGCGTCGACAATCCCGAGCCGCGCTGGTTGGTGGCGGCCAAAGTATCGGCTGCACGATCGCGTCATCGCCATTTCCGAGGCCATCGGCCGGGTGCTGCTGGCCGAGGGACTGCCCGCCGCGAAGCTGCGGGTGGTGCGAAGCGCGGTGGTGGCGGATGCCTACCGACGCCCCTGCGCCCGTCGTCGGGTGCTGGCGCAACTCGGACTGAGCGGCGACGTGCTGTTGGTCGGCGTGGTCGCGCAGTTGATCGAGCGCAAGGGGCACCGCTTTCTGCTCGATGCGCTGCCGGCGCTGATCGCGGAGCATCCGAACCTGCAGCTGGTGTTCTTCGGCAAGGGGCCGTTGGCGGGCTTGTTGCAGGAACGCGTCGACGCCGAGGGGCTTGCCGACCATGTGCGTCTGGCCGGTTTTCGCGACGACCTCACCGAGATGCTGCCCTGTCTGGACCTGCTGGTGCATCCGGCAACCATGGAGGGGCTCGGTGTGTCGCTGCTGCAGGCATCCGCGGCGGGTGTGCCGATCGTTGCGAGTCGAGCCGGTGGTATCTCCGGAGGCGGTGCATGACGGTGTCAACGGATTGTTGGTACCCCCCGGGGACGTGCCCGCGCTCGACGCAGGCGCTGTCCCGACTGCTCGCCGATGCGGGACTGCGTCAGCGCCTCGGCGCGGCGGGTCGGACGCTGATACGCGAGGCGTTTTCGCCGGACACGATGGTCGCGGGCAATCTCGCAGTGTACAGAGAGTTGGTGCCCGCATGAGCGACACCGACTGGCCGTCGAGCCTGCACCTGGTAGGCAGCAAGGCGCTGGGCGGCGCCGAGCGCTGGGTGCAGCGCTTTGCCGCGGCGCTTGCCGCGCGCGGCGCCCCGGTGACGGTCGGCGTGCGCGCCGGAAGTGCCGTCGCCAGCTTGGACATGGGCGGTCTGGCGCTGCGCACGCTGCCGTTTCGCAGCGTCTGGGACCCGATCTCACGCGCGGCCGTCGCGCGCCTGGTGCGGGAAGTGCGGCCCGCGATCGTGCAGACCTACATGGGCCGCGCGACCCGGCTGACGCGATTGTCCGGGGCCGATCGACCGATACACATTGCCCGTCTGGGCGGTGCCTACCGGCTCGCGCCCTATCGCCATGCGGATGCTTGGATCGGCAACACGCGCTGGCTCTGCGACTGGATGGTCTCGGAGGGTATGCCCGTCGAGCGCGTCCATCACATCTACAATTTCGTCGATGCTGCGAAACCGCGGCCCGTCGACGAGATCGCCGCACTGCGGTCGCGGCTGCTGATCCCGGACGATGCCCTGGTCATGACCGCGCTTGGCCGGTTGGTGACGGTCAAGGGGCATGGCGTCCTGCTCTCGGCCCTGGCGCGTCTGCCCGCGGAGATCGACGGACGACGTTGGCGCATGGTCCTGGTTGGCGACGGTCCGCTGCGCGGCACGTTGCTGCGTCAGGCCGTCCGAACTGGGGATCGCGGACCGGCTGATCTGGGCGGGCTGGCAGCGTTCGCCCGGTGCCTATCTGCAACTGGCAGATCTGGTGGTTTTCCCGTCGAAGGATGCGGAAACCCTCGGAAATGTGATCCTCGAGGCCTGGGCCTGGCAGCGTCCATTGGTCACTACCCGCTTTCGTGGTGCCCGCGAGATCGCTCGCCACGGCGAGGACGCCTGGTGTGTGCCGTGCGACCATGCCCCCGCGCTGGCCGAGGGCATCGTGCAGGTGATGGCTGATCAGTCGCTGGGAAAAGCGCTGGTTCGCCGCGGTGCAGAGCGCGCCGCGACCGAGTTCGGTCAGGACGCGATCATGGCGCAGTATCTGGCGCTGTACCGGTGCTTGGCGCGGACCTGAGGCAGACCTGAATCGGACCAAAACCATTCCGCGCGGCATCCTCACTCGCCCGTCGAGGCGTATTGGCTGAATTTCAATGACGACAAAGCATCTATCGATCCTGATGTATCATCAGGTCGGAACCTTTGCACCGATGCGCTCGCATCGCGCCAACTACTGTGACGCGGGTCGCTTTCGGCGTCAGATGGCCTTTATCGCCCAGGGTGGCTTCACCGTGCTGTCGCTAGATGAGGCCCTTGCCGGCCTGCGGGATGAGCGCTTGCTGCCGGCCCGAGGCGTTGTGCTGACCTTCGATGACGCCTATGCCAACTTCCTGGAGCATGCGCTGCCGGTGCTGCAGGCCCATGGCTTCCCAGCCGCGGTCTATGCCATCAGCGATTGGCTCGGCCGGCGTATGACCTGGGCAACACCAGAGCCGGGTAGGCTGGAGCCGGCGTTGATGACGGCCGCCCAATTGCGCGCGCTGCAAGCGGTGGGAGTCACCGTCGGCTCCCACGGCGCGACCCACGCCAAACTTGGCGAGCTGTCGCCGGATGCGCAGCGTCGTGAGCTCAGCGATAGCCGCAAGGCGCTGCAAGATGCGCTCGGCAGTGATGTCACCCATCTCTGCTACCCGTTCGGAAGCTTCGATCGATCCGCCGTGGACCTGGCCGGCGAGGCGGGTTATGTCAGCGCGACGACCTGCCTGCGCGGTGCTGCGACGCCGGCGGATCACCCGTTGGTACTTCCGCGCAAGGCGATTTCGTTCGGCGACAATCTACTCGGATTCGGCTGGAAGCTGTTGTTCAAGCATGCCCCCAAGCCGGCCCTGACGCAGTGGCGGGAGGCGAAGTTTGAAGTTTGAAATTTCCTCGGCCCTAGCCCCTAGCGCCTAGCCCCTCAGCATCCAAACATCTGAGATAGGCGCGGGCGCTCGCCTCCTGCGTGTATGCGTTTACCGCGGATGCCAATATTGTTGCCGGCAGTGGCCGGTCGAGCGTCTGCGTCATGGCGCTGGCCAGGGCGGGTGCATCGCCTACGGGTACCAAGGGTCCGAAGCGGCCGCCATCGAGGATTTCTCGCGGTCCGCTGGGGCAGTCGGTGGCGACCACGGGGGTGCCGAGTGCCAGCGCCTCGGTGAGTACGTTGGGTGATCCCTCCCAGGCCGATGACAGCACGAACAGGTCCGCTCGCCCCAGGAACGGGTAGAGATTTTGCTGGAAGCCGGGTAGGCTCGACGTCGGCGCCGATGCCAAGCTGCGCGATCAGGGCCTCCAGCGTCGCCCGCTCGCGTCCGTCGCCGAGTAGCAGCAGTCGGCACGGGCGAGTACGGCGGACCTGCGCAAAGGCCCGGATCAGGGTCGGGAAATCCTTTTGCTGTTGCAGGCGCCCGGCGCCGACGATGATCGGCAAACGTCGGTCGCGGTGTTCGCTCAGCCAGGGATGCGGGCAGGGCAGGGCGGCGTCCTGGAGTCAGTTCCGGCGTGACAACCGGATTGCGAATCACGCTGATGCGGGCGCGCGGATAGCGAGCAATCGAGGTCGTGTCGTCCGCGACGCCGTTGGAGACCGCGACGATCTGGTCGATGCTCGGATAGAGCTGGCGGATCGGCGCGTAGCGCAGCCAGCGGTCGAGCGCCGAACGACCGGCCATGGCCGCGGACAGATTGGTGCCCAGACGCAGCACGATGCGGGTATCCGTAGCCCGCAAGTCGTCGGGCCAAGACCGCGGCGCGCCCGGCGCGATCCTTTGCCGCCAGCAACGCACGAGGTCGTTCTCGGCGCAGGTAACGGGCGAGACCGATTGCCGCCCCAAGCGTATGTCGCGAGCCGAGTCGATGCGGCGCACGGCGGCCGGCAGTCGCTCCAGATGTGGGCTGTCGGCGTCGGCCAACAGCAGGTCGACGGGGCGGCCCAGGTCGACGAAGCCGCGCATCAGGTTGACCAGCATGCGCTCGACACCGCCCGCCCCGGAGAAGGATGCGAACACGGCGATGGGTGGGGGCAATTCAGGCATCGGTGGGGCTCGGCGGCGAGCTTAGGAAGCGCTGCGATGGTCCATGCCTTCCGCGCGAGATAGGGTCAAGGTCCTGGCTGTCTGCTCACAAAATTATAACTGCCTGTTGTCGATTTGTGAACGTAAGCCAACGGCTTCTCCGAGCGACCGTCGGGCGGCCCGGTCAATTCCGCTCGGTTGGTGTGATATATTTGCGCGCTGGCAATTCTTGTAGTTCTAGGCCAGAGGTAACGGTCAATGACGTCAGAAAGCGAGGCCCCGAAGCCAGATTCAACATCCGTGGGCGCTAGCAAGCGCAACAGGGCGCCATTCTGGCTTGGCCTGTTGACGCTGCTCTTCGCAGCGGCCTACATCGTGCCGGGGTTGACCGGGCACGCCCCTTGGCAGCAGGACGAGTCCGAATCGTTTGCCATCATCCACAACATGCTCGACACCGGCGATCTGCTGGTGCCGACAGCTCGGCGATGAGCCGGTGCTGGAAAAGCCGCCGGCATTCTACGCGACCGCCGCCGTCATCGCCGGGCTCTATGATCGCGTGCTCGCGCTGCCTTTGCCCGAGGGCGTCGCGGTACCCGATGCGCTGAAACTGGCCGCCGGACGACGCGGCCAGGCTCGCGACCGGACTGTATCTGTTGATCCTGTTCGGATTCACCGTGCTGCTCGGTCGAGCCACCTGGGTCCGCGACGGCCAGAATCACGGCGAGGGTGCGATCGCTCTGTTGGTGCTGATGGGTACCCTCGGACTGCTCCAGAGCGCACACCTGCTGGTCATCGATCTTGCGCTGAGCGCCGGCTTTGCAATGGCGCTGTATGGTCTGGTCATCGCGCCGCGTCGCGTGCTTCTGGGGCGGCGTCTGGCTCGGTACCGGCACCGGTCTGGCGTTCCTTTCCAAGGGCTTGCTGGGGCCCGGAATCATTGGCGTGACCGCCCTGCTGCTGCCCCTGTTCCGCGATTGGCGCAGCGGCCGCTATGTGCGTGCTCTGATCATCGCGCTGTTGGCCGCGCTGCCCTGGCTGGTGGTTTGGCCGGCATTGCTGTATCTGCGTGACCCCAACCTGTTCCAGGTTTGGTTCTGGGACGACACGGTCAATCGCTACCTGCCGATCGCCGTCGATGCCGAGCAGCTCGCACCGCCGACGACCGCCGACTTCTGGCTGCGCACCTGGCCGTGGTTCACTTTCCCGGCTGCCTTGCTCGCCGTGCTAACGCCCTTGGTGCGTGTGCGCGACACCTGGTCGAGCGGTGGTGTGCGTGTCGCCCTGGTGGCGAGCCTCGTCGGCTGGGGCGTGCTGCTGGTGGCCCCGTACGCACGGGAACTGTACGGTCTGCCGCTGCTTGCACCGCTCGCGGTGATCGCGGCTGGGGGCGTGTCACGGCTGCCACGTTTGATCGTCACGCCCGCCTATCTGCTGACGGTGTTGGTGTTCGGCGCCCTGGCCACTCTGCTGTGGGGGCTTTGGATCTACCACATGTATACCGGGCAACCGCTGCAGCATGGTGTGTTGGCGGAGTATCTGCCGATGGATTTCGACTTCGTCTGGCATCCGGTAGCCTTCATCACGGCGGCCTTTTTCACCCTGTTCTGGCTCTGGATTGCCATGCGATTCCGTGCTCCACGTCCGGCCTCGCTACTGGCTTGGCCGGCCGGTGTCATCATGCTGTGGGGCTTGGCCGCGCTGCTGCATTTGCCCTGGTTCGATGCTGCCGTGCGTGATTCGGGCACATCTGCCAATGCGACCGCGACCATGCCGGCCCGGAGCGCTGGTGTCGCGGGCCTGGTCGAGGCAGCGTCGCTCGCCGGCGGGATCATAGCGCTGACTAGGCCCGGGCTCTTGCCTCTCATTGGCCTGCCAGCGATGCGCCAAGTCTGGCTAGCCGGTCGAGCCCGGATGCCCGGCCAAATGCCTGATCAGATAAGGGCCGGCACCCTAGCGCGCCCCGGTCTCGCGTCGTCCGGCCATGCCGGCGGCGCGGCCACCGGGGCTGTCGTTGTCAGGTTCCAGTGTGGCTCAAGGGTCGCGCCCAGTCCTGGCGCGATCTGTTCGATGGTCCTGCCCGCTGGGGTTCGCAAGGCCCGCCGCGCCGCTAGCCATGCTGCGCTACATCTACTCCCTACTGCTCTGGTTACTGCTGCCGTTTGTGCTGTTGCGCCTGTTCTGGCGTAGTTGGCGTGCTCCCGCCTATCGTGAGCGTTGGTACGAACGGATCGGTTTCTTTGACCCAGCACCGCGGCCCGCGGATGTCTGGATTCATGCCGTCTCGGTGGGCGAGGTGCAGGCCGCGCAACCGTTGATTCGTCACCTATTGCGCCAGGGGCTGTCGGTGCTTGTGACCACGACCACCCCGACCGGCGCCCGTCGGCTGCAGGACTTGCTGGCGGATGCCGTTCAGCATTGCTATACGCCCCTCGACCTCGGTTGGATCATGCGCCGCTTTCTGGACGTGGTGTCGCCACGGTTGGTGCTGGTGATGGAGACCGAGATTTGGCCAAATATGCTGGCTGTGTGCGAGCGGCGCGGCGTCGAGGTGATCTTGATCAACGGCTCGCTTGTCCGCGCGCTCTGCTCGCGGTTATGCCCGCGTGCGTCGGTTCAGTGCCGAGACCATGCGCCGTTTCGCGCTGATCGCGGCGCAGAGCGCCGACGATGCGGCCCGGTTTGAGTCCTTGGGTGTTGATCCTGCCCGCGTCGCGGTGACCGGGAGCATCAAGTTCGACGTGCAGTTGCCGGCCAGCCTGATGGACCGGGCCGAGGTGATGCGTCGGGGCTGGGGTAGCAATCGGCCGGTCTGGGTGGCGGCCAGCACCCGCGAAGGCGAGGACGAGCAATTGCTGGCGGCCCATGTCCGGGTTCGGGCCCATTTTCCAACGGCGTTGTTGGTGCTGGTGCCGCGGCATCCGGAGCGCTTCGAACGGGTTGCGGCGCTGGTGCAACGGCAAGGGTTGACCTTGGCGCGGCACAGTCTGAATCAGCCTTGCGAGGAGGCGACGGCGGTCTATCTGGGCGACACCATGGGTGAACTGCCGGTCTTTCTGGCGGCCGCCGATGTCGCTTTCGTCGGCGGCAGCCTGGTACCGACCGGTGGCCACAATCTATTGGAACCGGCCGCGGTAGGCGTGCCGGTGCTGATTGGTCCGCACAGCTTCAATTTTGCCGAGATCACGCGGCTGTTGATCGCGTGCGACGCCGCGAGGCAGGTGGCCGATGCCGACGAACTGGCCGATTGGCTCATCCGCTGGCTCGGAGATGCCGCCGAGCGCGCTCGGGTGGGCGAGAACGCCCGGCAGGCCATCGAGAAAAATCGCGGCGCGCTGGATCGGCTGATCGCCCTTGTCGACACGCGATTGGTGCAGACGGCGCAGCGAGGTGAGCGAGCCCAAGGAGGAGGCGGCTCGTCGAGGGCTTAGGAAGGGCAACGACGCATCAGGCCGACAGTGGCACGTCGCCCTGTTGATCAACCCGTGCGTTGCTTCAAGTGGGCCAAGCGCCCAAGGCCGACGGCCGCCGCACAGCGAGTGCGCAATGTGCCCTCTCGGCCCTCTTATCTAAACATCCGCGAGACTTGGTGGAACTTCTCATGGCCGGAATCGCCGAGCCATTCGAACGCCACCGACTCCGTATTGACCACATGGATGCCGCAATGGCGCATGCGCTCCAGCGCGTTGATGCGGTTGGCGGGGTCGCGCGCGCAGATGGCGTCCTCGGCGACGAACACCTGATAGCCCCAGCGCTGCAGTCCCGATGCGGTTTGCACGATGCAGATGTGTGCCTCCATGCCAACCAATACGACTTGCTTCCGCTCGGGTTGGCTGGTGAGGCTGCGCTCGAAACCAGTGGCGGTGCAGCAAGAAAAGCTGGTCTTCTCGGTCGGTGCGGCGTTCTCTGGCAGGTTCTCGCGGATGGATTCGACGGTCTTACCGAGACCTTGTGGGTATTGCTCGGTGGAGATGATGGGAACGTTCAGGGCTTGTGCCGCGGAAATCAGGCGGTTGATGTTGGTCACCGTCTTTGCCAGCGCGTCCTCCGGCATCGCTGCGGCTAGGCGCTCTTGGGCGTCGATGATCAGCAGTTGTGAGAATGCGCTCTGGCACAGCGGCATTGCGGCCTGGTGAGTACTCATGGGTGTGACCTCTCTCGTCTAGGCGCCGTTTGTCGCATCCATTGGGATACGCCGCACGCCTGGTTTTGTTGTTCGTTGTCGGGACATGTGGCGCGGTAGCCAAGCCGGTGCGATTGGCGGCTCGGTCTTGGCCCGAATGCCCTCAGTAAGTGGCCATGGCGGGCTCGACATCGCGCGCCCAGCCATCGACACCGCCGCGCAGGTTATACACCTGCGAGAAGCCCTGGTGCTCCAGATAGAGCGCTACCTGCTGGCTGCGGATGCCGTGATGGCAGATCACGACCACCGGTTGGTCGGTTTCCAGCTGGCCCAGCGACGCTGGGATCTGGCGCATCGGGATCAGCCGTGCGCCGTCGAGGCGGCAGATGTCGAACTCCCAGGGTTCGCGTACATCCAAAAGGATGGGGCGAGCGTCCTGTTCGGCACGACCGAGCAAGTCGGCGAGTTCGCGGGGGGTGAGCTGCTGCATGGGGTGGATCAGAAAACGAAACGTTGGGGCTCGGGCACGTTCTGTAATGCCGGGATGCAGGTCTCGAACAGCCCCTCACGCCGGATATCCCCGCCGGCTAAGCGCGTCTCTAGCACGGCCTGCATCAGCGGCGGCTCGCCGATGATCGCGAAGAGCCGGCCCCCGGTGCTCAGTTGCTGGCGCAGCATCGGCAGCACTTCCTCATTGGGCACCGAGCCGGTCACCGCGATGACGTCGAAGGGGCCGCCGTCGACGGGGCCGGCCAATGCGTCGCCGGTAATCACCTCGACGCGGCGAAGCTGCATTGCCGCCAGCCGTTCTTGTGCGGCGCTCGCGAGTTCCGGCTCGATCTCGATGCTGACGACGCGTCCGCCGAGGCGCGCCAGGCAGGCGGTGACATAGCCGGTGCCGGTGCCGATCTCGAGCACCTTGTCGTGTTCATGAATGCCGAGCGCCTGCAGCATGCGGCCGACGACCTTGGGTGCCAGCATGCTGCTGCTCGTGCCGATGGGGATCTCGATGTCGGCATAGGCGAGACCCTGATAGGCGTCCGGAACGAACAGTTCGCGGTGGATCTCGGACATGACGGCGAGCACCCGTGAATCCAGTACCTGCCACGGACGAACCTGTTGCTCGATCATGTTGAAACGCGCCGGACTAGACTTTGCGTCGGCCGCCAGATCAGCGATTGGTCAGCGTTTGGAATCAGCCGTGGAACTCATGGCGGTACTCTCTCCAGATATCCGTCGATGTCGGCAAAATGCCGGACGAAGGCTAAGGTGTTTGTCATCCCGAGGCAAGCAGAACGATCATTGTGGTCTGTCTTGCGCCGCGCTACGAACGTTAGAATACGCGGCTACCGCGCCGAACGTCGCCACCAGCCGATTTCGAATCTCATGCACAGTCGCGTACCAACCACTTTTGGCGTTGCCGCATCGCTCCTGATGCTGGCGTTGCTGCATCTGCCCGCCTTCGCTCAGGAGGCGGAAGCGCCGCCGGTGTCGAGGAGCCAACCGAAGCACAAATCTTCGACGCCTACGAGGCGCGCATCGCAGGCATCAACGCGCGCTCACGAAAGCTTCTCGGCGACGTCGACGCGGGCTTGATGGAGCTGACAGTGGAAGACCTGAAAAAGCTTGGCTGCAGGAGCATCGATCGCATTGGCGTCCATTTCGACTGTCGCGTCGAGTTGCGCATGAAGCAGGCGCAGCGCCGTCCCAAGACCGAGGTCGTGCAACTCTGGCTGTCCTACGAGGATGGCGCCTGGATCGCGCGCTAGATCAAGGCCAGATTGTCTCGATGGATCAGCTCAGCGTCATCGACGAAGCCCAGAATCGACTCGATCTCGGAGCTTGGGCGGCCCTTGATGCGGATGCTGTCCTGGGCGCCGTAGTTCACCAGTCCGCGCGCCACTTCTTTGCCCGAGGCGTCGACACAGGCCACTACGGCGCCGCGGTTGAAATGCCCGTAGACGGCGACGACGCCCACCGGTAGCAGACTGCGGCCGAGCTCGCGCAGCGCGCGTACGGCGCCGTCATCGAGTTCCAATCGCCCGCTGACGGCGAGATGCCCGGCCAGCCATTGCTTGCGTGCCGCCTGGGGGCCCTGCACCGGCGTGAGTAAGGTGCCCACCTCCTCGCCGAGGGCGATGCGCGCCAGGCTGTCGCTGCTGCGGCCCGGCGCAATCACCGTCGCGCAACCGGAGCGGGCCGCCAGCCGTGCCGCGCGCAGTTTGGTCGTCATGCCGCCCGTGCCCAGACCGCTGCCGCTGCCGCCGGCCACGGCGTCCAGACGATTGTCGTCGATGCGCGTGCAGGGGATCAGCTTGGCACCGGCGTTGAAGCGCGGGTCCGCATCGAACAGCCCATCCTGGTCGGTGAGCAGAATCAGTAGCTCCGCCTCGATCAGGTTTGCCACCAGCGCCGCCAGGGTGTCGTTGTCGCCGAAGCGCAGTTCGTCGGTGGCGACGGTGTCGTTCTCGTTCACGACCGGTATCACCCCGAGCGACAACAGCGTGCGCAGCGTGCTGCGGGCATTCAGGTAACGCTCGCGATTGGCCAGGTCGTCGCGGGTCAGCAGCACCTGCGCTGTGTGTAGGCCGCGGCGCGCGAAGCAGTCTTCGTAGGCGCGAATCAGACCCATCTGGCCGATCGCTGCTGCCGCCTGCAACTCGTGCAGGGCCTGCGGACGCCGCTGCCAGCCCATGCGCGCCATCCCCTGGGCGACGGCGCCGGAAGAGACCAGCACCAGGTCGTGGCCCTGCTGGCGGCGGGCGGCCATTTGCTCCACCCAGGGGGCGAGCACGCCGCGGTCGAGCCCGGCGCCATCGCGGGTGAGCAGCGCGCTGCCGATCTTCACTACCCAGCGGCGGGTGTGCGGAATGCGTTCACGGGAGAACATCGCCGGTCCCAGTTCTTATCCTATGTTTGCGTTAGGGCGCCAGATGTTTGCAGATGGATCAAGTTTCACGTCGACGTCGCGCGTTCATTCAGAGGGCCGAGCGCCGAGCGCCTGGGGCTAAAGTTGCGCAATCGCCCTGTGCAGCGGCCCTCGGCCCTGGGCGCTTGGCCCACTGGAAGTCACCAACAGGTCGAGCAACATGGCGTCTTGCGCTCGTCGGTCTGAGGCATCGCCTCGCTAGTCCTGATCAAAGGCTCAATCGAGTGGATGCCAGGCGGCGTCGGCGTCGTCGTTGTCGACTTCGTCGTCGGTCTCTGCCTTGAGGGCGGCGAGCGGGTGCGGCATCTGCTCCAGGCGCTCCATCAGTGACTCCGCCAGCTCTCTCGTCCCGTCGCCCGTGATCGCTGAGATGGCGAACACTGGTCCGGACCAGTCGAGTTCCGCCAGCAACGCATCGCGTCGCTCGGCCAGCGTCTCGGCGTCGAGCAGATCGGTCTTGTTCAGCACCAGCCAGCGTTCCTTGTCGGACAGATCGCTGCCGAACTCGGCCAGTTCTTGCTCGATGGTGCGGATTTGGCCCGCGGGGGTAATGCTGTCGTCGAGCGGCGCCAGGTCGACCACGTGTAGCAGCAGTCGAGTACGTGACAGGTGCTTTAGGAAGCGCATGCCGAGTCCGGCGCCCTGGGCGGCGCCGGCGATCAGGCCGGGGATGTCGGCGATGACGAAACTGCGCTTGCTACCGAGGCTGACGACGCCGAGGTTGGGGTGCAGGGTCGTGAACGGATAGTCGGCCACCTTGGGCCGTGCGCTCGATAGGCGCCGAATCAGGCTCGACTTGCCGGCGTTGGGCAGGCCGAGCAGGCCCACATCAGCGAGCAGCAGCAATTCCAGTTGCAGCGCGCGCCGCTCACCGGGGGTGCCGGGCGAAAACTGGCGCGGAGCGCGGTTGGTGCTCGACTTGTAGCGCGCGTTGCCGATGCCGTGAAAGCCGCCCTGTGCCACCAGCAGCCGTTGGTCGTGGAGCAGCAGTTCGCCGAGGATCTCGTCGGTGTCGGCATCCCGAACACGGGTGCCCAGCGGCACCTGAACGAGTGTGTCGCTGCCGGAACGCCCGGTCATGTTGCGGCCCCTGCCGTTCTGTCCGCGTTCGGCCTTGTGTCGGCGCTTGTGGCGGAAGTCCACTAGGGTATTCAGGTTTTCGTCGCCGACCAGAAACACGCTGCCGCCGTCGCCGCCATCGCCGCCGTCGGGACCGCCCTCTGGGGATGTATTTCTCGCGGCGAAAGCTGACGCAGCCATTGCCGCCGTCGCCGGCCTCGACCTGTATCAGTGCCTCGTCGACAAACTTCACGTTGTTGTCACCGTGAGAAAAAAGAAAAAAGCCCCGCCGGTTGGCGAGGCTTTGTGGCGATCGGCGTATGCAGAACGATCAGCCGGCGTCGCGACTGTCGATCGGTCCCCCGCCGGGAAGCCAGCGGCTAGCGGCTGCCGGAGGAGGGCCGCCACGCCGTCTCTCTCGCCCGGCAGCGGTTGCCCGCGGGCAACGCTTTAGGCCCCGGCTTCGGCAGCAGTTCCGACTCCCGATTCGACGATACTGACGAACTTGCGGTTCTTTGGTCCCTTGACCTCGAAGCGCACCATGCCGTCCTTCAGTGCAAACAGGGTGTGGTCGCGACCGCAGCCGACGTTGACGCCGTTGTGGAAGCGCGTGCCGCGCTGCCGAACGATGATGCTGCCGGCCCGAACCTGCTGGCCGCCGAAGAGTTTGACGCCGAGGCGCTTTGATTCCGAATCGCGGCCGTTGCGCGAACTGCCGCCTGCCTTTTTGTGTGCCATGGTTCAGGGTCTCCCGAGTCGCTGTGGCCTTTCTGTGATGTCAGAGTCTGCTGCCGATGTCGGAGCAATCGGAGTTGCCGCGACCCTCGACTGACGCTGACGCCGAGTGGGGGTCTCAGCCCGCCGAGATGCCGGTGATCTTGAGCTCCGTGAACCACTGGCGGTGGCCCTGGCGCTTCATATGGTGCTTGCGGCGGCGGAACTTGATGATCTTGACCTTATCGTTGCGGCCGTGAGCCGTGACCTCTGCGGTCACCATCGTGCCGTCGATGAACGGCTTGCCAAGCCGAATCTGATCGCCATCGGCGATCATCAGCACCTTGGCGATGTCGATGCTCGTGCCGGCCTCGGCATCGAGTTTCTCGACGCGAACCTTGTCGCCTTCGGCGACCCGATATTGCTTACCGCCCGTTTCAATCACTGCGTACATGGTCTTGTTTCCAGGAAGTCGAACTGAGTGTCCGTGATGCGATGTCTTCGATACACAGCCGACCCCGTCGGGCTGCCTCTCGCAATACAGAGCCCGCAAAAGGCCGTCATCGCAGAGCGGCGCCGAACGAAGCCGCGGGTCGGAAGGTCGGAGGTATCGCGAAGCGAAATCGCTGCGCGCGCACCGTGCAAGACCAACAAGAATAACGGCTTCCATTCGTCTGCGTCAAATCCGGATTGCGCGTGCGTGTCGTCGCTTCGGCCGCTTCGAGCTTGACAGGACGATGGCGCAACCATAGCATCGCCGATTCCTTCCAAATCGAAGCCCCGCCCAATGGATTTGTCCGCAATTCGGGCACCGGTTAGCGAAGACATTCAGGCTGTCGACGAGATCATCCTCAAGCGCCTGCAGTCGAACGTGGTGCTTATCAATCAAATCGGCCATTACATCGTCAGTAGTGGCGGCAAACGGCTGCGCCCGCTGCTGGTGCTGCTGGCGACGCGTGCCTGCGGCTATCAGGGCATGGCGCATCGTGATGTTGCCGCCATCGTCGAGTTCATCCACACCGCGACCTTGCTGCACGACGATGTCGTCGACGGCTCCCAGCTGCGCCGCAATCGCGACACCGCAAATGCCGTGTGGGGCAACGAGGCCAGCGTCCTGGTAGGCGACTTTCTGTATTCGCGCGCATTCGAAATGATGGTGGATGTCGGAAACATGCGCGTCATGGACGTGCTCTCCCATGCCACCAACCGCATCGCCGAAGGCGAGGTGCTGCAACTGCTGAACACCAACGACCCGGACACCGATGAGGCCCGTTACATGGAGGTCATCGAGCGCAAGACCGCGACCCTGTTCGAGGCCGGCACGCGGCTGGGGGCCGTGCTCGCCGGCATGCCGCGCGACACCGAAGACGCCGTTGCCAGTTTCGGTCTGCACCTCGGTATCGCCTTCCAGCTGGTTGACGACGCGCTCGACTACGAGTCCGACGCGGACACCATCGGCAAACACATCGGCGATGACCTCGAAGAGGGCAAGCCCACGCTGCCGGTCATCCGGGCCATGGCGGTGGGCACCGAGGCGCAGCGGGCTTGCCTGCGCTCCGCCATCGAAACGGGCGGGCGTGAGCGCATCGACGTCGTCGTCGAAGCCATTGTGTCGAGCGGTGCAATCGATTACACTGCACAGCTTGCTCGGGATCATGTCAGAGCAGCGAAGGACGCCCTCCAGGTGCTACCGGACAGCCCGGCTCGGCGTTCCATGGAAGCGACCGCCGACTTCGCCGTTGCGAGAACCCACTGATCCGCCGTCGGCGGGTTGCTGCAACGACGAAATCAGCAGCTGCTTAGCACGAAAACAACAAAAAGAAAACACACAGTAGAGACCGTCAGCGAATCCCGACTAATCGCAGGCGAGTAATCCAATCAATCGGGGTGTAGCTCAGCCTGGTAGAGCACTGCCTTCGGGAGGCAGGGGCCGGAGGTTCGAATCCTCTCACCCCGACCAATTCGACTTAGTGAAAAAGTGAAAAAGTGATAAAAAGGCCAGCTTTTGCTCGGCCTTTTTTTGTTTTCGGTCGATGTGCGGCGAACGTGGGACGATCGCTCCACGCCTTCACGAACGATCTTCGATGACAGATGTGCGTTGCGCATTGGTTGGAGTGGCCATTCGCCAAGGCCGAGGGCAACTGTCCACGGCGATTGCGCTCTTTTGGCCCTTGGCCCCTAGACTGCTTGAGGGCGCCGCATCTTCACAGACAAGTCAAGTTACTCGTTGTCGTAACCGAAATTTCCCCCGGCCGACGGAACTTCAGGGCGCCTCAACGCTTCACGTAGACGCTCTCATGCGCGCATTGCATTGCCACTCGAAGCACAAAAACAAGCACGATAACGACTACGACAACGATTGGTGTGCTGCACGAACCAGCGCCGACAATTAGTCGTCGGTCTGAGGCACCGCCTAGCTATAAACTACTCCACCATCTGCATCAAGCGGAACCCGCTTGAAACGCGACCAGCTGGCCGCTGTCGTCGATGCTCCAGCGGCTGCCGTCGCTGGCGGGGATGCCGGTTTCGGTGCGCCAGCGCTCGGGTAGCGGTCGTGGCAGCGCGAGCAGCGCGCCGTCGGCGGTCTCCAACAGCGTGAAGTCGAGCCGTCCGGTGACCGCGCCGCTGATGTCTACGAGTGCCTTCCAGCAGCCGTTCCATTCACGATGGAAGTCGTAGCTCAGTTCGACCGGACCGATCAGTTCGGTCAGTAGATCCAGAATCAGGCTCCGCGCTTCATTGACGCGCTTGCTGAGATCGGTGAGGGGGGTGGGCATCGGCGGTGTTGTTGGCATGCGGTGATGGCTCGCGGCTGGCGTGGTTGGGTAACATATCGCGCGGATTGTGCCATGTCGTCGTGTTCGCGGCCGGTCGCGCCTGCTCGCCTGCCGCGGGTCCGGTGGTGGTCAGGCGGTTGGCGCGTCCGCGGCTAGACGTACCTGGTTGCGGCCGTTGCTTTTGGCTATGTACAGGGCCTCGTCGGCGCGTCGGATTACCACATCCATGTTCTCGCCGGCCTTGCGGGTGGCGACGCCGAGGCTTGCGGTCACCGGCAGCAGGTGTCCGATACCCCACGTCAAAGGCGTGTTCCTCGATGGTGCGGCGCAGGCGTTCGGCGAACTGGGCCAAGCCGAGGGCGGCGGCGCCGACGATGAAAATGATTAATTCCTCGCCGCCGAAACGCACCGGGATGTCGGTGGCACGGGCGGTACGCATCAGAATGTCCGCGTATCGGCGCAGCACGGCATCGCCGGCGGCGTGGCCATGGCTGTCGTTGATCTGTTTGAAGTGGTCCAGATCAAGCATGACGGCGGCCAGTTCGGTGGCCTCGGCGCGGTCGTCGATGCCGCATTGGCTGGCAACTACGTCCTGCATGTAAACGCGGGTGAAGAGTCCACTCAGCGAATCGCGTGTCGAGCGCTGGTAGGCGCGCTGGCGCTCCTGCTCGATGCGTCGGTAGATGACCTCGCGCTCTAGCGCCACTTGCAGCGGCGTCATCAGTTGCTGCACCAGTTAGGTCCATGTCGTGCGGGATCGCCGCCTTGGTCTCCAGGTGGATGATGGCCACGACCTCCATGCGCTCCCGTTGGGGCGAGAGCAGCGGCAGCGTCAGCGCTAGGCCGTCTTCGCCGTCCGGTTGGCTGCAAAAATGGCCAAGGTGCAGCAGGTGGTCACGCATGACCGGGCCTTGCCGGTGCGCCGCTTCCCACTCGGCGCGGGTCTTGCTTAGTAGCGATCGGACCGTTTCGGGTTCGCCCGCGGTGAGGCCGTCGAAGCGCGCGCGTGCTCGGATCGAAGCTGCAGATGGCGCCCGGAAAATGTGCATAGGGCGTGAAGACGAAGCGGAGCTCGCGGTCGAGGAGTTGCAACCGCCAGTCGTGCTGCTCCACCAGCCAGAACGGTAGGCAGACGAAATAGCCGATTTTGGTGAACGGGATGACCTCTTCGATCTTGCGCAGCGTGCCGGCACAGGTGAAGTGCGAGCCGGGATCGAATAGGACGGATTGGTCCCCCTCTTCCAGCAGATAGACGTGGCACTGAAAGATGTCGTCGTCGAGGACGTGACCTACCCACCAGACCCGGTCGGCGGTTTCGATGGCGTGGCTGGTATCGGCGTCGACAAGTTGGCTGGGGTCTGGGGACATCGTGGCAATATCCTTCATTTCTTCTGGCGCCGGGCACTGCAGTATAAGAACAAGTTGCTGGCCGCGGCTGTGGGAGCGGCTTGCAGCCGCGATAAGGCTGCGCGGACATCTGCTGTCGTGGTCGTCGCGATTACAAATCGCTCCCACGGGGCGCGCATCCGCGTTTTGTGCAGCCGCTTCATCGGTATGCCCAGTCGGACTCGGACTGGCCGACCGCCGATATCGTCGTCGTCGGCGACTCGGTCTCGCACCAGGCGCATCGCGGCCATGAATGGCAAGCGGTACTGGCGGCGCGCACAGGCTTGCGCATCGTTACCTACGACCTGCGCCGGGGGCTGTTCAGCGGCCGCCGGGACGATCTATTGGTGTATGGCTATGCGGTCAGGCCGCGGCTGCCGCGAGCGATGATCGAGCGCGTGGGTTGCGGGCTTGCGAACCTGCAGCGGCGGGTGGAGCTGCGGCTCGGGGCGGTCTTCGTGCCCCTGTTGGTGCCCAGCAAATACTCCGCTTATCAGCGCTACCTCGGGGCCGAATCCGACGCCGAACCTGGCTTTGTCACCGCTGTGCTCGCCGCCTCGGGTCTGCCCGGTGTCGGTCTCAAGCCGGCCCTGGATGCGGCCATTGCCGCCGGCGAGCAGGATGTCTATTTGCCGAACGACTCCCATTGGGGGCCCATTGGCCACCGTCTCACGGCCGAGGCCGTGCTTCGTTATCTGGTGATGCGGGGCGCCTTGGTGCCGCGGGTCGACGCGCCCTGATTGCGAAGACGGCGACGGTTGGCTGTGGAAACCCGCACTCGGTATCGGCGCCTGCGGCGACTGGTGCAATGGGGCTCGCGTCGAGGGTGAATTCATTCGTTCAGAGACAGGCGAGGGGGCGAATGACTTCGCCCCTACCTTTTCGCTTTTGTCATGCGGGGGCGGCGGTGCTGCTGTGTTGCCATCGATGTGCGCGTCCGGAAGTGCGCCAGTTCGCCGCCGCAGGGTTGGTTGACGGCCTGTGCGATGACACGATCTTGGGCATCTCGTAGCGTCCAGTCGGCGACGCCGATCTCCTCGCTGATAAAGAAGTGGCGCACGGCCAGGCGGTGCGGCCGCAGCAACGGGATGCGGTGGAGTACGCGGTTGTCGACCTGTAGGCTCAGTCCGGCCGCCTCGGCGCGGATCAGCCGTCGCAGCGGTCGTCGGGCGCGGAGCACCGGGTCTATCGTGGTCTCCGGCCAGGTCAGTTGCAGGCAATCTGGGCCGAAGCGTTGGTGGCGCGCCTGGCCGTCCTGCTGCCAAACTACCTCAACATAGCGCAAGGCCCGGCTGCCGCGATAAGTCTGCATGACCAGCGACTGGCCCCGCTCGATATCCGGGACGAACAGGAAATCCCAGCCGTGCAGCGGTAGCGGCTGGATACCGAAGCTATGTTCGTAGTAACCGCTGGCCCGCTGCCAACGAAATTCGCGGTCGCCAGCGTCGACGCGCGCTCGCAGCGCTGGCGTCGCGTAGCTGTCGGCATCGGCGCCGGGTGCGGTCGGCAGCTCGGCCAACGCGCTGGGGTCGATCTTGATCTCGCCGTCGGTGGCGGCCACCGGTGATGGGCAATGGACCACCCAGTGGGCGCCGATGAGGCCGGCCAGTCTGCGTTTCAGTCTCTGACCCATTCCCCGACTCATTGCATCGGCCTGCCCATCGTCCAGCACCGATGCTATCGCCGTTCCAGCCAGCCCATGATGGGTCAGCTTCAGCCTGAGACCACTGCTGCTTTCGATCAGCAGGTCGGCGTGGGTCGCGTCGCGTTGGCGCAGCTCGAGATGGCAGTCGCCGTCGTCGGCACTGAGCCCTCCGCGCTCGGGCTGGTCGAAGGTGCAGGCCGCGACCGGAAACAGGTGCATCCAGCACAGCTCCGCTGCCCGTGGTTCGAATAGCGGCTGTTCGCCGTGGCTCGGGTGTGCGGCGCCCGGCGGCGCGGGCCGGTCGAAGACACCGGCGATGATCAGGAGCAGTCCGCCCTCTGCAATACTCGCGAAGCGTTGCTCAGGGTTCACCAGGGAGAGGCCGACGATGCCATGGAATGCCACGGATAGCACCGACCAATAGCGCCATTCGACGAAGCAGGCGGAACCGAGGCCCGGCAGCAGCGGCAGTGCGGTGGGCAGCGCCTGCGCGTCCGTTGCGCTGGTGCTCGGGCGAAGGCCGTGCCGATAGAACGGCCAGCGCCATTCCGCCTGGCCCCCCGCGAAATCAGACAGGGGGCCGACCTGTGGTGGGGTTGTCGACGGCATCGTCGTGTTTGCGGCTTGGCTGGTTACCGCGTCATTCCATCATTTGCGCTAGCGCATCATCCAAAGCCGGTTGCAGGTTGCTCGATACGGTCTTGTCCTGCTCGCTCAGATAGTCGATGCTGGCCCGCACTAACGCCGCGACGCAGCCGCGTGAGTCCGCGACATCCTGCGCGTCGAAGCGGTAGAACCCTTGGTAGTCGGCACGCAGGCGGTCGGATTCCAGTGTCGCGAGGCATTTTAGGTGGGCGCGTTGCATGACTCCCGGCTTCACGAAATGGGCCGCAAACAGCCGCTGTGTACCCTCGTGCGATTTTGTCTCGTACCCATGCCAGAACAACAGGGCACGGACCGCATGAAACGCGGCGTAGTAAAGGTTCGTAATGCACTTGCGATGGATGTCGGCGTCGCGATTGGCGCTGAAGCTACGCAACTCGTCTAACAGCAGCGCCAACTCGTCTTGGGCCGAACTCTGGTTGTCGTTCTGGGTCATCGTCTTCGTGGGAGTCTGGTCCAGAGAGTCAGGGCCATAGCTGAACGCCGTCGGCCTCGATAGCCGCAAGCAGCATTCGGTTGATCGGTTCGTCGGCTGCGATCAGTATCGGTCGCAACAGTGGCAGATCCTCCCAGCCGGTTTGGGCTTGGTCTGCGATCTCTGCCAATTGATGGGCGAAGTGCTGCTGATTTGGGCCTCTCGCCGCCACCGGTGTGACGAAGACGGCCACGTCCAGATCGGAATCCGCATGCGACTGTCCACGCGCGCGGCTGCCGAACAGGGTGATGCGCTCCAGCTTGGCAGGCGCGATCGCGGCCTGCACGCGGTCGACGAACCCGGCGAGCAACACAAGCTCACCCGGCGTCAGCGATGCATGGTTTGCCGAGACGCTCGGGATCGGCTTGCGGGACAGAGGAGGGTGGCCAATCTGAGTCTTGGCCGGACTGGCGTGCTGGCGCCCGTCTGAGCTGTCGCTTGCAGTTGTCATATCCGGAGTCTATGTGCTTGTGCTTGATCGGTAAACAGCGGCTGCCGGCGGGGCCGGCGCATCTGTGCGGCCAGGTTAGACGATCGCTGCTGTTTCAATATTGGCACTCTTGGCTGGAGAGTGCTTGAATTCACGGTGGCCTTGCCGCAAATCGGCTATAACCTTAATAAAAGTCGGATATTAACCCCTGGAGGTTACTCCCAATGAGAATGGACAAGCTCACCAGCAAGTTCCAGATGGCCCTGGCAGACGCGCAGAGTCTGGCCGTGGGCCGCGACAATCAGTTCATCGAGCCGGTGCACCTGATGCTGGCGCTGCTCGATCAGGACGGCGGCACGGTGCGCCATCTGCTTGCCCAGGCGGATGTCAACGTCAACCGGCTGCGCTCGGCCCTGGGCGAGGCGCTGGAGCGGCTGCCGCAGGTCTCCGGCACCGGCGGCGACGTGAGCGTGTCCAATGCCCTGGGCAAGCTGCTCAACCTGACCGACAAGCTGGCCCAGGCGCGCAACGACCAGTACATCAGCTCCGAGCTGTTCGTGCTCGCGGCGCTGGAGGACAAGGGCGAGCTCGGCAAACTGCTGCGCGAGGCCGGCGCCAGCAAGGGCGCGCTGGACAAGGCCATCGAGCAGATGCGCGGCGGCGAGTCGGTCAACGACCCGAACGCCGAGGAGCAGCGCCAGGCGCTGGAGAAATACACCATCGACATGACCGAGCGCGCCGAGCAGGGCAAGCTCGACCCGGTGATCGGGCGCGACGACGAGATCCGCCGCACCATCCAGGTGCTCGCCCGCCGCACCAAGAACAACCCGGTGCTGATCGGCGAGCCCGGCGTCGGCAAGACCGCCATCGTCGAGGGCCTGGCCCAGCGCATCGTCAACGGCGAGGTGCCGGAGGGGCTGAAGACCAAGCGCCTGCTGTCGCTGGACATGGCCGGGCTGATCGCCGGCGCCAAGTTCCGCGGTGAGTTCGAGGAGCGCCTGAAGGCGGTACTGAACGACGTCGCCAAGCAGGAAGGCAACATCATCCTGTTCATCGACGAGCTGCACACCATGGTCGGCGCCGGAAAGGCCGAAGGTGCCATGGACGCCGGCAACATGCTCAAGCCGGCGCTGGCCCGCGGTGAGCTGCACTGCATCGGCGCCACGACGCTGGACGAATACCGCAAGTACGTCGAGAAGGACGCGGCGCTGGAGCGGCGCTTCCAGAAGGTGCTGGTCGACGAGCCCAACGTCGAGGACACCATCGCCATCCTGCGCGGGCTCAAGGAGCGCTACGAGGTGCACCACGCGGTCGAGATCACCGATCCGGCCATCGTCGCCGCGGCCACGCTGTCGCACCGCTATATCACCGACCGTCAACTGCCGGACAAGGCCATCGACCTGATCGATGAGGCCGGCTCCCAGATCCGCATGGAGATCGACTCCATGCCCGAGGAGATGGACAAGCTCGACCGCCGGCTGATCCAGCTCAAGATCGAGCGCGAGGCGCTGAAGAAGGAGTCCGACGAGGCGTCGAAAAAGCGCCTGGCGGACCTGGAGGGGCAGATCAGCGCGCTGGAGCGCGAGTTCTCCGACCTGGAAGAGATCTGGAAGTCCGAGAAGGCGGCCGTGCAGGGCACCGCGCACATCAAAGAGGAACTGGACCGCGCCCGCGTCGAGATGGAGACCGCGCGCCGTGCCGGCGATCTCGCGCGCATGTCCGAGCTGCAATACGGCCGCGTGCCGGAGCTGGAGAAGCAGCTGGCCGCCGCCAGCGCGTCCGAGGGGAACGAGAACCAACTGCTGCGCAACAAGGTCACGGAGCAGGAGGTGGCGGACATCGTCGCCAAGTGGACCGGCATCCCGGTGTCGAAGATGCTCGAAGGCGAGCGCGACAAGCTGCTGAAGATGGAGCAGGAGGTCGAGAAGCGCGTGGTCGGTCAGGCCGAGGCCGTGCGCGCGGTGTCCGACGCCATCCGCCGTTCCCGCGCCGGGCTGTCGGATCCG
The DNA here is from genome assembly GCA_963695445.1 of uncultured Gammaproteobacteria bacterium. Taxonomy (GTDB): domain Bacteria; phylum Pseudomonadota; class Gammaproteobacteria; order Chromatiales; family Chromatiaceae; genus Thiohalocapsa. The sequence continues at coordinate 202,213 of CAVOGV010000038.1, read as the reverse complement.
AGCCGGCCGATCGGCTCGTTCCTGTTCCTTGGCCCGACCGGCGTCGGCAAGACCGAGCTGTGCAAGGCGCTGGCCGAGTTCATGTTCGACACCGAAGAGGCGATGGTGCGCATCGACATGTCCGAGTTCATGGAGAAACACTCGGTGGCCCGGCTGATCGGCGCGCCCCCGGGCTACGTCGGCTACGAGGAGGGCGGCTATCTGACCGAGGCGGTGCGCCGCCGGCCCTACAGCGTGATCCTGATGGACGAGATCGAGAAGGCCCACCCGGATGTGTTCAACATCCTGCTCCAGGTGCTCGACGACGGCCGGCTCACCGACGGCCAGGGCCGCACCGTGGACTTCCGCAACGCGGTGATCGTGCTGACCTCTAACCTCGGCTCCGACATCATCCAGCAGAAGGCCGGCGAGGCCAACTATGCCGAGATGAAGGACGCCGTCATGGAGATCGTGCGCCAGGCTTTCCGGCCCGAGTTCATCAACCGGCTCGACGAGATCGTCGTCTTCCATCCGCTGGACGAGGAGCAGATCCGCGCCATCGCCCGCATCCAGATCCGCTATCTGCAACAGCGCCTGGCCGACCGCGAGATCCGCCTCGACATCAGCGACGCCGCGCTCGACCTGCTCGGCGAGGCCGGCTTCGACCCGGTCTACGGTGCGCGCCCGCTCAAGCGCGCCATCCGCGCGCAACTGGAGAACCCGCTGGCGCAGGAGATCCTGGCCGGGCACTTCGCGCCGGGAGACACCATCGAGGTCAACGTCCGGGACGGTCAGCTAGGGTTCGGCGCAGTGGTGGAGGGAGAGTTGGTGGACTGACGTCTTGGCTTCCTTGAGGGCGCGGAATCTTCGCAGCATTGCTCCGCTCACCGACCGTCAAGGATGCGACTTCAGACCCTCTTGACCTGATGTTGCCAGGGCTGTCAGCCCTGGCTGCGCAGGCGGCCGCGGGGCATGCGGAGTTCGCCGTTTTTGGCTAGCAAGTTCCGCGCTGGCGTCACGGGCATTCCACCCGTCGCCTGGTGGTGGCAGAATCGCGCATCGATCCATTCCAGGAACCCTGCCATGCCCCGCACCCCAGACGTCTTTGCCAAGCTTACGGTCCGCAATGCCACGCCGAAGGACATTCCGGCAATCCGCGCGTTGTTCGAGCGAGCCTATGCCGGTACCGGCGTCAGCAGCTACAGCGCGGCGATGCTGCGCGGGCAGATCAACATATTCGCCGAGGGGCAGTTCGTCGCCGAGCACCAGGAGGCGGATGGGGCGCGCATCATCGGCTTTTGCTCCAGCTTCTTGATCGCCGGCGACATCGCCCTGAAGCCGCATACCTGGACCTGGATCAGCGGTGGCGGTTATGCGAGTCGGCACGATCCAAACGGTGACTACATGTACGGCATGGAGGTCTGCGTCGACCCGGAGTTCCGCGGGCTACGCATCGGCCAGCGACTGTACGACGAGCGCAAGAAGGTGGCCCAATCCTGGGCCTTAAAGGGCATCATCTACGGTGGCCGGTTGCCGACCCTGGCCTCTGCCCTGACCCGCTACGACAGCGTCGAGGCGTATGTGGAAGCGATCAAGGTCGGGCGCGAGAAGGACCCGGTGCTGACCTTTCAGCTCCGCAACGACTTCAAGGTCATCGGCCTGCTGCCCGGCTATTGGCCTGAGGACGAGCAGTCCAAGGGCTATGGCATTCACCTGTTGTGGCGCAATCCGCAGGCCCCGGATGAGGTCGAGGAGGCGCGGGCGAAGAACTACGGCGGTCGGCTCACGGATACGGTGCGGGTCGCGACGGTCCAGTATCAGCAGCGGCGGGTGGCCTCGTTCGACGAGTTCCTGGAAATGGTGCGGTACTTCGTCGACGTGACCGCCGACTATCGTGCCGACTTCTGCGTGTTCCCGGAGCTGTTCTCGCTGCAACTGTTGTCGATGGAGGATCAGCAGTTGTCGCCGGCGAAGGCCATCGAGGCCCTGACCCGCTACACCGAACCGCTGAAGAACGCGCTGCGGGACATGGCGGTGCGCTACAACATCAACATCATCGGTGGTTCGCACCCGACCATGATGCCCAACGGCCGGGTCGAAAACATCTGCTACGTCTGTCTGCGCGACGGCGAAGTCTACGAGCAGGCCAAGATCCACCCGACTCCGAACGAGGTGTACTGGTGGAATATTGAGGGCGGCCATGAACTCGCCGCCATCAACACCGACTGCGGGCCGATCGGCGTGCTGATCTGCTACGACGCCGAGTTCCCGGAGCTGGCCCGGCACCTGGCGGATCAGGGTGCGAACATCATCTTCGTGCCCTTCTGCACCGACGAGCGTCAGTCCTATCTGCGGGTGCGCTACTGCAGCCAGGCGCGGGCGGTGGAGAACCAGTGTTACATGGTTATGTCCGGCAACTGCGGCAACCTGCCGAACGTGGCCAACATGGACATCCAGTATGCACAGAGCTGCATTCTGACCCCCTGCGATTTTCCGTTCGCCCGCGACGGTATCGCCGCCGATACCACGCCGAATGTCGAGACCGTGGCGTTTGCTGATCTGCGCCTGGAGGCCCTGCGCGAGGCGCGCAACGAGGGTACGGTGCAGAATCTGAAGGATCGCCGCCACGATCTCTACACCACGGTCTGGCGCGAGCGCTAATGGACCCTTTTATCGTTGGCTCGTCCTTCTCTCTGCTGTTCCTTGCGGAGATGGGGGATAAGAGCCAGTTGATCGCGATGACGCTGGCGTGCCGGTTCCGACCGCTGCCGGTGATCGTTGGCGTACTGAGTGCATTCTTGGTGCTGAACCTGCTCGCCGTGGCGGTCGGTGGGGTCTTGTTCGAGTGGGTGCCGCAGCGGCTGGTGTTGTTGGCGGCGGGGGCGCTGTTCCTGTTCTTTGCCTTTCGCTCCTGGCGCGATGCCGCGGAGGCCGACGATGACGACACCGTGGGTAAATCCATCGGCCGCGGTGCGCTGCTTACCAGCTTCCTGATGATCCTGCTCGCCGAGTTCGGCGACAAGACCCAGCTCGCGATGGTCGGCCTGGCAGCGGGTACGGGCGCGCCCGGATCGGTCCTGGTGGGCGGCACGCTGGCGCTGTGGGCGGTGTCGTTGGTTGGAATCCTGGTGGGCGGCAGCCTGTTGCGGCGCATCTCGCCGGTGTGGATGCACCGAACGGCGGCGGCGCTGTTCCTCACGTTTGGGCTGTTTGCGGTGTGGAATGCGGTGCTGGCGCCTGAGACTGGCTTGGCCGCGCTGTTGCCGGGCGGTGCCTGATCGGCGCGAGCGAGTCCGATCCACAGTGACTGGCCCATGCTTGTCGGTGGTGCCGGCCCGTTTCGGGTAACATCTCACCATGCCGCCCGCAGCCGCCCGCCAACGCCAGCCAGCCGCCCGGTCACCACCTGAGTCAACCGCCGGTGCTGTCGCGCTAGGCTGGGTCGAACGGCTTGGGCTGGCGGCCATCACGCTGAAGCTGTGCCTAGCGCATTATCTGGGCATTCTGCTCGGCCGTCAGCGGCTCGATCTGCCGGCCTTTGCCGCCGCGTTGCGGCAGTCGGGTTTGTCCATCTTGCCGGCGATCACGCTGGTGACTGCGGCTGTCGGGGTCATCCTCGGTCGGCAGGCGGCACAGGCGCTCGCTGGTTTCAATCTGCCGTCGCTGGTGCTGTTGTCCATCAGTTACGCCGTTGTCATGGAACTGATTCCGCTGCTGGTCGGTATTATGGTCGCGGGCCGTGCCGGCGTGGCGCTGTCGGTGCGTCAGGCGACGCTGGTGGTCAGCGGCCAGATGGATGGCCTGCTGGTCAGCGGTGTCAATCCGATCGTCTTCAGCGCCGCGCCGGTGCTGCTCGCGATGCTGATCATGTCGTTCGCGTTCGCGGTCTGGGGCAGCCTGGTTACGCTCGGAACCGCGGGCGTGTGGCTGTTGGCGGTCGCCGATGTGAACCCGGCCGACCTGATCGACGCGCTACGCCTGTCGCTGACACCGGCTGACCTGGCCGAGGCATTGTCCAAACCGCTGTTGTTCGCGCTGGTGATCGCGCTGATCGCGACCGTCAACGGCAGCAGTGCGGGCCGCGATCCGGAGGGTATCAGCGAGGCCGCGACTCGGACCATGGTCGGCGCGGTGACGACGATCCTGCTGATCGACGTGTTGTTCGCATTGTGGCCGAACTGACCGACCATGACGGACCCGGAAGCCGATCATGCCGACGCGCCCGTGGTGCTGTTCGAGAACCTGTTTCAGCACGTCGGTATCCATTGCGCACTGAACGACCTGTCGCTGCGGGTATCGCGCGGCGAGGGGTTGTTGCTGATCGGACCGAACGGCGCCGGCAAGACGCTGCTGACTAGAATCATGGTCGGCTTGGACCCGCCGTCGTCTGGGCGTGTGCGACTGTTCGGGCAGGACCTGGCCGCGCTCGATGACCCTGCCATGAGCGCCCTGCGACGGCGTATCGGTGTGGTGCTGCAGCGGGGCTCCTTGCTCGATGGTCTGACGGTGCTCGAGAATTTGCTGTTGCCGCTGCGCGCGACGCGCATGCGCCGCGGTGACATGGCCCGTGCCACGCGCCTGGCGATGACCCAATTGCAGTTGGACGGTATGGAAAATCACCGACCGCGCTCATTGTCGTTGGGTCAGCGCCGGCGGGTTGAATTGGCCCGTGCACTGATCCACCATCCGGACCTGCTGGTCTGGGACGGACTCACCGACGGGCTCGACCTGCCCGCGGTGCGCGACATTTTTGCGGTGCTGCGGGTGCAGCAGGAGACGCGGGGTCTGACCGTGATCGCGACCGACAACAGCACGCTGGAGGCCATCGGCGATGCGGATCGGGTCGCCGTGCTCGACCGCGGTCGGCTATTGTTCGACGGCACCCGGGACGCGTTGCGGGCCGCGTTGGCGGAGCGCCTGGAACTGCGCTACGTGGTGGAGGGCCAAGCCTAATGGACCTGATCACCTGCATGGACCGGATGGTCCCGTTTGATCGGATGAACCCGATAGATCCATCCCGATTTGCCACCCTCCGAGCTTTGAACCGCCGCCGCGTGAGTGATTCATGAGTCGACTGGAACGTCTGTATTCGCCCCCCGAGATCGGTGCGCCGGGCAAGCGTCAGGCGCAGAGCCGGCGGCGCGACCTGTTTCTGGCTGGCGTCTTCGTGCTGGCGATGGCGGCGGTGCTGGTGGGCGTGCTGACGCTGCTGTCGCCGGGGCTGTTCGGCGGCTATGTCCTGCGCGCCTATTTTCTCGATGCGGACGGGCTCGACCGCGGCATCGACGTCATTCAGGAGGGCTTCGTCATCGGTGTCGTGCAGTCGGTCGATCCGGTGTTCGCCGACGACGGCGACCGCGACCTGTGCCCCGCAGCCGCCGGCGAGCGGGCCCCGGATCTGCCCTGCTTTCGCGCCACGCTGCGCATCCAGGACCGTTGGCCGGTGCCGCCGGAGAGCAAGGCTCAGCTGGCCCCGGGCGGACTGCTGCAGGGCAATGTCATCCGCATCCATCCGAGCACCCAGGCGGGTAGCCTGACGGATGCGAGCTGGATTGCGACCCTCGACCGGCAACCCGACCTGCCGGCACAGATTGCATCGACGCTGAAGCAGGCGCAGGCCACCATCGACCTGACCATTCGCCCGACGTTGGAGCAGATCCAGGAACGCATCCAGGGCTTACTTGGCGGCGCCGAGGACGTCGAGGCGGGCGGTACCGACATGGGGCAGGGACTGGCGGACGTGTTCGAGAATCTCAAGCAGCTCAGCGATGATGTCGAGACCATCGTCGATCCGGAAAAGATCGGTGCCATCCTCGCCGCGGTGCAGCAGATGACCGAAAATCTGGCGAAGGTGTCCGGTACCTTCAATGACCGCAGCGCCGACGTGCGGCAGGCGGTGCAGAGCTACGATGCGCTGGCGGGGGATCTGCGCCGTGTGGTCAATCAGAGCGAGCCGGCGCTGACCGCATCGTTGGACGATACCCAATATCTGTTGCAAGAACTGGCTGCGGCGTTGACGCCGATCATGGCCAACATCGAGACCGCATCGCGCAATCTGGCAGCGCTATCGGCGGATCTGCGGCAAGATCCAAAATCCCTGCTGTTCGAAAATCCGCAGAAGGAGCCGTCGCCGTGGTTCGAACGTTGAATCCGTCATCGGCGCCAGCCGCCCGCCGGTTGCCGGGCCGGCATGGCCCACGGGCGCTGCTGCTGTTGGCAGCCGCGGTGGCCCTGATGGCCGGCCTGCTGGCCGTCGGCTGTGGCGGCGGCGAGCGCACTCGAGACATCTATTTCAGCCTGGCCTCTGATGTGGTGGTGAGTCCGACATCAACGGCGATCCCGGGTACCTTGCGCGTCAGTCCGTTGGCGGCGCGCGGCTTTATCGGCGGTAGCCGCATCGTCTACCGCACCGCCGAGGACCCGCTGCAGGTGCAGCGTTACAACGAATTCCTGTGGGAGGAGGTGCCGGCCCGCGCGATTGCCGACGATATCGTCGCCGCGATGCGCGCGGCGCGGGTGTTCGATAACGTTGTCACCGCCGGTGATCCGGCCCGCGCGGACTATTTGATTACCGGGGAGCTGTCGCGCTTCGAGCATCTGCCGACGGCGCGCCCGCCCGGCGTGAGCGCCGAGCTGTCCCTGGCGCTGGTGGACGGGAAAACCCGGCGCTTGCTCGTATCCAAGACCTACACCGGCTTTGAGCCGACCGCGGCCAGTGCGGATGGGCGCACCACGCCCGAGGCCATGGCCGCCGCCTTTAACCGACTGACTGGGAGGCTGATCAGCGAGCTGGTTCGTGATGCGCAATTGCTAGCCAGCAGGCTGCGCTGATGCGAGTTGCTCGCGGTCTGCGGATGGATAGGTCCGTTGCCTGAGATCGTACCGCACGACCCGTTCGCCGCGCTGATTCCGGAGTCGGCGGCACGCATGCCGGTGGCCTGGGACGTGCTGCGCGTGCCTGGACCGCCTGCCGCGCTGGCACTCACGCCCCATGAGATCTCGGCCGCAACTCCCATCGATCGCTTTCACCGGCGCACCATCGCGCTGCTCGATTGCGCCGCCAGCATCGGAACCGGCGACCGTTTGGTGCTGGTGGACAAGGCGATCCCTCACGCCTTGTTCGACCTGATGATCAGTGAAGCCTCACCGCGGGACAAGTCGACCCCGGTCGATGTGCTACCCCTCACCGGCCAGCTCCTGTGGCGCACCGGGCTGGAACTGGTGCGCTTCGTCTCCGAGCCGGAGCATCAGCGTGCGTTCGGACTGGCCGGCGGGCAACTGCATCTGGCCCTAAATTGCGACCCCAATACCGCCGATCGCGAGAGCGTGCAGGCCGCCAAACAATTCCATCTGCATCTGCTGTACTGGACCGCCACGGAACTCGCCGCCCTGCGGCAGCCGACCGGGCTCCCCGATGAGCATTCCCTGGCACGGCGCCGACAGTGTCTTGATCCGCTGAGTTTCCTCGGCGCACGAGTCCTGCACGCGGCATTGTCCGATTTCGAATTCGGTATCGCCGACGCGGAGTTGCTGCCCTACGACGATGACGGCGTGGTCGACGGTCGCCGCCCGCTAGGCTGTGTCATCCGGCTGCCGCGCTGGCAGGTGCTGGAGTTGCCAGCCTTCGAGGACATGATTCGCCGGCTGCATCAGCGCTTGGCGCAGACTGGCGAACTGCTGCTCGACGCCTTCACCGGCCACAGCGAGCCGCCAGCGCCCTGGCAGCGCTACCGGCTGCGACCGGCCGTCGCGATCGACCGCCGTCTCGCGGCGCTCGGCTGGTCGCGGCCGCTGCGCCACGGGCTGCTGACGCTGGCCGCGGGGCTACGCGACCTGTCGCCGTTGCAGGCGGCGCGGTTGCGACGCGCATCACCGGCCGCGCGCAAGCACTGCATGACGTTGAACCTCCCCTGTTATGCGCTGAATCTGAGTGCGTCCAGGCCCAACGCTCTCAATGCGCCATTGATTGACGCCGACGGCGTCGATCTGATCCTGCAGACCAAGCTGTTTTCCGGTATTGGAGGCGCCGGGCTGCTCGGCCTGAACGGCATCCCGAGCGTGCGCGTCGTCCGCGGTCAGGGTCGCTTCAGCGAGGCCGACTGGCGCCGGCGGGCGGCCTTCCAGCGCGCCTTTGCGCTGCATAACAGCGATGCCCTCCGGGAGACCGTCGGGGGAAGCTGCTCCGAGGTACGCCGGCTGCTCGACCTCGAGCGCGGCTGGGTCTGACGCCCGTGGATTTTGCCGCCTTCGCGCCGTTTTGGATCGTCTTCTCGCTGCTGTCGGCGTTCTTTCACGCCTCCAGACTAGCGGTGACCAAGCATCTGAGCCTGAGCTTTTCGGTCCGCGCGCTGACGCTGTATGTGAACCTGGCCAGTCTGGTGGTGACGCTGCCGCTGATCCTCTGGCACCACGATTTCCCGCTGCATGAGCCTGTCTTCCTGACCGTGGTGCTGCTCGGCGGCGGTCTCTCGGGTGTGGGTGGTTGGGCGTTGAACACGGCCATTCATCGCAGCGATGTCTCGCTGGTGGGGCCGGTGATGACGCTGACGCCCGGCTTCGTTGTCGTCATCGAGTGGCTGGTCATCGGCGACCTACCCGGCGGCTTCGGCTTGTTCGGCTTGCTGTTGCTGGTAGCGGGCGCGTATGTGCTCAGCGTCGAGCGCGAACAGGCCGACCTGTTGGCCCCGCTACGACGGCTATTCACGGCGCCGGGCAGCGTCTTTACGCTGATCGCCGCGTTCTGCTTTGCCGCCGCTTCCACGCTCGGGCGCGTCGGTGTGCAGATGACCGATCCGTTGTCGTTCTCCGTCATTGTCGCCATCGTCAACCCGGTGGTGCTGTTCACGCTGTTCAGTCTGCAAGACCACCGCTTCTACCGCGAGGCGTTTCCGCCGGACCTGCGTCGGGAGTTGCGCCCGCTGCTGCTGCTCGGCGTGCTGTTCGCACTGATGCGTATCGCGGATCAGATCGCCCTGAGCCTGACGCTGGCCTCCTACGCCATGGCGGTCAAACGCACCGCCGGTATCTTCTCCGTCCTGCTCGGACACTGGTACTACGGCGAAGGACACCTCGCCGCGCGGCTGGCCGGCAGCGCCGTCATGCTGCTGGGATTGGCGATCTTGACTCAGTCCTAGATTGCTTGTGAGAGCCAGATGATTGCAGATGAGTCCGATGTTTTGGCGACAACGAGCTTGCCTGTCGAAGAGCCGAGCGCCGAGGGCCAGGGGCCAACATTGAAGAATTGTGCTGTCCGCGGCCCTTGGCGCTTGGCCGACTCAGGGCGATGCGCGGTCGTAGCAGCAGGGCGCCGGACGCTTGGCGGTCTGAGGCATCGCCCCCCAAGACGCTTTGTGTCGATTCCTTATCCCATCCGACGGGCCTTGCCGCCCGCCTGCTGTGTCGGAGTGGCGGTCCTGATGGAACAAATGACATCGTCCCATCAACGCCCTGCCGTCCCCGACGAAAGGGTCGCTGCCATCGGGGCGACGGGGAACGTCTTAGCGTGACGGCGATGCCTCAGGGCTCTGACGACACGTCCCCGGTGGCGCCCGTGGCTGCCTCGTCCGCCTGGTCGATCATCTTGTCAACCGAGTCGCGTTCGGCCATGGGAACTTGCTCGGCAGCCTGCTGTTGATCGGCGGCCACTGCGGCCGCGGCCTGTTCTAGCTCCGGCGATTGGCTCGGCGTCAACTGGCAGTTGGTGCTGAGGCAGGTGTCGAGTTGGTTGATCACGCAGCCGGTGGCGGGCACGTTGGCGTCTTCGGCCGGGTAATCTTGCAGCAGCAGGTTGATGTATTCGTCGTTGGAGACATCGCCGCGGTAGAGTTTGGCGGTGAGTGCTCCGATGCCGCTGTCGGTCGCTTTGATCGTGCCCAGGCCCTGTCCGCCGATGGAGTAGGAGGCGCAATTCTTGTGCACCAGCGCAAAGAAGCCGGCCTCGCTTGGACCTTTGAACGGATTTTGGATGCCGTTTGCCAGCGGGTTCTTCATTCCCGCGAACGGTTTGCCGCCGCTGTCTGAGGCGCAGCCGCCGGCGAGCAATAGGGTGCCGGCAATGCAGCCTGCCGCGGTGGCATGACGAAGGGCGGGGCTGGGATCGAACATCGAAAGTCCTCTGGTCGCTGATGGTGGTCGCGACGGCGTTGCCGCCGCGCCGCACGATTGGTGTGCTCGTGGGGCTGGTTGCCGGGCCGCCGGCCAGCGCCCGGTTGCGATAAGGTGCCGCTGGGTTTCTTCGCGGCGCCGCTGTATAGGGCGTACGCGCCGCATTGTAGCCGTTTATCGTGGTGTTGCGGCGCCGGCGCGACTGGCTTCGATCGATTTCTCTTGTGGACCCCGATCATGCAACAGATTACCCGGCTGTTCCCGCTTTGGGCGCTAGTGTGCTCCGTTATGGCGTTTTGGCGGCCGGACTGGTTCGGCGCCGCCAAGCCCGCAATCGTGCCCTTGCTCGGGTTGGTGATGTTCGGCATGGGTATGACCCTGACCTGGCAGAGCTTTGCCGCGGTATTGCGTCGACCGCGGCGGATCGCGCTGGGTATCGCCCTGCAATACCTGGTGATGCCCTTCGCTGCCTGGGCCATCGCGCTGGCCTTGGGGTTGTCGCCCGCGCTGACGGCGGGGCTGGTGTTGGTGGGGGCCAGCCCCGGCGGCACGGCCTCGAACGTGGTCTGTTATCTAGCCCGCGGCGAGCTGGCCCTGTCGATCACGCTCACCACTGCATCGACCCTGCTCGCTGTCGTCGCGACGCCGCTGCTGACCTGGCTCTACGTCGGGCAACAAGTGCCCGTGCCGGTGTTTGACATGCTGGTCTCGATTTTCAAGATCGTGCTGCTGCCGGTCGTTCTGGGCGTGGCCGTCAACTCGCTGGTCGGGCGCCGTTTGAAACCGGTGAAGCAGTTCTTCCCCCTGTTGTCGGTGGCGGCCATCGTCTTCATCATCGCCATCGTCGTTGCGCTAAACCGCGATAACCTTGCGCAGATGGGGGTGCTGGTCGCTCTGGCGGTGGTGCTGCACAACACCGTCGGTCTTGCTGCCGGCTATTGGTTCGGCCTGCGTTTCACGGGCGATCCGCGCATCGCGCGGACGCTGGCCATCGAGGTCGGTATGCAGAATTCGGGGCTGGCGGTGGCGCTGGCGGTGAAGTACTTTTCGGCCGCGGCCGCGCTGCCGGGGGCGCTGTTCTCGATCTGGCACAACCTGTCCGGGTCGACGCTGGCCGCGTTCTGGTCGCGGCGGCCTGGCGAGGCGGGCGATGGCGCAGTGCGCGGCGAACCCTAAGCGGCAGCGCAGACCCGGAGAGTCGGTGAGGCGCTGCCGCGTGCTGCGGGCGCATCGGTGCCGCAATCTTTTACGTCGCCAAGTGACCAAGACTGGCTCGGCATGCAGTGCCCTAACAAGCACGAAAAAAGGCGCAACCGGGGTTGCGCCCTTTTTCGTGACTGCCTTGCTAAGATCGAAGCGGTGAGGCCTCACGTGCCTGGCAGGCCGCCGAGATGTGGTGCCGAGAAGAGGACTTGAACCTCCACGGGATTTCTCCCACATGGACCTGAACCATGCGCGTCTACCAATTCCGCCACCTCGGCAGATGGGGGTCTTCGAAGCCTGGCTGCGAAGACGGCGAATCTTAATGAGACAAGCGCCCCTTGTCAACGGTAGACTAATGGGCTTTCGGCAGAGAAGCAGAAAGTTATCGTGGCACGACGAAAGAAAGCCCAGAGCGCACGGGACTTAGATCCTCACCAACAGCGCGAAGCCAAGAAGTACGACAACCCCATCCCGAGTCGGGAGTTCATCCTCGAGACCCTGACCGAGCACGGGGCGCCGATGGAGTTCGCCGAGGTTGCCAAGGTCCTTGACCTATCCACCGGTGATGACCTGACGGCGCTGGAGCGTCGCCTCGGTGCTATGGTTCGTGATGGCCAACTGGTGCGCAATCGCCGCGATGCCTTCTGTCTGGTCAATAAGCGCGATCTGATCGCCGGGCGGGTGATCGGCCACGCCGACGGCTTCGGGTTCGTCAAGCCCGACGACGGCGGTGACGATCTGTATCTGTACCCGAAAGAAATGCGCGGCCTGTTCCATGGTGACCGCATCGTCGCGCGCGTCACCGGCCGCGATCGGCGTGGGCGGCTCGAGGGTTCGGTGGTTGAGGTGTTGGAGCGCAGCACCCACAGCGTGGTCGGCCGACTCTACTCGGAGAGTGGTGTCGGCTTCGTGGTGCCGGACAACAAGCGTCTGACTCACGACGTGATCATCCCGAGCGACCGGCTCATGGATGCGGAGCAGGGGCAGATCGTGGTCGCCGAGATCACTGATCAACCCACCAAGCGCACCCAGCCCATCGGGCGCATCGTCGAGGTGCTTGGCGATCACATGGGTCCCGGTATGGAGATCGCGATCGCACTGCGCGCCCATGATCTGCCGGTGGCGTGGCCGGAGGCGGTCGAGCAGCAGATCGTGGGTTTCACGGAAGAGGTGCCGGAGGAGGCTAAGACTGGCCGCACCGACCTGCGCGACATCCCGCTGGTGACGATCGACGGCGCCGATGCCCGCGATTTCGACGACGCGGTCTACTGCGAGCGCAAGCCGAAGGGCTGGAAGCTATTGGTCTGCATCGCCGATGTGTCCGCCTACGTGACGCCGGACAGCGCGCTCGATAAGGAGGCGCTGAACCGCGGCAACTCGGTTTACTTCCCGGACCAGGTCATTCCGATGCTGCCGGAGGTGCTTTCCAACGGGCTGTGCTCGATTAATCCGCACGTCGACCGGCTCTGCATGACCTGCGAGCTGTACGTGAACCGCGAGGGCAAAGTGACCCGTTCGCGCTTCTTCGAAGGTGTGATGCGCTCCCATGCGCGCCTGACCTACGACCAGGTCGCCGCGATGTTGGCGGATGACGACGGTGAGCTCAGCGAGCGCTTTGCCGACATCTTGCCGCAGCTGCATGAACTCTACGGCCTGTTCGAGGCGCTGCATGAGGCACGCTCGGTGCGGGGCGCGATCGATTTCGACACCGTCGAGACCAAATTCGTCTTCAACGAGGCCAAGCGCATCGAGAATATCGTACCGGTCCAGCGCAACGACGCCCATCGCATCATTGAGGAGTGCATGCTGGCGGCCAACGTGGCGGCCGCGCGCTTGTTCGAGCGCAAGAAGATGCCAGCCCTGTTCCGCATCCATCAGACGCCCAAGGAAGAGAAGCTCTCCGACCTACGCGAGTTTCTGGCGGAGCTGGGCCTGAACTTGCCCGGCGGCAGCAAACCCACCGCGGGCGACTATGCGACGCTGTTGCGATCGGTGAAGGCGCGGCCGGACGCGCACCTGATCCAGACCGTGCTGCTGCGCTCGATGCAGCAGGCCATGTACAGCTCGGATAATGCCGGGCACTTTGGGCTGGCATACGACGCCTACACCCACTTCACGTCGCCGATTCGCCGTTACCCGGACCTGATCGTCCATCGCATCATCAAGCACATCCTGGCCGGTGGCACCGCGGCGGACTTGGAATACTCCAAGGCCGACCTGCAGCAGATCGGCGAGATCTGTTCTGGTACCGAGCGCCGGGCCGATGAGGCGACCCGCGACGCCGAGGGCTGGCTCAAGTGCGAGTACATGCGCGACAAGCTCGGCGTCGAGATCGACGGCACCATCACCAGCGTGCAGGGCTTCGGTCTGTTCGTTGAGCTGGACGACATCTACGTCGACGGTCTTGTGCACATCACCGCGCTGGACAATGACTACTACCATTTCGACCCGGTGGGGCATCGCCTGACGGGCGAACGGACTGGCCAGATCTATCGTCTTGGTGACCGGCTGCGGGTCAAGGTCGCGGCCGTGAATCTGGACGAGCGCAAGATCGATTTCGTGCTGGCGGAGCAGAAGCAGAAGCAAGCGCCAGCCCGAGGTCCGGCTAAGAAGCGCTCGCGCCCGCGGCGCAGGCGTAAGCCGGCGGAACAGAGCGGAAGCTGAAGCCGAAAGCGTCAGGGAGGGGGCTTAGGTCAAGCCATGCAGAACCAGTCGCCCGTGGTAGGCATCAATAGCGTGCGCACCGCGCTGCGTTTTGGTGCCGAGGGCGTCCGCGAACTCTGGCTGGATCGGCGCCGCCGTGATCGGAGGTTGTTGGAACTCGCGACCTTGGCACGGGAGGCGGGTATCTCGGTTCGGCAACTCGAGCGCGATGAACTCGACCGCGCCGCGGAGGGCGCCAATCACCAGGGTGCGTTGGCTTGGGTGCGGATGCCGGCGGCACGGGCCGAACCGGACCTCGATCTGCTGCTTGCCGGTATCGACGGCCCAGCGTTCTTGTTGATCCTCGACGGCGTCACCGATCCGCACAACCTTGGTGCCTGTTTGCGCAGCGCGGATGCCGCCGGCGTCCACGCCGTGATCGCACCCAAGGATAATGCCGTCGGGCTGACGCCGGTGGCGGTCAAGGTCGCCAGCGGGGCAGCGGAGTCGGTTCCCTTCGTGCAGGTGACCAACCTGGCTCGCACCCTCGATCGGCTCAAGGAACAGGGCCTCTGGTTGATTGGCACCAGCGACGATGCCGATACGACCCTCTATCAGACCGATCTGCAGGGCTCGCTGGCATTAGTGCTCGGCAGCGAGGGCAAGGGCATGCGTCGACTGACCCGCGAGCGCTGCGATCTGCTCGTGCGCTTGCCGATGTTGGGTCGCGTCGAGAGCCTGAACGTCTCGGTCACGGCAGGCATCTGCCTCTACGAGGCGTTGCGCCAGCGCTTGGGGGCGGTGTCGTCTGCCGCCACGCGCGCCTGAGCTTCGCGTCCGCAATTGGCGATCGCGCGCTGGGGTCAGCCCGTGCAATCTGCTGGCCATCTCTTGGGGCCATCGTTCGAAGACCGGCGGACTTTCGTTGACGCAAGCTCAGGAGGCGCCGCGGCGCTTCTTTGCTTCGGCCTCCGTCAATTGTGATAACGCATACAGATGACTGGCCATGCTCAGTTGGCTGTTTCGCTCGCGTGTGTCGGGATAACTGGGCGTGCCGAGCCGGGGCGACTGGGCGTCGAGTTGGAACATCAGGAAGTGCGGCGTGCTTTCCGTTAGCTTGCGCAGTCGGGTGTCGACGTGCAGTCGACGGGTTCCGATTTGGATCGGACAGCCTGTCGGCAACGGGCTAGGTGGCGACGCAATGATGCACCATTCGAGATCGTCGTCGTAGACCAGCAGGCAGGGCATCTGGCGGACTTGGGTGCCATCCGTCAGGTCGGCGCGCGCAGTTAAGGCAATGCTGACCATGGCGGCGAAGCGGGCCAGCTGCTTGATTTCAACATACAGGGAGTCCGGTTCCAGGCGCACGATGCGCTTGATCGTGCCGAGCCGTGGGCGGGAGAAGCCGTAGAGGCCGATGCCGTAGATCGCGAGCGTGCCCAGCGTGATCGGTTTCGTGTAGCGGGTTTCTCGCGTTTGGATCAACGCATGGTGCGCACTCTCGCGGAGCAGGTTCCAGCCGGTGCCGCCGGTGCTGCTGGCATCGTCCCCCATGGTCGATGAGCGACCCGCGAATACGTCGTTGCGCAGCAGTTGACGCTTCATTGAGTCGTCACTGGTGAACACGGCTTGTAGGTGCTGCTGAATCCGTTCCATGCCTGTCTCCAGACGAAAATCCTGTTGCTGGGTATCGCGATCGGCGGTGTCGGGACCCCTGTCGGGTGGCGCTGGCATCGACGATGTCCGTGCCCGCTCCAGACTTCGCAGCATCGACCGCATCATAGGTCTGCGCCAAAGTGGCGACAGGCCGGACAGGCGGGCTGAGGCAGCGCCGGCACGGTGGCTGGAGGCGTGCTTGCTGGTCTCCTTGTCGGCGCGTACCGCGTCTGTTAGCGCGCTGAAATCGACCACAATGCGATGCTTTTCGTCCGTTGGTGGCATCTCCGCTGGTGGTCCATCATGATGGGCATGCGCAAAGCGGACTGCCCGGCTGGATGCCTGTCCAGCTACGGCATCGGACAAGGCGCCGGCGATGGGTTCGGGCGGCGGTCCAGAGAGTGGCTGCGCCGCGTAGCTGATGCTGACCGCGTCGGGTAGGGTAGCGCAGTAGGTATCGAGGAAACGTTGCTGGGGTTTGCACCAGGAGAACGTATCGAACAGCCCGAAGCGCTGGATTGCGTGATACAGGCGCAGCACTTGTGTGTTGCCCTGTGTGTCCAGCAGCGTGCGGTCCGTTGTGATTGCCGAAACGGGTGTTGTCAGATTGTCGGCGCGTGTCATTGCGCAAAACAACGTGTTCGCCAGCTGCCAGCTGGCCGCGTACAACGGCTGATAGCGCAACGCCCGCAGGCGTTGCTGCAGATGCGCGATCTCCAGAGCCCGCACACTAGCCTCGAGGATGCGGGCGTGCTCGGCCCGACCGTGGCTATCGTCCGGTCGATAGTCGCCTTCGACCACGATCTGGTACCCGGCGATCAGTGCTAACGCCATCTGGTCAGTGAGATCGAGCAATTCCTGCTGACTTTGCGGCTCGGGCACGCCGTTGTCGTGCTTGCGCAGCGCCTCCAGTGCCGCGTTAAGGCTCGGCCATACCCGCCGTTGGACCATAAGGCACAGTTTAAGACGCCGTGCGGAGGACAGGTCCACTCGGTTCATGCCGCGCATCTGGAACAACGCCTCACGCAGCAATTGTTGTGGGGTCGCGAACTCGTCGTCGAGATTGCGTATCAGTTTCGCGGGCGCAACGCTTGGCTTTGCCAACTGCCTGGGCGAGGCGACACTGAAGCGCAGTTCGAGTGGTTCATCGTGTCGCTTTCGACGTTGCAGAAACATCGCAATTCCGCTGAGCGGCGAATGGCCATTCTGAAACCGGCGCTTCGTTCGCCGGGCTGGCGATCCGCGATGACCGTGACCCTGCGGCAAGCGCTCTATTGTCTGGGTGGGTGCCGCATTCCGATTGTTACCCTGCCCGACCCTGGCTAGACCTCAGCCCGCCCGATCTTCGTTAATGCGGGCCGCCCTCGGCTGAGCGCCAGCCATGTCGACATGGACCCGGAGCGCACGGAGATGGGGATTGCTTTTCCCTTCGATGAGGTTACGCAATCGTTGCCGCGTTGCCTGTGCCGGATGTCACAGTTTGCTCCCCGCGGTAAGCTGTTTCGTTTTGCCATATCGCTGCGGCGCCGGGCCATGGCTCTGTTGCGGTCCGTGGGGCAAGGTTATGTCGCCGCGAGCGTGGCGGGCAAGCCGCTGGTCGATCTTGGTGACCAGCTGTCGCTCAATCTGACCCTGCATCGCCGACAGCAGCAGGCCAAGCTTGATGATCAGTTCCAGACTGTCCGCGGTGATGCTGATATGACCGCTGACGCCTGAGCGAGAAAACCTCAGCGTGTCGCCATCCCACGCATAATCGGCGCCAAAATCCTCTCGCACGCGCTGCGCGATGCGATCAACTTCGACACGCGCGGCGTCGAGGCCGAGCCTGTGGTTTCGGGTGATGTGGATCTTGGACATGCTCGGTCTGCTGCTCGCTGTAACCGGCTTAGGCGATTGCCGGAGATCGCCTTAGGTCTAATCGCCGGAAGTCTACACGCTCTGCTGTCTAATCCCAACTAAGGGCGCCGCCGGTCTGGTACTCGGTGACGCGTGTCTCGAAGAAGTTCTTCTCCTTTTTCAGGTCCAAGACTTCGGACATCCACGGGAAGGGGTTGGTCGCGCCCGGATATTGTTCCGGCAGGCCGATCTGCGCGCAGCGGCGGTTGGCGATGAAGTGCAGGTACTCCTCGAACATCGGCGCGTTCAGGCCGAGTACGCCACGCGGCATAGTCTCGTGGGCGTACAGGGCCTCCAGCTCGACCGCCTCGCGGATCATGGTGACCAGCTCCTGTTTGAAGGCCTCGCTCCACAGATGCGGGTTTTCGATCTTGATCTGGTTGATGACGTCGATGCCGAAGTTCATGTGCATGGACTCGTCGCGCAGGATGTATTGAAACTGCTCGGCGGTACCGGTCATCTTGTTGCGCCGCCCCATGCTCAAGACCTGGACGAAGCCGACGTAGAAGAAGATGCCCTCGAAGATGATGTAGAAGGCCACCAGCTCGCGCAGTAGGCGCTGGTCGTTCTCGGCCGTGCCGGTGTGGAAGTGCGGGTCGGCCAGATACTGTGTGAAGGGCAGCGCCCACTCGGCCTTGCGCGCCACCGCCGGCACCTCGCGGTACATGTTGAAGATCTCGCCCTCGTCCAGTCCCAGGCTCTCCACCACGTACTGGTAGGCGTGGGTGTGCAGGGCCTCCTCGAAGGCCTGGCGCAGCAGGTACTGGCGGCACTCGGGGTTGGTGATGTGACGATAGACGGCCAGCACCAGGTTGTTGGCCACCAGCGAGTCGGCGGTGGAGAAGAAGCCGAGGTTGCGCTTGATGATGGTGCGCTCGTCGTCGGTCAGTCCGTTGGGGTCTTTCCAGAGCGCGATGTCCGCGTTCATATTGACCTCTTGCGGCATCCAATGATTGGCGCAGCCGTCGAGGTATTTCTGCCAGGCCCAATCGTATTTGAACGGCACCAGCTGATTGAGATCGGCATGGCAATTGATAATCTTCTTGTCATCCACGCGTATGCGCCCGGCACCCATCTCCAGATCTTCCAAGCCGGTATAGCCGCCTTGGGCAGCGTCGTCGGCGGCCGCAGAGCCTTGCGTATGCGCGGCAGGACTCGGCTGTGGCTCGTCGAGCAGCGAGCGCTGCGCCGGCATCGGGTTAGGGTTGACCACCGGGGCGGCACCGGCGGTGCTCATCAACGCTTCGTTGGCTACGACGCCTTGTCCCGGGCGGACATGACCGTCGGTGCTATGTGCATGCAGGCACCCGACGGTGGCCGGCAGTTCGAAGTCGTCGTCGGTCCGGTCGGCCGAGCGCAACATCGACGCGCGGCGGTGCGGTTCGGGGCTGGGGCTTGGCGGCGGCGAGGGGATCGTCCCAGTTCAACATGATTGATCTCCTGTGGATCAGTTGTGAGTGGTCTGGTGGTGGGCGGCGCAAACTGTAAGGACCAGCAACGCTCGGCCTGCCGTGAATCGGTTTGGGGCTCAATCACAACCACCGTAGTGTCGGTGCGTGGCTCGCTTCGCGGGCGCCGACGTATCGCGATTGACCGTTGCGGCGAGACCCATGGGGTCTCAGCCTTGCGTGTGATCAGGGCATCGATTTCTGTTTTGTTACGGCAACCTCGCTACTCGAAACAAGAAATTTGCCACTTTGCGCATAGCGCGGCGCCTCGCTCTGGCCTGTCGGCTGTGCGGGTGATGCCAATAGCGCCGACAGCACCGAGTCCACGTCGCCGCGGCTCTGCGCGCGCGCGGCCATCATGACCGTGGTACCCGCGGCAAGCACCACCACGACGACGCCAAGCAGCCAAATACGGCAATTTCGGATCATTGGTTCCGCTCTTCTTGCTGCCGACGCTCGGAGTGCGCACCGGTGCGCCGAAGCCTGGGCTGGATCGTATCAATCGCGCTTAGGTTGCGGTCGATCAAGGTCAAGGGGGCGGGCTGTTGGGCTACAATCTGCGGTTTAACCGACCGACCCGCCGCTTCGCTCCCATCGCCATGCCCATGATCCAGAAACTCGACGTCGACCAACCCTCCTGCATCGGCTGCGGCACCTGCTGGGTCTCCAATCCGGAACTGTTTCGCGAGGACAAGCCCAACGGCGAACTCAAGGCCGCCGCGACTGGGCGGATCATCGCGGACCAGGCCCGCCTTCGCATCATCGCCGAGGGCTGCCCAACGCTGTCGATCCATCTGGTGGACGACGGCGGCGAGATCGTTTTTCCGACCGCCGAGCAGCTCCACGCGCGCGATCACGCCGCGGACTGGTAACGCAACAGGGTACGCTGGGCGACGCGCCCCTAAGGTGCCAACCACCGGAACGCGTGTTGCACTCCTGCCGGTCCAGGGCCGCATTGCAGGTTTGTTAGCCATGCTGTCCACCCGGCGATGGCCGATCAGCAGCGCCGGATCGTGCCGGTCCGCAACGCGAGTCCGCTTGAGAAATAAGCCAGTAGCTGACGCCAAGCCCCAGCACCACGGCGCCGATACCGACTAGGTCGAGCGCCGTGTATTCGTCCATGTCCAGGATGATGACCTTCCGCGCGACCGCCATCACGGCGGTGGCGACAACCAGCTTCACCGGGAAGACGTCCGAACGGATGTAAAGGGTGATATTGGCGAAGATCTCGTAGGCGATCAGCACCGCCAGAAAGGCCCCAAAGGTCTTGACGATGTCCGGCACGATGAAGAACGGCGGCGTCGTCATGCTGAGGTAGAGCGTGTGAATGACGCTGACGACGCCCTCCAGAATGACCACGACCATCGCAATGGCCAGCACATAGGTTGCCCAGTGCATGATGCGGTGCAGCACACGCAGCACGGGATCGGGTGCCTGCGTCGGCAACTCCTGGTGGCCGTTTTGCTGCGTGTTCCGCCGACGGGTTGTTCATGACGTGCGCCGGTGGTTGAGCGGAGATCCCTTGCCGGTGGCTTGGCCGCCGATCGTCGGGAGCGGGATCGTTGCGGGCTCCATGCGTGTGTCGGGCCGTTCTCCGCTGCCATAGCCGCACCGACAGCGTGCCGAGGCCCGCCGTGGTGACCAAGCCAGCGAGGACAATCGCCACCCGCGCGTAGTCCGGTAGATCCCACCATGGGAGGCCTGTCGCCGATGCACCTGCGGCCATGTCGTTTCCTCTAAGTCGTCCTGATGCCGGAGCGCGCGGGGCCGTTCCGTCATGGGTTGCGGCCTCGGTTCAGCATTCGTCACGGTCGCTTGCGTCGTTGGCAAATACATTGCCCCGCGACGCCTGAGCCGGCAGCAGGGACCTGTCATCGTTTGGCAGCCTGGTGAAATCGCCCGGCAGCGCCAGCGGATCAGCGCTGCCCAGATCGCCGTCGATCACCGGCATCAGGAGTCCATAGGAGACACGCCAGCGCACCGTCCCGACCATGACGGCCGCTGACTTCGGGTTCAACTTCACCACCTCGCCAAACCGCTCATGCCCGTGGCGATCCTTGAAGGCTACCCGGTCTCCCACGCGTAGGCTGTTCCGGTCCAGCTTGCGCTGTCCGTGGGCGGCGATCTCTGCGTCTTGTCCGTCCACGTTGATCGCACCAAACTGGATACTCCAGCGCTCACCGTCGCCGATGTTCTGGACCAGCGCGCGTGTTCGGTTGATCTCGAGCAACTGTGCTTCCACCAGGCGGTTCTCTTGATCATCGAACCAGGTGACGGTCTGTCCCACATGAAGCGCCTGCTTGACCTTGCGGGTGCGGGCCGGGTCCCTGAGCTGGTTGCGGATTGCCGCATTGAGTCGATAGAGCTCGAACAGGCTGGCCTGGTTGAGCGCTGCGAGGATGGCGGTGTAGTTCATCGTTGACTACCGTCTCCGCTGCCGTCGGGGGTTCTTTCCCGATCTGCATGTATAAATGGGATCAGCCCTGCCGCATGCAGCAAGGCTTGCTGCTCCCGCTCCAGCGACCGGGCATCTAAGACGAAACCATTGATAGATACCAGCCAGACCCTCGGGTTATCGGCGAGTCGTGACGGCAGGGTCCAGTCGGGATCGAACATCCCCATCCGCAACAGGTCGCGTATCCGCTTCGACTTCCCCTGTCCTGTGCTTTCGGCGACGCCGAACGCGCTGTACAGCTCCGCCGAGGTGACATGCGGTGAACGTCCACGGTCGAAGACAAAGTTCACCGTGCCGACAGCGTGCGTGACGCCGGCAGCCCAGCTTGCGGGCGCGCCGGCCGCGACCGGCGGCGGCCGTTTGCGGCACAGCGCGGCTGTCGCCTGCCGGATCATCTGCGCGTACTC
This sequence comes from uncultured Gammaproteobacteria bacterium, assembly GCA_963695445.1. GTDB lineage: Bacteria > Pseudomonadota > Gammaproteobacteria > Chromatiales > Chromatiaceae > Thiohalocapsa. Next base: position 180,422 of record CAVOGV010000038.1, on the reverse strand, counting down.
GTCGTTGAGCCTTTCGCCGCAGAAGGCGTCGGTCAACTCGGTGATGGCCGCGTAACGGTCGGCCATGGCCTTTGGAACTCTAATCGTGTCTGTGCTCATTGCTGGTTCGGAAGCGCAAACGGAAAATCAAACGTGGGAGACTGATGGGAAGTCATCAGCTGAGTTCTGTAGCCGCTCCGCGGCGAGTGATGCAATCCGGTTCAACTGATAGGCCTTGATCTCCTTATAAAGCGGGTGCCGCGGCTCGAGGCGGACCGCCGTCAGTGAGATTGCCAGCGCTTCCTTGCCTCGATCCAATGGAATGATGAGCGTGATTCCCGAAACCGACTCGCCATCGAGTACCTTTGTCGCCAGCACCTTTTGGCCCGTTTTAGCTAAGCGCTTGCCGTCTCGGCCGCGCAACTCGCCAGCTCGCTTTGTCAGGTAGACGGGAAAGGGCAGGACCGCCTCGATCGCCCGAACGAGATCGTTGTCGCTGAGTTGACGGGGACGTGGATGCATGACGCGGATTCTCTTCGAGTTGCTGCAGCTATCGTTGGGTGGTGCGGCCGTTTAACGCCTCAACCTGCGCCTGGTGTCGAGCCGGGCCGGGTGTCCATACCGGCTAGGCCCCGGATGCCCGGTGCCAGGCGCAGCCCAACGTATTGATGGATCACCTGCATGTACTCTCTTCCCAGTTTCGTCCTGCGCCGGGCAACGAAGCGAATGACCCCCAACACCTTCACGAGCCTCTCGCGGCTGACATCGCTCAAATCCTCTTTGATCGCCTTGTCAACCTGTGCAACGCCGTCATGGATCAAGCGGCTTGCTTCATTGATGCCTTGATCGCCAAAATGATAGCGATCCATCAATAACTCGATAATCCTGATCGCGTCTTTGTCGGTGAGCGCGTACCCATGTTTGGCGTCGTATGCGCACAAGGCCCCCTCGATCGCATTCCCACAGCGCTCAAGCTCCGTGTTGCCGTCCATTTCGGAGACGGAATAGGCCGGCACCGCGTTGTAGTCGCGCTTTGGTGCCTGATAGAAACTACAGCCTGCGCACGCTTCCGCTGATCTCGTGGTTCCGCAGCACAGGCTGCAGATCGGCGCTTCAGCAATCAAGCACTGTCTTTTGCCTTTTCTCGAATTGCAGAGGGGACACTTTGCCATCTCGATACCTATCTATTTGTAGCCTTTGCCATGATGTCTTGACTGCCTCCGCTAACGTTCTACACCCCCGCAAGACCGGGGCCTGAGCGACCGCAAAGGCCGCAATGTCGTCGGCGGTCTGCGGTGGTCTGCACTACCGTCGATCAAAGCCCGTGAGCTGTTCGTTAACCCAGTCGATATCGTAGGCATCGGGATCGAAATCATCACCGAGCCATTCCTTGAGCTCTTCGTGTTCCGGATGCGTCGGGTCTTTGATTGCATCCAGAAAGTTGTAGTATCCCCACAGGCCGCCGACGTCTTCCGGCGGGCATGCGCCTTTGGCCTTGATACAGACCGGAAGCGTCTTGTTGGGTTCGAGCGGCAACACCTTCTCTAACAAGATCACATGCTCCCAACCGTCGCCGAAATCGTATTCGTAGCGCATGGAATCGTTTTCGTTGACGAGAAGCCGGTCTAGCCTGATCCCCTTTTCGTCGGTGACGTCATCCATCCCGAAGTCCGGGTCGGGCACGCCATATTCACGTCCCGCAGCCGTAAACTGATGTAGATGAGAGTTCGTCCATCCCATGACGACCTGCAGCACGCTATGGAACTCGGGAAGCGTGACCGAGCTGGCGATGAGCAAGCGTCGCCAGATGGGTGGCTTGGACCCCTTCAGAGTCACCTTCAACTGATAAATTCTTTGCGCTGTCTTTGGCATTGACCAGATCCTCGATGATGTCGATTCGCCGTATCCTAATTCTATGCATTGGGAAGTGAGGGAAAAAATAGCAAGAATAGGGGTCTGACCTCGCTTTTCCTGCCCCCGCTTTTCCTTGCCGGATATCCAGGCTTTTCCCGGACCTCGTTCTTTCACGTTCTCTTATGATCTGGTTCCTATATATCTCTATGATGTAGGTAGAAAATGTTGATCTCTATTACGGTATGGTTGAGCACAATAAGGTGTAGTTCAAATCGCGGCGAATGATCCGCCAGGTATCTGTCCCAATTGATTTTCCCTTCGAAAAACAATACTCCATCTGACGCTTGTCTCACTTTGTGTAATGCGGTGACCTCCCATCCATAGTCGCTTGCCAATTTTTCCTCCAATTGTCTTCACGTTCTAACTATTCTCAGCTAATACCCGACGCGCCGCGCGCCATGCTGTGGCCTGAGCGAGAGCGAAGGCCAGAGTATGATGGTGTCGACCGTGGTGTCATTGTTAAGCATCTTCATTTCGCCGGTCGAGGAGGAAGTCAAAAGGGAAGACCTGACCCCGTGACCCTCGTGCAGTCGAGGAGGAAGTCAAAGGGAAGACCTGGCCCCGTGTCACCCTCGGGCCCCGTGACCCGTCGTGGCCCCGTGACCCTCGCGTGACCATCGCTGTGACTCCGTAACCCTCGTGTCCCTGACCCCGTGACCCGCGTCACTCGTGAAATCTTTTGTAACTTGCCCAATCACCGGAGCCGGAATCGAGCGGAGCGAGCTGACAGCTCCGTGTGATTTGCCTTGTTAGAGCCCCATGTACTTCATACGATTGCCTGACCATCTCGTCACGTAGCCGATTGCCGAGTTGAGACTCGGTTGTACATTGTAGTGGTGAGTGGTTTCGCAGCAACTGTCCTTCAATACAGCATCAGCCGTTCACGTGACTCTTTGCGCCACAGCGAGTATCCGCATTCGATTTTCTTATTCACGGTCTTTGAACTTCCATTCGCGTTTTCCGATTCTGCTTAGACGCCGCGTATAGATATTCGAAAACCTTGTCCAGCCCGATCCTAAGAGACCGTGCTCTAAACAACGACCGACTCTCTGGTACTGTTGCCATCGATTGGCGCACCTGAATGCTTCAGATGAGTAAGCAGCTTTGAAATGATATGCTCCGCCCCGCTTTCTCTAATACATGATTGGTTCAATTTAGTGGATCCGCATTATCTGTTCGGCTGATCAAGCTGAAGGTTTATTGCAATTTGGGGGACGTTGAATGTGAGGAACTACTGGTGGCAGGTTCGGTTTTTGTAGAGGTGCAGAGGTATCGGACTGTTGGGGCGCCTCTGCTTCTGGCTCGCGCATCGGTTCTTCAATCGATCTATCGACGGGCATTGCTACCGACAACTTGCCGTCATTTTCTTTCAGCAATCTACCCGCGAGAAGTACATCGGCCACACAGCGCGCGCCGGTCTTGTTCCCAGCATTGTTCTTCTGGCCAGAGACATAAAGCACATGATCAGAAAAATCCTTTTCGGACATCCCACCCTTTATTCGAACAGTGGTCGCAAGGCCAGAAACCGTTTCGTTCGTTTGAATTGCTTCTGCCCAATATTTTTCGATGTCTTGGATCTGCTTATGGTCAAGCGCGCGTCCGAGTCGTTTTCCTAGTTCCGTCGCAGATTTTTTCATGCCTCCAGAAATTAAGCCAATATCATGTAGAAACTTGTTGTTTCGACTTATTACTGTCTTGTTTAAGCCGGTTAGTTTCGCCAAAGCGTCTAGCGATACATTGTCTGAGGCATGACTGTAGCCCTTGACGATCTTCTGGACCTCTTCGAACGAAGAGCCAGGTAGGTTGAATTCCGCACTCATAGTTGTCCTTTCCCTTAGGTTTTAGTTCTAACCTGTTCCAGGTTGAATGAAATGTTTCCTGATCTAGGCTGCACGCAACCTAGGAACCCACTTCCCTATCGGGCCAGTCCCGGATGCTGCTTCCAGCATCAGAAACGGAGCCGTGAGGGAGGCTCAGGTCTTCCCTTTTGCCTACCGGCGAACTGGAGTCGGCAATGCTTCACGTGCCCACTTAAGCGACCCTCTGAGGTGTGCTTTGCTGAGGCATAATGAAAAGTGGGTCGTATCCCTATTCCCATGTGACGCCGTGCCATCAGCGCCGCTTCGCGGCGCGGGCCGACTGGAAGTCGGCGCTCCCAGTCGGCGCTCCGCATTTCAAACTTCACCCTTCAAACTTCACCCTTTTCTTACTGGCAGCTCTCACACTCCGGGTCCAGGATCGAGCAGGCCGCGGGCGCGGTGGCGCCGTTGCCGGACCCATTCGACTTGCCCTTGTCCATGCTGATGTAGCTCCCCCCAACCGCGGACAACCGGTTCGACTTGGTCGCATCGTCCATGGTCGATTTCTCGACATGGGTGGCGCCCATCGAGCGCAGGTAGTAGGTGGTCTTGAGGCCGCGCACCCAGGCGAGCTTGTACAGGTTGTCGAGCTTTTTGCCGTTGGGCTCGCTCATGTACAGGTTCAGGCTCTGCGCCTGGTCGAGCCATTTCTGGCGGCGGCTGCCGGCCTCGACCAGCCAGCGGGCGTCGATCTCGAACGCGGTGGCGTAGGTCTGCTTGAGGTCGTCCGGGATGCGGTCGATCTGCTGCACGCTGCCGTCGTAGTACTTGAGGTCGTTGACCATGACGCTGTCCCAGATGCCGCGTTCCTTGAGGTCGGCGACCAGGTAGGGGTTGACCACGGTGAACTCGCCGGACAGGTTGGATTTGACGAACAGGTTCTGATAGGTCGGTTCGATGGACTGGCTGACGCCGACGATGTTGCTGATGGTGGCGGTGGGGGCGATGGCCATGCAGTTGGAGTTGCGCATGCCGACGCTGGTGACGCGATCACGCAGGCGGTTCCAGTCCAGGGTGCTGGCGGTGTCCATCTCCAGGTAGCCGCCGCGGCCCTCGGCCAGCAACTGGATGCTGTCGATGGGCAGGATGCCGCGGCTCCAGAGGCTGCCGTCGAAGCTCTGGTAGCGACCGCGCTCCTCGGCCAGATCGGTGCTGGCCTCGATGGCGTAGTAGCTCAGGATCTCCATGCTCTGGTCGGCGAACTGCACCGCATCCGGGCTGGCGTAGGCGATGCCGAGCTTGTACAGCGCGTCCTGGAAGCCCATCAGGCCGAGGCCGACCGGGCGATGGCGCAGGTTGGACTTGCGCGCCTGGGGCACGTTGTAGAAGTTGTAGTCGATGACGTTGTCGAGCATGCGCATCGCGGTGCTGACGGTCTTCTGCAGCTTGGCGGTGTCGAGCCCGCGCTCGCCGACGTGGTTGGCCAGGTTGACGCTGCCGAGGTTGCAGACGGCGATCTCCTGATCGTTGGTGTGCAGCGTGATCTCGGTGCAGAGATTGCTGCTGTGCACCTGCCCGACGTGCTGGTTGGTGTAGCGCAGGTTGCACGGGTCCTTGAAGGCGATCCACGGATGGCCGGTCTCGAACAGCATGGCCAGCATCTTGCGCCACAGATCGACGGCCTTGACCTGCTTGCCGACGCGCATGTCGCCGCGCTGGGCGCGCTCTTCATAGGCCAGGTAGGCATCCTCGAAGGCCTGGCCGGTGAGGTCGTGCAGGTCCGGGGTCTCGTCGGGCGAGAACAGCGTCCAGTGCTGGTCCTCGGCGACGCGCTTCATGAACAGGTCCGGCACCCAGTTGGCGGTGTTCATGTCGTGGGTGCGGCGGCGGTCGTCGCCGGTGTTCTTGCGCAGGTCGAGGAACTCTTCGATGTCGACGTGCCAGGTCTCGAGATAGGCGCAGACGGCGCCCTTGCGCTTGCCGCCTTGATTCACTGCCACCGCGGTATCGTTGGCCACCTTCAAGAAACGGCACCACGCCTTGAGACTTGCCATTGGTGCCCTTGATGTGGGCGCCCATGCCGCGCACGCGCGACCAGTCGTTGCCGAGGCCGCCGGCGAACTTGCTGAGCAGGGCGTTGTCCTTGATGGCGCCGTAGATGCCGTCGAGGTCGTCGGGCACCGTGGTCAGATAACAGGAGCTGAGCTGCGGGCGCAGCGTGCCGGAGTTGAACAGGGTCGGCGTGCTGCTCATGAAGTCGAACGACGACAGCAGCTCGTAGAACTCGATGGCGCGCTCTTCGCGGTCGATCTCGTTGATGGCCAGCCCCATCGCGACGCGCATGAAGAAGGCCTGCGGCAGCTCGAAGCGGATGCCGCCGGCGGTGTGGATGAAGTAGCGGTCGTAGAGGGTCTGCAGGCCCAGATAGGTGAACTGCAGGTCGCGCTCGGGCCGCAGGGCGGCGCCGAGGCGGGCCAGGTCGAAGCGGCCGAGTTGCTTGTCGAGCAGTTCCAGGTCGCCGGCGCGTTTGATGTAGGCGCCGAAGTAGTCCGCGTAGCGATCCTGCATGTCGGCCTGGGTCTCGACGCCGACCGCCATGTCCAGCAGGCCCAGCGCCTCGCGCCGCATGATGTCGAGCAGCAGCCGGGCGGCGGCCTGGCTGTAGGCGGGTTCGCGCTCGATCATGGCGCGGGCGGACATGACCAGCGACTGGCCGACGTCGGCCTCTTTGACGCCGTCGAACAGGTTGCGCAGGCTGTCCTTGAGGATGGCCTCGGCGTCGACGCCGTCGAGATCGCGGGCGGCCTCGTCCACCAGCCGGGCCAGGCGCTCGGTGTCCAGCGGCCGGGTGCTGCCGTCGGCGAGCGTGACGTTGAGGCCGTGCTGTTCGACCGGCGCCGCGGCGGCGGCCTTCTCGGCGCGCTCGCGGGCGCGGGCCTCGCGGTAGAGCACGTAGTCGCGCGCGACCTTGTGCTCCCCGGCGCGCATCAGCGCCAGTTCCACCTGATCCTGTACGTCTTCGATGTGCACGGTGCCGCCGCCGGGCAGGCGTCGGGTCAGGGCCGAGGTCACCTGTTCGGCGAGATCCTGGACTTGGTGATGGATGCGGCTGGAGGCGGCGGCATTGCCCCCCTCGACGGCCAGGAACGCCTTGGTCATCGCGACCTTGATCTTGTTCGGGTCGAAGTGGGTGACCTTGCCGTTGCGACGAATGACCTGGACCTTGCCCGGCTGATGGGCGGCGATGTCGGGTGCTGGTCGCTCCGCGGCACCCGGCTCGATCGTCCTGGCGCTCGGACGTCCGGTCGCCTGGCGTCTGGGTGGTCGTCGGTTCCTCAACGCTGGTCGCTGCGGCCATTGGTCGCTCCTCTGTCATTGGATTTCTGGCGGTCATGTTCGGGTCGTCCATCGGAACCGCATGGCGGGACGGCATGGACGGAATCGGCAAGGCGATGTGAACGGAATATATACCCTGCCGACACACTGTCAACCACTACATCTTGTGCCTAAGCTTGGGGGAATCCCGTGCATAGCCTGTGCGAAAACTGTGGATAACTTTGGCCGAGCAGGGCGCGGGACGCGCCGTTGCGGGCTTCGGCTGTTAACGACATGGTCGCGGCGTGCGCGTTGACGAGAGCGTGGGCGCGGGAGAACGGAGGTGGTCGTCCGACGAACGGTCGGTCGACTTGCAGCGGGCTGGAGTCGGGCAGGGGTCGCCGTACACGTCGGAAAGAGCTGTTGTCAGACCCAGGCGCGCGCACCGCCGAACTCGACGAGGTCTGGGGTATCGCCTCGCGGGCAGTCGGGCGTCTGAATGCGGGTGTCAGTTGACGTCGACGACGAAATACTTTGACGGCGTCTCGCGCTGAAGCTGGATCTGAGCCGAATAGGTGCGTGTCTCCCCAGGCTGCAACTCCGCGACGTCCACCGGCGTGACGGCTTGATCCTGGGTCAGCCGGGCCGCGCCGGTCTGCAGGCCGGACTCGTCGAACAACACGATGGTTACGTTGGGCAGCGCGGGGACAGCGCGCGTATTTTCCAGCACGGTGCTGAATTCGATGGCCTTGCTCTGGTCGGTGCCCGACTGCACGAAGGTGATGTTGCGCACGTATTGATCATTGATCTCGAGCTGCCGGTTCATGCTCAACTCGGCGACGCCGGGGATACGGTTGGCGAGCATGATGCGCAGGTCGTTGTTCATCTCCGTGATCTTCTCCCGTGCGCGGGCCAAATCCGCTTCCGACTGCCGCAGATCGATGGTGAGTTGTTGCGCCTCGCCGCGGAACTGCTGCATCTTGAAGAAGGTCATGACGCCGGCCACCGCGAGGACAACGAGGACGACCAATAACACGCCAATGAAAAGCTTCATGCGCTTGAGTTTGCGCCGGCTGCTTCCGCTGCCGCCGGATGAGTGTCGCGAGCTGCTGCGCCGGCTGGAGCGTCGCCTCGACAGCGGCTTGGCCAGTGGTTGGGCTGGCGGTTGGACTGGCGGATAGCCGGCCGGCTGACCTGGCGATTGGCCGATCGGCTCCTGGGGGGTGGCTGGGCCGGGCGTGTTGGGGCCGGTGCGGGTCCACTCGTTGTTGCGGTAGTCGTTCATAGCATCTGTAAGCTGCTCAGCCGGCGACCAGTACCCGGTCGCTGAGTACCCCCTCATTCTACGGGTTTCGCCTGCGCGGCGTAACCGCCATGCAAGATCGCCGGACCAAATCGATTCGGTCCGAACCGAGACAGCGCGCACGCCGGATGCGATACTCTGGCCAGCCGACGACGCGGCTATACTCTTCCGCGAGACGATTCGGCGTAAGCCGCAAGTGCCGCCAGGCTGCGCCTACCGGCTGGTCGAACGGACGCGGAACATATGCCGGGTGGCGATACGATGAAAAACGAGAGCTGGAGGAATCACGATGAAAGTCAAAGACGCGATGACCGCGGCCGCGCGCGCGGTCAAGCCCGACACCAAGGTGATGGAGGTCGCTTCGCAGATGTGCCTTTACCGGTACCACGGCCTGCCGGTGGTGGACGACGAGGGCATGCTGGTGGGCGTGATCGCCGAGAAGGACGTTCTGCACAGTCTGTTCCCGAAGATCGAGGACATGATCGCGCATGGCATGGCCACCGTGGATCTGGATCAGGAGATGGCGAGGTACAGCGACGTGCTGGAGCAGACGGTGGCGGAATTGATGACGCCAAACCCGGTCGCGGTGGACCCGGAGATGCACCTGTTGCGGGCGGCAACGGTCATGGTACGGCACAACTTCCGCCGTATTCCGGTGGCCGAGGAGGGCAAACTGGTGGGTATGTTGACCTTGGGCGACGTGCACAAGGCCATTTTCCACGCCAATGTCACCGGCACGTTGAAGTCGCGCCAATCGAGCTAAGCCGGTCCCGAAGCAACCGGCCTGATGCAACCGGTCTGGCAGAACAGGCACAATGGAACCGCATGATGGAGGACAGCATGAGAGCTAATGATCCTAGCGCGTCTCCACCCCCTAAACGCACCCCCCAAGCGCAACGCTTGTTGCATGGAAGATCAGTCGTCAGACGCGTTTATGGTCGTTAGTCGTGTGCCTTTGCGCGCCCGTAGTGATCGTCGCGTCGCCGGCGGACGTGGCGCAGGCGGAGTATGACGAGGTCATGCAAAAGGAGCCCAACCTCGACAACGGTCGGCGCGCCTATCTCACCTGTGCCGTCTGTCATCTGCCCGAGGGCTGGGGCAGCATAGACGGCAGTTATCCGCAGATCGCCGGGCAGTTGCGTACCGTCGTCATCAAGCAGCTGGCGGATTTTCGAGCCGGCAATCGTGAAAACCCACTCATGTATCCGTTCTCGGTGCCAGGCATTCTCGGCGGACCGCAGGAGATCGCCGATGTCGCGGCCTACGTGGCGCAATTGCCGATGACACCTCACAACAGCGTCGGCGCCGGCGACAATCTCGGCCTTGGCGAGCAGCTCTACGCGGACAACTGTGTCGACTGTCATGGCGCTGCCGGCGAAGGCGATGTGGAAGAGCACATACCGGCCATCGCCGGCCAGCACTATCCGTACCTGATTCGCCAGTTCGACCAGATTCGCAGCGGGCAGCGCAAGAATGCCGATCCAAAGATGCAGGAGCAGATCGAGGGCTTTACCGCCGAGCAGCAGGCGGCGGTCCTCGACTACACCTCTCGCTTGCGGCCACCGGCCCATAAGCTGGCCGACGAGGGCTGGCTAAATCCTGATTTTCCGCACTACGTGCGTGACGCCATGGGGATTCGGGCCGTTCCGCCGGTGCCGCCGCCGGCAGCCAACTAGGTTGCTTGAGCGGGCAGAATGCTTGCCGATGCATCAGGTTGCATGGCGACGACGCGCTTGCCCCGCGAAGGGCCGAGGGCCAAGGGCCGGGGGCCAAAACCAGCCCAATCGTGCTCAACCTTGGCCCTAGGCCCTCTCGCAGCAACGCATGGGGTGCGCCACGGCGCGTCGTGCTCTTGTCGGTCTGAGGCTTGCCTCGCTTGCGTGTCTATGCCTCGGCCAATTCAACGCGGTTGCGGCCATTGCGCTTCGCCCGGTACAGGGCCGCGTCAGCGCGGCGAATGAGGCTGTCCAGACTCTCGTCGCGCCGGTGTTCGGCGATGCCGATGCTGGTGGTGACGCGGAGGTCTTGAGAGCCGCCGGCGTTGATCTGCGTCTCGGCGATCCTGGTGCGCAGCCGCTCTGCCAGGATGCTCGCCCCGTCGATGCCCTGGCCGATCGTGAACAGCAACATCTCCTCTCCGCCGAAGCGCACCGGTACATCCGTGGCTCTGCAACCGCTCATCAGGATGGCCGCGACTGTGGCGAGTACCCGGTCGCCGGCCGCATGTCCGTAGCTGTCGTTGACTGCTTTGAAGTGATCGAGGTCGAGCATACAGGCGCACAGGGTGGCGGCGGGGTCGCGACGATGCAGGGCGCATTGGCGATTGACCACGTCTTGCATATAGACACGGGTGAACAAGCCGGTGAGCGGATCATGAATCGAGCGTTGATAGGCACGTTCGCGCTCCAGGTCGAGCGTGCGGTAGATTACCTCGCGCTCCAATGCAACCTGTAGCGGGTCCGCGATGCGGGAGATTAGGCGCGCGGCGATGCCCGTGATCGGGATGGTTTCCTGCACGCGGATGACCGCGAGCGCCTCGATACGGTTCTGGCCGCGCGCGGTCAGCGGTAGCGTGATGATCAGGCCGTCGCTGCCGGGTATCTCGCGGCCTGAGGGCTGGACGCAGAAGTGATCACCGGTCAGACGATGGTCGCGCATTGTCGGATCGCTGGCGTGCGCGCTGACCCACTGCGCGCGGGTCTTGCCGATGAAGCTACAGACGTCCGGCGGTTGATCCTCGGTGATGCCGACGAATTGTGTTTCGGGGTTGAGCGTCAGGACGCGGCCGTCCGGAAGCGCGGCGTGGTACTCGATATGCTCCGCCGGCAGCATAGGCTGAACCAGCACCAGCAGCTGTTTGGCGATGTCGCCGAAGTCCCGGTACATCAGCATGGTCTCGGAGATGCGGCGCAGCGTGTCACCGAGCTGCCAGACCTGTTGCATGTCTGGCTCGCGTTCGGCGAGCAGATAGACGCCGCATTTTAGGTGGCGCAGCCGCTCGATGGCGGTGCGGATCAGCGGGCGAGGGATCAGCGGCCCATGCTGCGGGGCGATGAGGCGGACCGGAAGCCGTTCTATCTGTAGCAGCGCATGGTCCAGCGCGTCGCCGCTTGGCATATAGCGCTGATGATAAGCGGCTAGGCCATCGAGATCGGCGGTCTGGCGCGCCTCGATTCCGGTAGTCGCGTCGGCCGCGCTGAACAGATCACCGGAGAACAGTACGCCGCTGGGGCGATCGAAGGCACAAACGGAACCCGCCATGCGCGCATAGGGTGTGAAGACGAACTCCAGCACGCGCCCCGCCGAGGCCAGCCGCCAGCCTTGCGTTTCGATCGCGACCAGGGGCAGCGAGAGCCCATAGTGGTGGAGCAGCCCGCAGGTGCGCCCATGGGCCAAAACGCCCGCGTCGTCGCGCTCATGCGCAGCGTCGATCAGCGGTAGCGCAGAGGTGACGTCGGGGTCTTGGTGCAGGCAGATGAACCAGCGGATGTGTCGAAACGGCAGGATCTGTTCGATGCGCCGCCGGATGTCGCCGAAAGCCCGCTTGGAGCCGGGATTCAGCAAAATCGACTGATCACCATGCTCAATGAGATAGGCATGTCGTTGCTCGCTGCCGCGGCCGGCGCCGACCCACCAGATCCGCTCGGCAATCTCGATTGCCTGGACGGGGTCCTTGGTGAGCGACTCGGCTGGGTCCGCGGTCATGGGGACGGGCTCCGTGGTCGCCGATTGATCGGGACAGATTCACCAAGGTTCATGGCGCGGCGCCACCCCACAAGATAGAGCGTTTGTTTCGCCGTAAGCATAGCGCCTCGCGGCCTTGGAGAATCAGACGCTTGTCGCAAGGGTGACCGGCCGGCCGCCACCAGGTGACCAAACCGACTGATTCGGTCATTCGCTGAATTCGGTGCCAGGCTCGCGGGGCGTCGCTGGCCGGTCGGTTGATTCCTGCTGCCGCGGCTTGGTCGTCGCGCCGAGCAGGGAATAGATCATCGGCACCAGCAGCAGCGACACCAGGGTCGAGAAGCTCAAACCCCAAACGATGACGACGGCCAGGGGTTGCAGCATCTCCGCACCCTCGCCGACCGCCAGTGCCAGCGGCAGCATGCCGACCACGGTGGTGAGCGTGGTCATCAGAATCGGCCGCAGCCGCAGCCGCGCGGCTTCGACGATGGCAGTGGGCTTGTCATCGCCACCGTCGCGGCGCAATTCGATGAACTCGACCAGCACGATGGCGTTGTTGACGACGATGCCCGCCAACATGATCAGCCCGAGCCAGACCGGCATCGACAACGGCAACCCGCTCCATTGCAGCCCGAGCACGACGCCGATCAGCGTGAACGGCACCGAGATCAGGATGATCAGCGGATTGCGCAACGACTCGTACTGCACCGCCATCACCACCAGCACCAGGAACAGGGCCAACGCCAACAGGAGCCGACCCAGGTCACGACCCTGTTGCAGGCTCTCCAGGCTGCCGGCCTCATAGAGCACGTAGCCGGGCGGGAGTTCAACCTCTGCCGCGGCGGTCAACGCGGCCTCGATGGCCTGCTCCAAGGTGAGATCCGCGGTCGCGTCACCGCCGACCGAGGCGGAGATCTCCACCACGCGCTGCTGGCGGTCGCGCAGGATCTCGGTGGGCTGCGGCAGCAGCTGTACCTGCGCGAGATCGCCGAGGCGGATGGGCGTGCGCGGCTCGGTCTTGCTGAACAACAGAATGGACTCCAGGTCGCCGGGGGTGCCGATATCGTCGCGGTCCAGGCGCAGGCGGACGTCGACGCTGCGATCGCCGTCGATGAATTCGGTGACGGTCTGACCCTCGAGCGCGTAGCGCAGCACGCTGCCGACGTCTTCCACGTCGAGCCCATAACTGGCGGCGCGGCGGCGGTCGAGACGCACCGACAGCTCCTGGGTCACGTCCTCGTTGGAGTGCTGGACGTTGCTCAAGCCCTCGACGGACTTGAGGCGCGCCACGACCTGATCCGCCAGCCGCACCAGGGTATCGAGGTCCGGCCCCTTGATGCGCAGGCCGACGTCGTCGTCGCCGCGGTTGAAGCGGATGCCCCGGATACCTCTGGTGTAGAGGTAGACCTTGAGCCCCGGGATGCCGGCATCGGCGAGTTCCGCCTTCACCGCGCTGATCCAGTCCTTGGAACTGATGCCACCGCGCTCGGCGAGGGGCGCAAGCTGTACCTGCAGGCTGGCGCGATGGCTGTTCTCGAAGCTCGAGCGGCCGAACACGAAGCCGCCGACTGTGGTGAAGATCGCACGGACCTCGGGTCGGGCCGCGACGATGGCCTCGACGCGGCGGGTCAGTGCATCCATTTGCTCGAGATTGATGCCGGTGTCGGCGGTCAGGCTGATGCGCACGTCGCCCTCGTCGAGTTCCGGCAGAAACTCCTGCTTGCCGCTAAAGAAGCCGGGCACGGTGACGACGAGGCCGGCGATGAAGAGCGCGACGACCAGCCAGCGCAGTCGCAGCAGCCTGCCCAGCAGCCAGCCGTAGCCGTCTTGCAGCGCCTGCATGGCGCGGTTGATGCCGCGCCGCATCAGTCCCTCGCGGCCGGCCGGTACGTGGCCGGCGAGGGCGGGCACCAGCGTCAGCGCCACCACCATCGAGGCGAGGATGGCGGCCGAGATGGTGAAGATCAGCTCCCGGAACAGCAGGCCCACCAGCCCGCCGATGAACAGGAACGGCAGCACCGCGGCCAGGTTGGTGGAGGTGGACGCGACGATGGCGCTGGTGACCTCGCGCGCGGCCTTGGTCGCGGCCACGATGCCGGTCTCGCCGCGGCGCTGGTGACGGTAGACGTTCTCCAGCATGACGATGGTGCTGTCCACCAGCATGCCGATGCCGAGCGCCAGTCCGCCCAGGGTCATGATGTTGAAGGTGAGCCCGAAGCCGGCCATCAGGATGAAGGTGACCAGCACGGCGATGGGGATGGCGCTGCCGATGATGAGCGTGCGGCGCAGGCTGCCGAGGAACAGATACACCACCAGCATGGCCAGCACTGCGCCGCCCAGCGCGGCGCTGACCGCGTTGCTGAGCGCCCGGCGGATGTAGCGGGCCTGATCGTCGACCTTGCTGACCCTGATGTCGTCGGGAATCTGGCCCTGTTCGCGCAGCCGCGCGAGTTCCGCGTCCACCGCGTCCACCACCGACACGGTGTTCGCCAGGGGCTGTTTCTGGATCGACAGCTTGATGCCGGGCGCGTCGTCGAGGCGGATGCGCAGCCGCTCCTCGGCGGCGCCGTCGATGACGCGCGCGATTTCTCCCAGGCGCAGCAGACTGAGGGGGTCATCACGCCCCTCCGCCGGCAGCGGCAAATCCACGATTTGCTGTACGTTGTCGAAGCGCCCGCCGGTGCGTCCGCTGATCTCGCCGTAGGGCATCAGCAGCCGACCCGCGGGCACGTCGCGGTTGGCTTGGCGCAGCATCTCCTCCAGGTCGAGCACGTCGAGTCCAAGCCCGGCGAGGCGGTATTGATCGGCGACGATGCGCACCTCGCGCTCAAGGCCGCCGCCGACCTCCGCGGCGGCGACCCCAGGCAGCGTCAACAGCGAGCGACTGAGTTCGTAGTCGACCCAGCCGCGCAGCTCGACTGGGTCGAGCAATTGCGAGCTGATCGCATATTCCGCCACCGGTAGCTGAAACGGGTCACGCTTGTAGATCACCGGCGGATCGATGGTTTCCGGAAGAAAACGCTTGGCGCGGTCCAGCCGCGAACTGGCGTCGCGCAGGGCCTGATCGACGTCTTCGCCATAGCGAAACGAGAGGTCGATCGCGCTGCGTCCCTCGCTGCTGCGCGACTGCACCGCGATCGCCCCTTCGGTGATCGCGAGTTGTTCCTCCAGCTGCCGCGTGACCTCGTCTTCCATCACCCGCGCGGGTACGCCGGGATCGAGCACGCGCACGCGCACATCCGGGTAGATGATCCTCGGCAGCAGATCGACGTTGAGCCGCTCCAGCGCGAAGGCACCGAGCACCATGACGGCCAGCGTCAGCATGATGACGCCGATCGGATGGCGGATGGACCAGGTGGAGATGCTGCTGTTCATGGCTTCATATCACGAGGCGGGAGGAATCGGTCCCGATTCCTTCGGGGCACGTAATGCTCCCAGAGCTGCGGGCCAAGAGCTAATCGTGCTGAAGAGCCGCCGTCGGGCCTCTTACGCTTGCGCACGGTTTGAACGATCGGGCACTGCTCGCTCGTCGATTTGAGGCGTCGCTTCAGTCAGGATGGGGAGACAGTCGGCGTCTGAACATGGATAATGCCGGGAGGAGTCCGGGGGCGTCCATCGCTTTTCCGGCTATCGTAGTTCATTCGTCGCCCTTCGCATCCTTGTCAATCTGTTGTAGCCTATAATTAATAGACTACTTCATGCCTTCGACCGAGATCCGTCAGTCAATGATCCGTAAACCTGGACGTCGTCGCTTCGATCTCTTCTCGGTCCTGCTCGCTGTTCTGGCCATCGGCATGTCCCTGACGCTGGCCTACCAGATCGGTCTCTACTATGGCGGCGATGCGCCGCCGATGGCCAAGCAATCCCCCGCCGGTCCCGTTGTCGGCGGTTGAGCATGACAGACCCAACGACAGACCCAACGCCAGGCCAACGACCGATAAGTTGCGCGTCGGCGTCATCGGCGTCGGCTATCTGGGGCGTTTTCATGCGTTGATCCATTCGCGCCTGCCGGATGTGCAACTGGTGGGTGTCGCCGACGTCGACGCCGCGCGAGCCGCTGAGGTTGCGGCGGAAGCGGGTTGCGCCGCGTTTGCCGATCCACGCGCCTTGCTGGGCCAGGTCGATGCGGTGAGTGTCGTTGTGCCGACGTCGATGCACCTGGATGTGGCGCGGCCCTATCTCGAGCAGGGTGTGCACATGCTGCTCGAGAAACCGGTGGCGCCGGATCGGGCGCAGGGGGCGGAGATCGTGCGTCTGGCGGAGGCCTCGGGGGCGATCCTTCAGATCGGCCATCTGGAGCGCTTCAACGCCGGCATCATGGAACTCGCCCGGCGCATCGACGCGCCGCGCTTCATCGAGGCCCAGCGCATGGGCGGCTTTACCGAGCGTGCCACCGACGTGGACGTGGTTTCGGATCTGATGATCCACGACATCGACATCATCCTGGCCCTGGTGGATGCGGACCTGGCCGACGTGCGCGCGGTCGGCACGCCGGTACTGACCGAGCACCTGGACATCGCCAACGCGCGCCTGGAGTTCGTCAACGGCACCGTGGCCAACGTGGTCGCGAGCCGTGTCTCGGACAAGCCCACGCGGCGCATCCGCGTGTTTCAGCCGCGCGGCTATCTGTCGCTGGACTTCGTGTCGCAAACCTTGGACATCGCCGCGCCGGTGCCGCGCCCGGATCAGCCTCGCCCGGAGATCAGCCGCCAACGCATCGCGGTGGAACCGGTGAAGCCGTTGGACCTGGAGATCGCCGCGTTCGTGGACTGCGTGCGTCGAGGTGCACGGCCGCTGGTGCACGGGGCGGTCGGGCTGAAGGCGTTGGAAGTGGCCCTGTTGGTCAGGGAGCGCATCGGGGCCTAGGCTGTCGTCAGCGATACCCCGCAGTTTCGTTGTCGTTGTCGTAATCGTAATCGCTCGAATACTCGACAACGACAACGACAACGACCACGACGACAACGACAACGACAGTCGGCTAAGGCCTCGACCACGTTTCTTGGTGCCGGTTATCTCGGCGTAGGTCGCTGACCTGTCGGCGCCGTTGCCGCGTGCTCCGCCATATCCGTGGCCAGCGCCAACGCTGCCCGCAGGCTTCCCACGTGGGCGCGTCCGCTGCCGGCGAGGTCCAGTGCCGTGCCGTGGTCGACCGATGTGCGGATGATGGGCAGCCCCAGGGTGACATTGACGGCCTGGCCGAAGCCCAGATGCTTGAGCACCGGCAACCCCTGATCGTGATACATCGCCAGCACCGCGTCCGCCTGCTCGAGCTGACTCGGCACGAAGGCCGTATCCGCGGGCAATGGACCACGCAGGTCGACGCCGCGCTGGCGGAACCGCTCCAGCACCGGTGCGATGATCTCGGTTTCCTCGTGGCCGAGATGGCCGCCTTCACCGGCGTGGGGATTGAGTCCGCAGACCAGGATGCGCGGGTGTGCCAGCCCGAAGCGTAGACGCAGCTCCCGCTCCAGGGTCTCGATCACCCGTTCCAGTCGCTCGCTTGTCAGCGCATCCGCTACCGCACGGAGTGGCAGATGGGTGGTTGCCAGCGCGACGCGCAGTCCGGGCGCGGTGAGCATCATCACCGGGCTGGCGCCGCAGCGCTCGGCGAGGAATTCCGTGTGTCCGGTGAAGGGCAGACCAGCGTCGTTGATGATGCCCTTGTGCACCGGTGCCGTGACCATTGCCGCAAAACGGCCGTCGAGGCAGCCGTCGCAGGCCAGTCCCAGGGTCTCGAGCACGTAGCCGGCATTGGCGGGGTCGAGCCGGCCGGGGACGACAGCGGTCCGCGCCCTTGCGCTCGGCTCGACGCGCAGCGTGCCGGCTCGCTGCGGCGTTGGCTCGCTGCCGTCGTCCACCGGCAGTAGTTGCAGCGGCAGGCCCAGCAGGTTCGCCCGCTGTTGGAGCAGGTCGGGGTCGCAGATCGCGACCAGCTCATCGGCATGTCCGCGTTGCGCCAGCATCACGCACAGGTCCGGGCCGATGCCGGCCGGCTCACCCGGTGTCAGTGCGATGCGCCGGGTGATGCGCCCGGTGATGCATTGGGCCTGATGCGTCTTGCTCCCGCCGTTCGCCGCATCGCCGCGTCGCATGGTCGTGCCTGAGATCGTCATCAGTCATCCGCGCCGCTGTCGATGCGCAAGTCCACGTAGGCCTCGTCCCGCAGTTGACGGAGCCAGATCTCGATCGCCTCCTCGCCCTTGCGCTGGCGAATGGCGTCCTGGGCCTTCAGGCGCAGCAGTTCATCGGTGGTGTCCTGCTTGCGCCGCTCCAACACCTGTACGATGTGCCAGCCAAACGGACTTTGGAACGGCTGGCTGATCTCGTTGGGGGCCAGCTTGTCCATCTGCTCCTCGAATTCGGGCACCGTGTCGCCGGGATTGACCCAGCCGAGATCGCCACCCTTGAGCGCGGAGCCGGTGTCGTCGGAATGGGCCCGGGCCAGGGTGCCAAAGTCGTCGCCGCCGACGATGCGCATCCGCAATTGCGACAAGCGGCGCTTGGCGTCTTCGTCCGAGACGACCTCGTTGGTGCGGATCAGGATATGCCGGGCGTTGGTCTGCGAGCGTGGGCTCCGGGGCGTCGCCCTTGATGTCGGAAACGCCGATCAGGTGGAAGCCGCTCGGGCTTTGGATGGGGTCGGAGACTTGGCCCTTGGCCAGGGTCCGTGCGGGCTCGACGGCAAGCGACGGCACCTCGGCCATCGGGAACCAGCCCAGGTCGCCGCCCTCCAACGCGCGCCGGCCATCGGAACTGGCAGCGGCGACGTCGGCGAAGGAGGCGCCGCCGCGGATGCGTTTCAGCAATCCCTGGATCTTCTGTCGCGCGCTCTCCACCTGGGCGCTGCTCGGGTTCTCGGGCAATGCGACCAGAATATGCTGCAACCGGACTTCACGGCGTTCGATCAGGCTGTCGCCTTCCTGTTTCAGAAAGCGGTCCACCTCGGCGTCGCTGATGCGGATGTTTTGCAGGACCTCCTGCTGCTGTAGCCGCGAGGTGAGGATCTGCATGCGCGTGTCTTCGCGGAAGTCGTCGAAGGACAGTCCGCCCGCTTCGAGGGTTTCGCTGAGTTGGCTCAGCGACATGCCATTGCGCGCGGCGATGCCGGTCATGGCGCTGGTCAGGGTCTCGTCGTCGACCTCGATGCCGAGGTCCTTGGCGCGTTGCAGCTGCAGCCGTTTCAGGATCAACCGCTCCAGGACCTGCTTCTCGAGCGCCGCCCGCGACGGGATGGCGGTGCCGCGGGCGTTGAGTTCCGGTAATACCAAAGCGATCTCGGTATTGAGTTCGCTCTGCACGATGACGTCGTTGTTGACGACCGCGACGATCGAATCGAGCGGCTGGATCTCCGCGTTGGTTGCCGGACTGGTCAGCAGCAGGATTGCGAGGATCGGCAGCGCGATCTGCCGACGCATCGATTCGAGCGGAAACCCGCTAGTCCACTTGATAGCCATAGATCTCTTTTTCCAGGAATTTCCCGATGGGATTGCCGATGGCGCCGAGACCCGCCAGCTCTAACTGCAACATCACGGATGTGCTCGCGGCGTCTTCGGGCCTGCGCTTGAAGTGGCGGCCGAGCAGGCGCACGCGCCAGCAGCACTTGCCGTATTCGACGCCGGCAAAGGCGTCCATGGTCTCGTCGTGCAGCACCGAGTAAAGCCAACGGCCGACCACCTCGACCCGGTTGCCAACCGGGAGGCGGAAGGACATGTCGGTATTTTCGTAGCGGTTGACCTCGGCCACACTGTCGTCGGCGCGATAGGCGAGGTTGAGGATACGATCTTCCGGGTGGCGGTATTCCAGTTGGAGTGTTCGGCGCTGCCACTGTTCCTCTTCCAGGTTCGGGTCCCATTCGAAGCTGGCGCGGCCGTACCAGTTCTGGAAGAGTTTCGCCGACAATTCGCCGGTGTAGGGGGAGCGTTCGGTGGTCTGTTCCGGGCCGTTGATCTGGACCAAGCGGTCAGCGAAATAGAAGATCTGGCCCAGGCTCAGGCGGAACAACTCGTCGCCGTTGTCAGCCCGCAAGGTGCGAGATGTCAGCGCCGCCGTCAGTTGATTGGCGTCGCCAATGCGGTCGCGACCCGTAAAACGGTTGCTGCGGAACAGGTTCGAGAAACTGAAGGTCAGTTCGGAGCTGTCGAAGACCGGCGTATCGTCCTGGTCGACGTACGGGGTGTAGAGATAATAGAGACGCGGCTCCAGGGTCTGCAGCGAGGCTGTGCCAAGCCAGGACAGGTCGCGCTCGAAGATCAGCTTGCCGTCGAGATCGAAGCTTGGGATCGCATGGCTCGGGTCGGTCGGCAGATCCGCGGACTGGTCGGTCAGCCCGTAGTTCGCGAGGTGCAACCTGGCGCCCGGAATGATGTGTCCGTAGCTGCGGCGAAGTGGCCAACTGAGACTCGGCAACATGGAGAGGCGCTGGCCGTGGACCGTGTGGTTGTGATCGAAGAAGTCGTACTCCGCGTCCATGCCCGCGACCAGTCCGGGGCCGAGCGTGCGCGGGCGTAGTGTGAAGAGCAACTGCGGTAACCGGCCGTAGGGGCGCGAACCGGGGTTGAGCGTCTGATCGACGGTTTGGAACGCCTGTACCCGCGTCAGCAGTGACCAACCGGTGCCGAGATAAGTGACATCGCCACTTTGCGTCAGGTAGCGGGTGCTGGTGGCGTCGATGTTGTTGCCCAGATCCTGTAGGTACTGGTCGTCGCTGACGACGCTGTAGTCGATGGTTGTCTGAAACCGCTTGAAAAAAAGTCCCTGCTCGTCGACGTTGAGCGCGGCGCGGGTGCTGCCGTCCTGATACAGCGCATCGTTGGGTATGACCTCGGCGTTGATGGTGCCCTTGTCGCGACGCGTGAGATAGCGGAACTCGCCGCCGAGCATCAGGCCCCGTTTGCTCATGTAGCGGGGGAACAAGGTCGCATCCATGTTTGGTGCGATGTTCCAGTAATAGGGCGTGATCAGCTCGAAGCCATTGTTGTCGGATGAACCGATGGACGGAATCAGAAAGCCGCTCTTGCGTCGGTCGTCGATGGGGAAGTCGATATACGGCGTGTAAAGCACCGGAATGCCGCGGATGCGCAGCCGTGCGTTCGTTGGCCGTCCCGCGCCCCGTGTCCTGATCGAGCTTGAGCGTACCGGCGCGCAGGCTCCAGGCATCGCTGCCGGGTGGGCAGGTCGTGTAGATGATGTCGTCGAAGCGCGTCACCTCGGGGCTGTCGATGTGCGCGACGTCCGCCCGCCCGCGCAGATTGATCGGGCCGCTGAGGCGGTAATGGGCGTTGTCGATGCGTCCTTGGTTGTTGTCGAGATTGAGTTCCGCGCCGCTGCCGAGGATGCGCAAGCGGGGATATTCCAGATAGGTCTGACCATTGGTCACGACGTCGCCCGTGCGCCGGTTGTAGCTGATGCTGTCCGCCTCGACGCGCTGCCCCGTGCGTGCCAGCGTGACGCCGCCAACGGCATCGATCACCTCGGTGTTCTGCCGGTAGGTCAGTCCACCCGCGTCCACATCGATGGGTTCGCCTTTGCTGGGCGAAGCGGGCGCTGGCGATGCCGGCGAGCGTCGCGTGCGTGGACCGCAATAGTCCCAGCCCAGTCCCTCGTCGAGGCGTCCGGAATCGCGCAACAGCGGCTCGCTTGCGATGCCGTCGATGGTCTCGGGGGAATCCAAATAGCCGCGGTCGCGCGTCATCCGTGCCCCTGGGATGCCAGTGGGAGTCTTCGGGATCAGGTGTTCAGGCAGCACCCAAAGCGGCTCGGCATCCGGGTCCGGGCCAAAGTCGCTCGCGTCGGCGCGGTCGGCGTCACGTAGTGCGGGTCTGAGGTAGGGCGTCGCATAGGGGCTGATGGCCGGCGCAATGCGTTGGTCGTCGAGCATGTTCGGGGCTGGTGGCAGCGTCGCTGGCCCCGCGGCGGGTGCCGTTGCCGTCGTTTCGACCGCCGCCGCCTCGCTTGCTGCCGTCTCGGTTGCCGCCGCCGTGGGTGCTGCTGCCTCCGTCACTGTCGACGACATCGGAGACGCAACCGGGTCGGTCGTGTCCGCAATCGCGGCGGCGGACAACAGCAGGCTGGCCAGGCCGATGAGGTAACGGATTCTGCGATTCGGCGGGGGCATAGATGCAGGCGGGAGCTTGGCGCTGGCGCCTGTCCTGGGGTCAGGAAGAGCTGCCAGCGGAAAATCCCGACAAGGTCGCACATTCTGGGCTTGGCATCAATTGGTCGTTGAAATCTGCTAGTCTCGCCGCGTTTATCGCCGATTGCTCGCCCAAGATGGCGCTGGGGGATCGTTTTGTCGGAACGTCACGCAATGCTGCTCCAGTGGCTGGAGCAGGTGCTCGGGGAGCCGGCTGCCGGCCTTGTCGGCGGCGTCGTCGGATGCGAGTTTTCGCCGCTACTGGCGTCTGCGTCATGGCGATCAGCGTCTGATTGCCGTGGACGCGCCGCCTGACAACGGAGAATAACGCCGCCTTCGTGCGCATGGCACGGGCGCTGCGCGCAATCGGCCTCAACGTGCCGGAGATCGTCGCCGAAGACCGCGAGCGCGGGTTTCTGCTGGTCGGCGACCTTGGTGAGCAACTCTACCTGGATCATCTGAACGTCGGATACCGTCGATCGCCTCTACGGCGACGCGATCGGTGCCTTGATCACGCTGCAGGCGGCGGGGCCGCAAACCGATCTGCCGCGGTACGACGCCGAATTCCTGGCCAGGGAATTGGGCATCTTCGACGAGTGGTTGCTGGCCGGGCTGTTGCAGATTCCCGTCGATGCCGAGGTCCGTGCCATGCTCGACACGGCGTATGGGGTGCTGTTGGAGAGTGCCCTGGAGCAGCCGACGGTGTGCGTGCATCGGGACTTCCATAGCCGCAACCTGATGCTGACCGAACGCGGGAATCCGGGCATCCTGGATTTTCAAGATGCGGTGCTCGGTCCCGTCAGTTACGACCTGGTCTCGTTGCTGAAGGATTGCTACATCGACTGGCCGCGTTCGCGCGTCGTCGACTGGGCGATGGGTTATTTCAATCGTCGCGGTCGCAGTCCGGTGTGTTGCGCGTCGATCAGGAGGACCGGTTTCTGCGCTGGTTCGACCTGATGGGGGTGCAGCGTCACCTGAAGGCGGCGGGCATCTTTTGTCGCTTGTGGCTGCGCGATGGGAAGTCGATTACCTGCACTACCTGTCTCGCACGCTCGGCTACATCGTCGAGGTGGGGCGTCGGCATGCACAGCTAGTGCGGTTGGCCACGCTCGTCGAGGAGCAGGTCATGCCTGGCTTGCCGCGGCAGATCGCCGCGATTTCCGTGCGTCGAGTTCGGTCATGACGGATGTCGATAAAGGCAGGAGGCGATGACAGCCAGACGCGGCTCGATTGTCGTCACTTGACGGATAGACCTGCGTTTCCTGCCTGCCGATCGAGCGCCCGTCAAGGCGCCGGAGCGGCGAGACCGCCCTGATGATGGGCGTCCACGTGCCGAATCTCCCCGCGGTGCAAGTGCATGGGTCGCGATTGGGCGGCGGTTGAGAGACTCGGTTGAGGTGATGTCACCGCGCCGAGCTAGGGCCGCGATGCAGCTCTCCGAAGAACACCAGCGAGTGCCGCGAGTCCGAAGGCCAGCAAAGCTGGTGTGCCGGGTATCGGCACAGCCGCGCTTGAATCGATGGCGCGCCCAATCAAGTCAAAGCGCAACTGATTGGTTGTGGTTCCCAACGGGCGATTCATATCGGTGTCGAAAAACAGCGACGCCGTAAAGTCGCCGATACTGTTAGGAGCGAACTCGATCGTTAGAGCGCCGAAGCTGACGCCCGTGCCCGCGGGGGCGACGACGCCATCGCCGTAGTCTTGGCTCAGGATGTCGAAGGCGTCTTCGCCTGGCCCGTCGATGCCCGTGTTGGCAATGGTTAGATTCGTTAGATCGCCAAGGTCTAGTTCGAACAGGTTCTCGATCGTAAGGATTTGCTCTAACGTGTAAGGTCCCGATCCGCCTAAGTCCACCTGTCCCAGGTTGATCTGGCCGCCGTAAGGCAGGTTTCGCGCACCGTCGTTAACGCCCAGGATCGGTCCGACGCTGTTCAGATTGATGGTCTGGGTCTGATCGCCGCTTGTGCCGCCGGTCGATCGTCTGGGTCAAGGTCGCGGTCGTGCCGTCGGTGTCGTCGAGCACCATGTTCTGAGCCGTGAAGTCAAAACTGCGCGTGCCGGTGCGCTCGCCGAGCAGGAGCGAAGCGCTGTCAGTGGCGTCGCCGCCATCGACGATCACGAGCCCGGCGCCCGTTGCGCTGGCCTCGCCGTAACTCCCTTGCGTCCCATCGCCGGCTTGGCTGCCGGTTTCCTCCTTGATTGAAAACGCGATACGTGGCGTTGCTGATTGCTGGCGTGCCGCTTCGCACTGCCGTGTTGGTAGTGAGCTGCCCTGCGAGCGCGCTCGTAAGTCACTTCGCCGGAGTCTGGGGAGCCCGTCGATGACGATGCCGACCTGTGCTCCATCGCCCGCGTTGGGTGGATTGAACTGCAGCAGAAAGTCGCTCATGTACGCGACGGGAGTCTCCGTCGGGACCGGCGGGATGAGGTTTCCGTTGTAGAATCGCAAAGAGGCAGTGTCATCGGTCGTCAGCGCCTTCTGGGTGCTAGCTGCGAGATCATTGTCTCGGACAACCGGATTCTGCACTGCCGAGGCATCCAGGCCACCGGAAGAGTTGGGTTGTACTCGAAGAGACTGTCCGGATTACCCAGCACATCAAACCGTCCTCGCTGGCACCGGGGAGGTTGATGCGGTAGCGCAATGCGTTGCCGGGGGCTATTGCGTTGAAAAAGTCGAGATCGTTTTCGTCGAACGTCCCAGCACGGCCGTAGGTTAAGAATAGCCCCGCGCCCTGGGTAGGGTCGACAAATGCTAGGGACGCCACCGAAGAGGTCTTTCGGCCCGTCGGCGGGACCCAACGCCGGCATTGATCCATCATCATCACGCAGCGTGGTGATCCGTACGGAGTCAATGTCGTCACTATCCGTCGCCCCGCTCCATGTGACATCAATTTGGGAGTTGGTGTTCGCGTTGAGTTCACCCCAGAAAAAGAGCGTTTCGTCGTTGTTGGAGTTCGGGAAGCCGGCGTCCGTGTATTCACAGCCGGAACCGTTCTTGACGTTGTCGCAGGTCGCGGCCCAGGCGTCATATCCGCTGGTACTGGAACTGACATACATCGCATTTTCAAGGCTGCTGATACTGAAGGCGAACGGGACGGCCGCTGCCGGGCCTGCGGTACCCGCCAGCGCGGTTGCGATGATGGCAAAGATTCGCGTAGACATGGACGACTCCAGACGAGAGGGTTCGGATAGGGGCGCAAAGCGATTTTACAGTGGCTCGCCGCGAGGGTGTTTTTTGAATTTCCAAGCAAAAGGCGAGCCAAGTACAGGATCTATAGTTGTATCAGGTCGTTAGAATTGCCATCGGCTTTATGGGCTGGGGGGCGACGAACCGATTGTAAAAAAAGCTGACACTTGCCGAGCATAGTTCGCTCTGGCGCACGCCGGTATCTTGCGGGCCGCCCGGTACGCTCCGGCTCGATTGGTGTTGCCCGTAGCTCTTGTGGCGATTCGGGTCTGTTATCGTACGCAGTCATCTGGCCCGCTCAGGGATGGCAGATGATGCGTGTTGGTTCGCCTTGATATCGATCGGATATTGATCGACTTTATCGATGCTGCTGGCCTAGCCTTTCGTTCTGGTTACACGTTGCAAATGTGGTCAGCGCGCGATGCGAAAGTTGCGCGGCGTCGGCGTCGCGCGTCGCCAGGGCCAGTTCCCAGATTTTACACTCCACGGAGGGCAGTAGCTGGCAATAAAATTAAATTTAAGTTAAAACATAAGGATGGATATTTTGGCGCGTGTTGTGCTTACACTCCCGTAAAGACGTTTGTTGACCTTCAGAGTGTAAAGGACGCAAAATGCGTAACATGTCAAAATATCGCGAAAACCTAACGAAGATTACGCCGTCCAGAGAAGCTGGTGCGGGTTCGCAGTCTCCGGCGAGCATGGCGAATCACCCGGAATCCAACCGGCGACGGAACCTGCTAAAGGCCGCGGCTTCCGCTGGGCCATTGATCGCGACCCTGCCAAGCGGCGAGGCCTTGGCGAACGCGAGCGCCCTGCAGTGTGTGATCAACGAGCAAGAGGGTGGTGCCAACCCTCCCGCTGACCCGATTGTCAGCAATCCCCCTCCACCCGAAGACCACTACCTGCGAGTGGATGGAGAGATCCGGCGCTATCTCTCTTTCGTCTCCATCGCTAATGGTGGGCCAGGCACTGGTGTCATTCAGGTCTACTACTACAACCTAAACGGGCAGGATATTCTGTTGGTCGGCGACAACGGGTCCGCTGCTAACATCGCTCCTCTAGGAACCTGGTTTGACCTCACCAGTTGACGCCGCCGCCACTGTTGGTTGGGACACCAAGTCCGTTCGCTTCTTGTACCTGTACGGCACGGACAACACACCAATCAACGACGCAGGCGACGTCAACGTGGATCCAAGCAGCGGCATGCCTGACGGCGGACTGCGCCATCACCGGGCCGGCTTGGCCGGCGTCGGCGCCATCTGGCCCGACGTCTCCGCAGAATTGCGTCTACCCGATGGCCGTCCAGGTTTTACCGAGCGGCTCGCGGACCAACAACATCCCGCTGACCCAGAGCTGTCTGACGAGCTTCCCCCATGGCTAGGGCGTGCGCACCTCCTCCCCGGTTGGGCATGGTTCCTTCAGCGGCTCAATGGCTTCCGCTAGGAGCGCCACCGGCCCGCCCGGGTGCGCTGATTAGAGCCCTTTGATCCTGGTTATGCCCCGAAACCGAGCCCGACCCGTGTCTGACCCCGTTTGGGTGCCTGTCAATCCCGCAAGCATGCTTTGGTCATTCTGCCAGACTGAGAACCTGTTGTTTCACGGCGAGACCGGGGAAACGCACTTGCTGAGTGAATCGCCCACCGCGGTGCTTCAACTGCTGTCGGAATCCCCTCGTTCAGCTGCGGAGTTGTATGCGCCCATTGCCGCATCCTGTGGATACTTGGACGATGCCCAATCGCGACGGAAGCTAGATGCGGTCCTGCGGTCGCTTGCGGATCTGGAATTGGTGGAACAGCGCAATCCCGCGAGGCCATGAGGCTTGGCAATGCCTCGCGACCTCGCCGCCACGGCTGGGCTCAACGATTTTGCGTCCAATACCGTATCGGCCCGTTTGTCGTGCGTCTGCGTACTCCGATGCGGCCACTGTTGGATCTGGTGGGCTGGTGCTACGCCGATGCCGAGCTTGCCGCTGATGATGCCCTGATTTCGTTTGACGTGGGCGTGGGGCACGGTCCGCGCTGGCGCAGTCTGTTGGCGCCGCAGGCGGTCTTCAGTGCGGATGGTGAAACGCCCTTCGAACCCTTTCCGCTCGATCATGCCTTCCCGATGCTGGAATGGGGCTTGAATTGGTGTGCCGCGATGCGCGCTCATCAGTATTTGATGCTCCACGCCGGGGTGCTGGAACGCAACGGGCTGGCGCTGATCCTGCCGGCCATTCCGGGTTCGGGCAAAAGCACGTTATCGGCGGCGCTCGCGTTGAGCGGTTGGCGGCTTGCTATCGGACGAGTTCGGGCTGCTCGACTACCGGCAGAACCTGGTCCAGCCTTTTCCGCGGGCGATACCGCTGAAGAACCAATCCATCGACGTGATTCGAACCTTCTCCGCCGAGGCGCAGTTGGGTCCGGTCTTCGCGAAGACCCGAAAGGGTAACGTCGCGCATCTGCGGCCGCCCCAGGACAGTTTGCTGCGGCAGCACGAACTGGCGCGTCCGGCTTGGATCGTCTTCCCTCGGTACATTGCCGGCAGCCCGCTTCGCCTCCGGGCCTTGCATGACAGCGTCGCTTTTGTCCGTCTGTCGCAAAATGCCTTCAACTATCGCCTGCTTGGCGCTGCGGGATTCTTGGGCTTGCGCTGACCTCGTGCGCGGTTGTCGCTGTTGGAGCGCGAGTTCAGCGACTTGGCGTCAATGATCTCCGCGCTGAACAACCTGCCGCAGCCGGAGCCATGAGTCTGTTACTGCAGGTCATCCGCGCGCCGGGGGGGCTGCGTGATCTGGGCATCGCGCATTGGAATCGCCTGCTCTCGGAAACGCGCGCGCTACGCTTTGGCGCTCGGCTGAGTTGGATTATCGAGGATCAGGGGCTGGCGGATCGATGCCCGAGGGGCGTTTGGGAAGAGCTTTGCGCCCAGCGCTATTTCGCCGAGGCCACGCAAGCGCGCGTCAGGCTTGAGCTTCGGCGTTTGCGCAAGGCGCTGGAATCGCTGCAGACGCCGGTGATTCTGCTCAAGCGTGCCGCTTACGCCCAGTTGGGGCTCCGTCTGGCGCGCGGTCGGGACTTCGCCGATCTGGATATCTTGCTGCAACGCGCTGACTTGGAGGCGGCGGAAACCGCTCTCGCGACGGCCGGATGGGTCACTGATACCCATGATCGCTACGACCAGCGCTACTATCGCCGCTGGATGCACGAGCTGCCGCCGCTGCGGCATCGGCAGCGCAGCCTTGAGGTTGATTTGCACCACGGCTTGTTGCCGCTGACGAGTCGGCTGCGCCCCGATGTCGAGTTGCTGTGGGCCGCATCTCGACCCTTGGCCTTGGCGCCCTTCCGTGTGCTTTGTCCTGAAGACATGGTGCTGCACAGTGCGACGCACCTGTTCCAGGACGGCGAAATCGGCGGTGACTTCGGTGGCCTATTGGACCTGCATCAATTGCTCTCGGAATTTGCTACGTCGGACGGGTTTTGGCAACGGTTGCCGGAGCGGGCTGAACTGCTTCAGCTTGGTCGTCCGCTCTATTACGCCTTGCACTTCTGCTCCTCAATGCTGAACACGCCGATACCGGATGCAACGCTTGAATCGGTGCGACGATTCGCCCCTGGCAGGTTGAACGGTGCTCTGATGGAGCTGCTGGTGCCGAGGGTTCTTGAACCCCGTGTTCCCAACCACGGCGGCGCCATTTTCGCGACCTGGCTGCTCTACCTGCGCTCGCATTGGCTGCGCATGCCGCCGGTTCTGCTTATCATGCACTTGCTGCGCAAGGCGGCCCGGCGCATCGGGAACCTGTCAACGTAGCGCCTGAGATGGCCTGCGCTCCAAAGCCGTCGTCAAGCCACATCGAACCAGGCCCCCATAAGCAATAGGGTTTGATTCGAACACGGCGAAAATCGCGGCCTCTTCAGCGTCAGCGATTCAATGCCTTATGGCCGATGTCGGTGCGAAAAAAAGCGCCCTCGAACCCGATGTCGCCAAGGCATCTGTAGGCTCGTGATTGGGCGCTTAAAACGTCCGCTCCCAATGCGGTTACGCATAGCACCCGTCCGCCGTCGGTTAAACACTGCTCGCCATCGCGTCGGGTGCCGGCGTGGAATACTTTGACACCGGGCTCGGCGACCTCGTCCGCGCCGTCGATTGGGAATCCCTTGATGTACTCTCCCGGGTAGCCGCCCGCCGCCATTACGACGCCCAGCGCTGTCTCTTGGCTCCAAATGACTCTGCTCTGCTGCAGGGTTCCGTCAAGGGCGTCGATGCAGAGCTGCACGAGATCGGATTGTAGCCGCATCAGCAGGGGCTGGGTCTCTGGATCGCCGAGTCGGCAATTGTACTCCAGCACCCGCGGCGTGCCGTCGTCGTCGATCATCAGCCCCGCGTAAAGGAATCCGACATAGCGGATGCCGTCCGCGGCGAGGCCGGCAATGGTCGGTCGCATCACTTCGGCCATGATGCGCTCGTGGAGTTCCGGCGTGACCACCGGCGCCGGGGAGTAGGCGCCCATGCCGCCGGTGTTGGGGCCGCGGTCACCGTCGTCGCGGGCCTTGTGGTCCTGGGATGACGCGAGCGGCAGGATATGTTCGCCATCCACCATGGCAATGAAGCTGGCCTCTTCGCCGCGCAGGAATTCCTCGATCACCACGCGGCGGCCGGCGTCGCCGAATCTGCCGTCGCCGAGCATGTCGCGCACGGCGGCCTCGGCGGTGGCGAGGTCATCAGCCAGTATGACGCCCTTGCCGGCGGCGAGACCGTCGGCCTTGATCACGATCGGCGTGCCGACCTGTCGCAGGTAGTCCAGCGCCGGGTCGAGATCGGTGAAGACCTGATAGGCGGCTGTCGGGATGGCGTGCCGGGCCAGAAAGTCCTTCGCGAAGGACTTGGAGCCTTCGAGCTGGGCGGCTTTCAGCGACGGGCCGAAACAGCGCAGGCCGGCGGCGCTGAAGCGGTCGACGATGCCGGCAACCAGTGGCGTCTCGGGTCCGACGATGGTCAGATCGATGGCATGCTCGACGGCGAAGGCGAGCAGTCGATCGATGTCGGTGGCGGCGATCGCCACGTTCTCGACGCCGGGCTCGACCGCGGTGCCGCCGTTGCCGGGGGCCACGTAAACCCGCTCAGCGAGCGGCGATTTGGCCGCCTTCCAGGCGAGGGCGTGTTCGCGGCCGCCGCCGCCTACGATCAGGATCTTCATGCAAAGCTCACTAGAGGCCATTCATCGGGCTACGATCGCGCAGCACCATCGGCATTTCGCCGGCTATGATGCCATGTTGCGCTCCAGGGGGACACCGGGCAAAGGGCGATGTCGGCGGGTTACGTCGCGGTCGCAACGAGCGCGGCAGCGCGCGATCCCTGCAACGCCCGAAAAGTCGTCCGGGATGTCGGTCAATCCGCGATGCTGCAGCGGTGTTGCTCTGAACCCGCGAGCCGGAACATCGCCTCGTCGCCCTTGATCCAGAGTTCGTTGCCGTCGCGTTGATAGCGTGCGCCGGAGCCCGAGCGTACCTGGGGCAGGTCGAGCGCGCCGCCAGTGTAATGAATGTTGGCCGACTGGCCGTCATCTCCCTTGACCAGGCCGATCCTGAGCTCGAAGCCCGGTTCGCACTGGAAGTAGAGTTGGTTCGGGTCTTGCGCTGCCGCGGTGCAGGTGAAGCGGCGAAAATGCGCCTGGTTGCCGAGTTCGGGCGTGACCAGATAGAGGTTGCGATCAGTCAGGTCGAGTCGCAGCCGCCCGTCGTCAGCGCTGACGCCGTTGCCCGGCTGCCAGGTGGCCGTGCTCGCGGTGAGTGCGTCATCGCTGCTGTCGATGCGCGCGGGGATCGCTGGCCCGGAGGTGCGATGCTGAAGGTTGATGACATGGACCGTGACTGGCTCGGGTCCGGATGCGGGCGTCGCTTCGGAGGCCAGTTGCCCATCCGCGCCGACAACCACCCGGAGGCCCGGTTGCTCGTTGCAGTCGAATCGGAGTTCGCCCGGCACCGGGGTTTGCGCGGCCATGACGGGCAGGCTGCAAGAGCGTGCTCAGCAGGGCTGTTGTCAGCGCGGTTGCTGCGGCAGTGGGCTTGGCTAGACGGGGCATAGACATGTCTCGAGGTTGGTTTTGCTGACGGGCGGTGCCGGCGGGGGCATGGTCCAACAGGGCCGAAGAATGCTTGACGGCGCGAAACGCTTGCGGATGGGTCAGCTCTCTTGCTGAGAATCCCGCGGAATGCGGCTGATTCGGCGAACCTGGTTGCGTCCGTTTCGCTTTGCCTCGAACAGGCGGTGGTCGGCCTCGCGAAGCAACGCGTCCAAGTCCGCGGCGCCTTCGCTCAGATGGGCTACGCCGACACTGACCGTCATGCGGTAGCCAGGGGCGGCCGAACCCAGGTCGATGGCATTGACGGCGCGACAGAACGATTCTCCCAGCTCATCGGCTTGGGTGACATCAGTGCCGGGGGCGAGGAGTGCGAATTCCTCGCCGCCTATGCGACCGACTAATTGCTTCGCCGACAAACGAATGCGTATGCAGGTCGCGAAGCGCCGCAGGGCCTCGTCGCCGGCGGCATGACCGAACCGGTCGTTGATGGTCTTGAAGTGATCCAGGTCCAGCATGAGCGCAGCCAGCGGCGTGCCGCGCGCCCGCGCGGTTTTGAACAGGTGGGTCGCCACATCGAAAAACGCGCGCCGGTTCGGCAGTCCGGTGAGTTCGTCGGTGACAGCGACCCGCCGTAGCTCTTCCATGGCACGCCGATACTCTACCTGGATGCGCACCCGTGCCAGCAGTTCGCGGCGTTTGAAGGGCTTGGTCACGTAATCGCATCCGCCGACGTCAAACGCGCGTACCAGGCTTGTCTCGTCGGTCTTGGCCGTGATGAAGAGGATAGGAATATCGCGCCAGCGCGGATCGGCCTTGATGCGGGTGCAGACCTCGTAGCCATCGATGCCGGGCATCACGATGTCGAGCAGGATCACGTCCGGCGTCTCGTACTTCAACAGGTCGAGAGCGCTCTTTCCGTCCAGCGCGACGATGACATCGTAGGCATCAAGCAGCCCGAGCAGCACGTCGAGGTTGCTCTCGTTGTCGTCCACCACCAGCACTTTTGCCCTGTCCTCAGACATTGCGGTCGTCCGACAGCAGGATCAATGCATCGCGCAGCCGATAGCGTCGCACCAGGGGGGCGACCCGATCGAGCAGGGCGCGATCGGCCGTCTCGAGTGCGGTGCCAGCGAGTTCGGCAACCAGTCGCTGCGCATCGCGCGCGCGGCCGGCCTCGAGAAAACGCGCCAACGCGGCAAGACGCTCTCTCACCTCCGCGGGCTCGACCGGCCGCGAGTGCCGTCGCGACGGTTGATGTGAGCGCCGCTTCGATGTCCGCGCACAGGCGCGCGACGCCCGCTTGCAGGGCCTCCGCGAGTTGGAGGGTGCCGTTGTCGTGCCGGTTCTGGTCGCCTGCGTCGCACAGGTGTGGGCGCAAGCGCTCGCTCAAACTGATCGCGTCCTGGTAGAGCCTGGTGGCGCCAATGTTGCCGAGGGTGCTTTTGAGGTCGTGCACACGGCGCCCGGCCGCCGCCGGGTCGGTTGCGAGTAGCTCCGGCAGTTGTGCAGCGGAATCCCGCTGCGATTCGGCGAAACTGAGCAGAATTGTTCGTGCTAGGCCCTCGTCCTGATCGGTGCGCTCAAGCAGGGCGTCGGCGTCTAGTTCATCGATCTTGATATACTCCAACGGCATTTTCCCGCGGCGGCAGTTGCTGATGTCACTAGCGTTCCGGTCGGAGAGTTCGGCTGGCGAGGGTGCTGAAGCGGCGGTAGTAACTCCATGCCCTCCCAGGGCCGACAGTCTCTCGCAGCTGGCCATACAACGCTAGCGTTTCATCGCCAATTCAGCATAGGAATCATCCACGGGCAACATTCGCCATCAACTACGTCGGGGCAAGCATATCAGACCCGATGGTCGGTTGCCCTTGTCGTGGCGATGACGCCAATTCTCCGCAATTGACCGCCTCGGAGGCCACTTGTTCTAATCCGGGCACGATTCAAGCGATCCGCACGAGAGAACCTCATGTCACTGCAACCCGTCATCCTGTCCGGTGGCTCCGGAACCCGGCTATGGCCGCTGTCCCGCGAGGCCTACCCGAAGCAGTTCCTGCCGCTGACCAGCCAGCACACCATGTTGCAGGAGACGGTGCGTCGGCTCGATGGCCTCACCGAGGAGCATCCTCGTCAGGCGCTGCACGTGCTTGCGCCGATCGTGGTTTGCAACGAGGCGCATCGTTTTCTGGTCGCCGAGCAATTGCGGCTGCTCGAGCGCGAGGCGGCGTCCATCATCCTCGAGCCGGTCGGGCGCAATACCGCCCCGGCGCTGACGCTGGCCGCGCTGGCGGCGGCCACCGGTGGCGATGATCCGGTCCTGCTGGTGATGCCGGCGGATCACACCATTGCCGATGAGCCCGCTTTTCGCACCGCCGTCGCCGACGGCTGCAAGTTGGCGGAGCAGGGCGCGGTGATCACCTTCGGCGTCGTGCCGAGCAAGCCGGAGACCGGCTACGGTTACATCCGTCAGGGGTCGGCGCCATGCTGGCGCGGAGCTGCATGGCCACGCCTATCAGCTGCATGCCTTTGTCGAGAAGCCGGATCTGGAGACCGCGCAGCGCTATCTGGCATCCGGCGAATATCTCTGGAACAGCGGCATCTTCATGCTGCGTGCCTCGGTCTGGCTTGAGCTGATCGGCCGTTTTCGCGCCGACATCCTGCATGCGGTCGAGGCTCGCCATCGCCGAGGGCCGGCGCGATGACGCGTTCACGCGGCTTGACGCCGAGCAGTTCAAGACCTGCCCCAGCGATTCCATCGACTACGCGGTGATGGAGCGGTTGTCTGGTGACAATGCCGTCGCCGAGCATCCGGCGCTGGTGCTGCCGCTCAACGTTGGCTGGTCGGACGTCGGTGCCTGGTCGGCGCTGTGGGAAGTGCGCGAGCAGGACGAGGCGGGCAACGTGCTCGACGGCGATGCCTTCATCCACGATGCGTCCAACAACCTGGTGATCGCCCAGCAGCGCATGGTGGCCGCGGTCGGCGTCGACAACCTGATCATTGTCGAAACCCCCGACGCGGTGCTCGTTGTCAGCAAAGATCGCGCACAGGACGTGAAGGCCGTCACCCAGTTCCTGAAGGATGCCCAGCGTGACGAGCACCGTCACCACCAGCGCGTGCATCGGCCCTGGGGCGCGTTCGAATCCATCGGCCAGGGGCCACGCTA
The DNA here is from genome assembly GCA_963695445.1 of uncultured Gammaproteobacteria bacterium. Taxonomy (GTDB): domain Bacteria; phylum Pseudomonadota; class Gammaproteobacteria; order Chromatiales; family Chromatiaceae; genus Thiohalocapsa. The sequence continues at coordinate 145,890 of CAVOGV010000038.1, read as the reverse complement.
CCAGGTCAAGCGCCTGAGCGTGAATCCGGGCGAGTCGCTGTCGCTGCAGATGCACCATCACCGCGCCGAGCACTGGATCGTCGTCTCCGGCACCGCGCGCGTCACCTGCGACGAGCGCAGCTTCCTGCTGGCGGAGAATCAGTCCACCTATATCCCGGTCGGCGCATCGCATCGGTTGGAGAATCCCGGCATGATCCCGCTGGAGATCATCGAGGTGCAGTCCGGCGGCTATCTGGGGGAGGACGACATCGTCCGCTTCGAGGACGTCTACAACCGCGATACCAGCGAGGGCTGTTGATCGCGCCGACAGCGAGAGCCGCGGACGCAGATGTGGCCAAGCAGCCCGTCGCCGCCTGCGCTAAACTAGTCGGCTTTTTCGGCCATGCCCGAGCATCGGGAAGCGAACATCCATGGGATTCAAATGCGGCATCGTCGGACTGCCCAACGTCGGCAAGTCCACCCTCTTCAACGCGCTGACCAAGTCCGGCATCGCGGCCGAGAACTATCCGTTCTGCACCATCGACCCCAACGTCGGCGTCGTGCCGCTGCCCGACGCGCGGCTCGATGTCATCGCCGCCATCGGCAAGTCCGCCAAGATCGTCCCGACCACGATGCAGTTCGTCGACATCGCCGGGCTGGTCGCGGGTGCGTCGAAGGGCGAGGGGCTCGGCAACAAGTTCCTGGCCAACATCCGCGAGACCGACGCCATTGCCCACGTGGTGCGCTGCTTCGAAGACGACGACGTGGTGCACGTGTCCGGTGGCGTCGACCCGATCCGCGACATCGAGGTCATCGACACCGAACTCGCCCTGGCGGACATGGAGACCGTCGGCAAGGCGGTGGATAAAGCCGTCAAGCAGTCGAAGACCGGCGACAAGTCCATGCTGGCGCGCAAGGCGCTGCTGGAGCGCGTGCTGGCGCACCTGGACGAGGGCCGCGCGGTGCGCGCGATGGACCTGACCGACGACGAGCGCGGCGAACTGCGCGAGCTGTTCCTGCTCACCGCCAAACCCACCATGTACGTCGCCAACGTCGCCGAAGACGGCTTCAACGACAACCCGCTGCTCGATCGCATCCGCGCCCACGCCGAGACGGAGGGCGCCATCGTCGTGCCGGTCTGCGCCGCCATCGAGTCCGAGATCGTCGAACTCGACGAGGCCGAACGCGCCGAGTTCTTGGCCGACCTGGGTCAAGACGAGCCGGGCCTCAACCGCGTCGTGCGTGCCGGCTACAGCCTGCTGGGGCTCGAGACCTACTTCACCGTCGGCCCAAAGGAGGCGCGCGCCTGGACCATCCCCAAGGGTGCAACCGGCCCGCAGGCGGCCGGTGTCATCCACACCGATTTCGCGCGCGGCTTCATCCGCGCCGAGGTCATCGGTTACGACGACTTCGTCGCCTGCAAGGGCGAGCAGGGCGCCAAAGAGGCCGGCAAGCTGCGCAGCGAGGGCAAGGAGTACATCGTCCGCGACGGCGACGTCGTGCACTTTCGGTTCAATGTCGTGAAAATCGGCGCTCGGTCTTGACGCATCCATAAGCCAAGGCTAGACTCCGCGGTCTTTCTCGGCTACGTAGCTCAGTTGGTTAGAGCGCGGCACTCATAATGCCGATGTCGCTAGTTCGAATCTAGCCGTAGCCACCAAAATGCACAATCAAATCAGCCGCTTACGAGCGGCTTTTTTGTGCCCGATCGGTTGGCAGGGGAGTAGTCGGCTGTGCCGAAATGGTGCGGCGTCAATCCCGCTGGCGTCGCTGTTTGGTGGCGCCGATCTGGCTATATTCGGTCAGGTCTTCGTCTGTCTCGCGCACGGCGCAGCCCCAGTTGAGGGGGCGGTCTTGGGTATAGCGTTTGCCCAGTTGGTGGGCGATCTCGGCGCGTCCCAGTTCGACACCGAGATAGAAGGCGTGACCGCCGTCGGTCTCGACACCGAGGGCGGGATAGAGGGCGAAGGGGTCGGCCGCGGTATGGAAGCCGTCGCGGTTGTAGACGTGAATGCCTTCGCTGCTGACCTGAATCCGGAAGTTAGGGTCCTTCACCTGGGCGGCGGCGTCGCGGATCTCGGCGGGGGAGTAGGGATGTGGCTTGCGTTCATGCAGCGTTGCCAGGCCGCCGTGCAGGCGCTTGGGCAAGGTCTGCTCGCGGCGCGCCAGGTACATGATGCGCCGTGCCAGGTCGAGCTCGCGGACCGTGCTGCGGCAATGCGGGCTGACCTCCGTGGTCAGCAGGTGCGTGATGTGCAGCTCCGACATGATGCCCATCAGTAGGGTGTTGATGCCGGCGGTGTCGGCCTCGGTGAGTTCCGAGAGATTGCCGGTGCCCATCATCATGGCCGCATCCGGCAGGCGCGCACGCAGGGCGTGATAGCGGACAATGGAGTCGGTGAAGCCGAACTGAATCGGGTCTAGCACCGGGTCCAGGATGCAGGGCTTGCCCTTGGCCCGCAGGGCCTCGGCGGCGCGAATCAGCGACTCCAGGTCACCGGCTTGCGCTGGGATCAGCACCGGTACCGCCGCCACCTGATCCGCGACCCAGAGCGTCTCCTCGGTCAGGCTGAGCATGAAGTCGGCCCCGGCGCGGGCACCGGTGAGCAGGTCCTCCGGCCGCATGGAGTCGACGCTGACCCGATGCCCATCGGCCTTCAGCCGGCGGACCGCATCGGCGAGATGGTCGAAGGGCGTGTCCGGCAGGCAGCCCAGGTCGATCACGTCGGCGCCATCGGCCCGATAGCGGGCGGCCTGGGCGCTGATCGCGTCCAGGCTCATGCGTGGGGCATCCACCAGCTCGGCGAAGATCAGTACGTCGTAGGCCGACAAGTCCGGCGGGCCACCGCCGTTGCCGAAGAACTCGGGTAGGTCGCGCAACTCCTCCGGACCGCGCTCGAACGGCACGCCGAAGTGTTCGGACAGGGCATTGAGGTCGCCGCGACAACGTCCCGGCAGCAAGACCCGATCGGCGCCGCCGGTGTCGGCCAAGCGCCGGCGGATCATGTCCCCGGTCATCAACGCGGCCACCTTGACGCCGAGGTTGCGCACCTCCCAGGTGAAGGCCGATTGGTCCATGCCTTCGAGCACCCGCACCAGGCTGGCCTCCGCCAGCGAACCTGTCACGAAGAGGATGTGTTCGGGCATGACGGGGCGGGCTAGGCAATGTCGATCGATGCGGTTGCGGTGCGTTGCCGCGACGCCGGAGACGACAACGATTCAACGAACGGTACATCTTCTTGAACTACGAAACACGCGAAAAGCGCGAAAAAATTCCGGAGATACAGGTGAGACCCTGCCACTTTCGCGTATTTCGCGTGTTTCGTCGTTGATTCCTCTCCACGCTGAGAGATCGAGGCCGATCACCGATAGGGTTCCAATGCCCGGTTCAAGTCCGCGACGCTCAGGACGACATCGGTGTAGTCCATGCGGCCAAGGCGCTCGGTGTTCTCCAAATCGATGGGGCGCGGATAGACCTTGACCATGCCGCTGGGTGCCTCGGTCTCCATCTCCGGCGCGGCATCGCAGGCGAAGACGATACTCGGTACTCGGCACTTGCCGGCCTGGGCGTAGATGTTCGTCACCAGGGTGTCGGAAATACCGTAGACCATCTTGGCGACGGTGTTGGAGGTGGCCGGTGCCACCACCACGAGATCGTAGTGGCCCTTGTAGAACAGGCCCACCGGCGGCGCGCTGGCGGCGGTGTCGCGAAACAGCTTGAAGCGCTCCTTCAGGCCGCTGACGGGGAATCCATAGACCTGCATCACCTCCGCCGCGGCCCGGCTCAAGAACAGGTCCACGGCGGGCAGCGCGTCGGCAAGCGCCAGGCACTCCTTGATGTAGTGGCCGGAGCCGGTAAAGGCCCAGGCGATCCGCGGTTGCTCAGCGGTCAACGCCAAAGGTCCGTCGGTGAATGCCCCATTGATTGTCGGCTTCCTCCACCGCCACCTCCAGGGAGTGCAGATTGGCCAGCGCGTCTTGCGCGCCGAGAGCTTCCACCAGGCGATTGCTGATGTGCAGCGCGAGCATCTCGGCGGTGGTGTTCGGCAGCGGCAGGATAATCGCACTCTGCGCCGACAGCGTGAAGCGTTTGCCGTAGCTGCTGGCCGTGACCAGGCCGTCCTGCTCGGTGATCTCGACCTCGGCGCTGGCGCCGGGCAGCAGGACGCCGTCGTGGAGTTCCTGGCAGACGCCGGCGGCGAGGCGGTTGAGCAGCACGAAGTCGATGACGAACGCATCGCCCGTGTTGCCTCCACGCGCCTCCAGTTTGACGTGGAAGTTGTGCCCGTGCAGGTTCTCGCAGGTGCCGTTGAAGGTGATGAAATGGGCCGCGTTGAAATGCAGCTCTCCGGGGTGAACCCGTACCGCGAACTCGCTCATGTGCTCACATGCGTGAGGGCTTGATGCCATAACGTTTCATTTTTCGATACAGGGTGTTGCGGCTCAGCGAGAGCTTGGTCGCCACGCGGGTGACGTTCCAGTGAGCGGCCTCCAGTTCGCGCAGGATGGCGTCGCGCTCGGCCACCCCAAGCGGATCGCTCGGACGCGGCTGGGGTGTCTCGCCATCGCCCGTCGACAGGAACAGCTCCTCCGGCAGGTCATAGGAGCGGATGCAGCCGTTCTCGCAGAGACCGATCAGCATGCGCAGCACGGTGCGCAATTGTCGGATATTGCCGGGCCAGTCGTAATCGACCAGGGCCTCCAGCGCATCGGGCTCGATGTCGATGCGGTCCGGGCCGCCCGCCTCCAGGTCGGTCAGGTGGCGGATCAGCTCCAGGCGGTCTTCACGGTCGCGCAACGGCGGCATGACGAGGCTGATGCCGTGCAGGCGGTAGTAGAGGTCCTGGCGGAAGCTGCCTTCCTCGACCTTTTGCAGCAGATCCTGATGGGTGGCGCTGATCAGATGGATGTCCACCTTGATCGGCGTCTCGCCGCCCAGCGGGATGACCTCCCGCTCCTCCAGCACCCGCAGCAGGCGCGCCTGCAGATGAATGGGCATGTCGCCGATCTCGTCCAGGAACAGGGTGCCGCCGTCGGCCTGTACGATCTTGCCACGGCTGCCCTCGCGACTGGCGCCGGTGAAGGCGCCGGGGCGATAGCCAAACAGCTCGCTCTCGATCAGGCTCTCGGGGATCGACGCGCAGTTGACTGCCACGTAGGGCTTGTCGCGGCGTGGGCTGGCCTGGTGCACGGCCTTCGCGAACATGTCCTTGCCGGTGCCGGTCTCGCCCAGGATCATGAACGGGAGGTCCTTTTCCATCAGCTTGACGGCGCGTTCGGCGTTGCGGCGCATGCGCGTGTCGCCGAAGTCGAGTGCGTGCAGCGATGCGCCGTCGGCGTTCGCGGCGGCCAGCGGACAACGCTCCGTGCGCGTCATGCCGCCCGCCTTCTTGCTGGCGACGGCGTGCGCATTGCCAGCACTCGTCGGCAACGGCGCCGCACCGTGCGTCGCCGTCATAGGCAACTGGAACAGCGCGAAAAAGCGCTTGCCGCGCTCGATGTCGCGCAGCGGCTGAGGCTGGGCAGGATGCGCCTTGGCGAGCGTGAAGGGCTCGTCGGCGCGCAGGTTGAAGATCGACTCGATCGGGCTATCGGCGATGGCGTCGACCGATGGCAGGCCGAGCTGGAACAGGGCGCTGCGGTTGGCCGCGCGTATCTTGCCGGCGCCGTCGAAGGCAATGGCACCTTCACCGAGGGTGCCGACGAACTCCGGTCGGCTGTGGAAGCGCAGGATGTACTGATCGCGCATCCGGCACGTGAACAGGCGGTTCTCGATCAACTGCGTGGACATGTTGACCAGCACCATCGTGTGCTGCTGGCCCAGGTGGGATTCGCTCGATGCGTCGAGCACGCCCGCCAGCTTGCCGGTGGGGTCGAAGATCGGGGCGGCGGAGCAGGTCAGGCGGGTGTTCTTGGTAAAGAAATGCTCGTGCTTGTGGATGACCAGCGGCCGCTTCTCCGCCAGGCAAGTGCCGATACCGTTGGTGCCTTGGGAGCGCTCGGCCCAGACCGCGCCGGTCTGCATGCCGGTGCTGGCCGCCGCGGTGGTGAACAGCGGGTCGCCGACGTAATTCAGCACCACGCCCTCGGGATCGGACAACAGGATCGAGTAGCCTGAGCCGGCCACCTGCTGATACAGATTGGTCATCTCGCCCTTGGCGATCTCGACCAGGTCGCAACAACGCTCGCGGCGCTCCAGCAGCGCCGCCTTGTCGACGATCTCCAGTTCGCCGAAGTGTTCCGGGTCGAGGTGATATTCGTCGATGCAGCGGTGCCAGGAAGCCAGCACCCACTGATCGACATCGGCAGCCGGTCGACCGCCGCGCAGGGCCGTCATGACCAGATTGCCGTGCTCTGACGGCATGGGATGGTTACCCATCGTTTTCCTCCAGTGGTCAGGGCGCGGCTCAATTGGCCGTGCCTCGTGTTTGTTTCGGTCATTCGGTACGCGAGACCGGTGGCCGCGTCGCCGATACGCGGCGGTCACAGGTCCATTTAGAGTCAGTCATCGAGCTTCGGTTCGCTTGCTGACCGGATGATCGAGTCCAGTCTAGAGATTGAGATCGGCTGTGGGAAGTAAATCCTCGATGATCGGATAGGAAATGTTTCCCGCGATGCGTTGCATACTATCCGCGCGAGATCGCGTAGGATCAGGCCTGCGTGAGTTTGGCCCTCGCCCGGCGTTTGCTCGACCGGGGGCGGTATCGTTGTGTGATAGGAGCGAGTATGCCAAGGTGCGACGATGGCGCGGTCCGGCCGCGTTTCTCGATGTACCGACCGCGCGTACTGCTCGTCAACGCCTATTTCGACGACCTGCGTCGCGACGGCGGTCGCCCCTTCAGTGCCCCCCAGTCGATTGGCCCCACCTACCTTGCTGGCGCCTTTCACCCCGCGCATTGCGAGGTCCGCCTTTACAACGAGCAATACAGCGGCCCCCTCGATGATCCGGGTCTGCTCGGCTGGCCGGACTTGCTGGTTCTGACCGGCCTGACCGTGGCCTTCGATCGCATGCGTCAGCTCACCGCCTATGCGCGCACGCTTAATCCCAGGGTCATCGTCGTTGCCGGCGGTCCCGCGGTACGCGCGCTGCCACGCTATTCCGCCCGCTTTTTCGACTACCCCTGCACGGGTGACATCGAGGAACTTCGAGATGTCGTCGCCGAGGCCCTGGGGCAACGCTATCAGGCCGATGAGATGTTCCCGCGCTTCGACCTGACTTACTGGTTCGGACGCATCGCCTATCTCGAGGCCAGCCGCAACTGCAACTTCAGCTGCGGCTTCTGCTCGCTCACTGGCGAGGGCCAGCGCTATCGCAACTATGACGTGGATTACGTTCGGCGCCAGATCCTCGCGCTGGACAAACCGCAGTTGCTCACATTCCTCGACAACAACTTTTACGGCAATAACCGGAAGCAGTTTCGCGCCCGCGTCGAAATGCTTCGTGAGCTCTGGCATGAAAGGCGGTTCGGGCGCTGGACCGCCTTGGTCACGCAGGATTTCTTTCTCGGCGAGGGCAACCTCGCACTAGTTCGGGAAGCCGGCTGCATGGGGCTGTTCAGCGGCGTCGAATCGTTTCAGGACGAACACCTGCGGCGTTTCGGCAAGCTGCAGAACACCCCCAGGCCGCAGACCGAACTGATCCGCGAGTGCCTGGACTCGGGCGTCGTGTTCGCCTATGGGGTGATCCTGGATCTGACCACGCGCCGGCTGCGCGACTGCCACGAGGAACTGGCGTACATCACTGGTAACCCGGAGATTCCGCTGCCGGCCTTCGTCAACCAATCCATCCCGTTGCTCGGGACGCCGTACTTCCACGAGTGCCTGGACAAGGGGCTGCTGCTGCCGCTGACCAAGCTGCGCGATATGGACGGCTCGACCTTGGTGACCTATCCTCTTGATCCCATGGATGAGGTAGCGGAATTTTTGCGCGGCCTGCCGTACCTGCGCGGCTACCGTCGGCAGGTAATGCGCCACACCCTGGGCTTCCTGCGTCGCTACAGTAGGCGCTTGAGTCCGTGGCAGCTCGCCATTCCGATGTCGTCCGCGGCGATGACCGTAGCACCCGCGCTGGCGAGTGCGCCGACCCGCCTTGGATTCAATGGCGCGTCCGCTGACCGGCGGACCTACATCGCGACGACCGAGACCCTTGATCGGCGCTATCGGCCAGTGTTCGCGGTGAGTGCACGCTACGAGGACTATTTTCGACCGACTATGGTGACCGATGCGAAGGGTCGCCTGGCCGAATCCCTGATACCGGATCTCGGGGGGTTCAACCCGACACAGCAAGGCGTCGAGTCGACCCAGAGGATTGCATAACAACGCCGGTCAGCAACACGGAGTTCGCGCCAGTAGATTGTCTAGATTGTCAATGAAACAACGCACCGGAGAACTCCGTGCCCATCTGTCACAGCTGCAATACCTTGAACAGGGAGGGCCGGCGCTTTTGTGCCGAATGCGGCGCGCCCTTGCCGCTGATCTGCGCCGCCTGCGGGTTTGAGAACCAGATCGGGGAGAAATATTGCGGCGGTTGCGGCCATGCCCTAAAAATTGAGCAGGCTGGAGACTCCGATCCCGTCTCCGACGCTTCCACGCGGTCCAATGCCTCCGCGGCTGCTGGTGCGGCTAATTGCACGGCTACCGGCGCTGCCGCGACCACCGCCAGCGGCACCCTGCCGAGCCGACAACAGCATGCCGGCGACCCCGAACGCCGCTATCTCAGCGTCATGTTCTGCGACCTGGTGGGTTCGACGGATCTGTCCGGACGCATCGATCCGGAGGATCTGCGTTTGGTCATTCGTGCCTACCAGCGGGTCGTCAGCGGTGCGATCCATCGTTATGAAGGCTATGTGGCCCGTTTTCTTGGTGACGGCATCATGGCCTACTTCGGCTATCCGTCGCCCCATGAGAATGATGCCGAGCGCGCACTGCGCGCCGGGCTCGAAGTGATCGCAGCGGTCGGCAGTCTCAATACAGACAAGGCCAAGCCGAATGGCGTCCATTACGCGGTCCGCGTTGGCGTCGCGACCGGCTTGGTGGTGGTCGGTGATCTGATCGGTGAGGGCAGTGCCGCGGAGGAGAAGGCGGTTGTCGGCGAGACGCCGAACCTGGCGGCACGTCTGCAGTCCTCGGCCGAGCCCAACCAGCTCGTCATCGGCACGACCACCGAGACGTTGGTGCGGGGGTTGTTCGAACTCACGGACCTGGGTACGCGGCAATTCAAAGGGATCGGCCAGCCCGTATCGGTGTGGCGCGTCGATCGCGTCAACGAGGGCGCAAGCCGCTTCGAGGCGCGCCGGACAGGGGAGCTGACACCGATGGTCGGGCGCCGGCGTGAGTTCGAAACCCTGCTCGATCACTGGCAAAAGGTCATCCAGGGCGAGGGACAGGCGGTGGGTATCTGTGCCGAGCCCGGCATTGGCAAATCCCGGCTGGTGGAGGCGCTCGATGCCACGGTCACCGACTCGGGCGCGCAGTGCCTACGGCTCCAGTGCTCGCCGTTCTATTCCAATACGGCCCTCTATCCGCTGATTCGAGGCATCGAGAAACTGGCCAGTCTTCGCCCAGACGAAGGCGACAGCGAGCGTCTGGCCAAGCTGGAAGCGGTGTTGGACCCCGACGCCGAAGATCGGGAAACCCTGCCGCTGGTTGCGGAATTGTTGTCGATTCCGATTCCGCAACGCGATGCATTACCTCCAATGATTCCGGAGGAAAAGAAGGCGAAGACCGCCGCGGCGCTATTGAATCTCCTGGTACAGCTGACCGCCCGGCAGCCGTTGCTGCTGATCTTCGAAGACCTGCATTGGGTTGATCCTAGCTCGCTGGAGTTGGTCGGCGAGGCCATTCAGCGTCTGGAATCGTTGTCGGTGCTCATGCTCGCCACCTGGCGTCCCGAGTTCGAACCCCCTTGGGGCGACTCCGAGCGCATCGTCACCTTGCGCCTCAATCGATTAAGTCGCGAGGCCAGCGAGCGGATGGTCTCGAACGTGGCAGGGGGCAAGCGTCTGCCGGCCGAGGTCGCGGACCGGATCGTGGCGAAGACAGATGGTGTGCCGCTGTTCATCGAAGAATTGACCAAGAACGTGCTGGAGTCCGGCGTCCTGGATGAGCAGGCCGATGCTTATGTGCTGTCCCAGCCATTGCCGTCGCTGAGCATCCCGGCCACGCTGCAGGAGTCGCTGCTTGCCCGCCTCGGGCGATTGGCTCCGATCAAGGAGATCGCCCAGATCGGCTCGGTGATCGGGCGAGAATTCCCGTTCCGCCTGGTTGCGGCCATCTCCAGTGCGACGGAGCATCAGGTGCAGCTCGCGCTGGAGCAGCTTGTTGATGCGGAGATCATCTTCAGCCGCGGCGTGCCTCCGGCATCCACCTACACGTTCAAGCATGCCCTGTTGCAGGATGCCGCTTACGAGAGCCTCCTCAAGAGTCGCCGACAGGCCCTGCATGCGCACACCGCCCGGGTGTTGGAGCAAGACTACCCGGAAACGGCGCGCCTGGAGCCCGAGGTGCTTGCCCACCATTACACCGGTGCCGGCTTGATCGAGCCCGCGGTTCGCTACTGGGGCGAGGCGGGCAAGCGCGCGCTGGCGCGCTCCGCCAATTTGGACGTCGTCGCACATGTCAGCAAGGCGCTGAAGCTGCTTGAGGAGCTGCCCGAGTCCGCGCAACGCGATCGTGGTGAGTTGGAACTGCGCATCCTGCTCGGCGCCGCCTATCGCGCCACCAGGGGCTTCGCCAGCGTGGAGGCAGAGGCGGCGTTCGTCAGGGCGCGCGAACTCTGTGACCGAGTCGGCGACGGTCCCATGCTGATGGACGCGCTCCGCGGTCTGTATGCCTGCTATTACATTCGCGGGGAGCTCAAACGGGCTCGCGCCCAGGCCGAGCAGGTGGTCGCCCTGGGTCAGAAGGCCCAGGACAAGACCGCCTTGATGGTCGGGCACTGGATGCTCGGCTGCATCGTGTTCTGGCAGGGGGAGTTCGTCTTGTCCCGGCAGGAGCTGGAGGCGGCGGTCGCCCTCTACGAGCCGTCCGAGCAGTCCCAGCGCACGCTGTCCGCGCAGCTTGATCCGGGGCTGAGTGCCCTGATTCATCTGATCTGGACCCTCTGGCTGCTCGGTTATCCCATCCAGTCTCAGGCCATCGCCGACAAGGCCATCGCCTCCGCGCGGGCGCTCGCGCAGCCCTTCGCCCTGGCCATGGCCCTGCACTGGGCCTGTGCCGCCCGCATCTGCGCCGGTCAATTCGACGCCGCGGCGGCCATGCTGCCGGAGTTGCGGGAGATCACGACCAGGCACAACATCACCTATCTTGGGTCCGTCGCCACCCTCGACGAAGGTCTGATCCTGATCGATCAGGGCGACATCGCGCAGGGCCTGGCCAAGTTCAATCAGGCGTTCTCCGAATTCGGCACTCAGGGTGCTGGCGTCGGCCGGCCCTGGGCCGCGTCGCTGCCGGTGGGCGCGCTGACCAGTGTTGGTGAAACGGATAAGGCCAAAGCCATGCTCGATGAGGCCTTCGCCATGGTCAACCGCAACGATGAGCATCAGTGGGAAGCGGAGCTATTTCGGCTCAGGGGCGACGTACTGCTTGCCCAGGTCGAGCCGGACGTCGCCGCGGCCGAGCGACAGTATCGCCAGGCGCTGGAGTTGGCGCGGGCTCAGGGTGCCCGGTCGTTCGAGTTGCGCGCGGCAATCGGTCTGGCCCGGCTGCTCGTCTCTCAGGGCGACGAGGCCGAAGCCCGCGCCCAGCTCCAGGGTGTCTATGACTGGTTTACCGAGGGCTTCGATACGGCCGACCTGGTTACCGCAAAGGCCTTGCTGGCGGAATTGGCCGGGTCCTAGGCGATTGACAGAAATCGCCTTAACGCGTTGGCATCCTAACCAGCATGCGGGAACGAACCCACGATGAGCATCAAGACCGATCAGGAGGAGGGCGGCGGCATTCCACGGCGTATCGCCATCGCCTTGTCCGGTGGCGGCAGCCGCGCCGCGGTGTTCCACTTCGGCACCCTGGATTATTTGGATCGGGTCGGGTTGCTGCCGCGGGTGACCATGATCTCGACCGTGTCGGGGGGCAGCTTTACCGGCGCCAAGTACGCCTTGTGCATGAGCGAACCGGGTTACGACTACAACCGGTTTTTCGGCGACTATTACTCCGACCTCCACAACACCAAGGCCGTGGCGGGTGCCTTTAGGCGCCTCGGCAAACAGGGCCTCGCGCAACAACGCTACCGGGTTCCGTCCGCGCGGCGCAGCCTGATCACCGCAGCGGCGGATGTCTACGCGGACAGCTTTCTCGCCTCCCGGCTTACCGGCGAACCCTGGACCTTGGGTCAGTTGCTCGATGCCCAGCAGCATAATCCGGACTATCCGTTGGACGTGGTGGTGCTCAACGCCACCGAATATTCGCGCGGGCTCGCGTTTCGCTTCGGCGGCAGAAGGGGCGGCAAGCCTGTTTGTGTGAGCGATGGCTTTGTCGAGTTCGGCAATGCCTTCATTCTCGAGTCCGTCGGCGACGTGCGTGGCGACATCCAAGACCAGCATATGCGGGAGGCCAGGACAATCCGCATCGCGGACATCGTCGCTGCGTCATCTTGTCTTCCCGGCGTGTTCGAGCCCATGCTGTTTCCGAGCGACTTCGGCTGGCCCGACGGCCAGGTACCGCCGCGCATCGCGGAGACCTTTGGTGTCGAGGACGCGGCGAGTCCACTGCAGGATGCTGGCCGACAGCAATGCGGGCCGGTGCCGCTGATGGACGGCGGCATCTACGACAACCAGGGCATCGAGAGCCTGATGTTGGCGGATCAGGACACGAATCTGAAGCGCCTGGCCGAACGGCTGCGCAGCAACATCGTCGAAGCGAGCCCGACGATCAGCGCCGAAAAGCTGCCGCCGCCGCCGGACCTGTTCATCGTCTCCGATGCCGATCGCGAGGAGGAGGCGATCTACCGCGTCGACGACCATCGCCGCAACGCGGGCAAGGCGCCTGCGGTCACAGACGGGTTGCGGGATGGCCGCATTCCCCTGTGGGGCCTGCTCGGGGCCGTGTTGGTGCTGTCGGGCGTCAGTCTCACGGCCGGTGCCGTCGCGGCGATCCGGCTGCTCGATCATCGCCTGATGGCGCAGGCGTCCCTAACGGATATCGTCCTGTATGCGAGCGCCCTATTGTTCTCGGTGCCCGTCGCCGCGGCACTGATGTGGACGATGCTGAAACTGAAGCGGGCCATCAGCTCCGTCCCTCAGGCCAGGGCAGGCGCCTGGCGGGCGTTCCTCGCGGCCCACATCGGCCCCTTGCAGCAGACCCTGAAGGCGCGTTGGCGTTCGGCCGTTGCGACCTTCCAGGGCGTCATGCCCCTGCGTACGCGCAACCTCGGCTATTGGGTGTTCTACTCCGATCCCCGTTACGAGGGTCGGCGCCTGTCCAACAGAATCTATGAACTTCAGACAGTCAGGCAAGGCGGGGCCGGAAAGGACGGTTTGGCGCTCAAGACAGCGCAGATGCTGAACCAAATCGGCGTGGCGCCGCCGTCGGACAAGCTCCGCTGCTGCATCGATCGGGCCGCCAGCATGGAAACCGCGTTCTGGTTCGACCACGCGGACTGGCAGATCCCCGTGCTGCTCGTCTGCGGCCAGGCCACCATCTGCTTCAACCTCATGAAGGATCTGGTGCGGCGGTACGGTAATGATCCTTCCGATTACTCGCCCGCGGTCCGGGAACTCTGGGGCCAGCTTCGCGCCGACTGGGCACTGCTGCAAGAGGACCCCTACGCGTTGCTCAGGGCCCGTATGCGCGAGCCGGGTGCGCAGCCGACTGATAGCCAAGGCAGGCCGTTGACGATGGCGTATCCGCCGGACTACCCGGACGGCGACGCCGATGTTCCATTGACGTAACGACGGTTACGCGTATGACCATCAACGTTGGCATCGTCGGTTTCGGTTACGCGGCTGCGACCTTCCACGCGCCGCTGATCGCGTCCGTCGAGTGGCCTGCGCCTTGCCGCCATCGCCAGCAGCAACGCGGCCAAGGTGCATGCCGCCTGGCCGGACGTTCCCGTCTGCGAGTCGCCGGAGGCGTTGATCGCGCGTCCGGACATCGACCTCATCGTGCTGCCGACGCCGAACGAAACGCATCACCCGCTGGCCGTCAAAGTGCTTGCCGCCGGGAAGCACCTGGTGGTCGACAAACCCTTCACGCTCGATACCAGCGAGGCACATGACCTGATCGAGCGCGCCGAGTCAGCGGGGCGGCTGCTGTCGGTGTTCCACAATCGCCGTTGGGATGCGGACTTTTTGACGGTGCAACGGTTGTTGGCGTCGGATGAGTTAGGGCGATTGACCCAGTTCGAGTCCCATTTTGACCGCTACCGGCCGCGGGTGCGGGTCCGTTGGCGCGAGTCCGAGGCGCCGGGCAGCGGCCTGTGGTACGACCTGGGTGCCCATCTCATCGATCAGGCCCTGTGCCTGTTCGGCCTCCCTCAGACCATCGCGCTCGACCTCGCCCGGCAGCGCGACGGCGCCGTCACCGACGATTGGTTCCACGCGGTGCTTCGCTACGACGCCCTGCGCGTTGTGCTGCACGCGAGCGCATTGGTCGCCGATCTCGGTCCGCGCTTTGCGCTGCACGGCACCCGGGGCAGCTACATCAAGTTCGGACTTGACCCCCAGGAAGACGCGCTGAAGGCCGGTATCGCGCCAGGCGGCCTGGGCTGGGGAGACGACCCGTCCCCCGGGGTGCTGACTGTCGCCGCCCAGCAGGGCCAGACCGGCTTGATCAAACGCGACTATGCCAGCGCCCGGGGCGACTACGCCAGCTACTATGCGGCCGTGCGCGACGCGATCGTTCAAGGAACGCCGAACCCGGTACCCGCAACCGACGCCTTGCAGGTGATTCGCCTGATCGAACTCGGCATGGCGAGCTTCGCCGAAGGTCGGGTGGTGACCGTGGCGACGTCGTGATCAGCGGCGCTGCGTCACTCGAGAACCGTCACTCCCGCAGCGGGCCGACTAGAAGTCGGCGGTCCCACGGAGCGCCGACCTCTGGTCGGCTAGGGCGCGCTAGCGCCCTTGAGGACGTGCAGCGGATCAGCGGCGCCGCGTCACTCGAAGACCGTCAATCTCGCAGCGGGCCGACTAGAAGTCGGCGGTCCCATGGAGCGCCGACCTCCGGTCGGCTACGGCGCGCGAGCGCCCTTGAGGACATGCAGCGAATCAGCGGCGCCGCGTCACTCGAAAACCGTCAATCCCGCAGCGGGCCGACTAGAAGTCGGCGGTCCCATGGAGCGCCGACCTCTGGTCGGCTAGGGCGCGCGAGCGCCCTTGAGGACATGCAGCGGATCAGCGGCGCCGCGTCACTCGAAAACCGTCAATCCCGCAGCGGGCCGACTAGATTGCTTGAGGCCGCCAAATATTTGCAGATGCGTCAATCGATCAGGTGAACATATCGCTCGTGATGTTGGCGAACCAACCGAGCGCGAACTGCACCTCGCCGATCAGCTTACGGTTGCCGGGATCGATGCCCTCGATGCTGCCGCGTCGGGTTAGGCCGCGATCGTTAAATGTCACGCTGGCGATGTCGCGCTCGCCGCTGAGAACCTCGTTGCTGAGGGGCAGGAGACGTAGTACGGGCTCTGCTCGATCAGCGTGACACGGATGTCCGGGTCGGCCATCTGCAAGTATTTTGCCGCGATGGCGCCGCCATAGCCGCCGCCGACCACCACCACCCGGGCCTTGGGCGCCGCACGGCCGATCGGCGGAAATCCGACGCCGACGGCCGCCGCCGTGGCTGCCGCGCCTTTGAGCAGGTTTCTGCGCGTCTGGTCCATCATTACTTGATCTAACGCAATCGCCGTCTCGATGCGGTGCTGTCGGCACCGCGCAACACGCACTTCGCGGTCCGGCGTGGCGATGCGCCGTGCACATGGGCGATAATTCTGATTCCGCGAGGTCGCACCGCGCATCGGCAGAGGCCGCCGCCTTGCCCTCGGAATCGATGTTCGTTCACCGGGACTGCTCGGGCGGTCCGCCCATGGTACGGAAATCGGTCGATCCCCGATGCGCGTCGCGACCGCGCAGCGCTAGTCTGATTGCTTTGCCCTGACCTTGGCCGCGGAGGGTGCTCCTTCAGGATGAATTTCCAACCCGCCGTCAGGCCTTTGATGCGACCGCTGCGCATCACCGTGGTGCTCCGCCACTTGGGGCAGCTTGCGGCCGTGCTGCTGGTCTTGCTGACAGTTCCCACTGGGGTTGCCTGGCTAGACGCTGATTGGGCGCTGCTGGAGCGCTTGCTGCTGACCGCGCTGCTACCTGCCCTGGTGCTCGCGAGCGGTGCGCTCATTCGCCCCAATACGCCTGTGTTGCAGCCCAATGAGGCACTGGTCATCTCATTATTGACCTTTGTCATCGCCGCCGCGCTTATGACGTTGCCGCTGACCACGGCCGGACTGGTGCCGCTGGATGCCTGGTTCGAGGCCGTCTCCGGTGTCACCACCACCGGGCTGAGCATGCTGGCGAAGCCCGAACTGCAGTCCGATGCCCTGTTGTTCGCTCGCGCCTGGATGCAGTGGATCGGCGGGCTTGGCATCGTCGTGCTGTCGCTGGCGCTCGCCTATGGGCGCACCGGTGATCTGCGGCAACTGGCGGACGCGACCGGCGATGACGATCTGGAGTCCGGGGTGCGCAGCCATGCGCGGCGGACGCTGGCCGTCTATCTGTTGCTGACCACGGTCGGGCTGGTCGTGGTCTCGGCCGCGGGCATGCCCTGGCCGGAGACGCCGATGCATGTCTTGGCAGCGATTTCGACCGGCGGCTTTGCCAGTGCCGCCGACAGTCTGTCCCGTGTTGAGCAACCGGTCCGACTGGCCCTGGTCGCGGTCGCGCTGTGCGGCGGCCTGCCACTGCAGCTCTGGCATCGCACCTGGCTGCGCGGCCCGCTGGAACTGCTGCGCGATCCAGAACTGCAGGCGTTGTTCGCGGCCATCGCCATCGTCACGGCGCTGCTTTGGCTGAGCGCCGGACTGTTGCCGATGGATGCGTTCGTGCAGGCGGCGATGGCCCAGACCACGACCGGATTCTCCAGCGTCGACGTCAGCGCTCTGCCGGATCAGGCAAAGTTGACGCTGAGCCTGTCTATGCTCACCGGCGCGGGCGTTGGCTCCACCGCGGGTGGCATCAAGCTGCTGCGGCTGTTGATCCTGATCCGTGTGATTCAGCTTGCGGTCCTGCGCGCGCAGCTGCCGCGGCACGCGGTGGTCTATCCTTGCATCGGCGGGCGTGCACTAGAGGCAAATCAGATCCAGCAGGCGCTCTTGGTGATGCTGCTGTTCCTGTTGTTGGTCGCGGCGGCCTGGCTCGCATTCGTTGCCGCGGGCCATGTCCCGCTCGATGCGCTGTTCGAGGTAGTCTCGGCATCGGCGACGGTGGGCCTGTCCAGTGGCATCACCGGCCCGCAGCTTGAACCAGGCCTGAAGCTGCTTCTGACGCTGTTGATGTTGGCCGGGCGTGTGGAAATCGTCGCGTTGCTGGTGCTGCTCTATCCGGCAAGCTGGTTCGGACGCGCATGATGGGCATCGGCCTCGCGACCCGATGCCATGCGACAACGGCGTCATGTGCCGGGGTGACATCGAGCCATGACTGTTGGCCGGCCCTGGGCGAACTGGTACGGGTAGGGAAGGGCGGGTTTCCGGCTGCCGCGGGCACAAGCGCCTGACCGCGGATGTTGCCGGCCGCTGGTACCGCTTAGGAGATTCTCCGATAGACGGCCTGGTAAAACCATCTAGACTTCAAGGATTGTGGCCTCGCGCACATCGGGACTATCCTTAATGGTGTAAGGTCTTTCCCGCGGTGCTGCCCGGCGGTGCTGTGCAAGCGCAATCATCAGCAAACCCTGCAGCGCCCGCGCCACAGAGCGGCTCACATTGGTCGTTCAAATGTGCCTTTTCTAACCGGGACCCGGCGTCGATTGCACTGACCAGGAGGTCACATGTCCCCCGAACAGACCTGTCTCGAACAACTGAACCAGGTTGAGCCGGTGGCAGGGCCAACCTATCCGGCGCCCCATCCCCCCTCGTTCATCGTCTGGCGAGACGAGTGGACTCTGCATGTCGACTTCATGGATGAGGATCACCGCTGCCTGGCCGCGATACTCAACCACATCGCGCCGGATATCTGCCGTTGTGCCGAAGGTGGCTGGAACTGGGCCATTGGCGCACGCCTGCTGTCTCGACTGGAGACACTGGGCGCGCATACCCGCGAACACTTTCGGCGCGAAGAGCAGGCCATGCGTGCGAGCGACTATCCCGCGTTTGTGCAACACAAGGCCGAGCACGACCTGCTGCTCGCGGAATATACGGTAATGCTGCGCGATATCCGCAGCGCCGGCCCGCCGAGCCTTGAGTTAGGCACCCTGAACGCGCTCAAGCAATGGCTCATCGGGCATGTGCTCGACGATGACAAGGCCCTCGCCGACTACCTGCTCAGCAACGCCGCAGCGGCCGCGCCCGCCGTGGCCGGGCTTGCCCGGCGCAGACTCGTTGTCCCCGATTGGCAAGAGCCGCTCTCAGGTGCGCAGGCCGATCCGCTGCGCACCGCAGCGGCGGGCTGGCGCTGATAGCGCCCAGCACTCGGTTTACAGCAAGCACCTTCGCCGGGGGCAGGCCATGCGTTTCGTCTTCATCGGCAGCGGCACGTTGGCAGTGCTGACCAGTCGCATGCTGGTGCAGCGGCAACACGAGGTGGTGATCATCGAGCGCGATCCGGCGATGATCGAGCAATTGCGGGCGGAGGTTGACGTCGGCTTCATCCAGGGCGACGGCACGCGGCCCGCGATTCTGCGCGAGGCCGATCCGGCAGGCACCGATCTGCTGTTTTGTCTGACCCACGACGACCAGGCCAACATCATCGCCAGCCTGGTGGCGCGTTCGCTCGGTTTCCACCGGGTCGTCACCAAGATCGAAGACCCGGAGCTGGAACACATCTGCGCCGAACTCGGACTCGCCGGCTCGTTGGTGCCCATGCACACGGTCGGGCGCTACCTGGCCGATATGGCGGAAGGGCAGGACATCATTGCGCTGTCCGACATCCTGCGGGGCGATACCCGGGTGTTTTCATTCCGCGCCAATGCCTCGGAGGCCATCGCGGTCGCGGATCTCGACCTGCCCGATGCCGCGCGCGCCATCTGCATCTACCGCAACGGCGATGAACTCTGCTTCGCCGATCCCGCCGAGCGCATCCGCCCCGGCGACGAGGTGGTGTTGCTCACCCATGCCAGTGTTCTTAAGGTGCTGCGCGAACGTTTCGGCTGAGTCGCCCCGATTTCACGCTGGCGACTGCGGTCCAAAGATGTACACTATTGGCCGCCCATGTTTCGCTTCATACACACCGCGGACACGCACATCGACAGCCCGTTGCGGGGCCTAGAGGCCTACGACGGTGCGCCGGTGGAGGCGCTGCGGGGTGCCACGCGGCGCGCATTCGAGAACCTAGTTCGGCTCGCCTTGGACGAGGCGGTGGATTTCATCGTCATCGCCGGCGATCTCTACGACGGCGACTGGAAGGACTTCAGCACCGGGCTGTTCTTCACCCGGCAGATGGCGCGGCTGCGCGAGGCCGGCATCCCCGTCTACGTCATCGCCGGCAACCACGACGCCGCCTCGGTGCTGACCCGGCGCCTGAGCCTGCCGGACAACGTGCACTTCTTTTCCACCCGCGCGGCGGAGTCGAAGCAGGTCGCCGGGCTGCCGGTCGTCATCCACGGGCGCGGCTTTCCGCACCGGGCCGTGCCCGAGAATCTGGTGCCGGACTATCCGGCGCCCGTCTCCGGCCTGTTCAATATCGGCCTGCTGCACAGCAGCCTGAACGGTGCACCGGGGCACGATACCTACGCCCCCTGCACGCTGCGCGATCTCACCGACAAGGGCTACGACTATTGGGCGCTGGGCCATGTGCACCAGCCGCAGGTGCTGGCGCGCGATCCCTGGGTGGTGTTTCCCGGCAACCTGCAGGGCCGTCATATTCGCGAGGCCGGTGCCCGCGGCTGCCAACTGGTCAGCGTCAGCGATTCGCTGGAGGTCATCGACGCCGAGCACCGCCCGCTCGATCTGGTGCGGTGGCAGCGGATCAACGTCGACCTGTCGGCGCCGACCGATCTGGATCAGGACGGATCGGATCAGGCGCGATCCGATCTGGCCCGATCCGATCAGGCCCAGATTCGATCAGGCCATCTCGCTGATCGGCGACGCCCTCCGGGCAGGCGCTGCCGGCGGCCGATGGTCGCCTGCTGGCCGTGCGCATCACGCTCTCTGGCGCCACCGCGCTGCATGGGCAACTGAAGCGCAATCAGCCGCGGCTGCGCGCCGAGTGCATCGCCCAGGGCCAGATGATCGCGCCGGACGCGCTTTGGATCGAAGAGATCGAGATCGACACCACGCCTCGCTATCGGCTCGCCGAGCTTGCCGCCCGCGACGACCTCACGCGCATCGTGCTCGAGACCCTGGACGGCGCGCTCGCCGGTGAACTCGACCTGCCCGCCGATGTGCAGGACGCGCTGAAGCAACTGCCCGCGGACATCCGCACCGACATCGAGACCGATCTGGCGCCGGCGGGCCGGGCGGCGCTGCTCGGCGACGTGCGCGCGATCGTCCTCGAAGCGCTGCAGGTCGGCGGCGGTCACGACGAGGATGACGGACCCCGATGAGATTCGAGCAGCTTTCGGTCCCGGCCTACGGTCCCTTCACCGCATTCGACCTGCAATTGCCCGTCGGCGGCAGCGATTTTCATCTGATCTACGGTCCGAACGAGGCCGGCAAGAGTTCGCTGCTGCGCGCCATCCGCGATCTGCTGTACGGCATTCACGGCCAGACCACCGACAATTTTCGCCACGCCTATAAGGACCTGCGCATCGCCGGCAGCATCGCCGCGAGCGACGGTCGTCGCCTGCGCTTTCAGCGCCGCAAGGGCAACAAGGACACGCTGCTCGACGCCGACGGTCAGCCGCTGCCCGACGATGCGCTGTCCGTCTTTCTCGGCAATGTCGACCAGGACTTCTTCAGCAGCCTGTTCGGGCTCGGCGCCGACGAACTGCGCGAGGGCGCCGAGGCCCTGTTGCAGGGGCGCGGCGAGGTTGGCCAGGCCCTGTTCTCCGCCAGCCTGGCCGGCACGCCGGTGCACCGGGTGCTGGAACAGCTCGACGCCGAGGCGCGCGCGCATCTTCAGTGGTCGCAGCACCAAGAACGTCACGCTGCGCCCGGCCGTCAACGCCCACGGAGCGCACCTGCAAGCAAGCCGGCAGGCCAGCGTTCGCCCGGAGGAATGGGAAGAGGTGCTGGCGGCTGCTGGCGCAGGCGCAGGACGACCGCGACCAGCTCGACGCCAACCTGAACCAACTACGCGCGCGCCGCGATTGGCTGCAACGCTGCCTCGATGCGCTGCCCACCATCGGCGAACTCGGTGAGCAGGAACGCCGGCGCGCCGAGTTGCCGGATATGCCCGATCTCGGCGCCGATTTCATCGATCGGACCGAGCAGGCCATCGACGAACGCGACCAGGCCCGCACGATGCTGAGTCAGTCCGTGCTGAAGGTCGAACAGCTCAAGGCGCGGGTGCGCGACAACCAGCCCGATACCGCCGTGCTCGGGCACGCCGCCGAGATCGAGGCGGCGCATCAGCAGCTAGCCGTCTATCAGCAATGGCAGAACGAGCGCATCGGGCTCGACGCCGACCTCGCGACGCGCCGAGACCGGTCTGCGCGCGGGCATGCAGTCGCTCGGCGTCGACGGGGCGTTCGAACAGGTCGAGACGCTTCGCACGCGCGTCGCCGACGAACTCGCACTCCGGGAGGCGGCTGCTGCGCTCGATGCCACCGATGCGGCGCTGCGCGAGAACGGCGTCGAACGTGAGCGGCTCGAGCGGTCGCTGAAGAAGAACGCGAACAGCTTGCCAAACTGCCCGCGGCCGATGTCTCAGCGCTGCGCGCCGCGCTGGCCGCGACGGCCTCCGCCGTCGAGGCCCAGCGTGGCCGGGCCGGCAAGCAGGACGCCCGCGATGAGGCATGGACCCGGCTCGTCGATCAACATGCGCTGCTGCGCGTCGGCGTCGGACGATCAGGCCGCGACCTTTCGCCTGCCGGTGCCGAGCGCCGCGACGCTGCGCCGGTTCGAGTCCGAAGCGGCGGCCATCGAGGCGGATAGGCGCCAGCTCGACCAAGCCGTGCGCGAGGCAGCCGAACAGTGCCACGCGCGCGCTGTCGATCTGGAGCGGCTCGGGCGCCGCGGCAGCTGCCCAGTGTCGCCGCGCTCGCCGAGGCGCGCGCTGTTCGCGATCAGGCCTGGGCGCGGGTGCTGGCCGCTTGGCAGCAGGGTGCGGAGGCGGGCAGCCTCGACGGCAAGCCGCTGGCCGAGGCCTATCCGCTGACCGTGGCGGCGGCCGACGGCATCGCCGATGCGCTGCGCGACGAGGCCGAGGCCGTCGCCCAGGCCGAGGAGCTGCGGCTGCAACTGCGCGAGGCCGAGCGCGACCAGGCCGACGCGCAGGCCCGGCTGCAAGCGCTCGACGCCGAGCACGCCGACTGGCAGGCACGCTGGGCCGCGGCCTGGTCCGACTGCGCGCTGGAGCCGCGCAGCCCAGCGGAAATGCTCGAATGGCGCGATCAATGGACCGAGTTTCGCACCTGCTATCAGACCTGGCGTGTCGCCGCCGAGGCCTGCGACAGTGCCGACGCGGCCATCGACGCGGCCGAGGCGCTGCTCGCGCCGCTGCTGTCCGACCATGCCGATGTCCTCGCTGCCGGCGCTGCGCGACGCGGCAAACCGCAAGGTGCGCGAGGCGGACAAGGCCGAGGGGGCGCGCGAGACACTGCAGAGCGACGCAACCGACATCCAGGCCGATCTGGACAAGCTCGCCGCCGCGCTGCCCGGACTCCAGCAGGCTGCTGATGATGCCCGGGCGGCCTGGCAAAGCCCGCTGTGCGGCGCTCGCGCTGGCGGTCGACACGAGCACCGTCAGCGCATTGGCGCTGCTCGACCAACGCAAAGCCCTGGTCGGCGGGCTCGACGACTGGAACGGATTGCGGCAGGCGCAGACGGCCAAAGTGCAGGCGATCGACGCCTATGTCGACGGCGTTCGGACCTTGGCCGATGCCCTGTCCATCGCCGCCGGCTCGGTCGAGGTGCGCGAGCAGGCCCTGTGGAGCGCCCTGGAACAGGCGCGCGCGCGGCAAACCCGGCAGGATCAGGCTCGGGCCGATCTGACCGACGAATCCGAGCAGGTGTCGACGGCTGCAAGCAACGCTCGCGCAGGTCGAGCGCCGGGTCGCCGACGCGGTGTCGGCATCCGGCAGCGCCGACGAGCCGGCGCTGAAGACCCTGCTGGCCAATCTAAGGCTGCGGCGCGACATCGACGCCGAGATCGAACGCCTGCGCAAGACCCTGCATGCGCCCGCCCGCGGTGAATCCATCGACAGCTTCATCGAGCGCGTCCGGGCGGAGGCGCCCGATCAGCTCACCGCCGAGCGCGACACCCTCGATCAGGACATCCCCGCCCTGGAGCGCCAGCGCGACGATGCCGTCAAGCGCCTGGTCAGAGGCGGAGGCGAGCAAGCACCGACTGGAGCAATCCGGCGCCGAGGCGGCGGAACAGCTGCAAGCCGCCCAGTATCAGGCCGCCGTCATTCGCCAGGACGCGGCCCGCTATCTGCGCCTGCAACTGGCCATGCACTTTCTGCGTGCGCAGATCGAGCAATTCCGCAGACAGAATCAGGGGCCGCTGTTGGCCAAGGCCGGTGCCGTCTTCAGCGCCATCACCCAGGGCAGCTTCGCAGGGCTCGCCACCGCCTACGGCGCGGACGACGTGCCGGTCCTGGTCGGCGTGCGCAATGGCGAAGAGATCGGCGTCGAAGGCATGAGCGAGGGCACCCGCGACCAGCTCTACCTCGCCCTGCGTCTCGCCGCCATCGAGCGCCACCAGCAGCACCACGAGCCCATGCCGGTCGTCCTCGACGACCTGCTCATCACCTTCGACGACCACCGCGCCAGCGCCATCCTGCCCATCCTCAGCGACCTCGGCAGCCGCACCCAACTGCTGCTCTTCTCCCACCACCGCCACCTGCTGGACCTGGCCCGCGACGCCCTGCCGGCGGACGGGGTGCATTTCCACAATCTCCCCGTGGCGCATCCCTGATCCGGGGATTGCCGTCGCGATTACAGATCGCCCCCACCGCCACCTGTGGGAGCGGCTTGCAGCCGCGACGGGGCCGCGCCGAAATCGGCTGTTGCTGCCATCGCGATTGCAAATCGCTCCCACGTGTGACCAGCAAGGCTAGGGGGCCTGCTCAGTCCGCGGCCAAGAACTGCTCCAGTGATAGCACCCGCGGAATCAGCCGGCCATTCTTACCCGGCAACATGTGCACGATCTGCCGGCTGTGCTCGGGTCCGTGGCTGACATGGATGGGGCGATCGGCGCCGTAGAAATACAGCCGGTCGAACGGCGTGTTGGCCGCCAGCCATTGCGCGACTTCCAGCATGTCCTCGTCCTCGACGATGAAATCCGCCGCGGCGCCGAGGCGCTCGCAGACCAGATTGCCGGCGCGGTTGCGCTCGTGGGCGGCGTGCTGGTCGCGCTTCGGATCGATGGGGCCGCCTTTCCTGTCGCGGATCTGGCGTGCCAGCGCCGGCGAGCAGAAGCCGTAGGTCAGGCGGATCATGCCGAACCAGTCGACGACCGGGTCCAGCACCTGCTCGGCCAAGGCCAGCAGTGCGTTGTAGCTGTCGACGCTGGTCGGCAGGTTCGCGAGCCCCGTGTGCGCTTGCGTCTCGCCGCATTCGATCAATTGCCGAAAGGTCAGGAACCGGCCGCAGGGCGCATCCAGGTCTGGAATGGTCCGCGCGCGGATCAGCTGCAAAGCCGTCGATCTCCCAACGATGCCGCGTCAGCCCCGCCAGCAGGTCCGCCGGTTCGGGACCAAAGCCGGAGAGGTCGAACAGACCGAGCCCATCCAGCGCCTCGTCAAAGGCCACCTGCTCCGGGTAGCGCGGATGCTCCTCATTGATGAAACGCGACTTGCGGTACAGAAACGGCGGCTCGTAGTCGTCGCCGTAGCGGAAGTAATCCACGTCCTGCTCGCGTAGCTTGATCTTCACCCGCTCGCGCAAGCGCGGCAGCGGCTGGTCGTGAAAATCGTCGAAGCGCATCAGCGTCAGCTTGCCGGAGCCGATGTGGATCTTGAGCAGATCGGCGTTGCGCACGTCGCCATAGGCCGCGGACGCGGCGCCGATGTAGACCCGCAGCAACGCCGGCAACTGTTCCACCAGATTGGCATCGAGCTGCAACGAGGCGGCCCGCGGACTGGTCCCCGGCGCGGTCCCGGTGTCCGGCTCCGTGGGCTCGTGCGCCGCTTCAGCCTCCGTCTCCAGCCAGCCCAAGCCATGCTCGGCCGCCTCGCGGCAGGCCCGTTCGATGGCCTCGACATCGGCGATCTGCATCAACAGCGCCAGACCCGCCGCCTGCGCCTGACGGTAGTCACCAAAGAACTGCTTGATGTCGCGCTTGAGCCCGTCTTCCAGATGCGCGTAGGGTCTGCGGCGCTGGAATTGATTCAGCGCGAAATACACCGTCAATTCATCGCTTCTCGCGGCCTGTGCCTGCGCCAATGCCCGCGCGACCTCGTCGCTGCCGGAGTCCAGCGCCTTGCGGTTCTCGACAAATCGCAACGCCCTGCCGACGGACCCAAAGCCTTCCGTGAGTTCCAGTTCGTACTCCACCTCGGACTTGTCCGGTCGGCGCCCCAGCGCCAGCCAGCGTTGCCAGAGCCGTTCCAGCGCCTGCTGATGCTCGGCGTAGCGCTCCGCGGCCCGATCGCGTCGCTGGCGTTCAGGTCGCGGGCGCTCGGTGCCTTGACGGAGCCGCGCGGACGGTTCGCGCAGCAACGAGCGTCTGCCGCGGGAGCGATCGACAAAAAAGCGTTGCTCGGCGTCCTTGTCGCGGAACACATACAGCAAGCCGGGCGCCACCGGGATCGCCTCCTGATCCAGCGCATCCTCCACAAACGCCTTGATCTCAGCCTGGGTGAAATATTTTTGGAAGGTGCCGCGCTGCGTCAGCACGCCGTCGCGAAAGCTCCGGCCGCGCGGGTCGTTCTGGTTGCTCAGCATCACCGACACCACCAACAGGGTCTCGGCTAGCGACCAGGCGCGCGTCAGCGCTTCCAGGCGCTCATCGAAGTTCTCGATGACGTTGATGACAAAGCCCAGGTTGACGATGTCGGCAGGCGCAATGGGATTGTCCGGTGCGTAGAACGGGTCCCAGCCCGCTGCCGTCAAGCCGTTCTCCAGCAGCCCGCGCAGGTCGTCGCCACGCCCGCAGCCGTAGTCGAACAGCCGATAGCGGCCGTCCAGAAAGCCATGTCGGGCCAGGCTTTGCACCGGCGCCGAGAAGCCGTAGCGCACCATCGCGGTGAGCTGCCGCGCGGCATCCCAGCCCGCATGCAGCGGCGCGTCCGCCTCTGCATCCGTTCCAGTCTCATCGCCGTCATCATTACCCAGCGGCAGCAGCCGGTGGCCGTCGATGCGATAACCCCGCTCGCGCACCAACGCCTGCCACTGGCGCTGATAGCCGATGCGAGTGGTGTCGTCGAACAGGCCGATCGATTCCGCCGCGGCCGTCAGCGCGGCGTACTCGGCATGCCGGGGATGATCCGCCGGCAACAGCAACTCCTTGCGGTGCAGGATCGGCGGGTTCAGTGAATCGACATAGGTGCGATAGCCGACCTCGCCGGTCGCGGGATCGAAGCGCCAGCTCTCGCCGAGCATCGGGAAGGGGTCATCGAAGAAATCGGCGTAATTGAGCAGCGCAACCTCGCCGTCGGCGTCGAGACGCACAACATTGAACTGCGTGCCGCGCGTAACGCCGGTCGCTTGCTCCGCCGCAGCGACCGAACGCTCCCATCCCGCGTAGGGTTCATCAGCGGACGCCGTCAGCGCCGCCACGTGCAGATAGGTTTTGCGGCCAATGACCTTGCCCGGCATTTGCGCACCTTCAAAGGTTCAAGACTTGGATGTCTGGCGGGCGATGTTTCTGATGATCCTCAAGGGCCTTGATCATCGTTACGGCCACCGCGGGACGGTCCGCACAGCGGACCGTCCAGCGACGGCGCTCCTGGTAGGGTCCGCTGTGCGGACCGTCCCCTGTCCCTGAGCTACGGCTACACCACCGCGGACACCATCCGGATGAGACCCAAAATCAGTCTTCGTCCGATGCCCGCGCCAGCAACTCCAGCGTGCGTTGGTCGGGCTAGCCCGCGAAGTAGACATCGAGCAATTCTTGAAACACCGGGTTTTCCGGTGATGTTTCAGCAAATAAGGTAGCGCAAGAGCGCAGCTTGACGTCGTCCGGGGAACCAAAAATGTCGCGTGCCGATCGCCCCGAAACCGCAACAGCGGCCCTGGCACAGGAGCACAACCGAGCGCCCAGCAACGGATGAGCGAGATAGGCCCTGGCCTCGCCACGGCTGCGAATCGCGTAATGCCGCGATGTCGGGCTATTCCCGAGCCCGACAAACTGCGGAAAGATGAACCACATCCAGTGCGAGCGCTTGCGGCCGCTTTGGATCTCGGTCAGCGCCGTCTCGTAGACCCCGACCTGTGCCTGGACGAAACGGTCAAGATCGTAGGGGTCATTGGCATTCATTGTCGTCATCCGCGTTTATGCATCGAAGGAGTCGAAGATCGTGCTTAATCGACTGTCTGCCATGATACGCGTGCCGCATCGCGGTACGTACGCCGTGTTCGACGGAGCTCACTTAGAACCTGGTTCTTACCAGCGGTCGTATGCAGCCCACCCTGGGTACGCCGGATTTATCCGGCCCTGGGGACGGGTGACTTCAGTCGCCCGTGTCCGCCTTCACGGCGGACTAAAGTCCGCCTCCCCAGGTGCCGACTGAAGTCGGCGTACCCGGCGACGCGCTGGCCGAGTCCCCGTATGCACTGGCACTCCGGCGATCACGTTCAAATATACCGATTTCATCGACAGCTACGCCGCGCTCGACGACAATGAACGCGCTCGCTACCAGCAAGACTACCCAGACGAGGTCGAGAATATGAGAACCTTCTCTGAACGCGTGCGCGAAGAGGGCATGCAGCAGGGCATGCAGCAGGGCATGCAGCAAGGCATGCAGCAAGGCGAAGCCATCTTATTGCTGCGGCTGATGCACCATAAATTCGGCGATATCCCGGACGACATCCGCCACCGAGTCGAGTCCGCCGAACCAGAAACCCTGACCCGTTGGTTCGATCAGGCCCTCACCGCCAAAAACCTCGACGAAGTGCTGCACTAAGAAGCTGCCTTTTCTGGGAGCGCCGACTTCCAGTCGGCCCACCGCCGACAGGCGGTTCGCAGAACCAGCCAAGCAACGCGACATCTGACCGACTCCACCTTGCCTCGGCCACCTATCCGTTTCTAGCCGGCGATCACGTGCCACGGTCTCATGATTGTAGCTAGTTGTGTACAATCCCGCGCATGGACCATGATCAGAACTTCAAGAATCTAGTGCTCGACTATCCGCGCGAGGCCCTGGCCTTCTGCGCCGAGGCCGAAGCGCGTGCAATCACGCCGGATGTGCGCATCACCCCGGTACGCGAGGAACAACTCAAGGAACGCCTGGGCGAGCGCTTCCGCGAGCTGGACATCCCGTTGTTGGTGGAATGGCCGGACGGGCGCCGGGCCGCGTTGGTTTTCGTCGTCGAAGAAGAGACCGACCCCGCGCGATTCTCCGTCCCGCGTCTGGCGCATTATTGCCTCGACATTGCCGAACTACTGAAGACCCGCCGGGTCGTGCCGGTGGTGATCTTCCTGCGCGGCGGGCCAAACGAACGTCGGCTGCAGCTCGGCAGCGAGCAGACCAGCTACCTCGACTTCCATTTCATCGCCGTCGAACTGGCCGCCATGCCGTACAGCCTCTGGCGAGACAGCGACAACATCGTCGCGCGTATCAACCTGCCGAACATGCGCCACGAGCGACACGAACGCGTCGAGGTCTTCGCCGCCGCGATAAAGGGTCTGATCACGCTGGAACAGGATCCGGAAAAGCGACTCAAATATACCGATTTCATCGACAGCTACGCCGCGCTCGACGACAATGAACGCGCCCGCTACCAGCAAGACTACCCAGACGAGGTCGAGAACATGAGAACCTTCTCTGAACGCGTGCGCGAAGAGGGCGCATGCAGCAGGGCATGCAGCAAGGCATGCAGCAAGGCATGCAGCAAGGCGAAGCCATCTTATTGCTGCGGCTGATGCACCATAAATTCGGCGATATCCCGGACGACATCCGCCACCGCGTCGAGTCGGCCGAACCAGAAACCCTGACCCGTTGGTTCGATCAAACCCTCACCGCCAAAAACCTCGACGAAGTGCTGCACTAAGACGCTGCCTTTTCTGGGAGCGCCGACTTCCAGTCGGCCCACCGCCGTCAGGCGGTTCGCACGGCCAACAAAGCAAGTAGCCATCTGGCTGACTAAGCCTTACCTCGGCCACTGAGTCCACGGCAATCCCGCGAGCAGGGGAGCCGGCAGGCTCGGCTCAGGCCCCTCTGGACTGCGTCAAGCCCCTCGAGCTGCAGCCCGGCTATCCCGCGTCGGCCGATGGGTCGGCAAGATGGAATCGGCGAACTGCCGCGGACCGCGCATGTTGCCGACGGCCTGCAAGTCCATCGCGGCCATCGTCAGCATCAGCCGCGCGTCCTAACGGCTTGAGATGATGCCGGCTTGAGGTTCGCCTTCCAGGAGCACCGGCAGGAGCATAGCCGGGCTGCCAGCTCGTCGTAGCCGTAGCTCGACACCCGCACCGCGCCCGCCTGGATGCAGCGTCGGATGTGCCCCAGCAACGCGTCAGGCCACGTCGCTCATGCGGCCCCCTCATCTCGGCCCATTCGGCAAAATCGGTGCGGCGCCGGAGCGCCGTGACGATCAACGGGTCGGATGCACCGCCCGTGGTCAGGAACTGGCCCAGGCCGCCTCCGTTCTGCGCAGCAGCGTGTTCAGCCAGCCTTCCGCCTCGCGGCCCGGTCGGCGGTAGCCTGTAGTCTAGGTCTCCAGGGCCTCCAAGGCCGGGACTTGTTCCAGCAGCGACGCCGGCCCCGGCTCGTCCAGATCAGTGAAGCGCCGGCCGTGGTGTTCGCGCTCGGCGCTCCTGTACTTGGAGTAGAGGTACAGGATGCCGGCGGGCTTCAGGGCAGTGCGCAGCCGGCACATGACGTCCCGCAGCTCCGCGGTGGGCGCATGCAGCAGGCTGGCGCAGGCTTAGATGCCGTCGAACTCGCAGCCATCCTCAGCTGCGATAGATTTCGCGTCGATGTCCGATGTCCACAACAAGAACAGCGAGCCGATCACCGTCGATCTCATAACAGAACCCGATACTCGCCCACTCGCACCCGATACGCATTGCGTGCCGTGAGCTACTTGGCCCCTGGAGGTCGCGGTTCCTGCGCGAGTCCGCGAATCGCCTTCGCAATACGATCCCGATCCCGCTTCTCGATGCGCGCCAGCGCCTTTTGAGCACGGCGCTCGATGACCAGCTCCCAGCTCGCCATTGCTACCTGCCGGATCCCGGCTCAATTTCCCGCGTTCGCCTCGATCTCGGCCATCGCCTGCTCGAAGGGCACCGGATCAGAAGGATGGCGCTTCGCCTCGTCATAGGCACGAACGTCCGCCAGCTCTTCCAGCGCAGCCTGGATGCGCTCCCACTCTTCGAGCGGGACAAGGACTGCTGTGCGCTTGCCGGCCTCGTCGACGACATACTGCTCGCGTGTGGCCATATGAATCTCCCGGGATATGCGTCCTTGTGCAAAGCCTGATGCTAAAGGATACACCACGGCATTCACCCAAGAAGACGTTCTCCTGCCAGTGGGCTCCGCGGTCGCCGTCGCGAACCGCCGCCGAAGCCGTGGTGCCGACGCCACTGCATGGTCAGGGACTGGCCCGAGCCCCCGGCGCTCTCCGCAGCAGCGTATTCAGCCAGCGCTCCGCCTCGCGGCCGGGCGCAGATCGCCGATGCTCCAGGTCTCTACCGGTTCCAGGTCCGGCACACAGCGCCGCAGTGCCGCCAGTCCCGGCTCGTCCAGATCGGTGAAGCGCCGGCCATGTTGCTCACGCTCGCCGCTGCCGTACTTGAGGGAGCCGTAGAGGATGCCGCGCGGCTTCAGGGCATTGCGCATTCGTCGCATCACGTCCGGCAGCTCCGCGGCTGGCACATGCAGCAGGCTAGCGCAGGCCCGGATGCCGTCGAACGCCTCCTGCCAGGCGATGTCCTGAAAACGCAGGCAGTGCACCGGCTCGCCGACGTGCCGCTCGGCCAGCGCGAGCAGGGCAGGGGAGGCGTCGAAGGCGGTCACGGCATAGCCGCGCTTCGCGAAGGCCCGTGCATCGCGCCCGGAGCCGCAACCGGCGTCGAGGATCTGTGCCTGGTTCCGCAGCAGCGAGAGGAAGCGGCGATAAAGCGGAGTCATGTCGACTTCGATGGGATCGTCGAAGAAGATATCAGCGTGCCGCTGATAAGTATCCGCTGGTTAGGTCTAGCACCGAAAAAACTGTTCAACGACGGGGGGATGGCTTTCGACCCAGGCTGACCAGGGGAAATGAACTTCTGGTAATTGAGCCTGACCCCTTTTCCCCCCGTAGAGGACGCCACCCGGCTTCAGCGCCTTGCAAAGCCGTTGCATCACTTCCGGTAGTTCGGCCGCTGGTACATGCAGCAGGCTTGCACAGGCCCAGATGCCGTCGAACTGCTCCTGCCAGGCGATGTCTTGAAAACGCAGGCACTGCACGGGTTGGCCAAGCTGGGTCTCGGCCAGCGCGACCAAGGCCGGGGAGGCGTCGAAGGCGGTGACGTGATGGCCGAGGTCAGCAAAGGCTCTTGCATCGCGCCCGGAGCCGCAGCCGGCGTCGAGGATCTGCGCCTGGTCCCGCAGCAGCGAGAGGAAGCGGCGATAAAGCGGAGTCATGTCGACTTCGACGGTATCGGCGAAGAACATCTCCGCGTGCTGCTGGTAGTAGTCGTCGTTCAGGTCGGGCACCGAGGAATCTCGTACTTACCGTTATCAAGCATCACTCGTATCACGAAGACTTGCGGCAAGCCGACGAGGACTCTGAGTGTCGTCTGAGCTTGGCGTTATCCTCGCCTGTCCACAACAAAACCCTGCGACTGTTCGCGGAACTGGAGAACTCGGTGCTAGGCACGCGCCCGCTTCCTTTGGCGAACCCCACTGAGATGCGCCTTTCGCGTGGCCCGGTCAGTCCTCGACTGAGCGACGACTGCCTCCCAGGCCTGCCGGTACGTCGGCGGAACGTCAGCACCGACGCCCTGACCGACCACCCGGCGCAAATCCGACAGCATCACGACCCCCGAAGGTTGCCCCTTCGGAAACCGAGCGCGGTTCGTAAAAACCACCAGTCCCGACACTGGCACCCCCTCCGCCAGCGCCTGTACCGCCTTGATGTGGCCATAGTTCTGCCGCAGCGGGTTTTGCAGCTTGTGGCGCCGCCGACCGATGCATTGGGTCCAGGTGCGGTCGCCCGCCTGGCCGAGGATAAGCCCACCGTAGTTCTTCGTCTCAACGACGAGCAGTCCCGTCGGCGTCAGCGCCAAGTGGTCGACCTGCGTGAGCCCACCTCGCCCATCCGGCAGGATCAGGTCATCCGCGACCTCCGCGCAATACCGCCGCAGTCTGCGGGAGACCGCGGCCTCCCCAATCGCTCCAACAAACCGCGGGCGCAACAATGCGACCAACGCGGTAAGCACCGCAAACAAAAGGAGCGCCCCGAAAAGTGCGGAGATGATCGGCGTGTAATCCATGTTTGCCCTCTTGCTGCGAAGATGAAGCCAGAGGCTCCTGTACGGGCCGTACCAACTATCTCCGCGCTTGATGGCAGACTTATACTTTCTCATATCGTCTTCTGTGTTGCACGGAATATCGCGGTCTCTCCCTGAACGCTCCCCGAAGTACAAAATCGGCGACAAATATGTTGCCTTCCCAATTGGCGTAGTCGGTCCCTGGTGGCATGACCCCAAAAAATGAAACTTCAGCTAATTGCCAATCTCAGCAATGTATCTCCCAGATTTCCTCGTCTACCGCCGCCATAATAATCGCCTCCACTACATCTCTTTGGGCAAGAAAGCCGGCAAAGCAAGCCAATTCATGTAGACTCACTTCTAAAGGTGCTAAATGCATTAACATTATAAAGCATGGCTTGCTGTCTGGAGCCTCCCAATCGATTCCTTTTCTCCAAACCGCCAAGATTGACATGCTCTCTGCAAGCCAGTCTATCTCTGGCATGTGGCAAGCAAGCACCACCCCCTAAGGCAGTCGAACCAATTGTCTCGCGATCTACCAGTTTCTTAACAACCTCAGTTCTGCCTATATCATCAAGAGCGCGAAAAACAATCGAGCTTTGTGCCAAATGAATAATCAATTCGCGCTTGCTGGCGGGCACGTACCGGTCGATAATCAAAACTTCGTCAACTATTTCTGCTACATTCACCGCGCTCCTCCGTTCAAATACATTGATAGCGGGTTCTCAAGGATAACTTTATGAAATGAGGTAATTGAAAACTCTAACCTGAGCACTAACTGACCGATTAAGGTCGCGCCTACGTCAGTCGCATCTTTCGTGGAGCATAGTAGAGCTTCGGCCTCAAAAAAATTCTTTGTCCCGTTGTCGATCTCCATCGCAAGATCCAAATTCTTCGGATCATTTTCTTGATAGAAACTTTTGATCTGCTTCGACAAGTCATCAATAGCAAGGATGGCATAATCCCAGGTCTGCAATGGCAGCTTCACGAACTCTGCTACATTTCTATAACGTAAAGCCTTAGCTTTTCGATAAGATCTCAATAGATCACACCAGGTACTAAAACGACGGAACTCGTCTCTATAATTGCCATAATCATGAATGTATATGACTCCGGACTTTAGAGATGCCATAATGTATTCAGAGCTTCCTATCGAACAAAGCAGTTCCGTATCGAATTCATTTTGAAATATCAGCTGATGCAGAACAAAGTAGTGGTTCAAGCAATTTGTCGCCCGTTTGCGTTGAGAAGGATCTCCGCCAAAGGTAAACTGGATACTAAAACTGCCAATCGTAGTTTTTCTTGGCGAGACTGGGTCTGCGTCTAGATCTTTTTTTATTATCGGTGTCTGATTTTCTCGCTCCGCGCGAGCGAGCGATTCGAAAGGCGAAAGATTCTTGTCTATAGCTGTGACTACATCCAGCGTTATTCTATCCGCTTCGTGTTCTGAAAGGAGTAGCATTCTTGCGCTCCAGCGAAGGCGCTCCTCATCTTTTCCTTCAATTGAGCCTGAGATGAGATATGTGTCTTTTACTTGACGTGCAAACTCAAAATATGTCCTGTCCTCGGCGATCTTAAAATTGCGAAATAAAATATCTAAGACTTGGATATGGCGGCGCGCATGCATTTTATTAACTTTTTCTCCATGTGGGGCAAAAATTTGTGTCAGCGCGTCCGATAAAATCATCCCGCTCTCCATGTCTCTATATAGGCACCCCTTGCGAAAAAACTGATCAACGATTTCGAGAGTATAATCCGCTTCTACTCGTTTGCCAAAAATTTCCTCCTGAATCCCAAGACACTTCTCTTTTTGCTCAGTCGACAGCGTCGAATAGGTCGCGCGCCAGAGCGCGTTTAGGAGTATTGGGTATAGCCGTTTAGACGTTTGCACTATTGTTTCGTGCGGTATCGGGTCAGGATCGACGAATCGATCTTTGATGGTTGAGTACAATAGATAGGTGTAGAGTGGGAAGTTAAGGTGCTTCAATCTCGTCGCTTCAAACCCGGTCTGCGATATAATGTGCTTTGCGGAGTCACATGCCAGAAACGCAGATTCTTCAACATCGAATGCAATGGTCGCAGGATGCGCTATCATTTTCCGGATTTCGTTGAGGGTGTTCATCTTTTCGGGCACTCTATTTCCCTTTAGCCAAGGATGCCCCTCGAATTGCTCTCCAAGGTTGCGATAAAGTCCAATTGCGATTCCCAGCATCGGTTTGCTGCGCATTTCAGCAATCTTCTGCCCGTGCTTTTTCTCAAAAGAGAGGTAATTTCTCTTCTGCTCGGCAGTTGTTAGTGTGAAGAAGAAGTTGTTCAGGACGTAGCTGACATATGTTTCAATAAGTCTTGACGACTCCATGATTGCCTTTTCGAAGGCATTGGTTTCGTATTGTTCAAAGGCTTCAGTGAGAGTGTCTCCGAATGTCTTGTACATCATCTATTTGTACCACCAAGTTTGCAACGGTGGCTTTCGATACTTACGACCTTGTGAAAGAACATGGACAGACCACCAAAAAGTTGCCGCATCCGCTCCGTGTGAGATGCGCGGTGTAGCGCTAGGGTTAAAGGGCCAACTCCGCCGGCCAGAGGAAGAACGGCCCATACTGTTTCGACACGCGGAATTCACTTCCGGCCGCCTTGCCCTTGTCGGTGAGCTTGAACATATCGCCATCGCGCTCAATGAGTCCGGCGGCCATCAGTTTGTCGTTCAGTTGGCCGGTGCAAAGCCCCAGCGCCTTGGCGAGCTTGGAGGTTGTGAGCTTGTCGTAGCCGTTATCGGCGGCCTTGGTGGCAACCGGTGCGAGGCTATCGGGCTCCTTGACCCCTGCGGCGTCCACCTTGTCCGCTGCAAGCCGAACCTCTTCGCTGATGCGGATCAGGCGCTGGGCTTCCTCGTAGGTGTCGCGGTAGAGCTGGGGCTCCTGCTCGCGGTCGACGTGGATGCCCATCTCGTTGTTGTTCACCTGGCTGAAGTCGTAGAGGTTCATCCAGGTGATGATGGCCGCGCGCTCGCTGACGTCGCATTTGGCGGGCAGGTGCTGGCAGAAGCTTGTGCGCACAAAGGCCAGCGAGCGCAACCAGTTGATCTCCTGCGGCGCCAACTCGCTCTTGCCGTAGACGATGCGCACGTCGATCTTCATGCGGTCCTTGTCTGCCAGTAGTTCGCGGATGCGGTCGTTGAACTTGAGGAAGGGACTGATGATGATCAGGCGCTCCGTGCTGGCCTTGATCAACTCTTCCAGGTAGTAGTTGGTCGCGCTGGTGTTGAGGAACTTTGCCATCAGTACTTATCCAAGCTGTTCGGTCGGTGAAACGTGCTGTGTCCTTTTGGGGGAGCGTAGCCAAGCCGCGGGTATGCGGCAAGGCCGGGTGTTCGGCGCCATGTCGCAGATCAGTGCGCACGCGATGCTGTCGGCGGGCAACGGGCTGAGGCCAGACCTGGACGCCCGCTCTCAGCGTCCCAAACTCCGTAAGCGCAACCGTCGGTGCCGGATCGCCTCCACGGAGTGCAGGCTCGGCACGCCGTCGCGGTCGTCGTCGACGGCGCACTCGGCGACGTTTCGCTGGTTAGGTCCAGCACCGAAAACACGCTTCAACGACAGGGGCGACGGCTTTCGATCAAGGGCGACCAGGACGAATTGAACTTCTGACAATCAGCACCCTTTTTCGGATACGTTTTCGCCTTTTTGGTACTGACGGGGCTGATTGCCGTAACGGCTAAGCCGGGGCATCCGACGCATCCAACCAATCCTCCAGCGTCAAGCCCGCTACCCGCCGAAACTCCCTTTGGTTGTTGGTGACCAGCACCGCGCCCTCTGCCCGCGCGTGGGCGGCAATCAGGAGGTCCATGTTACCGATGGGGGTACCGGCCTTGCGCAGTGTCGCGCGGATCTGCCCGTAGTGGACGGCGGCGGTCTCGGACCAGGGCACGACGGCGAGCCGCCGGCAAGAGTCGTCGATATCGGCGTGGATGTCGTCTGAGCGGGTTGGATGCAACTCGGCGCCATAGCGCAGCTCCGCCAGCACCACCACGGAAATGGCCAGGTTGGCGTGTCCGACGGCGTCGAATCGCTGCTTGACCCCCAGTGGCCGGCGGCGAATGACGTAGCTGGCCGTGTTTGTGTCAAGCATCCAGCGCATCGGTCCAGTCCCGCTCCTGCGGCGGCTCCTGCTCGCGTTCCGCGAGGAAGTCGTCCGGTGCTCGCGGCTCGGCGGCGAAGAAGTCGTCCCAGCCGACGGGCTTGGGGCGCAGGATCACGGCATCGCCCTGCCGCTCGATGAAGACCTCGGTGCCCTCAAAGCGGAACTCCGCCGGCAGGCGCACGGCCTGGCTGCGGCCGTTCATGAAGACTTTGGGAGTATTCGGGGACGGACCACGATATTTTGGTTCCATGCTGATTTTTCTCAGGCGGCTCTTGCGCTCTCGACGCTGGCTACGGCTCCGGGTGCGATGCCAAAGCCTTCGCCGATTGTGGACCCGAAGAAACCGTTCGCGGTCTCGTCGAACCAGTCCCTTCCGCATGAGCGCCAATCTGCACAGTCACAACCGGGGGGTGACGAATCCGGCCTGCACGAAGTGTTGGTCGAAGGCGAGCGCAGTCGTCAATGCCAAGCCGCGCATGATGAAAACCGACTCAGGCATCGCGTTCGCCGACGACGTAGGCGTCATGATTGGTCGAGAGGTCGGTCGGCCCCTGGGTCTTCACCCTTCGCAGCCGCGAAAAGATCGTCTCGTTGCCATCCGTGTCCTTTGGCTCGGCAGCGACCAGGACGACCCGCACCGTCTTGCCATCCAAGACGCGGCGATGCTCCGGTGGGATGTCGAGAACACCGTCGTGGGCGACGGCCTGAAACTCGATTGCATTCATCGTTGTGGAAAACCTATCGGTGGTTGGGAACTGGTCGGTATTGTGATCGCCAGGGCCAACGCCTGTTGGTTGTCCTCACCACGCTCGCGGAGCGAGCTTTAGAAGAACGATCCCTACCGCGTCGACAGGTGGAACTCGCCGCCGGACGCTTTGCCTCTTCGGATCGTGATCGTGGTCGGTTTCGGTCACGCGCAGGTAGACGGCGATGATGGGGATGGCGTCGGGGATGTTGTTGCGCACTGCGCTCGGTCTCGTCGGGCGGCATAGGCGAGCTTGTGCTTGGCGATGGTATCGAACGGGCCGCGTTTGGCCTCGGTCACGATAGACATGGTTGCGGCCGTCGCGAACGCCGATGCAGACGGGGTCGATCTCTACCTGGCCGGCGGCCTGTAGCCAGTGCTGGATGGCATTGACCCTGTCGCGGCCGACGCCCCGGGTGATCATGGCCTGCTTGGGCGGGCTGAAGCTGGCTGGATTTTGCTCGCGGGCCTCCAAGCCTTTGGGTAGTCAGCCGTACCGGAGCGGAAAGGTCTCGTGGCGACCAAAGGTGGCCTTGTGCCGATTCAGCTGCATCATGCAGTGCGCCGTGCGGCCGTTGGCGGCGTCGCCGATTCGTTTTCCTCTTAAATCAATTTCTTTTCGCTGCGTGTGTCTTGCAGGCAAGCGATCGCCGCATCGTCTCATGCTTCAGGAACACGCGGGCACGGGTAAATGGCTTCGCTGGCTCAATATCCGATCTCCAGCAGACGCTACTAAGCTGATCGACGCTGATTACCTGGGCGAAGAGCCGATCCTCCAAGATTGGATCGATGACAGGAACAGCGCCGACTGTCATCCGATCGTTCTTGTCGGCTACGGCGGCTCGCATCGGCGAGCCAGGGATAGGCCACGCGGCACCGGGCATAGAGTGGCATCTCGATCGACCGATCTCTTGCGCGTGTGCATCCTACCGCGCCTACCCTCCGGGCCGGCTCGATCAGCTGCCGGAAAACCCCGTTGAGGCTGGTCGGATCTGCGTCTGCTCCAGCCGGCCGTGCACGCCGAACGCGCCAGGTGTATAGTCCTTGAAAAGGCTACACACTCGAGTACAGCCATGCGAACCAATATCGTTATTGATGATCAGCTCATGGAACGCGCACTTACCACCTCGGGATACCGGACGAAACGGGAAGCAGTTGAAGAGGGCCTCCGGCTACTGGTGCGACTTAAGGAGCAAGAGCAAATCCGCGCCGCCCGCGGGAAATTACCCTGGAGTGGTGACCTCGAAGCCATGCGACGCGACGACAGCAGATGATTCTGGTCGACTCATCGGTCTGGATCGACTACTTCAACGGTGCAGCTACCATCGAGTGCGACGTACTCGACGCTTTGCTGGGCCGCGAGTTGGTGCTGATCGGCGATCTGATCCTGACTGAGGTGCTACAGGGCTTCCGCACCGATGCCGGCTACCACAAGGCTCGGTCCCTGCTCAAACCACTTGATTGTTGTCGGCTCGGCGGGCGAACAGTGGCGCTTGCAGCGGCCGAGAACTATCGGTACTTGCGCTCCCGCGGCATCACGGTGCGGAAGACCATCGACGTCATCATCGCAAGCTATTGCATCCTGAACTCGCTCGAGCTTCTCCACGCCGATCGTGATTTCGACGCAATGGAGCAACACGTTGGTCTCAGGGTCTATCGTCCGATATGAGAGTCCACAGGCGAAGCTAGCAAGACCGACGAAGCCCGACTAATTGGCCTACGATTGGATGGAACGCGGCAATCCGGGATCGGGCAAGCTGAAAGTGGTGGCTTAGAAGCAGCCAGCGTGCGGTTGATCCTTTGCCGACCAAAGCCCTACGAAGGCCCTGAACGCCCCATGTGCGGACGCTTCGCCCAATACGCAGATGCCGACACCATCGCCCGCCACTTCGAGTTGGCGCCAGTGCTGGCGCTTCCGCCCCACTACAACGTCGCACCAACCCAGCCGGTGCTGGCGGTGCGCATCGATGACAGCGGCCAGCGTGAACTGACCGTCCTGCGCTGGGGCTTGGTGCCGTCCTGGTCGAAAGGGCCGGACAACCGCTACAGCATGATCAACGCCCGTGCCGAGACGGTAGCGACCAAGCCGGCCTATCGCGCGGCCTTCGCCCGGCGGCGCTGCCTGATCCCGGCCGATGCCTTCTATGAATGGCGAGCGACTGCCGACGGCAAGGTGCCGAACGCGATCCGGCGGGACGATCGGGCGCCGTTCGCAATGGCCGGTCTGTGGGAGCATTGGCTGGGACCGGACGGCTCCGAGATCGACTCCTGCACCATCATCGTCACCGACGCGAACGCGCTGCTGGCGCCGATCCACGATCGCATGCCGGTGATTCTGGATGCAGCCGACTACGGAACCTGGCTCGATCCCGGCGCCGCGGACATGGCGGCGTTGCAATCTCTACTCAGGCCCACCGATCCCGCGGGCTGGACCGCCTACGCGGTCTCACGAGCGGTGAACAGTCCGCGCAACGATTCGCCGGCGCTGCTGGAGCCTGCTGCAAGCGGTTGACGGAACGGCCGTTGCTGCCGACTCCTTGCGCCCCATTCTCCACTCAGGGTTTGATGTCGAGCACCGGGGTATCGGCAAACGCATCGATCTCATCGATCACAATGACGCGTCGATGCGTAGGTACGAAAGCAGGCGAGGTGCAAAGGTAACGGGTGGAGCCGACCCTGAAGGTGTTGAGCCCCGAAAATTTTGTCGTTGGAGAGTGCCGACGGGTTTGTCCCCCTGGCAGGCAACAACCCGTGCTGCGCGATGGCGAGCGGGGCGGGTACTCCCCGGGGTCCGAGGCCGTATCGAGCCTGACATTGAGAACACGTGGTAACCAGGGAGATCCACGTATCGGTCCGCAGGATGTGGGCACCCGTGAACAAGTCTAGAAAGCGAGGACACGGGCGGTGGTGCGTGGAAGTCGGAGCCATCCATACGAGCGATGACGCCCGGTAATGCGGGTCGAGCAAAGGGGTGGCGGCCTGAGATAACGCGCGGGTGAAACACGGCCCTACACTGAGAGGATTCTGCCCGTGACACCGACGCTCGCGCGTTTCACGCAGTTGGCGCGCCCGCTCTCTGGGCGGTGCGCGGAAAGCTCTGCGCTGCGGCGGATGCCGTCCGCAAAGAGTCGACAGGGCGCCGGATCGCCCCCCTGTACCGCTGCGAAAGGCTCGGGCTGGGAGCCGGATGGTGTAACACTCCAAGTCCGGTTCTGCGAGGAGCCGGGAACGAACCGTCGCATGGCAGAGATAGTGCGGCACCGCCGGGAAACCAGGCGGTAAACAGATAAAGCAAACGTCTGCCTACACGTCGGAAAGGACCCGGCTTACTTCCCGACCACGAATACCGCTTCTTGGAGAAGGCAACTGACTAGTCAAGACAGAGGCTGCTGGCATTAGTCCGGCGGTAGTTCATCTCCGGGAGCGGTTGGTCCGTCCGGAACCTTTGAGAGCATCGCGCGGTAGCGGTCGAGGTCCGCTCGGCTGGCACGATTCTCGTCAGGTCCGGGGTCTCGTGGGTGGCCAACCGTAGAGGGACCTCAGGAGCGCGCCTAGCGCAACGCCTGCTCCAGCCCGGCAAGCGTCATCATCAAGGTCGTCTCGTTCCCTGGCGACGGCTGGAACCCGAAGTACCGATAGAAGCGTGCGGCCTCCGGCGAGATGGCGTGCACCAGCATCGCCCAGATGCCGGCGAGGTCGGCGGCTTGCCGTGTGCGCAGTGCCGCATCCCGGAGCAGTGCGGCGCCGAGCCCTTGCCCATGCCAGTGGCTGTCGACCGCCAGCCTTGCCAGGAGGATCACCGGCACGGGATCGGGCATGTTGCGGCGGACCGCGCCCGTCGCGTCTCTGCGTGAGACCGAGCCCACGGCGAGCGCGTAGTAGCCGACGACGGTGTGCTCGGCCGTGATGACGTAGGTCCGGGCTGCGCCGCTGCCTTGGCTCTTGACCGCGTTGCGCTTGAGCCAGGTGTCGAGGGCGGGCTCGCCGGAAGAGAACGCGCTGCAATCACAGTGCGAAGCGATCGGGCGGGGCGCCTCGATAACGCGCTTCGGCGGCCCAGGCGGTGGTTCAGGTGGCGCCATTTCGCGCTGCCTCGCCTATCGCTCCCAGGGCGCCTTGCGGGACATCAGGTCGCGCAGCCGTGGGTTCTCGGCGGGGGGAGCATCCAGCACGGCGATGAACTGCTCCCATGCGGCGGGATCAAGCTCGATGCGAGTTGTGTCCAGCAGGGCATTCTGGGCCTCTTGGAGCGCGGCATCGCGGACAAAGTCGGAAATCGACTTGTCCGCCTGCTTCGCGGCCCGCTCGATGAGCGCGCGTTGCGGTCCTTTGATACGGATGTTGAGGGGTGGGGATTTGTCGGCGGATACGCTGGACACGGTTATGGTCTCGCTGAGGTCTCGTTGATCTGAGTCTGGTCTGTCTACACCCGCATTGCAAGTTGTAATGCGATTGTGCGGACGGATCCGGCATCGCCACGGGGAAATTGGGGAGGGGTATTCGGGGACGGAGTATTCGGGGACGGACCGCGATATTTTAGTTACATGCTGATCCTTCTCGTTGACCAGCGCCAGGATGTAGCCGGTGTCTGCGAAAACCAACTCAGACATCTCGTTCGCCGACGACGTAGGCGTCATGATTGGTCGAGCGCGCTGTGTCTCCTGGAGGGGAGCGTAGCCAAGCCGCGAGGTTGCGGGAAGGGTCGGGTGTTCGCCGGGCGGCCGCAGATCAGCGTGCACGCCGTGCTGTCGGCTGTCAGCGGGGTTAACCGGGCTTGGGTGAGGCTCGGACGCGGTTATGAGCCTCCTGGACGCCGCAACCGTCGGTTCCGTATCGCCTCCACGGAATGCAGGCGCGGCGCATCGTCGCGCCCGTCGTCGATCGCGCACTCGGCGACGTTGAACGCGATCCCTTGGACGGTCTCGGTGACGCGCACGTAGACGGCGATGATGGGGATGCTGCTGTCATCGCAGCCGAGGGCCTCGGCCATGAGGCCGGATGCGTGGGCGAGGGTGAAGCAAGGCCGGGACGCTGTCATGGCGCGTTCGCCTCGAGCTTCAGGCGCTGCCCGATGCGGACCAGCATGGCTTGCAGTGTATCGGCGGCGTCGATGGCCATGTTGAGCACGCTGGCGTTGCGTTCCGGCTCGTCGGGATACT
Source organism: uncultured Gammaproteobacteria bacterium (assembly GCA_963695445.1). Taxonomy (GTDB): domain Bacteria; phylum Pseudomonadota; class Gammaproteobacteria; order Chromatiales; family Chromatiaceae; genus Thiohalocapsa. The sequence continues at coordinate 103,039 of CAVOGV010000038.1, read as the reverse complement.
CGTGCGCGAACTGGTTGCGGATGGCGCGCAGGCGCGGCCAATCTTCCGCTCGCTCCAGGTAGCCCAGCTGCTCAAGGCGGTTGAGCTTGTCGAGCATCGGCCGGTGTTCGTATGGCTCTTGTAGATAGGTCAGCACGGCTGGCAGCAGGCGGCTACCGATCGCATCTTGGAGCTTGCCGAAGCGCAGCACGAATTGATCAAGATCCTGCACGGTCTCGGCATCGAGCGATTGCAGGCTTGCCCCGGTCAACGGCAGCTTTGGCGCCAACGCGGTTAGCGCATAGTCCATGTAATGAGCATGCTGTCGGCATTCGCGCCAGGCCTGTTGCAGGCGCAGCCTGGGGATATCTTCACTCATAACCGGACTCCCGTCTGGTCGGCGATGGCAAAGATCGGCGGGCGTATCCGCCGGCCCGGGTAATCGACCAGCACATCGATGCGCTGCTCGCCGAGCGCTTGCTGCACCCGGACCTGGAAGGCGATCTCAGCACGCGCGATCGCATCGGGATCGGTGAGCGACGTGCTGATCAGCAGGTCGATGTCGCCGCCGCGCTTGCTGTCATCGATCCGCGATCCGAATAAGCGCACAGTGGCATCGGCACCAAAGCAGGTTTGCGCCGCTTGCTTGATCGTCTGGCGTTGGTGGGGGTTCAAACGCATACCGGTCGCACCGTCTAGCCGCGTGCTCGCATCCGCTCAAGCAAGCGCCGGAGTGCCAGCAGGCAGGCGCGCACGCTCTCGGCGTGCAGGCTGCCGCGCTCGATATGGTTGGTGCGCGACTTGCTCCGTGCCGCAGGCGCAGGTTTCGACATCAATAGGCATCATCCAGGTTGGTGAACTGCTGACTCAGTATATTCGGATCGAACTTGTCGTGGTCATCCTCAATGGCCTCGTCGTCGGTAGCGGTGGTTGGTCAATCTCTGACCAATCTGAGGCGTTGTGGCTTGTGCTCAGCGACTTAGGCCGGTTGCTACCAGGTTTATGCACAGGTGTTGAACAGGGGCTGGGGATAAGGCGTTTCAGGCTGCTTTTGAACCGATTGGTACCGCGGAGTGGGCTAAGATTCAAGGAGTTAGCGTTGGTGGTTAATTTTTGACCAATGTGGTGGCATGCGGTATCCGTTCAGTGGCTTGGGCTGAGTGCGCACAGGTTTATCCACAGGTGGCGCACAGTGGGTGTGGAGTGTTTGTTTGGGGTGGTGGTGGGTTGCGGCAGGTCGCGGCGGGGCGCCGTTTCTACGCGGGGAGGGTTTCGACTTCGAAGCGGGTGAGGGTGCGTTGTTGGCGGCTGAATTCGATGCCGATGAGATGGATCGGTTGGCCGGCGGCGCGGTATTTGTTGGCGTAGCCCTTGTCTTTGATCTGTTGCAGGGCGCGGCCTTCGGGGGCGAGTTCGACCACCTTGAACTCGAACAGGTAGATCTCGCCGTTGAAGCGCAGCGCCATGTCGAGTCGGCCGGCGTTGCTGCTGTCCTCCGGGGTCAGGTCGAGACCCAGGGAGGCGAAGTAGGCGTAGAAGACGCTGGCGTAGTAGCCCTCGTAGCCGGCGATGGGGTTGTTGCGATACCAGTCGGTTGGGATGCCGGCGAAGAAGGCGGTGAACAGGTGCTCCATACCGGCGAAGTCGTTGGCCAACAGTAGCTCGCCGAGTCTTGCCTTGTGGGCGAGCGTGGTCTGTCCGGCCGGCGTCCATGTCTTCAACAGGCTATTGTTGAGGCTTTGATAAACCTCTCGGTTGGGGTAGCGCAAACGGTACCGATACTCGCCGAAGTGCTCCTCTTCATGCGCGATGGTGAGATAGCCGGTCTGCCAGAGCAGGGCCTCGGTGCTGATGTGCTCGACATCGAAGGCGGACAACATGTCAGCGTCGGCCCGCAGTTGCCCTAGACGCGGCAGCCAGACCTCGCGCTCGGTGAGCAGGTCGACCAAAAAGGTCGGTGTCGCGGTCTCGAACCACCACGAGCGGAACTGGCGCTTTTGGAACAGCAGCAAGACGTCGAAGGGGTTGTAGACCGCATCCCCGGTCCAGTTGTAGCCGTTGTACCAGGCGCGAATCTCGGCGCGGTCGAGGCCAGGGAGTTCGGGTGCGAAGACGCCGTCGAGGTCGGTTTCGGTGTAGCCGCAGATGGCGGAATACTTGGCATCGACGGTGATGTCGTTGAGGTTGTTCAGGCCGGAGAACAGGCTGACCTTGCTGAACTTGCTGACTCCGGTGAGGAAGGCGAAGCGGATGTGGGCATCTGAGTCCTTGATGACGGAGTAGAGATTGCGCAGCCCGTCTCGTGCCTCGCGCGCCACGTCCGGCTGCGTCAAGTTGTCGAGGATTGGTTTGTCGTATTCGTCGACCAGCACGACAACGCGTTGTCCCGTCGTGGTGTGCGCCAGCCGAATCAGCTCCGCCAGGCAACCGTCGACGCTGGGCTCTGTGCAGCTCAAGCCGAGCGCGGCCTGGTTGACATGCAGTTGCTCGCGGATCTTGCGTTCCAGTTCCGCCGGGGTCTTGACAAGGCCACCGCCGAAGCTGAGCCGAATAACCGGATAGGACCGACTCCAGTCCCAACGCGAGTGCACATGTAGCCCTCGGAACAAGGGTTCGTTGCCGCTGAACAGCTCCCCGAGGGTGTCGAGAAACAACGACTTGCCGAAGCGGCGCGGACGGGACAGAAAGTAGTGCGTGCCGCTCTCGATCAGCTGCAATGCAAAGCCGGTCTTGTCGACGTAATAGCAATCGGTTTCGCGCAGCTTGGCGAAGGTCTGGATTCCGATGGGCAGCACGTGGCGGTGCATGGGCTGTGTCAGCGGGGCGGTCGGAGATGTTTGTAGTCTAGCCCAGATGCGCACGAGCGCCGGAGGACTGTGAGATGGTCTGCGCGTGTCCGATCGGCAGCAGGCGATTGGCGTAGGCCGATGCCCGCAGGTTGTCGGGTCCGAAGGTATCGCGCGGCACTTCTGCCATGGCCGCCATCACGCGCGGGCCGCCGGCGTCTTTGCCGATAAGGCGCCGGGGCGGCGCAGCCTCGGCACGGATATCGGCCAGCATGCGCGCGCTACCCGCGCGGCGCTGCCGGTCCGTGACACTGTCCCGAGCCGCCGGGACTTCAGTTGGTGTTTGGTTAAGCAAGGCGTCTCCCCAGGGTGACCAGATGCTTTGCCTGTTCCAGCATCGGCTGCTCATCGGCGTCGGCGAGGGATTTCAACAAATTGATCGCGGCGTCTGCTGCTTCGTCGTTGCCCCGCGCGGCATGCAGCATCGCGAGGCTGCCATAGTAGGTGAAGAGATCCTCGATATGGATTTCGTCGATCGCGGACGGGTCGCCGAGCACGTCCTCGGCGCGGTCGAGGTTGCGCTCCTGGATCAATATGCGGGCGAGGTTGCTGCGGGCGACGAGATAGTCCGGGTGTGTGGCGACGATGCGTTCTAGGAGTTCGCGTCCTTGCTGTTTGCGGCCCTGTTGTAGCAACAGGGCGGCGAGGTTGCCGCTGGCGGTCGGATGATCGGGAGCGCGTTCGAGGATGGCGGTGAGCTTTGTCTCGGCGGCGTCGAACAGGCCGTCGTACTGGTCTTCCGTGGCCGCGATCAACAGCTCTTCCAGATCGGGTGGGAGCCCGGAGTCGACGTCTCCGCGCAGGATGGTCGCGCCGAATACCTTGACCTTTCGCAGTTGCTTGCCGTCCCACAGTTCCATGGGCTGGTCCGCGTCGATCAGGCCCTCTTCACGCAAGAGCGTGCAGGAACGCGGAGCGGTCTTCACTGGTGCCGATGGGCAGGCGAGGGAACTCGATGAGACAGCGCACTGCCTCGGCATCGCCGCTGCCGCGCCCGATAACGCAGCAGCAGGCCGGCGATCTGACGCATCCGGTCGTCGCCGCTGAGGTAGATCTTGCTGAGGTAGCCGGTCGCGACCTCGAGGGAGTTCAGCAAGGCGTCCGTGTCCGCCTCTTGCGGCGCGATGACGGAACCTCTCGCCGATGCTGTTGGGTAACACCTGGTCCATTGTGACGATGCGCGGATACGGGCTCGGCTGGCCCTCGCGGTCCATGGTGTTCAGGTTGCTGGTCGCGCGTTGGTGATCCGGTGCCAACGCCAGCGCTTCTGTCCAGAGACGCCGTGCCTGCTGTCGCATCGCCGAGCCGACTGGCGGCGCAGGCGGCGTAGTGGCGCAACGTGGCACCGCCCAGCTCGGTCTCCTGCGCGATACCAGTCGCTTGCCACGACGCGCTGGAACGCATCCCAGGCGTCCTGGTCCCGCTGCATCAGCAACAGCAGCTCGAGTTGTTGCAAGGCGTCGTCCAGACGCGATGCGGTGGCGGCGACCAGCGGTTGGCACAGTTCGCTGGCGCTGGCTTCGTCGCCCCGATAGAGCTGGACGCGTGCGGCCCAGGCGAGGGCGAACAGATTGCCTGGGTTGGCGCGCCAATTGGTCGAGGAAGACCTCGTGTGCCTCGTCGCAGCGTTCCAGGTGGAAAAGCGCGATGGCCGCGGTTGTTGTGGGCTGAGCTCAGGTCGAGGCCGTCGAGCACGCGCAGGGCGCCGTGGTAGTCACCTGCCGCCAGATGCATTCGGCCGAGATCGAAACGGACCATGTCGTCGATGCTGGCGACGCTGCCATCCGGTTGTTTGCGCAAGAAGGCGAGTTTTTCGTCAGGGCAGCGGCAGGCCGGGTGTGCCGCCGCCCAGGTCGCGCGCCTTGGCGCTGACCTGATTCAGCAACATCGACAGCTGCAGCTTGTGGGCGTAGTAGAGCAAGAGTTCGTGGGCGCGCAGGCTGTTCGGCCGGGCCTCGGTCCAGGCATACGCGGCGACTCCCGCGGCGCCGTCGCCTTCGCTTGCGGCCAGGGCATCCACCAGCATTCCCCTGAGTCCGCCGTGGTCGGGGAAACGCGCGATCAGCGGGCCGCACGCGTTTGACAATGGTTCGATAGTCCTTTGCTTCAAACAACTTCTCGAGCGCCTTGAGTTGGGCCGGCTCGGGCTTGGGTTTGTTAACGCGTTTGTTCTGCGCGGTCTTTCTTGGCATGGAAGATTCTCGCGTGGGTGGCTAGGATTGCGTGGGTAGATCGCGCCGTTGAAGCGCAGTGCCATGTCGAGTCGGCCGGCGTGACTGCTGTCCTCCGGGGTCAGATCGTATCACCCAAGGGGATGCTCTGACCCCATTCAAAAAATATTGACCAGACAAATAGTGTGAATTTATAAGAGAACGGCAAGAATCACAATCGAGAGGTCTGGAGGACGGTATGTCGAGGAAACACCCCATCATTGCCGTGACCGGTTCGTCCGGTGCCGGGACCAGCACGGTCAAGAACGCGCTTGAGCGTATCTTCAAGCGCGTCGGCGCGCGGGCGGCCTTAGTCGAGGGCGACAGCTTTCACCGCTATCGACCGCGCGACCATGAAGGAGGAACTGGTGCGCGCCAAGGAGACCGGCGCCAACCTGAGCCACTTCGGCCCCGAGGGGAATCTGTTCGACAAGCAGTTGGAGCTGTTTCAGAGCTACGGTAAGTCCGGCACCGGGCTGCGCCGATTTTACGTGCACAACGAGGAGGAGGCAGTACGCCACGAGTGTGAGCCGGGGACGTTCACCGAATGGGAGCCGATCCCGCCGGACACCGACCTGCTGTTCTACGAGGGGTTGCACGGCGGTGTCGTCGATGGCGACATCGACTTGGCGGCGGAGGTGGATTTGCTGATCGGGGTGTGTCCGACCATCAACCTGGAGTGGGTGCAGAAGATCCATCGCGATACGCGCGAGCGGGGCTACAAGCCCGACGATGTGAAGGACGTGATCTATCGGCGCATGTACGACTACATGCACTACATCCTGCCGCAGTTCTCGAAGACCCACATCAATTTTCAGCGTATCCCGGTGACGGATACATCGAATCCGTTCTGTGTGACGCAAATTCCGACCGCGGAACAGAGCCTGGTGCTGATCCATTTTCTAAAGCCCAGGCCGGACGTCGAGTACAAGATCAACCTCAAGGGGCTCATCGACGGCTCGATGATCACCGGGTTCAATACCCTGGTGATCCCCGGCGGCAAGATGATGTACGCGATGGAGCTCATCTTGACCGAACGCATTCTGGAACTGATGAAGCGGCGCGGGCATCTGGACGACGCCTATTGAGGCGATCGCCTACGGCGCTGCCGGGACGATGCGCAAGAGCTCGCCGTCGGCTTCGTCGGTGAGCACGTACAGGCCGCCGTCCGGGCCTTGGCGCACGTCCCGCACGCGCTGGCCGATGCTGAGTTTTTGTTCGCCGACCACGCGTCCGCCGTCGAGATCCAGCCGGCGCACCTGCTGGAACTTGAGTGCGCCGCTGAAGAGGTCGCCCTGCCAGGCGGGGAACTCCGGTCCGGTGTAGACGGCAAGGCCGCTGGGTGCCTTGGACGGGGTCCAGACCACCACAGGGTCGGTGACCCCGGGGCGCTGAGTCTCATTCGAGACGGGCGGTCCCCAGTATTCCATGCTGTAGGTGACCTCGGGCCAGCCGTAGTTGTTGCCGGCCTCGATGAGATTCAGCTCGTCGCCGCCGCGGGAACCGTGCTCGTTGGCCCAGACGCGTCCGCTGGCGGCGTCGTACGCCATGCCCTGGATGTTGCGGTGGCCGTAGCTGTAGATCTCCGGCTTGGCGCCGGGCCGATTCACGAACGGATTGTCCGAGCGGCGCGCTGCCATCGTCGCGCAGCCGCAGCACCTTGCCGAAGTGCGTACCGAGCTTCTGTGCCTGCTTGCGGATGTCGTCGCCGTCGAACGACGCCGGTGGGTTGCCGCCGTCGCCGATGCTCATCAACAGCGTGCCATCCGGCAGCCAGACGATGCGCGAGCCGAAGTGCTGGCCGCCGCTCTTGCTGTCGGCGTTCTCGAACAGCACCTCCACGTCTGTCAGACGCATGCCGTCGAGTCGGCCGCGGGCCAGCGTGGTGCGGTTGGCGTCGCCGGTGCCGGCGGCATAGGTCAGATAGACCAGTCGGTTGTTGGCGAAGTCCGGATGCAGCGACACGTCCAGCAGCCCGCCCTGGCCACAGTCGGTGCAGACCTTCGGCACCCCGGTGATCGGTTTCGGATCGAGCACGCCATCGCGCAGCATGCGCAACCGGCCAGGCCGTTCGGTGATCAGTGCCGAGCCGTCCGGCAGCCAGGCGATGGACCAGGGATGGACCAACCCGTCGGTGACAACCTCGGCGCGCCAACCGGTGGCCTCCGGCACGTCGGCAGTCGGCTCGATGGAACCGGCCTGGGGCGAGCAGCCGGCCAACGTCGACTGCCGCGAGGGTGGCGAGCATGGCATTGCGATGGTCGCGCCGATCGCCGATTAGGTGCCTGCTCGAGGCGGTGGTCGAATGCATCATCTGTGCGCTCCTGGTCTGTATCGGTGTCGAATCGCATGAAGTGGGAGTGGCGCCGAAACGGCCCCTGCTGCAAGGAGAAATCAGGGCGAAGCCACCAAGACTCCAGTCCATCGGCGTAGCAGATCGTTGATGACCCCCTCACCGTGGGAGCGATTTGCAATCGCGACGGCCACGCCAACGGATCTCGGCGCGGCCAAATCGCGGCTGCAAGCCGCTCCCACAAAGAACTGCGCGCTGTTGCGTTAGGGTGCGCGAACCCGACCCATTGCCTGTGGGAGCGATTTGCAATCGCGACGGCCACGCCGACGGATCTCTGCGCAGCCTTATCGCGGCTGCAAGCCGCTCTCACAGTGGGAGCGATTTGCAATCGCGACGACCACGCGAATCGGATCGCCTTGGATGCCTTATGGCCGCGCGAGGGCCGATAGCGTTGCGGCGAGCAGCACGGCGACGAGGACCGGGCCGAAGGGTTGATCCAACGTCAGCGCGAGGGCGAATGCGGCCAGGTAGGCGACGATGCCGATCAGTGCGCACAGGGCCATGGTCCAGCGCCAGCCGGGGGCGATGCGGAACGCGAGCCAGGCGGGGACGAAGACCAGCGCGAAGGCGCCCATGAGCCCGATGCTGGCGGTGCCGACCGCCATGCCGGTGGCGGCGAGTAGGTCGAAGCCGAGGTGCCAGCGCCAGGCGGGCAGACGGTTGGCGCTGTCGTGGCGGGGAAACAGCCGCGCCCGCAGCAGCCGGGGTGTGAGCCAGGGCAGCAGCGTGGCGGCGATCAGCGCGAGCAGTGCGGCGGCGACGAGATCGGCGACACCGGCGAAGTACAGCTGGCCCTCGATCAGGGCGTGACCGACGGCATCCCCGAGCCCGGTGTTGGCACCGAGCAGCAACAGGGCCGACCAGCCCGCCAGGATCATGAACCCGTAGACGGCGTTGCCGCGCGCCCCGAGCAGCGCCTTGGCACCACCGGCGATGACGGCGGTCAGCGTGCCGCCGGCCACGGCGGGGAGCCCAACGGCGAGCCCGGCCAGGGCGCCGGCCGCGGCGATGTGGGCCAGGCCCAGGGCGGCGAGCCATTCGTCGCGCAGCATCAACAGTGCACCCAGCAGCGGCAGCACACAGGCGAGCAGCAGACCGGTGGCCAGCGGCAGCCGGAACAGCGGATCGAACAACAGGTCCAGGTCCATCAGGTCGCTCCGGCATGCTGGCTCGCCGCTTGATGCATTGGCACGGTCATCGACCCAGCTCCAACACGCGCGAACAGGTCGCGTCGATGAAGGCCCTCTCGTGACTGACCAGCAGCACCGCGCAGTCCGCGCTGCGGGTTCGCAGCATGTCCGCCAGCAGCCCCTCATGGGTCGGGTCTAGGTTATTGGTGGGTTCGTCCAGTAGCAGCAGGTCGGCGCCGCCGGCGAGGGCGGCCCAGACCCGCAGCAGTTGATATTGGCCGCCGCTGAGGCGGTCGATGCGTTTGCCGACGGTCGCGGCCAACGACGCCGGCAGGTCTTGCTGGGCCGCACCGGCGATGCGGAGCAGCTCATTGCCAGTCAGCGGCAGCGCCTGCAAACGCGTCGGTTGTTGCTCCTGGTACGCGAGTCGCAGACCCGGTGCGCGTTCGATCCGGCCCTGGAAGCAGCGCGCACCGTCGGCGATGGCATGCAGCAGTGTCGACTTGCCGGCGCCGTTCGCCCCCCAAAGACCCAGCACCTCGCCGCGGGCGACGCTGAAGGACAGCGGCCCGACCACGGGCCGGTCATAGCCGGCCACCAGCTCCTGCACCTGCAGCAACGTGCCGTCGACGACGGCGCTCATCGGCCGGTCGCGATGGCGTCGACCCAGCGGTCGATGTGGCGCAGCCAGCCGTCGCCGTCGGCGTCGACGGGCGGTTCCAGCGGCAGTTGCCGTATCGGCCAGCCGAGCTTCGCGGCGAGCTTGCGCGGGGCCTTGGGCGACTGGTACGGGGCGAACAGGATGATGCCGTCGCCACCTTGGAGATTTCCGAGCTGGCTGGCGAGCTGCTTGATCTGCCTGCCGCTGGGGGGCACGCCCGGCACTTCTTCGATGGTGCCGAGCAGCGGCACGTTGAACCGATCGAGCAGGTAGACGGCGTCGCGATGGTAGAGCACGACGCCGAGTGCGCCGTCGAGCTGCCGTTGCCAGTCGCCCATGCGTCGCTCGACCTTGTCGCCGAAGGCGGCGGCGTTGCGGCGATAGCGCTCGGCGCCGGACGGGTCCAGCAGCGCCAGTCGCTCGGCGAGGGCGTCGGCGATCTGTCGCATACGACGCGGGTCCATGTCCACGTGCGGGTTGCCGACTGGGTGCACGTCGCCGCCGGCGCGATCTGCGGGGCCACCGACGTCCAACAACGGCACCTGCGCCGCGGCCTCGAAGTAGCCGGGCTGGCCGGGCTGGATACGGCGATTGGCGGCGCTGTTGATCGCCGCCGGCAGCCAGCCGGACTCAAGCTCTGCGCCGATCGCGACCAGCAGATCGGCGTCGCGCAGGGCGCGGATCATGCTCGGCTTCGCCTGCAGGCTGTGCAGGTCGCGGTTGGGTTCAGCGAGCACGGTGAGGCCTTTGCCGGTGCCGGAGAGTTCGCGCACGAGCGCGCCCATGCTCGGCGCCGTGGCGACAACATCCAGCGCCAGGGCCTGGGTCGAGAGCAGACCGGTGAGGGTCAGCAGCGCCACGAACTGGCACAGTGCGAAGGCCTTGCCTGGTCGCCGTCGCGATTGCAAATCGCTCCCACGTGCCTGTGGGAGCGGCTTGCAGCCGCGATTGGGCTGCGCGGAACCCGATGGTCGTTGCCGTCGCGATTGCAAATCGCTCCCACGCTCGTGGGAGCGGTTTGTAGCCGCGATCGGGCTGCGCGGGAGTCCGCTGTCGTTGTCGTCGCGATTGCAAATCGCTCCCACGCGCCTGTGGCAGCGGCTTGTAGCCGCGATGGGGCCGCGCGGGAGTCCGCTGTCGTTGCCGTCGCGATTACAAATCGCTCCCACGCGCCTGTGGGAGCGGCTTGCAGCCGCGATTGGGCCGCGCAGGAGTCCGTGGTCGTCGCCGTCGCGATTGCAAATCGCTCCCACGGGGGTTGCGGGGGCGCGGTTGGTCGAGTTGGTGCTGTTCAGTAGGGTCATTGTCTTGCTTACCGATGGGCTCAGAAGCCATGCGAGCCATGGCTGCCGAGGCTCATTAGGAATTGCAGGTAAAAGGCGTTGAAGCGCTCGCGCTCGATTGGGCTCGACGAGGATGTCGTTGTAGGCATACTGGGCGCGCAGTCGCGAGAATTCCGACAGGCTCCAGCTCACGTCGAGGGTCCAGCGATCGGACGCGCCGAAGCTCTCGTTGAGGCCGCCGCTGACCTTGTTGGTCAGGCCGAGCACGTCGTAGCGCAGACCCGCGGTCCACTTGGGCGCGAAGCCGTAGATGGCCTGGGCGTAGAGGCCGTCGGTGGTGTATTTGCGGCTGCTGCCGATCGCCTCTTCGTGGGCGCTGGCGCGCACGTCGAGGTCCTTGATGGAGCGGAGATACTCGGTCTGGAACTTGACGTCGCCCTTGCCGTGGGCGCCGCCGCCGTCGTACTTGTAGACCAGGTCGATGCCCCAGAGGTCGGCGTCGCCGGCCAGGCCGGTCTCGTGGAGCGTCTCGACGACGGTGTCGGCGAGGCTGTCGTCGGCAAGTCCGTCGCTGTGGTCATGCTCGTCGTCGGCGACTGCGTCGTCGGCGTGCATGTGCGTCTGCACCAGTTGCTGCTGATTGGCGTGGGCGTAGGAGACGCCGAATTGCAGCGCGTGGTTGCGGCCGATGTCCGGGGCGATCTTCGCGAATGCCGTCCACAGTTGCGGGCCGTCCTTGGACTCGCCAAGGTTCAGCTCCTCTTGTTCGGCGTCGCCGACGGTGGCGCCGAATACCTCCTGGTCGCCTGTCAGCGCCTCCATGCCCACCAGTGCGTAGACCGGCAGCGGCGTCAGCCAGGTGAATTGCAGGCCGGTATCGTTCAGGCCGTGGTCGCCGAGCAGGTTCAGATAGGGCAGATTCTGGTCGACGAAGTCCCATTGATGCGGGTGTTGGCGGTTGATATAGCCAAAGTCGCTAAGGAACTTGCCGCCCTTGACGCGCAGGCCGTAGGGCAGGGCGCGAGTCTGGAACCAGCCCTCTTCGAGATCGACATTGCCGTCGCCGTCGATGGAGAGATACAGCGACGCGTCGAAGTACGGATCGACCGTGGCGGCGAAGCTGAGTTCGGCCTCCTCAAAATTGAAACCGTTTTCCGTCATGCCGTAGGCGTGGGCCTCCTCTTCCGCATGGGCATGGCCGCCGCCGGCCGGCTGGTACGCCTCGCCCACCAGTGTGGCCCCCTCGCCATCGATGTCGTCCTGATAGTAGTTGCCGTTCAGAATCACCGCGATCTGCGGATTAAAGGCGTTGCCCGAGCCAAGGCTGCCGAAGCTCGGCTTCGGTGGTTCGCCAGTGTTGGCGCCCATGACCGACGGCGCCGTCATCGGGCGCGACACGGCGGGGTCGCGAGCGGCTGGTTCGGGCACGGTGCGGGCGGCCGCGCGCTCGGCGTTGGCGAGGCGCGTCTCCAACTCGCCGATGCGCGTCTCATACTGGGCTTTCATCTGGTCGATCATCGCGCGCAGTTCGGCGATCTCAGCATCGGTGGTGGCGCGCGCCGCGAGTGGAAACAAGAGGGCAGGGGTCAGCAGCGCGGTCGCTGCCGCGTGCTGTAACGGTTTACAGGACATGCAAAGTGCTCCGATCGAGCGGATGGGATGCCGCGGCGGTCAAGGCCCAAAGGCCAACGGCCGTCAATGCCGGACGGTGCGTCGGTGCCGCGGCGTCGAGGTTAGGCGATTCGACAGAAATCGCCTTAGGCGACGGATCGGAGTGGGGCGGGCGGTGCGCGCTGAATCTGGCAGCGATAGGGTCGCAGCAGCGGCGCTTGATGGATGCCTGCCGCGGCCAGCCCGGAGTGCGCCAATGCTTGTTCGATACCCAGTTCGGCGACCGGCAGTGGTGCGCCGTGAATCGCGCCAGCGGCGCAGAGTTCGCATTGGATCTGCGCGTGGTCTAGGTCCGGATCATGGTCCGGTGCCGGATCGAGATGTTCGAGCTGATGCAGCGCCAGCAACAGCTGGCCAAGCAGCAGCAGCGTGCTAACGAGAAGTGCCGGCCAGTGTTGCCGCTTGCGGGTTGATTGGGCTCGGCCAAGCAGGATCATGGCGGCGCGGTCGTGGGGTTGGAATGGGGGTTGGCGCACGGTCTAGGCGCTTCATCTGGATGCAAATGTTATGTCATAACAATTTCGCGTTCAACTGGACTCGCGCAGGCGACTGGTCGCAGGCGATCAGCAGCGCGTTATCCCCGGCACCTGTGTGCCACCTGTGCAAAACCCTGTGCGCGCTTTCGGTAACCCGCTGAGGGCGGAACATAACGCGTCAGATTGGTCAAAAGTTGACCAGTTTCGTAACCCGTTGATTGCGTCCGCGGCCGGTGTCAAACGAGCAAACTCGGCGCACGGTCGGCGGCGTCGTCTGTTAACCTGCACGGCCCGTCGAGTCCACCGAAGCACCGCATTCCTTGTCCGTTCTCACCGATGATTCGCCACGGCCGCGCGCGCCGATCCGCAGGCTCGGTCCCGGGCTGGCGCTGCTGTTGGCGTTGGCTGCCGCGGCGCTGTGGCTGCGGTGGCAGCCGGATGCGCGTTTCGTGGTAGAGGCGCCGTTGTTGCAGACGCGCATCGTTGGGGAGGCGTTTCCGAAGCGATTGATCGACCCGATTGGCCGCGAATTGCTGTTGCCGGCGCCGCCACGGCGTATCGCCTCCGCCGTGCTGGCGGGCGATGAGATGCTGGCTGCGCTGGTGGCGTCGGAGCGGGTGGTCAGCGTGACCTCCTATGCGGACAATGCGTCGCTGTCCGCCGCGGCCGGTGCCTATCCGGAGTCGATCCACCGCAACCATGGCCGCATCGAGGAGCTCTTGGCCCTGCAACCGGACCTGGCCGTCGTGGCGAGCTATAACGACGCCGTCACGGTGCGTCTGCTGTTGCGCAGCGGCGTGGCGGTGGTGCGGTTGGCCGATGCGAGCAGCTTTCGTGGTATTGGGTCGGCCATCCGCACGCTCGGGGCGGCGGTGGGCGAGTCGGCGCGGGCCGAGACGCTGGTGCTGGACATGGAAGAGCGCATCGCCGCCGTGCAGCAGCGCGTCGCCGCACGTCCGGCGCCGCGGGTGTTGTATTACGCGCTCGGCGGTTTCACGGCCGGCCCAGGTAGTCTGGTGGACGAGATGATCACGCTGGCGGGCGGACGCAATGTGGTGCGCGAGGCCGGCATCGGTGCGCATGGGCGCATCAGCGCGGAGTTGGCGATCGCGCTGCAACCGGATGTGGTGCTGGTCAGCGGCTGGCAGGACGGACAGGCGCCGGCCGAGGCCGTGTTGTCGCAGCATGCCGCCTGGCGCCAGGTGCCGGCGATCCGCGACGGGCGAATCCATGTGGTGAGCGGGGCCTGGTTGACGTCGGTATCGCAGGACAGTGTGCGCGGGGTCGAGGTGATTGCCGAACTGTTGCATCCGGATGCGTTCGATGCCGTTGACTGAGACGCGCCGATCGCTGTTCCTGCTGGCCGGCGGCTTGTTGTTGCTGGTGATGCTGGCGGGTGTGTTGGTGGGGCCGGCGGCGATCTCATTGGCCGATCTGTTGCGGGCGTTGGTGCAGCCGCTGTGGTCGTTCGGTACGGACGGCGGCACGGACGGCGGGACGGGTGCGGCGCAACTGAGCTGGCAATCGGTGGTGATCTGGCAGGTGCGTCTGCCGCGGGTGTTGACCGGCGCGATGGTCGGTGCCGCGCTTGCCGTCAGCGGTGCCGTGTTGCAGGGCCTGTTTCGTAATCCGTTGGCCTCACCGAGCGTGCTCGGCGTCGCCTCCGGTGCATCGCTGGGGGCGGTGCTGGCGATCTTTTTCGGCTTGGCCGCGACGCAGATCTGGGCGCTGCCGCTGTTTGCCTTCATCGGTGCGCTGCTGACCCTGTTCGCGGTCTACGGCATTGCGACGCGGGGCGGGCACACGCCGGTGGCAACACTGTTGCTGGCTGGCATTGCGGCCGGTGCCTTCAATGTTGCAATGAGTTCGTTCGTGCTGGCGGTTGCGCTAGAAAATTGGGAAGTAGGCAAGTCCATCGTCTACTGGACCATGGGCGGGCTGGAGGGGCGCACCTGGGATCATGTGCTGCTGATTGCGCCGTTTCTCGCGCTCGGGCTGGCGGTGGCGATGGCCTATCCGCGTGATCTGGACGCGTTGCTGCTGGGCGAGACGCAGGCCGCGTCGGTGGGCGTCGACGTGGCCCGCACGCGCCTGGTGCTGCTGCTGGTGACGGCATTGCTCACCGCCGCGGCGGTGGCGGTGGCCGGTGGCATCGGCTTTATCGGGCTGGTGGTACCCCACATCGTGCGGTTGCTGACCGGGCCGCATCATCGCTTGCTGCTGCCGCTGTCCGCGCTGACGGGCGCGCTGGTGCTGGTGGCCGCGGACCTAGCGCTGCGGATGCTGTTCAAGGCCAACGACATTCCGCTCGGCGTCATTACGGCGGCCTTGGGGGCGCCTTTCTTCCTGTTCCTGCTGCTGCGGCAGCGGGGGTTGGTCTCGCTCTAGATCGCACCGCGCGTCCGCTGCCGGGCGCGCTGTCACTGTTGGAAATGCGCATGCTGCCGTCTCTCGAACAGGGTTCGATGCCAATGGCTGATCCGGCCGTGCCGCTGCTGCAGGCGCGCGGACTCGGTATGGATTTTGGCAACGGGCCGGTGCTGGATGGTATCGATGTGGATCTGCGCCCGGGCACGATGGTCGGCCTGATCGGTCCGAACGGTGCTGGCAAGACCACGCTGTTGTCCTTGCTGATGGGGTTGTTCTCGGCGAGTGCGGGCGAGGTGCGGGTCGCGGGCCGCCCGGTGTCCGCGCTGAGCAGGCGACGCCTGGCGCGGATCATGGCGCTGGTACCACAGGACCTGGAAATCGGTTTCGCGTTTCGCGTACGCGAGGTGGTGGCGATGGGCCGCTACCCCTACCTGGGCCGATTTCAGGTGGCAGGCGCCGCGGACCTGGCCGCGATGGATGAGGCCATGGCCCTCACCGGCGTCGACGTGCTCGCGGATCGCACCATCGACACCCTGTCCGGTGGGGAGCGGCAGCGTGTGCTGATTGCCCGTGCCATCGCGCAACAGACGCCGGTGGTGCTGCTGGACGAGGTGACCGCCAATCTGGATCTGAGCCACCAGCTCGAAGTGCTGGAGCTGGCCGCGCACATGGCGGCCGAGGGCCGGCTGGTGGTGGCTGCGATTCACGACCTGACCATGGCGTCGCGCTATTGCGAGCGACTGCTGTTGCTCGCGGGCGGGCGCCTGCAGGTAGATGGCCCTGCGCGGGCCGTGCTGACCCCGGCGCATTTGCGCCGTTTCTTCGGCGTCGATGCGAGCATCGACGAGGCACCTGGCCATAGCGGACTCATCATCACGCCGCGCTTGCCGACGACGGCGGCCTAGCCACGATGTGACGTAATTCGCCACATTCTGCTATGCAAGCTGCGTCGCATTTTGCGGATTCCTTGTGGGTTACAGGTGATGGTTTTATAACTAATTATTATCTATATATTTTTCTTATTGGCCCGGGTTATGCATTCGTTACGGTAGCCGCAGACACCTGCCAACGATCGTGGGTCAGTCTAGGGGCGAAGTAACGGAAATAAAAAGCGAGCCAAAGGGCGCGTCGATCCGTTCGACGCGATGCTCGACAGGGCCGGTGAGGTGGACGCGAAGGAGAGGCCAGACCGCCAAACGACGCACTAGGGCACCTCGCCGGGACGTCGCGGATTGCAGTAATGCTGTCTGCGGTCCGCTTAAATCAAGAGGCCGATACGGATCGCTCCGTACCGGCCTTCTTTCTATTGCCCTACCTTAAGATCACAACGCGGCACGACCCCGGAGCATGAATCCTTATGATTCACGAGCAGGCGATCGCCTCAGCGGAAGGGCGAGATGGTACTTACCAGCGACCACCGCCGCCGCCGCCACCATGACGACCGCCGCCACCGCCGCCACGATCACTGCGAGGCTTGGCCTGGTTGACGCGGAGCGGGCGGCCCTTCAACGGCTGCTCGTTCAGTGCCTTGATCGCCGCGTCCGCCTCGCTGTTGTTGGGCATCTCGACGAAGCCGAAGCCCTTGGACTCTCCGGTGAACTTGTCGGTGATCAGATTGGCGCTCTCGACGTCGCCGAAGGCGGCAAAGGCCTCGCGCAGCTCGTCCTGGGTCACGCCATAGGCCAAATTGCCAACGTAGATATTCATCAGTCAGGTCTCTCTAGTAGCACGCATCGTAGGAAAAAGAAAACCGCCGCCCGACCGATGCGTCAAACGGGTAGCAGTTGGGGCTTGGCGGTGCAGGCACCGCCGAGTGCTCTTTGAGGGGTGGAGTCAATTGAGTCAATCTGGCTTGATTAGCTCTGGCTTCATCGTGACGCGCTGCATGGTCGCCGATGGGCCAAATTATTTGGACCGGAGCATACACCCAACTTAGCGGCGTTGAAAGCAAAATGAATCGCTTCGAGGCGTTGGCTCGTTCGCGGGAAAAAGGCGCGTGGTGCTTTGGGTTGGTGACACGCGAGCACTAGCTAGGCGATGCCTCAGACCGACGAGCGAACGGCGCTCTGTTGCTACGCCCATGCGTTGCTCTGGGTGGCCAAGCGCCGAGGGCCAAGGGCCGCGCATAGCGCCATTGTGTAATTTCGGCCCCAGGCCCTTGGCGCTCGGCCCTTCGGCGGGCAAGCGCGTTGTCGCCAAAAACTTGACGCATCTGCAAGCATTTGTCGCCCTCAAGCGATCAAGTGCGGTCGTGCGAGGTAGTCGTGCGACTGCATTTCGATAAGCCGGCTGGATGTGCGTTGGAATTCGAAGGCGAGGTCGCGGCCGGTGTAGAGCGCCGTGGGTGGCGCTTCGGCGCTCATCATCAGTTTGACGTTGCAGTCGTAGACCGCGTCGATCAGCGTGATCAGCCGGTGGGCGATATTGCTGCGCTCGTCGTCGAGGCAACGCACGTTCGACAGCAGCAGCGTGTGGAACAGGCGCGCGAGTTCGACGTAGTCCAGCTTTGAGCGCGGAATCTGGCAGATGACATCGAAATCGAGCCAGACCACGCCGTCCCCCCACGCCACGGTGGGGATGTCGCGGTCGTTGACGATGATAGGCTCGCGCCGCCGGTGCTCCGCGGCGGTGATGTCCGCGAAGTAGTTGGCCAGTGCCGTGTCAGCGCCGTCGTCGAGCGGCGTCAGGTAGACCGATGCCTGCTCTAGGCGGCGCAATCGGTAGTCGGTGGGGCTGGACAACTCCAGCACCTGGCAATTGTGCTGAATCAGCGCGATCGCGGGCGTGAAACGGTCGCGCTGGATGCCGGAGCGGTAGAGCCCGTCCGGCGCGATATTAGAGGTTGTCACCAGCGTAACGCCGCGTTCGAACAGGGCCTTGAGCAGCCCGCCCATGATCATGGCGTCGGTGATGTCGTTGACCTGCATCTCGTCCAGACACAATACGCGGCAGCGCGCGGCGGTCTCGGTCGCGACCTCCTGCAACGGGTTTTCGCGGCCCTTCAGGCGCGCAAGGTCGGCATGGACGCCCTGCATGAAGCGGTGGAAGTGCACCCGGTGCTTGTCGCTGAAGGGCAGGGCGTCGAAGAGCAGGTCCATGAGCCAGGTCTTACCGCGACCGACGCCGCCCCAGAGGTAGAGGCCACGCACCGGCTCTTGTGTCGCCTGCTTGCGACCGCGCCCCAGCAAGCGAGCGACGAGGCCGGGGGACGGCGGACGCCAGTCCATCAGCTCATGAAACAGCCGGGATAGCTCGGCAACGGCCTCGGCCTGGGCGGGGTCCGCTTGGAAGCCATGGCTACTCAGCGCGGCTTCGTACGCCTGTTGCGGGGTAATGGCCAACGTGCCGTCGGCGGCGGAGTTCGGCTTCATGGACGCGTTGCTCAGGGCTTGAGCGGCGGCGCGGCATCGGCGCAGTCCGGCGCGAGACCCTGGGCGATGCGCTCGCGTTGGGCAATATCAATGAACAGCGCGATGTCGCGTTCGCGTCGCTCGGGGGACAGCGCACGCCGCTTGACGGCCTCCCAGGTCTCATCGATGCGCGGATACAGCGCCTCCGCGCCGGCGCTGTCGCCCCGGTCGCGCAGGATCGCGGCCTTGAGCATCAGCGCCTGTTGCAGGTTACGGTCGCTGCCGCGTTCGATGGCGTTGTCGGCCAGCTGCAGGGCCTGGTCGTGCCGGCACTGTCCGAATGCCAGCAGGGCCATGCGGTTGTCTGGACCAAGCGGATCTTCGCCGCAGCCCGCGAGCAACAGGAGCAGTAGCCAGGAGCGGGAGGAGTGTCAGCGGGAAGGGGCGTCGATTGGGGGGCATGTCGGAAGGTTGAAGATTGAAGATTGAAGGAAGAAGGAAGAAGGAAGAAGGAAGAAGTTAGTGTCGATTCAAAAACAAGTGGTACGTCGTCGATGAACTACGAAACACGCGAAAAGCGCGAAAATTTTGCTAGGCAAGTGGGTTCTACTTAACTTTCGGGTATTTCGCGCCTTTTGTAGTTTGGTTTATCCGCGGTGATGTTCACGTTTTTTCTGAACTGTCCCTTAGGCTGCTGTCTGGGCTGCTGCTAGGCGCTTGGCGGCACCGAAGTCGGTCTTGCCGCTTCCGAGTTTTGGTACGGCGTCGACGTTGTAGATCTCTGCTGGGATCATCAACGGGTTCGTGCCGGCGGCGAGCAGACGTGCCCTGATGTCGTCGCCGTGCGCTTCGCTGGCCTGGCCGGTCTCGATCAGCAGCACGATGCGTTCGCCCTTTTTCTCGTCTGGGAGGTTGACGGCACAGAGTTCTAGCTCCGGCGCCTTCAGCACGTCGCGTATCTGCTGCTCGACGGCGCCGAGGCTGACCATCTCGCCGCCGAGCTTGGCGAAGCGCGAATAGCGGTCGACGATGGTGAGGAAGCCGTCGGCGTCCTGATGGCCCTTGTCGCCGGTCTTGTACCAGCGCTGGCCGTCAAGTTCCACCACGGCCTCGGCGGTGCGCGCCGGGTCGTTGAGATAACCCTTCATCACCTGGACGCCGCCGATCAGGATCAGGCCGTCCTCGCCGGTCGGCAGCGGCTCCAGCGTCACCGGGTCGACGATGCGGAAGCAGGTGCCCGGCAGCGGCATGCCGACGGTGCCGGGTTTGGAGCCGGTCTGGATCTTCCAGTTGTCGGTCTCGATGGCGTCCGGCACGTTGACACTGGCCACCGGCGTGGTCTCGGTGGCGCCGTAGCCCTCGTAGATGGGCTTGTTGAACTTCAGCGCGAAGGCGTCGCGCACGTCCGGGCTCAGGCGCTCGGCGCCGGCGACCACCACGCGCAGGGATTCGAGCATGATCGGGTGCACCTTGCGGTTGCGCACGTACAGGCGCAGGAAGGTCGATGTGCTGCACAGCACCGTCACCCGCCAGCGGGCGATCGCCTTGGCGCCGCCCAGCGCGTCGGTGGGGTCCGGGTCGCACACCATCGGGATGCCCTCTAGCAGCGGCAGGCAGGTGGTCACGGTGAGGCCGAAGGCATGGAACAGGGGCAGGTTCGATAACATCATGTCGTCGCGCTCGGTATTGAGCACGTCGGAGATCTGGCGCACGTTGGCCATGATGTTGCGATGGCTCAGCTCGACGCCCTTCGGTGTGCCCTCGCTGCCCGACGAGAATAGGATAGCGGCCGTGTCCTCCGGCCGCGTGCGATGGCAGAACAGCGCCTTCAGTAGCGCTGTCGGCAGCAGCACCGCCGCGGCGAGCGCGAATAGCCGGCGGGCCTTTCCAAAGCCCTTGCCGATGTCTTCCATCGGATGCAGCTGCACGCCGGCGAACAGGGTCTCCGCGTCGATGCCGCGGGTCTTGAGCTTACGCGTGAAACGCTCGGCGGTGATGACGTTACCGATGCCGGCGTTCTCGAGCGCGGCGCGGATCGCCTCCGGGCTCGCGGTGTAGTTGAGATTGACCACGGTCTTGCCGGCCAGCCAGGCCGCCAGGTTGGCGATGACGCCGGCGCTGCTGGCGGGCAGGAGGATGCCAAGGTTCTGCTCCGGCACACGGCGTCGGATGGCGCCGGCGAACAACAGCACCGCGGCGATCAGGCGGCGGTTGGTGAGCGCCGTGCCGGTGCTGTCGAACAACACCGGTAGGCCGGGTGCGCGCTTGGCGGCGGTGAGCCACGCGGACGGCAGCGTCGGCAGGGTCTGGACGTGCTCCTGCCAAGAACTCACCGACAACTCGAAGACGGACTGCTTAACCCGTTGGGCAGTGCTGTGGATCGGCAGCGTCGCGCCGAAGGCGACGATGACGCTGCGCGTGCGCCCGTCGCGGCGGCTCTCCTTGAGCTTGTCGCTGGCGTTGGAGAAGCGGCTGCCCCAGAGCCCGCGCAGGTAGAACGGCAGGATCACGCCGTCGGCGCCCTTGGCCGCGAGCTCGAAGCCCTTCTTGAACTCGCTGAGCTGGGCGTTCTTGCTCAGCGTGCCTTCCGGGAACAGGCACACCACCTCGCCGGCATTGATCAGTTCGGTGACAACTTCCAGCGCATGCCGGCTCTGCGAGCGGGAGATGGGAACCACGCCGAAGAAGTCGAGGAACCAGCGCAGATACCAGCGTTCGTAGATCACCCGCTCCATGACGAAGCGCACCGGCCGCGGGCTTGCCATCTGCACCATGGCCCAGTCGATCCAGCTGATGTGGTTGCCGAGCATCAGCACGCCGCCCTGGGCCGGCATGTTCTTCAGACCGATCACCTGCAGCCGATAGCGGGTGGCGATGATGCGCGCGATGAAGAAGCGCACCAGCGACTGTGGCAACTGCCAGACCGTATAGATGGCGCCGGCCAGCGCCACCACGCCAAGACCGACCATGATGGCGCGGCTGCCGGTGTCGGCCAGCGCCGAGAGCACCGTGATGATCAGCGCGCCGAGCATGATCCAGTTCAGCACGAAGTTCTTCGCCGCCAGCACACGGCCCAGCTCGCGCTCGCCGGCGTTGAATTGGATCAGCGCGTTCAGCGGCACGATGAAGATGCCGGCCAGCACGCCCAGCGCGAAGAAATTGAGCCCGTGCAGCCAGATGTGGCCGATGCCCGGCAGCAGGAACAGCACCAACGCGATGCCGGCGGCGCTGAACGGGATCAGGCCGGTCTCGACATGATCCCGCGAGATGCGCCCGGCCACCGCCGCGCCGATGATGATGCCGATGCCGGCAAAGGCCATCACGCCCTGGATGACGACGGTGTTGATCTCGCCGAGGTTGTCCTTGGCATAGGCAGGAAAGGCCGCCAGCAGCACCTGGGAGATGCCCCAGAAGACGCCGAGCCCGACGATGGACAGCCAGATGACGCGGTTATCCCAGGCCGCATGCAGGTTGTGCGCGAGATAGCGGCCGGTGCGGTATTGGCGCCAGTCGAAGCGCATCTGATCCACGCTCCGGCGCTTGTCCGGCAGCCGATAGGTCAGTGCCACTTCCAACAGCGAGCCCAGCACCAGGAACCAACCCACCGGGGCGATGCGGCGCATGATCTCGTCCGGCGCCAGGCCAGCGCCGCCGGTGAGCCCTGCCGGGGTTTCCAGAAAGGCCTCGAACAGCATCGAGAACACCATGATGCCGGCCAGGATCGCCGTGCTCGACGACGCCTGCACCCAGGCGTTTGCCGTGGTCAGCGCATCGATGCCGGACAGTTCCTTGATATATCCGAACTTGGACGGCGAGTAGATCGCGCTCTGCAACGCCAGCACGAAGGTCATCACGAACGCCGGCCAGAACAGCCCCAGGTAGTAACAGGCGGTGATGGCCAGGGTGATGCCCACTGCCACCCAGGCACTGATCCGCATGACCCGATTCTTGGGCCAACGGTCGGCAAGGTACCCCGATGGCGTGAACAGCAGGATGAAGGGCAGCAGGATCAGGGCATTGACCACCGCCGTCAGCCAGATCTGCTCGGGCCCGTCGTAGGCCTTAAATAGCGTATTCTGGATGATGATCTTGTGGCCAAGATCCACGAACGAGTTCAGAAACACCACGACCACGAACGGCAGGAAACCGGTGATGCGCGTCAGTTTGGTCATGGCTTAGTGGTCTCGGCTGTTGTCTCGGCGGGGTGAAATCAGCGGCCTGGCGCGGCGAGGTCGCATTCTAACCCCGCGCCGATAGCGACGTTGGCCGTTCGATGCTTCGTCTAGACTTGCGCTTAGAGGCGCCGCCTCAGACCGACGAGTCGCGGTTGGTGCTGGTTAGGGCGGCATACTGATCATTGTCCGCGTCGAGGCCGTTGTCGTGCTTCGAGCCTTGCATGCAACGTGCGCAGGAGACCTTGATCCTTGAAGCGTTGAGGCGCCCTGACGTCCCGTTGGCTGGGGGCAGTTTCGATTACGACAACGACAACGACGCGTATCGCGCGTTAGGACGTCCCGCCGCAGTCACGCCGGTCTTCGGTCCGGCCCAGTCTTTTCAAACCGGATCAAACAGGAATTGATAGAGGGGAAAGTTATGTCCGATCCGCTGATATGGCGCGACGACTGGACGCTGGGCATCGATCTGCTGGACGAGGCGCATCGAGAGATAGTTCGGTTGATCAATCGCCTGTTCGACGCCTCCGAGCAAAGCCCGCTCACCGCGCGTCTGGACGACCTGATTGCCCTCCTGCGCCGCCACTTCGCCACCGAAGAGCGTTTTCTGCGTGCGATCGACTATGACGACACGGATGACCATTGTCGCGAACACGTGCTGCACATGGCAGAGTTCGTCGATCTGCGCCGGAGCGTCACACTTAGCGGGGCGTCGGCGTTGGACGCCGACGATCAAACCTCGATTCGACATTGGTTTTTCAACCATGTGGTCGCTCAGGATCGACGCTTCGGTGTCTTCTACAGCGAAGTCGTTTGCGGTGCCAAGGGCCGCATGCCGGGTTAGGGGCGATGGCGCGCAAGCACTAGCCGCTTAGGGCCTCCTAAGCGACAACATGATGTCGCTAACGGTGTCGGAGTTGTATCAGTCTAGCTCCCTGGCCGTTCGCCGCTTGCAAACGCCTTTTTCCGAGCGCCCTTGAGAACGAGCGGCGGATCAGCGCAGCCGCGTCACCCCAACACCGTCAATCCGGCAGCGGGCCGACTAGAAGTCGGCGGTCCCATGGAGCGCCGACCTCCGGTCGGCCAGGGCGCGCTAGCGCCCTTGAGGGCGTGCGCCGGATCAGCGGCGCTGCGTCACCCCGATACCGTCAATCCCGCAGCGGACGACTCGAAGTCGGCGGTCCCAGGGAGCGCCGACCTCCGGTCGGCCAGGGCGCGCTAGCGCCCTTGAGGGCGTGCAGCGGATCAGCGGAGCCGCGTCACCCCAATACCGTCAATCCGGCAGCGGGCCGACTCGAAGTCGGCGGTCCCAGGGAGCGCCGACCTCCGGTCGGCCAGGGCGCGCTAGCGCCCTTGAGGGCGTGCAGCGGATCAGCGCAGCCGCGTCACCCCAATACCGTCAATCCGGCAGCGGGCCGACTCGAAGTCGGCGGTCCCAGGGAGCGCCGACCTCCGGTCGGCCAGGGCGCGCTAGCGCCCTTGAGGGCGTGCAACGGATCAGCGGCGCTGCGTCACCCCAACACCGTCAATTCGGCAACGGGCCGACTTGCCGCGTAAGGCCTCCAAAACGGCAACATGATGTACCTAACGGTGCCGGAGTTGTGCCAGCCTATCCTCCTGACTGTTCGCTGCTGGCGAACCACTTTTTCCGAGTGCAGTCTCGGGAAAAGCCTAGGTTGCCTGAATTGCCTAAGTGCGCAAAATGCTTGCAGATGAGTCAAGCTTCTCGTTGTCGTTGTCGTAATCGAAACTTCCCCCAGCTCGAAGCACGACAACGACAAGGATCAGCGTGCTGGCCTAACCAGCGCCGCCCCTGACTCGAAGGTCTGATGCGCAGCCTCGCTAGACGTTTCGGCACCGTTGGCCGTTGGCGCTCCGCTAGCCCTCAGCGGTCTGTCGTGAGCGACGGCGCGCGATAGCGGCACGCACCTGCGCCGGTGCGGTGCCACCGAGATGGTCGCGTGCGGCGACGGAGCCTTCGAGCGTCAGCACGTCGAACACATCGGCGCCGATGGCGGGGGAGAACGCGCGCAGTTCATCAAGTGTCAGTTCGGCCAGGTCGCGGCCCTCGCGCACGCCAAAGCCGACCGCCTTGCCGACGATCTCGTGGGCATCGCGGAAGGCGATGCCCCGGCGCACCAGGTAGTCGGCCAGGTCGGTGGCGGTGGAGAAGCCCTGTGCGCGCGGCGGCGCGCATGCGTTCGTGATTGCACTGGACGTGGCGCATCATGTCGGCGAACACCTTCAGCGAGCCGCGCAGGTTGTCGGCGGTGTCGAACAGTGGCTCCTTGTCTTCCTGATTGTCCTTGTTATACGCCAGCGGCTGGCCCTTCATCAGCGTCAGCAGGGCCATGAGGTGGCCGAAGATACGCCCGGTCTTGCCGCGGATCAGCTCCGGTACGTCCGGGTTCTTCTTCTGCGGCATGATCGACGAGCCGGTGCAGAAGGCGTCGGACAGCTCGACGAAGCCGAACTGCGCCGAGGACCAGAGGATGAGCTCCTCGGAAAAGCGCGACAGGTGCATCATCAGGATCGACGCCGCAGCGCTGAACTCGATGGCGAAGTCACGATCGGACACGGCGTCGAGCGAGTTCTCGGCGGGCCGATCGAAGCCGAGTAGTTCGGCGGTATAGGCGCGGTCGATGGGGTAGGTGGTGCCGGCCAGCGCGGCGGCGCCCAGCGGCATCACGTTGATGCGCTTGCGGCAGTCCGCCAAGCGTCCGGCGTCGCGATCGAGCATCTCGACCCAGGCCAGCATGTGATGGCCGAAGGTGATCGGCTGGGCCACCTGCAGGTGGGTGAAGCCGGGCAGGATCGTGTCGGCCTCGCGCTCGGCGAGATCCAGCAGCGCGTCTTGCAAGTCGACGGATGCCGGCACGCACGGCATCGATCTCGTCGCGCAGCCACAGCCGGATGTCGGTGGCCACCTGATCGTTGCGTGAGCGCCCGGTATGCAAGCGCTTGCCGGCGTCGCCGACGATGCGCGGTCAGTGCCGCCTCGATGTTCATGTGCACATCTTCCAGCGCCACCGACCACTCGAAGCTGCCGTCTTCGATGCTGGCCTCGATGCGGGCGAGGCCGTCGACGATGGCGTCGCACTCCTCGTTGCTCAGAATTCCCTGACGCGTCAACATGCGTGGCATGGGCCATCGGAGCCCGCGATGTCGTGGCGATACAGCCGCCGGTCGAACCCGACCGATGCGGTGAAGGCCTCGACGAATGCGTCGGTGGGCTCGTCGAAGCGCCCGGACCAGGGCTTGGAGGCATTGCTGTGATCAGTCATGGGCGTGCATAAGCTGCTAGATTTGCGGGGCAGGGCCAAAATTGCTATCAGAATCGCTGCCAGAACCTCTGTCAGCGCGTCTGCCAGAGCCTCTATCAGCTCCGCTCGTTCGCGGCCGACTCGGACATGGCCGCGAGTTTACATGCAAGTCCGCCGGAGGTTCATGTCGCCGTCAAGTCCCGCCCCTGCGTCACCAGCCCTAGCGGATGCAGGCGATCGCGCTGGCGCACACGGTTTGCTGCCGGATTTTTGTAGCCTGCCGATGACGCTCGGCGTGGTGCTTTACGGCGCGCTGCTGGCAATCCTGCTCACGTTGGCGTCGCCGAGCCCATTGGCGGAATTTTGGGCTCGGCTCGGTCCGTTGTCGCTGTTGGTGCTGGTGATTGCATTGCTCAGCGCGAGCCTGCTGTGCGTGCTGCGTCGTCCGCTGGGATGTGTCGACGGGCGGGTCGCCGTGGTGCTGTCCTTGATCGTGATCGTCGGCGCGGCGCTGCTGGTGGCCTATGGTGCGGTGCAGCTACTGCCTTGGGCCGAGAGCGGCGGGTTGCTGCCCAGCGACGGTACCGAGGGGCTGATGATTCGCGTCGGACTGATCTCGGCCATCGTCGGCGCGCTATTGTTGCGGTACCTTTACCTGCATCGTCAGTGGCGCGCGCAGGTCGAGGCAGTGGCCAACGCGCGCTTTCAGACCTTGCAGGCGCGCATTCGTCCGCACTTTCTATTCAACAGCATGAATACAATTGCCAGCCTGACGCAGACCAACCCGCGCCTCGCCGAGGAGGTCACCGAAGACCTCGCGGACCTGTTCCGCGCGTCGTTGTCCACCGAGGCCACCAGTACCAGCCTCGACGACGAACTGGAGCTGACGCGCCGCTACCTGAACATCGAGGCGCAGCGGCTTGGGCGATCGCATGCGGGTGGATTGGGACCTGGTCGATCTGCCGGGCGATGCGCTGGTGCCCCCTCTGATCCTTCAGCCGCTGGTGGAGAATGCGGTATACCATGGTATCCAGCCGTCCTCTGAGCCTGGGCGCATCGAGATCGTCGGACGCTATCGTCGCGGTATGGTCACGCTGAGCATCCGCAATACGCTGCCCGATCCGCGCTTGCCAACGGGTACACCGCACAAGGGCAATCGGATGGCGCTCGATAACGTGGCGCAGCGCATGCAGGCCATGTTCCCGGAAGTGGCTCGCGTGACGCGGTCACGGGTCGACGGCGACTACCTGGTGCGGCTGACCTTTCCACACCCCCGGAGGCAGTGATGAGAGTCCTAGTGGTCGACGACGAAGGCCCGGCCCGTGAGCGGCTGCGGCGGCTGATCGAGGAACTCGGCGGCGATTACCAGGTTGTCGGTGAGGCGGCAAACGGCATGGGCGTTGCTGCACAATGTATCGAGACGGACGCGGATCTGGTGTTCCTCGATGTGCAGATGCCCGGGCGCAACGGTTTGGAGGTGGCCGGCGAGTTGGCCGCGCTGGAACCGCCGCCGGCGGTGGTGTTGGTCACGGCCTATCCGGAGTACGCGCTGGACGCCTTCGAACGCAACGTGGCCGACTACCTGGTCAAACCCGTGCGCCGCGAGCGACTGCTGGAGGCGCTGCAGCGTCTGCCGACGACGACACGGGCGCAGCGCCCAGGCGCATCCGCGTCGCTTGACGCCGATCGTCGCCGGCATCTGAGCGCGCATTACCGCGGCGGCGTTCAGACCGTGCCGGTGGATGACGTGCTCTATCTGCTCGCGGAGCAGAAGTATGTCACCGTGCGGCACTCCGAAGGGCGCATGCTCATCGACGAGTCGTTGAAGGCGCTCGAGCAGGAGTTTCCTGACCGCTTCATGCGAATTCATCGCAATGCCCTGGTGGCGAGCGAATGCCTGGTCGGCCTGGAAAAAGGCCCCGACGGTGCCAGCATGGCGGTGCTCAACGGCTGCGAAGAACGCCTGCCCGTGAGCCGTCGGCATCTGCCCGAAGTACGTCGCTTTTTGCGGCACAGCTGAAATCTAAGGTGATCGGCGGAAATCTCATACCAGATGACAAGTCAGCTGGTATGAGCTTTGACAGAGATCGCCTAATTCCACATCCCCAACAGGCTCGCCGGCAGCGATGTCCCGGGCTCATCCTTTGAGAATAAGTGCACAATCCTGGAAGCGTTGATGACCGAAATTATCCGTATCGCCACCCGCAAATCCCCGTTGGCCATGTGGCAGGCCGAACATGTGAGCGCGGAATTGCGCCGGCTCCACGCCGGCCTTGAGGTCGAGATCGTCGGCATGACCACCCGCGGCGACAAGATACTCGATGCCCCGCTGGCGAAAGTCGGCGGCAAGGGGCTGTTCGTCAAGGAACTGGAGCAGGGCATGCTGGCCGGTGATGCGGATATCGCCGTGCATTCCATGAAGGACGTGCCGGTGGACTTTCCCGAGGGCCTGCACCTGGCGGTGATTCTGGACCGCGAAGACCCGCTGGATGCCTTCGTCTCGAACCGCTTCGACGGACTGGACGCCTTGCCCCAGGGCGCCTGCGTCGGTACCTCCAGCCTGCGCCGACAGTGCCAGCTCGCTGCGCGCCGGCCGGACCTGCGCATCGAGCCCCTGCGCGGTAACGTCAATACCCGGCTGAGCAAGCTCGATGCCGGCGACTATGACGCCATCATCCTGGCCGCGGCCGGCCTCAAGCGTCTCGGCTTCAGCGACCGCATCCGCGCCTGTATCTCGGTCGAGGACAGCCTGCCGGCCATCGGTCAGGGCGCCATCGGCATCGAATGCCGCAGCAACGATGAGCGTGTGCACGGGCTGATCGCGCCGCTGCATGATTCCGCCACCACCGAGTGCGTGCTCGCCGAGCGGGCCATGAACGCGCGGCTTGCAGGGCGGTTGTCAGGTGCCCATCGCCGGGCATGCGGTGCACGACGGCGGCGAGCTGTACCTGCGGGCGCTGGTCGGTACCCCCGACGGTAGCCGTTTGCTGAGAGCCGAAGGGCGGGCACCGGTCGCGGATGCGGAGCGGCTCGGCGAGTCCATCGCCGACGACCTGCTGGCCCAGGGGGCCGATGAAATCCTGGCCGCGCTGCGCGAGGCATGACCAGCCTGTGTGCACTCGGTGGTCGAGGGTGTGCTCGTCACCCGGCCGGCCGCCCAAGCGCGCGAGTTGTGCCGGCTGATCGAGGACGTCGGCGGTCGGCCGGTGCCGTTCCCGACCGTTGAGATTCGCCCGTCGCGCAACCCGGAGGCGGCGCGCGCCGTATTGTGCGCGGGCTATGACCTGGTCATCTTCATCAGTCGCAACGCGGTCGAGTATGCGCTGGCGCTGCTGCCGGATCGGGCGGCTGCTAATCGGAGATTCGGCTGGAGATTCGGCCGGACATTCGACCGCGGATGCGATGAATGCGGGGGCCGGCGCTGGATCGGGTCCGCAACTGGCCGCAGTCGGGCGTGCCACGGCGACGGCGATGCAGGAGGCGGGTCTAGCGCCGCATCTGGTGCCGGAGTCGGGTTTCGACAGTGAATCACTGCTCGCGTTGCCGGCGCTGACGCGGGTGGCCGGAAAGCGGGTGCTGATCGTCCGTGGCGAGGGTGGTCGGGCCACGCTTGGCGAGACACTGGCGCAGCGCGGCGCCAGCGTCGCCTATGCCGAGGTCTATCAACGCGTGCCGCCGGATACCGACGCGGCCGCGCTGATCCCCGAATGGCAGCAATCCCTGAGCTTTGTCACCGCCACCAGCGACGAGGTCCTGGTCAATCTGCTCGCCATGGTGCCGGAAACGGCGCATCGTTGGCTGCGCGGGCTGCCGCTCGCGGTGCTCAGCGAGCGCAACGCGAGCACCGCGATCGAGCTAGGCTTTCGCATCGTTGCCGTTGCCAACGAGCCCAGCGATGCGGGCCTGTGCGATGCCCTGTGCCGACTACAGCTGAACAACCCGCCAACCGTCTAAGCGCCGCCATGCGCTCGCCGCGTCGTCGGCTGTGGCCGGTGGTGCTGATCTCGTCCGCGCTGCTGCTGCTGGCGGTTGGCGCAGTCGCCATTGGCCAGCTCTACTGGTCCGGGCTGCACAGCGGCATGGCGCGCATGCGCGTCTCCATCGACGAGGCGAGCCGGCGGCAGGTGATGCTGGCGGAACAGGTGCGTGCCGCGGAGGCGCGGCTGCGCGAACGTCAGGCGGAGCTCGATCGCCGCGAGGCGGCGCTCGACGCGCGCGCCGGAGGTCACGCAGGGGAGGCATCCAGACCGCGGGACTCAACGCCGGGAAGAACGACTCTCGGAGTCACAGTCAGCCCCAGGTTCCCTGCTCCCAGGCACCGCGGCGAGCTTGCCGCCGACGCTCGACGCCGTCGACCCGCGGCTGTTGCAGGCCCTGCTGGCGGGCATCACTCCGGGAGTCGCCCGGCTCCCGCCACCGGCCCGGCGCGGAGCGCAATCGGCCCACAATTGGGGCCGCGCTCGACGGTGCTGAGCGGCCATCGAGCGGTCAAGGCACAGATACAGGTCGCGGAAACCGCGCTCGCACTCGGTGATCCCGTGCTGTTCGATCTGGCCACCGCCACCGCCCAACGGCTGCTCTTGGCGCTCTACGCGGGCAGTGATCCGCGTGTCCAGGAGGTGGCTCGCCAACTCAGCGAGTTGCGCGCGGCGCTGCGGTCGACGGATCGGCGGATGCGCTGATTGTGGAACCAATAAGCATGGTCGAAAACTGTGCTCGTTGTCGTTGTCGTGCTCGTAGTCGTCCGGATACTCGACTACGACAACGACAACGAAAGTTTCGTGACGCTTTGTTCAAGATGTTCGGGATAAGGGGCTAAAACTTCAAAAGACCCAGCACCCCGATAATGATCAAATAGATGGCGATGATCTAGTTGAGGAGTTTGGGTTGGATCAGGATCAGAATGCCCGCGATCAGGGAGACAACCGGACTCAGGTATGTTGGCATTTTTTAACCTCCAGAAAATAAAAGCTAGCCGCGACAAGCAAAAGGGAAGGCTCGCTTTGTGGCCGTTTGCGTACTGGTCGTTCAGACTATCGCCGATGCCATCGGCAGCGGCCTCGATGAGGCTCTATGAGGCTCAGTCGTTGGGAGGCTGCTGATCCTTGATTACGCACTGCCCGCCGGTATCTGGGCACAGCATTGTCGAATCAGACATCAGCGGAAGTGACTGTGTTGCAATCCTTTATCCGCCGCAACGATCCTTAGCGGGATGTCGTAAGCGCCATTGAAAGTGGCTTTTGCTTCGCCGAGGTGCTGGCAGAGCAACGCATGAACCTCCTGTGCGCTATCGATCGGTGCGCCGAATCCAGCGAACAATCTCCAGTTCCGGGGACAGTGTACGTAATCCAGCTCGTTGACGCGGCGAGCGTCGGCTATCCACGCGACTGCGGACACCGAGCGGCGAAGCGCCAGCGTCGACAACTGGCCGAGAGGTGTAGGTCGGCTCCCGGCAGATTCCAAGGGTGTCAGCAGTGGACATCGCCAACTTGGAACACGCTTTTAAGAATGCCGTGCAGAGTGTTCAAGCCATGCCCTGCGCCAACCAGCCAAGCATCAGCATGCCTACCGCCACGACCCAGCTGCCCGCGACCCGGACGGCTACCCGAGCCCAGAGCGCCCGCACCGGAACGACGGCAGCGGCGGTGAGCAAGGCGATGACCATGACCGTCAGCACAATAACGAACAAGGCAGAGGGAGCCGCGCCCATGGCCGCAAGGGCGGAGCCGTTGAGCAGTCCGTGAAGCGCGCCGTACAACGCCCCCAGGACAAGAAGAGCAACGTGGCGGTCATGCAGAAGCGACGGACAATCACGAGGCTCACCCCTGGTCCACCTACCGGAACAGTAGCGCAACGGTCACGATGGTCACGATATACGCCAGCGGGTAGAAGGTGATGACGTAGCGGTCGACCATGGCCACAAAGTTGTGCCGGCCCTTCATGTCCTGGCGCCGCAGGTAGACCGACAAGATCAGGACGACCGCGGTGACGAGAAATGCGCTGATCAGCAGTGTATCGAGGAACGTCAAATAACCCAACCGCGGCAGGTCGTTGGAAATGGCGAAATTAAAGGCGATGAACAGCAGCAGATTCGCCCCGGCGGCGTCCACGCGTTTCGCGTAGTCCTTGAGAAAGAAAAGGATCCAAGAGACGGCGATGATCACGATCAGGGGGAGCAGGATGCGAAACACATAGTAAGCAATGTGGCGTTTCGCCCGAAACTCGAGATCGAACCGTGAGACCGGTCTTTGCAGGATGTCCCCGCGGGACAAGTGCGTGGCGAAATCGGTGACGACCCATTCCTCCTCGCCCAGCTTGTCGCCGACCTCGCTGTAGCCGTCAATCTCGCGAAGCACGAAGAGCCATTCGGGAGTCAACAGGTCGATGCGAATAAAGAACCTTTGCACATCGAAAGGAAAGTCGCGAAAGTCGAAGTCGGGCGCCTGCAGTGTGGTGGAAAACCGCTCCAGGTAGACAGTTTCGCCATTGGGCTGAACCACGACCACCCGATTCTGCACCCAGCGGTTGCCCTGCTGATTGATGACCGTGAACTGCGGCCAGAGCTGTCCTTTCCGACTCATTTCTGCGCCAAATGCGTCCCCGGTGAAGATCTGGAAGCGGTCCTGCACGACCTCAGGATCGAAGGCTAGCGCCGGATCCGTCCAGTGCAGGACGAGCGTCGCCACGACCCCGAAATTCTCCGACTTCTGGTCTACCTCGGTGATCTGCTGCAGCTTGACGCCGATGGCAACGGGAATCGGCTCTCGCAACAACGCCCGCCCGGTCGGTTTGCCTTCACCGCGCAGCACCTCCGGTGCATTCAGGCCCATCAGAAGACGGTAGTTGCCCGCTGTTGGGTTGCCGGCGGGATCTTCGCTGGAGATCTTGAGCCGGTAACGCTCGGCTTTCCTGGGCAGTTGGTACTGCAGCGCTGCTCGGGATCCGCTCGCGGCGAAATTTGCGGATGCGACTGCCTTGTCGCTGAAATCGTAAAGGGTCAGCACGGGCTTGAGATCACCGGTCAATGCTTCCGCGTAGGCGTAGAACGTCTGCCCCTTGGACATATCCGCCAGGTGGTAGTACCGGATTGCCTGGCCTGGTCTCAGCTCGCCGCTGACCGAAACGATGCCGCGTTCCAGGACACCCACGTCCTTTTCACGAAACACGAACGGCGGACCGCTACTTTTCGGACGACCAGAGAGGACGTCCGGCGCATCGGTGCCGACCATGAGCCGGTAGGCGCCTGCGGAAGGACGAACCAAGGAACTGCCGACGGCGAGCCGGTACTCTCCGTCTGCAGGGATCTCGACGCCGAACGCCGCGTGAAAATGCCCCTCGGCGTCGTCGTTACCGGCAAGCGCGTAGCGGCTTAAAACCTGCCGGGTAACCTCGATGGGGTCGTGATCGCGCGACAAGGTCTCAACCAGCTTGTCCAGCGGTTCCCTGGTGAGTTCGTTCAGGTCGATCCCCGGCTTAAGGAGGGCGGCCAAGGGGTCCAGGTATCCGGAGGTTGTGCTGGCGTGGACGTAGAGGGTTTCTCCCTTTTTGAGACCCTCAATGCGGTACAGGTTCAGCCCGCTGCCAGAAATTCGATCCTCAAGAACTTGAATACGGCTGGGCGCTTCGCCCACGGTCGTTTCCGACTCGTCGAGCATCTGTGCGCGACCCGCTCCGGGAAGAATCACCGCCCACAATAGGAGCGGCCACCAGAACCAGGCGCGACTGGACGCAGCGATGAACCGGCTTTCAAACAGCATGTTCGTTGGTGGACTTCATGGATGTCGCTCGCGATGCATGGCCTCCTTTCTAGAAGTATGGCCTAGACGCTGACCCGCTGCATCGGCATTGCTACCTCCCGGTGCGGTTGCCTATTGGTTGCCTATTGGAACCTGTCTTGCAGCGCGTCCCAAGTGCGCAAGGCGCGCAGGTTTACGGACATGTTGGCGTGGGCGCCCCCGGCTGCGCCGATGCCGTAGACAGTGCCGTGCACGCCGACCACCTTGCCGTCGCGCAAGACGGGCTGGTTGCTCCATGAAGACGCCGCTGAACGCCCAGACGATGCCTTGACCGATCATCGATGTGCCGCTAAGGCGATTGCTGGAAAATCTCGTACCAGATGACGCCGGATTGAGGTTCGCCTTCAAGGAGCACCGGCAGGAGCAAAGCCGGGCTCTGTGACTGCCGGTGCGACAACGAAGGCGGGCGTCGAGACAAGTCAGCTGGTATGAGATTTGACAGAAATCGCCTACGTTCCGCGCTCGGGTGTCGCTAGTCGCGCAGAGGCGGTTGGATTGCCTATCCGTATCCGTAGGTACCCGGTCCTGTCGTTTATACTGCAGGGCAGTCGAGCCATGCCGATGGGGGAAAGCCGATGTCACTGCAACCAAAGCCGCACCTGAGCTTCGATGAATGGCTTGCCGGCGAGCGCGCGAGCCTTGGTGACCGCTATGAGTACGTTGGCGGTGAGGTCTTCGCGATGAGCGGCGGCACCTTCGAGCACAATGCGATTATCAGCAATATCGTGCGCGACCTCGGCACACAGGTGAAGTACCGCCCCTGCCAGGTCTTCGGCAGCGGTCTAAGGCTCCGCGTGCAGGCCGCCGAGGCGGGCAAGTACCCGGACCTGATGGCCTTATGCGACGAGCCGCAGTTCTACGACGGTCGCCGCGACCTGCTGCTGAACCCGAGCCTGATCGGCGAGGTTCTGTCCAGTTCCACCGAGGGCTACGACCGCGGCGATAAATTCAACCTCTACCGGCGCATCCCATCGCTTCGCGAGTACCTACTCGTCGCGCAGCACCGGGTGCTCGTCGAGCTCTACACCCGCGGCGCCGACGGTCGCTGGATCCTCAGCAGCCATGAGGACCTGGCCGACCAGTTCCGCATCGAGAGCATCGACTGCACGCTGGCGCTGGCCGAGGTCTACGACAAGGTCTCGTTCAAGGCCGGCGTCGAGCGGCCCTAAAGTCCAGTGACGACGCGCGCACGGCCCTCGCAATTCCAGAGGCAGGCGTTTCCCGGGACCAATTCTCGGGACAGCAGACGTAACTCAATCCTTGCCCAAGTCGGAGGGCATGTCGCGGCTGCTCGTGTCTTTACTCCGGACCGGATTGCGCTCGATAGCCCGCGCAGCCGCTAACAAGTGCGGCGCGACCATTACGCCAACGAGTGCAGCGCCCCTGCCAGAGGAACGAGCGGAAGAATGGTTGGAGACGAGAACAACCGTCCGCGCCTTCGCTGAGACGGAGTCCGAGGCCGTCGCATACTTTTGCTGTTGCACAAACGTGCGTCGCCTCAAACGCAGCTAAACCCAGGCGTTATGCCTCCTTTGGGTCGACACCTGCCGGTCGCGTCGAGTTCGACGAGTCGCAGGAGTCGGCCATAAGCGGACCTCAGGCACAGTCATGCTACGATTTCGAGCAGCCAAGGGCGGTACGCTCGCGGCGTCGGGACTGTTTTCACGCAGCACCCGCCGGTTGCTTTCGGATAACGTCGTATTTCGAAATGATATCCGGAAACCAGAGAATTACTTACTATGCACTAGGCAAGTTAGGAAGGAAAGTATGAGCAGAACATTGGTGAAAAACGGGCTTATCGCAGCCGCTCTCATGAATATAGTCGGAGTTCTTGTTTTTTCGCGAGCGTTCACCAACGTTGCCATAAATAATGCCGACCCAGTTGTGATGTCTAACTTTGGGCTCCTCATGATTATTGTTTGGGGTCTGGCCTATCTCGGTGCTGCGCTTATCAAATCAAGAATTACGTGGCTCGCAGGCGCTTTTGCTTTAGAAAAACTCGTCTATGTGTTGGTTTGGGTTGCCTGGCTTTCGCAAAATAGTCTCACATCACTCTATTCAATTGACTTTTTTGCCGGAGTTTTTTACAGTATCTATGGCTTGAACGATTTCGTTTTTATGCTTTTCTTTGCTCGGATATTCTTTTTACAACGCGCTGAAATTCATTCATAACATGTCACTCAAACGGACGACTTCCGCCACCGCTTAGTTCAACCGTGATGTCTCATTTGGGTCGAGTCCTGCCGGTCAGGAGATCAAGAAGCGGCCGTTAGTCAGATTTCCTGGCCTACGACCCGTGACCAACCCATTGCAGTCATTGCCGGGTCGAATCTCCACCGCCAGCTTCAGCCAACTTGCTGTCCGTGCGTAGTCGATCCGAGTGACTGCTCCACTTGCATATCCGCCTTTGAACCTTTGAGGGATCGACCGACAGCATTGGGTCGGTTGCTGCCCTTCGCCGGACTGCTTCTAATGGTCCGGCTTCATGGCAAAGCGGACTGTCGCCCCTCCATCCGTTCCGACCGTGCGGGATCGTTGCCGGGCTGTTGACGAAGCCCCCTGTGACAGCAATTGCTGTTTGCAGATAATCTGGGCTGTTGGCAGATTAATGTGGGTTCGAGGCCCCGGATATTGTCAGTTAATCTGGGCCGAAAATCGCGATGCTTTCAGGCTGAGTGCCCGATGTTTGCAGGTCGCTACACATAGGCACCAGCAAGCTGTTGGCCGGCTCCGACGTCGCCGCACGGACAACCGGTGGGCGAAACCAGGCATGACGATCATCATTTTCGGCGCCTCGGGGCGCATTGGCAGCGAGCTGAAGGGGATCTTGGCTGCGAGGGGCGACATAGAACTGGCCGCCGATGGCCTCGGCGATGGCCGGCAAAACACAAGACCCCTCTTTCGCATCTTTCGCAAAAAACAAGACCCCGCTTAATGACCCTGACCCCGCCTTACGACCCCGGACTATGAATTGAGTATGTATTCCACTTTTGAACTGCCCTGAGAAATGACGACTTCCCAGCGGTCGCCCTCTATTTCCCGAATCAACAGCATCACGTCCTCTTTAGCCCTACCCCAGACGACGACCGAGGTAAGGTAATCCAGGTCTGCCCCCAGAAAACCGAACATCAGTTTGCTCCAGGCTCCCAGATTGAGGCCATCATGAAGGGGCTCGCCCAAGTGTTTGACCAGTTCCTTGCTCTGCTCATTGGCGATTCCGTAGATCTCGCTTCGGGTAGGGCGTTTGAAGATGATTTCCTGCTCGGCCAACCGCCCCTGCTCGCAGTGATAAACGACAGTTACCTCGGCCCCTCCCTCAGTCCCCCTGTACTGGCGGATGCCGTTCGAACCTGGCACGGCCACCTCCACGGATCCCAGCCGCTCTTCAACCTGCGCCACCCCATCGCAAGGAAACCCAGGATGGACATCCGCCAATCGCTGTCCCGCACATACCGTTACGGCCAGCAAGGACGCGAGCAAAAACGCAGCGATCTTCTTCATGGAGCTGTACGCCCTGGAAAGGGTTAGGAAAGTCAGAATCAAGGGAGGTCAGCGTCTGGAGGTCAGTGGGCAGTGCTGGGTCAAGAGGGCAGACCTTGTGGCCCCGCGGCCAACCGCAACTCGAATACTGCGCCCGACGCAAAGAAATGGACATGCACGTCCAGTTGCAGCTCGATTCGGAGCTTCTTCATCGCCATTCCTTGGCCGCCGGTATAGGCGATATCCCGTCTGATATCGCTTGCATCCTTTTCTACGAAGCGCCTTATTATCCAATCGACGAGTCGAGAGGAAAAATCATCGCCGTACTCTTCTCCCAAGTATGATTTCTTGGGTTTGGTGATTTTTGCCCCGTAACCATTGTCAACCACCACAAGGATCATTTTCTCGTCGATCTGGTCCATGAATAAGATGACCTTCACTCCGGGAAACCTGGTCTCGAATTTTCGCTGCAAAAATGCGGCATGAGAAAAAGCGTCAATCGCGTTCTGTACTGCATCCTTGACAACGCCGCTTATTGTTTGGCTGTCACCTGCCGTTGCACCAAGCTCGGTGATTAGTTCATCGTAGGCTTGTGGGAATACCACCTGATCAGAAAGCGATTTGCTCTGCTCAATTTTGCTCAAATTGTGCCATTCGGAAAATGCCGGGTCGTTAAATAGTAAAGAAAACTGATAGATGATGGATATGTTCTTCTTTTTTATGCCCTTGTTTTTCAGGAATATCTTAAACAAATGATTGAGCTCGGCCAGCGTGAGATCCTTCTTTTCTCTCGGCTCCTCGATGAAAAAATCTTCCATTTGGAGGATAACGGGTCCTTCCTTAAGCGATTTCCCCTTTGTCGAACTCTTTCCGGCGATTTTTTTCACGGTATTGCTATTGCTCTAGTTCGTCATACAGTTCGACATCGTTCATTCCATTGATGACTGGCAGTAGGGACTCAGCGCGGTAGCGTAGCGGGATCACCTCGCCCTTCGTGCTGGTATACACGCCAATCCAGGGCACATTTCCGCTGAACACGACGTCATGGTGCTTGATGCCCCCCACGTTCGACCACAGTGTGTCATGCCTTGTCAGGGGAGTATGGCCGACGAACAACTCCGCTTTTCCACGAAGGTTGAGTGAATTCCGGAAGCGTTTTACATCCCCCTTGGTATAACCCGCCGGCCGGTGGGGTCGACTCAATCTGTTGCTGGTGATCTCTTTGATAAGACTGGGGTACTTATGAATGTTGATCAGCATATCCATGTCCACCTTCCCCCTCGGTGGTGCGGCATGGCAGGCCGCGTAGGTATTCGACAGGACGACAAAGGGCAGCAGTTCGTAAAATCTATCCATCGCCTCTTTATAGGCATCGCCACGGGCATCACGTAACGCTTCGGCCCATAGGAGTCCCTGGGGGACTCCGCTCTTGCCGATTTCTTCCGAAAAACTATCATGGTTTCCGCGGACGTAAAATAGCTGCTGCGGAAACCAGAGCTTCAGGCGCAGGATCAGATCCATCATCAAAAGAGAAGTTTCCATCTCTTCCATGCATCCATCTATTTCCGAGTGGACGGCATCGCCCAGAATCACCATGGTAGCCTTGCCTTCCGACATGGCTTCGAGAAAATGGTTCTGAGTCAGAAGCGTGAGCAGGTTGTCTACTTGGGCGTGCAGGTCGCCGACGATGATGGGGATCATCGTTTTTGGTAGGGAGACCACGCCACCTGGCCTCCCGTTGACGTCCCTCGGTCGTGATGGTTCTCTCTCCAAGAGCTTATTTACTTTGTTCAGGTCTTCTAAAGCCTGGTCAGGCGGAAGCAGCTTGATTGGCCCGCCGAATATTCTAAATATCTCCCTGAGACTCGCGCTACGACGCTCGGTGATATGCAGTTTGTCTTTATCCATGGGAGCCAGGGTGGTTCCGGGGGGAGTCGTTAGGTCCTTGAATACGAGTGCATCGCCTTCGTGTGCAATTGAGAATAGGCGCGAGGGCGCCGACGCAGAAAGGTCGAGCATAGTTCGCTGTTGTTCATCCTCCGCGCCGACGATCAGATGATCTCCCGCGGAGATTCGTATAAAACCATTGATTCGGGTTTTAAAGTACTTCGGGTCCAGCAAGAGAAATGCCGCCCCGTCACCACCCCGTGCCTCGCCGATAAACTGCTCTCGGACGAGGCTGAGCGTCTTTCCGCCAGAGTCCAAGGAGACTCCCTTGGAGCAGTTTTCAATCAGGATTTTTGCACATTCATTTTTGAGTTGGAATGATTGCGCCAATGATCTTTCCGGGCAGCGTGCCGGGTTTACGAACGCCGATTTAAGTCGGTGGAAGAACGATTTTTCAGCTTTAGCGCTGGTTTTCATATTGGAGGCGGCTGGAAAGGGTGGATATCGGAAAGAATGAGGTCTTGTGTTTCGCGCACAACGCAACCCGCTAGTCTTGGGGCATGGCCCGCTCCCTCCGAGTCGCACGAAGTCGGGGCCAAGTCTTCCTTTTTGACTATTGCATCGTGCCGTGGCCGTCGGCATGGCCTCAGGATCTATCACGGCAATCCGTTCTGTGCCGATCTCCGGGACGTGACACGAATGGCACTGACAGATCGGAAGGCCAAGCGCCCTTGCGGATTCAGAGACGACTAGAGGGCGAGTCTGGTGGGGTTGGAAGATCGGTCAAGACCCTACCACAGGGCTGACGGAATTCGCCAC
This sequence comes from uncultured Gammaproteobacteria bacterium, assembly GCA_963695445.1. GTDB lineage: Bacteria > Pseudomonadota > Gammaproteobacteria > Chromatiales > Chromatiaceae > Thiohalocapsa. The sequence continues at coordinate 63,293 of CAVOGV010000038.1, read as the reverse complement.
CCGTGCAAGCGGGCACCGGGCGGTGCCAAGGGGCGGGATTCAGCGGCGCTGCGGGAAGGTGCAGGACGACGGCGACACCACCGGCTCGCGTAGCTGACGCCGGCTGCCAAGAGATGCGCTGATCGAACTCGAACTCGAACTCGAAGTCGGGCTCGGGCTGACCCAGGAGGTTCCAGTCCGGCATCGGCGCGGGAACATCGGCGCAGGCGTGCGGTCCGCGGGCGGGGCAATCGGAGGCGCACGTGGGGGGCTCACCGATGTGGGTGAGAATCCGCTCGACGGGAGCGGCATCGGTGACGAACGCCACGCTCGGCTCGGTGTCCGCTGCTGGCCACATTCCTGCCGTTGGCGTTCAGAGAGCCAATGGCAGTTCTGGGTCGATTCCGGCCGTTGCCTTTCAGGTTAGCCAAATGTCGGCAGTCGCCCAAGACCCTCAGCCGCCTGCACGCAGCCGAGGGTCAGCTCAGCGACGGGAGTCCGCTGTGGTCACTCAGCCTGGCTCCGGCGGGCTTCCCCTTCGGTCAAGAAATCGACAATCAGCTGGTTTACCAGCTCGGGTTCCTTAAAAACGATTCCGTGGTCGGCACCCTCGACAGGTTCGAAGGCAAGAGTTGGCATGCGGGATCGGATTGCTCTGATCATCTCCCGAGTAATCTCTTGGTCGATGGTGCCCCAAATCAGTAGAGATCGTCGTTCTTGACGACCCACGGCATCGTAGGCCTTGGTGTAGTCTCCCAAGGCGTCGTGTCTTAGCAAAGATAACAACGACCGTCGAAATCCGCGGTAGCTGACTTGCTGACTGAACAGTTGGTGGTACTTTTCGGCGTCCGGCTGGTCGCCATAGAGGGAGAACAGGCGTTTCTCAACGATGCGAATACCGACTGTACGAGCGATAAACTCGCCGATAATCGGGTAGCGCAGGACTGCGGGAGTTCGATAGTTCTTGATCAATGGGGAAATCAGTATAAGTCTGTTTACGCGATCGGGATGAAGAGCGGTAAAATTGATAGCCGTGCCGCCTCCGAGAGATACACCGATCAGGTTAACCGGCTCTTTGAGCAAAAGCTCATCGAGAAGCTCCAACAGTTGCTTTTGGTATAGTTCCTGGTTGTAAATGAGGTTCGGTCGATCGGAATACCCGCGGCCGTACTGGTCATATCGGAGCACACGGAAACCGGCTTGCGTCAACGGGCGTACTTGTTTATCCCACGTCCAATGCGGCAACGTTCCCCCATGGACAAGGACCGTGACCGGCCCGTCTGACGGCCCCTCCAACTTGTAGTAGGTGATTCCGTCTGAGAGCGCGACGTAGGTACCGCCTAACGCGGTGCGTTCAGCCTCGTTAAGCACGCGATTTTCCCGATCGAGCGCCCAATAGGCAACCGCGATCAAGATCAATAAGCAAGCACCTACTATTGCGATTAGCTTCTTTTTCAAACCAACTTTAGAGCGCGTAAAGGCTGACAAATGAATCGGAACCGATCAGCTGAGTGCTGGTTGGCGACCTTCATGGAAAGGAGCGTTCCGCCGATCTGTTCGCAGTCGCGAACCTTGAGTGTAGCGTCCATCCGTTGCCATTTGCAGGCAAGGAGAACGAGGGCATCTCCTCGACAAGCGTCGGACCGCAGACCGAGACCGAGACGATCGAACAAGGCCGAAATCGACATGAGGCAGCATTACGGGGCCGTGGAGACCCACGATCGCCCGGCCGCCTGATAAGCCGAAGCGCAGTCGGACCAGGCAAGGGTGCGACAATCTTGCCATATGGCGGCTGGCACGGAAGCGAGTCGTGGGTTGGGGGCCGGTGTATCCGCGCCATCGCCCCGAATCGATACCATGCTGTGAGAAGCTGTGTGGAAATTCCTATATCAACGACTTACGCGACCTTCGCCGGCTTTCCGAATGCCGAATGCTGCCCAAAACGGCGACGTTCGCCTGCTGACGACGACGCTAACGGCCCAGGGACAGGCGCTTTGAAGAATTTCCAAAGAGTTGCTAAGGCAGTGGTTGAAGCTCACCGCGTCAGGGCGGGCATGCGAGGTGGCGCCGCTGGCCTGGCACAGATAACCTTCGATGACCCGGATGAAGATGTGCAGCACGGCGCTGATGGCCTTCGGCTTCCGCTCCAGCCCCGCCAGCAGTTCTCTACCGAGGAAGTGTCCAGGCTCGGGACTGGCTGGCCGGAATCAATCGGAACAATCTGTTCGACCCCGACGATCCTTGCCCCTCGAAATCTTCTGCTCCTCCTCTGTCGACGAACATCAGCGAGAAGATCTCCCTTATCGTGAGCGGATCTCTGTCCAACGCTGGGGTCCGGCTCTGTTTGTAGCCGCCGTTCAAACCAACGACGAAGGCCACGCCGTGGCAATGCGCTTGAGCAAACTCAGGTGGTGGCCGGCGACCTCGGAGGTGGTGTCCGAAATCTGCTCTTGCGCGGCGGCAGCCAGGCGGAGAATGCTATTGGCCTTGCCCGACAGGTTTCTACACGCTGGCGAACGCACCTTCGACTCTACGACAGTTGGCAAAGCGGTTCCTGATGGCGCAGGGTAGCATCAGAACAGATCATCCATGATTCTAGGTGCGGTCCGCCGAACGCTGCGACTGTTTGCCCGTGCCGCGCGCTTTACTGGTCCGGATCGCTTCTGCACCAAGACCGGCCGGTGCCGTGCGGGGGGCGCAGCAGTGGCACTGGCGTCAGCATTCTCGGCGACGACTGTCTGTAGGTCCGGGATCGGAAGCGATGGCTCGCCCTGTAGAATCGGCGCGATCGCGGGCTTCAGCGCACTCAAGATATGCGTGGGCAGTGCGCTGGTGAAGCGCAGTGCTCGCACATTAGGTCCCGGCAGGTGGGACGTAACGACCCCGAAATGCCGTGTGCCGAGAAAAAACACCAGCGCCGCGCTTCGGCTGACTTCCTTCGCCCTGCTGGCGGCCGTGCCTGGACCGAAATGCTCGGACAGCTCGTCACCGGTGCCGGTCTTGGCGCCGACGCGCAAGGACTCGTCGTCGGCGCTCGCGTAGACGCCCGACACGCCACGCGCCGTGCCGTTGGCGACGACCGACTCCAGTGCCTTGCGCAGGACAGTGGCGACTTCGGGCGCAAATACCCGTCGCCCCTTTGTCGGCGCGGGCGCAAGATGGGTCTCGTACGGGGTGCCCTCGGCGAACACCAGCCGTTCGATGCGCCGCGTTGGCAGGCGCATACCGTCATTCACGATGATACCCATCAGCTCGGCGAGGGCTGATGGGCGGTCGGCCGATGTGCCGAGGGCGGTGGCCAATGATGGCACCAGCGATGAAAAGGGATAGCCATGACGCTGCCACAGGGTATGCAGCTCAGCGAAGGCGTCTTCTTCAGCGATAATACGGATTCGACGATCCTGCGCGGCCTTGTTGCCGGTTTTGTAGAGCCATGCATAGACTTCCTCGCTTACGCTCTCGCTCGCCGCGAGTGCCCGTTCCAGATCGGCCCGCGGGTGCTCCTTGAGATAGCGTAGCAGCCAAAGCTCTAACGGATGGATGCCGACGACATAGCCTTGGTCCGACAGCGACAGACGCTCCGGTCCGTGAGCCCCGTAAACACGTTCGCGCTCTGCCGCGTCTACGTTGGCGGCGCCCTCAGGCAACTGCGCTTCGAGAAAAACGTTGAACTCCTCGAGGGAGGCGCCCGGGAGAACGGCGCGGAAGACGGTAGCGAAGTGAGCCGGCATAGGCTTGAGCCGCGCCGCCACCGCGGTCAACGCCTGTTCCGGCGCGACTGCGCCGTGGCGATGGAAAAACCGCTCGACAAAAATACGGCTTTCCTGGTTTACGAAGCGATCCAGGTAGCGACGGCGCTGGGGGTGCTCCGGGACGGCCAGAACCTCCGCCAGCGGCGTTGACCAGCTGGCCTGGTAATGCTGGATGACGTCCCGCATCATGCGCACAAAAACCAGATTTGCAGACACCCGGAAGGCGTCGCTGACTGTCAATTGCAAATTGTGCGAACGATGGCCATTCGTGAACTCGTGACGGATGCTCCCGGTAAAAAAGGTGCCCGGCCGCCCCGAATAGCGGCGCTGCATCGCTGCCTCCAGTATCGACAGTAGCGAATGCGTTTGATGCTCGCGCAGGTAATTGGTCACCCAGGCCGCCAGTGGATCATCAACGGCAACGGTGTCAATAGACGCGGTGTCAATGCCGGCGAGCTGATTGTATTGTCCCGCGATCATATCCAGGTAGGTCGCAAGCGTGCGTAGCTTGGCCGTCGAGCCAAGGTCGAGCTTGCCGTCTTCGCTGATATCGAAGGGGCGGTCGAGATTGTCTGCTTGTACTCGCACCAGGTTGAAATCCCCGCTGCGCTCGAGAAGTGTCACGCTATAGGCGACGTCCAGGGCGTCGGGGCGCAGTAGTTTCCTACCGATCAACCTAGCTTTGCGGGCCACCGCGGCGTCGCCGAACGCGCGCAGAAGCATCGTTACATTGTCTTGCGCCACCGTGTCCAGCGTCGCATAGACCTTCAAATCCAGACGGTCGAGGTCATAGAGGCTGTTGAGATCAAGCAGTTCCAGCAGATGTGCTCGCAGGTTGGTGAGAGATTTGCGCCGGGTCCCAGGATTAGGATCATTGCGCAACGGCGCCTCCGCGAATGCAAGCGGCTGCTCCACCGCCAATGCCTCCAACTCCTCCGAGATAATGCCGGCGTCCCGGAGCAGCGCCAGGTAGCCATCGGTGAGGGCGAGTAATTGCTGTCGGCCGGACAGCAAATAGTGGGACGGCCGACGCTGCGACAACAACAGACTCAGAATCTGCTTATAGAGCTCGGCGGTACGCGGCGATGGTCTGGTGAGCACATCGGCGTCCGTCAGGGATGTGCTTACCTCGTCCAAGGTGGCGCCATACCACACACGAAGCCCATCGCCCAGACCGATCACTTCACCGAACCCGGGGCGCCCGGCTAGTGGCGTTGAGTTCAGATAGTCCAACATGATGCGCCGTCGTGCCTCGCGTGTATCGGGACCTTGTGCGTAAGCGCGCGCACTGGCGGACATGATCTGCCGCAACTTATCGGCGAACGACGACGTCTGTCCGCCCGGCGAATGACGAAGCTTCTCCAACTGCGTCGCGAGAGTCGATCCGCCGAATCGACGCCCAGAATCAATCAAGGGCTCTGAGATCGCGCGTAGCAAGGCAGCAGCAGAGCGGTCCCATTCGATTGCGGGGTTGCGTGTCGGAGAGGCGAAATCGAGCAGCTCGCGGTTTTCAATGTAGGTCAGAGTCTGGACGACCAGCGGCGGAATCTGCTCAAACGAGGCAAATACATCGGCCGGATGGGCCGAGCGGTAAACGGCGCGGCCGGCGCCGTCGAAGACGGTCAGGCCAGCACGGCTCTTCTCTGGGAAGATCGCAAACCCACCCGCATCGACGAATCGCTGCATGTCCGTGGACATCCGCGCCTGGTGCGTGATGACAAAACCTTTCGCGCGTAGCGAATCGGTAAAGTCGGGGATGCTGCTGTATCCCAAACGCTGGTCGTAGGGGCCCGACTCCGGAAAGCGTGCCGATGGATCGGGACCCTCCTCGATGTCGTAGCCGAAGCCATCGCTCAGGCGGGTAAACAGGCGCCATTGGAGCGGTGATGCGTCGATCTCGATATAGGCAAGCCGTGCAATGCCCAGAACGGTGACCAACCCTAGAAACGCTGCGACGGTACGTTGACGCTTTCGCGCGGCGACTTTGCGCCGCTCGCGCTCGAAACAACGATTCTTTCGCCGATGTTCATCGAACCCGATGACGTCGGGCTCGCGAATGCCCGAATGGGCATCCTCGTCGACTTGCGATAGCAGAATAACGTGGTAGTCGAGCATCAATCAGGCTGTAATCGAGTCAGATGCCGGACGGCGCGTTCGCACGTATTGTGTCATACGCCGTGCCGGGATTGCTGTCCACAAAGCATAGACACCGTGAATTGATTCATTCGACTTGTCAAGGGCGGTATCTGCCCTGTCGTTTGCGGTGCCACTTTGGCCCTTCGGAGTAGCGAGGTCTTTTTCGGGTCCGGGCCCTGTCATGCTCCCGGCGTTTGATGCGTCGGTACTTTCCCGTTATGCAACGCTTGCGTATCGCACAGCCCGGGCAGGCCGATATCCCTTCGGTGTCGAGCGTCTTGCCGCCCTTGCAGCTACGGAAGCGGCAAATCAGGCGCTCACCGGCGGGACGGTAATGCGCATTGACCGCTTGCAGGTAGCAGAAGTCCTCGCGGCGGAATAGCCCCTTGGCCTGGTTGCCCGAGGTCTGGAGTTTGGGAAGATAGGTGGCCCCATGGGAGCGGCCCGAAGGCAGCCCGAATCGGACTCCCGGGCACGGTTGCCGGCCGAGGGGCCGGTGGTTTTAGACACATTCGGTGGTCGCGTGCACGTCGAATGGGACCCCTCGGCGACGGTCACACCGCTCGGGCAGTTGCCGTTCTTCACCGACTTCCGCAAGGTCGGCGGTCTGTTCGATCTCTGGGTGGAGGAAGGCCCGGTGAGCCGGACCAGCCGGAATGCGCCGGCCGAGCGCGACGTGCTGGGTACGGCGGTGTTGTCGATCCAGTGCGGCCATCAGCGTTACGCCCATATCAGCGTCGTACGTGGCGACACCATCAATGCCGCGCTGCTGGGGATGGAGAAAGTCGCTCGTTGCGCGACGCGCAGTGATCAGTCACTGGTCACTCTGCAGTGGAACCGGCCGGCGAAAACCGCTGAGGACCGAGTCTGCGATCTTGTATGGCGTCCCAAGTGCGCAAGGCGTGCAGGTTTACGGACATGTTGGAGTGGGCGCCCCCGGCGGCGCCGATGCCGTAGACAGTGCCGTGCACGCCGACCACCTTGTCGTCGCGCAAGACGGGCCCGCCGGAGTCGCCGGGGCAGAGGGATGGCGCATCTGCCCGCAGGTGTTCGGCGTAGCTGTAGAAATTGACCGCGTCGACCCGAATCACCTGGGTGCGCGCCCAGCGTCGGCGGCCGAACGGCTGGCGCTGTTGTTCGTCTTGCCGGTCTGCCAGGTGCGCGCAGCCGTAACCTACCAGCGTAACCGTCTGTTCGGCCGCCAATGCGTCGAGGTCGATCGATGCTGTCGGTATTGACGGTGTGGCCCGGTCGATCTGTACCACCGCGGCGTCCGGGTAACGCGCGGTGAAATGATGCTTGGCTTCCATCTTCGCGATACGCCGCAGCAGCTCGGTACCCGCGAACTGTTCCTTGAAGGCGGCCACGCGCTTGCGTTTGAAGGCGATGAACCGCTCCATCCCCTGCCGAAAGGCGGGTGCGAGCCGCGTGTGATGGACGATGGCGGTGATGAAGTCCTCCGCGGCACGGGGCGCCGCCGCGTTGCTGATGGCGATGCTGCCGTCCGCGCGAAAGGCGGGGTGCAGCTCGCCGCTGCCGGTATCGACGACGCAATGGGCCGCGGTCAGGAAGCGGCGCGCGCCGATTTTGGTCGCCGAGCACTGATCGACGGGGCCTGCCATCAACACGACCACGGCGGCGTAGCGTTGGTCCGTGTCCGGCCTGGCGCCCTCCAACCCGTTGGCGGGATGCGTACCAAGCAAAAGAAGCCCCAGCAGGGCTGGCTGGACAAATCGGGCTGTGATGCTTGCTTTCGGTTTTGCTGCGTCCATGGGTGCGCTTTGGCGAGGTGATGGCCTATTGCTGCGAAGTTTGCCGTCCGAAGGGCCGAGCGCCGAGGGCCTGGGGCCAGACATGCGCAATCGTACTAGACAGCGGCCCTAGACTGCTTGAGGGCGCCAAATGTCTGCAGATGCCTCAAGTTTCGCAGCGACAACGCGATTGCCGGGCGAGGGGCCGAGGGGTGAGGGCCCAGGGCACAAAGATGTGCAATCGCCCTGTCCAGCGATTCTCGGCCTTGCGCGCTCGGCCACTTGAAGAAGCCCACAGGTCGAGCGACATGGTGCCGTGCTTGCGTCGGTCTCAGGCATCGCCTCGCTAGAAGTCGGCGGTCCCATGGAGCGCCGACCTCCGGTCGGCTAGGGCGCGTTAGCGCCCTTGAGGACGTGCCGCAGATCAGCGGGGCCGCGGAAATCCTAGGCCGCCTGGCGGCGGCGGGCCGACTAGAAGTCGGCGGTCCCATGGATCGCCGACCTCCGGTCGGTTAGGGCGCGTTAGCGCCTTTGAGGACGTGCCGCAGATCAGCGGGGCCGCGGAAATCCTAGGCCGCTTGGCGACGGCGGGCCGACTAGAAGTCGGCGGTCCCGTGGAGCGCCGACCTCCGGTCGGCTAGGGCGCGTTAGCGCCCTTGAGGATCTGCCGCAGATCAGCGGGGCCGCGGACATCCCAAGCCGCCTGGCGGCGGCGGGCCGACTAGATTGCTAGGGGGCGGCGTATCTTCACAGATGAGTCAAGTTGCTCGTTGTCGTTGTCGTTGCCGTCATCGAAACTTCTCCCAGCCGACGGGACTTCAGTGCCCCTCAACGCTTCACATCGACGGTCTCATGCGCGCATTGGATCGCCCCTCGAAGCACGAAAACGAGCACGACAACGACAACGACAACGACAAGGATTAGTGTGGTGCCCTAACCAGCGCCGATCACGACTCGTCGGTCTCAGGCGAAGCCTCCCTAGACGATGGCCTTTGCCAGTCGAAGGGTGCTGCAGTCCGGCTGCCTGGGGTCGAAGGATGGTATCGTTTCCGCCCTTGCCATGCCAGACGGGCGTACATGTTGAGTATCGTCGATCGCTATTTCATTTCCGAGATCGCCAAGGTCTTCGGCGCCATCATGGTGACGCTGTTGCTGGTGATGACGAGCATGCTGTTCCTGCGGACGCTGGAGCAGGTGGATTTGGGCTCGCTGGGGTCGGATTCGGTTATGCGCTTCCTCGGCTTGCAGATTCTGCGCGATACCGCCAGTCTGCTGCCGCCGGCATTCTTCATCTCCGCGCTGGTCACGTTGGGACGGATGGCGCGTGACAGCGAACTGATCGCGTTCAATGCGAGCGGCTTGGGACCGCTGCGGCTGTATCGCTCGCTGGTGCTGTTTGCGCTGCCGCTGGCGCTGGTGACGGGCTGGTTTGCGCTGATACTGCAGCCCTATGCGTCGACGGAGATCCAGCGCATCGAGGATATGAAGGACGATCAGGCAACGCAGGCGGCTGGCCTGCAGTCCGGCCGGTTTTATCAGCAGGACGGTGGGCGAATTACGATCTATGCGACGGAGCTCGGGGACGACAAGCATTTTCGCGGCGTGTTTGTTCAGGACCGTCGTGGCGAGACGGATCGTATCGTGCTCGGTGAGACCGCTTACTACCGCGAGCGCAAGGACTCCGGTGAACGCTTTATCGTGCTGGAACAGGGGCGACGTTTCGACGGTAACGCGGGGCAATACGACTACGGCATTGCCGACTTTTCGCGCTACACCTATTTTTTGGAAGACGATGGCGGCGCCGGCCTGGAGCGACGTCGCCGCTCGGCGGTGCCCAGCGTTGAGCTGCTGGCATCCGACGCGTTGGCGGATCGTGCTGAGCTGGGGCATCGACTTTCAGCGCCCCTCGCGATTCTGTCGCTGGCGCTGCTGGCGATTCCGCTGACGACGCTGTCGCCCCGCCAGCGTGGGGGCGGGCGGCTGCTGCTTGCGTTTCTAGCGTACTTCGCCTTCTTCAATTTGCAGCGTCTGGCTGAGAACTGGATGGAGCTGGGCGTAACGCCGGGCTGGCTCGGCATGCTCTGGTATCAAGCGGTGATCGTATTGCTGGTCTATGCCGCGCTGGTGCCAAGTAGTTTCTGGTTTCGCCGCCTGATCCGTCCCGCGCCACAGCCGTCGCAGTAACTGCGCCGGATGGGCCAAGCGCCGAGGTCCAAGGGTTACTGTGCAGCATCATTCCGCACTTTCGGCCCCCGGCCCTTGGCGCTCGGCCCTCCGAATAGCAGGCGCGTCGCTGCCGTAAAACGTGACGCATCCACAAAGAAACATGCCCCCAAGCGGGCCACGTCGTCGGCATTAGGAGGCGAGACGCGTCTGTGTGGGTTCGTCGATGCCGATCTCGAGCAAGTCCATCGCTACGTCACCGCCGGCACGCGCCGACACTTCGGCGAAGGCGGCACGCAGCGCCGTCGCGATCGTCAGCGCTTGCACTACGTCCGTCTGACTCGGCGCATCGTCGCTGGCCGCCACCTCCGCGATCGTTTTCAGGATGCGCTGGACCAGCAGCGCGACGTGTTCACCATTGTCGGTATCCGGATGCAATGGCAGGTCGATGTCGATGCTGCCGTGGTCGTAGGTGCGTTCGATCTGTAGGTTGTTCATGGCTTGATCTCCGGGTTGGTGGTGCGGATGTGATCCGCGGGGTGATGGATTTGCCCGCGTGGTGCGGTGGTGCGTGTCGTATCACTGCGCCCGTTGAAGTGTTCGCCGCCCGCGCAGCCCCTAGTCGAAGACGCTCAGCGGCGAGGATGAGGTTGAATCCATGCACTCGGCGCTGACACGGATGGCGAACTGATCGGGGCCGTAGTCACTCAGGGCAAGGCTGGTGCGGGCGCGCAACTCAGGATCCGGATGGGGGTGATAGCGCACCACCCGTTCGATCAGTTCGGCGCGGCTGAGCCGACTCGTGCCTTCATCTCCATGGCGGTCGGATGCCATCGGTGAGCCGACGCTGCCAATCAGGGCAATGAAGCCGATGCCGATGCTCCAATCTGCCAGTCTCGCGGTGGCGGGTGTTGCTGCTGACGAAGACATACGCTTGCTCCAAGGTCAGACGTGCTGACCGGTTTCACATTGTTCAAAACTTGGTCGCCGGCGTTCCGTCACCATCTTGGCCTTACCTGGGAGGCCGCATGGCCAAATTGCTGTCGGACTGCTGAATCGCCCCTGCGCTGCTCTTGAATCGGGCTGATCGCCAGTGGCCGTTGTTCTGCGCGATCACGAAGCCCGGCCCATCGAGTCTGCTCCCGGTCATTGCATTGTCGCCGTGAACGATGTCCTTTCTGCAACGATTTGGTCTCTCTCACGGTCGGTCGACGCTCCGCGACGCTTGACAGCTGCCCGTCCAAGCGGTGTCTAGCGTCTGAGCGAAACCTAGCCCTATTGTCGGGCTTTGTCAAATAAAAGTGCAGATTTTTATCTGTTCAAAATATGAACAAGCGGGAGCAATCTGTGACAGACATGTCCACGCCCGACCCTGGGCAAACCTATCGAATCGGTGCTGTTGCGCGGTTGACCGGAATTCCGCCGGATACGTTGCGCGTATGGGAGCGTCGCTATTCCGTGGTGACGCCGTTCCGCTCGGATGCAGGCACGCGCCTTTACCGAGCGGAGGACGTCAGCCGGCTGACGCTGATCAAGCGGCTGGTGGATAACGGCGATGCGATCAGCCACGTCGCGTCCTTGTCGCTAGACCAGCTACGAGATCGGGTCAAGGGCCTGTTGCCGCTGCCGCCGATGGTGAGCACGAGGCCCTGCCGCGTGGCTGTGCTGGGAGACACGCTGCCGGCCTTGGTGCAGCTGGAACAGGCACGCACCGGCGAGGACGACGGGGCGGTGCGTTTCGTTGGCCTATTTACCGAAGATTCGCGTTTTCGTGACGAGGCCGCACGCTTGGAGCCCGACCTGGTGGTCGTAGAATGCCCGACGATCCACACGGACCAGCTGCGCGACATTGCGGCCCTGGTTGCGCGCGCCGGCGCGCCTCGCGCCGTGGTCGTCTACAACTTCGCCAGCCGCGCCGTGATCGAGCGCTTGACCGCGCAGCAGATCATGGCCAGGCGCGCGCCGGTGGATGTGGCCGAGCTGAGGCGATGGTGCCAGGCGTTGCATGCAACATCCGCCGAGGCGCCGTTGCCGGCGGATCCATTATCGGAGCTGGGTCTGGGCGGACCGATTCCGCCGCGCCGCTACAACAGCGCCGCGTTGACGCGCATCGCCGCATCCTCGCCGACGGTGCGTTGCGAGTGTCCGCACCACCTTGTTCAGCTGGTGTCCAGCCTGGTGGCGTTCGAGAATTACAGCCAGGAGTGCGAGAACCGCAATGCCGACGACGCAGCGCTACACGCTTTCCTACACGCGGCAACGGCGCAAGCCCGGTCCACCATGGAGTCGGCGCTGGCCCGGGTGATCGAGGCAGAGGGGATTCAGCTTTGAGCGGCTTGGCGCCGCGATGAGGCCGCGACGAGATCGGTTGTTGCAGCCGTGCGGAGGGCCGAGCGCAAAGGGCCTGGGGCCAACACGGCGCAATCGTGCCGTGCACAGCCCTTGGCCCTTGGCCCGCTTAGCCTGCGTTTGACGGTTGGCTCGGGTCCAGCCAGATCTGGCCGTTGGCTACCTGCACCCGATAGGTCTTAATCGGCGCGTCCGCGGGCTCGTCCTCCGGGGCGCCGGTCTCCAGGCTAAAACGGCTGCCGTGCAGTGAGCATTTGATGCGGTTGCCGTCCAGGCAGCCATAGGAGAGCGGATAGTCCTCGTGGCTGCAATTATCTTCGACTGCGTAATAGTCGTCGCCGACGCGGGCGACAATGAACCCGCGCTGGTCGAGTTCGACCTTGAGGAACTTGCCGGAGGCGATGTCATTCGCCGCCGCGACCGCCACGAAGGGCTTTTTCATCGCTTTTTCCATGATAGGGCGTCCCTCAACGCAGCCGCTGCACGGCAGCGCCGGAATCGAGCGCCGCGCGGATGCGGTCTGCACCGGCCTGCAGCGTGCCTTCGCGGCCCAGGTGCCAGAGCACCAGAGCGCCGGCGAATACCAGGCTGTCGTAGGTGGGGCCGCGGGCACCTTCCAGCGCTGCCATGCCGGCCTGTGCCGCGGCCTTGGCCGTGGCTTTCACGTCTATCGCGACGGCGATGTCGTCGCCCGGGCGCGTGGTTGTGGGCAGGTCGTCCGGCAGCGGCACCGCGCGAACGTTCTGTTCGATACCGATCGCGGTGGGATCGATGTCGAAGGCTTGTTCCTCGCCCATGTGCTGGTAATTGAAACAGACGCCAGTCTGGCGCAGCGACGGCACGACACCACCCTCGACGCCGCGGACCAACAGGGCCGAATCGAAGCCCGCGTGGCGCGCCAGCAGCGCATAGATGCGCGGGTAGGGCTTATGCACATAGCCGGTGACCAGATGCGTCTTGTTGCGGCCATGGATCGGACGTGCCAGCACCTCCACCGTGGTCAGCACTTGGCGCTTGACGATGGTGCCGCGCAGCGGCACCAGATCGTGCAGTTTGGGCACGAAGGCGCGCTGGTCGATATAGGTCCAGCCAATGTGCGGGTCCGACAGCCGCGCGGCAGCCTCCGCCGGGGATAGGTCGACCGCCATGCCGGCCGCTTGCATCACGTGTCGGTGCGTAACGCCGAACTTCGGTCCCACCGCATCCAGGCCGTGGCTCACCGCCGGCACGCCGCACTCGGCCAGCACCACCGGCAAAAACGGCGACGACGGCAGGCAGCGGTTGTAGCCGTCGTAGGGATCGGCGATGTCCACCACCTCGTCGACGTCGGCTACCACATGCTGTGTTGCATCGCGCACCGCTTCCAGTACGCCGCGTTGCTCGTCATCGGTCTCGCGCTTCATGCGCAGCGCGATCATGAAGATGCCGGCCTGCACCGGATCGACTTGGGCGTCGAGAATGGCCTGCATGCCAAGGCGCGCCTCCTCCACCGAAATGTCCTTCGACAGCTCAGGGCCGGTGGCGATGCGCTGGATAATGGAGCGCATCGTACGTTGAATCTCATTCATGGCGTTACTGCTCGTTGCGTGGATGCATATACTGGTGTCATGAAGACTAGCCTGCTTTGCAGGCTGGCGCTCGGACCAATGCGCTGGGCCGTCGGCTGTAGCGGTTTTTGCGCCGTAGAATCGGGCACCGAGCCTCCACTCCCGCGCTTAGGTCGGGGTTGTTGGTCGGTGCTTCAACCGAGGCTGGCCGGAGGTGACTGGGCGACTACCCGGCGCTAGCCGCGCGTCGTCAGACCGGTGGTCTGAACGCAATTTTCCGTCGGAGTGCTCGAAATTTCTCACCCCTGCGGCAGGACCGATTGTGTTGCATGACTTCTGGGCAAAGCATGATCGGATTTCTCCGATCATGGCGACGCGCGGGTGAACCGCCCCCAAGGCGACCAGGCGGCAGAGTTCAGACCATGACGCCGGGCGCGAAGCTGTAGCCGTCGATGATGTTGACGTAGTTCGCGCGCTCGAATTCTGCGGGGTTCGGCACGGACAGTGCGCTGACGCGGCCGCGGACGTCCTCGAGGGACTCGAAGCCCTGATCCACCATCCAGTCGGTCAGGCCGTTCAGGATCTGTGTGACCTGGCCGGTTCCGTTTCGCAGCAGCGTGCTGCACAGGTGGACCACGTCGGCACCTGCGAGCAACAGCTTGATGGCGTCATCGGCGGTATGGATGCCACCGGTGGCGCCCAGGGACAAACCGTCGATGCGTCCGTACAGAATGGCGATCCAACGCATTGCGAGCAGGGCCTCGGCGGACGTCGATGGATGCAGGCTCGTCTGCAAGCGGAGGCCGTCGATGTTGATGTCCGGCTGGTAGAAGCGGTTGAACAGCGCGACGCCGTCGGCGCCGGCGCCTGACAGGCGCTTCACCATGTTGCCGACCGAGCTGAACGAAGGCGACAGCTTCATGTTGATCGGGATGCCGATCTGCGCCTTGAGTGCGCGCAGGATCTCCAGATAGCGCTCCTCGACCTGGGCGCCGGTCTGGTCGATGTCGGCGGCGACGTAGTAGACATTGAGTTCCAGCGCATCGGCGCCGGCCTGCTCCAATTCCTTGCCATGGGCAATCCAGCCGCCGGGGGTGACGCCGTTGAGGCTGGCGATGACGGGGATGTCGAGGGCCTCTTTGAGCTGGCGCAGGTTGTCGAGATATTGCTCCAGGCCGGTGCTGAAGTCCTGCCAGTCCGGCAGGAAGCCGTCGTCGGCCTCGGCAAAGCCGGTGTCCTGCTGGTGCAGGAAACGGTTCATGGTTTCGGTCTCGGCCGTGATGGCCTCCTCGAACAGCGAATACATGATCAGCGCCGCGGCGCCCGCGTCCTCCAGCTTCTTGGCCTGGTCGATGCTCTTCGACAACGGCGAAGCGGACGGGAACGATGGGGTTTTTGAGATCGAAGCCGAGATACTTGGTGGTTAGATCCATGAGTTGCTCCAGGAGCGAGTTTCGAGTAACGAGTTTCGAGATGTGGATGGTCAGGGGCAGGGCGAAGGCGCGCGGCTGCGCGACGCCAGCCCTGCCGAGTGACAAGTCACTAGTCACTCGTCACTGGTTTTTCCGCCTTCTGCCAGGCCAGATGCGCCAGTTGCTCGTACAGCGAGTACTTGCTCTCGACGTGCTTCTGGGCGAGCTTCAGGAAGCGCTCGGCATCGTCTGGATGGGTGCGGTTCAGTACGCTGAAGCGGGTCTCACTTGCCAGATAATCGCGATACGGGATGCTCGGCATCTTGCTGTCCATGTGCAGCGGGTTCTCGCCGGCTGCGGACTTGCGCGGATCATAGCGGAACAGCGGCCAGTGGCCTGAATTGACCGCCATGTCCTGCTGGCGCAGGTTGTTGGACAGGTCCACCCCGTGCGCGATGCAGGGCGAGTAGCAGATGATCAGCGACGGGCCGTCGTAGGACTCCGCCTCGAGGAAGGCGCGCATGGTCTGTACGTCCTTGGCGCCGAATGCCACCTGAGCCACATAGACGTTTTCGTAGGCCATGGCCATCATGGCCAGATCCTTCTTGAAGGTCGGTTTGCCGCCAGCGGCGAACTTGGCCACAGCGCCCATCGGCGTCGCCTTGGACTTTTGGCCGCCGGTGTTGGAGTAGACCTCGGTATCCAGCACCAGCAGGTTGATGTTGCGGCCGCTGGCCAGCACGTGATCGACGCCGCCGTAGCCGATGTCATAGGCCCAGCCGTCGCCGCCGATGCCCCAGACGCTGCGCTTGACCAATTGCTCGCAGACGCCGGCCAGGGACTGGGCCTCGGGCGTGTCGATGGTCTTGAGCTTGTCCTGCAGCGCCTTCACCCGGGCACGCTGCTCGAAGATCCCGGCCTCATCGGTTTGGTCCGCATTGATCAGAGCATCGGCGAGGTCGGTGCCGATCTTGTCGGCCAGTATGCGCACCAACTCGCGCGCCTGCTGCGCCTGTTTGTCTACCGCCAGCCGCAGCCCAAGGGCGAACTCGGCGTTGTCCTCGAACAGGGAGTTGTTCCAGGTGGGACCGTGCCCGTCGGGATTTGTGGTGTAGGGCGTCGTCGGCAAGTTACCACCGTAGATGGAGGAGCAACCGGTGGCGTTGCCGATCAACATGCGGTCGCCGAACAGTTGAGTGGCGAGCTTGATATAGGGTGTCTCGCCGCAGCCGACGCAGGCGCCGGAGAACTCGAACAACGGCTGCATCATCATCGCGTGCTTGATCTTGCCGGCGTCGAGCTGGGTCCGGTCGTATTCCGGCAGGGACAGGAAGAAGTTCCAATTGGCCTGCTCGATGTTGTGGCGCTCCTCAGCGGGCAGCATGTTCAACGCCTTGCGCTTGGGGTCCTTGCGATCGCGGATCGGGCACACCTCGACGCACAGACCACAACCGGTGCAGTCGTCCGGTGCAATCTGATAGGTGACGTGATGGCCCTGCGGGAAGTCCTTACCCTTGATTTGCACGTGCTGGAAGGTATCCGGCCCTTTCTCGGCCAGCTCCGCCGGAAACACCTTGGCGCGGATGGCTGCATGCGGGCAGACCATCGGGCACTTGCCGCAATGCGTGCAGAGGTCGTCTTCCCACTTGGGTAGTTCCAGGGCGATGTTGCGCTTTTCGAAACGGGTGGTGCCGGTGGGCCAGGTGCCGTCCGCCGGCATCAGGCTCACGGGCAGGCTGTTGCCGCGGCCCTCGATCAGGGTTGCGGTGACGTTGCGCACGAACTCCGGCGCATCGGCTGGCACCGCTGGCGGACGCTCGAAGCTGCTTGATGCCTGCCCGGGGACGGAGACCTGATGCAGGCCCTCAAGGGTGGCGTCGATGGCCGCGTAATTGCGATCGAGCAGGCGTTGGCCCTTCTTGCCGTATGTCTTCTTGACAGCGTCCTTGATCCGGGCGATGGCCTCGTCCTTGGGCAGGATGCCGGAGATGGCGAAGAAACAGGTCTGCATGATGGTGTTGATGCGCCTGCCCATGCCCGTCTTGGCGGCGATGTCGTAGGCATCGACGACATAGAACTTGAGCTGCTTGTCGAGGATGCCTTGCTGCATGCTCTTGGGCAAGTCGTCCCAGACTTTGTCAGCGGGGGTCGCCGAGTTGAGCAGGAAGGTGCCGCCGGTCTTGGCCTTGGCCAACATGTCGAAACGGGTCAGGAAGGTTGGCTGATGACAGGCAACGAAGCTCGCCTCGTCGTGACCAACGAGATACGTGCTGTTGATCGGTTCGGGACCGAAGCGCAGGTGCGAGATGGTCATGGCACCGGCCTTCTTCGAGTCGTACTCGAAGTAGCCCTGGCCAAAGTTCGGCGTCTCCTCGCTGATGATCTTGATGCTGTTCTTATTGGCGGATACGGTACCGTCGGAACCGAGGCCATAGAACACGCAGGCAGTCACACCGGCGCCAGCATCGGGCTTGAACGAGGGGTCCCACTCTAGGCTGGTCTGGCCGACGTCGTCGATGATGCCAATGGTGAAGCCATTCTTCGGCTTGTCCTTGGCGAGTTCGTCGAACACGCCCTTGACCATGGCCGGCGTGAATTCCTTGGACGACAGGCCATAACGCCCGCCAATCACGCGCGGCATGGTCGCCATGTCGCCGCTAGCCACGGCGGTGGCCAGCGCGGTCACCACGTCCTTGTACAGCGGCTCGCCGTCGGCGCCGGGCTCCTTGGCGCGGTCGAGCACGGCCAGCTTGGTGGCGGTGACGGGTAGCGCGGCCCGCAGATGTGCCGGGCTAAAGGGCCGGAACAGGCGCACCTTGATCATGCCGACCTTCTCGCCGCGGGCGACCATGTGCTCGACCGTCTCCTGCGCCGCTCCGATGCCGGAGCCCATCAGCAGGATGACGCGCTCGGCGTCTTCGGCGCCGACGTACTCGTAGAGCTTGTACTGGCGGCCGGTCAGGCCGGCGAACTTGTCCATCTGCGCCTGGATGATGTCCGGCACGGCGTCATAGAACGGATTGACGGTCTCGCGACCCTGGAAGTAGACGTCCGGATTCTGCGACGTGCCGCGAATCGTCGGATGGTCTGGGTTCATGGCGCGTTGGCGATGGGCCGTGACCAGGTCCTCGTCGATCATCGCGCGGATGGTCTCCACCGGCAGCTTGTCGATCTTGGTCACCTCGTGGGAGGTACGGAAGCCGTCGAAGAAGTGCAGGAACGGCAAGCGCGCTTCCAGCGTCGCGGCCTGCGAGATCAGCGCGAAGTCCATGACCTCCTGTACCGAAGCCGAGCAGAACATCACGTAACCGGTGGCCCGACAGGACATCACGTCGGAATGGTCGCCGAAAATCGACAGGGCCTGAGCTGCAAGGGAACGCGCGGACACGTGCAGCACCGTCGGCGTCAGTTCGCCGGCGATCTTGTACATGTTCGGGATCATCAGGAGCAGCCCTTGGGAGGCCGTGAAGGTGGTGGACAACGAGCCTGCCTGCAGTGCGCCGTGGATGGCGCCGGCGGCGCCGGCCTCGCTCTGCATCTCGATCACGTCCGGGACCGTGCCCCAAAGGTTCTTGACCCCAAGGGACGACCACTCGTCCGACCATTCGCCCATGTTCGAGGCCGGTGTGATGGGATAGATGGCGATGACCTCGTTGGTCATGTGCGCGACGTAGGCGGCGGCTTCGTTGCCGTCGAGGGTAACCATGTGCTGCTGCGACATCGATTCGTTCCGCAATGGTGGATGAACGGGAGGCTAGGGGCTAGGGCCGGGAAGCGGCCAAAGCCATCACGATTCGAAATTCAGAGGCCTGCAATATAGCTGGATTTGGCGACGGATCGACTGACCATTGTCGATAATTGCGCCGGAATCGCCCCGAAGCATGACCGGGGTCAGCAAACCGGCTTCGGGCTCCATGCTGAGCATTGTGGCTTAACTCTGACCCCGTTGTAAGCCGGTGCCGGCTGGTTTTCAATTCCGCGATGCTTGCCTTGGCCCACCAATCTGTCATAACCCTGCGTACGATGCAGGAGTCCGATCTTTCCGCCGTCTTGTGCGTTGAACAACGTGCCTATAGCGTGCCCTGGACCGAAGGCATCTTTCGGGACTGCCTGCGCGTGCGCTATTTCTGCATGGTGGCCGAGCTTAAGCCTGAACCGAGCGCCGATGCGGGGGCGGGATTCGATGCCCAGATCATCGGCCATGCGGTGATGTCGGTCGCGGCTGGTGAATGCCATATCTTGAACGTTTGCGTGCACCCGGACCTGCACAACCGCGGCATCGGGCGGCGCATGCTGCGCCGCTTGCTGGCGCTAGCGCGCCGGCAGGACGCGGATACCGCGTTTCTGGAAGTACGTGCCTCCAATGTTGCTGCCATCGCGCTGTACTACAGCGAGGGCTTCGACGAGGTCGGCTTGCGCAAGGGCTACTATCCGGCCGCGAGCAACGACGATGTCAATCGCGAGGATGCCGTGGTGATGGCGCGAGCGCTTTGAGGCCATCGCGCCCCGCGCTTCGTCGGACTTGGCATTGACGGAAGGATGGCTAAAGATCCCCGATGCGGGCGGCTGATGTCGGCCGGCCGAGGTTCTCCTTCCCCAGGTACCGGTCGCAACACGTCTACGCAGCGATGGGTGCCCCGGGCATCGCCGGCTGTTGGCTCAAGCCATCATCGGCGCCAACACGCGATTGCTTGAGGGCGCAAAACGTTTATCGATGAGTCAAGTTTTCTGGCGACAACGCCGTTGCGCGCCGAAGGGCCGAGCGCCAAGGGCCTGTGGCCGACATTGCACGATGGTGCCGCATCGCGGCCCTCGGTCCTCGGCGCTTGGCCCACTCAGAGCAACGCACGGGCGTATCAACAGAGCGCCGTACGCTCGTCCGTCTAGGGGGTCGCCTCGCTAGGTGTCAGGGTAGGCATCCAGGGCGAGCGCCATCTGCACCGGATAGGGGCAGGCGGCGGGGAAGTCGCTTTCATCGAGCCCAGTGTCTTCCGCCGCTAGCCGCAGGGCGCTGTCGTAGGCATCGGACAGTGTCTCGTCGAGCTTTGGGCGCAGGCTTGGGCTGTCGCGCAGGAGCCGTGCGATGCGTTTGCGTTGTTCGATCAGCGTCCGCTGCCAGCTCTTGCTGCGTTTCTCGGGCTGGAATTGCCACTTCAGCAGGTGTGCGAGCAGGACCGCCAGACGGCGTTCCAAGGCACGCAGTTCCGATTTGCCCATTGATTCCAGCTCCTCGGCCAAATGTTCACGATCGAGTTCATCGAGACGGCCCTCACGCACCATCCGTGCGGTGGTCATGGCCCAGGCGTAGAGGTCTTTGTCGTAGAGGTTCGCTTGCATGGTGGATTCCTCGTCAAGTTGATTCCTTATTGGCTGCCATGGTCCGAGCGGAGCATTAAGTCCAGGCTGGGGCGTCCCAGAGATAGCTCGATGATGGCCGCCAGCGCTGCCTCGGTGAATTGACGCTGGCGATGTCACCGTCCTGCCGTGTCCCGTTACGCGACCTCCTTCCCGGCGGCGGCCTGGAGGATCTGAAACCACTGCTGGCGGTTCAGTTGGACCGTTTCAGCGTCTATGGCATGGCGAACGCGATCCAGGTGTTGGCTGCCGAGCAAGGGCAGGGGATGGCTGGGATGGGCCATGACCCAGGCGTAGACGAGTTGCTCTGGGCTTGGGCCGTCCAGTTCCGCTGAGAGCTCGCCCAACACCCGTCGCAGGCGTTCGCTGACTGAATCGTGCCCCTTGAAGAGCCTCCCGCCGCCCAGGCAGCTCCAGGCCATCGGGGCGATGCGTCGTTGCTGGCACTGGTCCAGTGCGCCGTCCCAGAGGGGCGCGAGGTTGTAGGGAGAGAGTTCCAACTGATTGGTGACGAGCGGGAACGGCAGGCGGCTCTGGAGCAGTTCGAGCTGGCGCGGGCTGAAGTTGGAGACGCCGAAGTGCCGGACCTTCCCGGCTGCTTGTAGGGTGACGAATGCCTCCGCGACCTGGTCGGCGTCCATCAATGGGTCCGGGCGATGGATCAGTAGTAGGTCGACGTAGTCGGTGTGCAGATTGCGCAGGCTCCGTTCGACCGACGCCTGGATGTGCGCCGCGCTGGTGTCGTAATGCTTGATGCAGTGGTGAGGACGCTCGGGATCTACGAGGGCGATGCCGCACTTGGTGACGATCTCGATCTGTTCGCGCACGTCGGGAGCCCGGGCCAAGGCCTCGCCGAAGCGGGCTTCGACGCGGTAGCTGCCATAGATGTCCGCGTGGTCGACCGTCGTGATGCCCAGCTCGATCCCGGCCTGGATGAAGTCGACCAGGGCGTTGGTGCTTAGCCCCCAGTCCATGAGACGCCAGTAACCCATCACGAAGCGGCTGAAACTGGGTCCGTCGGGGCTGAGTTGGATGCGTGATACCGGCATGGGATCGTTTCCTCAGACGGTTGGAGGGGATTGTTATACCAGATGAGGCAGGCTCGTCATGCGCTTGCTCGAGCTGGTTCCTGTGCGAGCGATGCTCGGCTAGCCAACCGCCGCGATACGCTGAGCCGGATCCTTCGGACTTTGGCATTCCTTGACATCACTGGCGCGAATGCAGGTTGCACCGATGCGAACGAAGGCTTCACAGGGCGCGATCAGGATCTCCCGATCGGCACGCAGACCCGCGGGTAGTGCATCGGCCAATCCGATCAGCGTACAGAGCAGAAAAGCGCGGTCCCGCGCGTCGCCGGTATTGAACTTCAGGACCTCGTTCGGCAATGCGATGCGATGCGTGCAGGCGACGGCCGAATCGGCGCCTTCGATGCGCTGGACGATGGCCAGCGCATCGTCGATGTCAGCGATCTGGCGCGCTTGTGCCTGCACCAGGTGGCCGCGTGTGCCTGCCGTCAGATAGTCGACGACGGTCGACCCCAATCGCGCGCGCTCCTCGTCGAGATCCAACTGCCCCCAAGTGTCCGCCACGCCCAGCGGGCTAATGTGAAACAGGTGCTGATCGGCGTAGGACTGGATCGCGAGCATCACCTCGCCCGGCGACAGCGGACTGCCCTGGGCGTCGATCCGTGCCGCGATGCGCGCTTCGGACTCCCAGAGCGCAGGTGAGGTGAGATTTGCCAACAGCATCGCGACGAGGAGTTCGGGATCGGCCGCGGCATCAAATAGGGTCGGGCGGCAGGCGCGCGTCATCCGATCGATTCGCGACCCTGTCGATCCAACGCCGCTCGCGACCTCGTCATTCGCGCGCGGAGACCCTCCAATTTTGTCGGTCACGAGCCTAGTAGCTCCGGATGATCGAGTTCGGAGCCCATGCAGCGGTGTCCGCTATGCGCCGGGGTATTGGAGATTCGGTCAGACATGCCATAGCCACCGGGCGAAAAAACAGCAGCAGCTCGCCGATTGCTCGAAGTGGTCAACTCCCGCTCGAAGATCCGGCCATCGCCCAGTCTCGGATTCCGTTCTGGTCCAGGCTGACGGCTGCGTTATGACCCGCGCGCGATCTACCCGGCCCTTGGCGCCGGTCCTGTCGAGATCCACGAACTTTGTTGCCACGAATCAACGACAGGCTGATCCACCCCAACCGCTGACCGGGTCAGAGTCGCTATACTGCCGTGCTTTGCCGCCGAGCCCGATCCTCAGGCCCGGCACACCGATTCCAGCGGCCATGACCGCAACGGCCCGGAGAACAGAACATGCAGCAAGTGACCGACGACGTCGTGCGCCGCCAGGCTGGCAGCGATACCATCTACACCATTGCCTTGAGCCCGGACGGCAGCCGACTCGCGTCCGGCAGTTGGGACAATGGCGTGGCGTTATGGGACGTCGCCAGCGGGCGCGAGTTGGCTCGTTTTGACGGCGGGGTAGGGCGGCTGTACTCGGTCGCCTTCAGCCCCGACGGCTGCCGACTTGCCTATGCCGGCAACGACGGCAGCGTGCATGTGCGCAATGCGGCGGACGCGACCGAACTCTGGCAAGGCAAGAGCCACAGTGGCCTGGTCTACAGCCTGCAATTCAGCCCCGACGGAAACCTCCTGGCCTCTGGCAGTGAGGACGGCAGTATCTGTATCTGGGACGCCAGCAGCGGCGAACTGCATCACCACATCGAAGGGCACTCGGTCTATGTCCAGGCCGTCGCCTTCAGTCCGGACGGGGCCCTGCTCGCCAGCGGCAGCCGCGATTGCACGCTGGCGTTGTGGGACCCGCGGACCGGTGAGGAGCGGGACCGCATCGAGGTCGTGACTAACGGCATCAACAGCATCGCCTTCAGCGCCGACGGCAAGCAGGTGCTGCTCAGCAATGTCGACGGTTCTGTTGGTCTGTGGGACCTGGCATCGCGTGCCCTGACGCTCGAGATGACCGGTCATCGCTATCCGTCCTGGTCCGCCGTCTTCCATCCCGTTGACGGTAGCATTGCCTCCGGCAGTGCCGACAAGACCATCATCTTCTGGGACCCGAAGACCGGCGCCGAGCGTAAACGGCTGGAGGGGCACGAGAAGGACGTCTACAGCATCGCCTTCAGTCCCGACGGCGGTCTGCTGTTCTCGGGGAGCGCCGACGGCAGCATTCGCGTCTGGCCCCTCGACGTGACCGCCGAGCAATGGCAGCCGATGGCCGCCGCCTGGCGTGCGGCCGATGCCGAGGACCGCGCTCGGCGCGAGGCGGAGCAAGCCGCCGCCGTGCCGGTCAAGAAATCCAAGGGCCTGTTCGGACGCCTGTTTGGGTCCTGATGCGTGTTCGGATTCTGATTTTGGCCGGACGCCCGTGCCCGAAACCCGATGACCGGTGCCAGCAAGTCCGGAGGCAGGGTTGGCGCGGTTACGCCAAACGGCCGGATCGCCGGCGGTTCTGTTGATGGGATGAGGTTGGTGCCATCGCGCACCTGAGCAAGGCATCGGTGCCAACCCTCCGTAGCGGACTATGACGCTTCCCGTTCTGTTCCCGCGGAGGTCTTAATTCGCGTGAGCGACCGCCGTTGGCCGCCGCCCGCTGTGGGGGTTGGGGCGGCGACCGTCCTGGCGCGCTTAGTTCGGCAGTTCGAACACGGTCAGCTGTCCGCCGAGCTGGGTGTAGTTGCTCAGCGAGGCATAGGCGCCGACCGCGCCGAGACCGGCCTGCGGGTCTTCCAGACCGGCGGCCATGCCGATGCCGGCCCAGCCACCGAGGCCCGAGAGCACGGCGACGTACTGCTTGCCGTTGTGCTCATAGGTGTTGACGTTGCCGATGATGCCGGACGGGGTCTTGAACTTGTAGAGTTCCTTGCCGGTGGCGGCATCGACCGCCTTCAGATAGCCCTCCAGGGTGCCGTAGAAGACGATGTCGCCGGCGGTGGACAACGCCCCGGACCAGACCGAGAACTTCTCCGGGTTGGACCACAGGATCTTGCCCTCGACCGCATCCCAGGCGATGAAGTTACCCAGGTTGTCGCCGCCCGGTGCCGGGTACATGCTCAGCGTCGCGCCGACGTAGGGCTGTCCGGCGGTGTAGGAGACCTGGAACGGCTCGTAGTCCATGCAGACGTGGTTGGTGGGCACGTAGAACACACCGGACTTGGGCGAGTAGGAGGCCGGTTGTTGGTCCTTGGTGCCGAGGGCGGCCGGGCAGATGCCGGTGGTGTTCACGTCCTCGCCCTGATGGTCAGTGGAATACTGTGCCACCACCTGCGGGCGGCCGGTCTCCATGTCGACATGGGTGGCCCAGTTCACCGCCGGGTCGTACTTCTCGGCCACCAGCAGATCGCCGTTCACGCGGTCCATGGTGTAGGCGAAGCCGTTGCGGTCGAAGTGCACCAGCACCTTGCGCAGCTTGCCGTCGATCTCCTTCTCGGCCAGGATCATCTCGTTGACGCCGTCGTAGTCCCACTCGTCGTGGGGCGTCATCTGATAGACCCACTTGGCCATGCCGGTATCGGCGTCGCGCGCCCAGACGGTCATCGACCAGCGGTTGTCGCCGGGGCGCTGCACCGGGTTCCAGGTGCTCGGGTTGCCGCTGCCGTAGTAGACCAGGTTGAGATCCGGATCGTAGGAGTACCAGCCCCAGGTGGTGCCGCCGCCGATCTTCCACTGATCGCCTTCCCAGGTGTTGGTGCCGGAGTTCTCGCCCACCGGTTGGCCGAGATGGGTGGTCTTGATCGGGTCCATCAGCGTATCGGAGTCCGGCCCCATCGAGTAGCCGCGCCAGGCCACGGAACCGTCGGCGATGTTGTAGGCGGTCAGGTGACCGCGCACGCCGAACTCGCCGCCGGAGATCCCGACGTAGACCTTGTCCTTGACCACCATCGGCGCCGAGGTGCCGGTCTCGCCCTTGCTCGCGTCGCCGTTGGCCACCGACCAGAGCTTCTCGCCGGTCTTCGCATCGAGGGCGACCAGGGTGGTGTCGGCCTGATACAGGAAGATCTTGCCGTCACCGTAGGCGACGCCGCGGTTGACGGTGTCGCAGCACATCACCGGGATGACGCTGCTGTCCTGGCGCGGTTCGTACTTCCAGATGATCTTGCCGCTGTCGTTGAGGTCGAGGGCGAAGACCTTGTTGGGGAAGGGCGTGTGGATGTACATCACGTCGCCGATCACCAGCGGGCCGCCCTCGTGACCACGCAGGACGCCGGTGGAGAAGCTCCAGGCGACTTGGAGGTCTTTGACGTTGTCCTTGTTGATCTGATCGAGTGAGCTGTATCGCTGGCTCTTGTAGTTGCCGTTCTGCATGACCCAGTCCTTGGGGTTGTTCTGCATGAGTTCGAGGTTACCCAGCGCCGTGCCGATGGTTGGGGTGGCTGGCCGCGGGCGCTGGAGCGGCGGCCTCAGGCGCTGGAGCGGCGGCCTCAGGCGCTGGAGCGGCAGCGACCGCAGGCGCTGGAGCGGCGGCCTCAGGCGCAGGAGCCGCAGCGGCCTTAGGCGCTGGCGTGGCGGCCGGGCTGGTTGGGGTTGCTGCAACTTGGGGCGCAGCGGCCGACTGGTCCTGCGGTCGTTGGCGATGACGAATCCGACGACGCCGACGACGATGACCGCGCTGGCGATGGTCTTAAACTCCATCATGGTATCGATACCTCGTTCTCTGGTGGTCGATTGGTTTTGAAGGGCTCTCTACAGTCGAGCAAAACGCGCGGGGCGAACCCTTGTTGAATCGGGTCGTCCCCGAGCTAGACCGGTGTGATGCGTCGTTCGCTGGCGCATCATGGGGTCTGGGTCGGTTTCTACTATTGCAGTGGCCGCGTCCATGCTGTTGGTTCCGTTTCCCTCCTGGCCGTGTCGGCTTGTCCGAGGACAAAACACGGCACGGCCAATTCTCGAAAGCATGCTGCGTGCCAAGCCAAATGAGCTCGCCGGCGGAGTCCGTTCGCTCCTGTTGCACAAAGCCCCGTGGCGTGGCGTCACTCCATCGCGACCGGCTGAGTGGGTTCAAGCGGATAACCCGCGGCCTCCCAACCAGTGGTTCCGTCGGGATACCAATACACGGATGTATAGCCGTACTCCGCGGCGCGACGAGCGGCGTTCCACGACATCCAACAATCGGCTTGGCAGAAAATGACGACGGGCCGATGCTTGTCCGAGTCGGTCAAACGCGCGAGATTGGATCGGAAATAGTGCTCGAGCGCGTCCGAGAGCCGGCCATAGCCGACGTTCGGCAACCAGGTGGTGGTCGGGAGGCTATGGTGTGGTGCTGGCAGCCAGAGGGTGCTGCTCGCAAGTCGCGGGGGCCGGGGCGGGGCGGGCAAGACATCGATCAGGACCGTTGCGCCCGGCTCGGCCATGAGCAGACGCCTCAGACCCTCGGTATCGATGGTCCTGGCACCCTGGACCGTCGCGGGCACCGGTGCCCGGAACTGGTCGATGCGATAACCGGTCGGGTCAAAAAGAAGTGCCTGGTCATCGGCCCGCAACTGGGCCGATGACGCCAGACACAAGGAGGACAAAGTGATCATCGCGGCGGCGCGAGCAAGGCCGCCCGTGATGCTGCAGGCCGCGGTGAAAATGGCGCACGACATCCCGCGATGCGGGTAGCTGCCGCTTGCACGCATCAGCGGTCGGATGCGGCCTGGATCAGATGATCCTGGGCATCGAGCAGGGGCACGCCGTAATCCAGCAGGACTTGCCTGAACTCCGGCTGCAACTGCTCGATCAGGGCGTTGATCTGGTGCTTCCAGCCCGTCTCGCGGTGTCGCAGGCCCATTGAGACGTTGAATGCCAAGGGTACGTCGTCGACGCGAGCCGGCAATGGCGTAACCACGAGCTGAGGGTCCTGGTGTGCCGCGCCATATCCGGCGATGGGTCCCCAGACGACGGCGATATCGGTGACGCCGGCAGCGACGTCGTCAACTGCCTGCTTGGCCGGTGCGAGGTGGCGGGTATCGACCGTGCGCTGATAGGGGCGGGTCTGTGCCATCAATCCGTAACGCGCGATCAGGGTCGCCGGCGGCGTGCCCGCTACCACGCCGATGCGCCGGTCTTTCAGCGCCGGGTCCGACAGGGACCTGATCGGGGGGCTGGCATCGGCCCGCTGCACCAGACTGTAGACGGAGCGGTAGTACGGATTGGTGTTCTGCACCATTTCGTTGACGGAAGTGATGCCCATGACCAGATCACAGCGCCGCGTCTGCAGCGTGTTGCTGACGAAGCCGACGCTCTGGGGCCACCAACGATAGTGCAGTGGCCGATCGAGGGCGTCCGCGATGATCTCGGCAATCCGGTTTTCAAAGCCCTGCATCGCCTGGTTGGAGAAGGGCAGGTTGTTCGGGTCCCCGCAGACCGTGAGGTGGGAAGTATTGCGGCCCTCGTGGCTGTCGCTCGCGGCCTGTGCCCACGGGGCGGTCAGGGACAAGGCAAGACCGACGCAAACAGCCCTCCAAAGCATGTTCGCGTTCACTTCACCGCCCGCGATCATTTGTTTTTGGGGAACTTATCGGGTCGCGCGGCGCCGGGGATGGCTCCGTCGGAACGGGCCTTTAAGTACGCGTACAGGTCATGCAGATAAGGGAGCACATTCATATTCTCCGCAAAGCTTGGCATGACGAAGTTCTCTTGGCCCTGACGACCCTGCACGATGACGTGAACGAAGTCTTGGAAAGTCAAAGTCTTCAGCGAGTCAGTCAGCGCCGGTGCGTAGGAACTGCCCATGCCGGCTGGGCCGTGGCAGACGTGGCACTCTGAGTGGTAACGCCGGAATCCGTTGTAGGTGCCGAAGTCGACCTTGCCGTCCTGATAGAAGTAGGGCGTCTCGGCACTGAAGGTGAACACCTTGACATCGCCGACGGATTCTTCGACGGCCTGTGCGCCTGTTGTCAGGCACAACGGAAGAAGCATTGCTAGCGCAACGGTGCGCCTGTGGAGCGATCTGTAACCCATGCGTATCCTCGACGGGATGCGGTGTGACGGTAAAACCCGAGTGGCGTCGAGATCCGGCGCCTCTCGTTGTGAGAGCGAATGCCGTGCCATATTGGTGGACTGGCGTCGTCGCCGGTTAACGTCTAAAGACAACGATTCCGGCGTCACTAACGATTGGCCGCCGCCCGCTGTGGGGGTTGGGGCGGCGGCCGTCCTGGCGCGCTTAGTTCGGCAATTCGAACACGGTCAGCTGTCCGCCGAGCTGGGTGTAGTTGCTCAGCGAGGCATAGGCGCCGACCGCGCCGAGACCGGCCTGCGGGTCTTCCAGACCGGCGGCCATGCCGATGCCGGCCCAGCCACCGAGGCCCGAGAGCACGGCGACGTACTGCTTGCCGTTGTGCTCATAGGTGTTGACGTTGCCGATGATGCCGGACGGGGTCTTGAACTTGTAGAGTTCCTTGCCGGTGGCGGCATCGACCGCCTTCAGATAGCCCTCCAGGGTGCCGTAGAAGACGATGTCGCCGGCGGTGGACAACGCCCCGGACCAGACCGAGAACTTCTCCGGGTTGGACCACAGGATCTTGCCCTCGACCGCATCCCAGGCGATGAAGTTACCCAGGTTGTCGCCGCCCGGTGCCGGGTACATGCTCAGCGTCGCGCCGACATAGGGCTGTCCGGCGGTGTAGGAGACCTGGAACGGCTCGTAGTCCATGCAGACGTGGTTGGTGGGCACGTAGAACACACCGGACTTGGGCGAGTAGGAGGCCGGTTGTTGGTCCTTGGTGCCGAGGGCGGCCGGGCAGATGCCGGTGGTGTTCACGTCCTCGCCCTGATGGTCAGTGGAATACTGTGCCACCACCTGCGGGCGGCCGGTCTCCATGTCGACATGGGTGGCCCAGTTCACCGCCGGGTCGTACTTCTCGGCCACCAGCAGATCGCCGTTCACGCGGTCCATGGTGTAGGCGAAGCCGTTGCGGTCGAAGTGCACCAGCACCTTGCGCAGCTTGCCGTCGATCTCCTTCTCGGCCAGGATCATCTCGTTGACGCCGTCGTAGTCCCACTCGTCGTGAGGCGTCATCTGATAGACCCACTTGGCCATGCCGGTATCGGCGTCGCGCGCCCAGACGGTCATCGACCAGCGGTTGTCGCCGGGGCGCTGCACCGGGTTCCAGGTGCTCGGGTTGCCGCTGCCGTAGTAGACCAGGTTGAGATCCGGATCGTAGGAGTACCAGCCCCAGGTGGTGCCGCCGCCGATCTTCCACTGATCGCCTTCCCAGGTGTTGGTGCCGGAGTTCTCGCCCACCGGTTGGCCGAGATGGGTGGTCTTGATCGGGTCCATCAGCGTATCGGAGTCCGGCCCCATCGAGTAGCCGCGCCAGGCCAGGGAACCGTCGGCGATGTTGTAGGCGGTCAGGTGACCGCGCACGCCGAACTCGCCGCCGGAGATCCCGACATAGACCTTGTCCTTGACCACCATCGGCGCCGAGGTGCCGGTCTCGCCCTTGCTCGCGTCGCCGTTGGCCACCGACCAGAGCTTCTCGCCGGTCTTCGCATCGAGGGCGACCAGGGTGGTGTCGGCCTGATACAGGAAGATCTTGCCGTCACCGTAGGCGACGCCGCGGTTGACGGTGTCGCAGCACATCACCGGGATGACGCTGCTGTCCTGGCGCGGCTCGTACTTCCAGATGATCTTGCCGCTGTCGTTGAGGTCGAGGGCGAAGACCTTGTTGGGGAAGGGCGTGTGTATGTACATCACGTCGCCGATCACCAGCGGGCCGCCCTCGTGACCACGCAGCACGCCGGTGGAGAAGCTCCAGGCGACCTTCAGCTTATCGACATTGCCTTTGTTGATCTGATCGAGTGAGCTGTATCGCTGGCTCGCGTAGTTGCCGTTCTGCATGACCCAGTCCTTGGGGTTTTCCTGCATTTGCAACAGCTCGGTGCTGGCCAAGGCGCTCGCCGACGCCACCGACGGTGGTGGTCGACAAGATAGCAGCGGCAAGGGTCTTCAATCGCATCATGGTGGTGAATCTCGTTTTTGGATCGACCTGTCGTAGGTCTATTGAATCAGCAGTGCAGCGCTTATAGCTATTCATCCCGCGCCTGACCTCAGGGTGCCTTCCACGGCGCATCAGTCTGCGTCAGAGTCGGGATATAGCGCTGTGGATAAATTTCCGCGAACCAGTGTGCAGAATGCACTGAACACTTGATCGGTCCGCTGACGGAAGCACTACTTGTGCCAAAGTGCAGTCGCTGCCACATCGATAATCGGCCGGCTGTTGGCTTCGCGGGAATCGGTGCTTTTCACAATGAGAAATCGATCGCTAAAGCCACTACAGCCCGCGCTAACACCCAGTAACTTGCTCAATTAAAGACAAATAAGCAATTCATCAATTTGTCGATTAGGTAGATGGCGACCACTGGGCGCACCAATGCTGGCCGATGGCTAATCGGCTGGCTGGTGAGTCATCGCTCGCGGCGTCGTCAGTCCGCGTCTCGCTGTAACGGCGCAGCACTGTCCGTGTGACAGGCTGTAACCGTTGGGGGTTGGGTTAGAGTTCGCCGCTCATGATGCGCTTGGAGTTGCGCATGTTGCGGAACACAATGGGCGACACCGTGCCACCGGCGTGGGAGGCGTGAATGCGATCGACCCGTTGCTGTAAGGTCTCGTGGTGGGGCGATTTGCTGCAGACCGGGTCTGCATTGGCCGCATCGCCGGTGAGCAGATAGGCCTGACAGCGGCAGCCGCCGAAGTCCTTTTCGCGTTCGGGGCATGTGCGGCAGGGCTCTTTCATCCAGGCATCGCCGCGGAATTTATTGAAGTCCGGCGAGTCGCGCCAAATCCATTCGATGCTGTGATCGCGCACGTTCGGGAATTCCAATCCCGGCAGCATGCCCGCCGCATGGCAGGGCAGTGCGACGCCCTCGGGATTGACCAGCAGAAAGATACCACCCCATCCGCGCATGCAGGGTTTGGGGCGATCTTCGTAATAGTCCGGCACAACGTAGAGCACGCGCATCTTGCCGCGCAATTTCTCCTGATACGCATGTGCCACGGCCTCGGCGCGCTGCACCTGATCCAGTGTCGGCAGGAGCTGCTCCCGGTTCTTCAGTGCCCAGCCGTAATACTGTGTCGTGGCCAGTTCCAGGTAATCGGCCTCAAGCGAATGCGCGAACTGGATGATCTCTTCGACCTGATCGGTATTCTGCCGATGCAGCACGAAGCAGAGCACCATCGGATAGCCGTACTGTTTGACCAGCTTGGCCATCGCCTGTTTGTGCTGAAAGGAGTCGTTGCGGGCGATGTGGTTGTTGATCTCCTCGCTGCTGGCCTGAAAGCTGATCTGAATGTGATCCAGGCCAGCCTGCTTGAAGGCGCGGATTCGGGCCTCGTCCATGCCTACGCCGGAGGTGATCAGGTTGGTGTAGTAGCCGAGCTGGCGAGCCTCGGCGATCAGTTCCTCGAGGTCTTCGCGCACCAGCGGTTCGCCGCCGGAGAAACCGAGTTGGACCGCGCCCATCGCGCGCGCCTCGCGGAACACGCGCTTCCAGTCGTCGGTGCCCAGCTCCTGGTCGACGCGGGCGATGTCCACCGGATTGGAGCAATAGGGGCATTGCAGCGGGCACTTGTAGGTGAGCTCCGCCAGCAGCCAGTGCGGGTTAGGCCGGTGCAGATTAGGCTGGGCCGTGTTGGATCCACTGTTGCTCATAAGCGATGCTCAGGAAGTTCATGATGTCGTCCCTTAGGCCATCGGTGTCCGGGAACTTTTGTTCGAGGTCGTCGATGATCGCGGTGACGGTGCGTTCGCCGTCGCAGCGGCTCAGGATCTCGCCGGCGGCCGGGTTCAGCTTGACCATGCCCTCCGGGTAGAGGATCACGTAGCTCGACTGCGCCTCCTCCCACTGCAAGCGGAAGGTGCGGGCCATGACCGGCACGTCGTCCGGGCCGAATGCGGTTGTCACTGGTCACCTCGGACGTTGTGGTAAGGCGGGCGCTTCTCGACGTAGGCCATCCACATGCAATCGAGCATGGTCCAGAGCACGTCGAGCTTGAATTGGAGCACGTCGAGCATCTGTTCCTGCTGTGCCCGGGTGCGGTAATAGTCGAGCGTGATCGCGAGGCCGTGCTCGACGTCGCGCCGTGCCTCACTCAGGCGCTTGCGAAAATAGCGGTAACCGCGCTCGTCGATCCAAGGGTAGTGCTGCGGCCAGGTGTCCAGTCGTGCCTTGTGGATGGTCGGCGCGAACAGTTCCGTTAGCGATGAACTGGCGGCGATCTGCCACGGTTGCTGGCGCGCGAAGTTCATGTAGGCGTCGATGGCAAAACGCACGCCTGGCAGCAGGAACCGATGCGACAGCAGGTCGGCGCGTTGGAGTCCGACGGCCTCGCCGAGGAGCAGCCAGGCCTCGATGCCACCCTCGTCGCCCTGCGTGCCGTCGTGGTCGATGATGCGCTGGGCCCAGTGCCGGCGAACGTCGCGATCCGGGCAGTTGGCCATGATCGCCGCGTCCTTTTGCGGAATGGTCGTCTGGTAGTAGAAGCGATTCGCGACCCAGCCCTGGATCGCCTCCTTGTCCAATTGCCCCGAGTTCATGCGCACGTTGAACTCATGGTGGATGTGGTAGTAACGCTCTTTGTCGCGCAATCGCTGCTCGAACTCCTCGCGACTCCAAGGTCTGTCTGCCATCGGCGCTGTGTCTTGTCCAGGTGTCAAAGCTGGATCTCCATGCCGTCCTCGGCGACTTCGACACCGGCCTCGGTCAGTACCCGTCGCTGAGGTGAGGATTCGTCAAGGATGGGATTCGTGTTGTTGATATGGATCAGGATCTTTCGAGGGCGGTCTAGCTGTTTGAGCAGTTCCAGGATTCCACCCTTGCCGGACTGGTCCAGGTGGCCCATCTCCGCGCCCCTGCGCTCGCTGAAGCCGCCCCGGATCATTTCGTCGTCGGTCCAGAGGGTGCCGTCGACCAGCAGGCAATCGGCGTGACTCATGTACTCGATGGTTTGCCCATCGAGGTGCCCGAGGCCTGGTGCGTAGAACAGACTCTTGCCGGTGTTGCTGTCGCTAATGCGTACACCGATGTTGTCGCCGGGTACCGTGTTGTGCCGATGCGGGGAGTAGGGCGGCGCTTCGCTCTTCAGCGGCACGGCGGTATACGTTAGCCCTGGTGCATGGGGCATCGTGAAACTCGTCCCGTCGGTTCTGACTTCATGCCAGTTCACACCGCGAAAGTGCGACAGAATTGGGAAGATCGGAAAGCCGTTGCTCAGGTCTTCTTTGACCGCCGCCGTGCAATAGACCTCCCAGGGCTCGGTATGCTCGCGGAGCAGCAGCAGGCCGGTGGTGTGGTCGATTTGCGCGTCCACCAGCAAGATGGCGCGGATGGCCGTGTCTCGCTGTCGTCTCGCCGGTTGCAGTTCCGGAAAGGACTCCAGTTGAGCGCGAATGTCTGGGGATGCATTGAACAGGGTCCAGTCTGCATTGTTCGCGCTGATCGCGATCGAGGACTGGGTGCGGGGCTTGGCTTGGATGCTGCCCTCTCTGATTCCGCGACAGTTGCCGCAGTTGCAGTTCCACTGGGGGAAACCGCCGCCGGCGGCGGAACCTAGAATGCGAATCCGCATAGCATTTCTGCACTCGTGGCGTGGTTATCGACAGAAAGTTATATCAGGGTCAAGTGGGCAGAATGCCGGAGAAAGACCAAGGGACGAGTGTCGTCTGGTGGGATCCGCGCCAGCTACCGAACGGCGGCTGGTGCGGCAGACCTGGCTCAGTCTCGTTGCCGAAAGCTGGCCGGGTCGATCGCTGATCTCCGTCAAAGCCGCTCGCAATCCCAATGTCAGATTGCGCCGGTGAACGACTGACGGAGTGTTCGATCAGCGATTATTGATGTACAGGTTGATCTCGAAACCGAGCCGGAGATCTTCAAAGCTGGGGGTAGACCATTTCATGGTGGTGCTCCTCGTGTCTTGTTTGGAGTGGGTTGGTGGTAAAGCTGAAGCATCGCTTGGCTTCTGTTGGATAATCCGATGCGCGGATCATCGTCGTCAGTTCTACAAGCAGAGTCTGTGCCAGGTCTCGGACGGGCTGTTCCTGCTCGCCCGAAGGCCTAGGGAGTTTCGCTTGCGTGACGGTGATGTGTCACTCCGTGACACTGCGAGGCAGCGGCCGTGACAGCAGCCTAGTTGCAGCCTTGGACCGCGATCCAGTCGGCAAGGATGCGCATCTCGTCCTCGTTGACGTTCTGCATAATGCCGTTCATGGCCGCGGTCATCGCGTTCGTGCGAACGCCGGACTTGATGTCCCGGAGTTGGTTGTAGAGATACTCGGGATTCTGGCCGGCGAGCTTTGGATAGACGGGCAGTATCGGGTTCTTGGCGTTCTCTCCGTGGCAGGAGACGCAGGTCTTAACCCGGTAGAGCGTGGCGCCGTCGGCCTCTTGCGCTAGGGCATGGCCCGCGGCTCCAGAGAGCAGGAGACAGAGTAGCGGGCCTGCGACCGTTTTTGGATGGATCAATGAAAACCTCCTTTGGTTTTGTTTTGCCTGGACCCCTGGCATGGGGTTCTGTTGTTGGTTGAGCCCGTGCATCGGCCAGTTGGACGGCGTTCGTTTGGCCACTGGATAAGCAGGATTCGTGCCGTTCTGCATCAGCCACACAAGCGGTAGTCACTGGCGAATACCGCCTCGCGAACCCGTGCGCACGCCTGCGCGGACAGTTCGGAGGTGCGTCCTTGCGCGCACAATGCGCCGCGAAAGCCGAGATAGTCCGGCGTCAACGCCAGCAGTGGCTTGATGTCGTCCAGCCGCAGGCTGCCCGCCAGACCGCAAAGCAGTCGGTGTTGCCGTGCTAATGCGACGAAGGCCGTCAGTTGATCGGTCGAAAGGAGATTGGACAACCTGCCGCCCGCCTTGTCCGCGGTGTCCAGCATCACGCCGCTGAAGCCGGCCGCGGCCAAGTCGGTGACGATGCCGAGCCTTGGTGACCGATCGGCGAAGAGCACGGCGATCAGCCGATGCTCGGCGGCAATCGGGGACAGCGCATCGAGCAGCGCGTCGATCCCGTCGGTGCAAAATAGGCCGAGCTTGACGAAGTCGACTCCGGTTGCGGCGATCCGCTGGACCGCCGGCACCAACGCCGCCGCCGTCGCTGGAAGGTCGCCGACCGTGGCGCTGACGGGGCGTCGTCCGGCCACCTGCTGTCGGATCGCGTCGATCATCGAGACGGGCAGGGCGCCGAGGGCGCCGCTCCGTGGGTCCTTGCAATCGATCAGGTCGGCGCCGGCGTTCACGGCGATTTCCGCCTCGGCTCGCGTCCGTGACGCTGGCGAGCATGCCGGTCATGCGCATTGCCTCTGCCGATGCTGTGACAGCCGCTCCTCCAGCCAACCCCAGGCCTCCCATTCCCGCTCGCCGGCGGTCTTGTCCATGGCGATGCGCAGGTAGTGCAGCTCCGCGTCGATCTTGGCGTCGGTCAGCATGCCGAGCCGGCTGATGAGTATGGCCAATTCCAGCACCGCGGCCTGGGCGCGGTTGAAGCCGCGAAAGGGCCGATGGTTGGCCTCGTGAAGGACCCGGCAGTGCAGTCTTGGGCGCACCTCGTCCTGGTCGATTTGAACCACCTCGAGTTCCTGGTGGGCCAGGCAGTCGCGCAGCCGACAGCCTTGGATCTGTGTCGCATCGACCAGCGGCCAGTCGAAATGCCCGGTCAGACAGCCGGCGTAGACGCGCACGTCGTCGGTCAGGTTGACCACGGCATGGCGCTCGCGCAGCAGGTTGTCGAGGGTGCCGGAAGGACGAAACGGCGAGATCAGGATCAGTCCGTCGCGTTCGCGCACCCCCATCGGTGCAATGTGTGTCTGACCGTCCGGGCCCCGCGTGGTCAGGATTGTCTCGCGGATGAATTCGCTCAAGCGGCTTGTCTCCCGTCCTGTAACACCAGATCCGCCCCCAGCGTCTCGGCGAGGCCGGGGGCACGCATCGCGTAGTGGTCCATGCCGACCAGATGGTAGCGATCGAAGTAATCGCCGATGGGCCGTTCGATGCCGCGGTCGAAGGCCGGTGCGACGGCGTGGGTGCGTCCCGCCGGCGTGGCGACGACGCGGCCCTGCTCGACCACGATCTGCCCGGCCTTCAGCACCAGATCGGCGGCGCGGAACATCGCCGCCTTGTCGTCCTGCTCGCTGTAGACGCTGATGTCGGCGATGGCGCCTGGTGCAAGGTGGCCGCGATCGGGCAGTCCCAGCAGCCGCGCCGGTGCGGCGCGGGTCATGGTGGCGATGTCGTAGAGGTCGTATTCGCGGTCCAGGTGGCGCAACAGGGTCGCCTCGGCGGCGGCCGGGTTGATCCGTGTCAGCCATTCGGCCCGGTAGTCCTTGTCCATCAGCAGTCGGAACAGTTCCGGATAGGCCGTGAACGGTGCGCCGTTGGGGTGATCGGTGGTGAAGAAGACCCGCCACGGGTCATCGATCAGCAGGAAGATCTCGAGCCCGATGGCCCATTGCAGCGCATTGACGAAGTTGCGATGGCGGTACCGGAACGGAACCACGCCGCCGCCACCGTCCTCCGCCTCCCACACCACCACCTTCTTCGGCCGCGCGATGCCGCGCGCGGCGAACTGTCGCAGCACGTCGCCGGAGATGGTCACGGTCTGACCGAACAGCACCTGGCCGACGTCGACGCTGATGTTGGGGTGCTTGTTCACGGCATCGGTCAGGGCCGCGGCGCCGCTGGAGAAGCCGCGTTCACCCTCGTCGCCATAGCCGTAGAACTGCACGTGCGCCAGGTGCATCGGCAGGCCGTCGGCGGCGTCGATGGTGTCCAGCGCCGTTTGCACGTTGCCGGCGACGCCCAGGTTGCTGCAATGCACGTGCAGCGGATGCGGTATACCGAGCTGATGCACCGCCCGCTGCAGCGCCATGAGGATCTGGCGCGAGGTCATGCCGTACATCGGCACCTCGTCGTCGAGCCCGAAGGTGCGCGCGTTGAACTTGAACGCGGTCGCGCCGCCGGCGTTGATGACCTTGAGGCCGAGGCAGCGGGTGGCGTGCAGGGTCCAGGCGACGTAGTCGTTGATGCTGGCCTGCTCGGCGCCGTCGCGCAGCATGCGCAGCAGCAGGTCGTCGTTGCCCAGGATGGCAAGACCGGCCTTGTCGATGATGGGGATGTCCGCCAGCTCGGCGTGCACCTGGCCCGCGTTCAGCGGCAGCACGGCGGGTTCGACCACGGTGGTGAAGCCCATCTCCGCATAGCGATAGCCGGTATCCGCAGCGGACCATTTGGCGCCGGAGAAGGGCAGGGTCGGCATAGCGCCGGGCGTTGGCCAGGTGTTGCTCGGGCATCAGCACCCGCGCCGTGTTGACGTTGCCGCCGGCGATGTGGCTATGGATGTCGATGGCGCCGGCCATCAGCACACGGCCAGAGAGGTCGATGGTCCGGTCGGCACGGGACGGCTCCGACGGCGGCGGGCAGATGTGAGTGCCGTCCACCCAGATGTCGCCGACCTCGCCGCGGATGCCGTTGACCGGGTCGAACAAGCGGGCGCCTTTCAGGAGGGTCAGCATGGTCGTTTCCTGCCTTCGTTCCAGGAGGCCGAGCAGTCGGGCGAAGACATCGCCGCTGTTCGGCAGGCTGTTCTCGATAAGCGCCGCGAGCGGCAGCAAGGCCACACCGTCGCCACGATGGACCGCGCCAGCGCGATGGACGCCGGGCACGGCCAATGGGATGAAGACCTCGGGCTCGCGCTGCAGCGTCATCCCGGGATGACCGAGCACCAGTGTCGGCACGGATGTGACCGGCGGCGGCTCGTGGTTCAGCGGGCTGATCCAGAGCAACAGATCGGCCTCGTCGGAATCCAGCAGGCGTTGGGCATCGCCGCGGCGGGGTTCGTAGCGCGGCACGCCGCCCTGAAACTGTTGCCGGACGCTGAAGCCGGTGTGCCAGGCGCTGACCTGATGCGCGCTGCTCTCGCCATCGGCGCCCCCGAGGGGCAGCAGCGCTGCCCGGCTGCTTTCGTTGAGTTGCCGTACCAGCGCCGCTAGCGCACGAATTGCCAGATCCGGTTGCGGCTCCGACTGCAGGTCCGCGGCGGAGAAGGCGATCACTGGGTAGTCGGCGGCCGTCAGGCGGTCGGCGAGCGCGGCGGCGGTGGGAAATGGGTCGCGATCCAGTGGCCGGTTGGCGAGATGCGCCCGCAGCACACCGATGAAATCGCGTAACTGGCCGGAGAGCAGGGTGGTGTTGGCGCCGGATAGGGCGTCCGACGCTGCTGCATCGGGTTGGCGCTTCGCTGAAACAACTGCAGAGTCAGCGTCAGTCCGCACCTCGACCAGCGTCGCCTCGGCGGTTGCGTGCAGGCGCGCGGCCGGCTTCAGGATTCGCTCCGTCAGTCGGGGGAAGCGCTCCGAGAGCCCGTTGCCGACGAGCACCACCAGATCGGCGCGGTTGCGCGCCTCGCCGAGGCTGGTGATCATCCATCCAGCCTCCTCCAGCACCGATAGACTACTGATCAGCGCCGCACCGTTGCGATGATCGATGGCGCCGCCGGCCTGCGCCGCCAGCCGCAGCGCGCCGCGCATGTCAGAGACATCGCCGCAGAGTCCGGCGAACAATGGCAGCCGAGCCGCGGCCAGCCGCTCGGCGCAGTGGATGAGTGCTTGGTCAAGGGACGCGCCGCGGCCGTTGATCCGGGGGCCAATCTCCGGCGCCGTCAACGCGGCCGTGAAGGCGTTCTCGGCGCGCTGGCAGCCATGACTGTCCACGGTGAGGCCGTCGGTGCCCCGCAAGGGTGACAGGTCGTCACAGCAGAGCCCGCAGAAGGGGCAGGCGATCGTGGTTTGGGGAGCCGCAAATGGCTGATCCGGCATGTCTCGGCGGCCTCGCGCGCTGTCGTTTCAGGGATAGCGCGGTAACAGCAAGGGTCGGGCCATTGTTTCCCGGAAATTACTCTGCTGGTTGGATGAGCCACTTACTGTAGGTGCGTCGGCTTGAATCAGAACCGAAATCTGAAACTGAAACCGGAACCACCACAACCTTGCCGGCTACTCGGCCACCGCACTGCCCAAGCCTGCTGCCGGAGTGGTGCTCGGGGCGCTTACCGACAGGCGCTTTCGGAAGTCAGCCACAAGCGCCAACTCGTCGTCGGACAGTCGAGCGCAGGGGCGTAGGCTGTGTTCCGTCCTCAGTCCACGCAAGCGCGCGATGGGGGCGATGATCTGGTGCTCAACCAGATGGTCGGCCACCTCTTGCATCAGCGCTGGGGTATCGTCGTCGCCGAGCGTATACAGCATCAGGCAGTGATGCAGCCGTTTCGGCTCGACGCCGCGCAGTTCCAGTGCGTAATGCAGCATCTCGTGGCCAAGGCTGTAAAAGCCCTGACCGCTGCGACCGCGCCGCTCGCCATCGAGAAACATCTGCATCGACTCGATGAAGGTCCGTTTCGGATCGATCTGAATCCGATTGCTGCCGTCGTAGTGAAACGCGAGGAAGTGCTTCGGGAAAGGAAACACCGAGTCGATATGACTGTCGATCCACTCCACCGAAACATTGGTTCCCGACCGCGCCGGCTGCATGGCAGACCAATCGTGCCAAATTTCAGGGTGTGTTTTGATCCAGTCCTTCTGCCAGGCGCTCCAGGCCGGCGACTGCCCGGCCGGGTCGAAGGGCTCGAATTGCACCGTGGGGGCCGCAGTGAGGTCTGCAAGCACGAATCGGTCGGCTAGATAGGCCCAGATCAGGTCAGACTTCGACTGGATCGCCGGATAGTCGTCCACCGGCACCTGACCGCGCAGTGCGACCTGAGCCGCCGCGCGCGACTCAACCGATGACGATGGCTCGTTTGCTGCTGCGGCGGTCGGCGTCAACGCCACAAGAAGCAGACAAACGGTGGCAATGCAGTCCACCAACAAATGGCAGATCGCGCTCGCTGACATCGGCGTGATGCGAAGCGGGGCGCGTGCGGAGCCATCCGCTTCGGGTTTACGCGCGGCCCCAATGCGCAATCGGCGAGCCTCCGGGAGGCGCCGCGCCGACAGCGGGGCGAGGCGGGGCAAGGTCTTGACCGACGGGTGTGGCAGGGGTTGGCCTGGCATGGTCGGGCACCAACTCGCTGTTGGAAATCCGAAAGCGAATGATAGCGGATTTCGTTAGAGTCGATCCAACGATGACGCCAGGTAAAGTGGACCCCAGGTCCACTTTCGTGCCGATGCGTCAGTCGTCCTCCGCCACGAATGCCATCAAGCGGACCATGGCTTGCTGAAACGTCAGCAGCCCGAGCAGGCGCCGGGTTTGCTCATCGACGACGGGAATGGGGCTACCGTGCTTTGCCAGCAGCCGGATTCCCTCGACCAATGGGGTATCGGGATGGGCTACCCGCACCTCTGGGTTCATCACATCGGACAGTTTCACTGGTAGGAGGGCGCGAAGGCGCTTGGCCAGGTCCGCCTCCGTATCGACCAGATAGTCGAGCCTGAGGTCGACGTTCTTGAGTTCGTACTCCTCGATCTGCAGCGCCTTGGGCAACAGGTCCGCGAGGATCACGTTGAAAGAGAATTGGCCGAGCAAGCGGTCTTCGCCGTCGACAATGGGCAGGACGCGCACGTTCTGCTGCTGCAGCAGCGACACTGCGTCCCGGATGGTCCAATCCGGGCCGGCCTGAACAACATCGGTCAACATCGCATTTTTGCAGAACATTCGTCACACCCCCTTAGGTTGCGGAAAGCGAGCGCATTTGATCGCGGCAGTGACGTGGCGCTCATTGAGCATGTATGGGGATCGAAAAGAACTCGAAATAGGTCACCAGGAAGAACGTGCAGACCACCAGCGTCACCAACATGGCCGGTGTGCCTTTGCGGAACCACAAGCCTGGGGTGATCGCCAAGGCCGGATTGCGCTCCTTCTGCGCCAGGCGCTCCGAGAGGGTGACGATGAACACGTTGGCGGTCGAGCCGATATGGGTGCCGTTGCCCCCCATGCCGACACCCATGGCCAGGCACCACCACAGGGGTGTCACCTCCATGCCCTGCGCCTCCATGCTCAGGATGATGGGGATCATCGCCGCCGTGAAGGGGATGTTATCGATCAGCGCGGAAAGTACGGCTGCCACCCAGAGGAGAACGATGCTCGCGAGCAAGAGGTCGTCCTGGACGAAGGGCAGGATCTGCTGACCGAGATACTGGAGAAAACCACTGTGTTCGACCCCGCCCACCATGACGAACAGGGAAATGAAGAAGAGCAGCAGTGCATACTCCACCTTTTCCAGGTACGGGTCGAGTTGCAGGCCGCGGCCGACCAGAAACAGGGTCACCATGCCCACGACGGCCACCACCCAGGCATCCCAGTCGAGCTGGCGGTGGAAGATGAACAGAAGCACCATCAGTCCGAGCACCGCCAGCGATAGGCGCCAGGTTCTCGGGTCTTCGAGCTTGACGTCGTGGGCGAACTTCACGACCGCGGGCCTAACTGTGAGCTCTTTCCAGAACAGGACGCGCAGGGCAATCAGGATCGCGGCCCAAGCCGCAAACACCACGCCGGCCATGCGCATGAAGAAGGTGTTGAAGTCGATATCGGCCGCAGAGCCGATCATTAGATTGGGCGGATCGCCGACCAGGCTTGCCACGCCGCCCGTGTCGGTGAGCAGGGCCGCGGCCAGCAGGTAGGGGATGGGAGAGACCTGCAGCACCGCGCAGATGAGCACAATCAGGGGGCCGAAGATGACCACGGTGGTCACGTTGTCGAGCAGTAACGACAGCACGGTGACCGCTGTTCCGAGCATGGCCAGCAGTGCGAACTGTCTGCCTCCGGCAATGCGGGCGATCCAGAAGGCTATGGCCTGGAATCCACCGGTCGGAATCATGACCGCGATGATGACCATCATGGCCCCCAGTAGGAAGACCACGTTCCAGTCGATGGCGAGGATCGCCTCGTCTGGTCCGTAGAAACCGAAGAGCTGTCCGCTGAAGACCATGGCAGCCGCTCCAACCATGGCGACCTTGGTGCGGTGAATATGGTGGAGCCCCTCGGTAAAGATCCCGGCGAAGGTTGCGGCGAGGATGAGGGCGGATACCAACATCGGGGTATCCCAAGTCAAGGTCTCCACATCATTACCTGTTGTGGTGGTGGGGTAGGCCGAACCCGGTCGGCAAGGGGCTCCGAGCATAGTCCCGTCGCTCGGTCGTGCCAATAGCTTGCCAGACGTGGCCGACGGGAATCCTCGCGCTCCGGGCCGTCCTGGATCAAACCGTCAACGACCGTAAGTTCTGGATCATCGGGTCCAGATCTGCCCCGACCCCGACCCCGAGATCGCACAAGAGGTGGAGTTGGCTCCTTCTGCGTTCCCGGATGAGCTGTAAAAAGCCCCGCGTCTGCGGGGCTGTCTTTGTCGAACTTGCATGACGATCACGCAAGCTCGAAACCCTCGCCAAACCCCAATCCCTGCAACGCCCTCTGCATCGCCGGATCGGTGACCGGCGCGGTGATAGCGAGCGCGGAGCCGTTGGCCGGATGGCGCAGCGATAGGGATAGGGCGTGCAGCAGCAGCCGGTCGCAGTCAAGATGCTCGCGAAACCAACGATTATAGGCCCCACGCCCATGGCTGGTGTCGCCGATGATCGGATGGGCGATGTGGACCAGGTGGCGGCGTAATTGGCGGGTACGGCCGGTGCGTGGCATCAGTCGCACTAGACTGAAGCGGGCGGTGGGGTAGGTCTCGATGGCGACCGGCAGCTCCGCGGTCGCCAGGCGTTGGTAGTCGGTCAGGGCGGGTCGCTCAGCGATGCAGCCGTTGCGCAGCTTGGCGTCGTCCTTGAGTGGATGGTCGATGCGACCGCTGGGTCCGGTCCAGCCGCGCACGATGGCCAAATAGACCTTCTCCAGCGTCCCGTTCTCGATCTGCTGCTGCACCGCGCGCGCGGCTTGCGGGGAGAAGGCGAACAGCAGCACGCCGGAGGTGGGTCGGTCCAGCCGGTGCACCGGATAGACGCGACGGCCGGTCAGCGCGCGCACCCGCTGCAGCGCGAAATCGGTGGCGTCCGCGGCCACCCAAGAGCGGTGTACCAGCAACCCAGAGGGCTTGTTCACCGCCACCAGGCTGTCATCGCAGAAGAGGATCTGTAGCGTCATGGCCCTGATCCCTCAGGACGGCGGCGCACTGTTGGCCTCCAGGCGTCGCGCCAGGGCCTCGGCAGTATGGCCGCGGTGGGCGCGCGTGATGGCAATCGGCGAACCTTCCGCGACGATCTGTCCGCCGCCGCTGCCGCCCTCGGGACCCAGGTCGATGATCCAATCCGCGGCGGCGATCAGGTCCAAATCGTGCTCGATGACCAGCACCGAGTGGCCGGCGTCCACCAGCCGCTGCAGCACGCCGATCAGCCGCTCCACGTCGGCCATGTGCAGTCCGACCGTCGGCTCGTCCAGCACGTATAGGGTCGGGCGATCGGTCAGTCCGTCGGCGCCGGTGCGGGCCTTGGCCAGTTCGCTGACCAGCTTGATGCGCTGGGCCTCGCCGCCGGACAGCGTCGGGCTGGCCTGGCCCAGGGTCAGATAGCCGAGACCGACGGCCTGCAGCAGTTCCAGCGGATGGCGGATCGCCGGGTGCGCGCTGAAGACCTCGACCGCCTCGTCGACGCCCATGCCCAGCACCTCGCCGATGCCGTGGCCGCGGTAGCGAATGGCGCGGGTCTCGGCATTGAAACGACTGCCGTGACAGACCTCGCAGGGCACCTTCACGTCCGGCAGAAAGCTCATCTCCAGGCGCTGCATGCCCTGGCCGTCGCAGGCATCGCAGCGCCCGCCCTTGGTGTTGAAGGAGAACCGGCCCGGTCCCCAGCCCAGCATGCGCGCCTCCGGCGCCGCGGCGAACAGGCGCCGGATGCGGTCCCAGAAGCCGATGTAGGTGGCCGGGCAGGAGCGGGGCGTCTTGCCGATCGGGGTCTGGTCCACCTCCAGGATCCGGTACAGCGCTTGCCAGCCGGTGAGGCCGCGGCAACCATACAGATCGGCCTTGCGCGCTGCGGCCGCCGGGACGTTGTTCCGCGAGCAGCGTTGGCAAGCGAGCGCGCGATGACCTCGCGCACCAGCGTCGACTTGCCGGAGCCGGAGACGCCGGTGACGCAGACCAGCCGCGCCAGCGGGATCGACACATCGAGGTCGCGCAGGTTGTGACAGGTGGCGCCTTTGACCTGCAAGTGCTCCGCGTTGGCGCAGGTTCGCGCGGCTGCCGCTGTCGCTCGTGACCTGGCGGGCCAGAAAGCGCCCGGTCACCGAGGCCGGGTCCGCCGCCAGTTGCGCGGCGCTGCCGCGCGCGACGATGCGCCCGCCGTGGATGCCGGCGCCGGGGCCGAGGTCGATGATCTCGTCGGCGCGGCGCATGCAGTCCTCGTCGTGCTCGACCACGAGCACGCTGTTGCCCCTGTCCCGCAGCCCGATCAGGGTGTCGATGAGCATGCCGTTGTCGCGCGGGTGCAGGCCGATGCTCGGCTCGTCGAGCACGTAGCAGACGC
This sequence comes from uncultured Gammaproteobacteria bacterium, assembly GCA_963695445.1. Lineage (GTDB taxonomy): Bacteria > Pseudomonadota > Gammaproteobacteria > Chromatiales > Chromatiaceae > Thiohalocapsa. The sequence continues at coordinate 18,417 of CAVOGV010000038.1, read as the reverse complement.
CGCGCAGATTCGAGCCGAGCTGGGCGGCGATGCGGATGCGCTGAGCCTCGCCGCCGGACAGCGTCGGCGCCGCCCGGTCCAGGCTCAGATAGCCCAGCCCCACCTGCTGCAGAAAGCGCAGCCGCCCATGCACCTCGGTCAGCAGGTCATGGCCGATGGCCGCCTCGCGTTCGCCCAGCGTCAGCGCATCGAGCCATGCGGCGGCATCGGCGACGGTCAGCGCCGACAGCTGCGCAATGGAGAGGCCGCGAAACCGCACCGCCAACGCCTCGGCGTTGAGTCGCTGGCCGTCGCAGCTCGGGCAGACGCCGTGGGTCTCCGTCTCCGCTTCCTTTTCCAGCCACTGACCTTCCTCGCCGGTCTGCTCGGCGTCGAACCCGGCCAGCCGGAGCCCGGTGCCATAGCAGTCGGTGCACCAGCCGTGCTTGGAGTTGTAGGAGAACAGCCGTGGGTCCGGCTCCTCGAAGCCCTTGCCGCAGCCCGGGCAGGTGCGGCTGGTGGAATAGGTGCTCACCGGCTGCTCGGCCAGCGTCATGTCCCGAACCCGCACCAGCCCCTTGCCGAGATCCAGCGCCTGATCCAGCAGCGCCCTGATCGCCGTCTCGTTGTTGGGCGCGATCGCGATCTCGCCCACCGGCAGGTCGATGTTGTGTTCGCGAAAGCGGTCCAGCCGCGGCCAGGGCTGCGTCGGAGTGGGCGTCGGTGTTGGTTCGCCGTCGACATACAGCAACGCGTGTCCGTTGCGCTGTGCCCAATCCGCGAGCTCGTTGTAAAAGCCCTTGCGGGCGATCACCAGCGGCGCCAGCAGCATGATCCGCTGCCCGTCATGCTGGCTCAGCAGTCGCTGCAGGATCGCGTCCCCGTCCTGCGGCGCGATCGGCAGGTCGCATTCCGGGCAGTGCTGGATACCGAGCTTGACGTACAGCAGGCGCAGGAAGTGATGCACCTCGGTCAGCGTGCCGACGGTGCTCTTGCGCCCGCCGCGGCTGGTGCGCTGCTCGATGGCGACCGTCGGCGGGATGCCGAACACCGCGTCGACGTCCGCCCGCGCCGCCGGCTGCACGAACTGCCGTGCGTACGCATTCAACGACTCTAGATAGCGCCGCTGCCCCTCCGCGAACAGGATGTCGAACGCCAGCGTGCTCTTGCCGCTGCCGGAGACGCCGGTGATGACGACGAACCGCTCCCGCGGGATCGCAAGGGTCAGGTCTTGCAGGTTGTGCTCACGGGCATGGCGAATGATGATCGACTTGCTGGTGTCCAGGCGCGCGGCGTGAGACGCATCCTCTACCAAGCCGGCGGGCAGATAGGGCGCGCGTGCATCCGCCACTGCCGCCGTGGTTGCTCGCTTGAGTTCCCCGGTCCCCGGTCCTTGGCCCTCGGCGCTGTCGCCGAGCATCCCGAATGAAGCCCCTGTCGCTCGATCGCCCGCCACCTCGTCCCGCAGCGCCTTACCCGTATGGCTCAGCGGATGCTCGGCGACCTCCACCGGTGTGCCGCAGCACACCAACTCCCCGCCGCCGTCACCGCCCTCTGACCCCAGGTCGATCAGCCAGTCCGCGGCGCGGATCAGGTCGAGGTTGTGTTCGATGACCAGCAGCGAATGGCCGGCGTCGATGAGCCGGCGGAACGCCGCGAGCAGGGTCGCGATGTCGTCGAAATGCAGTCCGGTGCTGGGCTCGTCGAGCAGGAACAGCAGCCCCGGCCCACGCCGCTTGCGGCTGGACTTGGCCAACTGCCCCGCCAGCTTCAGGCGCTGCGCCTCGCCGCCGGACAGCGTCGGTACCGGCTGGCCCAGGCGCAGATAGTCCAGGCCGACATCGGCCAGGGGCGCCAGCGCGCGTTGTCACGTCGGCGTAGTCGGCGAAGGCGTCCAGCGCCTCGGCGACGGTCATCTCCAGCACGTCGGCGATGTTGGCGCCGGTAACGTCGGCGCCCTCGTCAAGCGCGATCTGCGGCAGTCGTACCTCCAGCAGCGACGCGGTATAGCGACGCCCGTTGCAGTCCGGACAGCGCAGATAGACATCCGACAGGAACTGCATCTCGACGTGCTCGAAGCCCGAGCCGGCGCAGGTGGGGCAGCGGCCGGGGCCGGAGTTGAAGCTGAAATGGCCCGGCTTGTAGCCGCGCTCCTTGGCCAGCGGCGCCGCCGCGAACAGCTTGCGGATCGGGTCCAGGGCGCCGACGAAACTGGCCGGGTTGGAGCGCGAGGTGCGACCGATGGACGACTGATCCAGCATCAGCACATCGCTGATTGAGTCGGCGCCGTCGACGCCGTCGCAGTCACCCGGTGTGCCCTCCGGATGGCCCTTGGCCTTGGCCAGGTGATTGAACAGCACATCCTGTATCAGCGTCGACTTGCCGGAGCCCGACACGCCGGTGACGACCACCAGCCGATTCAGCGGAATGTCGACGTCGATGCCGCGCAGGTTGTGCTCACGGGCGCCGCGAATGGTCAGCATCGGCTCGCCGTCGACAGGCGGCTTGGGCGGGCGGGGCGCCTCGATCCGTTTGCGGCCGGCCAGATAGGCGCCCGTCAGCGAATCGTCGCAGGCCAACAGTTCCGCGGGCGTCCCCTGGAACACCAGCTCGCCGCCGCGCTCGCCGGGGCCGGGGCCGATGTCGATGATGCGGTCCGCGGCGCGCATCACCTGCGGGTCGTGCTCCACCACCAGCAGTGAATTGCCCTGATCGCGCAGTCGCTGCAGGATCGCGACGATGCGGTCCATGTCCCGCGGGTGCAGGCCGATGCTCGGCTCGTCCAGCACGAACAGCGTGTTCACCAGCGACGTGCCCAGCGCCGTGGTCAGGTTGATGCGCTGCACCTCGCCGCCGGACAGGGTGCGGGACTGGCGGTCGAGGGTCAGGTAGCCCAGTCCCACCTGCTGTCAGATAGCGCAGTCGCGCGCGGATGTTGGCCAGCAGCAGGTCCATCGCCTGGTCCATGGCAGCCGGGCAGGGTGAGGTCGTCGAAAAAGGCGCGGCAGCGCTCGATGGGCAGCCGCATCAGATCGTGGACGCCGAGTCCGGGCAGCCCGTACCAGGCCGTATCCGGCATGCCGAGACGGGCGTGGCGAAAGCGTTTGTCGCGGGGTAGCGCGTCGTCAGCCAGGTCATGATCGCCGACGCGCCAGTCCAACGCCTCGTCCTTTAGTCTGGCCCCATCGCAGGCGGTGCAGACCTCGTAGCTGCGGTAGCGCGACAGCAGCACGCGCACGTGCATCTTGTAGCTGCGCCCCTCGAGCCAGGCGAAGAAGCGGCGAATGCCGTACCAGACCCCTTGTTTCGGATCGGGATTCCACTCGCCCTCACCATCCAGTATCCAGGCGCGGTCGGCATCGGACAGCTCACGCCAAGGCACGTCCGTGGGTACGCCGCGGCGATGCGCGAAGCCGATCAGGTCCTCCTGCACCTCCGAATAGCTGTCGGACTGGATCGGCTTGATGGCACCCTCGAGCAGGGATTTCCCCTCGTCCGGTACCACCAGCGACCAATCGATGCCGATGCTGCGCCCGAATCCGCGGCACGCCTCGCAGGCGCCGACCGGGGAGTTGAACGAGAACAGGTTCGGCGTCGGCTCGCGAAAATGCAGGTCGCAGTCCGGGCAATGCAGGTCCGCCGAGAAGCGCCAAGGCGTGCCGGCATTGCGCTCGGCGTCCAGCGGGTACACGCGCACGCGACCGCGACCATGCTGCAGCGCCGCCTCCAGCGCCTCGGTGGCGCGGCCCTGGTTCTCCGGCGCCAATAGTAAACGGTCCTGGATTACCTCAATGCGTGCCGCGTCCTCGGCCCCGTATCGGACATAGCCCTGCTGTGCCAGCAACTCCTTCACTTGGGCCGGGGTCATCGCGTCCGGCACCGGCACATCGAAGCAGATCAGCAGGCGGGGGGTCGCATCCCCGCCTGCGTCCTGTCCGGTCCGATGTCTGCTGGTCCGGTGTCTAAGGGCGCCCCAGATGCTCTCCGGCGTATCGCGTCGTACCTCGCGTCCGCAGCCGTGGCAGAACAGCCGCGCCGCGCGGGCGAACAGTAGCTTCAGGTGATCGTTCAGCTCCGTCATGGTGCCGACCGTGGAGCGCGACGTGCGCACCGGGTTGGTCTGGTCGATGGCAATGGCCGGCGGGATGCCGTCGATCCGATCCGCCCGCGGCCGGTCCATGCGGTCGAGAAACTGCCGCGCATAGGGCGAGAAGGTCTCCACATAGCGCCGCTGCCCCTCCGCATACACCGTATCGAAGGCGAGTGAAGACTTGCCCGAACCCGACACGCCGGTGACGACGATCAACTCCCCAAGGGGTAGGTCCAGGTTCAGGTCTTTGAGATTGTTCTGCCGCACTCCGCGCAGGCGGATGCAGTCGTCGGGGCCGGGCATGGTGGGGGAGGTCCTGGTCAGGGAGCAAGTACTGACGCTCCAGCGTCGCGTCGCCTGGCGCGCAACGATAGCAGGGAATCTGTCTGAGATCGTCGTTTGTTGCCCATGCCGTGCGGTGCCGGTCTTGCCCATCGTTGGCCGGCGATGCGCTGATCATCGGTGGCGACCCTCTTGCCCGAACCGCGGGTCACGAGTCGGCGGCAGGGCGCAGCCAGAAGATCCAGGCGTCGGGGTCTTGACAGTAGCCCACCGTCTACCTAGTCTAAGTGCGAATGAATCGCATTTGCGATTCAGTGGTCGTCGTGCAGGTGCTGCTGTTCTTCGCGCGGCCGGCCCATGGTCCCCAGCCAATCCGATATATGGATCGGCACGATTGGTGTTCATTTCCAACGCTGCTTGCAGGAGTCTTGCGTCATGTCCGACCTCGATCTTGAGACTGTTCCCGATAACCTGCTGGTGTATCTGTCTGCTGACGCACTCGACCCGACAACAGTCGACCCGGAAACCCTAAAGCAGCGCATACGTGCACTGATTCATCGTTATGTGCACCGGCGTTCGCCGCGGATCGCTTGGACGGTGGCCACGTATAGCGGGGCGCTAGCCCTTCACCCGGCGCTTCGGGATCAGCCGGAGCAGCTCCGCGCGTTTTGTCGACTGCATTGGCATTGGCGGCTGTTGGCCGTGCAATGCCCGACCGCTGCGTCCGCCTGAGTGGGCGCCGTTATGTGTGAAACTATCCATTACAGCGAGTTGCCGATCACCGGACAGCGGCTGTCGCCGTTGCCCGGTGTGGCGGCCCTGACCAGTTTGCCGGCGGACGATACCGATTCCTGGCCAGACTTGCCGCGTTCACCGACGGCCCGACGTAAACTTTGGGAGATCCCGCACAAGCACCATTGCACGGTGATCGGCACCTGCCTGCATGTAGACGAGTTGCGCCGGGTGGCGCAGAAAATCGGTCGCAGGCCGTTGCATCGACTCAGCGACTACGAGGTGCATGTCTCCTTCGTTTCTGCCGCGAGTGAAAGGAATGCGCTGTCTCTGGCGCTGCAGCGCCTGCTGGAGCGCAAGTACGCAGCGGCCGTCAAACGTTTCGCCCGTGTCAAGTCGGCGGACGACCTGGAGCGCCTTTGGGACGAGGCGCTGGCGGAGGGGCAGGTCCAAGGGGCGCTGTGGGCAGTCATGACCCATCCTCGTGCGGAGGCGGATATGTGCGCCTTGGCTTATGCGGACGTCCACATGCTGTCGCACCAGATCGGCGCGGGGCTTAGTGCTGACCTCAGGGCGCTGGCGGAGACCCGCGGGACCTTGGCAAGGATGAGGCGGGACAACGTCGCCGAGCGCGAACGCACGGCCCGAAAGATCGCCGAACGCGATGCACGCATCGAGCAGTTGGAGCGACAGCTGCGGGACCGCGTTGGTGTCGAGCAAGCATTGGCAACGGCGCGGGAGCAGATCGCGCGCTTGGAATCGGATGCGGAACTGGACGCCCTGCGCGACCGGTTGCAGTCGCTGATGGATCGGCTGCGTGCGGCGGAGCACCATGCGGCCGTTGCCGGCTCCGCGGCGGAGCAACAGCGTCGGCGGGCCGCGATTGCCGAGCAGCGCAATGCTGACCTCGGCGCGGAACTGGCGGAGCGGAAGAAGGATAGCCGTGCGCTCGAGCGCGTGCTTTCGCCGCCCGATGATGAGCGGTGCGGCTGCGATGGCGACTGCGCACGTTGCACGAATCCGACAGCGATCGACGGTATCGATCTGCACGGCCGGCGCATTCTCTGTGTCGGCGGACGCGGCTCACTGAACCGTTACTATCGCGACCTGGTCCAGCGCTGCAACGGCGAGCTGATTCGTCACGACGGCGGGCTCGAGGACAGTCGGCAACGCTTGGAGGCGTTGCTGTCGAGCGCCGACGCCGTGGTCTGCCCCGCCGATTGCGTCAGCCACGACGCCTATCAGCGCACCAAACGCTACTGCAAGCGCACCGATACGCCATGCGTGCTGCTCGATCGCTCCGGCATCGGCGCCTTCGCCAAGGCCCTGTCCCAGCTCGGCGGTTGTCCCACTGAGAGCAGCGTGCAGGCGTAGTAGAATCGCATCGGGTGCTCGTCGGTCTGGGGCATCGCCTCGCTGATCAGTCGGCGCTACCAGGGTCGGCTATCGGGGCGCTTGGCCTCGGCGTTCAGGACAGCTTGGTGTCAGGAGCTGGCATTTCCGCTGAAACGGAGAATCTCCGCGGTCTCGGGCCATTGCCGCGCTCGCGTGGCCCGCCGCTGGCGTGCCCGTGGCCGCCATCAGGCGGACAGTCTCACCACTCCGGTCACTATGCCGAGGATCTCGATCTCGTCATGGGCGAGATAGATCGGATCCATTTCCGGGTTGGCGGGCTGCGTCGGATCGAAATCCAGTCGGATAGTCTGCTCAACTACATTTACAATCCGCTCTAGTTCGCCAGGGCAGGGCATCGGTCCTGCTTTGATGTGTCTTTTCCTATCGCCTCTGGTCGTCGTCCCCCTGGTCGTCGTCGGAGCCTCACTATGAGAACCGCGGTTTGAGTTCTATTTCCCTGCCTGTGCCGATCACCGCCGCGAGCGCAACCCAGATCAAGCTACGCTGGGCGTTTGTGTGAACGACCGCTTGGCATCGGCGGACGTACCCTGGCGGCTCTACCTCGCCGCCGCCGTGACGGGCCTGTTCGCTGGGCTGGTCGGGGCGGCCTTTCATGCCCTGCTCGATCAGGCGGGGGGGCTGCGCTCGGGCATCCATGGTCTGCTCGATGGCGCCGCCGTCCCCGGCTGGGTCGTCCTCATGGGATTGGGGGCACTGGTGCTGGTCAGTGCCGCTTGGCTGGTAAGGCGGTTCGCCCCCGAGACCGCCGGGAGCGGCGTCCAGGAGGTGGAGGCCATCCTCGCGGGCGACCGGGGTCTGCGCTGGCGGCGGGTGCTGCCGGTCAAATTCGTCGCCGGTATCCTGGCGGTTGGCTCCGGCCTGGTGCTCGGTCGCGAGGGGCCGACCGTGCACATGGGCGCCGCGCTGGGCCAGATGTCAGCCGAGGGCCTGCGGCTGGATCAGCGCCAGCAGCGGGCGTTGGTGGCCGCCGGCGCCGGGGCCGGGCTTGCCGCCGCCTTCAACGCCCCGCTCGCGGCTATCGTCTTCGTGACCGAAGAGCTGCGCGAGCATTTCGAGTACGGTTTCCCCACGCATCCAGTCGGTGGTCCTGGCGAGCTGTCTGGCGGTGGCCGTCAGTGGCTGGCTGCTCGGACAGGGACCGGTGCTGCCGCTACCGCCGATCGAGATCCCGCCCGTGTGGGCACTTCCGCTGTTCGTCCTGCTGGGGGTCGCCATCGGCGCCCTGGGCGTAGTCTTCAACGCCATGCTGTTGGGATCGGTCAGGTCCTTCAAGGGTCTGCGTGGGCGCTATGGCTATCTGCCCGTCGCGCTCGCCGGGATGGCGCTGGGCGCCCTGGTCTGGTTCTTCCCGAAGCTGGTGGGCGGGGGCGAGTCCCTGGTCGAGGCCCTGATTCATGAACCAATGGCACTCGTCGCCCTAGCAGGCCTGCTCGCGCTGCGCCTCCTGACCACGGTCGGCAGCTACGGTCTCGGGCTGCCCGGGGGTATCTTCGCGCCGTTGCTGGCGCTCGGCACCGTCGTCGGCGCCATCGTGGACGCCTTGGTGCGGGGGTTCGATCCTGGGGCGGAACTGGCGACGGAGTTGGGGGCGGCGCTGGACCCCGGCCTGTTCGCCGTCGCGGCCATGGGTGCGCTGTTCGCCGCCACCGTGCGCGCACCGCTGACCGGGATCATCCTGGCCATCGAACTCACGGGCGCAGGAGACTTGATCTTGCCCGTGATCCTGACCTGCCTCACCGCAACCTTCGCCGCAGAGGCCCTGGGCGGTCGGCCGATATACAGCATGCTGCTTGCGGAATCCGACGGGGCGGCGCCGTCGCGGCGACCCTCCGGCCGCCAACTCGCGGTCGCCGGAAGCCTGGTCACCGCGTTGCTGATCGCGGCCCCATTGGCGCAACTGCGGCATTCGGAGCGTACGCTCCAACCGATGATCGCGGAAGCCGATCCGGGGGCGCCTCTCGTCGATAAATCGGCCCCGGAAGCGCAAGCCGCCATCGCCGTATCCACCGGACCTTCTGAACCGGCGGAGATCCCGAGACCCGAGTCCGCCCCGATTGCAGTACCAGTTGAGGCACCCCAGCCCGCGCTTGAAGAGACGCCGACGATTGCGGGGCTCGACGACCTGACCAACTCCGCAGCCAGACCGCCAGGGCCGTCCCCAGAGCCGCCCTCCGTCTCGCTAGAGCCCGCGGCGACAGTCGTTCCGTCGACACCGGAGAGCGTCCCGATCGAGACGCCGGCAGCCAGTCTCGCGGGGCCACGCTATGCGATCCAACTGGCCAGTTTCCGGCGACGGGCCACCGTCGCGACCGCGGCCCGCCGCGAGGGCGTTCTCGAACAGGCCAGCACCCTAGAGCCGGTGCGGGGCTGGTATCCGCTGTTGTTCGGGGACTACGGGACCCGCGCCGAGGCCGAGTCCGCGCTTAAAGACCTGCCGGAGAGGCTCAGGCGGCAGGGGCCGATCATCCGCGAACTCGATCCCGGTACCCGGCGCCTGCCATTGCCCTGACGCGGCCCGGACGGTTCGATGTCTACGTCTGGGGTCTAGGTATGCACGGGGAAATTGGCGCAGAGAGCACCGGCCATCCGCCGCGACTCATCGCCTCCTAGTCATTCACGACACGGTTTCGAGGAAGCCCGAATGAAGCAGATGCCGAGCGTCGTCGCAGCAGTTCTCTTGCTCACGGTCTCGGTCTGCGGTGGCGTGGCGGCGGCCCCCGGGGCCTTTCCGACACACACTGTTAGCGCCCTGGCTGCCGCTGTTGAAGCGTTTGCCGCAACAACGCGTCCGCAGCATTGGCCGATGAAGCGCGCGTGCCTCTATTACGCCCTGGCCGGCCAGACCCTACTGGCCCAACACGGCATTCCGGCGATGCTTCGGGTGGGGCAGGTCGTGTATCGCCCAGGCACGGCTGCTGCTTATCCGATCGCCCCCCATGCGTGGTTGGATACCGGAGCCTACGTCATCGATTATGCAATGCTGCCGCGCTGGGGCCGGGTCGCTGTCATTCCGAACAACCTGGTCGCCACCAACCCATCGAATGTACTTCCGGGCATTACACAACTGCTGGCCATGCCTGACGATCCTAACAAAGCGTTGGGGCTTTACCTGAACCACCACTATCGCCGCTTTCTTGCGCGATCGATCGCCGCACAGACGACTTGGTCGTGGAGGCAGCGGCTACTTGAGGCGGACGGTTTCCCGCGCTGTACCTTGACGGGTACATCCGTCGATTTGCCGTGACGACCACCCTATGGCCGGCGAGATCATGGGCTGATATGTTTTGACCTGTCAACTATTGGCGCTGAATTCTCGTCGTGCACCTCTTCTTTCTTCTATTAAACAGTTTGTTGCAGGGCCTGTGGGTATGTGGGCGAGAGGCCCGAGAGTGTGGGCAACCTGTGGGCCGCGCCCGCACGGTGCTGGCGTGTTGCGCCGAGGTGTCGGCGCGGTCCATGGGTTGTCCACACGGCTTTAGCTCGGGCCGGTCCGCAGGGATGCGGACTCGTCCACATATCCACAGGTCGATGACAAGGTTGTTGCAAACACATTGGCTCAGGGCACCCGGCGGCAGACTGCGACGGTGGATCATGCTGATAGACGTGGATTGGGTACCACCGGACTTCACTACGTCGCGGAGCTGGCCTTTCTCTAAGAGCAGGGATCGGTGCATGGGATGCCCATTGAGGGATTCTCCCGTGCACCACCGGTATAGCCCGAACAAGGGTTCTCCACACCGGCCGCGGATGCCCTGAGTCAATGTGTCTGTGCTCTCGCGCATGGTCTGATCAGTGAGGCGTCATCACCGCCGCACGCGGTTGTGTACAACCAACCATCAGGCGCTCGTCGCGGGTGCTTGCGTTGGCGCCAGGCGCGGCATCTCCTGGCGTACGATATCCCAGAGAAAACCGGCGAGCTCGCGAGCGATGGCCACGCACACCAGTTTGGTGTTCTTGCCGGCACGCGTCATGCTGCGATAGCGCCCGCACAGGCGTATCTGCGCCTTCCAGGCGATGCGTTTCGCCGCTGGGGATGCGTTGGCCGCCTTGGTTTTGAGATGCTTGGTCTGGCGTGCCGGGAAGCGGTAGCTCCAGGCCGACTCCACCAGCATGCGCCGGGCGTGGCTGTTGCCGGTGAGCGTGATCGCGCCCTGGCGTCGGCGCCCGCCGGAGGAGTGCTCGCTCGGCACCAGCCCGAGGAAGGCCATCAGCTGCTTGGGCGAGTCGAAGCGGCTGATGTCGCCGAGTTCGGCCAACAGCACGATGGCGGCGAGTTTGTCGATTCCGCGCAGCGCCACCAGCGAGGCGACCACCGGCGCCAGCGACCACTCGGGCAGCGCGCGCATGAGCTGATCGGTGAGCTGGGCGACCCGCTCGCCGGCGGCGCGCTCGGCGTCGATGTACGTCTGCAGCACCACCTGCTGCCAGGGGTCGTCGAGCTTCAGCCCGGCCAGCCAGTTCTCATGCGCCGGCGTCCAGCGGCTCTTGCCCTTGGGCCAGTGCTGGCCGTGGCGCAGCAGGAAGGCATTGAGCTGCTGACGCGCGGTGCGTTCCTGCGCCTTCAGATCGTCGCGCGCGCGGCTCAGATCGCGCATGCGCTCCTGCTCCCGGTCGGGTACCCACACCGCCGTAAGATCCCCGCTGCGCAGCAGACGCGCGAGCTTTAGCGCATCACGTCGGTCGGTCTTGATGCGCTCGCCCGCCTTCTTCGGGATCAGCGAGGGCGCGACCACCTGGCAGTCGTGACCGCTGCCGATGAGCTGGCGGTAGAGTCCGTAGCCGCACGGCCCGGCCTCGTAGCACAACAGCAGCAGACCGCCGTCGTAGGCCTCGCTCAGCTGAGCGATCAGTTTCTCGACCTTCTTCGGCGTGTTGGCGATCTCCCCACGATACATCGCCTCCCCGCGCCCGGGCTCCGCCACCGCCACCGCAATCGTCTCTTTGTGCACGTCCAGACCGATGTAGGCCGCGTACTGCTTCGCCGCCCCTTTCCCGCTCGCCGCCGACAACGCCACCTGCGACGATGCCGTCTCAATCCGATGCGTTGCTGCGTTACACTCTTGCATGACCTGCCCCCCTCAATGTGGCTCTGTGTCGATGGATTTGTCCATCCTCAACATAACCCACGTGCGTTGAGGACGGGCAGGTCAAAACATCATGTCTAACCTAACCTGGCTGCGGACTGTGGTTCGCAGGCCCAATTTCCAACGTCGACTCCTGCCTGACGAGGCAATGCCATGAGCACCGATGCGACCCCGACCGATGACGAGAAAAGTGTGCGTGCCGTGGTGGGCGCGCTGACGACCGACCCGGAGCTAGTCGGGTTCCTGCGCGAGCTTGCCCCGCAATGGGGCTCGAGCGTCGGCAAGACGCGCTCATTCCGGAGCACGCGGCTGATGGCTGATCCAGATGCACGCTGCACCCTGCGTGTCGACTCCCGCGCTGCGATCATGCTTAATGATTCCATCTACAGCATCGACGGGCCCGCCCCTTCGGTCTCCCTGATGCGCGATGCACTGCTCAATGCGCAGGTCGACGAGGGTGGGCGGCGCTGCGTGATTTATGCCCCCGAGTTGGGCGCCCTCCAAGTGCGTGTGGAACAATACGTCGACGCGCTCGGCGCGGAGGTGGCGCCAGACTCGCAGAGTCTGGATCATCGCGTCGTCTCGATCGCCAAGATCGGATGATCCGGCCCCGCATACTTGGGGCTGGGTGCGATAAGCATCTGGGGACAGAGCACTTTTGGTGCTGTGACGCTGCGAACACCGCCTCGATGTACGTGGCCCTCAGCACGCATCTCGAGCCGCGCAACAGCCTGTCCGTCGCCGCAGGCAGCAACCCCCTGTCTCAGCCACCGCCGAGCACTTGCCGCGCAATGCGTTCTGCGCACTGGTGGGCGCTGAGCTTGGTTGCGTGATCTCGGGCGCGAACCGCAGGCGCGCCAATGCCTGGATCCAAGATGCCGAAGTGATTGACGTTGGCGAGCCATTCCACCGGCGCGTCTAAGGCCGCGGCGAGCTGCGCCAATCCTGAGAGACTGAAAACGCCGTCCTTGGTACCCGCGAGCAGCCGCATCCTTAGTCGCTTTGAGGCTGGTGGCCGCCATGGCTCGCGCAGGTTTGAGGTACCGAGCAGGATGATCTCCTGGTCGCGACCGCTCGATCGGTGCTGGAAGCCCGTCGACAATACATGGCCGCCGAGGCTGTAGTCGAGGATGCGCAGCGGCGGGGCGGAGCGCCTGAGCCGGCCTGATGGTATCGGCGGTAGACGGTGCATTGCCAAGCCGCGCGCCGGCAGTTGTCGGCGCAGCAGCCGGTCTGCCGCGCGCCAGGCCTTGGCTGCCTTGACTGCCTTGACTGCCTCCCCGGTGAAGAGCGCCGGCCAGTCGTAGCCCAGTGTCAGCACCGCGGCACCGGTGGCGGTTAGCGCAGCGAGCAACTCCGGGTAGTCGCCGGGCCGGGTCAGCGCTCCGGGGCTGAAGGTGATCCACGCCGGCTCGCGGCGGCGGCTGCTGCTGCCGGGCGCGAGAACAGCGTTTCGGCTGTCGGCCGGTGGGCGAGCGCTGGTGCGCACGCGACCGATTCCAGGCAGCAGCAGGGACAGGCGGGTAAACGGCGGCCGTGAGCGGCACCGGTGGGCCTGCCTCGTCACTCTCGCGCTCGCCCTTGCGCTCAAAATGGCCATGCTCCGTCAGCTCTCTGGCCGATCGGCGCAGCAGATGCAGAGCGTCGCGGCCGGGTCGATCTCCAGCCGGCGTGGTGCGATCTCCTCATCGCAGCGCACGCACAGCCCAAAGTCGCCGGACTCGACGCGCGCCAGGGCCGCGTCGATGCGGGTCAGCTCCAACGCTCGGCGCCGAGCGGTCTCGGCGGCCATCGCCTGCTGCTGCATCGCGTCCATGCGGAACAGCCGGCCCTGGCGGGTTTGGTCGAGCTCGACCACGGCGTCCGCATCGCTGCCCTGTTGCGCTTGCAGCGTGCGGCGGCGCTCGAGCAGGGCTTGCCGGAACGGCTCAGTCTCGAATGGTCGATCGCTCATGGCTGGATTTTGCCCCCAGGGCCGTTTCTAGGATTATCCGCATCCCAACTCAACACTGTACCCGGAATGCGCATCCGGGCGCTGCGCTGACATTAACGTCGACGTCAAACTTGACTCATCCGCAAGCATCTGGTGCCCTCAAGCACGCCAGGTTCAATCGCACAGGCGCCGCGGTGGGCGACTGACCGCGCCGGTCAGTCCGCAGGGGTCGATACACAGCTTCCAAGAGGTCAGCAAGCAGCATGCAGCGAACATCCCCCCGAATATCGCCCACGGCATCCCTAGACCAGCTCGAGCGCTACTACCAGCAGGTGACCCGGATCATCCTGTCGCGCCAGCATCCGATCACGGGCCTACTGCCGGCCAGTACGGCCATCACGGCCCATGGGGACTACACCGACGCCTGGGTCCGCGACAACGTCTACAGCATCCTGGCCGCGTGGGGGCTGGGCCTGGCCTATCGCCGGCTCGATGAAAGCGACGGCCGAACCGTGCTGTTGGAACAGAGCGTGGTCAAGCTGATGCGCGGGCTGTTGATCGCGATGATGCGCCAATCCGACAAGGTAGAGCGTTTCAAGCAGACGCTGGACCCGCTCGACGCCCTGCATGCCAAGTACGACACCGGCACCGGTGACCCCGTCGTCGGGGACGACGAATGGGGACACCTGCAGATCGACGCGACCTCCCTGTTCCTGCTGATGCTGGCGCAGATGACCGCCTCGGGCCTGCGCATCGTCTTCACCATCGACGAGGTCAATTTCGTCCAGAACCTGGTGCACTACATCGGCCGCGCCTACCGTACCCCGGACTACGGCATCTGGGAGCGCGGCAACAAGGCCAACCATGGTGTCGCCGAGATCAACAGCAGCTCGGTCGGCATGGCCAAGGCCGCGCTGGAGGCCCTGAACGGCTTCAACCTGTTCGGCCAGGGCGGCGGCCAGGCGTCCGTGGTGCATGTGGTGCCCGACGATGTGGCACGCGCCCGCATCACCCTCGAATCCAGCCTGCCGAGCGAGTCCCTGTCGAAGGAGGTCGACGCGGCGACCCTCAGTGTCGTCGGTTTCCCGGCCTTTGCGGTGGAGGATGCAACGCTGGTCGACGCAACCGTCGACCAGGTCGTCGGCAAGCTGGAAGGCCGCTACGGCTGTAAGCGGTTTCTGCGCGACGGCCACCAGACGGCGATCGAGGACCACGAGCGGCTGCACTACGAGCCCGAGGAGATGTTGCAGTTCGAGCACATCGAATGCGAATGGCCGCTGTTCTTCACCTATCTGCTGCTCCATCACCTGTTCCGCGGCAATGAGCCAGAGGCCAGGCGTACCGCGACAAGCTGGAAGGTCTGTTGGTGGAGCGCGACGGCGACCTGCTCCTGCCGGAGCTGTTTCGGGTGCCCGCGGACCGGATCGACGCCGAACGCCAGGCCCCCAACAGCCAGGAGCGCGAGCCCAACGAGAACGTGCCACTGGTCTGGGCGCAGAGTCTCTACGTCCTGGGCGCGCTGATCCAGGATGGCTTGCTCGATGTCGCCGACGTCGACCCGCTCGGCCGACGCCTGCAGGTCGGACGGCACCGCGGGCGTCGGGTGCAGTTTGCATTGCTTGCCGAGTCGCCGAGCGTGAAGCTCCAACTCGACGACAAGGGCATCAAGGCGGAGACCCGCCGCGAGGTCTCGCCGGTCGTCATCTACGAGGCGGCCGCCCTGGCCGAGGCCTACTGCCAACTCGGCCGCAACCCGCGCCTCGGCCTCAGCGGTCGGCCGCTGCGTCACCTGCGCGGCCTGGCAACCAGCACCGTCTACACCATCGAGGGACGGCAGATGCTGTTCCAGCCGCAGTTCATGAATCGCCACGACTTCTACCTGGCCCTCGACAACGCCATGCTGGTCGAGCGGCTGAAGATGGGACTGACCTATGTCAGCAAGCAGTGGGACCATCCCGGCAGGCCGTTGGTCGTCTTGGTGGTGAACCAGCGCATGCTGACGGACGATGGTCACATCGCGTTACTCGACTTCATGAACGCCTGCCGAGAGGGCCAGGTCGGCGGCACACCGGTACAGCTCGGCCGCGTTGCGGCATTTCTGCCCACGGCTGGACGCGAGCGCATCGACATCCTGCACGGCTACCAATTCCCCGAAGACGCGGGCGAGCAGGACGACCGCCCCTGCTGCCAATTGCTGCCAATCGTCCAAGACCAGAGCGACGGTGATTCCGCGGCGAATCGATCAGCCCCCATCGATTCCCTGGATGACGATGCGTTGATGCGCCTGCTGAGCACGCCCACGGATCTGCACACCCAGTTCGACGTCTTGCGTCTATTGGCATCCCGGCATGGTCTCGCATTCGACACCGGGCTCAAGGACGCGGGGGACAAACCGGCCCGCCTCTGCGACCTGCTCGAAGAGGTCTACATGCGTGCCTGCGAGGCACGCCGCTGGGACCTGATCCGGCTCAGCGCGGCGGTGCTGGGCAAGCACGACATCAACCTAGAGAGCGCCGCCACCGAGATCGTCGTGCACCAGATCGCGCTGAGTGTGTCCCGCTCCTACAGCCGTCACTCGACGTTTCGCCGCCCCATGGGTGCGGCCGAGCTGCTGCAGGCCATCCGCCAGTTCAACCCCGATGATCTCCGCGCCCAGATCCTGACGCAGGAGCTGATCCTCAATCTCGGCCTGCTCCTGCGCTCGCACTCGGACCTGTTCAGCGACATGACGCTGATCCGCACCGGCCGGCTGCTGCAATTGATCGCGGTGCGGCAGCGACCGGAGGCCCGCTTGTCGATCAGCGATGCGCTGGATGAACTGCTCGCTCTGCCGCCGCACCGGTTCGCCAAAGCGATTCGGGACGTGCTCGAGCACTACCAGGATGCAACGGACTCCCTGCAACAGCGGGAGCTCATGCAGGTGTCGTCGGATTCCAGCGGCATGGTCCGCGTGAACTTCGACGCCAGCATGGACCCGGATCTCGCCGACGCCGCGGACTGGCACGAATGGCGCACCGCTCAGGGCAACCTGGGGCGCTTCAGCGACGGCTTTTTCGAAGGGGTCTGGGACATCGTCAATCAGAGCCTCGGCCTGGTCATCGGCGACCAGTGGAACCCCAAGCTGCGGCTGGATCACAAGCTGTGCGCCGACATGACACGCGGCGAGAAACTCTTCAAGGACCGCGTTACCCACATCCTCAACAAGACCCCGTCACCGGACAGCCTGCAGCTCTACAAGGAGGCGTTGCAGGTCTTGATGATTGTGATGAGCAACAATCCCGAGCTGCGCATCGACGACACCCTCTATGTGGACGTCGTGATCGGCCATGCCGTGCGCCTCGCCTGGGAGCAGCGTCATCCGGGGCAGGCGCCGGACTACGACCAGCATCGCGCCAAGGCCTGGAACGCGCTCTATCTCGACCCGCCGTCCGCCGTGGCCAACCATGTGATGGATGCGCTGGTGTTTCTGCTGAGCGAGAGCGACGGCCTCGCTGACGGCGAAGAGCGCGGATGAGCAGAGGCGGCGTTGGGCTATCTGTCTGAGTTGCTCTAGGAGCGCTACGGATAGAAAATCCAACCGTCTGCGCGTCTAGTGACGCCCGGGTGTTGGGGCTAGTCGGGGACCGAGGACCGGTCAAGGCGCCATCTTGGCGCTCAGCGGCCTCACGATGGAGCAGAAATCCCATGTTGCCGAGCTCTGGAACGCGACTCCGGCGCACAGCGGATGGGTGGCCCAAAAGGTCGGCTGCTCCCGCCTGCGGGAGACGGCGACTACCAAGCGACGCGCTGATCGTACTCGACGTCGGGCTCGAGCTGGCCGAGGAAGGTCCCAGTCCGACATCGGCTGGGGGCATCCTCCCAAGCGCGCGCGGCGCGCGGGCGAGATCGGCGGCGTCAGTGATGAAAATGACGATTCTCGCAACGTCCGCTATGGGTTGCATTGCCGCCGTCGTTGTTCGCAGCGCCGATGACTCCGTCGGGTCGGAAGGGGACTGATGCACTCCCCTTGTCTTTTCCAGGTTGCGACCCAACGAATTTGCTCCCCGCCGCTCGCCGCAGCAGACCAAGAGAGGTCCAGAGGGCAGATCATGACATTCACAACCAAAGGCCAGGCTTTGAAGACCGAGCGACGAGAGCACCGACGAGTGCCCTACGACGCGCCCGTTGCCGCTGAGCCTATTCCTAAAGGCTTGATGAGCCGTAGTTGCCCAATGTTTGCTGAAGACCTCAGTGAAGCGGGTTTGCGTGTCTCCAGCCCTGAATTTGTCCAGCTCGGCTCCCAACTGCTTTTGAGCTTGTCCAGAAGCGTGCCGAAGGGGGCGGTTCGAGCAGTCGGTACTGTCGTTTGGGTGGAGAAGCTCGACGGCAAAGACCGCTGGAGGCTCGGGCTGTCATTCGATGCACCGTCTCCTACGACGACGGCGCAGGTTCAAGGGCTTGTGACCGATCAAGATCCATGAGGTTGTCCCGGGCATGCGGCTCCAGTCAGGGGCCATGCAGACGGCTTTTGACAGCTCCGTCAGGCGGGGCAGTCTTCGGTCGGACTTCTGACGCTTAGACGAGCTTCGCGGACTGACTGCTAGTTTCGGCCATGAACGGCCAGATGGCGCCCGTGTACGCACGAGCATAGCGAACCGCATCGGCCGCGATCGATGCGGTTCGCTCCTTCCCTCTTCGATCGTTAGTTCCAGATATGTAGACGGGATTTCCAGCTGCCGTCGCTTTGTCGCTCAAATATATCCAATAGGACACCACCAAATTCTGGTGTTGTCCCGTCTTTCTCCGCGCCCTTTGCGCTCCATTTCGAGATCTCGAAAGCGATATCGCCGCTTGCGTATACATCCACAACTTCAATGGCGTGATCATGGACGAGTCCGTCAATAAAGCTTTGGAAGAGCTTC
>CAVOGV010000037.1:0-28290 GCA_963695445.1 uncultured Gammaproteobacteria bacterium | reverse complement strand
CGCTGATCGAGCGCGCAGAGCGCGTCGAGGATGGCGTCATCATCGCTGCTCGCCGTCATCGGGCGTCAGAGCCGGATGGGCAGCGTGCGCTGCGGCCGGCCGGTCGCGGCGAACACGGCGTTGCAGACGGCGGGCGCGATGGGCGGCAAGCCCGGCTCGCCGACGCCGCCAGGGGGCTCGCTGCTGGGGACGATGTGCACCTCGATGGCGGGCATCTCGCTCATGCGCAGCAGTGGAAAATCATCGAAATTGCCCTGCTGAACACGTCCGTTCTCGATACTGATGGCGCCCTTCAGTGTCGCGGTCAGGCCGTAGACGATGCCGCTCTCCATCTGCGCAACGACGGTATCCGGATTGATGACCTGACCGCAGTCCACCGCGCAGACGACGCGATGCACGCGCACCTTGCCGTCGTCGATGGACACCTCGGCGACCTGGGCCACATAGCTGCCGAAGGACTCGGCGACGGCGATGCCGCGGTAACGCCCGCTGGGTAACGGCGCATCCCAACCGGCCTTGTCCGCGGCCAGATTCAGCACCGCCAGATGGCGCGGTTGCTCCGCCAGCAGCCGACGACGCAACGCCAGCGGCTCCTGGCCCCCGGCGGCGGCGAGTTCGTCCAAGAAGCACTCGGTGATCCAGGCATTCTGCGAACTGCCGACGGCGCGCCAGAAACCCACCGGCACGTGGGTATTGTCGAGCGTGTAGTCGACCTGCACGTTGGCGATGGCATAGGGCAGGTTCGCAGCGCCCTCGGCGGAGGTCCGATCGGTGCCGTCAGCGACTGCACCGGGAGAAACCCGCGACAAGATCGAATGGCCGACGATATGGTGATGCCAGGCACTGGGCGTACCGTCAGCGTCGATTCCGCCACGCAGTCGGTTCAGGCCCGCCGGGCGATAGAAGTCGTGGCGAATGTCGTCCTCGCGGGTCCAGACCACCTGCACTGGTCGGCGGAGCTGCTTGGACAATTCCACCGCGTCGCGGACGAAGTCTTGCTCGCCGCGGCGGCCGAAGCCGCCGCCGAGAAAGGTGGTGTGCACGCGCACCCCGGATTGATCCAGACCGGTGACCTCCATGCCGGTGAGTTGGCAGCGGGTCTGCGCCTGGGTCGGCACATAGATGTCGCAGCCATCGGCGCGGACGTCGGCCGTGCAGTTCATGGGCTCCATGCAGGCATGCGCCTGAAACGGCGTCTCATAGACCGCATCGATCACCGTCGCTGCCGCCGACAAGGCCTCCGCGGTATTGCCGGTGGTGCGCACCGGGATGCCCTGGCCATCGAGCTCCCGCTCGAAGCGGGCACGGATCGAGGCGCTGCTGACATCGGCATTCGCCCCCAAGTCCCAGTCGATCTCGAGCCGCTTGCGGGCGCGCAGCGCGGTCCAGGTATCCTCCGCCACCACGGCAACGCCCCCAGTGATAGGAACAACCGCGATCACGCCCGGCACCTGCAACGCCGCGGTCGCGTCGAAAGCGCGCTGCGTGCCCCCGAACACCGGACAGCGCTCGACGCTCGCCACCGCCATGTCGGTCAAGCGCACGTCGATGCCGTAGCGGGCCTGGCCGTTGACCTTGCGCGGTGTATCCAGCCGCGGCGCCGACGAACCGATCAGCGTCCACTCGTCCGGCTCCTTCAGGAACACGCCTGGCGGAACCGGCATCAATACGGCCTGCTCCGCGAGTTCGCCGAAACCGAGTCGCTGGGCGCCATCGGGATGCACGACCTCAGCGCGCTCGACGCGACACTCCCCGGCATCGACCCGCCAGCGCTGCGCGGCGGCCTCGACCAGCATGGTCCGGGCGACGGCGCCGGCCTCGCGCAGCTTGGTCCAGGCGTCGCGGATCGAGGTACTGCCGCCGGTCAGCTGTTGGCCGATGAGTTGGTTGGTGTACTCGGGCGAGGCCGGCGCGAAACGGACGCTGATCTGGTCCAGGCCGACGCCGAGTTCCTCGGCAATCAGCATCGGCAGCGCTGTCATCACGCCCTGCCCCATCTCGGAGCGTGCCACCAGGAACAGGATGCTGCCGTCGGTACCGATGCGTATCCAGGCGTTCGGTTCAAATGAGTCATTGCCGGCAACCGCGGCATCGGCAGCCCCCGCCTGCGCCCGCGACCGGCTCGGCAGATGCAGCCCCAACAGCAAGCCGCCGCCCGCGGCCCCGAGCCTCAGGAAATCGCGGCGTTTCAGACTGGCATACTGGGCCACTTCACACCTCCTCAACGGCCGGGCTGGCGGCCCGGTGGATGGCCCTGCGCACCCGGCTGTACGTGCCGCAGCGGCAAAGCACCCGATCCATGGCCTGATCGATCTGCTGATCGGTGGGGCGGGGATATTCGGCCAGCAACGCCGCGGCGGCCATCAACTGGCCCGACTGGCAATAGCCGCATTGGGGCACCTCTTCGCTGACCCAGGCCCGCTGCAGTGCGGCGCCGATTCGCGCCACGTCCTGGCTGCCGTCCTCGTCCGAGGAGGTCTTGCCCGCGGACAGCCCTTCGATGGTGACCACCGACTTGCCGGCAACGCTGCCGAGCGTCGTTACGCAGGAATTAACCGGCTGCCCATCGACATGCACGATACAGGCGCCGCACTGGGCGATCCCGCAGCCGTACTTGGTACCCGTCAAGCCGAGCCGGTCGCGCAATACCCAGAGCAGCGGCGTGTCCTCGGCAAGGTCAAGTTCACGGGGCTCGCCATTGACGGTCAGAGCAATCATCGTACCTCCGGTTTCTGCATCGAGGGCCGCGCGACCGCGCGGCGACGCCCGCACAGTTCATGTCAGGTCTTATCGGAACGGAAGCATTACAGATTTGCCGCGCGTGCGGAAGGATTTAACCCGGACATTTCATCAATCTCACGCGAAGGCGCGAAGACGCGAAGAAAACCAAGCGCTTGGACGGATTCTCCGATGTGACGCGTCGTACCCCACAAATAGGAGCGTCGGTCAACTTTTGTCCGCAAAATCCATTTCTTCGCGTTCCTCGCGGCTTCGCGTGAAACATTCGGCCTAGCCCAAGTCAAGGCAACCCGAGCCCGATCGACCGAGCGCTCGACCAGGGCCGTGCGGAACGCCCCGGACCCGACGATTGAGGCAGCGGCGCAAGGCAGGGGTTTACAAAAACGCGAATCGTTCGTATTCTCATGCCATAGACAAATCAACCGAGGGCATTCAGCGTTGAACACACACACCCAACCACACCCCTGGCAATCGCGCATTGCTGCGTTCATCCGCAGCCTGCCCGACTCCGGCCGCCGCAAGCGATGGCGGGTCATCGCGCGGCTCGCGGCATCCAGCGTGCCGACAAACACTCGACGTACCGGCCCGCACGCGGGAGGCGTCATCGCGGAAAACGCCCACCCAGCAACCGATCAGGAGCGGTGACCGCGCGTGACACGGTCGTCTCGCCCCGTCCGCGTCGAATGCATTGGCAACGCGGAACCAGACCCTCAGTGGTCACACTTCTCGAGCTTCTCCCGCGCCCCGGGCAAGACCGAGACCAGAAAGGTCGAAATCAGGATCACCGGCGCGAGGACGATCATGACCAACGCCAGGAACAGCACGATCTGCTGGACGTAGGCAACTGCTGGCACCACGTGGGTGGCGGCCAAAAACAGTAGTACCGCGCCGACAAAAAACACCGCCGAGACCACAACGCCGTCACGCATAGTGCGGCAGCCAAGGATGAGCAAACGATGGGCCATGGATGTCTCCTCGTCACGATGCGCCGCTCGGCGGCGAACCTAAGCATTTTCGGTTTGGATGCCAAAAGGCTAGCACAGGCGCGCTATCCGGGAGGTGGATGGAGTTTCAGTGACCGGGAGTAACGAATTTTCAGTCGGCGATGGTGCGAGAAGCGAGCCACCTGCCACGAGGGTGCTTTGGCGGCTGCATCGGGTCGCGCAGCAGCCGCCTGACGGCGGCGGGCCGACTGGAAGTCGGCGCTCCCAGTGAGGGGCTCCGAGTAGAGTGGCAAGGCGCCATGCGCGTTAAACTGGCGTCGGAAAACGCGCACCAACCGCGCCGCAACAAGGAAACCGCCTCGCCCGATGCCAGACCTGCCCGTCCTTGCCGTTCTGCTGATCTCCGCCTTCGTGCATGGCGCCTTCGGGTTCGGCTTCCCGATGGTCTCCACACCGCTGCTCGCGTTGATGATGGACCTGCGCGCGGCGATCCTGCTGACGCTGATCCCGACCATTTTCATCAATCTGGCCAGCATTCTCGGGGAAAAACACCGCGCCGAGGCACTGCGCCTGTTCTGGCCGGTTCCTACATTCACCATCGTCGGCAGCCTGATCGGCACGCAGGTGCTGCTGTCGGTGAACCCGGAGCCCTTTCGGCTGCTGCTGGCGTTGGTGCTGGTGGCCTATCTGCTGGCCGAACGGCTGCACGGCGTCGACCGCGAACGCATCGTGCCGAAGTGGGGGCTGGCCGTGCTCGGCCTGAGCCTTGGCCTACTGGCAGGGGTGGTAAATATCTTCGCGCCGGTACTGATTGTATTCGCGCTGTCTACGCGCATGCGCCCGGAGCTGATGGTTGCGGCCTTCAACCTCAGCTTCATCACCAGCAAATCCGGCCAGCTCATCGGCTTCACGCTCAACGATGCGCTGGACATGACCGTACTTACCCAGGCGCTCTGGTCTCTGCCGCTCGTGCTCGGCGTGCTCTGGGTCGGCATCCTGCTGCGCCGCCGCATTCACCCGGAGCACTACCGCAAACTGCTGCGATTCGGCCTGTGGGTGATGGCGGTGGCGTTGATCTGGGATACGTTGCGGGGTTTCTAGCAGGCCAATGCCTCAGCCCGACGAGCGTACGGCGCCGTTTTGGATAGGCCGTAGGTTGGTCTACCCCGGATTTTTCACGCGAAGCCGCGAAGGACGCGAAGAAATCGATTTTGCGGACACAAGTTGACCGGCGTGCCTATTTGTTACGAACGGAATATCACATCGAAGAAGCCGCCCAAATTATTATCTCCTTCGTGTCTTCGCGCCTTCGCGCCTTCGCGTGAAATTCATGAAATGTCCGGGCTGGGCATCAGCCGCCGTCGCGGGTCATCTGCTCCAGGCGACCCTGGGCCAGGCGGCCCTCGGTGGTGTCGGGGAAGCGCTTGGCAACCTCCGTCAAGATGCGCCGCGCCTGCTCCAAGTCGTTCTGATCGCTGTAGACATAGCCAAGCTTGAGCATCGCGCTGGGCAACTTCGGGCTCAGCGGATAGTCGGCGACCAGTCGGTTGAAGTGGATCAAGGCGGAAGGATAGTCCTTTGTGACGTAGCCGATCTCGCCAAGCCAGTACAGGCCATTGTCGGCGAACTGACCCTGCGGGTAGCGGGCCAGCATCGACGTGAATTCCTGTTTCGCCTGCGGGTACTTGCGATCCTTGAGCAAGTCGAACGCGGCACGATAGGCCTCGCGCTCGCCACCCGCGGTGGTCTCGGGTGAGGGCAGCGCAAGCGTGCCGCCACTGCCACTGCCGCGCCCCAGGGCGCCGAGGCCCTGCTGCGGCGGGGGCGCGACGATGGGCGCCGCGGCATCGATCCCGCCATCGGCGGCAGCACCAGCCGCGGCTGCAATCTCGGCGGCAAGCCCAGCGGGGATCTCGCCGTTGGCCCCGCTGCCTGCCGCGCCCTCGGCGCCAGGCTCCGCGCCGGCATCGCTGCCAGGCAGCGCCGGTCTCATCGGCCCGGCACCGAATCCGGCAAAGCCGCCGCGGTCCATCTGCTGCATCCGGTACTGCTGCACCTCGACCTGGCCGCGCAGGTCCTGTACCTCCTGTTGCAGCCGCTGGATCTGCAGCACCAGATCGGACAGGGTCTGCTCGCTCAGCATACGTTCCAGGCGATCGAGCCTGACCTCAACGCTGCCCCCACCCAGCGCCAAGCCGGGGCCACCACTGGTGGCGGCGCCGCCCAGCGTCGGCGAAGCGGGCGTCTGGGCGGCGGCGGGAAGCGTCACCGCTAGCGCGAAAAGTGCCGCGCCGGGCGCGATGACGTAAACGAGTCTTCGGCGCATGTTCAAATACCTCAATAGACGAGTTCAACGCGGCGGTTCAGCGCCCAGGACTGCTGATTGTGACCGGGATCGGCCGGCTGCTCCTCGCCATAGCTCAGCCGGGTCAGCTTGTCGGCGGGCACACCCTCGGCAATCATGAAGCGCTGTACCGAATCGGCACGGCTGTCGCCGAGAGCGAGGTTGTAGTCGCGGGTACCGCGCTCGTCGGTGTGGCCTTCCAGCGTCACCGTCGCCCCCGGGGTGCGATACAGATAGTTCGCGTGCACACGCAGCAGGTCGAGATACTGGGGCTGGATCTCGGCGTTGTCGTAGTCGAAATAGACGACCTTGCGGTACAGCGGGCTGGACGGATCATCCAGCGGCGACAGGGGCTTGGTCTCCAACGGCCGCGTGCTGGCGCCGATATCCCCCGTTGGGCGGTTCATCGCATCCAGATCGGCCGCACTCGGCGCGGGCTCAGGTTCGGGCGGTGCAGTGGCGCAACCGCTGACGGCAAGTGCCGCCACCAACAACAGCAAAGACGGGCGCAGGCACGGGATCACGGCGTGGCTCCTGGAATGGGCAAAAGAGGACATGAACGGGAGTCGAGGGTCGGCAATGTCGCAGCGGGCGTGCCGCGGCTCAGCGCAGCAGCGGAGACCAGGCCGGTTCACGTACCTCGCCGGAGTCCTGCGACAGGCGCTGGTTGGCGCCACCGCCGATGGGCTTGACGGCGAGCACGCCGCGACCGTTGTTCTGGGTTGCGTAAATTACCATGCTGCCATTCGGTGCGAAACCGGGCGACTCGTCAAGCGAGCCATTGCTTAGGTAGCGTCGCGAGCCGCCACGCGCATCGGTCAGTACGATGCGGAAACTGCCACCCTCGCGCGTCACCATGACCAGCGAGCGGCCATCCGGCGCGTAGGATGCGGCGGCGTTGTAGTCGCCCTCGAAGGTGACGCGCTCGGCCGGTCCGCCGGCCACGGACACGCGATAGATCTGCGGCTTGCCGCCGCGGTCCGACGTGAACACCAGATGACTGCCGTCGGGCGCGAAGGCCGGCTCGGTATCGATGGCATAGTGGTCCGTCAGCTGGGTCAGCTGGCGGGTGCCGAGATCGAGCACGTAGACGTCCGGATTACCGCCCTTAGACAGGGTCATTGCTAGCTTGCTACCGTCCGGCGAGAACGCCGGCGAGCCGTTGATGCCATCGTAGCTGGCGATGCGTTCGCGGCGGCCGCTGGCGAGGTCCTGCAGGTAGATCGCGGATTTGCGGTTCTCGAACGACACGTAGGCCAACTTGCGACCATCCGGCGACCAGGCCGGCGCCATGATCGGGTCGGCGGAGTCGACGATCGTTTGGGGATTGAAGCCATCGGCATCGGACACGCGCAATGTCACACGCGACTTCGGCCCGCGGCCGCTGGACGTGACATAGGCGATGCGGGTAGCGAACACGCCGGGTTCGCCGGTCAGTTGCTCATACACGGCGTCGGCGATGCGATGTGCCGCGTTGCGCAAACCCTTTTCCGTCGACGGCACCGAATTCGACAGCAGCTTCTTACCGCTGAAGACGTCGAACAACTGGTAGCGGACCATGTAGCCGCCGGCCGGATTCGGGGCCACCTCGCCGACCACCAGATTGTTCATCGACAACAATTGCCATTCGCGGAAGTCGATATCCTCCTGGCGGTGCGGCGTCACCAGCATCTCGCGCCGCGACATCGGCTTGAAGCGACCGCTGCGGGCCAGATCAGCGGAGATCACCGAGGCGATGTCGACACTCGGCCGGGCACCGTCGAGGTCCCCGAAGGGCACCACGGCGATGGGCTGCGCACCCTCGACACCGCCGGTGATCTCGATGGTGAGCTTGGCCACGGCTCCCGAGCTGAACAGGGTCAAAGCGACCAGCCCGCTCAAGGCGACGGCAAGCAGCCTGGGTGTTATTCGTTGGGATCTCATAGCTGCGGCCCCTTCAAGGTCGGAATCTGAGGTTGAAGTCTTTGAACAGGTCGAACTCGCTGCCGTCCGGCACCGGCAGCGGCGACGCCTTATTGATGGCGACCACCACGGACTGATCGAAGGCCGCGTTACCGCTCCCTTCAATGACCCGAACACTGTCAGGCACCACGTAACCACCAGCCTCCAGGCGCAGGTTCACGACGGTCTCCAGGTCGCTGCGCGACGCCGACGGCCGCACCCAGAACTGCCGCACACGGCTTTGGATGGCCGGCACCCACTTGTTCGCCGTCTGGCGTCGGGCAGCGGCCATGCGCTGCTCCGCGGCAGCGTCCAGCGTCGCGCGCTCGGCCGCCAGCTCCGCAGCCAGGGCCGCCTCCAACTCGCGCTCGCGGGCCTCGGCTTGGCGCCTTTCCTGCTCCAGACGGCGTTGCTGTTCCTGCTCCGCCTGGCGCTGGCGCTCGGCATCACGGCGGGCCTCTTCCTCGGCACGGCGCTGGGCCGCCAATGCCGCCTGGCGCTCCGCCTCCTGTTGTTGGCGTTCCCGCTCCTCGGCGGCCCTTTGCGCGGCCTGTTCGGCCTCGCGCTGCTCGCGTGCCTCGCGTTCCCTGCGCTCGGCCTCGGCGGCCTGTTGCCGACGCGCCTCCGCCTCGGCGCGACGACGTGCCTCTTCGGCGGCTCGGCGCTCTGCCTCCTCGGCGACCTTGCGGCGAATCTCGTCCTCGGCCTTGCGGCGGGCATCCTCTTCCGCACGCCGCTGCGCCGCCAGCTCGGCCTGACGTTGGCGCTCTTGCTCGGCCTCGCGTTCGGCCTGGCGTGCAGCCTCCCGTTCCCGCTGCAATTGGGCCTGGCGCTCGGCGTCCAGCGTAGCCTGACGCTCCGCCTCCAACTCGGCCTGTCGCTCCGCTTCGACCCGCTCGCGCTCCGCCGCCTGTTGTTCGGCGAGCAAGGCAGCAGCGGCCTCTTGCTCGGGCGTCGGTGCCGGCTCCAGCGGGGGCTCGGGTCGCGGCAGCGCTTCCGGTTCTGGTTCCGGTGGCGGCCTAGGCAGCGGCTCGGACTCAGGCTCGGGAGGCGGTCGCGGTGCCGCCGCGCGCAACGCCTCGACGCGCCGCTCGATGTCCGGCGTCGCACGCATCTGCGCCTGCACCATGTTCTCGAAGCCGCCGACCTCTTGGTTGCGCACCAGCCAGTCGACACCGGTCAGCATCAGCACCAGCAGCGTCAGATGCAGCAGGACCGACCACAGATAGGCCTTCGGATAGCGCTTCAGAATCTGCCACATGGCGGTCCGTCAGCGCGGGCCGTCCGCGGGCGGACGCGTGACCAAACCCGACGCTTGGCGCACCGGCCGCCTGCGCCGCAACCATCGCGTCCACGACCAGACCGTAGTCCACGGAGGCATCCGCCCGCAGCATGACCGGCGTCCCCGGCGCGGCATCCAGCACCGTGCGCAAGCGTTCGTAGAGCAGCTGTTGATCCACCGGCAGCAGGTCCGCGTCGCCCAGGTCGACATAGGTATCGCCGAATTGATCGACATGGATCACCACCGGCGGGGCCCCCTCGCCGACTTGCGGCTGGGCCTCCGCTTGGGGCAGGTCCACCTTGACGCCCTGCGTGATCAGCGGCGCGGTGACCATGAAGATCACCAGCAGCACCAGCATGACGTCGATGTACGGCACCACGTTGATGTCCGCCATCGGCTTGCGGCGGTTGCGGCGTTCTTTCTGTTTCACGGCGCTGGTCTTCTCATGCCGTGGTCGCAACCCCGCGCCGGCCCTGGCGCTGCAACAGCGTCGAGAACTCTTCCATGAACTCCTCGTAGCGGTTGTTGAGCCGCTCGACCTGATTGGAATACCGGTTGTACGCGATCACCGCAGGGATGGCCGCGAACAGACCAATGGCGGTGGCCACCAGGGCCTCGGAGATGCCCGGAGCCACCAGGGCGAGCGTCGCCTGCTGCATGTTACCGAGCGCATGGAAGGCGTGCATGATGCCCCAGACGGTGCCGAACAGACCCACGTAAGGGCTGGTGGAGCCCACCGTGGCGAGGAACGACAGATTCGACTCCAACCGGTCCATCTCGCGGCTCAGGGCCACGCGCATGGAACGCTCGGCGCCCAGGATCACCGCCATGGTGTCGTCCGGCTCGATCTTGCGCAGCCGCACGTATTCCTTGAAGCCGTTACGGAAGATCGCCGCCAGCCCGGTCAGCGCCTTCTCCTCTTGACCCAGTTCGCGGTACAGCGCGCTCAGATCGCCGCCGGACCAGAACTGCGCCTCGAAGTCGTCGGCCGCGTTGCGCGCACGCTTGACCACGCGTGAGCGATCGAAGATGGCGGCCCAGGACAGCACCGAGGCCAACACCAGTATCAGCAGCACCAGCTGCACGACCAGGCTGGCGTTCAGCACCAGGTCCAACAGCGAAAGCTCAGAGCCCATCGACACTCTCCGACTGAACGGCACCCGAAACGGAGCCGCGAATGGAACCGGCCCCCGCAACGGGCACGGAAACGATGCCTGAAATGGCACCCAATATGACCTCTGGAATCCGCGTCGGGCGCATCCGCTCGGCGTCCACACAGGCGACGTTGACATTGGCCTGGCAGCACCGGCTACCGTCCGCCTCGCGCAGCACCATCTGCTCGAAGTCCAGGCTGGCCCGGCCGTGCCCGGACAGGGACGAGGTCACGGTGAGTTGGTCGTTGAAGCGGGCCGAGCTGCGATACTCGATGCCCATGCGCCGCACGACGAAAAGCACGCCCTGCTCCTCGCGCAGCCGATCCTGTTCGAACCCGAGCGCACGCAGCCACTCGGTGCGCGCACGCTCCAGAAAGTTCAGATAGGTCGCGTGATAGACGACGCCGCCCGCGTCGGTGTCTTCAAAATAGACGCGCACCGGCCAACGGAATGCCGCCGGCGGCTCGGTCTCAGGCTTCATCACACTGCATCCCGTGCAAAAAATCCTGCAATGATAGCGTTCAGACGGGCGGCGTGTCGAACAGGTCCGGTATCGGCGGCGCCTCCGCGCGTCGCGGCGGGCGCAGGCCAAGATGCTGATAGGCCATCTGAGTCGCAACCCGGCCGCGCGGGGTGCGCATCAAAAACCCCTGCTGGATCAGGAACGGCTCGAGCACGTCCTCGATGGTGCCGCGTTCCTCGCCGATGGCCGCGGCCAGGCTCTCGACGCCCACCGGGCCGCCGTCGAATTTATTGATCACGGCGTCGAGCAGACGTCGGTCCATGTGATCGAAGCCGAGTCCGTCCACCTTGAGCATACCCAGGGCCTGATCGGCGACGTCGCGGGTGATCCGCCCATTCGCCTTGACCTGCGCAAAGTCACGCACCCGCCGCAACAGCCGATTGGCAATGCGCGGCGTACCACGGGAGCGGCGGGCGATCTCGGCCGCGCCGTCGGACTCGGTCTCGATGGCCAGGATCTGCGCCGAGCGGCGGACGATGTGGGCCAGATCCTCGGCCGAGTAATATTCCAACCGCTGCACGATGCCGAAGCGATCGCGCAGGGGCGAGGTCAGCAGCCCAGCCCGCGTGGTCGCGCCGACCAGCGTGAACGGCGGCAGATCCAGTTTGATGGAACGCGCCGCCGGCCCGTCGCCGATCATGATGTCGAGCTGGAAGTCCTCCAGCGCCGGGTACAACACCTCTTCCACCACCGGACTCAGGCGATGGATCTCGTCGACGAACAGCACGTCGCCGGACTCCAGATTGGTCAGCAGCGCTGCCAGGTCACCGGGCTTCTCCAACACCGGGCCGGAGGTCTGGCGCAGGTTAACCTGCATCTCGTGGGCGATGATGTGCGACAGCGTGGTCTTGCCGAGACCGGGCGGACCGAAGATCAGGGTGTGATCGAGCGCCTCGCCACGGCCGCGCGCGGCGCCGATGAAGATCTCCATCTGCTCACGCACCGCCGGCTGGCCGACGTAGTCCGCAAGCTTGCGCGGGCGGATCGCACGGTCGAGCGCGCTATCGTCATCGGCGGCTTCCGGATCGATGAGGCGGTCTGGGTCAGTCATGCAGGGCTCAGGCCAGGACGAAAACGAGCATGCACGATAGCACAGCAACCCTGTCCGTCCTTCGCCTGAGCGAGGAACGTGGCGACGTTGGCGTCGGGCTGCGCGGGCACGCAAAAGAGCCTCATGGCGCTGCTCAGCCAGCTTGTGCGCCACCGTCTTGATGGCGAGGACTCCGTCGGTCCTAGCGCGCCTGCGTCGGTACCCTGGTTCGGCTTCGGGCTCGCGACCAGCCCCGCGTTGCGCTAACCTCCGCGGCAGAAACGCGCATGGAGATCGTTGATCTTCGTATAGGGCTGTAAGCCGCGCCCCGCTCGCTCAGTCGGCGTCAGGAGGACAGCCAAATTGCGCATTGTCGCTGCACGCGGCGATCCGAAGGTCATCCAAGGACCTCGACCTGCCCCGTCCGCGAAAGATCCACTGAGGAATTCGGAATGATGTATGCCCTCTCCCGCGAAACGTTGCAACAACTTGCCGACGCCACCCATGCCGATCCGTTCGCGGTGCTCGGCCGTCACGCCGACGGCGACGACTCCGTCTGCGTGCGGGTGTTGCTGCCGCACGCGGAGACCGTGACCATCGCCGAGGGCAATCAGGCGATGCAACGGGTCGACGGCACCGATGTATTCGAATGGCACGGCAAAGCCGCGGAGCTACCGGAGCGCTATCGGCTGATCTGGCGCGACCAGGACCACCGTGAGCACATCGCCCACGACCCTTACTGCTTTCCGCCGCAGTTACCCGACTTCGACATGCACCTGTTCGGCGAGGGTCGCCACTGGCACGCCTACCGTCTGCTCGGCGCCCGCGTGCACGAGACCGACGAGGTCGCCGGCGTACTCTTCTCGGTGTGGGCGCCGAACGCGGCGCGGGTCAGCGTCGTCGGCGACTTCAACCGCTGGGACGGTCGCTGCCACCCGATGCGGGTGCATGGCAACGGCGTCTGGGAACTGTTCATTCCGGATCTGCCCGCCGGTGTGCTGTACAAGTTTGAGATCCGTGCCCGCGACGGCTCGATCCTGCTCAAGACCGACCCCTACGGTCGCCGCTTCGAGCTGCGCCCCAATACCGCCGCCATCGTCGAGCCGCCGAGCACCTTCCAATGGCGCGACGACGACTGGCGCAAGGCGCGCGCCGGAGCACGACTGGCTGCACAGCCCAATGACCATCTACGAGGTGCATCCCGGCTCCTGGCAGCGCGGCCCCGAGGGCGAGATGCTCAATTATCGCGAGCTGGGCGAGCGCCTGGTGGACTATGTGCTGGACCTCGGCTTTACGCACATCGAACTGATGCCCGTCACCGAGCACCCGTACGACCTCTCCTGGGGCTATCAGACCACCGGCTACTACGCACCGACCAGCCGCTTCGGCAGCCCGGACGATTTCCGCTGGTTCGTCGACCATTGCCATGCCAACGGCATCGGCGTGATCCTGGACTGGGTACCCGCGCATTTCCCGAAGGACGCCCACGGCCTCGGCCGCTTCGACGGCACCGCGCTGTTCGAGCACGAGGACCCGCGCCTGGGCGAGCACCTGGACTGGGCGACGCTGATCTTCAACTTCGGCCGCACAGAGGTGAAGAACTTCCTGGTCTCCAGCGCCCTGTTCTGGCTGGAGGAGTTCCACGTCGACGGCCTGCGCGTCGACGCCGTCGCCTCGATGCTGTATCTGGACTACTCGCGCACCGAATGGGTGCCGAACCGCTACGGCGGTCGCGAGAACCTGGAGGCCATCGACTTCATGCGCGAGCTCAACGAGGTGGTCCACGACCAGGTGCCGGGAACCCTGATCATGGCAGAGGAATCCACCTCCTATGCCCAGGTGACGCAAGCCAACCTATCTGGGCGGACTCGGCTTCGACCTGAAGTGGAACATGGGCTGGATGAACGACACCCTGGAATATTTCAAGGAAGACCCGATCCACCGGCAGTATCATCAGGACGCGCTGACCTTCAGCATGCTCTACGCGTTTTCCGAGAACTTCCTGCTGCCGTTCTCCCACGACGAGGTCACCCACGGCAAACACTCGCTGCTGTACCGGATGCCCGGCGACGAGTGGCAGCGTTTCGCCAACCTGCGGCTGCTCTACACCTACATGTACACGCACCCCGGCAAGAAACTGCTGTTCATGGGCAGCGAATTCGCTCAGGGCGAGGAATGGAACAGCCAGCGGGTGCTGGACTGGTATGTGCTGGAGTATCCGCTGCATCAAGGCATCCAGCGATTGGTGCGCACCGCCAACGGCCTCTATCGGGACGAGCCGGCACTGCATGATCGGGACTTCGACGGCGAGGGCTTCGAGTGGATCGATTGCCACGATGCGCAAAACTCGGTCTTGATCTATCAACGCAAAGGCTCGGTGGCCAGCGGCCCGCAGGCTGCCGGCATGACCCGGCGAGCCAGTCGGCAGCGACGACGACCAAACCGAGCAAGGAAACGGGATACGGCCGAGCGACCATGTCGTCGTTGCGCTCAACTTCACACCGGTGCCGAGGGAGGGCTATCGCATCGGCGTCCCAAGCCCCGGGCCCTACCAGGAGCTGTTCAACTCAGACGCCCAAGACTTCGGCGGCAGCGGCGTAAGCAACGGTCCCGGACGGATTACCAGCGAACCGGTGGCCTGGATGAATTGTCCGCATTCGGTCGTGCTGACCCTGCCACCACTAGCCGGTATCGTGCTAAAGCCGGTAGCACAGGCAAACACTGGGCATGCGGCACCCACAGATAAAGCCGAATAACGCCGACAAGGCCAGGTCTTCGACAGGCTGACCTACACCGCAGCGGCCCCTAACCGCAGGCACCAAACCCGGCACACACATTCGAGGCAAGCAGACCTCGCAGGTTACGAGCAATGGCAAAGAAGCCCACGACGTCCAAGAAGACCGCCGCGCGAAAGACGACAACCGCCACAACCCCGCCGGATCGATCCCCGAACCCAGCAGCGAAGCCGGAGGCAAGCGGCTCGCCCGCGGCCAGCGCAGCACGCGCCACACCGAGCCAGGTGGTCAAGAAGACGGCACCGAAACCGACTGCCGCGTGCCGTGGCAACTGCCAAGCCAGTGCCCCCAAAAACCACCCAGAAGCCAGGCGAGAAACTGGCCGAGCAACCCACCGCGCCTGAGCCGACCGCGCAGGTCAAGCCGGAAGTCCAGCCGGCGCCGATGGGTGAGAGCCAATCGCCAACCCGGCCAGCAATCCAGCCAGCATCCTTACCGGAGCCAACACCGGAGCCAGGACTGGAGCCGATACCGGAGCCAGCACCAGAGCCAATACCGGAGCCAGCACCGGAGCCAGAACCGGAGCCGATACCAGAGCGAGCACCGGAACCAGCACCCCAAGCGGCGCCGGAGCCGCCGCCCCAGGAGGTCTATCACTCTCACCGGCCCAGTCTCTACATTGTGCACATCACGCCGGAAATGGCGCCGGTGGCCAAGGTCGGCGGGCTTGCGGATGTGGTGTTCGGCATCAGTCGCGAGCTAGCCATCCGTGGCAACCATGTCGAGATCATCCTGCCCAAGTACGACAGCCTGCGCTACGACCACATCTTCGAGCTGCATGAGGTCTACAAGGACCTCTGGGTGCCCTGGTACGACGGGGCCATCCATTGCACGGTGTATTTCGGCTTCGTTCACGGTCGAAAATGCTTCTTCATCGAACCGCACTCCGGCGACAACTTCTTCAACCGCGGCAGCATTTACGGCTTTCCGGACGATGTGTTGCGCTACGCGTTCTTTTCCCGCGCGGCGATGGAGTTCCTGTGGCAGGCCGGCAAGCACCCGGACATCATCCACTGCCATGACTGGCAGACCGCTTTGGTACCGGTGTTCCTGTACGAGTTCTATCAGCAACTCGGCATGACCCATCCGCGCGCCTGCCTGACCATCCACAACTTCAAGCATCAGGGTGTCACCGGTGCCGAACTGTTGCGCGCCACGGGACTACATCAGCCCGAACGGTTCTTCGACTGGAACCGCATGGGCGACAACCAGCACAAAAATGCGCTCAATCTGCTCAAGGCGGGCATCGTCTATTCCAACTTTGTCACCACCGTCTCGCCGCGCTATGCCTTCGAGACCAAGGATCAGGGCCAGGGCTTCGGCCTGGAGCCGACGCTGCACACCCATCACATGAAATACGGTGGCGTCGTCAACGGCATCGACTACGACGTCTGGAACCCGGAGGTGGACCATCAGATCCCGGTCCGCTACGGGGTCGACAACATCGACGCCAAGTACGACAACAAGCGCGCCCTGCGTCATCGACTGATGCTCGCGGACAACGAAAAACCCATCGTCGCCTTCATCGGTCGGCTCGATCCGCAAAAGGGCCTGGAACTGGTGCGCCACGCCATCTTCAGCACGCTGGAACGGGGCGGCCAATTCGTGCTGCTCGGCTCCAGCCCCGATCAGGCCATCAACAACGACTTCTGGGGCCTGAAGCACATGCTCAACGACAGCCCCGACTGTCATCTGGAGATCGGCTTCGACGACGATCTGGCGCACCTGATCTACGCCGGCTCCGACATCATGCTGGTGCCCAGCCAGTTCGAGCCCTGCGGCCTGACACAACTGATCTCGCTGCGCTATGGCACCGTACCGGTGGTACGCACCGTCGGCGGCCTGGCGGACACCGTCTTCGACAAGGACCATTCCGACCGCCCGCTGCATCAGCGCAACGGCTACCGCTTCGACAACTACGACGTCCCCGGCCTGGAATCAGCGCTGGGCCGCGCCATCGACTGCTACTACCAGTACCCAGAGCACTTCCGCGAGTTGATCAAGAACGCCATGCGCGCCGACTACTCGTGGAATCAGCCAGGGCAGGATTATCTGAACATCTACGACTTCATTCGCGATCGCTAGGGCGCGCGGGAGCGAGCAGGGCCGAGCGCCGAGAAACGGGTCTTGATCCTTGGCCCTAGGCGCTTGGCAATTCGTCCTAGCCAGGCAGAGCCAGAACCAAAAAGCCCGGCCTAAGACCCTGCTCGTTGCTGTCCTTGCTGTCCTTGTTGTCCTTGTCGTCGTTGTTTAACTGGTTTTTGACTCATGACTAAGAGGCACGACCAAGCATGCTGATCTACAACCTGTTCCCGCTGCTGGCAGGACCGTTCGACCAATGGGAACCACATCTGAAGCGCGCGGCGGCGATGGGTTTCGACTGGGTCTTCGTCAACCCCATCCAGAAGCTCGGGCGCTCCGGCAGTCTGTACTCCATCGCCGACTATTTCGCGATCAACAAGGCCCTGTTGCGCCCGAAATCTAAGCTCGGCGCGGACGATCAGGTGCGCGCGATGACCAAGACCGCTGAGGAGCAGGGCCTCTCTTTGATGATCGACCTGGTCATCAACCATTGCGCCGAAGACAGCGCGCTGGTGAAGGCGCACCCGGACTGGTTCGTCCGAGAACATGGCCGCGTCGTCAACCCGTTCTGCATCGAGGACAACGGCAACAAGGTCGTCTGGCGCGACCTCGCCCAGTTCGACCACCAGGGCGCACTGCGCCACGCGGACGACCCGAACGGTCTGCTCGCCTACTGCGTGCGCATGGTGGAGCACCTGATCGAACTCGGCTTCCGCGGCTTTCGTTGCGACGCCGCCTATCAGATCCCGACCGACTTCTGGCGCCGCATCATCGAACAGATCCGCGCCAAGCATCCGGACACCGTCTTCGTCGCCGAGACCCTCGGCTGCACACCCACGCAGACCCGCGATACCGCCTCCGCCGGCTTCGACGCCATCTTCAACAGTGCCAAGTGGTGGGACTTCCACGGCGACTGGCTGCTTGAGCAATACGAGCTGACACGCCACATCGCCCCATCCATCGGCTTTCCCGAGAGCCACGACACGCGACGCCTATTCGAAGAATTTGAAAGCAACGTCGATGCCCTGCGCCAGCGTTATCTGTTCACCGCGCTGTTCGCCAGCGGAGTGATGATGCCGATGGGCTTCGAATACGGCTTTCGCAAGCGCCTGGACGTGGTCACGACCACGCCGGACGACTGGGAACAACCCAACGTCGACCTCACCGACTTCGTCCGCCAGGTCAACGCCATCAAGACCAAGGCGCCAGTGTTTGCCGAAGAGGGCCGACTCGAACGGCTGGATTACCCTGATCCGTCCATCCTGGTGCTGCGCAAACATGCCATCAACGGCCCTGGGCAGGCATTGCTGGTGCTGAACAAAGATCCCTGGAACCGACAGCGCTTCTACGTCGACGACCTCAAACACCTGGTCCAGTCCCCCGCACCGCTGCGCGACCTGTCTCCGGACTGGCCCATGGACGACTTGCCGAGCCCGTTCGAATTCTGGCTCGGCCCCGGCATGGCGCGGGTGCTGGCCGCTTAAGATCTGTCACACTGGAGAAAAAGCGTATGACCCTGGAGCTGCCAGACATGGAACGATTCGAGTCCTTTCTCGATGATCTCTTTAATCGCCCGCCGCGCGCGGGCGTGGCTGCGCAGATAGCGGGACTCTTCGCGCATCTCCTCGCGTATCGTTCGCCTTAGAAGCTGCGCCAAGTAGCTGACATGGCGTGTCAGATCCAGCGCCCGCCAGGCGTGCCGAGCGGTGTCGTCGCCGCGAAAGACGAAGTTGGAGCGGATGCCGTCCGCATAGACTTGCGGCGTATTAGAGAACTGGTAGAGCCCGGCCAACGAGCGCATGAGCGGTCGCGCAATGACATCGAGGATCTCGTCGTAGGCGCGCCGCTCTCCCCGGTCACGCGCGATCAATGCTGAGACCGGCAGGATCATTGGGTCCCTCACCCAACCGTCGCGCCTCAAGCTATCGTTGATCAGGAAGCGGTGCACGCGCCCGTTGCCGTCGGCCAACGGATGGATGTAGACGAGGCCAAAGGCGACAACCGCGCTGCGCATCACCGGCGACTGACCCTGGGTACGGTCCAAAAAGGCTCGCAAGCCTTCAAGCATGGCGGGGACGTCATCTGCCGGCGGCGCGACATAGTGAACGATTTCCTGATGGCGAAGCACCGCACCGACGAACACGGGCGATTGGCGAAGACCGAACCGCTGAACCGTTGTCCGCTTACCCAGGATCTCGGACTGCAATGCCGCCAACGACCCCTGATCCAGTGGCCATGGCCCCTGGCCGGTGCGCCGGGCCAGCACATCTGCAAAGCGCTGAATTCGATCGGCCTGATCCGCCTCACCCTCAATGGCAAAGCTCGACTTGCTCTCACGCAGCGTCATCCAGACGGCGGAGCGCATCAACACATCGTCACCAAACTCGACGGCCAATTCATCAACCAGTGCAGGCACATCGAGCGCCATCGATTCGAGAACCTCGGGCGTCTTGCGAACGATTGGGCAAAAGGCAGCAGTACCCGGCAGGTTGTTCCGTACCCGCCAACGCCGGTTAGGCACTTCCCTGCCCTTGGTCGCCGCAACCAGTTTGCGGGCGTCGATTGCGTCGACATAGCCGCCACCGATCTTGGCGTCGTTTATCAGTTCCTGACCGGTGAGCAACTCATAGAAAAAGCCCGCGCGCCGCGCATACTGCCCCGTCGGCTCATCTTCGAGCCAAGCGACCAAATCGGCCGTATCGATCCGATCGAACAGGCGTGAAAGCAATTCCAGGTGCGGCACCTCGTGTTTGAGGTGAAACGTCACATGGCCACGGAGGGTCATCGCCGGACGCATGGCTTCGACATAGGTCTCTGTCGAGACGCCCTCGACCAACCTCGACGCGCGCCGCCCACCGATGCAACTGACAACGCTCAGCGGCATCACGAGCTCAAGCCCGTAGGTCTCGACCAGCCAGGCCCCGCCGATCCAGTTGTTTGGCTCATTGCGCATCGCCCGAGTATGCGCAAAAACAGCCAACAGCGCGCAAAAAGATTAACCAAGCAAGCCTTTTGCGCAAAAACGTTTCGGAGCCTTCCAGACGGTAGATGGTCACCATGACGCCGGTTGGCGTTGACCATCGGCCAAAGGCGAGCTACTCTCTTCCGTACATCATCCGTACTCACACAGGACTCAGCTATGCCTCCTGCCCTTGAGCGCATCGACCTGCGGACCTCTGCCGAGACGAAAGCGCTGATCACCCGCGCGGCCGCAACCGCTGGAATGTCACTCAGCGCATTTCTCTTGAATGCGGCTCAAGAGCGCGCCGAGATCTTGCTGAACGAGACAGAGTCTCTGACCCTGACCCCCCGCGATTGGGAGGCCTTTTTCACCGCGCTCGACAATATCGACCAGCCGCGCCCCAGGCTCACCGCAGCAATGGAACGCTATCGCGCTTGGCGTTCCGAGCAAACAGACACTTGAGCGCACGCCGGGGATGCGCATCGAGCTGTTGGCAGCCCATCACGACCGTCGCAAATTCGCATGCGGTGAGGCCGAATTCGATGACTACCTGCGCCGCTTCGCTCGCCAGCACGCGACCGCCAATGTGAGCCGAACCTTGGTGGCAGCCGACGGATCGACGGTGCTCGGGTTCTACAGCCTGGCGATGGCTGCCATCTTAAAGAACCAGTTGCCGGCGGCCTATGCCACGCGGCTTCCTCGCTTCCCACTCCCTGTCGCACGCTTGGCTCGCCTTGCGGTCGGTCTGCAACATCAAGGACAGGGTCTCGGTGAGCGGCTGTTGATGGACGCGCTGCAGCGGTGCGCGCGATTGGCGGAGGAGATAGGGATGCTCGGCGTCATCGTCGACGCCAAGCACGAGCGAGCGCGCGCCTGGTATGAGCGCTATGAATTCGAGCGCTTCCCAGATGCTCCGCTGACACTGTGGCTGCCAACCGAAGCGATCATGCGGCTGTGAAAAACCGCTCGGTGACACTCGCCTCGGATTGCCGTTGAAGCAAGAGGTAGTCGACGATCTCGTAGACGTCCGGAGTAGCCCTCCGGCGGTTAACCAATACTGACGATCAGCGTTGTAGGACGCCGAGCTGGCGCCGCGGTTGATCACCTCGCTGGCAGCGATCCTAAAGGCTCAGAGCTGCTCCAGAATCCTGGATGCGCATGCCTTACAGCGTTTTCGACTGGACGAGCGCCTTGCTCTGGGCAGCAATCGATTTGTCGTCGAGACTCGCCTGGAACTCGGACACCGTCGGGAGCACCCCCATCGGCTAACCCAAGTCAAGAGGCAAGACCGGAGCCTGGTGGCAGGCACGACTCTGTCGGCACGCAGTGCTCGACAGCGCGGCACGTCCCCGGCAACCTATTCGGATGACACAGGAAGCGCGACAATTCAAAAATACCGGCGTCGACTCGATGAACACGATCGACACCATGGGACGAACATCCCGCTGCGCCGCACGGACTTTGGATTGCCGGTGTCGATTCGGCCTCGATAACGATCAACGCCTCGCCTCGCCTCTCAGCCGGCGGTGCCTACGATCTCGGCGCCATGGTCGGCATCAGCACCGACAAGCTCCATGCGCGCGGGCCGGTCCGGACCGCGCGAGTTGACGACCTACAAATGGGTGGCCCATGGCCCCTAGCTCCTGGCCACCTGCGCCAGTAGGACCAATCACAAAAACGCGAAGCCGGTGGCGGCCGGCCCCTGACGGAGAAGCGAAAATGAGTCTGCGGATTCGTTCTGAAGCATTCGAGCCGGATGGCGAAATCCCCGAACGCTACACCTGTGATAGCACCGATCGGTCGCCGCCATTATCCTGGTCCGGTCTGCCTGCCGGGACCGAAAGCTTGGTGTTGATCGTCGATGACCCCGACGCGCCCGATCCAGCGGCACCGACCAGAACCTGGGTGCATTGGGTACTGATCAACCTGCCGCCGACGATCAGCGGCTTACCGGAGGCGGCATCGCCGCTGCCCAGCGGCACGCTCAGCGGCCTCAACGACTGGCAACGCACCGGCTACGGCGGCCCCTGTCCCCCGATCGGCAGACACCGTTATTTCTTCAAGTTATACGCCTTGGACGCCCGGCTGGCGCTGCGCGGAAGACCTACCAAGGCCGACGTCGAGCAGGCGATGCGCGGGCATGTGCTGGCCGAAGCGGTGTTGATGGGGACCTATCGGCGCTGACACGGAACTGCAACCGCGCGCTCGGCCGAATAGCGGGCGCGGGGTCGAATGGATTTGAGCCCGCAGCGCTGAAATGGTGGCAGCTCCAACCGATGCGTATCGACTACAACCCGGACGGTCGCTCGTCCGCCGCGGCCGTGCAGACCGACACTACATCGTAGCTGCGCGGTCCATACGCGTTGA
The DNA here is from genome assembly GCA_963695445.1 of uncultured Gammaproteobacteria bacterium. Taxonomy (GTDB): domain Bacteria; phylum Pseudomonadota; class Gammaproteobacteria; order Chromatiales; family Chromatiaceae; genus Thiohalocapsa. The sequence goes on along the minus strand of CAVOGV010000037.1, from coordinate 6,127 downwards.
ATTCCGACAGTCCTTGAGTACGGAAAACCCTACCGCCGGCAGATCGAACGCATACGAGCGGCTAGCATCCCGAGGTCGTACATCCATACGACGCAGGACTCGGCGGCCTGCTGAGGACCGAAAAAGTCCCGCGCGATCGAGCTTTGTTAAGTCTCCGCCAATTCAGTCCCTCGAACTGCAGCTTTGTCTCCGCCTCCTGATGAGAGAGATAGAGATCCTGTCCGTGTCAGGCGTCGAGACTCGTCAATCATTTCATTCTGCTCGGAATACGCCATTGGTGCCACCCCACGGCGCTCAACAAAGTCAGCACCAATGAAAGATGCTCTTAGATCCCGATGTTCTCGGCACTAACGTTAAGCATAGGCGCGAGAGGAAAATGGTAGGCAAATAGTGAAGTGTCATCGTAGCCATTCGATCCTGTACGGCGAACTCGCGCATTCCGTAGTCCATCACATCGGGGCCCCAGGCGAACGCAACCTTGCCGCGAAGTTCTTCCGCTAGGCCCGTGACGCTGGCCGGGAACAGGTAAAAGGTCCCGCTGCAGACTGGGTTCGGTGGCGTCCCGGAAGGCGCGTCTGTGTGAAACTGAAGCGTCACGGCATCACGCTGGACCTCAGCCCACACGGGATCCGACTGCTTCGGATAATAGCCGGTGAGTCGAAAGCCGAGCTTCCCGTAGAAGTCCAGCGTTTCGGCCATGTCCCGAACGAGGAGGGCTGGCACAACACGAGCACCAATGTTCGTTGCTTCCGTCATGACCAGCCCTACGCTCCGTCTAACGTTCAGCACAACCCGCTCCTTGCTGGCTGGTCGGAGCGAAGCGGCGGCCAGCCAGCAAGGGATCGGAATTTGTGCAATTGTTGGGCGATTTATGCAACCTCTCTCATGGGACGAACGCGCGGCTCTGGCAGTGGACGACCTTCTTTGTTGAAATGATTGATGACGCCTTGAACGACTTCACATAGTTCGCCGTATAGGGCCAGAGGATCTGCCCCATGAATGCCAGTGATAAGGTCAGGGCACTTTCCGATGTATACGTGATCTTCGTCGCTCCATTCAACCCATTTGTGGTATCTGTCAAGGTCTTTCATTTCTGCACCGCGTCAATTGCTTGCGCAATTTGCTTTTCTTGGTACCGTTTGGCGTCATCGCCCGGTTTACCGCTTACCGTAACGGCGCCGGGATACTTTGGATGGACCAACTTCCGATGAGACCCTTTGCCTGCCCCTGGGATTTCTGTGAAGCCGGCGTCTCGCAGCGCCTCCAACAGATCACGAATCTTCTGGGGCATTTATGAACCTTTCTGCTTCACTCGCCCAACGCCTCCCGCCCCCCCCCCTCCCCCCCCTCCCCCCCCCACCCTCCTCCTCCCCTTCATCGTCCCCCCTGCCTTCCCCCTTCTGCCTCTCTCTCCCCCCCCGTCTTCTTTCCTCTCTCTCCCCTCTCTCCCTCCGTCCCCCTTTCCCCCCCCCCCCCCCCCCTCAACCGCAGCCCGCGCCAAACTCCGGCCACGCGCGAAGCGCCGGCCGCAGTTTGGCGTCGGGCTGGCGGACTCGTTGGGCGACTGCAGGACTTAGCGAGGGTCATTGGGGGGCTCTGTGGTGAGCTCCGCAGTCCGCTCAGCAAACTGCAGCATTGATCTGAGTGCGGCGTTGACAGCCTCAGAGTTGTGGAAAGCAGCTGCAACATCAGGGTCGAGAACCACGACATTGGTGCTGCGCATGTACGCCTCGTAGTGCTTTCCGCGCACGGCTTTGGAAAAATCAAAGTCGTATTCAGGGCGCAGATCGTCTTCGATGTCCTCAGAGTTCATAACGCCTCCGCTCATGTGCAGTTGCCTGTCGCGCGCTGATGATTCGAAACTCGGTGCCTTGCTCCGTGTGTGCAACCACCAAGAGCCGACCCGAGGACGAGCGACCGACGGTGATGAATCTTTGCTCCCCGACAGAATGATCCTGATCGGGAAATGTGCCGGCCAACGAATCCCCAAACACGGTAGCGGCTTCGTCGAAGTCTACCCCATGCTTGCGAAGATTTGCCTCAGCTTTCTTTGCGTTCCAGGCGAATTTCACTGTGCTGCCGTGCTCTATTCGGGTGTCGGTGGGGTTCTACGCGCCCAACGTCAAGCACAGCCCGGCGCATGCTGCCGAGCCGCCCGCGTCAGCGGCGGCTCGGCAGCATGCGCTCGGGCTGGTGCTCTAGTTGGGCGTCTTTTCATTGGTTGAGAGTGTCAGTTATTGAGCCTGGCCCCTTTTTCCATTTGCCTGCAGCTTTCTATGGCATGAAGGGCATACACAACCGCAGGCCAGCCCAGATTCTACTTCCGAAACGTCAACTAATATTCCATTCTTCAACGCAAAGGGAATCTTATTATTGGATGTTTTCACCGAGCTTCTCCATGTCTTTTCTTGGCCTAACGTTATGCACAGCCCGGCGCATGCTGCCGAGCCGCCCGCGTGAGCGGCAGCTCGGCGGTGTGCGCTGGGGCTGGTGCTCTAGTTAGGCATTATGCCCAAGCCACTCGCCATATATAAAATCGAGAAGAAATTTAAGCTTTTCATGATTATATTGGCTATCTTCTCCCGTTAACTTTAAAAATTTCTTTGTGTACCGCTCTTTGCCAATTAATTCACCCTGATACGCACCTAAGTTCTTGTTGTATGATGTCCATCTAACACAAGGCTGAGGGTCTGCGTCATACGAGTGATCTAAAAAACATTCAATTGCGACAGCAGTACCATTTATATTTTCAAAGCTTTCACCGTGCGGGCCAACAGTCTTAAAATTCCCAAACGACGAGTGATCTGGGAGTTTTATAATATGCATGTTGGACGGTAAACCAATTTCCTTAAGCTGACTGTATTTAACTACTCCAGCTACATCATTATCAAAGATAACTAAAACATTATTTTTTATTCGTATACTGGAAAGACCCTTGCAAAAGTTAAAAAGATTACCATCACCAGTAAACGGGTAGTTTTCCTCCATATCAACGAAGGTAAAGAAATCAGAAACATCTGAATAGAGCAGGTTTATTGCCTTTTTTAGAATATGCGTATCAGATGAGCCTTCCGTAACCACTAAAACCTCTTGGCCAGCACCTACGTTTTTAAATATATCTTCTTTCTGCACCCAACCATTATCTACAATATCTGCATAACCCCAATAAACATCTAGTTCAGCGTTCTGAGGTCTCTCTGCCAAAATACGCAATGTTATATATGGGTCAATATTCTCGAAAACCAGCCCAATGTCTTTGTCGATGATTTCAGCGAGATTATGTATCTTATTAAATTCCTTGTGTTTAAATAGATATTTGGAAAGGAACTCGCCAGGATCATAATCACCCCATTCCTCATCAAGGGTAATCTTTGGGATATATTCTAGATACCACCGAATAGAACTCTTCATATGAGAGGGGCACATCTGGATAATAGTCAGGAACTTCGCTTAAGTGGGTTTCATAATGCTGTTTTTAGTGAGCCAAGATTATATCCTAGTAAATCTAAGCGCCTTTTCATCGCTAAGTTTCCTACTTAACCCTTCTTTATACTCAACGATATTGTCAGCGTAATAATATGGAATGTCTTTTACATCACTTGGTAAGAACAACGTCCCATGATCTTGGTAAAAATTGTTTTTCCAGTCAAGCTCTAGCTTTCCGATACAGGAAACCATTGACCCCATAGTTGCTTGGTCCTTTTGTTGCCTAACGAAAAAGCATTTTATCCGGCGTGCGCCAGACAGACGTTCCGGTCGAAGCACCGAGTTCGACGCGCACGACGGATAAATGTTTGTTGGACTAATCCGCTCCCTGCATGGTGCCTGAGTTCGGGACGGCCCGCAGCAACGAGGGGATTGTATTTCCGCCGCTGGGGCGGACCGCAACCAGGCGGCGCAAAACGCGGGCGAATTTGGTTGTCTGCGTGACGAAAGGCGAGCATGCGTGGTGCGACGAGCATGAATTTACGGGTCTTTCGGCCGCAGTATAGGCGGTTTTCCGGACGCGAGGCGAGTGCGACCGCAGGCCCGGTGGTGGCCTGTTGAGGTCGGCAACGTCGACGGCCCCCAGCGGCCGCCAGCGCTCGGGATTACCCCGGATTGAGGCGCACGGGCGCGAGGTTCGCGCTCACGCGCAGCGTGCCCTTGCCGCAGGCCGGGCAGGGATGGCCGGCGTACGCGACGGTCTCACGCCTCGCCCCGGGCGCGCGCGGCAGCGCAGCCAGCAGACGCGCTGCGGATCGCCACCAGGCACTTGGCCCAGGCAGCGATTGGCGAGGAGAAGCCGAAATGTCTTGACACGCATGAAGCCTTTGGGCAAGACATGCAGCAGAAACCGGCGCAGCAACTCCTCGCCAGTACGTCATGACCTTGCGCCGGTTGCCGTCGGCGTAGTCCTTGTAGCTGAGCTCGACGCAGGTGCCGTCGAAGCTGAGCAATCGCCCATCGGAGACCGCCGTGCGATGGGTGTAGCGACCGAGGTAGTCCACCACCGTCTCGGCGCGCGCGAGGCAGGGCTTGGAGTAGACCACCCATTCCTTGCTCATCAGTGTCTGCAGCACGCGATCGACTGCGTTGCGGATCGGTGATGCGTTCCAAGCGCCCGGCCTCGAAGGCGGCCCGCAAGCGACTGACGAAGCCGCCGCGCAGATGCCGCGACAGTGCCCGCACCGGGAACGAGAGGTGCGCTTGGCCGGATGCCAGGTGCCGTCGTCGGCCAGTGCCCCGCCCGGCACCAAGCAGTGTAGGTGGACATGTCGCACCAGCGTCTGGCCCGGTGTGCAGCATCGCCGTCATGCCCAGTTGGCCATCCAGGCGCTTGGCATCGGCGCCGAACGCGGAGAGGGTCGCCCACACCGCCTCGAACGGAGTCGTCGATCTTCTTGGGCTGGACCTCGATCCAGCCGTTGAGGGTGTCGGGTAAGGTGAACACCAGGTGATGGTAGGTCACCGGTAGCAGCGCCGCGCGTTGGCGTTCGCACCAGGCCTCGGAGGCGTGGCGCTGGCAGCGCGGGCAGTGGCGATCACGGCACGCATGGTAGAGAAACGCACGCTCGCCGCAGTGATCACATGCCAGCGCAAAGCCGGCCAAGGGCGGCGGTACGGCACTGTGCGATGTGATAACAGACCTGCCATTGGTGGGGGCTGAGCGGCTGTGTGGCCCTGTCGTTCAGGCAGGTATGCACGAGCGCCTGCAGTGAGGCTTCAGGCATGCGGTGGCGCTCCATCGGTCTCGCGCGTGCTCGCCAACTGCGCGATCAGATCCAGTTCACCTTCGCCGTCGCCGGCGCTCGGCAACCAATGCACGTAGCGCAGCGTGGTGTGGATGCTGGTGTGGCCCATCAGGCGCTGCAGGCGTTCCACCTTCAGGCCGGCGGCCAGTTGGTGGGTGGCATAGGCATGGCGAAGCGCATGGATACCGCCGACCTTGGTCACCCCGGCTTGCTGTTTGGCGCCGGTGTAGGCCTTCTGCAGACTGGTGGTCGATAGAGGAGCACCGCTGCGTCCGGCGAACAACCATCGGCCGGTCGGTATTGCCGCCAATAGGCACGCAATTGCGCCAAGGTCGGCGACAACGGCACCAGCCGATCCTTGGCGCCCTTGCCCTGGCGCACGCGCAACAGCTGACGTTCGCTGTCGATGTCCGCCACCCGCACGGCTAGCACCTCGCTCAGCCGCAAGCCGCAGCCGTAGGCGAGCATCAGCATGCGGCGATAGCGTTCGTGGGGGCAGGCGTCCACAATGGCCGCGACCTCGGCGCGCGTAAGCAACTCCGGGATGCGTTGTGCCCGCTTGGGCAACGCCATCTCCAGGTCTAGCGTGCGCCAGTCGAGTACCTGCAGATAGAGAAAGCGGATGCCGTTGTAGGACAGGCGCACGCTGGCCGGCGCCAGGTGGCGCTCGGTGACCAGGTACTCGAAGTATCCACGCAGATCCTCGCGGTTCAGGCTGTCCGGCGAGCGGCGGGTGTACTTCGCCAGGCCGCGCACCGCGGCCAGATAGCTCTGGTGGGTGCGCGGCGAGTAGCCATGCATCTGCATGGCGGTGATCATGCGTTGGCGTAGCGGCGTCATGGTCCGGTCCTCGGCAGGCGACCCGGATCGGGTCGCCCTCAGTGTGCGCGCTA
>CAVOGV010000036.1:0-216858 GCA_963695445.1 uncultured Gammaproteobacteria bacterium | reverse complement strand
AGCCGTCGGGACGCCCGTCGGGCGGCAATCGATCCGACCCGGACGGCGGACCCCCCGAGCCCATGCCTGCAACCGTGTCTTGTCTCCGCCGTGCCCACCGCTTCGTGCCCCTCGCGGCCCTTTTGCTACTGACGGCCATCGCGCTGATCCTGGCGCCGGTGTCCGCCGCCACGGATGACCCGCTGCGAGCGCTGAAGGCGGCCTTCATCTACAAGTTCACCAGCTTCGTCGACTGGCCCGCGGCACAGGCCGGTACGCCATTCGTCATCTGCGTCATGGCCGATCCAGCCATGCAGGCGGCGCTCGCCGAGCTGACCGAGCCGGCCCGGCGGGTGGGCGAGCGGGTGATCCGGGTGCGCGGGCTCGCCGGCGTCGATGGCATGGACGGCTGTCAGATCCTGTTCATCGGCGCCGCCGCCGCTGGGCGCCTGGGCGCCATCGCTCGGCGCAGCGCAGGCAAGCCGGTGCTCTTGGTTGGCGATACACCCGGATTCGCTGGCAAGGGTGTGGCCATCGAGCTGTTCGACCAGTCCGACATCTTTCGCAAGAAGGTCCGGCTGCGCTTTCGCATCGACCCGAAGGCGCTCAAGGGCCGGGGGCTGACCGTCTCCGCGCAGCTCTACGACGTGGCGGAGGTGGTGCAGTGAGACTGCCGGGAATGACCTCGATCCGCCAGCGCCTGCTGGCCCTGTCCGCGGCCATCAGCGTGCTGACGCTGGTGATCGCCGGCACCCTGTTCGTGATCAACGACGTCGCCATGCTGCGCCAGCAAATGGCGCGGGACCTGGAGGTGCTGTCGGTGGTGGTCGGCGACAACAGCCTGTCGGCGCTGGACTTCGATGCGCCGGAGACGGCGGAGAAGAACCTGGCCAGCCTGCGCCGCGAATACCAGGTCCGCTACGCGGCGCTGTATGACGCCGCCGGCCGGCGCTTCGCGAGCTACCAGCGGGATGCCGCGGGCCGCGACCGGTGCTGGAGCCGGCGCAGGCCGGTGACGGGGTCTTCGTGAACGTTTCCCCGTTGGGGCTCGGCAGCATCGAGGTGGTGCGCACGCTCAGCCTGCGTGGGCAGCCCATCGGCCGGATCTTTATCCACGCCCGCACCGATGAGCTGGCCGCGCAATTGAAGCGCTATGCCCTGATCGTCGCGCTGCTGCTGGTGTCGACCTTGACCATCTCGCTGCTGCTGGCCTGGCGGCTGCAACGCCGGGTCTCGGAGCCGATCCTGGAGCTGGCGGCGAAGACGCGGACGGTCTCGGAGCACGCCGACTATTCGCTGCGGGTGACACCGCCGGACGACAACGGCGAGTTCGGCATCCTGTATCGCGGCTTCAATGCGATGCTGGCGCAGATCGAGCGGCGCGACACGGAGCTGACCGACATCCGCGCGCGCCTGGAGCAGCGGGTGGAGGAACGTACCCGCGATCTGAACGCCGTGGTACGCGAGCAGCGGCTGCTTGTCGAAGCCTTGCCGCTGGGGATCATCCATTTGATGGATCGACGCATCGCGCGCGCGAACCCGCGCGCCGCCGAGCTGTTCGGGATGCGCTTGGAGGAGATGATCGGTCGCAGCACCGCGGAGTTCTATCCGGACCCTACCGCCTTCGAGGAGGTGGGCCGTGTCGGCTATGCGCAGATGGCCGCCGGCGGTATCTTTCGCGACGACCGCGTGCTGCAGCGGCGTGACGGCAGCCGCTTCTGGGGCCGGCTGATCGGCCAATATATCGATCCGAACAACCAGGCCCTGGGTTCTATCTGGATCCTCGACGACATCGACCGGGACAAGGCCCTGGAAGAACGGCTGTACCAGGCGCGCGAGGCCGCGGAGGCGGCCAACCGTGCCAAGGATTTGTTCATGGCGAACATGAGCCACGAGCTGCGCACGCCGTTGAACGCGGTGCTCGGCTTCGCCCAACTGCTCGCCGGCGATGCCCGGCTGCTGCCCGAGCAGCGCGAGCAGGTGCAGGGCATCCGCCGTGGTGGCGAGCGGCTGCTAGGGCTGATCAGCGAGCTGTTGGACCTGGCCCGGATCGAGGCCGGACGGCTGACGCTGGAACCGGCGCCCTGGGACAGCGCCGCGCTGCTGGCGGAGCTGGCGGGCATGTTCGAGGCCCGGGCACGGCAAAAGGGCATCGGGCTCGAGATCGCCGACGCGGGCACGTTGCCGCCGCGGTTGCGCTGCGACAGCAAGCGGCTGCATCAGGTGCTCGCGAACCTGATCGACAACGCCATCAAGTCCACCGACGCGGGCCGGGTGCGCGTCGCTGCCGGCTTCGCCGACGGTACCCTGATGTTCGAGGTCAGCGACACCGGCGTCGGCATGTCCGCGGCCGATATCGCGCGCATCTTCGAGCCGTTCCGGCAGGTCGGCGATGCCCAACAGCACGCCCGGGGCACCGGTCTGGGGCTCGCCATCAGCAAGCGCCTGGTGGAGCGCATGGGCGGCGTGATCGAGGTCGAGAGCAGGCCGGGCGCGGGCAGCCGCTTTCGCGTGCGCATCCCGGCCGAGCGGCTGCCGGTGGCGGACGAGGCCGCGCCGACGCCGGCGGACCCGGGCGCCATCATCGGCTATCGACGAACGACCGGGGGCCAGGTCGAAACTGGGGTCGAGACCGAGGTCGAGACCGGGGCGCTGCGCATCCTCATCGTCGACGACGAACCCGAGAACCGAGAGGTGCTGCGCGGGCTGCTGGCGCCACTCGGCTTCGAGGTGCGCGACGCCGAGGACGGCGCCGACTGCATCGCGCAGGCCACCGCGCTGGCGCCGGACCTGATCCTGATGGACCTGCGCATGCCGGACATGGATGGACTGGCCGCCACCCGAGCGCTGCGGCAACGACCGGCGTGCAGCGACATACCCATCGTCGCGGTGACCGCCGCCGCCTTCGACGCGGATCAGGGTGCTGCGCTAGCGGCCGGTTGCAATGCGCATCTGCCGAAGCCAGTGTTGCGTGAGGCGCTGCTGAAGACGCTGGCCGAGCTGCTGCCGCTGACTTGGACCCGTGCCGAGCCCCAGCCCCGGAAGGTTCCGCGGAGGATTGCGCAGTGGATGTCGAGGCGTTATCACCGGCACGGCTGGCGGAGCTGGCCAGCCTGGTGCGTACCGGCAACGTCACCGGCATCAACGCCTTGGCGCAGGCGCTGGCCCGGGACGATTGCTGCCCGGCGTTGGCGCGGCAGCTGTCCAGCCTGGCAGACGCCTTCGACATCGTCGGATTGCGGCGGCTGATCGCGACGCTGGATGCGGCGCACAACGCTGCGCCGCATTCGGTAGAACCGTCAACGCAGCCAGAGCGATGAATCGATCCATACCGAAACCGAATCCGAACTCGATGCCGATGCCGATCCCGAATCCGAGCCAGATCCCGACCGGGGCGCAGGTCCTGGTCGTGGATGACGAGCCCGACAACATCCGCTTCCTGGGCCGCCTGCTGGCCGCGGAGGGCTATCAGGTGCATGTGGCCGAGAGCGGCGAACGGGCGCTGGAGACCTTGGACTGCCTCGCCGACGAGACACCGCCCGACCTGCTGCTGCTGGATATCCTGATGCCGAACGGCATGGACGGCATCGAGGTCTGCCGCCGACTGAGGTCCCGCCCCGGCATGGCCGCGGTACCGGTGGTGTTCCTCACCGGCAAGGACGATCGCGAGACCATCGTGCGCGCATTCGAGGCCGGCGGCTCGGACTATGTCCTGAAGCCGTTCGACACCGCCGTGCTGCTGGCGCGGGTGCGCACCCATGCCACCCTCGGACGCCTGACCCGTGAGCAGGAATCGGCGCTGGCGCAGCGCACCAGCGAGCTGCGACAAGCAAACGCCCGGCTGCAGGAGGCGAACGCGGGGCTGCGCCGCCTGGCGATTGAGATCTCGCTGGTGGAAGAGCGCGAGAAAAAGCGCCTTGCTGGAGAATTGCACGACAGCCCAATGCAAAAGCTAACCCTGGCCCAGATTCAGATCGCATCCGCCGTGCGCTATCGCGACGCGGAATCGGATCGGTTGCTGGGTGTGGCCACCGAGCTGATGCGCGACGCCCTTTCGGAGCTGCGCACGCTGCAGTTCGAACTCAGTCCGCCGCTCCTCTATCGGGAGGGGTTGGGGGCGGCACTACGCTGGTTCGTCGAACACATCAAACAACGCTTCGATCTCGATCTACGTTATCGGGAGTCCGGGCCGGTGCTGGCGCTCGGGCCGGACCTGGCCGTGATCCTGTTCCAATGTGCGCGGGAGTTCGTCTACAACCTGCTCAAGCATGCGGCGGCGACGCGCGGGCTGGTGGAGTTGGACTATGGCGACGACAGGGTCACGCTCACCGTCAGCGACAACGGCAAGGGCTTGGCCGGTCATCCAGATTCGCAGGCAACCGGCAAACCGGGCGGCTATGGCCTGTTCGGTATCCGCGAGCGGCTGAAGCCCTGGGGCGGTGAGCTTGCCATCACCTCCGACGTCCAGGGCACGCGTGCCCAGGTGACGGCGGTACCGAAGCCATCGGACGATGCACCCGGCGTCTCGACTACAGCAACCGATCAACTTGGAGGCGGCGACGACACATGAGCATCACCTTGTTGCTGGCCGACGACCATACCCTGGTACGCGAGGGTCTCGCGCTGTTGATCCGAGAGCAGCGCGACTGGGAACTCGTCGGCGAGACCGAGGATGGCGAGACCGCGGTGCGGCTGGCCGAAGCCAAACAACCGCGGATCGCCCTGCTCGACGTCGAGATGCCGGGGATGAACGGAATACAAGCGGCACGGGCGATCAAGACGGTGTCGCCCGCGACTTCGGTCATCGCACTGTCGACCTATGGCGACATTCAGTATCGGGAGCAGATGTTCGCGGCCGGCGCGTCGGCCTATGTGCTTAAGAACGAGGCAATGGAGGACTTGGTTGCCGCCGTGGCCGCGGTGCTGCGGGGAGAGCGCTTCCTGAGCCCCTCCGTGGAGCGATCCGACCCGGTCGCGGACGGCCGCAGCATCCTGCTCGACAAACAAAGCCTCAGTCAGCGCGAGTTGGCGGTGCTGCGCCTGCTCGCCGAAGGGCACCGCGCGAAGGAGATCGCCAAAGCGCTCGGTATCAGCGACCGAACCGTGGAGACCTATCGCAGCCGTATCATGATGAAGCTCCAGATCCGCACCCTACCCGGACTGGTGAAATTCGCCATTCGCGCGGGCCTGGTGGAGCCCAGTCCCTGATGCACCGCGATGTCGATACGCAGCGCACCGTCGGCGGCGAGTCGACGTGCCGGGACCGCACCGACGCCGGGCGTGAAGCAGTTCCGAGGTGCGGTTCGTACCTCACCGCACCCTACGACGGACTTACTGGTCTGCGAAGATTCAGGCGGCGTCATTATCCAGTACCTGAATCCGGAGAATTTCGCGCGTGCCCTGGAACCACTGGCGGCAGAGAATAAGCCGACCCCCCAGGCCCCGGAGTCAACGACTCAGGCCCATTGCCCAGCCGACTGACGGCATTCAGCGCCGCTTCAGATAGTAATCCAGCAGCGCAGTCGTGGACGCATCATGCGTGGCGGTCACCTTGCCGGCGCTGAGTTCGCCGAGGATCACGCCAGCGAGCTTCTTGCCGAGTTCGACGCCCCATTGGTCGAAGGAGTTGATGCCCCAGACGATGCCCTGCACGAAGATCTTGTGCTCGTAGAGCGCGATCAGGGCACCGAGGGTGCGCGGCGTGACCCGGTCCATCAGGATGGTGCTGCTGGGCCGGTTGCCGTCGAACTGGCGATGCGGCGCGAGCCGTTCGGTCTCGGCCGGCGACAGGCCCGCGGCGAGCATCTCAGCACGCGCCTCCTCCAGCGTCCGCCCGGCCATCAATGCCTCGGTCTGCGCAAAGCAGTTGGCCAGCAGCTTGGCGTGGTGATCGCCGACCGGATTGTGGCTGTGGATGGGCGCGATGAAGTCGGTCGGAATCAGCTCGGTGCCCTGATGGATCAGCTGGTAGAAGGCATGCTGGCCATCGGTGCCGGGCTGACCCCAGACCACCGGGCCGGTGGCATAGTCCACACGCACGCCGTCGCGCGTCACGTGCTTGCCGTTGCTCTCCATGTCGCCCTGCTGGAAATAGGCCGAGAAGTATTCCAGGTACTGATCGTAGGGCAGGATGGCCTGGGTCTTGGCGCCGGCGAAGTCGATGTACCAGACCCCGAGCAGCGCCATGATGACCGGCAGGTTCTGCTCCAGCGGCGCGTCACGAAAATGCAGGTCCATGTCGTGGGCGCCGGCCAGCAGCTCGGCGAAGCTCTCGAAACCGATGGCCAGCGCAATGGGCAGACCGATCGCGGACCACAGCGAGTAGCGTCCGCCGACCCAGTCCCAGAAGCCGAACATGTTGTCGGTGTCGATGCCGAACGCGGCCACCTGCTCGGCATTGGTGGAGACGGCGACGAAGTGGTTGCGCACCGCGGCTTCACTGCCCAGCCCCGCCACCAGCCATTGCCGCGCGCTGTGGGCGTTGGTCATGGTCTCCTGGGTGGTGAAGGTCTTGGAGGCGACGATGAACAGCGTCGTTGCCGGGTCCAGCCCCTTGACCGTCTCCATCAGGTGCGTGCCATCGACATTGGAGACGAAGTGCGGCCGCAATGTCCGGGATTGATAGGGCTTGAGCGCGGCGCAGACCATCTTCGGCCCCAGGTTGGAGCCGCCGATGCCGATATTGACCACGTCCGTGATCGGCTTGCCGGTGAAGCCCTTCCACTCGCCGTCACGCACGCGCTTGCTGAAGGCGTCCATGCGCGCCAGCACCGCATTCACGTCCGGCATCACGTCGACGCCATCCACCAGGATCGGCGTGTTGGCCCGATTGCGCAGCGCCACATGCAGCACGGCGCGGTCCTCGGTGCCGTTGATATGCTCGCCGGTGAACATGCGCGTGCGCCAGCCCTCGACATCCACGGACCGCGCCAGGTCGAACAGCAGCGCCATGGTCTCGTCGCTGGCGATGTGTTTGGAATGGTCCAGATGCAGCCCGGCGGCATCGATCGTCATGCGCGCGGCACGCGCGGGATCATCGGCGAACAGGTCGCGCATGTGCACCCGCGACATCTGCTGCCAGTGCCGATCTAGCGCCTTCCATTCCGGGGTGGTGGTAACGAGTGGCATAAAACTGACTCCTGAGCGAATAGGACTGCAAGCGCGGGATGATCGCCGAAGGAAAACCGCGCGTAGCGGTAATTGTAACCGCTGTCAGCGGTAGCTTCCGCGCCCGCCTGAGCGGACAGGCGGCCGATCGCGCGAGCATCGGTGACTGCTTACGATGAAACAAACGCCTCATATTGCGAGGTGGCACCGCGATGAGCGGTGGCGAGGCGATGCCTCAGATCGACAGGGGCACGCTGCCGCTGTTGGCAACCTGAACTCACTCATCCAACCCGTTGCGCCAATCCTGGTCCTCCTTGTCGAACAGTCGGGTGGCCTCGACCGGGCCCCAACTGCCGGCCGGATAGGTATGAATGAAGTCGCGCTCGGTCGCCCACAGCTTGAGCACCGGGTCGACGACGCGCCAGGCGTAGTTGACCTCGTCGTAGCGCAGGAACAGCGTGTGATCGCCCGCCATCACGTCCAGGATCAGCGCCTCGTAGGCATCGATCTGGTCACGGCCGATGGTGCAGGTGCTGGCGTCGAGGCGCTCGGTCTGGGTGCGCATGGTCAGGCCAGGCTGCTTGACCAGCAGTTCCAGGCGCATACACTCGTTGGGCTGTATGTTCAGCAGCAGCCAGTTGGGCTTGAGCTGCTCGATGGGCGTGTCGCTGAACAGTTGCTGCGGCGGATGCCGGAAGCGGATGCTGATCAGCGAGTTGGTGGCGCCCATGCGCTTGCCCGTGCGCAGATAGAAGGGCACGCCGCGCCAGCGCCAGTTGTCGATGTAGAGCTTCATCGCGGCGTAGGTCTCGGTGGCGCTGCACGGGTCGACGCCGGATTCCTCCAGATAGCCCGGCACCTTGGTGCCACCGGCATCGCCGGCGCGGTACTGGGCGCGAAAGGCGTGCGCATGCACCGCCTGGCGCGGAATCGGGCGAATCGAACGCAACACCTTCACCTTTTCATCCCGCAGCGCCTCGGCATCCAGGCTCGGCGGCGGCTCCATGGCCACCAGAGTGAGCATTTGCAGCAGGTGACTCTGAATCATGTCGCGCAGGGCACCGACGCCGTCGTAGAAACCGGCGCGGCCCTCGATGCCGCGAGCCTCGGAGTGGGTGATCTGCACATGGTCGATATAGTTGCGATTCCAGAGCGGCTCCAGCAGTAGGTTGGCGAAGCGGAACACCAACACGTTCTGCACCGTGCTCTTGCCCAGATAGTGATCGATACGGTAGATCTGATCCTCGCTGAAGTGCCGGTGCAGATGCCCGTCCAGGATCTCGGCGCTCTCCAGGTCGTAGCCGAAGGGTTTCTCGACCACCAGCCGCGACCAGCCCTGCTGCTGTGCATTGAGTCCGTTGGCCGCGAGCCGATCCGCCGTCGCGCCGTAAAAGGTCGGCGCAATGGCCAGGTAAAAGACCAGATTCGGCGAAAACCCCTCGTCACCGCGCAGACGCGCCGCCAATCGTTCATAGCCGGCATCGTCCTCCAGATCGCCCTCGATGAAATAGTGCCGTTCGAGCAGCCGCTCTAGTATCTCCGCATCGAGCCGCGGACCGATCTGTTGCTCCAGGATGCGGCGTACCTCGCCGCGCCAGTGCTCGTCGGTCCAGTCCCGACGGCCGAAGCCAATCACCCGCACCGATGGTGCCAGGTGTCCGCCCTGCTCGAGATGGTAGAGGGCCGGCAACAACTTGATCTGCGCCAGATTGCCGGTAGAGCCGAAAATCACCAGCGTGCAGGATTCGTTCATGCGGCTGTCTCCAATTTGTCTCACTTGTGCTAACGTAAACCTAAACCCTTAAGCCAGTCGCCGTCGGTCGGCCATCGTGAACGCATACATCGCCACGGAACAGAACCTGGATAGCAGTCGAGCCGCGGGGGCGTCCTCCTCCCCCGCGTACAGTATCCTAGTGGCCAGCAGCGAAGCGCACCCGCTGATCAAGACCGGTGGACTCGCGGACGTTGCGTCCAGTCTGCCCGCGGCGCTGCGCGAACTCGGCCACGATGCGCGCCTGGTCGTACCAGCATACCCGCAAGCCAAGCGCATGGTGCGCGAACTCAGGCGCCTGATGGAAGTGCGCCTGCCCGGCATCGCCGCGCCGGTACAGATTCTGCACGGCCTGCTGCCGGATCGTGATCTACCGGTCTATCTGGTCGAAGCGCCAGACTATTTCTCCCGCGAGGGCAATCCCTACACCGATGTCAGCGGTCGCGACTGGGGCGACAACCCCGAACGCTTCCTGTTGTTTTGCCGTGTCGTCAGCTACATCGCCATGGGCCTCCCGGCGCTCGATTGGCGGCCCCAAGTCCTGCACTGTAACGATTGGCAGACCGGACTGGCGCCAGTATTGCTGCGCGAGCAGGAGGACCGGCCCGCCATCGTGTTCACCATCCATAACCTGGCCTACCAGGGCGTTTTCGACCGCGCCACCTTCGACCGGCTGCAATTGCCGGCCTCGCTCTGGTCCGTCGCCGGCCTGGAGTTTCACCAGCGCATGTCCTTCATCAAGGGCGGCCTGATCTTTGCCGACCGGGTCAACACCGTCAGCCCCAGCTACGCCGAAGAGGTCAAGACGCCACGTCACGGCTGCGGTCTCGACGGCCTGCTGCGCCAACTCGGCGGACGCTTCTGCGGCATCCTGAACGGCATCGATTATCACGAGTGGAATCCCGCCCGCGATCCGGCCCTACCGCAGAACTACGATGCCGACAGCATCCATCTCAAGGCCGAGAACAAGCTTGAGCTGCAAAGCCTGTTCAAGCTGCCACGCAATGAGCAGGCCTTCGTCATCGGCTACGTGGGCAGACTGGTGGAACAGAAGGGCATCGACCTGATCATCGAGATCCTGCCGCGTCTGCTGCAGGTAACGGACGTTCAGCTGGTCATGCAGGGCGCCGGTGATCGCAAGATGGAACGCGCGCTGGCTGAGGTCGCGGCGGCCAATCCAGACCGCGTCAGCGTCTACGTCGGCTACGACGAGACGCGCGCGCATCTGATCGAAGCGGGCAGCGACGCCTTCTTGATGCCGTCGCGGTTCGAGCCCTGTGGTCTGAATCAGATGTACAGCCTGCGCTATGGCACCGTGCCCATCGTCCACAACACCGGCGGCCTCGCCGACACCGTCGTCGACGCCACCGACGAGAACCTGGCCAACGGCACGGCCACCGGACTGCTGTTCAACGACTCCAACCCCGACGGGCTCTGGTACGCGGTGCAGAAGGCCATGTATCTCGCCCATCAGCAGCCAGAGCGCTGGCGCGCAATGATCCTCACCGGCATGCGCAAGGACCTCAGCTGGGAGGCCAGCGCCCGACGCTACCAGGCCTTCTATACCGAGGCACTGGAAGCGCGCCGTCAGCATGCGGAGTCGGTATCCGCCTAAACCCGCACCAGCCCACGCCGGTTATCGCCGCGCCCACGTCTGCAGCGCCTGCCAGGTCCAGTCGCCGAACAGATCCTGGTCGAGAAAGACCTGGTAGTCCGGTGAACTCTTCTCAGACGCGGAACGAGGGCAACTCTCGCTCATCACGAAGAACGGCCGTCCCGCTATGGTTGCCGTTCCGTTCGATCGGCGGCTGCTTGAGAACGGCGTACACCGCACGCTGGTCCTCAACCTGTTCGAGGCGGGACAACTTTCCCTTGCTCAAGCCGCGAAGGTTGCCGGCCTGTCCCAAGAGGCATTCATGGAAGTCCTGGTGGAAGTTGGCATCCCAGCGGTCGACTATCCGCCGCAGGAGCTTGAGGGAGAGTTGGATGCGGCCCGATGAGCCGGGTTGTCGTCGCCGATACCGGCCCGTTGATTGCCCTGGCGCGCATTGGGCGGATTGAGCTGCTTCGTCTGCTCTACGGAGGCGCCGTGGTTCCGGTCGCCGTCATGCAGAATCATCGCAGAAAAGAATCATGTAAGATCACGATTTATAAATACGTTTTTATTCCCTTTGCTCTAGCCGTTCCTGCCTTTCCTGGTGAGACATTGCGCAAGATGGAAGCGAAAAACCTATCAGCTGCCATCGATCCAGCCACAGTCGAGGCCCTACGTCTCTTCGCCGAGCGGATCACGGCCAAGTACGACGTGCTGGACCTGATGCTGTTCGGCAGTCGCGCCCGCGGCGATCACGCCCGCGACAGCGACGCCGATGTCGCCGTGCTGCTGCGCGGAGGTCACCAGCGTCTGCTGCCTACCAAGCTCGCGATGGCCGACGAGGCTTTCGACGTCATGCTGGAGACCGGCGTTCGCATCCAGCCCCTGCCCATCTGGGAAGATGAATGGGCTGATCCGGAGCACTACGCCAATCCCCGGCTTCTTCAGAACATCGCCCGCGAGGGCCTGCGGTTGTGATCCCATCAAGCGACGGTGCGCAACTGATGCACAAGGCCGACCGAGCCTTGGCATCGGCTCGCCTGTTGCTCGACGCCGGAGACACGGACGGCGCCTGCAATCGGGCGTACTACGCCATGTTCGATGCCGCCCGCGCCGCGCTCGCAAGCGCGGACACGCCCGAGACCAGCAAAACCCATAACGGGCTCATCGCGGCCTTCGGCCTGCAACTGGTCAAGCCTGGTCGGCTGCCGAAGGAACTGGGACGGATGCTCAATCGGGCGGAAGAGGTCCGGCTGCTGGCCGACTACACCGGCGGCTCGGTGGAGGCCGCGGACGCACACGAAGCACTCTCCCAGGCGAAGGCCTTCGTCAGCGCCGTGCGGGACTATTTGGACCGGTCCGGCGACGCTCCCCGGACATCCGCCTGAGAGGATCGGGCCTGGGATGCAGCACATCGGCGCCAGGATGAGCAGATGAGCGGTCAGCCCACGAGCGCCGGCCATGTCGAGCGGATCAGTGCCGGGGATAGTTGGCTGGCAATTTGAGGATCTGCACGATGTCACCCGCCTGACCCTCGTGCTGTTCGAACACATGAACAAACTCCACGACCGTCTCGGGCTACCGGAGGCCCTCAACGAGCGCATTTCGCAGGAGGTCGCGCAGTTGATCGAGTGCTCGCTACAGTGAAGACGGCCATCGTCAACCTGACGCGGCGGTTGGCTCCATGCTTCAAGCCTTCGGACTGATCCTGCTCCGCCGGTGCAGTGGGGAGACCAGCGGCCCCAATTTAGCTTCGCGAGGCTGCCCGTACGCGCGGAGCACCGCGTTTGAAGCTGGCGATAGGCGAAGCAAAGGTCCTGTGATCCTCACGACAACGATACCTCGTCCCATACTGCCGCGCGCTCGATCACGCCAACGAACGCCTCTGCCCGAAACCCTTGGGGATAGAGGGTTTCTTGCTGGCATGAGTCTTCCGGTGGAACGAAATCGGGCGCCACGAACCGCCCCGAACAGATGCCGCCCGGATCGTTCAATAGTTGGCGATCATCGCGCAATGCAATCAAGACTTCCTCTAGGGAAACCTTCAGGAATCCGCTGAAGAATTCGTGATCGCATTCGATCGAGGTATCGACGATCCAGCCATGCAGACTCACCGCCTCCCAGGCATCTTCAAGACCGAGCGTGCGCGCCAGGCCATCATCCTGACCCAGGGCTCTCCGAACGGCTATGACTTTACGCCTCACCTGTCCGCCAGCCTTGCGTAGCGTTGTTGTGCGGTGCAACCACGCATCACGTTGCGATTGCCGAAGGAAGGTCGACTTGAGCTCGAGAACCAGCAGTGTCTGATCGAGGGCGCAAACCAGGTCAACTTCGCCAGCCTGATGGTCTTCATCGGGAATCCAGTTCAGCACGACACGAAAGCCACGCGACTCGAACAAGGCGCCGAGTCGTTCCTCAATGCGCCGCGTTTCCAGTCTCGCCTCGTCGCGTCGCGCACCCAGACGTCGCAGGTTGTTGATGGCGGCCGAGCTGTTGTTCTGCAGGCCAAATACCCAAGGCAGCTCGATCAGTTGTTTACCGATTTTCAGGACAGGGCGTTCCAGCAACTGCGGATCAAGCCCAGGTTCTTGCTTCCTTAGCCGCTCGGCCAACGCTACCCAGTCACTCGTCCAAAAATCGAGCAGCGCAGCGGCCACGGCATGGCTGCCACGAGGAGCCGCCTCGCAGACCGTCCAGCCAACGATTCGATTGATCTTTGGCTTCCTGTCCGACCAAGTGAGAGGAAAGCGGTTCTCGAAACCCTTCGCCAGACCTTCGGTCGCGAGCCGACGGAGCGCAGCTGCCCAATGACCGAGACTTGCAGCATGATTCATGAATGCCTGCAAGAAATCCTGTTGATAGAAGGCACTCATCAACTCCGACGCGAGCAACGCCTGAAAGAGGTCGACGCGTTTTCCGGTCTCGGTCGTCACGGTTTCATCCAATCCGTAGACCTCGGTCAGCCGAAGTTGCGTGCCAATGGCCTTGATGTAGGCCAGCCGATTGGCTTCGTGGTTCTCTGACCGCCCTATGGTGTGCCAAGCGAGGCCACGAAGAATGAACTCGTCCATGGCTCGGTAAAGCCAATAGTTGTGCAACCGCTCAAGCTTCTTGCCATCCCGCGCCCAGATCTCCCGTGCGGCTGGGTCTTGCTCGACGATCTCAAGCACCTCGCCCTGACGCACGAACTCGATGCTGTCATCGAAACTGAAGGCGTCGGCTGAACGCGATATGAAAGCGTTGAACTCGACTTGGGCCGCGATCGCTAGCTGGAATGCCGCGCGCAACTCGTCCCTTGGTCCCGGTCCCGAAGGCGCAGGAAAGAGGTATGGCGACAAATGTGCTTTGAGCGATCGCCCGAGGTCCTGCTCACGCAGTCGCAACATGGGGGGAGCTGAGGTTTCGAGCTTCCAGATCAGAAGATCGTTGATAGCCTGCCATTGCACCTCTGTGTCGTCGTACGTTTCGGATTGGACCGACGGCTGTGCGAAGCTCTTCGGAACCAAGTGCTCGAAGGCATAGAGGCTGGCGTAAATAAGGAGCTCGAAAGGCGTTAACTCGGCTAGCCGAGATCGACACCGTTCGAGCGTCTCCTCGCGGAGCCGATAGGCATCATCGAAGATGCCGAGGATGCGGCACAGCTCGGCAATCTCGGGGTTGGAGGAGGCGACTTGGTCAAGCTCCTTCCGACGCGGGGACTCTTGCCGAAGCACCAAGCCCGACCAACGAACTGCGCGCTTCACCGTTGCAGGATCACCTCTCGCGATGCGTTCGATGAGCGCTGGATGCGCCACAGGCTCCTGCGCAAAGTAACGCGACAAAGCAAGTGTCCAGCGGTCGGACGACCAATTCTCAAGTGGCAGGCAGTCGACCGCCTGGCTGAACCAGAACGCATCGTCACGCGCACGTCGGTTGTACTTGTGCTTTCCGCGTGCCACCGGCTTGCCATCGAGGTACGCATCAACAACAGCTTCGATCGCACAGCCTTGCTCAAGACCCGCGGAGCAAAGCTGATCAAGCATGCGATCGTAGAGGTTGACTCTTGCTTTATCCAGCCTGCGATTCATGGATATCCAGAAAATGCCCCCGGATTATGGTCACTGGTATATGGGATTCCTGCGTTCAGGAGACGTGGGCCAGGTTTGATCCGTTCAGTCCAACGGAGCCGGGAGTTTCCCACCTCTTGGGTGAGCGAGAAACTGGCAACAAACTTACCACTTGAGCCCTGCAGCTGTTGCTGCGAATGTTTGTTCCTGATCGCTATGTGAAGCTACAAATAGCGGCCGACTGCGGACAGGCCGGCAACGCCTGATATGACCGATCAGTTTCTGGCAGCGTAACCGGAGATCCCCGGCCGTTAGCTCCACCACGCCTAGAGCGCACTATTGTCCGCAATTATGGAGAGGCATCGACCCCGCCGATCACGCCCGAGCTAGATTCTCCGTCGGGAACGATGCGGACGTTTACCATTCTCTCCGCGCGAGTCCGCGGAGGTGGGGCGCCGCTCTCGGCGCAGGCGCGCGAGTGTTCTCTGGAAGCTGGAGAGCGTCAGAGAGAAGCCCTGATTGTGAAGCGTGTCGAGCACGGTGCTGTAACTGGCGCCGGCCGACGGTCTTGTCGTTTTGGTACAGGTTAAGCGGGCACGGTAAAACCGATCTAACCCTCCTGCGCGATCAAGCGGCTGGCGCTGGGCTTGAAATTGTCGGTCATGAGGAAATGGTGGTAAGGGGGAGCGAGGACGCGAGCGCACGGGCGCGCGCCAGCGTTGCCGATCAACGCCCGCACGAACACCCGCTTCGGGGTCGCGGGGCGGTCGTCGTAGCCCGCACGGGTGCGGCGAAAGCCGCGGCTCTCCGACCGCCAGCCAACTGGCCGCGCGGTAGGAGGTGCCATGGAAGCAACGCGGATCGAAAATGGTTTCCAGCAACCACAGCGGATGGCCGAAGCACGCCTGCGAATCGGCGCCGAACCGCCGCTCAAGGGGCGAGAGCACGCGCGACGCAAGATCGGAGACATGCGCGCCGGGCGAGATGATCGGATCAGCGGATACCATGCAGTTCTCGGCCGTGGGTTTGCGCTAGAACGGTTCCGTGCTGCAGCGCCGGCCGCGACGGCTTGGCAAGCAGCCATCGGCCGTTTATAGTCAACGCTCGGATTCGGCTCCGCGGGAGAGTCCGGTGCAACGCGTTCAAACGCGCTTCGCACCGGCGCCGAAGGCGCAACACCGTCCGGAATCGCTCAGGCAAACGGACCGCGGACCCACGAACCGACTCTGGAGAGCGGCCGTCATCGACGGCCCACCGACGGGGCAGCAGCACCGCAGATGGTTACTCGAACCCAGGTCGATCGCGACCAGGCGAGACCAGCGGCGCCGCAAACTCTCAGGTTCAGGACAGAGGGACGGCAGCGCGATTCGCGAGGACCGTGCGTCGCTGTCTCGTCCATCGTCCGACCGGCGCTGCCCGTCGGACCGACCGGGAGGCCCGTATGGGTTTCAGAACACCGCTTTACACCGCACACGAACGCCTCAACGCCAAGGTCGTCCCCTTCGGCGGCTGGGACATGCCGCTGCACTATGGCTCACAGCTCGAAGAGCACCATGCGGTGCGCCGCGACGCCGGCATGTTCGACGTCTCGCACATGCAGCCGCTGGATATCACCGGGACCGATGCCAAGGCATTCCTGCAATACCTGCTCGCCAACGACGTGGCCAAGCTCAAGACGCCGGGCAAGGCCCTCTACAGCTGCATGCTCAACGAACGCGGCGGCGTCGTCGATGATCTGATCTGTTATTACCTCGGGCCTGACCGCTACCGTCCGGTGGTGAATGCAGCCACTGCGGACAAAGACATCGCCTGGATGAAGCAGCACGCCGAGGGCTTCAGCATCAGCCTCGACCGCCGCGACGATCTGGCCATGATCGCGGTGCAGGGCCCCAACGCCCGCGCCAAGGCGGACCCGCTGCTTCCCGATGCGCTGCGTAGCCAGGCCATGGAATTGAAGCCGTTCTTTGCCGCCGAGGCCGGCAGCTGGTTAGTGGGCCGGACCGGCTACACGGGCGAAGACGGCTTCGAGATCATGTTGCCGGTCGCACGAGTCGGCGCCCTGTGGCAGGAATTGATCGATGCCGGTGTCAGGCCCTGCGGCCTTGGCGCCCGTGACACGCTGCGTCTCGAGGCCGGCATGAATCTGTACGGGCAGGATATGGACGAAGACACCGGCCCACTGGAGAGTGGCCTCGGCTGGACCATCGCCTGGGAGCCTGCCGAGCGCAACTTCATCGGTCGGGAGGCGCTGGAGGCGCGACGCAATGCCGCGGACCTACAAGCCTTCGTCGGCCTGCTCTTGACCGGACGCGGCGTGCTGCGCGGTCATCAGACGGTGCTGATCGACGGCCAACCAGCGGGCGAGACCACGTCCGGCGGCTTCTCGCCGACGCTGGAGCGTTCCATTGCGCTGGCCCGCGTTCAACCCGGCATCGGTGCCACCTGCGACGTGGAGATCCGCGGCAAACCCGTGGCTGCCCGCGTCGTCAAGCCGCCTTTCGTGCGCAACGGCAAGGCACAGATCGATCTGTAACCCCGACTCCCTATCTTTATTCCAAGTGTCGATCCTCGCATGCGGCGACGATTGACCCCGGACCCTAACTAGAGACTCCCGCCATGAGCAACGTACCCGCGGACCTGAAGTACAGCGCAAGCCACGAGTGGATCAAGGACAACGGCGACGGTACCGCCACCGTCGGTATCTCCGAGCACGCACAGGAGGCGCTTGGCGACCTGGTGTTCGTCGAACTGCCGGAGATGGGCAAGCAACTCGCGGCCAAGGACGCCTGCGCCGTGGTTGAATCGGTGAAGGCCGCCTCCGATATCTACAGTCCAGTGGCGGGCGAGGTCGTGGCGGTCAACCAAACGCTCGAAGACGCCCCCGAAACCATCAACACCGACGCCTACGGCGACGGCTGGATCTTCAAGCTCAAGCTTGCCGACGGCGCTGAGCTCGACGGTCTGCTCGATGCCGCCGGCTATGAGCAGGTGCTGGCGGACGAGGCCTGACCGACTGCGTCGGCGCCCGTCGTTCTCGTGCTTGCGCGGAGGGCCGACGCAACCGCCGCAGCAACGCAACCCCTATGGCAAACCATGCCCCCCGGGTTAGATACCCGACGGGCTGACGAATTGGACGCGCTGACCAGATGCCTTTCATCCCTCACACAGACGACGACGTCACGGCGATGCTCGCCACCATCGGCGTCGACTCCATCGACGACCTGTTCGACGAGATCCCGCACGAACTGCGCGCCAAGGGCCTCGACGGCATCCCCAGCGGGCTGTCCGAGATGGACATCGGTCGCCTGATGCAGGCGCGCGCCCGCGACGACGGCCAACCCCTGTGCTTCATCGGCGCTGGCGCCTACGACCACCACATCCCCGCCGCGGTCTGGCAGATCACCACCCGCGGCGAGTTCTACAGCGCCTACACCCCCTATCAGGCCGAGGCCAGCCAGGGCACGTTGCAGGTGCTGTACGAATTCCAGTCCATGATGACGGCGCTGACCGGCCTGGACGTCTCCAACGCATCACTGTACGACGGCGCAACCGCGCTGGCCGAGGCGGTGCTAATGGCCGTGCGCGCCAACCGGAAGGTCGCCAGCCAGCGCGTCTTGATGCCGCGCAGCGTGCATCCGGCGTACCGCCGCACGGTGCAGAGCATCGTCCGGAACCAGGGTATCGAGCTGATCGAGATCCCGTTCGACCGGCAAGGCGGACACACCAGTATCGAACTGCTGGAGGCCGCAGCCGGCGACGACGACTTTGCCGCACTGGTGATCCCGCAGCCGAATTTCTTCGGCGTGCTCGAAGAAGTGGACGCCCTGACCGACTGGGCGCATGCCCGCAACGCGCTGGTGATCGGCGTCGTCAACCCGGTCGCGCTGGCGTTGCTGTCACCGCCCGGCGACTGGGGCGAGACCGGCGCCGACATCGCCTGCGGCGAGGGCCAACCCCTCGGCATGCCGCTCGCCTCCGGTGGTCCCTACCTAGGCTTCCTGTGTTGCCGGCAGAGCTTCGTCAGGCAGTTGCCCGGCCGCATCGTCGGCAAGACCCTGGACCTGGACGGCAAGGTTGGGTATACCCTGACACTGCAAGCGCGCGAACAGCACATCCGCCGCTCCAAGGCGACGTCCAACATTTGCACCAATCAGGGCCTACTGGTGACGGCCGCCACTATCCACATGGCCATCCTCGGCGCCGAAGGGCTGGAGCGGGTCGCCGCGGCCTGCCACGCCAACACCCGCAAACTCGCCGGCATGCTGTGCGAGATCCCCGGCGTCGAGCCGCTGTTCGACCGTCCGACGTTCCACGAACAGGCCCTGCACCTTCCAGCACCGACCGCGGACGTACTGCGCTCGCTAGCCGCCCAAGACGTACTCGGGGGCTTCGACCTGGGGCTGGAGTATCCGGAACTGGACCCGTCGGTGCTGGTCTGTGCCACGGAGCTTCGCACCGACGAGGACCTGGCCACCTTTGCCACCGAGCTGGCGCGCGTGCGCGTGATCGCGACGTGCAGTCAGGCGGAAAGCCAGGTCGAATCATTAGCCTAGGCCGGTGGAGTCGTGAGTCCGACGGTCTTTCGAGAAGACGGACTGCGATTCCATTTCTTCTCGCGAGAGGAGGCAAGGATGCATGTCCACGTTGCCTGCGCAAACGGCGAAGCCAAATTCTGGTTGGAGCCGAAGGTGGAACTAGCAAGGAACTATCGGTTGACCCGAAGTCAGATCAAACAAGCTGAAGCAAAAATCCAGGCCCACTACGATGAACTGTGCACAGCATGGCGTCGACACTTCCGCCCCTGAAGTGACCAACATTTCCAGCCACGGGCTCTGGCTACTCGCCAACGGCAGTGAGCGCTTCATGTCCTACGAGGACTTCCCATGGTTCATGGACGTCCCGGTGTCGAAGATAATGAATGTCACCGAACCATCACCCGGCCACTTCTACTGGCCAGATTTAGATGTTGATCTAGGCATCGAGTCGATCGAGCATCCTGAGCGTTTTCCACTGCAGTATCAGGAATGATCGTGACAGCGCGAGCCGGCACCGACCCGGTAACCGCACAGCACCAACCCAACTGCACCAACTGGAGAGAATCCGCATGGCCCAAACCGCACTCCAAGGCAACCCCGTCAATCTGTCCGGCGAGCTGCCCGCCGTCGGCAGCCCCGCGCCCGACTTCAAGTTGGTTGACAAGGACTTGGGCGACAAGACCCTGGCCGACTTCGCCGGCAAGAAGGTGCTACTCAACATCGTGCCGAGCCTCGATACGCCCGTCTGCGCCACCTCCACGCGGAAGTTCAACGAGTCCTTCGCCGGCCGTGACGACGCGGTCTGCCTGGTGGTGTCCGCCGATCTGCCGTTCGCGGCCGGGCGCTTTTGCAGCGCAGAGGGCATCGACAACGTCCATGCGCTGACAATGATGCGCTCGCGGAACTTCGCCAAGGACTACGGCGTACTGATTGAGGACGGCCCGCTGGCCGGTATCACCGCCCGCGCCATCGTTGTCATCGACGCGGCCGGTAAGGTCGTCTACACCGAACTGGTTCCGGAGATCGGTCAAGAGCCGGACTACGACGCGGCGCTGAAGGCGCTCGGCTGACCCGAGCGGCCTTGCAGGGCGGTCGGGCCGGTTCCTCGCATCCCCGACCGACCGCTCGCGACAGCACAAGCAACCCGACCGCACAAGAAACCAGACCAATCAACCCGTCATGCTGATTTACGAACAGTCCCGCCCCGGCCGCCGCGCCACGGCACAGGCGCCTCTGACCACCGCCGACAGCAGCGATCTACCAGCGGCATTCCGGCGCAAGCAGCGGGCGGCCCTGCCGGAGGTCTCCGAATTGCAGGCGGTGCGGCATTACACGCGGCTGTCGCAGCAAAACTTCTCCATCGACACGCACTTCTACCCGCTCGGTTCGTGCACGATGAAATACAACCCGCGCGCCTGCAACAGCCTGGCGTCGCTCCCGGGGTTCCTGGCGCGGCATCCGGCGGCGCCGGAGAGCCACAGCCAGGGCATCATGGCCTGCCTGTATGAATTACAGGACATGCTCAAGGTGGTCACGGGCATGCACGCGGTGTCGCTGGCACCGGCCGCGGGCGCCCAGGGCGAGTTCGCTGGCGTGAACATGATCCGTGCCTACCACGACGCACGCGGCGACACCGCCCGGCGCGAGATCCTGGTACCGGATGCCGCCCATGGCACCAACCCGGCCTCGGCGATCATGGCCGGCTTCACGGTCCGGGAGATCCCCACCGGCGCCAATGGCGACGTCGACCTCGCCGCGCTGCGCGATGCCGTCGGGCCAAAGACGGCCGGCATCATGCTGACCAACCCCAGCACCGTCGGCGTCTTCGACCGCAACATCCAGGCAATCGCCAAGACCGTGCATGAGGCCGGCGGCCTGCTGTACTACGACGGCGCCAACCTGAACGCCATCCTCGGCAAGGTCCGGCCCGGCGACATGGGCTTCGACGTCATCCACATGAACCTGCACAAGACCTTCTCGACGCCCCACGGCGGCGGCGGTCCCGGTGCGGGTCCGGTGGGTGTCTCGCAACGCCTGGAGCCCTATCTGCCGGTGCCGCTGGTCACCAAACACGGGGACGACTACCACTGGCTGGTGGAACAGGATCGTGCCGACAGCATCGGGCGCATGACCGCCTTTGGCGGCAACATGGGCATCCTGCTGCGGGCCTACATCTACGCGCGCATGCTCGGCGCCGAGGGCATGCGCCGAGTCTCCGAATATTCGACCCTGAACGCCAACTATCTGCAGGCCCGGCTGCGCGAGGCCGGCTTCCAGCTCGCCTATCCGGAGCGCCGCGCCAGCCACGAATTCATCATCACGCTGAAGAAAGAGGCCAAGGAGCTCGGCGTCAACGCCATGGATTTCGCCAAACGCCTGCTGGATTATGGCTTCCATGCCCCCACCACCTACTTTCCGCTGCTGGTGCCGGAATGCCTGCTGATCGAGCCGACCGAATCCGAGAGCATAGAGGCGCTGGATGGCTTCGTCGACGCCATGATCGCGATCCGCAAGGAGGCGCAGGAGCAACCGGAGCTGGTCAAGGGCGCACCGCATCGCATGCCGGTGCGCCGTCTCGACGACGTGCGCGCGGCGCGGCAACTCGATCTGGCCTGGAAGCCCGACGCATCGGCGGCCAATGGACACTAGCCAGTAGGGAGCAAACATCGATGACGGCTGACAGTGACAACCTGGTTTTGGAGCAACTTCCTCTCATTCGCGCCGATGTGGCGGAACTCAAGCGCAAGGCAGGTGCGACCAATCTGCAGCTGGCGACCATGGGGCAGCAGCTCGGGGCGCTCACGACGGCCGTCTATGGTGGAAAATCAGAGATCGAAGAACTTAAGCGACGTTTGCAACGCGTGGAACGTCGCCTCGAACTCACCGAGGGCTGACAGCAGCCCCGCACAACGCCAAAGGGCGCCGTAGTGGCAAATCAGAACGGAAAGGGCTGGGGCCGAATGGTGAGGGCCTTCGGCTATTCCATGAAGGGGCTCAAGGCCTGCTACAAGCATGAAGAGGCGTTTCGGCAGGAGGTCTTCCTGCTGATCCCGCTGCTACCGCTGGGCCTCTGGTTCGGCGAGTCCCCCGTGGAGCGTGCGCTGCTGGTGGGTAGCCTGTGGGTGGTACCGATGGTCGAACTGCTGAACTCCGCCATCGAGGCCAACGTGGACCGGATCGGCCTGGAGCGCCACGAGCTGTCCAAGCGCGCGAAAGACATTGCCTCGGCGGCAGTGTTCACCAGCATCCTGTTCGTGATCGTCATCTGGGCCTTGATCCTGTGGCCCAAGTTTATCTGACCGCAACGGCGCTGAGGCGCAGCCCACCATGAGCAACGTACCGTCGCCGACCACTTTCATGCCCCTCGCCCTTGCGGTGCTGACCATCTCCGACAGCCGCACCGAGGCCGACGACAAATCCGGTCGCGTACTCTGCGATAAGATCGCCGCCGCCGGACATGAACTGGTCGCGAAGGAGATCGTCGTCGACGACGTCTATCAGATGCGCGCGGTGTTCTCGCGCTGGATCGCGGACCCCGGCATCCGTGTCATCGTCAGCACCGGCGGCACTGGCATCACCGGCCGCGACAGCACGCCCGAGGCGATCGCGCCGCTGTTCGACAAGGCCATCGACGGCTTCGGCGAGTTGTTCAGACAACTCTCGTTTCAGGAGATCGGTGCGTCCACGGTGCAATCCCGCGCCCTCGCCGGGTTGGCCAACGGCACGCTGATCTTTTGCCTGCCTGGATCATCCGGCGCCTGCCGCACCGCCTGGGATCACATCGTCGGCCCGCAGCTCGACAGTCGCACCAAGCCCTGCAACTTCGCCCAGCTCATCGCGCGCTTCGACGAGCGCTAACACCGGTGACCAGCCGTAACGACTGCGCGACGGGCGCCGCACCCCTCAGAGTCGAGGCGGCGCTGCAACGCCTGCTGGAGTATGCGAGCCCGATCGCCGACAGCGAACGCGTCAGCACCTTCGTCGCCCGCAACCGCGTGCTCGCGGAGTCCCTGCTGAGCCCCGTCGACCTGCCCTGCTGGGACAACAGCGCCATGGACGGCTATGCCGTGAACCACGCCGAGCTGGCCGGCCACGGCGGCCGACTACGGGTCGCGCAGCGCATCCCGGCCGGCAGCTGCGGCACGCCACTGGCCGCCGGCACCGCCGCGCGCATCTTCACCGGCGCGCCGATCCCGGACAACGCAGACGCGGTGGTCGTGCAGGAGGTCTGCACGCGAGACGACGACTGGGTGCAGATGCCCGTGGACATCGCGGCAAGCGCCAACATCCGCCAGCGTGGTGAGGACGTGCGCGCCGGCGACGAGGTCATCGCCGCCGGCACACGACTCAGCCCTCAACACGTCGGGCTCGCGGCCTCGGTCGGCGCCGACCGACTGGCGGTCCGGCGACGGCTGCGAGTGGCCATTCTGGCCAGCGGCGACGAACTGGTGATGCCCGGCCAGCCGTTGGCGCCGGGCCAGATCTACAATTCCAACCGCTTCGTCTACCACGCCCTGCTCGATGCCCTAGGCTGCGACATCGTCGACCTCGGCATCGTCGCCGACAGCCTCGACGCCACCATCGCCGCTCTGCAAAACGCGGCCGCGCAGGCCGACCTGGTGCTCGCCAGCGGCGGCGTCTCCGTCGGTGAGGAAGACCACGTCCGCCCGGCCATGCAGCACCTCGGCTCGCTGGACCTCTGGCGCATCGCCATGCGCCCCGGCAAGCCGTTGGCCTTCGGCCGCATCAACGACGTCCCCTTCATCGGCAGCCCCGGCAACCCGGTCTCGATGTTCGTGACCTTCTGCCTCTTCGTCCGGCCCTTCATCCTGCGCATGCAGGGCGTCGCCGGGGACCTGATGCCGTTGATGCTCCCGGCCCGCGCCGGCTTCGACTGGCCCGCGCCGGACCAGCGCCGGGAATACCAGCGCGCGCGCCTAGAGCGCGACGCCGAGGGCGAATCGGTGGTGCACGTGTTCCAGAGCCGCTCCCCGGCCGCCCTGACATCGCTGACCTGGGCCAACGGGGTCGTCGTGATCCCGGAAGGCCGCACCATCGCCGCAGGAGAACCGGTCGACTTCATCCCATTCAGCGAGTTGATGACATGATCCGTATCCTCTACTTCGCCAGCCTGCGCGAACGCGTCGGCACCGGCGCCGAAGAACTCCCCCTCGACGACAGCCGCAGCGTTGCCGACATCCTCGCACGACTGCGCGCGCGCGGCGGCACCTGGGCGCAAGCGCTCGACCCCGCCCAGACCGTACTCGCCGCCGTCAACCAGGACATGGCACGGTTGGACGCACCGATCCAGGATGGCGACGAGATCGCGTTCTTTCCGCCCGTGACGGGCGGCTGATCAGCCAACCAGCGACAGCGCGCGCAGGACCAACACCACCGCGGTGCCGAGCACCAGCGAGAACACCAATCGGCGATAGTCGTGGGTGCCCAGGTGACGATAGAGCGCGACCCCGGTCAGCGAGCCGACCAGAAGCGCGGGCAGGCACCAGGGCAGCAGCAGCATGACCTCCGTCGTCATCAGGCCGCCGATGGCCAAGGCCGTCGCCGTCACGATCCCCGAGATCAGAAAGAACAGGGTCAGCGCCGCCTTCTGACGGTCGGCGTCCCAGTCGGTGTGGGCGCTGAAATGCAGGATCACCGGCGGTCCGTTGGTGCCGAACGCGGCACCCAAGGCCCCGGACAACATGCCCACCAGGACCCGATTGTCCCGCAGCCAGGGGGACCGCGGCTGGCGCCCGGCCAGCGAGAACAGCGCATAGCCGCCGATGGACAGGCCGAGCAGACCCAATACCAGCGCCTCAGGCGCCTGCGTCAGCAGTAGCAAACCGATCGGGGTGCCGAGCGCGTAGCCCGCCAGCAACGGCACCAATGGCGCAAACCGCAGCGCGTGGTGCAAGTGCTGCAGATTCAGCGACGACAGCAGGATGCCAATGAGCATCATCAGCGGCACCACCCTGTCCACCGGCATCAGCAGCGCCAACAACGGCACGGCAACCAACGCCGAGCCAAAGCCCGCTAGCCCCTGTATCAGGCCCGCGACCCCGATGACGGCGAGAATCGCAAACAGGTTGTCCGGGGGCGAGAACAGTTGTGGGCATCCGGCGAGGGGCAAGGTCGGCATTATACTAGCCCAACGGAAGAAACCTGTGCATGCGTCACTTGACGCGGGCGATCAACCTCGTATAGTGAAGTCAACGCATATCCTGATGCGGACATAAAAATCACTGATTACCTACCAAAGTTCGGAGCGGAGCATCCCCCCATGACCACGCAAAGCACCCAATCGCACGTTCAGGCCCACTCGCATCGCTTTTCGTCCATTCACCAGCCCCTGCCCTTGGACGAAGACGGTTTCCTACTCGACCCAAGTCAGTGGAACGAGCGCATGGCCTGCCTGATCACCGCCATGGACGGGCGCGGCACGCTGGAACAGGATCACTGGGCGGTGATCTATTACCTGCGCGAGCACTTTCTCACCTATGGCTCGCTGCCCCCCGTTTCCCAACTCTGCAACGCCCACGGCATGGACAAGCAGCGCGTCAAGACGCTGTTCGGTAACTGCCGCGCCGCCTGGCGCACCGCCGGACTACCCAACCCGGGCCCAGAAGCGCTCGCCTACATGACCTGACGGCTTGCAGCCACATTTAGGGAGGCAATGCCTCAGACGGACGAGAGCACGACGCTGAGCTGCCAAACTTGCGCGTTGCTGCAAGTGGGCCAAGCGCCGACGGCCGACGGCCACCGGTTCAGCGCGGTTAAGCACGATTGGCCCTTGGCGCTCGGCGCTCGGCCCTGCAAGCGCGTTGTCGCTGCGAAACTTGACGCAGCTGAAAGAATTTCGCGCCCTCAAGCAATCTAGGCGCCACGCTTGGCCACGCCTAAGGATCTAGTGTTTAGGCGCGCCGCGTCCAAAGAGGCGCTGGCGCCTCCCCTCGAGACGCGCCCCATCGATGCACCATCGTCGTGCACGCGAATGTCTCTGCCCTCGGCCTGCGCTATATCGAAGCGCATATCGCGATACATCTCTGCCAGCACTCGCCCCGGTCACACCGCCACCGACGGTGCCTTATCATCTTTAAACTTCTTATTTAAATGAGGAAATACCAGGAGATCGTTCGCTTCTAGCGTGCCAGACTCCTGGTTGGCGCTCTGTTTGCTAACGAGATATCGGCAAGCGTTATATCTAAATCAACATAGAGCTATCGCATGGCCGTGCGGAATCGCACATCAATGCCAACCTCATCCCAACCCAAACGGAGTTCAATACATGAAACCGATCCGCAGCCTATGCCTCGCCCTCACCTGCGCGGGCACCGCTGTCGCGGCCTCCGCGGAGGAGGCGCAGGTTGCCGTCGCCGCCAATTTCACCGCACCGATGAAGGAGATCATCGCCGGCTTCGAGCAACAGACCGGCCATGAGGTCAGGGCATCCTATGGCTCCACGGGCAAGCTCTACGCGCAAATCAAGAACGGCGCGCCCTTCCACGCATTGCTGGCCGCGGACCAGCAGCGCCCGCAACTGCTCGAGGATGAGGGCGTCGCCGTCCCGGGCTCGCGCTTCACCTATGCCATCGGCACCCTGGTGCTCTGGTCCGCGGACCCCGATTTCGTCGACAGTGAGGGCGAAGTGCTGAAGAGAGGGGACTTCGAAAAGCTCTCCCTCGCCAACCCGAAGCTCGCGCCCTACGGTGAGGCGTCCATCCAGACGCTGGAAGCGCTCGGCCTCAAAGAAGCGATCGAGCCGAAGCTGGTCATGGGAGAGAACATCGCCCAGGCCTATCAATTCGTTCACACCGGGAATGCCAAGGTCGGCTTCGTCGCACTGTCCCAGGTGATGACGGGCGGCAAGATCACGAAGGGGTCTGGGTGGATCGTTCCAGGTGATATGCATGCACCGATCCGTCAGGACGCGGTCATTCTCGAAAGCGGCAAGGACAATGCCGCTATCAATGACCTGTTCGCCTACCTGCAGAGCGACAAGGCCCACGAGATCATCCACGCGTTCGGTTACGAAACGGAGTGAGCCACGGCCCCAGCCACCCATCCAACACAGCCCGAGACCCCGCGATGTTCCTCTCCGACACCGACATCGAAGCCATCCTGCTGACACTGCGGCTGGCCGCGGTCACGACTGTGATCCTGTTCTTCGTCGGCACGCCGATCGCCTGGTGGCTCTCGCGCACCCGCTCGCGCTGGAAAGGGCCGGTCGGCGCCGTGGTGGCGATGCCGCTGGTACTGCCGCCGTCGGTGCTCGGGTTCTATCTGCTGGTGACCCTGGGGCCGAACGGTCCCGTCGGCCAGCTGACCCAGGCGCTCGGCATCGGCCTGCTGCCCTTCACCTTCTGGGGCCTGGTGGTCGGTTCGGTGTTCTACTCGCTGCCGTTCATGGTGCAGCCGGTGCAAAACGCCTTCGAGGCAGTCGGCGAGCGCCCCCTCGAGGCCGCCGCGACGCTGCGCGCCTCGCCGCTCGACAGCTTCTTCACCGTGGCACTGCCGTTGGCCTTGCCCGGTTTCATCACCGCCGGCATCCTGAGCTTCGCCCACACCGTGGGCGAGTTTGGGGTCGTCCTGATGATCGGCGGCAACATCCCCGGCGTCACACGCGTCGCATCGGTACAGATCTACGACTATGTCGAGGCGCTGGAGTACGGCGACGCCCACCGACTCGCCGCCGTGCTGCTGACGTTCTCGTTCCTGGTCCTGCTAGCGCTATATTCCTGGCGACCGAACCCGAAAAAGATATGACGGAAGGAAACACGACGATGGACAGGCAAGGCATCAGCGCCCGCATCCGCGTCGATTGGCCCGGCTTCAGCCTCGACCTCGACGAGCACCTACCGGCGCGCGGCGTCACCGCCCTGTTCGGCCACTCGGGTTCCGGTAAGACGACGCTGTTGCGCTGCATCGCCGGTCTCGAACATGCCGCGCAAGGCCGACTGTCGTTCAACGGCGAGGTCTGGCAAGACGAGGGCATCTGGGTGCCGACCCACCGCCGCCCCATCGGCTATGTATTCCAGGAGGCCAGCCTGTTCCCCCATCTGACCGTACTGGGGAATCTGCGTTACGGGCAGCGGCGCAGCCCGAAATCGGTCGACGGCACGGGGCGCGCAGACGCGCGCTTCAGCCTGGAACACGCCATCGACCTACTCGGCATCGGCCACCTGCTGAAGCGCAAGCCGGGCAGCCTGTCCGGCGGTGAGCGCCAGCGTGTCGGCATCGCCCGCGCGTTGGCCGTCAACCCCCGCGTGCTGCTGATGGACGAACCTCTGGCGGCGCTCGACTTGAAGCGCAAGCAAGAGATCCTGCCCTACCTGGAGCGGCTGCACGACGAACTCGCGATCCCGGTGCTCTACGTCAGCCATGCGCCAGATGAGGTAGCGCGCCTGGCCGATCACCTGGTGGTCATGGACGCCGGGCGCGTGCTGGCGAGCGGCCCGCTCAACGAGACCCTGTCCCGCCTCGACCTACCGATCCGCCTCGGCGAAGACGCCGGCGCGGTGCTGGACGGCCAGGTCGCTGAGCGTGACGAGCACTGGCACCTGCTGCGCGTCGAGTGTGGTGGCGCCAGCCTGTGGGTGCGCGACACCGGGCTCCCGCTCGGCCATCAGGTGCGGGTTCGCATCCTCGCCCGCGACATCAGCATCGCCCACGAACCCATGACCGGCAGCAGCATCCTCAATGCCCTGCCGGCCAAGGTCCTGTCGCTCGGCGACGACAGCCATCCGGCGCTGGCCCTGGTCAAGCTCCAGGTCGACGGCTCCACGATCCTGGCCCGTGTCACCCGGCGTTCGGCCCATCAACTGGGGCTGACCCCGGAGATGCCGGTGTGGATTCAGATCAAGGCAGTGGCACTGTTGTAGCAGCGCACGACGGCTAGTGGAGCAGTGCGG
Organism: uncultured Gammaproteobacteria bacterium; assembly: GCA_963695445.1. Taxonomy (GTDB): domain Bacteria; phylum Pseudomonadota; class Gammaproteobacteria; order Chromatiales; family Chromatiaceae; genus Thiohalocapsa. The sequence goes on along the minus strand of CAVOGV010000036.1, from coordinate 187,918 downwards.
AGACTCCGAGACCGTCCGAGATCATGTGCGTTATCGTTGTCGCATCTGCAAACAGTTGGCGCCCTCAAGCAATCCGGGGTCAGGGGCAACCCGGCGTCATTCCCGCGCGTCGCCAGCCTCGACGTTCTCGGCCTCCGCGTTGTCCGCCTCCACGGCCTCCAGCAGGTGCTCGTAGATCTCCGGGAAGGTGTAGGCAACCCGGTTCCAGGACGGGATCAGCTTGGCCTCCTGCGGCCCCTTGCTCTGCATCCAGGCATCCCACAGGAAACCGCGGAAGTGGCTGGCGGCGGACTCCTCTTCGTACAGATCGAAGCGCAGGTCATTGATGTCCGCGTCATAGCTGTACTTGCGTATGTACTTGAGCGCGTTCTGATAGTACGTGTGCAACAGCATGTCGACATAGGAGTCGTCCAGCGGCACGCCATGGGAGCGCATGTAGGTGAGATAGAACTTGGCGATGTCCACCACCATACGATGCAGACCCTTGCTGGTGTCGTCCGGCGACAACTCCTGGTGCTTGTGCTCGTAGTTGGGCGCGAGATCCACCTGCGCCACCTGACGACGCGTGAGTTGATCGTAGACCTGCGACAGCGTGGCCACCTCCAGCCCCCAGTCATAGGCGATGTTCAGGCCGCGCGCCAGATCGGACGTGAAGCAGAACTCACCGGCCAGCGGATACTTGAAGCTGCGGTGATAGTCGAAGAAGCGCTGTAGCTCCGGCGCCTGCTGCTGATACATGAGGCAGGACAGGGTGTCGACGAAGGGCGTGACGAACAGGCGCGTCACGCGTCCCTTCATGGACCGCTCGGTGGGAGAGATGCGCGCGTAGTAGCCCTTACAGAACTGGAAGTCGTTGTTGGGATTGGCCACCGGCTCGATCAGCCGGCCAAGCATGGTGCGACTGTAGGTGACGATGTCGCAGTCGTGCAGCGCGATGATGTCGGCCTCGTCGCGCGCGAACAGGTAGCCGAGCGTAACCCAGACCGACTGCCCCTTGCCCTGTTCGCCGGTGGGGATCTCACGCTCCGCCATCCGCGCCAGCAGGTCTTGGATGCGCGGTCCGTCGATCCACACCACGCGCACCTCGCAATCGGGCCTCGCCAGGCGGCCGAAGTACGCCTTCGCCTCCCGGTACTGACTGGCTTCGGTCGCACCGCCCAGGGCAACGACGATGCTGGACAGATAGCGCACCTCGCCAATGCGCTCCAGGATACGGTCGAGCACGCCGGCGTTGCCGATCTCACTGAACAGCGACGGCAGCAACAGGCTGATGTGCTCGTGGCGAGCATGGTGCTCAAGCTTGTGCTCGAGGGTGCTCAGGTAGTCTTCGCTGTCGAAGGCCTCGTACAGCGCGTGCAGGGTCGTAATCTGTGGCCCTTGGTGAAAATCGCCCATACTCGATCCTCCTGGTCATCGCCTCGGGGCCGCAAGACGGCACGCGCGCCGTCTGGAATCGAGGACAGACGGCGCGGAGCGACGGACCTTCGTTTAGGCGATCTCAGGCAATCGCCTTAACCGTGCGCAATCGGTTTGTCGGTGAACAGATAGTCCTTGAGCTCATCGTCGAACTTCGCATCCTTGCGCCGGATCCATTCCAGCACCATCGCCGCGTGTTCCTTCTCCTCGTCACGGTTGTGCGCCAGGATCGCCTTCAGCTCGGCGTCCGTGCAGGCATCAACGCGCTGGTTGTACCAGTCGACCGCCTCCAACTCTTCCATCAGCGAGACGATTGCCCGGTGCATGTCGCGGGTCTCATCACTGAGTTCGGCGATCGGCTCGTGGTAACCCTCGTTAGACATAGGCTTGCTCCAAGGTGTTTGCTGTCGTTCAACGTCGGTTACTTATCCTAACCCAAATTGCGAGTGGTGGCCGACGCGTCACTGCGCACCCGCGGCTGCTTTCTTCAGCGCCTGGCTGCGCGCATAGCGCTGATAGTTCCAGCCTTGCTCGTAGGCGCGATCGGTGACGAAACCGATGACGTTGTTCATCCGGCTCTTCAGCACCAAGGCATCGGTGGCCAGTACCTGCTCGCCGGACTCATTGAAGAACACCAGCGCCGGCAGCTCGGTAAAGCCCAGCTCGGCATACCAGGACTTCGGATTGGTGCGCTCGCCAGCGGGCGTCAGCACCGGAGTGCCAGCATCGCCGGCGTCCAGGCGCACGACATCGAAACCCGCCAAGCGCTCTCGGGTCGGCACGTCGCCGAGCACTTCGTCATGAAAGCGCGCGCAGCGAGCACATTGCGCGCCTTCGAACAGCACCAGCAATGGGCGCTGGGCTGGCATGCGACTGCGGTCCAAGGCGTATGGAGGCTCGGCAAACAGCGCATCGGTCGGACAGACCTTCGGCTGGTGTTGGCGCTGCCCGCGCGGCAAGGAATTCCCGCAGCCCCTGCTGCCGATGGTGGCCACCGATCAGGTAGTCCAACACCGTCGAGAACCGTTCCGGCTCGTAGTACCCGGTCAGCCGCAGCAGGCGCGTACCATCGCTGTCGAAGAACAGCATGGTCGGCGCAAATTGCACGCCCTGATCCAGCGCGAAGGTCTTGACGCGGGTCTGCTCGCCCGCGAAATCGGTCAGTTCCGCATCGGAGAAGATCTCCAACCCAATGCTGTCGAAATGCGCACGCAGACGGTCGCTGATTTCAGGATCGCCAGGCTGGTCTCGATGAACAGGTGACAGTAAGAGCAGCCCTGCGTGGTGAAGAACACGAACAGCCCCTGTTTGCCGGCCTCCCGCGCCTCGTCGGCATCCTCACCCAGATTCAGAAAACTGTCTTTGAACCAGGCGGGATAGTGCACCTGATAGATGGCCCCGTCATCGAAGTCGTCGACGGCCGCGACCGCCGCACTCGACGCGGCAAGCAACCACAACATCGTCATGGCCAGATTGATTCGTAGGCATCGCATCGGCATCCTCCAGAAGACGGTTTGCACGGCTGACAGATGCGGCAACGTACCAGAGCCTGCCGCATCTGGCGATCCCCGAAGCATCCCTGCAACCCGCCGCCGGCGATGCGCGCCTTGGCCATCACCCGAAGCAGCGCCCAACAACAAACGCGGCCCGCAGGCCGCGCTCATCAACCGACATCGACGCGGCCATCAGACCACGCTGTATCCGACATCAGGCATCCAACTTGTCGTCATCGGCATCGCCGAGGCATTGCTCCGACTCGTACCACATGACGTTGATGATGCCGAAGGCGATGGCCAACAGCACGCCGAGTATCCATGAGAAGTACCACATTTCTTGGACTCCTCAAGCTTTTGAAAAGAAACCGAGGATCAAAGGTCTCGAAGGGCCGGGAGTCGTCAACTCCCTTGGCCCTCGGCCCTAGGCACTTAGCGCACCAGCGCTAATAAGCCAATGAATCCTGCGCCTTGATCTCCGCCACCGTCACCCGGCGCCACATGCGTCGATAGGTCCAGGTGGTGTAGATCAGGATGATCGGGATGAAGATGGCCGCGGCCCAGAACATGACGGTGAGCGTCAGATGGCTGGAGGTGGCATCCCACGCGATCAGGCTGCTGTTGGGCATGGTGCTGGACGGCATGATGAACGGGAACATCGCCGCGCCCGCGGTCATGATGATGCCGGTGATGCCGAGGCCGCTCACGATCAGGCCGAGACCGGCGCGATCCTGCAACGACAGCGCCACCGCCCCGCCGAGACCGGCAAAGCCGAGGATCGGGAACAGCAGCGTCAGCGGATAGTCGCGATAGTTGGCCAGCCAGGCGCTGGGGTCGATCACGACCTCCTTGGTCAGCGGATTCGGGGTGGCGCCCAGCTCCGGCATGCTCACGACCCGGAAGCCGTCGATACCGATGCTGAGCCAGATGCCGGCCAGCGCGAAGGCACCGATGGTGATCAGCCCGGTGACCTTGGCCCAGTGCTTGGCGCGGGTCGCGATGGGTTCCTCGGTGCGCAGTTGCAGCCAGATGGCGCCGTGCATGGTCAGCATTCCCAGGCTGATGAGCCCCGCCAGCAGCGCAAACGGATTCAGCAGACCAAAGAAGCTGCCCGTGTAGTAGGGCCGAAGGAACTCGTCGAGATGGAATGGCACGCCCTGCAGCAGATTGCCGAAGGCGATGCCGAACACCAGCGCCGGCACCGCGCCGCCGATGAACAGACCCCAATCCCAGGCGCTGCGCCAGCGCGGATCGGCGATCTTGCTGCGGTAGTCGAAGCCGACCGGCCGGAAGAACAGCGCGAACAACGCCAGCAGCATCGCGAAGTAGAAGCCCGAGAAGGCGGCCGCGTAGACCAGCGGCCAGGCCGCGAAGATGGCGCCGCCGGCGGTGATCAGCCACACCTGATTGCCGTCCCAGTGCGGGCCGACGGTGTTGATGATGACGCGCCGCTCGTCGTCGTTCTTACCCAGGAAGGGCAGCAGCGTGCCGACGCCCATGTCCATGCCGTCGGTGACCGCAAAGCCGATGAACAGCACGCCCACCAGCACCCACCAGATAAACTTCAGTGTTTCGAAGTCGAGGATCATATCAGTCTCCCGATTCCTGCTTGGACGGCGCCGTTGCCGGGGCTGGACCTGCACCTGACACGGAGCCATGGCCGACCTGTTTAGCCGCTTGCTTCTCGTGGTAGTAACGACCGGTGTGCAGCGAGCTCGGCCCCATGCGACCGAACTTGAACATCAAGTACATCTCGATCAGGAACAACGCCGTGTAGAAGATGATGAACGCCCCGAGACTGAACATGACATCGCCCGCGGTCAGGCTGGATGCGGCGATGGAGGTCGGCAGCACCTCGCCGATGGCCCATGGCTGCCGGCCGAACTCAGCGACGAACCAGCCGGTCTCGGCGGCGATCCAAGGCACCGGAATGCTGAACAGGAAGGCCCGCAACAACCAGCGCTTGTCCTGCACCACGCGTTTGGCGTTGAAGTAGAAGCCGAGCACCAACAACAGCAACATCCAGATGCCGGCACCGACCATGATCCGGAAGGCCCAGAACACCGGCGCCACCTTCGGGATGGAGTCCTTGACCGCCATCTGGATCTGCTCTTCTGTCGCCTCGACGGGATTTTCGACATACCGCTTCAGCAGCAGACCGTAGCCGAGATCGTCCATGTGCTCCTCGAAGGCACCGCGGTTGTAGTCGTTGACCTCGCCGTTGCGCAGTCGTTCCAGATACTTATAGGCCACCATGCCGGAGCGGATGCGCACCTCGTGCTGTCGCATCAGGTCCTTCAGGCCGACGACCTCCTCGTCCAGCGAGCGCGTTGCGATCAGCCCCAGCGCGAACGGGATCTTGACTGCCATGTGGGTGTCTTCGTCCTCGTTACTCGGGAGGCCGAAGGCGGTGAACGCCGCCGGCGCCGGCTCGGTGTCCCACTCCGCCTCGATCGCGGCCAGCTTGACGCGCTGCACGTCGCCGACCTCGTAGCCAGACTCGTCACCGAGCAGGATCACCGACAGGATCGACGCCAGCCCGAAGCCCACGGCCACCGAGAACGACCGCTTGGCAAAGGCCATGTCGCGCCCCTTGAGCATGTAGTAGGCGCTGATACCGGCAACGAACATCGCCCCGGTCACATAACCCGCGGCCACCGTATGCACGAACTTGACCTGCGCAACCGGATTGAGCAGCAGCTCCGTGAAGCTGGTCATTTCCATGCGCATGGTCTCGAAGCTGAACATTGAACCGACCGGGTTCTGCATCCAGCCATTGGCGATCAGAATCCACATGGCCGACAGGTTCGAGCCGATCGCCATCAGAAAGGTCACGGCCAGATGCTGGCGCTTGGTCAGGCGCTCCCAGCCCAAGAAGAACAGGCCGATGAAGGTGGACTCCAAGAAAAACGCCATCAGCCCCTCGATGGCCAGCGGCGCACCGAACACATCGCCGACGTAGTGCGAGTAGTAGGACCAGTTCATGCCGAACTGGAACTCCATGGTCAGGCCGGTGGTGACACCGAGTGCAAAGTTGATACCGAACAACTTGCCCCAGAACTTAGTCATGTCCCGGTAGATCTCGCGACCGGTCATAACGTAGACACTCTCCATGATCACCAGGATCCAAACCAGTCCCAGGGTCAGGGGCACAAAGAGAAAGTGATACATCGCGGTAGAAGCAAATTGCCACCGCGACAGCTCGATCATTGCGCTGTCAAGCATGATTGTGATTCCGGTTGCCCATGGGATCCATCAGATGAACGGCATCAGGTGAATTCCATCAGGTGAACGCCAACAGGCGTGGACAGCGCATTGCTCGCGCGTTCCCCACCCCGCTACTCCGACCCGCCAAAAGAAGAGACGGTATTCGGCTCCATCGCATCCAGCACCCCCACCCGCGCGCGACCACGCCGCCGGCGGGACTCCAGCCGATTGGGTAGGTTATCGAGGCCAGAGGTCAGGGGAAATGCGATTGCTCAATGCCGAGTAACTCAGTTGGACATCCAGCCTGGCGATTCGGATCGGGAGCCCGGTCAGCATCCCGGCATTCTGCTCACGCCGCCTCCGGCTGAGAATACGCTCAGGCGTCTAAGCCTAAGCGCCGACGCTACCGAGTCGTGTCCGCGATGCCGGGCCCGGCCGAGATCAGGCCGCGGTACCGGGGTAGTTGCGGTCGGCGTGAGCGATCCTTAGGATGCAGGCAGACACTTGCGACCCGAGGCCTTGCCGATGCCCTTCGATCCATCCACGCCGCCGATCATCTTTGGTGAAGCCCTGTTCGACTGTTTCCCCGATGGCACCAACGTGCTTGGCGGGGCGCCGCTGAATGTCGCGACCCACCTGGCGGCCTTCGGGGCCGATCCGGTCTTCGTCAGCAGAGTGGGCAACGACGGCCTGGGCGACCAGATCGAACGGGCCCTGGCGGACCGGGGCATGAGCCGGATCGGACTGCAACGCGATCCGCGGCATGCCACGGGGACCGTGCAGGTGCTGTTGGCCGACGGCGAGCCGACCTACGACATCGTCACCGATCGCGCCTACGACCACATCGACGCCGCGGCACTGCCGACGCTGCCCGGCAATGGCCTGCTCTATCACGGCAGCCTCGCGCTGCGCAGCAGGGATTCCGCCGAGGCGTTCGAGGCCCTGCGTGCACGACTCGACGCCGCCGTCTTCGTCGACGTGAACCTGCGCGACCCCTGGTGGGACGAGGACCGGGTGCGGGCGATGATCGGCGCCGCGACCTGGGTCAAGCTGAATGCCGACGAACTGGAATTGCTGGCCCCCGCGGGTGCCTCGGCCGAGGAGCGAGCGCGGTTGCTGCTGGAGCAGCATGGGCTGGAGCTGGTCATCGCGACCCTTGGCGCCGCGGGGGCGTTTGCCCTGAATGCCGCGGGCGAGCACTGTCGGGTTGCGCCGGCGGCCAGCGTACAGGTGGTGGACGCGGTCGGTGCCGGCGACGGCTTCGCGTCGGTGCTGATCCTCGGTCTACTGCGTGATTGGCCGCTGCAACAGAGCCTGGAGCGGGCACAGACCTTCGCCTCCGCCATGGTCGGTCGGCGCGGTGCCACGGTCGAAGATCCCGACTTCTACGCCGGCTTCGCGCGGGAATGGGGCCTCTGATGGAAACGGAATTGTCCACGCCCGCCATCCCCGCGCTGATCGATTTTCTGAATGCCCAGCGCAGCCAGTCCCATCGGGTGCTGCACCACCTGATTGGTCTGGGGCGGGCGTTTCTGCTGCAGAGCGATCTACGCGACGCCATCGAGCACCTGTGCGACGAAGACCCGACCCTAACCGAGACGGTGCTGGCGCGCACCCTGTCGCAATGTCAGGAGGCGGCCATCGATGCCTCCTGGGTGTATCTGGCGCTGCGTCGGCGTATCGCGCGCTGGGAGTATCTGCGCATCCATCTGGAGACCATGGATCTGCACGAGGTCTCCGTCGCGCAGTACCTGGCCTTCAAAGAGCACCTCGCCACCGGCGGCAACGAAGACCCCTTCGGCCTCGAGATCGACATGGCGCCGTTCGACCGCGACCGCTACAAGCTGCGCGAAGAGGGCTCGATCGGTCGCGGTGTCGAGTTCCTGAACCGCTCCCTGTCGAGCCGGCTGTTCGAGGAGATCGGCAAGGGCGATCAGCGCCTGCTGCATTTTCTGCGCATGCACAGCTATCGCGGCCAACAACTGATGCTCAGCGACGCCGTCAATAGCGTGACCGAGTTGCGCAATGCCCTGCGCCAAGCGCTGATCCCGCTGCGTCGCCGCCCAGCGCAGACCCCCGCCACCGAGCTGACGGCGGACCTGCGTGCGCTGGGTTTCGAGCCCGGCTGGGGCAACGACGTGGGCCGCGTTCGCGACAGCATGGGACTGCTGCTGGACATCTTGGAGGCGCCCTCGCCGCAGTCGCTGGAGCAGTTCCTGAGCCGGGTGCCGATGATCTTCTCCATCGCCATCCTGTCGCCGCACGGCTGGTTCGGGCAGTCGAACGTGCTGGGCCGCCCCGACACCGGCGGCCAGGTGGTCTACATCCTGGACCAGGTGCGTGCGCTGGAACGGGAGATGCACCAACGCCTGGCGGAACAGGGCATCGATCTGGAACCCCGGGTGATCGTTCTGAGCCGCCTGATCCCGGAGGCCGAGGGCACCTCCTGCAACCAGCGCCTGGAGCCCATCGCCGGCACCCGCAACGCGGCCATTCTGCGGGTACCGTTCCGCAACGATGCCGGCGAGGTGATGCCGCACTGGATCTCCCGCTTTCGCATCTGGCCCTACCTGGAGCGCTATGCGCTGGACGCCGAGCGCGAACTGCTGGCGGAACTCGGCGACCGGCCCGACCTGATCATCGGCAACTACTCGGACGGCAACCTGGTGGCCTCGCTGATGTCGCATCGGCTCGGCGTCAGCCAGTGCAACATCGCCCACGCGCTGGAAAAGACCAAGTACCTGTTCTCCGACCTGTACTGGCGCGACAACGAGGAGCGTTACCACTTCTCGGCCCAGTTCACCGCCGACCTGATCGCGATGAACAGCGCCGACTTCATTATCACCAGCACCTATCAGGAGATCGCCGGCACCGACGACAGCGTCGGTCAGTACGAGAGCTATGAGCATTTCACGATGCCGGGACTGTATCGCGTCGTTTCCGGCGTCGACGTCTATGATCCCAAGTTCAACATCGTCTCCCCCGGCGCCAACGAAGACGTCTATTTTCCGTACTCCGACTCCGAGCATCGGCTCAGCCATCTGAAGCCTGAGATCGACGACCTGATCTACGGCGGCGAGCGCCCCGGTGATACGCGCGGCGTACTGGCGGACCACGACAAGCCGCTGCTGTTCACCATGGCCCGGCTCGACCACATCAAGAACATTGCCGGACTGGTGGACTGGTATGGCCGCAGCCCGGAACTGCGCGAACAGGCCAACCTGTTAGTGGTCGCCGGCCACGTCGACGCCAATCGCTCCGGCGACGACGAGGAGCGCGAACAGATCGGCACCATGCACCATTTGTTTGAACTGCATGGCCTGCACCAGCAGGTGCGCTGGCTTGGTATCCATCTAGAAAAACAACTGGCCGGCGAACTGTATCGCAGCATTGCCGACCGGCGCGGCGCGTTCGTACAGCCGGCCCTGTTTGAGGCCTTCGGCCTGACCGTGATCGAGGCCATGGCCTGCGGTCTGCCCACCTTCGCCACCTGTTACGGCGGCCCGCTGGAGATCATCGAGGATGGCATCTCCGGCTTTCACATCGACCCCAACCACGGCATCGACGCCGCCGGCCTGATCGCCGAATTCTTCCGCCGCTGCACCGACGACCCGAGCCACTGGGATGCACTGTCCGCCGGCGCCCTCGCCCGTGTCGACGCTCGCTATACCTGGCGCCGCTATGCCGAGCGCATGATGACTCTGTCGCGGGTCTACGGCTTCTGGAAGTTCGTCACCGACCTGGATCGCGCCGAGACCAAGCGCTATCTGGAGATGTTCTACGGATTGCAGTACCGACCGTTGGCGCGCCTGAATTGAACGCTGGCGCGCCAATCCTTGAACACATGGCCAAGAACAATTCGTGGTCGTGGTCGTGGTCGTTGTCGTTGTCGTGTCGTGGTCGTAATCGAATGCATCCAGATACCCGACAACGACAACGACAACGAGCGGAGGCTCCAACGCCGTCTTTGGTTCCGGCCCTTTCCTGTTATGCATACATCCATGTTGCTCGACCCCTACCACAACGCCACCGGCGACCTCTGCAACGTCAGCGCCGAACAGGGCAGCGACTTCGCCAAGGGCGTAGCTGGCGACTTCAATCCGTTGCACGACGCGGGCAATTCGCGCTTTTGCGTACCCGGCGATCTGCTCTTCGCGCTGGTGTTGACGCGTCAGGGTCTGAGCCAATCCATGCGCTTGCACTTCGAAGGCATGGCGGTGGCGAACATGGCGCTACGCATCCCGACGCAAGCCACACCGGCGTTCGCTCTGACGGGCGGTGACAAGACCCTGGTGCGAGTGGAACGCGCCGGCGAACTGACCCGTGATACGCGCATCATCGAACAGTTGGTCCGCTGTTATGTCAGTTTCTCTGGGCGAAACTTCCCCCATATTCTGGTCCCGCTGATGGAACAGCACGGCGCGATGATCAATCCGGACCGACCGCTGGTGATTTATGAAGGGATGGGATTCGAACTGACCGCTGTCGACTATCCGGAATCGGCGATGCCCGAACTGCGGCTGGAGCTTGTAGAAAGCAGGCTGGAAATCGATGGCAAGCGCGCCAGGGCGCACCTCAGGTTCGAGTGGCGCCTCGGCGCCGAACCCGTCGGCAGCGGCGCCAAGACCTTGCTGCTGAGCGGTCTCAGACCGCTAGAACGCAGCGCGTTGCAAGGCTTGATACAGCGCTACGACGGGTGGCGTGAGCGCTGGCTCGGCGCAAGGGAATCTGCCGCCTGACCGGCCATCGGCCCCGGAGAAGAGGCAACCCGTTTGTAGGGGCGAATGAACTCGTCCCGCACCCGGCGGCGGTTACGGCAACGAGACCGGCCCATGCCGACAACGGCTTGAAGCCGGGACATGCGAAAACCAGCTGAGTCACGACGTAGCGGAGTGCACTTCCGCGGCCGCCGTCCGCAGCGTCGCGTCCGCTCGATACAACCCGATCAGTGTCTTGGCATCGGTGATGGTACCGTCGGCGCACCAGGCCAAGGCGTCGACCAACGGCAGCCAATGCACCTCGATGACCTCATCGGCCTCGTGGCCGAGATCCACCTCACTGAGACCGCGGGCCAGGTAAAGGTAGATGATCTCGGTAAACACGCCAGGGGAGCTGTGCATGCGGCCCAGGGAGTCCCAAGTGGCCGCGAAGACGCCGGCCTCCTCGGCCAGCTCTCGCTCAGCGGTAGCGGCCGGACCCTCGCCCGGGTCGAGCTTTCCCGCCGGCAGCTCCCACAGCCAGCCACCGGTGACATGCCGGTATTGTCGCAGCAGACAGACACGCTGGCGATCATCGACGGCAACGGCCGCGGCGCCGCCGGGATGGCGAATCACCTCCAGATCAACCTCACGGCCGGTGGGCAAGCGCACGCGTTCGACGCCTACATCCACCACCTTGCCCTGAAAGACGGTCCTTCGCCCGCTGTCCGCCACGGCCCCGGATTGCTTGTCTGTCTTACACATCTGTGATGATCCGCCGATCGCAAACCCGACGAGAAGTCTACCAGCCTACCGCACCGGGCAAACGCCGCACCTGACCAGGTGCAACCGCGTCGGCCGTCAACTGTGGCCGTTGGTCCAGCGGGAAACGCTGCCCGCGATGGGCGACGGTCAGGCCGCGGGCCTCGAGCAGCTTGCCGGCCTGCTCCGACTCGTAGTGGTAGAGCACCATGCGCCGCCACTGCTCTGGCTTGTACTCGGCCATCAGGTCGTCCGCGCCGGTGTGGGAGGGATTGGAGACGCTGCAACAATCGTGAAAGATCCACTCGCCGCGGTTCGCATAGAGATTTACCACCTCCGGGATTGGCCGCGTATCGCCGCTGTAAAGAAACGTGCCTTCCAGCGCCAACCCGAAAGCACTCAGGTACTCGTGGTGACGTACCGGAAACACCGTGAATCGCCAGTCCTGATGCCAAAACCCCTCGGACACCGGAATCAGCTGAAACACGTCCCAAAAGTTGCTGCCACCCTCGGCAAGCAGGTTCGGATAATCCGCCAGCCGGCGCTGCAGGACGGGAATCAGCGTGACCGGAACGTACAAGCGAACCGGCGCAGGGCTCTCGTGTATGGTCGCGAGCCGATAGTAGAGCCCTTCAACCCCACCGACGTGATCGAAGTGCGCGTGAGTGATGAACAACGCACGCGGCCAGTCGCCATAGCGCGCCGTATAAGCCTCCAGCGTGTCCGGTCCGCAGTCGATCAGCAACCTCGGCTCGTCGCCGACCTCCAACACCGCCGACGACGAACCCAAAGCCGCCGCCTGCGAATTGCCGACACCGAGAAAACAGAGACCGAGCTGAGACATGAGTGTGAAATCCGACGCCATGGCCGCGGCATGGGACCGCTGCCGCTATTCCAGCAAATGGGGTCGCCAAGTGAGAATTTCGCAGGACGAGGGGCTATCGGGGAGAGCAGCGCCGCGCCCTTCACGAACCTCGTGTTGGACTCGCCGCGGCCGCGCTGTGCGACCAAAATCCCGGGAGCGACTCGCAGCCAAGATAGCGCTGCGCGTAAGACCGATGGAGGGTGTTGCCATCGCGATTGCAAATCGCTCCCACATGCTTGTGGGAGCGGCTTGCAGCCGCGATTCGGCCGCACCGGCGTCAGTTGCCGTTGCCATCGCGATTGCAAATCGCTCCCACGTGCTTGTGGGAGCGGCTTGCAGCCGGGATTCGGCCGCGCAAGCATCCATTGTCATTGCCGGCGCGATTGCAGATTGCGCGAACGGGTGTTGATTCTGCTGCAGTGTTCTTTTCTTAAACAGCGCGCACGCTGCTGAGTCGCGCCCGTTCCGGCTCCATCCCGAGTTCCGCCATCTCCGCCCGCACGCTCGCCTCGATGCCGGCGGCATCGAGCCCACAGGCGGCGAGCTGCTCGCCGTGCTCGGCCTGTTCCTGGCAGGTGTCGGGCAGGCCCAGGTGCAGGCAGTGCACGTTGACGCCGTGGGCGGCGAGCAGCTCGGAGACCGCCGAGCCGGCGCCGCCGGCAATGGCGTTCTCTTCGATGGTGACCAGCAGGCGGTGACGGTCGGCCAGTTGCAGGATCAGCAGCTCGTCGAGCGGTTTGATGAAGCGCATGTTGGCCACGGTCAGCCCGAGCCGTTCGCCGACCTGTGCGGCGGCGGCGACGCGGCTGCCGAAGGCGAGGAGGGCGATGTCTTGGCCTTGGCGACGCAGTTCGCCCTTGCCGATGGGCAACGGCTTGGTCTGTTTGTCGATGGCCACCCCGGGGCCGGTGCCGCGCGGGTAGCGCACCAGGGCGGGGCCGGGGTGTTGGTAGGCGGTCTGCAGCAGCTGCCGGCATTCGTTCTCATCGGCGGGGGCGGCGATGACGAGGTTGGGCAGCGGGCGGGCGTAGCTGAGGTCGAAGCTGCCGGCGTGGGTGGCGCCGTCGGCGCCGACCAGGCCGGCGCGGTCGACGGCGAAGGTGACGTCGAGTCCTTGCAGGCAGACGTCGTGCACCAGTTGGTCGTAGGCGCGTTGCAGGAAGGTGCTGTAGATGGCGACCACGGGTTTCATGCCTTCGCAGGCCATGCCGGCGGCCAGCGTGACGGCGTGCTGTTCGGCGATGCCGACATCGAAGTAGCGCTCGGGATAGCGTTTGGCGAACTCGACCAGGCCGGAGCCTTCGCGCATGGCCGGGGTGATGCCGAGCAGGCGGGTGTCCTGGGCGGCGGTGTCGCACAGCCAGTCGCCGAAGATTTGGGTGTAGCTCTTGCCGGCTTTGCTTTTGGCGGCCTTGCTTTTGTGCAGGGCGCCGGTGGCGCGGTCGAACGGGGTGACGCCGTGGTAGGTGGTGGGGGCGTGCTCGGCGGGCTTGAAGCCGTGGCCCTTTTGCGTGACCAGGTGCAGCAGCCGGGGGCCGGGCATCTTTTTCATGTTCTTGAGGGTGGCGACGACGGCGTCGATGTCGTGGCCGTCGATGGGGCCGATGTAGTTGAAGCCGAGCTCTTCGAAGTAGGTGCTGGGCATGACCATGCCCTTCATGTGCTCTTCCCAGCGGCCGGCGAGTTGGCGCAGCTGCGGCAGCCCGGCCAGCGCGCTCTTGCTGCCTTCGCGCATGCGGGTGTAGAAGCGCCCGGACAGCAGTTTGGCGAGGTGGCGGCTGACGGCGCCCACCGGGGGGCTGATGGACATGTCGTTGTCGTTGAGGATGACCAGCAGGTCGGGGTCGAGCGGGCCGCCGTGGTTGAGGGCTTCGAAGGCCATGCCGGCGCCCAGCGCGCCGTCGCCGATGACGGCGATGACTTGTCGGCGCTCGCCTTTGAGCTTGGCGGCGATGGCCATGCCGAGCGCGGCGCTAATCGAGGTGCTGGAGTGGCCGACGCCGAAGGTGTCGTAGTCGCTCTCGCTGCGCTTGGGGAAGCCGGACAGGCCGCCCTTCTGGCGCATGCGGTCCATGCGCTCGCGCCGGCCGGTGAGGATCTTGTGCGGGTAGGCCTGGTGGCCGACGTCCCAGACGATGCGATCGTGCGGGGTGTCGAAGACGTGATGCAGGGCGATGGTCAGTTCGACGACGCCGAGCCCGGCCGCCAGGTGCCCGCCGGTGCGCGAGACGCTGTCGATCAGAAACGCCCGCAGTTCCTCCGCCAGTTGGCCGAGTTCGGCGCTGCTCAGGCCGCGCAGGTCGGCGGGGCTGTCGATGCGGCTGAGCAGGGGGTAAGGGTGGGCGGCGGACGGCATCGCGCTGTTCGGTCATTGTTTTATGTCCCGTTGTTTGGGCGGCGACCACCAATGTTAGTGCAACTGTCCCCTTCGCGGGGGCAGGAACCTTGCCCTCGATCAAACAAAGGTGCGGTAAAGCACCTCAACACACAGGTCGGGCAATACGGCCCCGCACTCTTGTCGGTCTGAGGCATCAACTTATTCGCGACGGAGACGCCTCAAAGCGCCGAGCGGACGGCGCCCGCCGCCAATGGCGCCACCGCTACCCGGAAAATCCAACTCTGGAAACGCAAAGAAGACAGCACGGAGCTGTCTTCTTCGCCTAAACGTGCGGTAACGGAGTCGGCTTCGCGCCGACCCCGTTCCGCCGCCGGTTCAGGGCGAACCGGGATCAGACGATCGACATCACCTGAGACATCAGCTGTGCGGCAGAGGCTGCGGCCGGGCCGCCGAGCCAATTGAAGTCTGCGCTGCTGAGCAGGATGAAGTGGATCAACAGGGCCAAAACGGCGAGGAAGCCAAAAAGGGCAACCAGGGTTCTGCGCGGATCGAAGATCTGCCAAATCTTATGCATGAGTTATCTCCTATGCATTGGGTGGGACGTCGCAGACCACTGCGTACTTCCCATGGGATGAACTGCGTTTACCGGAACAACGAGGCCTATTACAGCCAGGGGCGCCAGAGCCAAGCCAACAGATGCGCGAAGGCCGCGACGCCGATGAAACCGGTCATGCTTTGCACGAAGATCCCGTGGAACTCCTGTGCCTCTTCTTCGGTCAAGCCGGTCATGCTCTTGTTGTCAGCCATGGAATTAACCTCCAGTTTGCTCGCTAGGCCTTTCGGCCATTTACCGCGATGATCCCCCGCGGCGGGGTTGCCCAACAGGGCGTTGCGACGCCGGATGGTTGATCCAACGTCAACAGGCCATGAAGCCGTCTGTACCGAGTCGGTTCAATCGTTTGTTTGATCGTGGCCGACATCGGACATGGGCCTCTTAGTTGATGGTGCGGGCCGGCGGCATTGCCGACATCTGCGCGACCGGAGCGACAGCCTTAGACGTGCTGATCCAGTTGTAACCCGGCGACATCAACAGAATGAAATGGATGAACAGCGCCAGTACCATCAGGAAGCTGAACAGTGCCATCAGGCTGCGACGCGGATCGAAGATCTGCCAAATACGATGCATTGGTGTACTCCTTAGGGGCACCCTTTAGCTTGGGGCACAGGGAGGGCCGGCGACTGGCCGGACCCCTCCGGTTGAGTGGGATGACGCGTCGGGACTACAGCCAGGGACGCCACAGCCACGCGAGCAGGTGTGCGAATGCCGCGACGCCGATGAATCCGGTCATGCTCTGCACGAAGATCCCGTGGAACTCCTGAGCCTCTTCTTCGCTCAGTCCGGTCATGCTTTTGACTTCAGCCATTGGTATTGCCTCTGTTTGTCAAGTTCGACCTTTCGGCCATGTCTACTGTCCGCCTGGGACAGGGTGGTCCCTCACCCGAGTGATCCTATCGAGGAGCCGGTGCCGGCGGGTATTGCATCGGTGCCGCTGGCGGGTACTGCGGTGCAGCTGGTTCCGGCTGGGCCGCTGGGGCCGCTTCCGGAGCTGGAGCAGCCTCCGGCGCCGGTGCCGCGCGCCTCGCTGACGGGTGCCGCTCGGCCGGTGCCATGGCCTGCACCTCTACCGGCTGCCGGCTGCTTCCGCCGCCGCCTTGACTGCCTCCAGACCGCCTTCCGGCAGAGGCTGTGCCAAGGACGGGTAGTCCTTAAGCATAGACGCCCCATACAGCGGTTTGTAGGCTCCCTGATGGCAAGTTGCGCAGTAGATCTTGTAGGGATCGCCGAGCGGGCCCTTGCGGCTGGCCGGCAGCACTTCGCCAAGCGGCGTCACGTAGTCGTTGTTCATCTCGCGTACGTGACGGATCGCATACCAGGCCGTGGTGCGCTGCGGAGCACTCTGATCCCAGGAGTAGAACGACCGCGTGTTATGGCAGTAGGTGCAGTTCACGCCGAGC
Source organism: uncultured Gammaproteobacteria bacterium (assembly GCA_963695445.1). Lineage (GTDB taxonomy): Bacteria > Pseudomonadota > Gammaproteobacteria > Chromatiales > Chromatiaceae > Thiohalocapsa. The sequence goes on along the minus strand of CAVOGV010000036.1, from coordinate 171,124 downwards.
GAGTCGGACATGTGCATCATCAGACCATAGGTCCATTCCGCCTGCTTGATGGAGTTGCGGTTGCCCTGCGGCAGCACCGTGTCCCCGATCACACGAATGTTGTTGTCCTGGGACAGGAACGGCGTGAACGGATCGTACGGCAGCGACGAGTAGGCCACGGACTTGGCCGCGATGTTCTGCCCCGTGGGCGCGATCATCGATGGCTGGCCCGGACCTGGATCAGTCACCCACACATACTCCGGCACCGGCTTGCCACGATGGCAGGTGTAGCAGGTGACGCCAGTGGCAGCGACGTGATCCTTCCAGTTGGCATTGGTGTCCTGGGTCATCTGCAGCATGCGCCGCGAGGTGACCTTGGTATAGATGCCGTCGTACTCGAAGCCTTCGTTCACGTGGCAGTAGTAGCAGCCCTGCTCCGGTGCCACCCAGGTGGTCATGGCCACCATCAGCCGGTTGAACTCGCCGACGGTCAACTCACCCAACACCTGCACGTTCTTGTACAGGTCCTTGGCCTTTGGGCCGCCCGGCGACGCCGCCGGAATTGGCTCCGGAGGCACGTTCGCGTCCAGCGATGCCTGCAACAGGCGCGGGTTGTAGTTGGTGTGCATGCCGAGCCCACGGTAGCCGTTCTGAACGACGTCGGGCGGCGGCATCTCGCAGCCGGCGAGGAACGCCGAGGCGCCCAGGGCCGCGATCACCAGTGCTTTACGATCGAGCAATTTCATTGCGACACCCCCTGCAACAGGGTGGGATCCTGAACGGTGATTTCGGACGGATACGGAGCGACCATGCCGTGCTTGATACCCCAGAGGTACCAGTTCTCGACCACGGTGCCGGTCAGCAGGATGCCGATGCCAGCGGTGATCACGGTCAGCACCGCGAACCACCATGCCCAGCGATGGATCGACTCCATCGTGGCGTTGAAGCCCATGGTCCAGCGCCACAGCAGGGCGGCACGCTCGGCCGCGGTGCCGCGGTCGGTGATCTGGTCGATCTCACGGTCGGCGCCGTAGCGAGACGCGGCCAGGATCGTTCCGCCATGCATCGCGAACAGCACGGCGGAGCCGTACAGGAAGGCGATCGACAGCGCGTGGAACGGGTTGTAGTAGAAGTTGCCGTAGCGGATCGAGATCGCCGCGGTCCAGTCCAGGTGCGGGAAGATACCGAACGGCACCGCCTCACCCCAACTTCCCATCAGCACCGGGCGGATGAAGCCCAGGCACAGATAGAAGAAGATGGCAGCCGCGAAGGCCCACGCAACGTGCGTGCCGGTACCGAGCGCGATGGCCCGCTGGTAGGTGCGAATCCACCACAGGATGATCGAGGCGGTCAGGAAGAACCCGGCCATCAACCACCAGCCACCGTCGCCGAGGGGCGGAATGCTCAGTCCGTAGGCCGGCGGTGGCGGCTCAAGCGCCAACCAGAACAGGTTCTTGATGAACTCGATCGGGCTCCAGTCCACCGAGGCGAGCATATTCAGCCCGATGATCTCGAAGGCGACGAAACCGCAGATCAACGACGCGATACCCATCCAACCCAGGTAGATCGGGCCGATCTGCGCATCACCGATCTTGCCGATCCAGTAGTTGAAGATCGGTGTGCCGAGCCGGGGCAGTTCGCCCTTGGGCAGGTCGACACCGGGGTAGGCCGGCTCGCGGACTTGCACCCGCGTAAAGATGTTTTGATATTCAGCCATGTTGGTGTCCTCTCATTACCAGATCGGCAGCTCGAGCCACCAGTTCCACCATTCCGGCCATCCGCGGGTCCAGAATGGGCCGCTCAGCACGATACAGACGGCGCTCCAGAACGCGGCGTTGATGGCCAGGAACCAACCCAGACGATGGATACCGAGCGCGCCGATCGAGTAACCGATGAAGTCACGGAAGAAGGTATTCTCGTGCTCACCAGTCTTGACGGGCTCACCCTTGGCAGGATTGGTCATCGACAGGATCAGCGAACCGTGCAATGCCAGTGCCAGGGCGTTCGTGAAGAAGAACGTAATGGCCAGCATGTGCGCCGGGTTGTAATGGAAGTGCAGGAACTGGTAGCCGACGTTCGACACCCAGTCCAGATGGCTGAAGATGCCGTACGGGAAGCCATGGCCCCACGCGCCCAGCAACACCGGCCGAATCACGACCAGGGTGACGTAGGCGAGGATCGCGAAGCCGAAGGCGATTGGAACGTGCAGCCCGATGCCCAACTTGCGTGATATCTCGACCTGCCGGAGTGCCCAGGAGACGAAGGCACCGATGGCACAGATCGTAATGATCTGCCACAAGCCACCCTCCATCAGCGGGGCCATTCCCAGGCCGTAGCTCAAATCCGGCGGCGCGATACTGATCCGCCAGATGTTCCAGGTGGGCCCCATGGCCGCACCCCAAATGATCAACAAGGTACCGAGGGTGGCGAAGAAGACTGTCGTGACCCCGAAGAAGCCGACGTAAAACGGCCCCACCCAGAAGTCGAACAGGTCTCCCCCCACCAAGGTACCGCCGCGTACGCGGTATTTTTTCTCAAAACTCAGCATGGCCATTAGTGATTCCTCTGCTGGGAAGGCGCGCTGCGAGGCGGCCTCCTCGTAGCAAGCTCAGCGACGGCTGGTGCCGAAACACCGGGGCCGTCGTCATGCGAACAGGCCCTTACATCTGCTGCGGTACCACTGGTGCAGACGTCGCCACTTTGACGGCCGGGATGCCATCTTCGAGCCAGTTGAACTCGGTGGTGCTGAGCAGGATCAGATGGATAACCACGGCGAGCACGGCCAGGCCGGCCATCAGAGCGATCAACGCCGGACCGGGCTGAATCAGCATCCAAATTTTGTACAGTTTGTCGTTCATGTCTTAACTCCTAAATCAGGTCAGGACAGATGCGTCGCCCGTGGCTTCCGACGACGCGGAAAAAGGTCGATCGGCGAGCGATGGCTTACAGCCAGGGACGCCACAGCCAAGCCAACAGATGCGCGAACACCGCGACACCAACGAACCCCGTCATGCTCTGCGTAAAGATGCCGTGGAATTCCTGGGCCTCTTCGTCGCTCAGACCGGTCATGCTTTTTTCGTTTGCCATGGATTAACCCTCCAGTGAGTTACAAAGGGTCGTCAGGCCGTCGGCGCCATCGGTGCGTCGTAGGGGAACCGAGGCGGAACCCCGGTCGACCAACCGCCTCGAACTTGAGAGCGGCAGGGCCTGGCGAGCATTCGGCTGCCGTGCGGTACGCGGTTGCGCACCGACACGAAAGCCACGAATCACGGTGACGAACCCCTCGACCATGGTCTGCTCGGACCTGATCATGCGGCACGTCCTCCGCGCTGCGCGTCCCGTGTTTGGGATACGCGCGAAACTGTTATCCGCTCCTCACCGGCCGCGCGGGCGGCACGTTCGGCGGCATCGCGTAATTGCTTGGCGGCCGAGATACGGGTGAGCACCGGGGTGGATTCCAGAATCCGATCGAACAGCTGCTTGGCGTCTTCATCCCAGGGCAGTTCCCGATGAAGTCGCGACGGTGTCGCGTCGACCTTATCCAGCTCGGTGCCGAGCGGAAGAATATTGAACAGGGCGTCGAACAGGGCGTTGCAGACCTCCTGGATCAGGTAGGTCGCACCGGAATAGCCCATGAACGGCGTGCCGGTATGACGGCGAATGATGGTCCCGGGCAGCGACGCCGGGATGAAGGTCCCGCGTCCGCCGGCCTCGGCCAGGTACATCCGCTCGTTGTAGCCGCCGAAGGTGATCAGCGGTGTGTTGTCGTGGATCGCGGCGCGCACCGCGTCGTTGTCCGGCTTGCTGCCGGGCCGGCGGGCGAAGGCGAAGTTGCAGGGCAGACCCATTTCCTGCTCCAGGAAATGACGCACGCCGCGGGCATAGGTCTCGGTGGCGGCGATACCGAAGCTGGCGGTACCGAAGAAGTCTTGCGTGACCGAGCGCCACAGGTCCCAGATCGGCTTGATCGTGGTGTGCTTCTCGTTCTCGATGAAGGGCTCCGGGTCCAGACCCAGCAGTTCACCGAGGGCGCGCAGGAACTTGGTGGTGCTGTGCAGACCGATGGGCGCCTGCAGGTAGGGCTTCTCCATCGCCTCGCACAGCTTGCGGCCGAACTCGCGGTACATGCAGACATTGACGTCGGCATCCACCAGACGCGGGATGTCGTCCAGATGCGTGCCCAGCGGGAAGGTCAGATTGACCTCGGCACCAATACCTTCGATCAGGCGGCGTACCTCGGCCAGATCGGACCAGGTGTTGAACATGCCGTAGATCGGGCCGACGATGTTCACGCGGGGCTTGTCGCCTTCCTTGCGGGCCTTCGGCTTTGGCAGCTTGCCGGCCTTCGTGCCGTACTGCGTTCCAGAGCCAGACCATGGCGCGATCGGCGCTCTGCCATTGGTCCTCGTCGATGGTGCGCGGCAGGAAGCGTTGGATGCCGGTGCCGGCGGGCGTCACGCCACCGCCGATCATCTCGGCAATCGATCCAGTCACGACCACGGCGGGCTTGGTTTGATCCAGCGTCGCGAACGCGCGGCGCATGGCGCCCTCGGTGCCTTCCTGACCCAGCTCTTCCTCGCCGAGGCCGGTCACGACCACCGGCAGCTCATGCGGCGGCAGCGCGTCGGTGTAGTGCAGCACGGCGGTCACGGGCAGGTTCTCGCAGCCCACCGGGCCGTCGATGATCACCTGCATGCCCTTCACCGCGGTGAAGACGTACACCGAGCCCCAGTAGCCGCCGGCGCGATCGAGGTCTTGGATCAGCATCAGACCTCGCCTCCGTCGACGGGCATGGCCTTCGCGGCGACTCGCTTGGCCTTGAGCAAACGTCTTTGCCGGCGCCTTCACGGGACGCGGCTCGGGCTTGCGCTCCCAGATACCCGCGGTCTCGCCGCTGCCGACGCCGTCGAAGAAGGCGGTCATGCGATCGAAGCGGTCCTTGCTCGCCAGTGCGGCGTTGACCACCTGCGCCAGCGAACCGGCACCGGCGGCGCCCATCAGCGGGCGAGCCGAGATCAGATTGGTGAAGTACAGGGCCGGGATCGACAGCTGCTTGGCATGCTGCACCACCGGCGTCGTGCCAATCGCAAGATCCGGCTTGATCGCATCGACCGCGGACTTGTCCTGTTCCAGCGAGGCGCGGAACTGGATGGTCACGCCGCGGGCCTCAAGCCATTCGCGGTCCGGATCGGACCACTGGGTCTTGGGTGCGGCGGTGCCGACGTAGGGCACGTTGGCGCCGCTTTCGATCAACAACCGCGCGACCAGCAGCTCCGAACCCTCGTAGCCGGACAGCGTGATGGTGCCGTTGATGGGCATCTTGTCCAGCGCGCCGCGGATCATCGGCAAGAAGGTATTCTTGGCCGCGGCGATCTTGTCCTCGGCGACGTTGCAGGCCCGGCCGATGGCGTCGAGCCAAGCCGCCGTGCCGTCATGTCCGACCGGCGCGGAGCCGACGATGGCGCGCCCGGCGCTCTGGAACTCGCGAATGGAGGCGGTGTAGTACGGATGAATGGCGGCCACCGCGGCACAGTCGAGCGCGGCGTAGAGCTCGCGCCACTCGCGGGTGGGCACCACCGGACCAGCGGCCAGGCCCAGGGGCTCCAGCAGCATGCCGATGCCGACCGGATCGGCCGGGAACATCTCGCCCAAGCAGCGTGACCGTCGGCTTCGCGCTGCGACCGCCGCGCGGTGCCTGCACCGGGCCGGACTCGGCCTCACCGCGGGCGAACTTGAGCATCGCGCCGGACAGCACGTCCTTGGCCTCGGCATGCGTCGGCACGCCAAACCCAGGCACGTCGATGCCGATAATGCGCACGCCGTCGATCTCTTTCGGCAGCAGCCGCAGCGGCACGCCGGAGGCAGAAGGAACGCACAGATTGGTGACGACCACCGCATCGTACTTCTCGGGGTCGGCGAGCTTGTAGACCGCTTCACGCACGTCTTCGAACAGCTTGCCGGTGACCAGCGTCTCGGAGTCGAACGGCACGTAGCCGACCGAACGCTTGGCACCGTAGAAGTGGGACGTGAAGGTCAGTCCGTAAACACAGCACGCCGAGCCGCAGAGTACAGTGGCGGTGCGACGCATCCGCAGCCCGACGCGAAGAGACCCGAAGGCTGGACACATGCTCTGGGGCTGATCATGTGGACCGGTGGGATAGTCGGCGGCGTAACGCTTCAGCAACTCACTCTGACCCGCGGCTTCCGCGGCTCGGCGTAACTCGGCGGCGCCGGCATGGCAGCCGACGCCGTCGCCGACGACCTGCGCCTGCTCGGCGTCCGGAGCGGCCTCGCCCTGCTTGGAGCTGGGCTTCGGGCTGGCCTCCGGACCGGCGGCGACTGTGGTCGCGGCGGTTTGATCGATGGCGGTCTGGTCGTTCGCCAGCGGCGCGGCGCCGGCGTCGTCGTAGACGAACTCGGTCGCACCATTGGGGCCGCATTGGCGCGGCGTCGTCGCCGCGCTTTGCGTGGGGGTCGTTCCCGGTCATGTAGAGCACCTTGGCCTGCATTTGAACGGGCTCGATCAGACTTCGTCGTAGACGACTTCGAGGGACGGCTTGTCGAAGTTCGACTTGCCGCACATGTCCTCGACCGTTGCCGGCTGCAGCACCACGTCGCGGCCCACCGCGTCGCTGGCGAACAGGTTCAGCAGCCCGTCCTGCGACAGGGGCTTCGGATGCATCGGCGGCGCCTCGGCGACATTGATGCCAAGCTCTTCGAACAGCGACGCCCACTGGCCGCCGGGCTTGCCGATGATCTGGTAGTTCGCGCTCTTGCGACGGATGTCCTCGTCCGCCGGGATCGCCGCCAGGACCGGGATGCCGACCGCCTCGGCGAAGGCCTGCGCCTCACCGGTACCGTCGTCTTTGTTGATGACGATGCCAGCCACGCCGACGTTGCCGCCGAGCCCGCGGAAGTACTCGACCGCGGAGCAGACGTTGTTGGCCACGTACAGGGATTGCAGGTCGTTGGAGCCGACGACGATGACCTTCTGGCACATGTCGCGGGCGATCGGCAGACCGAAGCCGCCGCAGACCACGTCGCCGAGGAAGTCGAGCAGCACGTAGTCGAAGTCCCACTCGTGGAAGCCGAGGCTCTCCAGCAGCTCGAAGCCGTGGATGATGCCGCGTCCGCCGCAGCCGCGGCCGACCTCGGGTCCGCCGAGCTCCATCGCGAACACGCCGTCACGCGTGAAGCAGACGTCGCCGATCTGCACCGCTTCACCAGCGGCCTTCTTCTTGGACGAGGTCTCGATGATGGTCGGGCAGGCCTTGCCGCCGAACAACAGCGTGGTGGTATCGCTCTTCGGGTCGCAACCGATCAGCAGCACCTTCTTGCCCTGCTGCGCCATCATGTAGGACAGGTTGGACAGCGTGAAGCTCTTGCCGATGCCACCCTTGCCGTAGATCGCGATGATCTGTGTCTTCTTGGTCGCAGCCTGAGGCGCTTCCGACACGGAAGACGGATCCGGCAGACCAACGTTGACGGCAGTGGCGGTATTGGCCGCTGAGTTAGACATTCGCTCCACTCCAATCGAGAATCATTTTTAGGCAGGTCGGATCGTTGAACGCCGTCTCGTACGCGGTTGCCGCGTCGACGACTTGGCTTCGGTGGGTTATCAGTCCATCGAAGGACAGGCGTCCGGCCTCGACCAGCTCCTTGACCGCGGCCAGATCGGGCTCGCGGAACTCGGCCGCGACCCGCAGGCGCAGTTCGCGCATGAAGGCCGGCGGAAAATTGAATGACAGTGGCGCCTCGTAGAAGCCCGCCAGCACGATCTCACCGCCGGGGGCCAGGCGCCCGATCAGCGAATCGAGCAGTGAGCCGTCGCCGCTGACGTCGTAGATGGCGCGATAGTCGCGGCGGGCGTCGTTGGCCGGGTCGATCACGTCGTAGCCCATGGCGCCGTCGGCACGCACGGGGTTGGTCTCCCAGACCACCGGCGGCGGTGCGTCTTGGGCGATGGCGATGCGCGCCAGCAGGCGCCCGAGCACGCCATGACCGATGATCAGATCCGGCTGCGTCTTGCGGCTACCGTCGGCGTTGGCGCCGCTGCTGGCGTGATAGGCCGTCGCGGCCAGCGCCATCAGTACGCCCTGCTCGCCGAGGCTGTCCGGGATCGGCAGCAGCTTGGCGCCGGCGGCCACCAGGCGCGAGGCGGCACCACCAAACAGACCGTTGACCTCGCCGTAGCAACGCGCACCGGGCACGAACACCAGCTCGCCCACGCTGCGACCACTCTCGGCACCGGCCTCGACCACCCGACCGACCGACTCGTAACCCGGCACCAGCGGATAGCCCATACCCGGGAAGGCCGGCATGCGCCCGGTCCAGAGCAGGCGCTCGGTGCCGGTGCTGATACCGCTCCAGGCGACGTCCACAACGCAGTCCGCCGGCGTCGGCGGCGTCAGCGCAAGCCGCTTCACGGCCAGACGCTGGGGCTCTTCGAGCACCACGGCGACGGCGGAGAGGGCGGACATGTCGTTGGAGGCGTTCACGGATTCTGGTTCGGTTTCTCGGTTGCTTGCAGAAGGCTGTCTGTTGCGAAGTCGGTGATCGTTACGTTCTGTAATGAGGTGTCAGTCTAGCTTGACCAGACTAGATGTCAATATTTATTTACAGTCAATGTGTCAACCTTGCTTGGCACTTATGACTTAGATCAAATGACCCCGAAAAACGGTCTCCGCGGGGCCCCGATCGACTGCAACCGGGGCCTATCTCAGCCCCTCCGATGACCATGTAGCAGGCCGCGGCGCGGGCCGACCTCGGGGCCGACATCGGGGCCGACCACGGATCGGGCCCCGGTCAGGCCGCCTTGGCGATCAGCAGCCGGGTCTGCAGCGGTCGGCGCGTCCGCACCAGCCGAATCTGGTCGAATCCAGCCGCGCGCAGCATCGCCTTCAGCTCCCGCGGCGGACGCGTACGCCCGCTACCCATGGCCAGCAGATACAGGCCGAAATAGGCATCACCGACGGACTCGGCGCCGGGGGTCTCGGACATGGGCTCGGTGATCATCAGCGTGCCGCCAACCGGCAGCGCGGCGCGCACCGCGCGCAAGAATCAACATCGCGCCGTCATCGTTGTGATCCAGAATCACCCGCACCAGCGAGATGATGTCGGCACCCTTCGGCAGCGGATCGGCCTTGAGATTGCCACCGACGACACGCACGCGATCACCCAAGCCCGCCTGCGCCAGACTGCGCTCGGCCCGCTCCACCACCGCCGGCAGGTCGAACAGCATCAGCTCCAGGTGTGGCCAGCGCGCACCGGCCTGGGCCAGGAAACGGCCCTCGCCGCCACCGACGTCCATCAGGCACTTGTGATCGCGCAACGAATACGCATCCAGCGTGTCCTCGGCGACGAAACCGGTCGAGGCGGTCATCAGCGTGCTGTACTCGGCCACCCGATCGTCGCCGTCGGCGGCCGGGTCGACTGATCCGGCATAGGACCAATAGCGGCCGAGCTGGGTCTGCTCCACCTCACCGCGGAACAGGGCCAACGGATCGGCGAGGTCCTGGTACAGCATGCGGTGATGCTTGACCATGGCGGCGATGCCCGGATTGCCCGGCAGGGCGATGCCGTGGCGACCCAGCCCGAAGCGGTCGGCACCGCGCCGCTCCAGCAGGTCCACCGCCACCGCGGCGCGCAGCAGCCGGTCGGCGGCGGTCTCGGACATGCCCATGGGTCCAGCCAGATCGGCGGCCGTCAGCGGCCCATCGGCAAGCTTGTCGAACAGGTCCAACTCGACGCAGGCGTACAGGATCTGCGAATAGACGAAACCGGCGGTGATATCGAACATCTGCCGCGCGCGCCGCCCGGCCACCCAGCGGGTGAGTGGAAAGTCCGCGGCCCAGCGCTGAAATTCCGGCGTCGACATCAGGCGGTCGCGTCGGTTGCGCAAGCGTTCGATGAATGGAAACTGCACCTTTGATCCTGTCTGAATAGTTAGAGAGCGGTGGATAGTTGGAGAGTGGTGGTCGGGGGCCGCTGCGATCCCTCAGCGCAACCGCTGCGCCAAGTGATCCGGCAACAGCCGCTGCATCTCGCCATGCACGAGCGCGCGCAGGCCGTCCGCGCCGGGGCAAGCAGGAATCGAATCAACCGCACCCGTGACAAGTTCCCGCAGCCGATCAACCGCGCCATCGACGCCCAGCTCCGCCACCGCGCTCGGGCGATCGTGGGCGGCGTCCTGCCCGACCGGCTTGCCAAGCTCCTCAGCGCTGGAGGCGACATCGCGCAGATCGTCCGCCACCTGATAAGCCAGGCCCAGGTTCTCGCCGAGCGTGTGCCAGGGCGCGGGGTTCATACCGGAGGCGGCGGCACCGGCCTCGGTGGCCGCGGCGAACAGCGCGGCGGTCTTCTCGCGGTGATAGGCCGTCAGGTCCACGTTCGACTCGCACTCCCAGGCCTGCCCGGCGACGATGCCATGGCTGATACCGACGGCTCGGCCGACGATCATCACCAACGGCGCCAACCGCTCGGGATGGCGCAGCGTGCTCCAGGCCAGATTCTCGAACGCCAGCACGATCAGCCCATCACCGGCCAGCACCGCCAAGCGCTCGCCATAGGCACGGTGCACCGTCGGCTGACCGCGGCGCGTGTCGGCATCATCGAAACAGGGCAGATCGTCGTGCACCAGCGAGGCACAGTGCATGAGCTCCAGGGATGCCGCGGCGGCATCCGAGACGTTGGGCGCGTCGTCGCCGCAGGCGTGGGCGACGGCAAGACAGAGCCGCGGTCGTACCCGCGAGCCGGGCGTAAAGACCGCGTGACGAACCGCCTTGGCCAACAACGGCGGACAGCCATCGCCGATGCCTTTCGACACCGCGGTCTCAAGGGCGGCTTCGATGCGTTGCAGGACATCCATCCGTCGATCTTCTCCCGGACTTGAGGGTCTGTGGCCGACCCGGACTGTAAGGACAAATTGTCACGAAAAAGTGTCAAACAAGATAGACACACGCACCAGACCCGTCAACGGCAAACGCGCTGCTGGAATACTAAAATCAGGGAGTTAGACGAGAGATGCGGACGCTATCCGCCAGTTAGCTGCGCCAAATCAATTCAGCGCCGAAGGCGGCGGCGGACGGGGATCGGCTGCCTGTGATCAGCGGACCGGAAGGCTCTCCGCCTCGAATCCGGCCAGCGTACGTCGGTCGCGGCTGAATTCCACACCGACCAGATGGATCGGCACGCCTTCGGCCACGTATTTGTCCGCGTAGCCCCGGTCCTTGATCTGCTGCAGGGCTCTTCCCTAGGGTGTTAGCTCCACGACCGCCGGCCGCTCTCGGCATGGGCCGCGCGGATCAGCTCGGCAAAACAACCGTCTACGGTCAGCTGACTGCACTGCACCCCGAGCACGCCCTGATTGACGTGCAATTGCTTGCGGATCTTCAGCTCCAGCCCGTCCCTGTCCTGCACCACCCCGCCGCCGAAGCCCCCCTTAAAGCAAGGCGCCGGTTGAGCATCACGGCGCTGAGCTCTCGTTGGCCTGAGGCATCGCGTCGCGCAATCCGCTAGGCGTTGTCGCCGTCGCCGCCGACCTATCCAGGTTGCCGCCGATCAGGATGCCGCCGATTTCGACGCGATTGCGACCACGCGTTTTTGCCGCATACAACGCGGCGTCGGCCCGCGCGAGCAGGCGGTCCGGCGTGTCGCCGGCGGCGAATTCGGCCAGCCCGAGGCTGATGGTCTGGTGCTGGACCAGGTCGAACCGATACGCCTCGATGCGCGCGCGCAGGCGTTCCGCCAGCACCGACGCGGCGCCAAGCTCGGTCTCTGGGCAGATGATCAGAAACTCCTCCCCACCCCAACGCCCGGGCAGATCGGTGTTGCGGCACTGTTCGCGGATCAATGCGGCGACCTGCTGCAAGACCTGATCGCCAACCTGGTGGCCATAGCAGTCGTTGGTCGTCTTGAAGTGGTCGAGATCGAGCATGATCAGCGTAAGCGGTCGGGCATTGCGGCGACTCAGCTCGACGGATCGGTTCAGTACCTCATCCAGTTTTCGCCGATTGCTGAGCTGGGTCAGGCTGTCGGTGACGGAAAGGCGCTCCAGCGCTTGCGTCTTCTCCGCCAACTCCGCCTGGGCCTCGGCCAAGGCGCGATTGACCTTCCGCAGCCAGTGATTCCAGAGGTAGAGCCCGAGCATGACGAGCGCGGCCGGCGCGAGGACCATCCACAGCCAGGTCGCGTCCCGCGGCGGTTGGTACTGGGCGGACAGCCAGCGACTGACGATGCGGTCGATCTCGGCCGGACCGATCGCGACCAGGGCCTTGGCGATCACGGACCCCAACAACGGCTGGTCCGCGCGGGTTGCCACACTGAGCTGGAGGTCGAAGCCGAGCATGCCGGCAACCTTGATGTCGATGGACTCCTCCCGCTGCAGCTGATAGGCAATGGTGGCTAGCGAGTCGACATAGCCTTCGACGCGTCCGCGGCGCACCAGCTCCAGTCCCTCGGTCACGTTCGCAGCGGTCACGATCTCGAGTCGTGGATAACGCTCGGCAATCAGCTCCCCGGCAGCGAAACCCTCGACCACCGCGACGCGCGCACCGTCGAGCTCCGCCAGATTCGACGACAAAGGGGTGGCTGCGCCGGGTGGCGATCGACAAAGGGCTGGGCCGTGAAGGGAACCGAGTAATTCAGGTAAGTGCGACGGCTCGGCACGTCCATCGTCATCGGCAGCAGGTCGCAGCGACCATCGCGAACGTTCGCCAACGACTCGGACCAGGTGCGCGTCGGTAACAGCGTGATCGGCACCGCGAGCTGCTCGGCCAGCAACGCGGTCAGGTCCGCTCCGATCCCGCGATAGTCGCCGCTGGCGGTAATCTGCTCGTAGGGCATCCAGTCCGGAAAGGTGCAAATCTTCAACTCCCCCAACTGCGCAAGATAGGCGCGCTCCGCCGCCGTCAGGGCCAGCCGCTCGGCAGGGCTGGCAGGCGCCACCTCCTGCGCGGCGCAATGATTGGTGACTGCCAGGAGCAGCAGCGGCAGCAGCAAGAAGACGCGGATGTGAGCAAGCGCTAATCGGATCATCGCACGCGGGCCAACCAAGGGGCGCAAGCTGGCCGAGTGCCGCGGGCCGCAGCGCACGCACTGTTCAACGTCCAGATCGACACCCGGCGACCCGAGTTGGACCACGCCGAGGTTGAACAGTAGTTTGAACGGATCGGTTGCAGACATCTGAGGTTCCTAGCGAGATTCCGGCGCCGGTCATTGCCGGCGGCCTCCGCTCCGGCGTCGCGCTAGAGTATCGAAATCGCCGCGCGGAATCTCGATCCCCCGCAGGGATGCCCACGGCGCATCACCGGGACCACCGACATCTGGTTGGCCAGGGCGCGCGAGCGCCCTTGAAGACGCCCGGTGGAGCTTGCGCTGTCAGGGCAAGCCGCAGCCGCCTGAGGGCGGCGAGCCGACTAGAAGTCGGCGCTCCCAAAGGCGTGGGAGCGATTTGCAATCGCGACGGCCAAGACAGCGGATGTCCGCTCGGCCCGATCAGGGGCAAAACCCGCATGGCGGCGCGGATCTAGCCAAGGTGCCAGACATAACAATCGGCCCCGGGCGGCATTGTCGCGGACCCGACAACCCGCGCATCAGACCCGCAGAAATTCTTTTACAAACCAGTCGTATGACTCGAACCCGATGAGTCGGCATGGCGCTTGCTTAGACACTTCTAGCGATTGTGATGCACCGTTTGCGACGGTGGCCACCCAAAACACAGAGGGCGCGAGATGCAGCAGAAGGTCATTGAAATCGGTACGGCCAGCGGCGTGAACGGGGCCGCGGCGGGGGCAGGTTGTGCTTCCAGCGGTTGCGGCAGCAGTTCCGACAAGCTCGCGCACCTGCCGGAGCACATCCGCGCCAAGGTCCACAACCACCCCTGCTTCTCCGAGGAGGCCCATCATCACTATGCGCGCATGCATGTGGCGGTGGCGCCGGCCTGCAATATCCAATGCCACTACTGCAATCGCAAGTACGACTGTTCCAACGAGTCTCGGCCGGGCGTGGTCTCGGAGGTAATGACACCGGAACAGGCGGTCAAGAAGACCTTGGCCGTGGCCGCAGAGATCCCGCAGATGACCGTGCTCGGCATCGCCGGTCCCGGCGACCCGCTGGCCAACCCCGAGCGCACCCTGGCGACCTTCCGCGCCCTGTCGGAGAAGGCGCCGGACATCAAGCTCTGCGTCTCCACCAACGGCCTGGCGCTGCCGGAACTGGTGGACGAGATCTGCCAGCACAACATCGACCACGTCACCATCACCATCAACTGCGTAGACCCCGAGATCGGCGCCAAGATCTACCCCTGGATCTTCTGGAACAACCGGCGCATCAAGGGCGTCAAGGCCGCGCGCATCCTCATCGAGCAGCAGCAAAACGGCCTGCAGATGCTGTGCGATCGCGGCGTGCTGGTCAAGGTCAACTCGGTGATGATCCCCGGCGTCAACGACCAGCACCTGAAGGAAGTCAGCCGCGTGGTCAAGGCCAAGGGCGCCTTCCTGCACAACGTAATGCCGCTGATCGCCGAGGCCGAGCACGGCACCTTCTACGGCATCATGGGCCAGCGCGGCCCCACACCGACGAATTGCAGGCGCTGCAGGACGAGTGCGCCGGCGATATGGCCATGATGCGCCACTGCCGGCAGTGCCGCGCCGACGCGGTCGGCATGCTCGGTGAGGACCGCGGCGCCGAGTTCACGCTCGACAAGGTCGAGCAAATGGACATCGACTACGAGGCGGCCATGAAACGCCGCGCCGAGGTGCACGCGGCCATCGAGGCCAATCGCGAGGCCCAGCAGCAGCAGCGGAACGAGACCTTCATTCCGCTCACATCGCTCAAGCGCCCATCCGCGTCTAAGCCGACGCAAAGCCCAACGCCAACGCTGCGCCCGGTGCTGATGGCAGTCGCCACCAGCGGCGGCGGCATCGTCAACCAGCACTTCGGCCATGCCCGCGAGTTCCTGATCTACGAGGCCGCGGCCCCTCCGACTGGCAAGGTCGCGGTGCGCTTGATCGGCGCCCGCAAGGTGGACCTCTACTGCGGCGGCGGTGACACCTGCGGCGATGCCGAGACCGCGCTGGCGGGCAGCATCCGCACCCTGAACGGCTGCGAGGTGGTGCTGTGTTCGAAGATCGGCTACGAGCCCTGGGGCGACCTGGAGGCCGCCGGCATCCTGCCAAATGGCGAGCATGCCATGGAACCGATCGAAGACGCGGTCGCCGCCGTCTATCGCGAGATGGCCAGCAACGGTCGCCTCGATGCCGCCACCGATGCCACGGCCCTGTCGGCCTGAGCGCGCGCCAGATAGGAGCAACAGCATGGCATACGAAATCATCGAAGGATGCGTCAACTGCTGGGCCTGCGAGCCCCTGTGTCCGAGCCAGGCCATCCACGCCGCGGAGCCGCACTTCGTCATCGACGCCGCGGCTTGCACCGAGTGCGACGGCGACCACGCACACCCCCAATGCGCGAGCATCTGCCCGATCGAGGGAGTCATCCTGGATGGCTTCGGCATACCGGTGAACCCGCCGGGCTCCTTGACCGGCATCCCACCGGAGCGCATGGCCGAGGCCATGGCCGAGATCCAGGCGCGCTGAATTCCCTGGCATCCACATGGACGCATCCACACAGGGGCACCGACACATGACTGAAGTCGTCTTTTACGAAAAGCCCGGTTGCATCGGCAACGCCAGGCAAAAAAGGCTGTTGTCGGGCTTGGGGCATCGGCTCGTCGTTCGCGATCTGCTCACTGAGCGCTGGAGCGCCGAGCGCTTGCGGCTCTTCTTCGACACGCTGCCAGTGGCCGAATGGTTCAATGCCACCGCGCCGTGGGTCAAGTCTGGTGCGATCGATCCGAGCACCCTGGATGAGGACGAGGCGTTAGCACTGATGCTCGGCGAGCCACTGCTGATCCGCCGGCCCCTGATCGAGACCGCCTTTGGTCGCTGTTGCGGGTTCGAGTCCAACCCCGTGCTCGACGCCCTCGGCGTGCGTATCGCCGACGGCGAGGACCTGCAGTCCTGTGCCCGTGCCGCGGCCAGCGACCCAATCGGCGCGTCTGCGGGTGAATCCAGCTGTGAGCCGCCGCCAGCGACCGCCACGGCGACTAGGAGTCCTTGGCAATGAGCCAGACACCAGTGCGGCCGACTCAGCACGGGCGTCACAGCAGCCCGGACCTGGGCCAGTCAGAGGGCGCCGTGGAGATCGCACCCGGCGTCCACTGGATCGGCGCGATGGACCCGACGCTGCGCAGCTTCGACATGATCCTGCGCACCGCCAACGGCACCACCTATAACGCCTACGCAGTGCGGGGCAGCGACGGCGTCGCCGTGATCGACACGGTCAAGGCCGAGTTCAGCGACGACTTCTTTCGCCGGCTGGAGTCCATCGCGGACTACGCCGAGATCCGCGTCATCGTGCTCAACCACTTGGAGCCGGATCACACCGGCGCGCTGCCGGAGCTGATGCGTCGCGCGCCGCAAGCGCGGCTGATCATCTCGAAACGCGCGCCGGCCATGCTCAAGGCGCTACTCAAGCCCGGTGAAGAAGCGCTCGACTACGAGACCGTCACCACCGACGACGAGATCGCCCTCGGCGACCGACGGCTGAGCTTCCTGCATACGCCGTTCCTGCACTGGCCCGATACCCAGTGCACCTACCTCGTGGAGGCGCAGATCCTGTTCTCCGGAGACGTCTTCGGCTGCCACTACTGCGACGACCGCCTGTTCAACGACCGGGTCGGCGACTTTCGTTTCTCGTTCGACTACTACTACGCGCACATCATGCGGCCGTTCAAGCCGCACGTACTCGACGCGCTGAAGCTGATCGAACCGCTGCCGTTGAAGCTGGTCGCGCCCACTCACGGCCCCATCCTGCGCGATCGCCCGCGCCGTTACGTGGCCCGCTACCGGGAGCTGTCCACCACCAGTCAATGTTTCGAACTCGGCGCGCAGCATCGCTCGCTGATCGTCTTCTACATGAGCGCCTACGGCAGCACCGCGCGCATGGCCGAGGCGGTCTGCGCCGGGGCCGAATCCGTCGACGGCGTGCGCGTCTCGCTATACGACCTCGAAGGCGGCGAGACCGAGCCCTTCGTCGACCTGATCGAAGAGGCGGACGCCCTCGCCTTCGGCTCCCCAACCGTCAACGGCGACGCCGTCAAGCCGATCTGGGATCTGCTGTCGTCGCTGGCGGTGGTGGACCTGCGCGGCAAGATCGGCGCCGCCTTCGGCTCCTATGGCTGGAGCGGCGAGGCGGTGCCGATGGTCGAGGACCGCCTGCGCGGCCTGAAGATGCGTGTGCCGGTCTCCGGCCTGCGCGTGAAGCTGATTCCGACCGCCGACGAACTGACCGAGAGCCGCGAATTCGGCCGCCGTCTTGCGGAGGCCATGGTCGGCACCCGCCCGGCGACCGCGGGCATCGAAGCGCCCTCCCGTGCACCGACGGAGCCGGCGCAGGGCAAACCGGTCATCGACTTCTCGGAGCTCGGCTGATGCACGCGCTCCACGCATAACCCAACGACAACGACAAGCGCCCACGGGCGCACCGATGGTTCCCAGACTCGACTCGATTACGAGCAAACCCAACCGGCCCAAGGGTCAACCCAACGGCCAAACAGGAGCAAAAGCACCATGGCAAAAGCAAAGATCACGTTTGAAGACATCGACCAGACCGTCAACGTACCGGCCGGCATCCGCGTCATCGAGGTGTCCGAGAAGATCGGCGCCGGCATCATCTACGGCTGCCGCGAGGGCGACTGCGGCACCTGCATGATGCATGTGACCGAAGGCTGGAACAATCTCACCGAGCCCTCCGTGCTGGAGGAAAAGGTGCTGCGCGACAACATGGCCAGCCGCCACGACCGCCTCGCCTGCCAGGCACAGATCATCGGCGACTGCACCGTCAAGCCGGCATAAGCACGAAGTGATCGAGGGGCAAGGGACTAGGTCTGAGGATCGCCCTCGGCTGCTGTCCCGCAGCGCTCGCACCTGCCGTCGTCACTCGTCACTCGACAACTCTCTACCTCGGAGCATCCAATGGCCCTCGTCACCTTCTCCAACCCCGACTACAAAGACAAGACGGTCTACGCCGTCGCCGGCAGCCACACCGAAACCCTGCTCAAGATCGCCAAGGAGCACAAGGTTCCGGTCCACTTCGACTGCCAGGACGGCGAATGCGGCCACTGCCTGGTGCGCGTCACCAGCGTGGACAACAAGCAGCGCATGGGCTATCACCTGACGGACAAGGAGATCACCGTGCTCAAGGAACTCGGCAAGCTCAACAAGGAACAGATCGACCAACTCGCGGTCGACGACATGCCCAGCGAATGGCGTCTGGCCTGCCAGATGATCGTCCGCGACGAAGACATCCTGGTCGAGTACTAAGCCATGATCGCGCCAGCTGCCGCAACGGCCTCGGCATCGCTGCCCCGAGCGAAGGCAGCTGAGAGCACCGCGGACGCGGCGAGCCTGCTTTATGGCAGGCTCGCGCACCATGCCGCGGGGCATGCCAACGATCACGCGCTTGCCTGCATGATCGCAAGCCTTTGCGACGGCAGCGGCGCCCTGCCGGACTGGCTCGGACTCGAGCCACCCGCGTTCCATTGCCTAATGCGGTACCATTTCCCGGGCTTGGAACTCGGCGACCAGGCCCGCGTCGGGCGCCCGCTGGATCATCAGCGCGGCGACGAGCGCGTCGAACTGGTCGAACTGATGCTGCTGGACAAGGCCGGCGACTCCCCGTCGGAGGTCTGGATCGCCCACATCGTCGCCGCGGCCTGCATGGCCAGCGATCACCTGTGGCAAGACCTCGGCCTGTGGCAGCGTGCCGACCTGAGCGAACTGATGCGGCGCAATTTCCCATCCCTGGCTGCACGCAACGTCAAAGACATGAAATGGAAGAAGTTCCTCTACAAACAGCTGTGCGAGGCTGAGGGCATCTACGCCTGCCGCGCACCGTCCTGCGAGGTCTGCGTCGACTATCAGGTCTGCTTCGGGCCTGAGGGATAGCGGCGAGCGCGACATGCTGTTCCTTGCGCAGACATCGGCTGGCGACCAGGTCAAGCGCCGCGCAATGGGCGCCTATCTTGGACTCGCGATCGGCGATGCGCTAGGCGCGACGGTCGAGTTCCTGACCCCGCGCGAGATCCAGCATCAATACCGCGTGCATCGCGACATCATCGGTGGCGGCTGGCTGCGGCTGCGCAAGGGTCAGGTCACCGACGACACCGGCATGAGCCTGGCGCTAGGGCGCAGCATCCTGCGAGCACGGCCGCATCGACGCACGGCATGCCGCCGACGCCTTCAGCGACTGGATGCGCGGCAAACCGGTCGACATCGGCAACACCGTGCGTCGCGGCATCGCAAACTACCGCCGCACCGGTGAGCCGGTGATGGAAGAGAACCAATTCGACGCCGGCAACGGCGCCTGCATGCGCTGCCTGCCGGTGGCACTCGCCACCCTCGGCGCCGACATCGCGAGCGTCGACGCGGCCAACCGTCTGCAGGCCCATGTCACGCACAACAATCCGTCCTCCGACGACGGCACCCTGTGCGTCATTCGCATGGTGCAAACCGCCCTGCTCGGCGGCGACAAGAAGGCCCTCAAACAGATCGCCGACGCACTGGTGGAGCAAGACCCCAGCTTCGGCTACGACCGCAAGCGCAGTGAGAACCCGAGCCCCTACATCGTCGATACGCTGCGCGCCGTGTTCCAGGCGCTGTTCGCCACCGACGGCCTCGAGGCGGCCCTAATCGACGTCGTCAACCGCGGCGGCGACGCCGACACCACGGGCGCCATCCTCGGCATGATCGTCGGTGCCCTGCACGGACCCACCGCCCTGCCCGCCCGATGGATACGCCGGCTCGAACGCGACATACGCCTGGAGTGCCTGACCCAGGCACAAGCACTCGTCAAACTCTCGCCACTCTGCACCGCCAAGACGCCCCGTCACCCTATCGCGTGATTAACGACGGAGTACCTGGACCATAGGCCTCGTTCTGAAGTGTTCACTCACTCACGCCAAGGCGCCGGGGCCAAGGGCCGCTGCCGAAAATGGTTGGCGGCGGCTTGGCCCTTGGCCATGCATTCTCAGCAAACCGCACGCTTGTCGGCGAGGGCGCAGGCCTCGCCGGCACCGATCCAGAATTCCAGGCTCTTGTGCAGAAACTCCGCCCATGGCATGTAGTGCGACCCGTCGCAGGAAAAGTTGAGCCCGACCATGCCGTTGTAGATGTTCAGTGAACCCGAGCGGAGGTAGATGTTCTCGTCCATGAAACGCAGCGCGCGGAAGCTGCGGATCACCTCGCCCGACTTGCTGCAACGGCACCGCGGCCTCGGTCGGGTAATCGCGCTTGGTATAGGCAAGACAGATGCCGGGGTCAGACAGATCCTCGAAATCGAGCAACCGGTAGCGATACGGATCATCCGCGACCCAGACCGTGGCTCGGGAACTGGAGAAGTGCAGCTTGCCATGGAACACCCCGTGCACCGCGATCAGCTCCGTCATCAGGTCCAGCACATCGTCGATACAGCCGTCCATCAAGCTGTCGCTTCGCTGCTGCGCAAACAGCCCGCCACGGATCGACGGGTCGCCCTTGAGCTGTACCCATTGTTCCGGTTGACCGCACAGCTCACGGGTGAGCGGTAATTCGCGGAGATCGAAGTCGGCACCCAAATAACCGAGCGGCTCGCCGTCCAGCCCGTTGATGCGCTGAATCGCTGTCAGCGACGGGCGCCTCGCGTTACGGCTGATATAGGCGTCCGACAACGAAAACGCCGCGCCCGCCAGCGCCTGGGCAAGATACGGCCGATGTCGCCGATCGCGGCCGACATGCTCCGGCAACAGACCGCCGGGTGACAGATTTCCGGTGACTTGGCGCGCGCTGGCGTCGAGGACATACAGGTATTTGCAGAACGGCAGCGCGTCGAGCCCGTCGCGCAGCCTTTGCTCCAGCGCGTCACGGGTCCCCCAGCCATCGACGCAGGCGGCGGCGAGCCAGGTCATCGGTGCCCGGAGCCGATCATGCAACAGCATGCGCTGGCGCGCGACCGCGGCCTTCAATGTATGACTCATGTCGAACCTCCGCGTTGGATCAAGAAGCGCCTGTCGACGACGCTCTATGAGGTTGAATCGATCAGGGAGCACCGCCTGACAACGGTGTCACGAGCCCCAGCCGCAACGAGGCGTTGCGTGAGACCGACCAGGGGACGGCGCAGTGTTCCGGAACCTGCGCGTCGCCACATTCGGCGCATCCACCGAACGCAACACACCTAGCCCGCTTGGGGCGCTAATTGCTTGCAGATACGTCACGTTTCGCAGTGACATCGCGTTTACATGGCCAAGGGCCGAGCGCCAGGCGCCTGGGGTCGAAATTGCGCAATCGTGCTGTGAAGCGGCCCTTGACCCTCGGCGCTTGGCCCACTCAGAACAACGTGCCGGCGTGACAACATACCGCCATACGCTCGTCGGTCTGCGGCAGCACCTCGTCCACAGTCCAATGCGGGCGCCGCCGCACTTCACAAGCAGACAAAGGCTGCGGACTGGCCGCACCGAGCCCTCGCTCGGTGAACGGCAGCGGCATGACAAGCCGCTGAATCTCGCTCGGATGCCCTACGATAAGTTTTTCTCGATGAATGAAACCCGTCAAATCGAATCGTATGCGGGGAAAAACCAACCAGAATAATGAGGAATTGCGAACAACCGACAAACCGGAGCTGAGAAACCGAATCTGGCACACAAACGCCGAGCCAGTCGCAGGCCCCGCACCGGGACGAGTCACGTCACCGCAACCAAAACCGACACAGAGCGAAACGATCGCGCGTTCAACACAACGACACGAGACGTCGCGCGTTCAACACAACGACACGAAGAGAGGAGAAGCCGAACATGCTGCAAACAATTCGCACCCTGCCGAGCACGCGATCCATGAGCGACCTCGCGGTCCAGCTGCGCGGGCGACTCCAGGGAATCGACCCCGGCGCGACTACCGTGAAACTGGTCACCGCCGGCCTTGCGCTCGGCATCGCAACAGCGATCCTGACCGACCCGAATAGCACGCGCAACACCGACACGATCGCCGAGGTGGCTGCCCGCATCGCGCCGGTGGGCAGCGTCAGCGTCGCTCAATCCAGCGGTGAGACGACGACAACCGTGGCTACGGCGGCAGCCGCCAGCCGCGATTCCTAATTTCCGCGGATTACCGCGGCGCGACCGAACTGCGCACGCGCGCCAGGCGGCGTCGCTCGACCTATCGGCGGTTGACCCAATCGAAGCAACAACGCCCGGGTTGTGCATCCCGCAACCCGGCTATGTCTGCCCGAGGCATTGCCCGCCTAGCCGGGCGTCACTTCCGACAGTGACTGCATTGGGACCAGGCCATTGGCCGCCAGCGCCCGATACACCTTGCGGCTGGTGCTGCCAAGCCGGGAAAGATCGGCGAGCCCCGGCCGCTCGCCAGCCGCAAGCCGTACCTCCCAGTTGCACAACTGCGTATCGAGATAGTCCAACAGCTTGACCGAGCAGCCGTTGCAGAGGCCGGTGCAGACTTGCGCCTGGGGCAGGTCGAACGGGATGGCGTCACGCACCTGCCGGATCAGCAGGCGCATCGCCACCGACGGATCGGGTTTGTCAGAACGGCGGCAGGCTGTCATCGTACGGCGGCGGCTGCTCGCCGCCATTGTCCGCGTCGCCCTGCCCCGCCGGCACCACCCGCCAGGCCTTGACGTCGGTGTACCAACGGCCGTTGTACTCACGGGATTCCAGGTCGATGCTGACCGTCACCTCCTGCCCCTGCTGGACACCAAACTGGTCGATCTTGTCGCCCCAGACCATGAAACAGACCTGCTTCGGATAGTCCCCAGGGATCTCCAGGATGTACTCCTGCTTGCGCCACTGGCCGCGCGCCGACGCACCGGATTTCTCCGGCAACACTTGCACAATCTTGCCTGTCAGTTCCAAGCCAGCCCCCCTCCAAATCGAAAAAAACTACAAAACAACTGGGTCCCGCCGACGCCGTCACGAACGGCCGCAACGGATTC
The DNA here is from genome assembly GCA_963695445.1 of uncultured Gammaproteobacteria bacterium. Lineage (GTDB taxonomy): Bacteria > Pseudomonadota > Gammaproteobacteria > Chromatiales > Chromatiaceae > Thiohalocapsa. The sequence goes on along the minus strand of CAVOGV010000036.1, from coordinate 148,111 downwards.
GGCGCCGACGACCATGAAGCTAACCGCGACCGCGGCGTAGATCAACCATCACTTCGCTTGGGCAATGACCGGCAACAGATGGTGCCCGGGGCCGGAATCGAACCGGCATGGCCGAAGCCGAGGGATTTTAAGTCCCTTGTGTCTACCAATTTCACCACCCGGGCGGATGGCTGGGGGCGGGGACGTACTGGCGCCCATGATGGGGTCGGGGGAGCGGGGGGCGCTCCTGACCAGCGCGATGGCGATACGGTGGGACGGAACCCTAAAGGGAAATATGGAGGCTGAGGTCGGAATCGAACCGGCGTCCACGGCTTTGCAGGCCGCTGCATAACCACTCTGCCACTCAGCCCAGCCGCATATGCTAGGCGGAGCGAGGCGCTTTGTCGAGCCCCAGATTCACGCTGCTACGCGCTGATGCGCGCAATTCAAAAAGGGGGGTGTCCATCTGATTGCGGTAGACGCAATGCGCGGTATCCCAGGCTGGGAGAAACAGGCGCTTACAGGCTATTGTCGGGCCGTAGACCACAATCAGTAGCAGCTACCGCACTAAGATGGACACCCCCTTTCCAAAATTCGTCGTCTGCACCGGGGCGGCGATGAAGGCTGCCAGCTCCATCGGCAATCGCGACAGCCTCGAGAGCAGCGTTCCGCGCGGCCGAATCGCGGCTGCAAGCCGCTCCCACAGGCGTGAGAGCCATTTTGCAATCACAGCAACGGCGCGATTTCGCAACCAGGTCACAGTCTGCGGCCCATGGTATGGGCTAGTCTGCAGGCAAGAGCGGATTGCAGCGCGCAGTGCTGGCGATCGCGGCGGTCCCGACCGTGGCCGTGCGGCGAGGTGCGACCCGAACCGTATTCCGAATCAACCGGACAAGGGGAGATGGCTCATTGGCCATGACACACTGGCGCACCTCGTTACTGATCAGCGTACCGATTTTGCTCGGCGCCGCGGCCTGTGGCTGGGCAGGCGTGCTGCAGTCGGTACCGGGCAGCATCGCCGCGTCGGCCGTGCTGGTCGCATACGTCGGACTTGCCTGTGTCTGGCTGAATCGCCCCTTGGCCGAACTTGCCGATCTGGCACGCGGATTGGCACCGGCAGGCGAGTCGAGCGGAGGGTTCGGGGCCGACAACGATCGACAACGTCTACAACAGTCGTTCAGAGCCGCCCGAACCCGCATCGACGCCGACAGCGCTCGCATCGCCGAACTGGAAACGCAGCTCGCGGCGGCCCGCATCGCGGCAGCCCGCGCAGACGACGCCAAGCGCGCTTTCCTGCAATCCGTTGGCCACGATCTGCGCACGCCGCTGAATGTGGTCATCGGCATGACGCATCTTTCCATGCAGACATCGCTGTCACCGCAGCAGCTCGACTACCTCAAACGTGCCGACCGCTCGGCCCAAAGCCTGCGGCGGCAGATCGACAGCATTCTCGATTACGTGCGGCTTGAGGCCGGCGATCTGCACATCACGCATGTCGCCTTTACTCTGGAAGACGTTATCGAAGGCTTGGTGGATACGGCCATACACTCCGCCGGCGACAAGCCCCTAACGGTGCGCCTCGAGCGCGACCCGAACATCCCCGGCGCTTTGGTCGGCGATGCACAGCGCCTGGGCCAGGTACTGACCGCGCTCACGGACACCGCCGCAAAAGCCGCCGACGCCGGCGAGATCACCATCAGCGCGCGCCTGCTCGGCATCGACGGCGGGCGCGCGCAGGTCGCGTTCGAGGTCGGCTGCACCGGCGGTGCCCTCAACCACCCGCCACAATCGCCGGGACTCAGCGCCTGCTCGACGGACAAGGCCGTCGTCGGCAACCGCGGCGGCGCCGACCTCGGCATCGGCATCAGCCAGCGCCTGGTCGCCGCACTGGGCGGGCGACTGCAGGTCGAACGACGCGCGCCTTACGACGGCATCAGCTTCGGCTTCACGCTCCCGCTTGCGCTCGCCGCCGACGAGCAGCCGTGCGACGCATCGAGTACCATCAGCAGACAGGCCGAAGTGGTCGCGCCAAGGCACGACACCAACCGTGCGAGGCCTGCCGACCGCGCGCCGCAGCCACCAAAGATGGACCTCGACGGCATCCGGCTGCGCCTGAGTGGCGATAGCCACCTGATGCGTCGACTCTTGCTGCGCTTCCGCACCGATCACGCCGATTTCGTCGACGATTACGCCAGCCTGTTCCATGCGGAGGACCGCTTCGGCGCCTCGCAACTGGCACGCGCCCTGGAGAACGCAGCGGACAATATTGGTGCAGTCGAGCTCAAGCAGAGTGCCGCGCAACTGGCAACCAAACGTCGCAGCGACGACGATCCAAGCATCGAGCTCGGCCATGTCCGAGAGCTGCTTGAGCATCTACTTGCGGAGATCGACGACAGGCTCGCAGGGCCAGACAGCCCGACGACGCCGCAGCGCTCGCCGCGCGACGCCTCGGCCGCCGTCGGCAACCAAGTCGCGCACGCCCTGCAACACCTTTCCGAACTGCTCGCGGACTTCGATGCCGCCGCCATCAACCGCTTCGAGGACCTGCGTCCGTCGCTGCGAGAGCTTGTCTCGCAAAAGCATATTGAGGAATTGCAGCGCGCAATTCACGGCTTCGACTTCACGCTTGCGCAACATCGGCTGCAGGGGCTGGCCGTGGACCTTGGCGTTCAGCTGGGCGCGACTACCTGAGCGACCAATAACGACGGGGTTCGTTGAGGGCAACAGATGCTTGCGGGTGCGCCACGTTTCGCAGCGATACCGCGCCTGTCGCCCGACGCCCGAAGGGCCGAGCGCCAAGGGCCAAGGGCCACGGGCCTTGGGCCACCACTGCGCAATCGTGCTGTACAGCGGCCCTTGGCCCTCGCCACCCCACCACAGACGCCTCCTCGCTGGTTCCAGCTCTGGCAGGAGGCGCTAGTTGTCCCCACCTTCGTTAGCTACGCGCCAACGGCATCGACCCACGGCGGCAACTGGCACCGATGCGCGAACAGCTTCGCGCGCGCCGGCCGGCAGTGCAGCCCGACAAAGCCATGCTGCGCCGGGCGACGCATCCTCGGCCGCCACCGGAGAACATCTGGCTCGACCCGCGAATCCGCGCCGGCGTCCAGCCCCCGAGGAGCTACGAACCGTGAGAAATCCATTTTTACCCAACTTCGCCGATCTGCCGTCGGATCTGCCGATTTTCCCGCTCAGCGGTGCTGTCGTTATGCCCGGCGTCCAGTTGCCGCTGAACATCTTCGAGCCACGCTATCTGAACATGGTGCAGGCCGCGCTCGCCGCGGATCACCTGATCGGTATGGTGCAGCCGCAGGGTATGGACGACGCCGACGACACGCCGGCACTGCATCGCATCGGCTGCGCCGGGCGCATCACCTCCTACAGCGAGACCAACGACGGGCGCATCGTCATGGTGCTCACCGGCCTGTGCCGGTTCGAGATTGCGCAGGAGCTGCCCGAGCGCGACGGCTATCGCCGCGTACGCCCGGTGTGGGATCGCTTCGCCGCCGACTACGACAGCGACGAGCAGGACATAAGCGAGCGCGACCAGTTCATGGGCTCCCTGCGCGCCTTCTGCACCCGACGCTCAGTGGAGGTACCCTGGGACGACATCGGCAAGATGGCGGACGGCGATCTGGTCAACCTGCTCTGCGCACACCTGCCGCTCGGCGCCGACGACAAACAGGCCCTGATCGAGACCATCGACCTGCGCGAGCGCGCCGCGCTAATGCGCGGACTGATGGACATGTCGACCCTCGGCGGCGGCATCGGCAACGAGCAGCGTCATTGAGCACATGGCCGCCGGTCTTGAAATCCGGCCGCCGAAGGGCTATTGGGAAAGGATAGTGGCGAGTTGCTAGGTGCTAGCTGCTAGGGTCCTTGAGGGGGGCCGTATCCTCACGGATAAGTCGGGTTTCTCGTTGTCGTTGTCGTTGTCGTGATCGTTTCCGCGCTTCGAGCGGCACTGCAGTGTGCGCATGAGGGCGTTGACGTTAAGCCACAAAGCGGTCTGACTTCCCGTCGGTTGCGGGAAAGTCGATTACGACAACGACAACGACAACGACAACGATCAATATGTCGGCCAAATTAGCGCCGACCATGGCTGGTCGGTCTGAGATATCCCCTCTTTAACCTCTAGCAACTCGTAGCTAGCGACTAGCCACTCTCTTTCCCAATCCTACAACAGGATCAGCACCATGGCCGTCACACTGACAGACTCGGCAGCCAGCCACGTTTCTCATATGCTCGCGAAGCGCGGGCACGGGCTCGGGCTGCGTATCGGTACCAAGAAGAGCGGATGCACCGGCTTCGCCTATGTCGTCGACTACGCCGACGACCTCGGCGACGACGATCAAATCTTCGAAAGCCACGGCGTAAAGGTGGTTGTGGATCAAGGCCAGCCTGGACCAAATCGACGGTATGGAGGTGGACTTCGTCAAGTCCAGCTTGCTGAACGAGGGCTTCGAGTTCCGCAACCCCAAGATTAAAGATCAATGCGGCTGCGGCGAGTCCTTCAGCGTCTGACCATCATGACCAGCGACGACAGCCAGAGCGAACAGATCCGCGACATCATCGACACCTTCGAGATGCTCGGCGACTGGGATCAGCGTTACGAATACCTGGTGGAGCTGGGCGAGCGCCTGGCCCCGATGGACCCGGCGGACAAGACCGATGCCAACCGTGTCATGGAGTGCATGAGCACGGTCCACGTGGTTGCCCGGCCGGTCAATGGCGACGCCAGCGGCGGCCTGAATTTTCAGGGCGACTGCGACACGGCCATCATCAAGGGCGTAGTGGCACTGCTGGTGGGCCTTTTCTCGGGCAAGACCCAGGCACAGATCGACGACACCGACGTCGACGCCCTGTTCGAAGGCCTAAAATTGGAAGAGCATCTGAGCCCCAACCGCCACGTCGGCGTCTACGCCATCGTCAACAAGATGCGGCGGCAGGCGGCGCTAGCCGCCGGGGCATAGCCAAGAACTGGATTCCGCCGCGCTTCCCCCGGCTACCACGGACGTTGTACTAGATTGCATTGCTTGAAAGCGCCAACTGTTTGCAGATGAGTCAAGTTTCATAGCCACAACGCGCGTGCCTTCTGAAGGGCCGAGCGCAAAGGGCCTGGGGCCGAATGACGGTCTACCAGCGAAAGCGCATCCGGTGCCCCGTCAACGATGTACTGATAGCGGCGAGTTGCCCAGCGCCCGGAGAGGACGCGCACGACCGCCACCAACGCAAGGACGAAGATGGCGAGGCTGATGACGACGATGCTGATCCACAACTGGGGATGCTGAAAAAAAAAGCTGCTGCGTCTGCATAGAACTCGCGCCGTCGACCGCTTGCACGATCCCGCGTCTCTTTGGGGGCGCCACGCTGACAGTGCGATGCCGCTGCACCAGCAGCGGCGGACAGGCCATGCCGCGCCCGATTGTCGTACTGAATGGGCAGTCCGGGCCGCATGCCCGGGTCACGTGCGTGGATACGCTGTAAAAAACTCCCTCGGACACATACGAGAGAGCCGCATGCGCCGGCGCTCACAGCTCCACAGTGGATTGCTGCCGACCGTTACCGGGCGCTACGCCGGAGAACCTGCTGAATCAGGGTTCCGTCACACCGGCAGCGGGCGGGGGCACCTCGCAGCGCACCAGCGTGCCACCGCCGGCAACCGGCTCGATACGGCATTCGCCGACACGGAGGTTCGCGCGGGAGCCCGTCAGGCGCAAGCCCGGGCGGCCGTTGTGTTCATGGTCGGGCCTGATCTCGTTGCCATCGTCCCGCAGGCTCAACAGCAGGCATTCACCCCTGCTCCAAGTCCCATTGCACCGCATGGCGCATCAGCTGACCGGCGGAGGTCAGGCCGAGTTTGCGCTTTATCTTTTCGCGATGGGTCTCGATGGTCTTCACGCTCAGGTTGAGCTGCTTGGCGATCTCCGCGGTGGTATGACCCTGGCCGATCAGCCAAAACACCTCCAATTCGCGGTTGCTGAGATCTTCGATAGAGGAACCGGTCACCGGCTGATTGCGGGCAAAGCCGCTGATGATGCGGTCCACCACCTCCGGACTCAGATAGATCTTGCCGCTGAGTACCTGCCGTAGTGCGTCGACGACGTGCCCCGCGACCTCGTGCTTGTTGATGTAGCCCTGGGCGCCGGTGTTGATGGCGCGCTCGGCGAATAGGGATTCGTCACGCATGGAGCAGACCAGCATCTTGAGCTGCGGGTAATGGCTCTTCAGGCGCCGAATCAGCTCCAGACCGTTGCCGTCCTCCAGCGACAGATCGACGATGACAATATCGGGCTGAAGCTCGCGCACCAGTTCTTGCGCCTCGCGCATGCTGCCGGTCTCGGCGCAAACCGCGAGATCCGGCTCTTCCGCGATCAGGCCTTTGAGGCCCTCTCGAACCAGTGGGTGATCGTCGACGATCAGGACTGTGCTCACGTTAGCGTTCATTATTACCTCGGCGAACTGCATTCCATTCGCCACTTGGCTGTCGCTCAGGATGTTGTAGGGTCGGTAGCGGCCCCGGCCCGTGCGCCGTCCGGGCAGTCTACCGACGCTGCTGCGACCGCAGCATGCGCTGCGCGCCCCATCGGAGCCCCAGCACGGCCACAGGCTACCTCATCGAGGGCGACACCGTGAGACGCGTTCCTCTCTCATTTACTAACCAAGCCCAGCACACCTGCACCGACATCGGCCCCAAAACTCGCAATCAATCAACTTTCGTGTATACCTTAACCGATACGAGACGTCGAGCATATCAGGCTCACCCCCGAGCAATCCTGTTCTTGCTGGATGATATCGGTTGTGGGATTTGGCCCGAAGATCGTGGGGTTAGACCCAACGCCGAGTGCCACCCTCGTAACTAACCGTTTGTCCGCTGCGCACCTAGCCATCCATCAGGGATTCCCCGATCGGTGATTGTTCCGCCCGATGACATACTTGAACCATTTATGCTGCGGTAAGGTAAAACATCTGACGCCGCTTTCAGCCAACCTCTTCATTGTGTTCGCTGGAACGAAAAATCGCACACACGAAAGCCCCCCTTTCAGACCGGCGGCCCAGAGATTGCGATAGACGCACCAACACCGTGAATGAGCTAACGACCACGCGCGGCCCACCAAGAACGGAGAACGAGGCGTGAGCATGCCCCTCAGCAGTACCGACCCCGTCACCTCGGGCTACCCGCCGATCACCATAAGACCGGAACGGCGCGCCGTTCAGCCCAGCGGATCGCGTCTGCGCTGGGACGAGTTGGCCGACGCAATCCGCTTGCTCGACTTTGGAAGCGATGCCCTGTTGTGTCTGGACGAAGGCCAGCGCGTCGTGTTGTGCAACCGCGGCGCTGAGCAGATGTTCGGGCTTGACTCCCGCGGCATGGAAGGGATCAACTGGCTGCTCCTGCTCGCGCAGGGCAGCCGCGATCTGCTGCGCGACGCCTTGCGGCGGCTCGACAAATTCGACCACCCGAGCAACATCTCGTTGCGGGACGGCGCCCTGTTCGGACTGCGTGGGGATGGCAAGGAGTTCCCGATCGAAGGCAGCCTGTCACGGCTCCAGCTCGGATCGTCGCGGGGTTACACACTGCTGTTACGCGACATCACGGCGCGAGTCGAGTACGAGACCCGGCTGCGTTATCTGGCCGTGCACGACAGCCTGACGAAACTGCCCAACCGCGCCCTGCTGATGGATCGGCTGGAGAGCGCCGTCCGCCGTCACCGACGCAGCCAAAAGACGTTCGCGCTCCTGTTCATCGATCTGGACGATTTCAAGGAGATCAACGACCGCTTCGGCCATGCTGTCGGCGACGCGGTGTTGCGCGACTGCGCGACGCGATTACGCCGAGCGATGCGCGATAGCGACACCGCCGCGCGCATCGGTGGCGACGAATTCGTCGTGATCCTGGAAGAGGTGGACGGTCTGGACGACGTGCACCAGGCCCGCGAACGGATTGAGCGAAGCCTGGGAGACGAACCGATCGTGCTCGAGCAAGGAATGCTGCAGATGCGCGCCAGCATCGGCTTCACGCTCTATCCCGAGGGCGGAACCGAACCAGAAGAACTGCTGGCACGGGCCGACGAGGCCATGTATGCCATCAAGCATAGCCGGGGCCAGCGACAGCGCTGACGTGATCCAGGAAATGGAGGCCGACTTGCGCGCCATCACCAGCCTCGCCACACAGTGCGAAGCACGGGCCATCCCCTGGGCAGAGCCCGACAACCACGCCAGAGGCCCTCAATGAATTCGCCAAGGGAGGCGGCCAGCGTGCGAGCCATCTTCGGCACCGACAACCCGGTGGCCGCGTTGCTCGAGCTGCGCGAGGAACGCATTCGAGTCTGTGCCTACTTCAAGGCGGAGCGGCGCGGCTTTGCCCCCGACCACGAACTCGACGACTGGTTGGCGGCGGAACACGAAATAGACGACGCGTTAAGGCCGCTGTAGACGCGGGGAGCATCGCGGCATGGCCGTGGAGCCGCAGTTTGAGCAGCTGCACTTCGGTGATTGTGGCCGTCGCGATTGCAAACCGCTCCCACGCTCGTGCGAGCGGCTTGCAGCCGCGATTCGGGGCGCCGAAATCGGCTGTGATCGCCGTCGCGGATAGTGCAAAAATAGAGGGTGTATGCGCAACGCCCGTCGGCAGCGACCCTTGCAACGGGTCGCCGCCCCGCTGAGGATGTCAACCTGCCCGGAGCGGCCCCATCGTGACCAGCGCAAGAGATAACGACCGCCAGAACCCCGCGGACGGCGATAACAGTGACAATGCCAACGGAAGCGGCCAACTCCCAGCGTCCAGACCAACAGCTCAACCAACGCGGGCCGCAGCGGGCCACTCCACCGCCGGTGCCGCCGACATGGCCTCGCCCGACTTCGGCGTGGTCGGCGTCGGTGCATCGGCCGGGGGGCTGGAGGCCTTCACGCTGCTGCTGGACGCAATGCCGGATAAGCCGGGGCTGGCCTTCGTGTTGGTGCCGCACCTGGACCCGGAGCATCGCAGCCTGATGGCGCAATTGCTCGCCACGCACACGACCATGCCGGTGGAAGAAGCACAGGACGGGGTCATGGCGACGCCAAACCGCGTGTACCTGATTCCACCCGGCAAGTTCATGACCATCGACGGCGGCGCGCTGCACCTGACCGCGCCGCCAGATGAACTGGCATCGGCTACCGGCCGGCAAACCGCGATCGATACCTTTCTCCGCTCGCTGGCCCTGGACATGCAACACCGTGCCATCGGCATCGTGCTCTCCGGTACCAGCAACCACGGCACGGCCGGACTGCGCGAGATCAAAGACCGCGGCGGGCTGACGCTGGTGCAGACGCCGGAATCGGCACGCTTCCCGGACATGCCGCGCAGCGCCATCGCCGCCGGCGTTGCCGACCGCGTGCTGGCGCCGGGCGACATGGCCGCGGTACTGATGCACTACACCGCCGCCCAGCGCTCGGACGGCGCCTGGTTGTCGCATCCGGCCGATCAGTCGGAGTCGGAATTACTCACCACCATCCTGTCCATCTTGCGGGCACGCACCAAGTACGATTTTCGCGGTTATCGCAAAAACATGCTGCTGCGCCGGGTGCGGCGGCGCATGGGGCTGTGCCAGATACCATCGCTGCCGGACTACATCCATAAGCTGCATGATGATACCAGCGAACTGGGGCTGCTGCTCCACGATATGTTGATCGGCGTGACCAGCTTTTTCCGCGACCCCAACGCCTTCGAGGTACTGGAGCAGCGCGTGCTCGAGGACCTGACCGGCCGCTCGGACCCGGATCGCCCGGTGCGCGTCTGGGTGGCCGGCTGCGCCAGCGGTGAAGAGGCCTACAGCATTGGGATCTTGATGATCGAGGCGTTTACGCGCCGACAACGCCGCATCGCCCTGCAACTGTTCGCCACCGATATCGACGTGTCGGCGCTGGAGATCGCACGCGAGGGACTCTACCCCAAGAGCATCTCCGCCGACGTCTCGCCGGAGCGGTTGAAGCAGTTCTTCACGGAAGAAGACGCCGATCATTACCGCGTCAAAAAGGAGGTACGCGAGACCGTGGTGTTCGCACCGCAGAACCTGATCTGCGATGCGCCGTTTTCGCGTCTGGACCTGATCAGTTGCCGCAACCTTCTGATTTATTTGGAGCCGGAGATACAGCGGCAAGTTATAGCGCTGTTCCACTTCGCGCTGCGTCCAGACGGCTACCTGCTGCTCGGCCCGTCCGAGAGCATCGGCCCGCACGCTGACCTATTCGAGACCCTGTCGAAGCAATGGCGCCTGTTCCGGCGCACCGGTGCGCTGCGCGCTGGTGCCATGACCTTTCCGATCGCACAGATACCGGAGCGAGAGCGCATCCCGATGCACGAGTTCGATAACGTCGCTGGCACGGCAAGAGACGCCGGACTGGTGGCCGAGCGGCTGCTGCTGGAGGAGTACGGCCCGGCGGCGGTGCTAGTCAGCCCGCGGTTCGAGATCCTGTACTTTTTCGGCCCCGCCGCGGACTACCTGGAACTGCCCGCGGGACGCCCGACCCTGTACCTGATGGATCTGCTGCGGCACGGCCTGCGCACCCGCGTGCGCGCCGCCTGCCATCAGGCGGCGCGGGACGAGACCGCGATCGACGTGCGCGATGCACGGATGAAGCGCGGCGGCCGCTTCGTGCGGGTGCATGCGCGCGTCCGGTCGCTGACCTCGCCCAAACACATGCACGGCATGCTGCTGATCAGCTTCAGCGATGTCGACGCGCCCACCGGCGACAGCGACCTGGCCAACGCGGTAACCGCGGCCGCTAAGCCGGCGGAACTGGCGCTGGCGCAGCAGCTGGAGTTGGAACTCAAGACCACGCGCGAAGAGTTGCAGGGCAGCATCGAAGAACTGGAGAGCGCCAACGAGGAGCTCCAGGCATCCAACGAAGAGGCGATGTCCGCCAACGAGGAGTTGCAGTCCGCCAACGAGGAACTAGAGACGTCCAAGGAAGAACTGCAATCCCTGAACGAGGAACTCACCACGGTCAACAACCAGCTCGAGGAGAAGGTGCAGGAACTCGAGCGCAGCAACAACGACATCAGCAACCTGCTGGCCAGTACGGATATCGCGACGGTGTTCCTGGATACCGACATGCGGATTCAACGCTTCACGCCCCAGACCGCGAAGCTGCTGAATCTCAGGGCCGGCGACACCGGGCGCCCGCTCGCGGACCTGTCGCCCAATTTCCGCGACGACAGCCTGCTGCCCGACGCGGGGCTGGTGCTGGAGCGACTCACACCGCTGGAGAAAGAGATCAAGACTAACGACGGCGCGCACTATTTGCGCCGCATCCAACCCTATCGCACCCGCGACAACCGGATCGAGGGCGTCGTCGTCACCTTTATCGACATCACGCTACGCAGCGAGGCCGAGGCGGCCATTCGCATCAGCGAGGAGCGTTACCGCATCCTGTTCGAACGCTCGCCCATGTGCCTGATGGAGCAGGACTGGTCTGGCGTTCGGCACGGTCTTGAGGCCGTTGGCGCAGATGCCGGCGCTGATACCAGTGAGCGCCTAGCGGCCTGGGTGCGTGCGCACCCGCAACAGGCGGAGGCGTGCCGCGAGCGCGTGCGGATCAACGCCATCAACCGTGCCGCGCTGGCGCTACTCGGGGCCGACAATGCCGAGCAAGTACGTGCATCGGGCCAGCGCTTCTTTCCACTCGAGCCAACGCCCGTGTTGCAGGCCCTGCTGGAGCAATTGCTGCAAGGTCGCGGCAGTGTGCAGGAGTTCGAAATTCGCACCCTGGAAGGCAAACGCATTCCGGTGTTGCTGCATGCAGTGCCGGCCTTCGGCTGCGAGCAGAGCCTGCGGCGGGTGCTGGTGGCGGTGATCGACATCAGCGAGCGCAAAAACATGGAACGACTGCTGGCGGAACGCCAACAGCGCCTCTCCGCCATCTTAAACACGGTGGTGGACGGCATCGTCGGCGTCGATCGCAGTGGCACCATCGGCGAGTTCAACGCCGCCGCCGAACGCCTGTTCGACTGCCCGGCAGACAAGGCGATCGGCCAACCGCTGGGGCGCTTTCTGCGGCCTGGGCCGCCCCACAACGACAACCGCGACATCATGCAGCTGCTCATCCAGCACACAACCGGGTCGCCGCGGACCCTGCTGTGCGAAGGCGTGCGCGCGGGCGGTGCCCTGTTTCCCGCCGAGACGGTCGGCGCCGAGATCGATCATATGGGGGTCTATGTGCTGCTGGTCCGTGATATCAGCCAGCGGCGCGAGCTTGAGCGTCAGATCATCGAGACCAGCACGCGCGAGCAGGAACGCATCGGCCGGGAGATTCACGACGGACTCGGTCAACAACTCACGGCGGTAACGCTGCTGGCCAAGACGCTCGGCAGGAAACTGGAAAAGGCGCAGCGGCCGGAGGCAGCGCAAGCGCAGCAGTTGGCCCAACAAATCGAACAAGCGCTGCTCGATTCCAAGGGCATCACTCAGGGACTGGCCCCGGTGGGGGTGGCGCCAGAGCGCCTCATCGACGCGCTCATTGCGCTAGCGGAAGAGGTGCAGCGCTCCAGCGGCGTGCACTGCGAGCTGGTCCACCCGGATGAGGCCCCGGTGACCGACCCGTTAATCACCGCTCACCTCTACCGCATCGCCCAGGAGGCGATCAGCAATGCGGCCCGCCACGGCAAGCCGACCCGCATCGAAATCCACCTCGAGCAGCGCGACCGCACGATCCGGCTCACGGTGCAGGACGACGGTGAATGGGACGACTCGCCCCAGAGCGGCCCCGGCGGGCTCGGTCTGCACATCATGGGTTATCGCGCCGGCATCCTCGGCGGCAAGCTAAGCGTGAGCCCGCAGCCCGGCGGCGGCACTTTGATGCTGTGCGAGATCCCGGTGCGATCGGACTGAGCATCCAGCCCAAATAGGCAGCGGCGGCAAATGCGTGACCCTCGCCGCCGCGCCGCACGTCGTTTGCCCTCGCGCGCACCGTAAAGCTCCGACCCCCAGCGCAAGAATGGCATTTGACCCGCCCCCGGGTAGGTGAAGACCCGATCAACCCGTGCGTCGCTAAAAGTGGGCCAAGCGCCGAGGGCCGAGGGCAGCTGCTCAGTACGGTTGCGCACGATTGGCCCTCGGTCCTTGGCGCGTGGCGCTTCTCTATTCAAGCATTTGGTGCCCTCAAGGATTCCAGCCACCAGACGCATCAACGCTAAAGGGGAATCCCCGATGTGTCGGTGGGGCTTCACAGGATGCCGCCTGGCCCGGACCAAACCTATAGTTGTAGTGCACGTGACCCCGGAGCTTCCGATGTGCGTCACTTAACGCGGTTTTGGCACCAGCCAGCCGCGTTTTTTTTGCCCGGCTATAACTCGCTCCACATACGCACCAGGTTGGCGTAGCTACGGTCTACCAGCGCCGTATGCTCGGCCTCCGGCGACTGTTTCAGCAGCGTTTCCCGAGCTTGGTTCAACTCGTACAGCAACTCGCGCCGGGCCGGGTCGCGCACGTAGCTCTGGATCCAGGTCAGCACCACCAGCCGCTCGCCGCGGCTGACTGGCGCCACCTGATGCAGGCTCGATGACGGGTAGACCACGGCATCGCCGGCAGGCAGCTTGACCTTGCGCTCGCCGAACGAGGTTCTGATCATCAACTCGCCGCCGTCGTAGGCATCCGGCGGATTCAAAAACACGGTCATTGACACGTCCGTGCGAAACCGCGGGCCGCTGCTGCCCATGATCGGATCATCGACGTGATCGCCATAGGTCATGCCGGGTTGGTAACGGGCGAAGATCGGGTCGGCGACCCGATGCGGCAGCACACCGAAGCGGAAGGTCTCATGGTGGCCTAGGCTGGCCATCAGGATGCGGATCAGCACTTGCATGCGCTGGGGGTCCTGACGCATTTCTTGATTGTGCTTCACCTTGGCGGCGGCGAAGCCCGCGCTGAGCCGGCCGTCGATGAACTCGGCATCGGCCAGCACCTCGTGCATCTTGTCCAGCTGGGCGGTGTTGAGCAGTTTGGGTATCGTCAGCAGCATGATGATCGCGGCGGGGGTCGGTCCGCGCTGTCGGATTCGGGCCAGCACGGTGGGCTTTGATAGAATGCGGGACCATCGCAAGTCAGCGGAGTTCACGCATGTTCCTGAAGGCAATCGTCGACGAACAAGTCTACACCCTGAACGTTCCCGACCCGATCCTGCGGCAGGGAGCAAGCTTCTTCGACCAGCTCGACCGCGACATGGATCAGGGCTGGCAAATGAGCCGGGAATGGGTCGAAACGCCCGATCGTCTGCAACGCTGTCAGATCGTCGCCGACAAGTTGCTGAGCGCCTTGGAGAAGGAGAACGAGCGATTGGGCATGATGATGGCCGGCTACATCCTGAGCCGGCTGCCCAATGTCGACGCCGTGGAGTTCGACCTGCAGGGGGAGATTCAAAACAATCAGTTTCGTTTCCGGGAAGCCGCGTCGACGGCCGACCCGATGCCGGTCTCGGCCTCGGAACCGACAACTGCCCCCGCGACTGCCGCAACAACGCCACCGGCCACGCCGAGTAAAATGGCCGCGATGGCCCAGGCCGGCCATGACGTGACCAAGGTGTTCAAGGTTGGCAAGGCCTGGCGCTTCTCGGTCTTCGACCATACCACCGACAGTTGGCAGGAGTCGCCGCTGATCGCAAGCGAGCAGGAGGCCGAGCGGCTGCGCCAGGCGGCGCTGAAGGAGCGCTACGAGCAGCTGATCGGCGGCGCGTCCTAAGAGATCGTCGATTTTCAACATCGCCCGCCGCCTCGGAGCCGCTGTCTGAACTTCTCCGACGCCTCCGTCGGCGCTATCGGGCTTGGTCGGCCTTGACCCCAGCTGCGGCCCGCGCTGCTCGACATTGGAGCCACCTTCCATGACGCTCGCCGCCCTCGGCTGGCCCGGCTGGCTCAGCCTGACCCTGGTCATACTCTGTTTCGTGCTGTTCGTGCGCACCCGTATCGCGCCCGACATCGTCACGTCCGGAGCCTTGACGCTGCTGTTGGTCACGGGCGTGCTGACACCACAGGAGGCCCTGGCGGGGTTCTCGAATCCCGGAATGCTGACCGTGGCAGTGCTCTACGTGGTGGTTACCGGCCTCACCGAGACCGGCGCGGTGGGCTGGATCGGCCAGTCGCTGCTCGGCCGCCCGCGGGGCGAGCACGACGCGCGCCTGCGGCTGATGCTGCCGGTGGCGGCCCTGAGCGCGTTTCTGAACAACACGCCGGTGGTGGCGATCTTCATCCCTGCGGTGCAGGACTGGGCCAAGCGCCATCGATTGTCCCTGTCGCGGCTGTTGATCCCGCTCAGCTATGCCAGCATTGCCGGCGGCACTTGCACGCTGATCGGCACCAGCACCAATCTGGTGGTGGATGGGCTCTACACCGAGCGCAGCGGTGAGCCCGGCCTGGGGCTGTTCGAACTGGCCTGGGTAGGCCTGCCGGTGACCGCCACGGTGGTACTGTTTCTGCTCGTCGCCGGCCATCGATTGCTGCCGGCCCGCACCCCCGCGGCCGAGAGTTACGACGACGTGCGCCGCTACACCACCGAGATGCTGGTAGCGCCGAACAGCCCGCTATCCGGCAAGAGCATCGAGGCCGCCGGTCTGCGCCAGTTGCCGGGGCTGTTCCTGATCGAGATCGAGCGCGGCGGACAGATCATCCCGGCAGTATCGTCCCAGGAGGTGCTGCGAGACGGCGATCGGCTGGTGTTCGCGGGCATCGTCGACTCGGTCATGGACCTGCACCAGATCCGCGGCCTGGTGCCGGCAACCGATCAGGTGTTCAAACTCGGCGGCCCGCGCCAGGACCGTTGCTTCGTCGAGGCCGTGCTGTCGAACAAGTCGCCGCTGATCGGCCGCAGCGTGCGCGCGGGGCGCTTTCGCGCCCACTACAACGCCGTCATCATCGCGCTGTCACGCAACGGCGAGCGCGTGGAGCGCAAGATCGGCGACATCGTGCTCGCCGCCGGCGACACGCTGCTGCTGGAGACGCGCCCGGAGTTCGTGCTGCAACAGCGCAACTCAAAGGACTTTCACGTCGTCAGCCAGCTCGGCAACAGCCACCCCATCGACCACGGCCGCGCGCCGATCGCCATCGGCATCGTCGTCGCGATGGTTATCAGCGTGACCACGGGCCTGTTCACGATGCTGGAGGCGGCGCTGCTCGCCGCCGGCAGCATGGTCATCATGCGGTGCACCGCCGGGCGCGTGGCCCGACGCGCGCCGGACTGGCAGGTACTGGTGGTCATCGCAACTTCGTTCGGCATCGGCGCGGCGCTGGAGAAGACCGGCGCTGCATCGTTGCTGGCGGGCTCGCTGATCGGCCTCGCCCAGGGTCTGCCCTGGGTCTCGCTGGCGCTGGTGTTCACCGCCGCCGCGCTGCTGACCGCGCTGGCCACCAACAACGTCGCCGCGGTGCTGGTGTTCCCCATCGCCATGGACGCTGCTCGGCTTATGGAGGTGAGCGCACTGCCGTTCATCGTCACGCTGATGATCGCCGCGTCCGCCAGTTTCGCGACCCCGGTCGGCTATCAGACCAACCTGATGGTCTTCAATGTGGGCGGCTACCGCTTCGGCGATTTCCTGCGTATCGGCATCCCGCTGACGCTGCTGGTTGGCGCCGTCACCGTGGGTCTTGTACCGCTGATCTGGCCGTTTTGAGACGTGCGCGGGGCGCCGGACAGGCGGTAGCGCTGAACGTCAACTTGTGTTGACACAAATTCAGAAGTTTTTGTGTCAATCTGACTTCACACACCGAAAAAATGGTTTACACTACGTTGAGGTTCACCACGCCGACGGTCTACCGGCGTTTGCGCCCTCACGAACCTTAAGAAACGGGCGTATGCGTGTCGGCGCCTGCTCTGCGTATTGCTGCGGGCACCGAGACCCTCGGTATCACCCTCTGCCCCCGTTGGAGGTCAAGCCGTGTCCGAAGCTTCAACCGCCGCCTCATCGGCGAAAATCAAGGGCGAAAACAGCCCGCTTGTCATGTCTGTCCTGCCGCTGCTAGTCCTGTTCGGCGGAGCCGTCGCCCTGCTGTGGCTCAGCCAGAAAGACATGGCCAGCACGTACAAATACTGGGAGATCTTCGTCCCGATCGTTGCCTTTATCTCGCTGATCTCCGGTTGGGGCCAGGCGTTCGTCTCGGACAACAATCGCCTGTGGTACCTGATCCGGCAACTGGTTCAGTGGGGACTGCTGATCGGCCTGCTCTACATCCTCAACACGCAGGGCATCCGCCCGTTGTTGAGCGATCAGCAATACACCGGGGTCGTGCTCTACCTGCTGGCCTTCACGACGCTAGTCGCCGCCATCCAAATGGACTTGAAGCTGATCTTTTTCGGCGTATTCATGGTGTTCTGCGCCTTCCTGATCATGGTGCCCACCGATAATCCCACCCTGATCGGCGTCGGCAACCAGTTCGGCATCGCCGACCCACAGACCAAGCCGATCACCGTCAGCATGGCCTTGGCCGCCGTGGGCTTCGTGGCAAGCCTATTCGTGCTCTTCATGATCCGCGGCGCGATGAGCAGCAAGCGCGCAGCCAAGCGGCGCAAGGCCGGAGCCTAGCGCTCAACGCCGACCATGCCGGCACAGGGAGGTGCGGCGGGTCGCGCCCCTCGCATCCACCGCCGCCACGGCGATGGATCGCGACGCTGGCCTCTCCCCCTCTTCCCCTCTCCGCATCGCCCGCGGCTCGCTACACGACTGAGCCGATGCCTCAGGCCGACGACAGCACGCGCCCAGTTGTTCAATCTCTGCGGTGGTTCAAGCGGGTCAAGCGCCGAGGGCCGAGGGCCGTAGCAAAGCACGATTGCGTACTTTCGGCGCTTGGCCCTTGGTGCTCGGCCCTTCGGACGGCAAGCGCTTTGTCGCGATGAAACTTGACGCATTTGCACCGAGTCCACTCCCTCCAAAAAATCGAGTACGCTATCGCAAATATCGGCTCGCTCAAACGCCGCTACGGGGGAACCATGCAACCGCCAGGCTCGCCGCGCACCAGCGCAACACTCATCACTGGCTGGCGCGTCATCGCCATCGCACTCCTGCTGTCTGTCTGCGCCGCCGCCTTAGCCGCGGAGACACCCTGGTCGCGCATCAAGACCGTTGCCGCCGGCGCCCCGGTTGCCATCGGCGGACCCTCCAATGGCTGTATCCAAGGCGCGAGCGCGCTGCCTCCCTCCGGCACGGGCTTCGTCAGCATCCGCCGTCACCGCGACCGCTACTACGGTCACCCCCAGACCATCAGCCTGATCCGCGAGCTGGGCGAGGCCATGGACCGGCGCAACGGCAGGCTGATCATGATCGGCGACTTGGCGCAGCCGCGTGGCGGACGCATGGCCTCGTCCCATGTCAGTCATCAGAACGGGCTCGATGTCGACGTCTGGCTGACGCTGGCGGATTCGCCGGCCCAGGCGGTGCGGTCCACGCCGGAGGCCCGGGATCCGCCCAGCATGCTCGGCGGCCACAAACTGGACGTGAACGGCAACTGGGGACCGGATCAGCTGTTTCTGATCCGCACCGCGGCGGAGAATCCGAACGTCGACCGCATCCTGGTCAATCCGGGTATCAAGCGCGCCCTGTGCAAGCGCGAGGGCAACGCCGCCTGGCTGCGCAAGCTACGACCCTGGTGGGGTCATGATGCACACATGCATGTACGCCTGAAGTGCCCCAAGGACAGCCCGTCCTGCAAACAGCAGTCGCCGGTCCCGATGGGCAGCGGTTGCGGCTCCGAGCTGGCCTGGTGGTTCAGCCTGGAGGCGAATTCGCCGAAGAAGAAGTCGTCCAAACCGGCACCCAAACCGCAACCGCCGGCGGCCTGTCAGACACTGCTGACGCGGTTCTGATCGTTTTTCATTAGGGCCCTGCTGAACTTGGGCCGCACCGTGCAGCGTTGGGCGTTGCGGACGTGCCGACTAGAAGTCGGCGCTCCCAATCGCTAAACCAGCCGCTCAAGCGGTCGCGACCCTCGAAATGCTCAGCAGCCAGCAGAGATGGGGCAAGGGATGTCCATGAAATTGCTCCTGCTCAAACCTTCCGCTGGACACCTACATCATTGCCCGAAGCAGCGCGTCTTCCATGGCCTGCTCGTCCAACGGTAGCGGCAGCGCCGCGAACACGGGGAAGCGCTCCAGCATCAGATCGAGCTTGTGCCTGAACTCGGCTTGATAGATGCAAATCACGCGCACATCCGGATGGCGCTGCAAGCGCGCCATCAGCGTCTCCAAATTACTGGTGCGATCACGAAAGTCCGACTGGAAGTTGTACTCCGCAACGATGACGTCCGGTAGCCGCTTCTTCAAAGCCGCCTGCGCCTTGCGTTGAGAAGCCACCAGCTCCGCGTCGAAGCCCAACCGGCGATAGAGCGGCATGAGGTTGGGATAACCGCCGAGTTCGACGATACCGAGCAGGCGGGGGGCGTTGGCGAGCGGCCCTGCAGTAGTCACGCAAACACGACCCAGGTCGTGGCGATGTACTTGACCCCGGTTTCCAACCGGGCAGCACGGTGCTCGTGGGTCCAGAACGGCGGGAACAGCACCAGCTTGCCGCGCTCCGGCCGCACGCTGATGTCTTGATACAGGAACTGGGTTTCGCCGCCGGGGCCGGGCACGTCGTTCAGGTACCAGAGCGCGACCAGCTGGCGTTGGCTCAGCTCATGGCTGCCGCCGTCGATGTGCCAGTCGTAGAACTGCCCCGGCAGATAGCGCTGCACCTGATAGCCCATGTCCTTGAACGGACCCTTGAAGTAGATGAAGGTCTCGCGGAACTCGCCCATGGCCGCAGCGAGGGAGCGGAACAGCATCTCGTCGACGTCTTTCCAGTCCGGCTTGTTGCTGACCACAAGGTCCATGGTCTGCTTGATTGAGCTATCTTGCTCGCGCAGTTGCCCGACGCGCCCGGCGTACTGCTGCGCCGGGTTGGCCTCGAAACGCGTAATGACCTCGTCGCAGAAGCTCGGCGGCAGCGCGTTGGCGCGCTCGAAGATGAAAGCTGCCAGGGCGAAGTTCGCGCAGGCTGCGAAGCGGGGTCAGGGTGCGCTCGGCGCTGACTGCGGACATACTCGGGGCCTGTTGGTCGGACATTCCTCGATTGTCCGGGGGCCGGCGGCGGTGGTCAACCGCATCAAAGTCCGTCAGTGATTAGGGCCGAAGCGAAGAACTGCCGAGTTGCAGAAGCGTCAACGCCCCAAAGCGCCAAAATGCATCTTCGGACGTTGGCAGGCGAACGGTCAGAGGTGGCCACGGTCGACAAGATCGCGAATCAGCGGCGCCGCGCCCGAGCCATGCGTGCCGTGCAAGCCGATCATATCCTGAGCGAGGTGCTGCCAGTGCGTGCGGCCACGCTCGGCAAGGGTTCGCAGCGGGGTGATGTCGCCAGTCTCGCGCCAGGCATCGTAGGTATCCAGCAGGCTCGGGAAGATGTGCTTGCGCATGTTGGTAAGGTTACCGAGGTAGAAGTGCAGCGCCGCGGCGTCGATGCCCGCATCGGCAACCTCGTCGACATTGGGCTCAGCAAGGGCACCGATGTGCGGCAGCGTGACCAAGCAGTCCGCCAGGTGGTCGCGCACGGCACGGGCCATCAGCTCAGCGGGAGTTTCGGCCAAATCCAGCAGCATCGCATTCCAGGCGTCGTCGCCGAGAAGTTGGCCGGCCTGATACTCCCCCTGCTCATGCAGCAGGGCATTGTCGACCTCGCGGTCAGTCATGGCTGCGAGCGAGGCGTCCAGATCGGCGTCGAAGTCGTAGCAGGCAAAGGCGCGACCCAGGGCGTTGTCCGGACGATTCCAGCGCCAGCTCTCCAGCTTCTCCCACAACATACGGCTCAGGGATTCGCGACGCAGAAAGATGCTGCTGCCGCGGGTCATGGCCGGCGGCGCAGTGAGGTCGCGGGCGTATTCACTGGCGGCGACGTAGACCGAGCAGGCACCGTTTTGCGCATGGCGCTCCAGCTCGCCGAGAAAGAAGTGCGGCTTGGCGCGATTGCCAAGGCCACTGCTGTAGACCAGGCCATGGGGGGAGAGGGCATCGTTGATGGCATCGGCGTCGTAGGGATCGTAGTCCTGCCCGTCGATGCAGAGCGGCACCAGATCCGCATCCTCCAGTTGTTCCCACAGTTGCTCTCGGGCCTGCAGCCAGTTGCCGACGGCATCCTTCTGCAGCACAGCGTCGTAGGGCAGGCGCTGTTCCCAGCGAAAATACTCGCGCATCTTCATGAGATAGATGCATAGCGAGTAGTCGGCGCCATGGCGCGCATCCGAGATATGGCAGTTGTGCTGGACGACGCCGGCCAGAATATTGAGTTGCTGCGCATTCATCACCCGGACCTCACCAGACGCTGACCTCTTCCACGTAGTTTAGTCTGGCATTCGCGCCATCATTTCAAGCCCCAAGAGCGCAACCGCACCGACCGCACCACGTCAACCTAGAACCTCGACAACACTGGAGCCCGATAAACATGGCGCTACGCATCAAGAGCCACTGGTGGAACGATGAGAGCGAACGCTCGATGCCGGAGATCGGCAGCGCATTGGCCTTCATCGCCTGGCGCATCGCGGTGGACAAAGCGATCACGCTGCATTGCGAACGCTTCGTCTACCGCGACGACGCGCAACGCCTGTTGGTGGTGCAGGAGTATTTGATCTTTCTGATCCAGATCGCCGACCGCCTGTCCCACGACATGTTCCCCGACGAACAGCGCCGAGCGCTGATCACGGCGTTCGCGAAAAAGTGCTTCGAACATGTGCAGGACAACAGTCAGGATCTGCTCGGACCCGGCGACTACGGCAGCCCCTTCATCGCCAGGCTCAACGAACGTTCCGGCGAATACGCCGAGTTTCAGCTCGACGCCGACGGCCCGACCTATCCGTTCCTGCGCCACCTCGGTTTCGAGATACAGACCCTGATGGGCGACCAGGAGGAAAACCGCTGGATCATCGACCAGGTCATGGATAGGGATGGCTGGGACGCCTACAAACGCTTTGCCAAGGCGTTTCGGGACCTGTTCGACTAGGCCGCGCGTCGCTGGCAGGCGCTGAACTTCAAACCGACCGGGGAGATTCAGGTGACGCGCCAAGCCCCGCGCGCGGCGGCTCGCGCCGCGACAGCAGAATACCGCCCAGGATCAACCCGAGCGCAGCCAAATGCGCGAAGGTCGGCTGCTCCCCCAAGAACAGCACGCCGATGGCGACGGCCCAGAGCGGAATCAGATAGTTGAGCTGCGAGGTGAAAGACGGCCCGGCGGTTTGGATGAGCCGAAAATAGACAATCAACGACACCGCCGTGGACAGCACCCCGAGGAATAACAGCGCACCGACGACGGGCCCGGACAAGGCCATCACATCCACGCCGCCGGCGCCGACCCCAGCGGGCAGCGACATCAGCGCCGCCAGCGCCGTCACCGCTGCGGCGGTCGAGACGGCATCGCTCGCCGGGCGCAATCGGGCCAGAATCGCCGAGACGCCGTAGCAAAGCGCACCGCAAAGTACCGCCAACATCGGTAACAGCGGCCCATGATCACCGCCGATGGCGAGCAACGCCTCCGGTCCGATCAACACCACAACACCGGCGAAACCGAGCAGGAAGCCGCCGATGCGATAGGGTGTCAGCCGCTCGCCGGGGACGAAAAGGTGCGCCAGGGCGAGGGTCGCGAGCGGCATCACCGCCATCAGAATGCCCGCCAGCCCGCTGTCGATGGAACGCTGACCCCAGGTGATCAGCGAAAATGGCAGCAGATTGCCGACCAGCGCGATGAGCACGAAGAACAGCCACAATCGCCGACCGCGCGGCAGGCGCCGCGACAAACCGAACATTAGCGGCACCAGAATCAGCGCGGCCATCACCAGCCGCGCACTGACGACGGACTCCATCGCCAAGGCGGAGACGGCGATCTTGGTGAACAGGAACGACGAGCCCCACATGATCGTCAGCGCCATCAGGCTGAGCCAATCGGACAGTTCCCGGTGTGCGCTCGACGCGCCTCCCGACCCCGCGGTGATCTTCATGGGCGGTTCCATATCAGTGGGAATTGGTGAAACCGCTGAGCCTGTTCCACCCTGCTTGTCCAGTGGGAGCGATTTGCAATCGCGACGGCAACAGCAGCGGATCTCGACCCAACCCGAGGCACCACCTCGCTCGGCATCAGCGTCGTCCGTCTTCCCCTTGGCAGTTCCCACACCAATAGGTCGAGCGCGGGTTCACCCCTAAGCTGGCGCGCTGAATCGCTTCACCACAACAAAGGCAGGCTAGGTCAAAGCGGCCATAGACCCACAGCCGACCGCGTCGGTCGCGGTTGTCGCGAGTCGTGCGCCGCCCGCCGCCGAGGTTCTCGCGAAGCAGCTGCGAGGCCCGGCGATAAAGGGCCGCGATCGTTTCGGGCTGTAGGTCGCGCAGGCGCTGCCTTGGGGATTGTTGCTCCAGAAACAGCACCTCGGACTTGTAGACATTGCCGATGCCGGCGGCAATGCGCTGATCGAGCAACAGGTCGACAATGGCCGTATCCGGCGACAGTAACGCATCGACCCGACGCAGAATGTGTTCCGCTTCCGCGCCGTCCTTGATCAGATCCGGACCCAGCCGATTGCCCTGGTCCGCGCGCTCGAAACCGCCCAACCACAGCCATTGCACCTCCTTGGCATTAAAGCACACGTAGTCCATGCGCTCGGTCTCGATGATGATGCTCGCCTGTCGCATCGGCTTACGCCAGCCCTCGCCACGCCGGTAGCGATGCCAAGATCCATACATGCCGAGATGGCTGCGGAGCTGTACCCCATCATCGAACGTTACGAACAGATGCTTGCCCTCACTACTGACACCGGCGACCTTGCGCGGCCCGCAGGAGGCACCGAAGACCGGACGCAGGCGCACCCGCTGCACGGCGCGGTTGCGCAGTTGGTCATCGAGAAACACCGCGATCTTATGGATGGTGTCGCCTTCAGGCACGATCCCGCTCTTGGTCGCAAAAACCGTCAATGATAGCGGCCGATGCGTCGATCATCCTGCCGTAACGCACGTCGACGAGGCGCCCGGCACAGCGGCCCGGGAGAGGGCCGGAGGTCTCTACCCGCGGTCAAAAAAAACCCCGCCAACGGCGGGGAACACGACAAGGAGTCAGAGAGCTTCCATGAAGCTCCAACGTTCAGAGCCTCAACATCATAGAAAGTTCTGTCCCGAACGCGCCGAAAGCCCGCCAATTCCCGCTGAGTTTTTCTGGGCTTTGGCGACCGCGCGCAAGCGCGTCCAGACCTCAGGACAACCGTTCGCGCACTGTCCGGTTCGGACAACCGCCACTTCCCGGTTGGTTGCCTCGGGCAGAAGCGGCCCTCGGCCCTGTCGCTACGCGTTCGATGGCGAAGGTAGGCGCAAAGGGAAGCATGTGAGCAACTGGCCGTCTGCGCTCGATGTCACAGGATTGATCTGGCGCAACTGAATTGGCGCAATTGGCGGATTTCTGTGGTACAGTTCGAAAAACGAAGGTCTCTCGGCTTACCGCAACAGGGCTCTAGGGTCTGCGGCCAACAACAACTCTCTGCCGACCTTCTCCCACGGTTCTTCATTTCGACTCGCCCGCCTCCGGCAATCGGTCACCGCGCAAGACAACCCTTGCGTGTGAACGTTGAACGGCGTGTTGATCGGTCGCGTTCTCGACCGCTCACATCCCCGATGAAGAATCGAGCGCCGCGATGAGACGGCACCCCTCAGGACAACCCATGACGAGCAAAGCGAGATGATGGAACCCAGAGCCCGCACCGGTGGGCCAACCCTTGCGCGCCGATGCGCCGATCGCAGACCGACGAATCCCTGGCGCAGCATCACGCCCCGCCCCGAGAACACCGTCGATCAACCTCTCCAACACATCCCCGCCGGTGCCCCGGCAACCCGGCTCGAATCCACCCCGCTAGCGCACTCCCAACCCGCGCAGCACTTTGACTGGCCCACCGCGGCCTTACACTCCCAGACGACGAGGTAGTGAATGAGCGTTCGCATTAGTG
The DNA here is from genome assembly GCA_963695445.1 of uncultured Gammaproteobacteria bacterium. GTDB lineage: Bacteria > Pseudomonadota > Gammaproteobacteria > Chromatiales > Chromatiaceae > Thiohalocapsa. Next base: position 123,165 of record CAVOGV010000036.1, on the reverse strand, counting down.
GAGATACGCTTGCACTGGACCGGAACATCGTGCGCCGAATCACGCGCCACGCAGAAGCACTCGAACAGAGCTTCGCAACTCAGCAGTTCGAAATTCAGGCCCGAATCGCCGAGGAATTCGATCAACTAAAGGGGAACAGGGTCCGGTTTGAACTAGTCACCACCACCCCGGATCGCCAGCAAATCATCGTTCGCGAAGCGCAAAAAAAGGCCGAGGACGCGATCGACACGGCGTTTGCCGGCCTCAAGCCGAAGTTGCGCCGGCTGCGCACCCGAAGCCTAGGCAAGCAAATAAAGGAAAGCGCCTTGCGAGCGACCGGCACCTAAGTCTATTCCTGCGGCCAACCTCGGCCATCCGTCGCAAACTCCGCCGCAATGCCATAGGCAAACCCGATGCCGGCCATGCAGGCATCGCAATACTGGATCGGGCGCGTGGCTTACAACAGCCGCACGCTCGACAGCCCACCATCCACGGCGATGATCTGCCCCGTCACCGACGGTGCGTCCTCCAGCAGCCAGATCGCTGTGCGGGCCATCTCCGCGGCCTCACCGACACGCTTGAGCGGGTGACGTTCAGCCGCGGCAGCGCGCTTGTCGTCGGAACTGAGTAGGCGCTCCGCTAGCGGTGTGTCGGTGATCGTCGGTGCGATGGCGTTGACGCGAATGCCAGGCGCCAACTCGGCGGCAAGCGAACGCGTCAGCCCCTCGACCGCCCCCTTCGCGGCCGCCACCGACGCGTGATAAGGCATCCCCGTCTGCACTGCAACGGTACTGAACAGCACAACGGACGCCGACCCACTCTGCCGCAGGGGCTTCATGGCACCCTGAATCGCGCGCACGGCACCGAGCAGGTTCAGTTCCAGATCGTCTTGAAACTCCTCTGCCTTAAGTCGATCGAAGGGCCGCAGGCGGATACTGCCGGGACAGTAGACGAGCCCGTCGAGCTGTTCTGGAAGTTCGGCGGCGGGAAAGTCGTCGGCACGCGCGTCCCAACGCAGACCACGCACGCTCGGCAGGTCCGGCGCGTTCTCAGGATGACGTGAGACGTGCGTAACCGCGTGCCCCTGGGCCGAAAGCGCTCGCAGCAGCTCGGCGCCGATGCCGGAACTTGCACCGACGATAAGGAAATGCTTGGACATGTTGTAAGCCCTCCGCGGGCGAATTGCTTAATCAAGGCAGGGAACTGCGTGGTGACGGGGCGTCTTTCGGCGATAAGTCAGGACTTAGCAATATCGGCGTCGGGCTGGCGAACCTGACAGACCTGAAAAGACAGACCGTCACCTGCGGCTGGATGTAAAGGCGAACAAAAGCCAAACAACCTCTCCTACGATCACGACATAGCCTGGACATCCGAAGACACGCGGATACTGGCTATCCGCGCGACAGATGCACTCAGACACGGACAGGCGCTGAACTGATTGCATCCCGACAGGACTAGAATTCTGCCCTTTGTACCTCAGTTGTTCTGCAATGGCGGTCGACAGGCCGCGGCAGTGCAAAATGCAGTCACGCGACGCTAGCCGCCGGCCGTTGCCGCTGACGCAATGCCTCCGGCAGCGACCCCCCACCCCTTACACGCGAGATCAAACTTCATGAAGATCGGCATCATTGGCGGAACCGGATTCGTCGGCACCTACCTGGTGGACAGACTCTATTCGGACGGGCACCAGATTCGCCTGCTGACACGTCCCGGCAGCGAGTACAAGGCAGCGACGGACGCATCCGTCGAGCTTGTTGCGGGGGATGTCGCGGACGAGGCAGCCGTGCGCGACTGCTTCAGCGGGTGCGATGCCGCCGTCTACTTGATCGGCATTCTGCGCGAAGACCCCAAGGCCGGCATCAGCTTCGATGCGCTGCAACGGCGCGGCGCCGAGCGCGCGATGGCGGTGGCGGAGGAACTCGGTGTGCGGCGCTTTCTGCTCATGAGCGCGAACGGCATCGACGCCGCCGCAACCCCCTACCAGACCAGCAAGCTGCAGGCGGAGGAGACGCTGAAGGCGAGCGGCCTGGATTGGACCATTTTTCGGCCCTCGGTGATCTTCGGTGACCCGCGCGGACGCATGGAGTTTTGTAGCCAGCTCAAGGCCGAGCTGATCGACAGCCCGCTGCCAGCGCCGTTGTTCTACGAAGGGCTCTTGCCCAGCAACGCTGGCGGCTTCGAACTCGGACCGGTGCACGTGGAAGACGTGGCCGCCGCCTTTGCGGCTGCACTGAGCCAGCCGGAGAGCATCGGCCAGACCTTCGAACTGTGCGGACCGCAGGCCTGGAGTTGGAAGGAAATCCTCAAGGCCATCGCCGCCGCTAGCGGCAAGTCGAAGCTGATGCTGCCGGCCCCGGCGCTCTTCATCGCACCGATCGCCGGCCTGATGGGCCGTTTCAGCTGGTTCCCGGTCACGCGGGACCAACTCATCATGCTGCTGGCGGGCAACACCTGTGCGGACGACGGCTTCGCCCGACTGGGCCTGTCGCCGCGCCCGTTCGATCAAACATCGCTGGCCTATCTGGCGGCGTCCAGCTGAAGCCCGGATCAGCGGCGCGGGCGCTCTACGGAGATGGCCGCTGCTGCTCCGGACGGAGTTTGGGCGTGAAATAGACGTCGGCGTAATCCAGGTCGACGTCCTGCTCGTCAGCATCCACCAACGGTTGCTCGTAGTCCTTCCAGCCGCGCAGCCCCGTCTGCAGCGACGCCACGTTGCCGTAGCCCAGCACCTGCATGGAGTTGGCCGCGAGCACGCTGCGGTAGCCGGAACGACAGACGACGACGACCTCGCGATCGCGAGCCTGCACCAGCTCCGGCACGGTCTCCTCGTAGTCCCATTCGCAGGCGGATTCCAGGACGCCGCGGGGTACGTTCAGCGACCCGGCGATGTGCATGGCCGCAAACTCATCGGGTTCGCGCACGTCGACGATCAGCAGATCATCGTTCTCCGTCATCCGCTCCTCCAGATCCCAGGGCATGATCTCTTTGACCTCGGTCAGGCAGCCACGGATCAGTTCGAGAAAATTCTTCATTGTTCATCCTCAACGGGTCATGATCGATGTCCCACTTATAACCTGGGAAATAGGGGCGACGCCAAGACGATCGTCAAGCCGCTCGAACGCGGCCCCGCGTCGCCCTATTCGCGGCTACAAAAACCGCGTTCGACAGCCATTACCGCTGCCTCGACACGGGAATGTACGTCGAGCTTACGCAGGATGGCCTTGACGTGCAGCTTGACGGTACCGTCGGAGATGCCCAGGTCGCGAGCGATGACCTTGTTGCTCTTGCCGGCGGCCAGATGGCAGAGGATCTCCATCTCCCGTGGCGTCAGTTCCGAGAAGATCGTCTCCCGCGCGGGCTCGACGGGGCCATTGCCCGCGGCATCTTGCCCCATGGCGTCGCGGCTCACGGCCCGGGCCAGGATGCCGGTCAGCTCGTTGGCGACCACGGTCTTGCCGGCGACGATGTCTTCCAGCGCCGCGACCAGGTCGTCCGGCTCCATGTCCTTGAGCAGGTAGCCGTTGGCGCCAGATTGCAGCGAGGCGATCACGTCCGGCTCGTCGGTGCTGGTGGTCAGCATCGCCACGCGCCGATCACTCCCTTCGGCGCGCATGCGCTTGAGGATCTCGATGCCACCGGTACCGGGCATGCGCAGGTCCAGCAGCACCACATCGGGGGCGCAATCGCGGGCCAGACGCATGCCGACATCCGAATCGCCAACGGCATCGATGACCTCGATGCCCCGGCGCTCCAGTAACTCCAGCAGCCCGATGCGGAACAGGGCGTGGTCGTCGATCAGCAGCACCCGCATCATGCCGCTTGCTCCTGATGGGCGCCACGTCCCGATCGTGCCGGCTCGAAGTGGAGTTCCATGCGGGTGCCCTCCCCCGGTTCACTATCGATCTCGAGCCGCGCGCCGATCCGGCGAGCGCGCTCTTCCAGGATCGACAGACCGATGTGCTCGCCGGGACGGCCAGCGCGTTGGGGTGTGCTGAAACCGACACCGTCGTCCTCCACCAGCAGCACGTACTTGCCGCTGGGTTCCCGAGTCAGCAGCACACGCACGGTTTGGGCCTGGGCGTGCTTGCGCACGTTGGTGAGGGTTTCCTGCACGATTCGCACCAGTTGCATCTCCTCCACCGGTGCCGCCTCGAACGGGCGGCAGTTCATCTGAAACACGCAGTGGATGCCGGTCTGCTTGCCGAAGCGGTGCGTGATGTCCTGCAGCGTCGGCACCAGACCGCGCCGGTTCATTGGCGCGCGAAAGCTCGACATCAGCTCGCGTATCTCGCCGTGGGCCTCGTCGATGCCGTTGCGGATGCGGCTCAGATCGACACGCGCCTCGCCGGAGATCGACGCGTCGCGCAACGCGTCATCGAGCATGCGCACCTGCAACCGCAGGCTGGCCAGCGTCTGCGCCAATGAGTCGTGCAGCTCCAGCGCCAGCGACGAGCGTTCCTCGATGATCGAGAGTCGCTGCGCCTCGTTGTCTGAGCGATGTTTGGCCACCGCCACACCAATGTGCTGACCGATGGTGGCGAGCAGTTCCATGATGTCCTCACGGGCACTGACGCCGGGGCGCTCGACAAAGATGCTGTAGGCACCGAGCAGTTCATCGTGGTGTTTCAACGGCACCGTCACGACCTCCAGCTTGTCGCTCGCGAACATGCGTCGGCCGTACACGCGTGAGCAGTAACGCAGGTCGTTGTCGCAAACGATCTCGCCGGGACAGAGCACGGTGCCGCAGAGACACAGATCCACCGGCGCCATGCCCTGCTCGGGCACTAGGTCGTCATCCAGACCGATGGCGCCGATCAACCGCGCGCTGCCATCCGACGCAACCAGGCGCACCGTCGCCGCACGACCATTGACCATCTCTTTCAGCACGCGCAGAAAATGCAGCAGCAAATCATCGAGGGTGTCGGCGCGGGTGATTTCTGCGGCAACGTCGTAAAGAATCTTCAACGACGCGGTCTTCTGCGCCAGGCGTATGGTCTGGCGTGCGACCCGACTGTCCATGTCCTCGTAAAGGTCAGTCAGCTCGGCGTTCAGCGTGCCGATGCCCTCGGCCATGTTCTGCATCACGCCGACGTTCTCCAACGCCCGGCTCGCGCCGGGCTCGCCCTGGCAGACACGGGCGACGGATTCCTCCAGATTCACCAACGGCTGCAGCAGCTGGGTCTTGAGCCGAATGCCCGCCAACACCGCGGCGCCGATGCCCGACAGTAAAAAGCCCAGACACACGAACTTGGGCCAGGTCTGGCCCGGAACACCGAGGTTCGTCAGCAACAACGCCAACGCCGCCAACAGCGTCAGCGCCACCGCCAGCAGCGGCCAAAGCAGACGCGAGGAGCGCAGGATTTCCAGGATGCGCCGGCCGCTGTCGACGGGCGCCAGGGATGAGGTCTGTGTCATTACGATCTGCCGGTAACGGCGCAGTGTGCTGGTCAGCAGCACTGGCGAATCAGCGTCGCAATATAACAGACGTTCATGTGACAGCCGCCGTTTCCTCCCGCTCGCGCTGCTGCAACTCCCACATGGCGGCATAGGTGCCGCCGTCCGCCAGCAGCCGCCGGTGCTCCCCCTGCTCGATGATGCGCCCGGCGTCCATCACCAGGATGCGGTCGGCGTCGACCACGGTGGACAGGCGATGGGCGATGACCAGCGTGGTGTGATCCTCCGCCACCTCCAGCAAGGTCTGCTGTATGGCCTGCTCGGTGTGGCTGTCCAGCGAAGAGGTGGCCTCATCGAAGACCAGGATGCGCGGGCGCTTGAGGATGGTGCGGGCGATGGCCACGCGCTGCTTCTCGCCACCGGAGAGCTTCAGCCCACGCTCACCGACCAGCGTATCCCAGCCGCTGGGCAGGCCCTCGATAAAGCTGCGGATATGTGCCAGCTCAGCGGCGCGCTCGATGTCATCGCGGCTGGCGCCCGGTCGTCCGTAGGCCAAGTTGTAGTAGATCGTATCGTTGAACAGCACCGTGTCCTGGGGCACGATGCCGATGGCGGCGCGCAGGCTCTGTTGCGTCACGGCGCGGATGTCCTGACCGTCGATCAGGATGTGACCGGCGTTGACGTCGTAGGAGCGGAACATCAGCCTGGCCAGCGTCGACTTGCCGGCGCCGCTATGGCCAACCACGGCCACCTTCTCGCCGGGGTCGATGTGAAAGTTGATGTCGCGCAGGATCGCGCGCTCGGGCTGATAGTGAAAGTCCACATGCTCGAAACGCACCGCGCCCTGCTTCAGCAGCAGCGCCGGCGCCCCGGGGGCATCCTCGATCTCCGGCTCCCGCTCCAGCAGCTTGAACACCAGGTCCATATCCGCCAGCGCGTACTTGATCTGCCGATAGACGATGCCGAGGAAGCCGAGCGGGATGAACAGCTGCAACATGAAGGCGTTCACCAGCACCAGATCACCGATGCTCATGCGCCCCGCCACCACGCCCTGCGCGGCGAAGAACATGATGCCCGTAACCCCGAGCGCAATGATGCTGCCCTGGCCGAAGTTCAGCAGCGACATCGAGCTCTGGCTCTTGACCGCGACCTCCTCCCATTCCGTCAGCGTGCCGTCGTAGCGCTCCAGTTCCATGCGGCTCGTTGCCGAAGTATTTGACGGTTTCATAGTTCAGCAGGCTGTCGAAGGCCTGGGAGTTGGCGCGGGAGTCGAGCACGTTCATCTGCCGGCGATAGTCCATGCGCCACTCGGTGATGGCGAAGGTGAAGCCGACATAGATCACCACGGTGCCGAAGGTGACCAGCGTGAACACCAACTCGTATTTGGTCAGCAACACGATTGCCACCAGCGTAAACTCCACCACCACCGGGATGACGCTGAAGACCATGTAGTTCAGGATGGTCGACACCGAGCGCGTGCCGCGCTCCAGGTCACGGCTGACGGCACCGCTCTGGCGCTCCAGGTGGTAGCGCAGCGACAACCGGTGCAGATGCTCCAGCACCCGCGTCGACATGCGCCGCATGGCGCGAAATCGCACCCGTGCGAAGATCACGTCGCGCAGTTCGTTGAACAGCGAGCCGGAGAGCTTCAGCACACCATAGGCCACGAGCAGGCTCACGGGCAGCACCAGCAGCTGCGCCTGGTTGCCTTCGAAGGCATCGACGATGTCCTTCAGCACCAACGGCACGCCGACGTTGGCGAGCTTGGCGAGCACCAGGCAGCCCAGCGCGAACAGCGCCCGACCGCGGAACTCCCACAGGAACGGCAGCATGCCGCGCAGGTTGTGCCAGTCGCGCCGGTCCTTGTGGATACGCTCGGTGGCGTTGATTCGAATCATGGTGTGATAGTGACAGCGGGTGATTGACAGCTAAGGGGGCGGTCCCAACCTGGACCGCAATCGGAATATGCACCGAACCCGGTTCGCAACCGGCTCGGCAACTCGCTCGTGCACCGCTGCAGAAGTTCCGAGACCGCTGGAGTGACCCTCGGCGCTGTGGGAGCGACTTGCAGTCGCGACCATCCCAGTCGCGGCGGTCGCGATTGCAAATCGCTCCCACATCCGCGGCTGATCTCGGCATTTTCGCAGCGAAGCCCTAGAGGTCCGTTGCCCAGCGAAGCGGGAAGCAAAAACGTGGTCGACGACTTTGCTCCTCGTTGTCGTTGTCGAAATATTTGCGGGAAGACGATTACGACAACGACAACGAATCTTCATCGACAGTTTGTTAACGACTTGCAAGGTAAGGGACAGACCAACGGTCCCCAACCAGTTCAGTGAGGCCCAATCATGACAGAACCCATGCTCCAAGGCACCGGATGCGCGATGCAGGAACCCTTTGCGCTGCAAGTGCTGGGGCCGGATATGGAGCCGGAATTCCCGGACAAGTGCATCGTTATCATCGAGCCCACCGAGGCCTGCCGCAGCGGCATGTATGTGTTTGCCGAGGTGGAGGGCGTGCGCTGGTTTCGCCAGTACCGGCGAGACGAGCAGGGCCGCGAATGGTTGATAGCGCTAAACGAGACCTTTCCGGAGATCGATGTCACCCGGCTGGAGTGGAAGGTGCTCGGCGTCATCATCCAGCGCAACGTGCGCCGCAAGATCAAGCACTACGAGTACGCCGATGCGGGGCAAGCGTCGAGCGCGGGCACGGCCGACACCAGCAGCCCCATCAACGCCGTCGACATCACCGGTAGCGCGTGAGCAGATCGTCGTCCGGGTTAGCCCGCGCGATCACGTCCCTCGCCGTCGTGCTGCTACTCAGCGCCTGCGGCCCCGGTCAGGAGGCCGCCGACGCGAGTCGACGCGAGCCTCGCAGCAGCGAACATCTGGTCGCCACGATCACCACGGCACGCGCCCCGGTCTCCGCCCGGCACGAGCGGCCCGGTACGCTGCGGCTGCGTCGGCTGGTTCGACTCTACAGTCAGGAAGAAGGCCGCATCACCGAGCTTGAAGTTTTTGAGGGCGATCGCGTGCAGCAGGGTCAACTTCTGGTGCGTCTCGAAGACGATCTATTGACCGCCGAACTGGACAAGGCGCGCGCCAACCGCGCCCAAGCGTTGCTGGATGTGGAGCAATTGGAAGGCCTGGTCGAGCGGAGCGCGGCATCCGAAGCCGAGGTCGCCCAGGCACGCACCGCGCTGGCGGTGGCCGAGGCGGAACTGCGCATCCTGCAAACACGCCTGGCCTACACCCGGATCAGCGCCCCGTTCGCCGGCATCATCACCGAGCGCCTGGTGGAACCCGGCGATTTCGTCACCAAGAACACCCACCTGCTGACGCTAGCCGACCCGGCGTCGTTGATCGCCGAAGTCTATGTGTCGGAGCTGGTGCTGCCCCATGTCGCGGTAGGCGACCCGGTCGAGATCCGCATCGACGCCCTCGGCGGCCAACGTTTCCCAGGCACCATCTTGCGCATCCATCCGACCCTGTCCGAGACCAGCCGTCAGGCCAAGGTCGAGGTGCGCTTCGCGCAGATACCCGACGGCGCCCGCGCCGGCCAGTTCATCCGCGCCGAGCTGACCACCGCCGCCGTCCCGCGACTGCTGATCCCGTTCCGCGCCCTGCGCCAGGACCGCGACGGCCAGTTCGTCTGGGTCGTTGGCGCCGACTGCCAAGGCCGTCAAGCGCGTGGTCGAGAGCGGCCTGCGTATCGCCGACGACATCGAAATCCTGTCCGGTCTCGAAGCCGGCGAGCAGGTCGTCACGCGGGGCTTCCTCGGCCTGGCGGAGGGCAAGACGATCAAGAACGTCACGCAACCTGCAATGACCAACGCCGACTGAGGACGAGATTGCTTGAGAGCGCCAACTGTTCGCAGATGAGTCAATTTTTATGGCGACAACGCGCTTGTCCTCCGAAGGGTCAAGGGCCTGGGGCCGAAATTGCACCATGGCGCTTTACAGCGGCCCTCGGCCCTCGGCGCTGGCCCACGCAGAGTAACGCACTGGCGCATCAACAAAGCGCCGTGCGCTCGTTCCAGCCGGACACGGGCACCCCCACCGACACCCGTCGACCTGCGAATCAGCTGCTATGCCGTGCCCGTGTCGGCTTCCACCGGGGTCATCGCGGAGCCCGCCAACAGGCCGCCATCGATGTTCAGCTCGGCGCCGTTCATGTAGGCGGCCTCGTCCGTGGCGAGCAGCAGGACGACTGCGGCGACCTCTTCCGGCCGACCGAAGCGACGCATCGGGCAGTCGCTGACGAACGCGCGCATCCGTGCTTCGCGCTCCGGGCCACTACCCAACATCGGCTCCCACATCGGCGTCAGAATCGCGGCCGGATGGATCGAGTTATAGCGAATGGGAAGACCTTGCTCGGCGCAGTACAGCGCGACTGTCTTGGTGTGGTTGCGCACCGCGGCCTTCGACGCCGCATAGGCCGCCGCGGCAGGAATACCGACCAGCGCGGAACGTGAGGAGATATTGATGATGGACCCGGCGCCGCCGCCACGACGCATGGCGCCGATCGCGGCCTTGCAGCCCAGAAAGACGCCGTCGGAGTTGGTGCGCTGCACCGCATGCCAGGACGCCAGCGTTGCATGCTCCAGGTCCTGTACCTGCTTATCGTCCTCAAGCCCGGTGATGCCCGCGTTGTTGACGACGATGTGCAGCGAACCACGCTCGGCGAGCACCTGATCGGTCACCCGCTGCCAGTCCGCTTCCAGACGCACGTCGAGCCGACAATACCGGGCCAGCGGCCCCAGCGTCGCGGCAACGGCGGTTCCCGCTGTATCGTCAATATCGGTCAGATAGACAAAGGCACCTTCGGTCACGAAGGCCTACGCAGTCGCTTGGCCAATGCCCCGGGCGGCTCCAGAGATCAGGGCCGTCTTGTCCTTGAGTCGTTGCATCTCAATCCTCCGCAGTACTAGCGAGGCTTCGCCTTAGACCGACGAGTCATGGTCGGCGCTGGTTAGAGAGGCCGACTGATCGTTGTCGTGCTCGATTTCGTGCTTCGAGTGGCAATGCAATGTGCGTATGAGATCGTTGACGTGAAGCCACGAAGCGCTCTGAAGTCCAGTCGGCTGCGGGCATTTCGATTACGACAACGACAACGAGAAATTAGAATCGTCTGTGAAGATGCGGCACCCTCAAGCAATCTAGTCATCATGGTTCATGGCTAATCAGGAGGACCCACGCATCATTGAAGATGACCGCGTAGGGGTTGGCAGATGCTCCACGAGAGCCTCGCTGAGAGCACGATTCGGCAGGGCTCGCGGGGTGTGAGGTCAGTATGTTGAGACTACAAGGAAAAAAGGGATTTGTGCCTCGCGTGAAATTTGATCTATATTTTTTGGTCTATATCTTCGTCATGAAGCTGATTCCAATGCCAGCAACCGCAAAGCTCTTCATGAACGGCCGAAGCCAGACTGTGCGTTTGCCCGCGGAGTTCCGTTTCGAAGGGACTGAAGTTCTGATCGAGCGCGAAGGCGATGCCGTGGCGCTCCGCCCAAAGCCCGTTGGGTGGGATGATTTCTTTGCCGCGGATCCTGGGACACCCGACGATTTCCTGGCGGACCGCGAGCAGGAAATGCCGCAGGACCGGGATTGGCTCAATGCTGTGGATGTTTGATTCCAACACGGCGAGCTTCGTTATTCGGCGCCGTCCTTCCGAGTTTCGGCGCGTGAGTGGCTTAGCGTTGGAGGATTGGCTGCCAACACCGAACTCAGCCCGATAGCCACTCAAACAGAAACGGCCTAGACGGAAACCGTCTAGGCCGTTGTTCGCATTGGCTCCCCGACGTGGACTCGAACCACGGACCCACTGATTAACAGTCAGTTGCTCTACCAACTGAGCTATCGGGGAATAAACACAAGCCACGCATTGTAGTTGATCATTTCTGAGCCTCGTCAACACCCACTCGCCATTGCGTTACATCGGGCGCCGATTCTTTCGATTTTTCGTCCGGCTAGGTTTCATTGGGGCAGTTGGCGTCCTCGCTGATCAGGACGCGGCCCATGCCGCTGATCACGAGCCGTCGCGGTTCGACGTTGGCGGCGGACGTGCAGAAGTAGAAGCTACCTCCGGCGGCACCGCGCACTGAGCCGTCGTCCCGGAACATAACGCCGTCGGCGAAGTTCCCGGTCGACCGGATGGCGACGCGCTTCGACGCCTTCTGATGTCGCAGCGCCTCGCCGGTATTCGGGTCGACCACAGCGTAGCCGTCTGACCAGGGCGTTTCGGTGCAGGTGCCAGGATCCGCCGAACGTACGGGGCAAAGGACGATATTGCTGGCGCGGAAGATGGCCTCGGCACGCGCAAAATTCAGGTGTCCGATCATGCTGTTGACCTCGGTGGCGCGACTGTTGCGCGCAACCATGTAGCTCATCTGCGCTACACCGATCGTGAGCAGGATGACGAGCACGCTCAGCGTGACCATCAGTTCGATCAGCGTGAAACCGGCCATGGCAATTCGGCCTTGTCGTCGCCGCCGCAGCGCATCCAATCGCAGCCTCCGTCAGTTATGCCAAGCGGACGTCGGTGTTTCGTTGCCCTCGGAGAACTGGCGCTGAAACGATTGCGATTCCTCGCCACGAGAACCGCACAACTCGACACTGTTCGAGCCAGTCGGGCACAGTCCGCGCTTGGCCACCCCACTCCCCTGGCAGCGCAGGGAGTCGGGCAGCTCAAGCAATCTCCGCGCGTCAGCCTGCCACGTCGGCGATGCGCTGCAGGGCCTGCTCCAGGTTCTGGCGACTGGTTGCAATGGAGATGCGCACGTAGCCGTTGAGGCCGAATGCCGACCCCGGCACCAGTGCGACACCGGCCTGCTCGATCAGGTACTCGGCCAGGTCCAGGTCGTTGTTGACGCCGTCGAGTCGGTCGATCAAGCCCTGCACCTTCGGAAACACATAGAAGGTGCCGTCGGTGGGCAGGCACTCGACGCCGGGGATGCGGTTCAGCGCATCGACCACGAAGTCGTGCCGCTCCTTGAAGGCCGTCAGCATCTCGCCGATGCAGGCCTGCGGACCTTCGAGCGCCGCCTGGGCCGCGACCTGGGAGATCGACGTCGGGTTTGACGTGCTCTGCGACTGGATCTTTTTCATGGCCTTGATCACCTGCTCCGGGCCGCCGGCGTAGCCGATACGCCAGCCGGTCATGGAGTAGGCCTTGGAGACGCCGTTCAGCACCAGGGTGCGCGGGGCCAGGTCCGGACAGGCGTTGAGGATGTTGACGAAGGGCGTCGCGGTATCCCAACGGATGTGCTCGTACATGTCGTCGGTGGCGATCAGCGCCTTCGGGAATTCCCGCAGCACCGCGCCGAGCGCTGCCAGTTCGTCGTGACTGTAGGCCATGCCGGTGGGATTGGACGGGCTGTTGATGACGACCAGACGGGTCTGATCGTTCATCGCCGCCTTGAGCTGGTTGGGCGTGATCTTGAAGCGCTGTTCGGCGCCGGCGTGCACCAGCACCGGCGCGGCGCCGGCCAGCAAGACCATATCGGGATACGACACCCAGTAGGGCGCCGGGATGACCACCTCGTCGCCGGGGTCGAGCACCGCCTGGGCCAGGTTGAAAAAGCTCTGCTTGCCGCCGCAGGAGACCAGGATCTGCTCCGGCGCGTAGTCGAGGCCGTTGTCGCGCTTGAACTTGGCGATGATGGCGCGCTTGAGCTCCGGGGTGCCGTCCACGGCGGTGTACTTGGTGAAGCCGTCGCGGATGGCGGCGATGGCCGCTTCCTTGATGTGATCCGGGGTATCGAAGTCCGGCTCGCCCGCGCCAAGGCCGATCACGTCTTTGCCGGCGGCGCGAAGCTCCTTGGCGCGGGCGGTGATGGCGAGGGTAGCCGACGGTTTGACGGCCTGCACGCGGGCGGAAAGCTTAATGGTCATCGGTGTTCTGGAGCCCTGGTTAGAACTTGAATCGGGACGTTGATGGGACGGCGCGCGCAACGCGGCCTGGACAGGTCATGCGGTTACCCTGGCTTTCGCCGGCGGACCCCCAAATAATAACCAAACGCCGCCGGCTGAACATCTCTAAAAGGCTAGAGAGGCTGCGCCTCAGACAGACGAGTCATGGTCGACGCTGGTTAGGGCAGCACACTGATCCTTGTCGTTGTCGTGCTCGTTTTCGTGCTTCGAGTGGCAGTGCAATGTGCGCATGAGAGCGTCGATGTGAAGCCACGAAGCGCCCTGAAGTCCCGTCGGCTTGGCGGTTTGGGGTTACCGCGGCTCCGCTGATCTGCGGCACGTCCTCAAGGGCGCTAGCGCGCCCTGGCCGACCGGAGGTCGGGGCTCCGAGGGACCGCCGACTTCTAGCGAGGCCTCGCCTCAGACCGACGAGACATGATTTTGCTGCACTGCACACAAAACTTGACTCATCTGCAAACATTTGGTGCCGTCAAGCAATCTAGTTAGGCGCTGCCTAAGATCCGCAATTTCGACAGGGCCAAGCAGCTGAACCCGTGCCTCTCCGCCGAGCGGGCCAAGTGCCGCGGATCGAGCGCCCAGCGGCAAAGGCCCGGTGCGAGGGACCTGCGGTCGTGCGCGTGGCTCGCAGCAATCGCGTTTGAGGCATGCGCGGAGCATCCTAGACATCAACGAATCCAGAATCATGACCAAAACGTTTGAACTCGTCTGTCCGTTTCAGCCCGCCGGTGACCAGCCGGAGGCGATCCGCCGCCTGGTGGAGGGACTGGAGGACGGCGAGGCAGGCATGACCTTGCTCGGCGTCACCGGCTCCGGCAAGACCTTCACCATTGCCAACGTCATCGAGCGCGTGCAGCGCCCTACCCTGCTGCTGGCGCCGAACAAGACCCTGGCGGCGCAGCTCTACGGCGAGATGCGCGAGTTCTTTCCGAACAATGCGGTGGAATACTTCGTCTCCTACTACGACTACTATCAGCCGGAGGCCTATGTGCCGGCCTCCGATACCTACATCGAGAAGGACGCCTCGATCAACGAGCACATCGAGCAGATGCGCCTGTCCGCCACCAAGGCCCTGCTGGAACGGCCGGACGTCATCCTGGTGGCGTCGGTGTCGAGCATCTACGGCCTCGGCGACCCTGAGGCCTATCTGAAGATGGTGCTGCATCTGTCCCGCGGCGACATCATCGATCAGCGCGCGATGCTGCGCCGCCTGGCCGCGCTGCAATACCGCCGCAACGAGATCGAGCTGTCGCGCGGCAGCTATCGCGTGCGCGGCGACGTGATCGACATCTACCCGGCGGAATCCGACGACGAGGCGGTGCGGGTGGAACTGTTCGACGACGAGATCGAGTCGCTGTCGCTGTTCGATCCGCTCACCGGCGAGGTGCGCTGCAAGGTGCCCCGCTACACCGTGTTCCCGAAGACCCACTATGCGACCCCGCGCGAGGTGGTGCTGAACGCCGTCGAGCAGATCAAGGTCGAGTTGCGCGAGCGCCTTGGCTGGCTGCGCGACAACGACAAGCTGGTGGAGGCGCAGCGCCTGGAGCAGCGCACCATCTTCGACCTGGAGATGATGGTGGAGGTCGGCTACTGCTCCGGCATCGAGAACTATAGCCGCTACCTGTCCGGACGCGGCCCCGGCGAGCCGCCGCCGACGCTGTTCGACTATCTGCCGGCCAATGCGCTGTTGGTGATCGACGAGAGCCATGTGACGGTGCCGCAACTCGGCGGCATGTACCGCGGCGACCGCTCGCGCAAGGAGAACCTGGTCGACTACGGCTTTCGGCTGCCCTCGGCGCTGGACAACCGGCCCATGCGTTTCGAGGAGTTCGAGGCCAAGCAGCCACAGGTGATCTACGTCTCCGCCACGCCGCGGGATTACGAGCACGAGCACTCCGGGGCGATCGTCGAGCAAGTCGTGCGTCCCACCGGCCTGGTGGACCCGGAGGTGGAGGTGCGACCGGCCCTGTCCCAGGTCGATGACCTGCTGTCCGAGATCCATCTGCGCGTCGCGGTCGGCGAGCGCGTTCTTGCCACCACGCTGACCAAGCGCATGGCGGAGGACCTGACCGACTATCTCGGCGAGCACGGCGTGCGCGTACGCTACCTGCATTCGGATATCGACACGGTGGAACGGGTCGAGATTATTCGGGACTTGAGACTGGGCGAGTTCGACGTGCTGGTGGGAATCAACCTGCTGCGCGAGGGCCTGGACATGCCCGAGGTGTCGCTGGTGGCCATCCTTGACGCGGACAAGGAGGGCTTCCTGCGCTCCGAGGGCTCGCTGATCCAGACCATCGGCCGCGCCGCGCGCAACGCCCACGGCAAGGCCATCCTCTACGCGGATCGCATCACCGGCTCCATGCGTCGCGCCATCGACGAGACCGAGCGCCGCCGCGACAAGCAGATCGCGCACAACCTGGCCAACGGCATCACCCCGCAGACTATCGTCAAGGCGGTCGCAGACATCATGGAGGCACACACCCCCGGCGCACCGATGAAGGCCCGCGACTATGCCAAGGTGGCCGACGAGATCGCGGAATACGCCAACCTAACGCCGGTGCAAATGGCCAAGAAGGTCAAGGCGCTGGAAAAGGATATGTACAAGGCCGCCCGCGACCTGGAGTTCGAGCGCGCCGCCGCCATTCGCGATCAGATCAAGGAATTGCGGGGGCGTGGGTTGGCGGCATGAGGATAGCTGCCGCGAAGCCGCCGATCCCTGTTGCGATCGGTACCGATTCGCCGCAAATTTGAAGCGGGACCAGCGTCAGGTCGACAACACCGCGCCGCGGCCAACGGGCAAGCTGGCATTTTCTTGCTGCAAGCCACCAATATATGGTAACCATGGGTAACACGAAGGAGCCTGCACACATGGCCAAAAACACCAGTATTTCCCTCGGCGAGCACTTTGAGGGCTTCATCGCAGAGCAGGTGGAGCACGGTCGCTACGGCTCCGCCAGCGAGGTAATCCGTGCTTCGCTGCGCTTGCTCGAAGAACGCGAGCAGGAGCTTGAAGCGCTCCGCCAGGCCCTCATTGAGGGCGAAGAAAGCGGTGCTGACATCCCGCTAGACATCACAGAAATCCGGCGCGAAGCACGAGAAGAAGCCGGCCTGGATGCTTGACGTCGTCCAGCGCCCGCGCGCCAGAGAAGACCTAAAAGGCATCTGGCGTTACAGTTTCCATCAATGGGGCGAGGTGCAGGCAGACAAGTACCTCGCCGAGATCGAAGCCGGGATCGGTCAGCTCAAACACAATCCGAAACTTGGCAGACCTCGCGACAACCTTCGCCCCGGCTACCGCCCCCTGAGGGTGAACCAGCACATTGTCTACTATGTGCTCACGCCCTCCTTGATCCGCATTGTCCGGGTGCTTCACGCACGCATGGACCCGGACCGCTACTTGTAACGCCTCAACTGACCGCGAGCAGTATTTCGACCTGCTGCGCGCAATCGGTGGCGAATGCGCCGGCGACCTGTCGATCCTGCCCCTGGATCGGCAGCAGTCGGCCCAGAGGCAGTACCGTCCACTGACGGAAAAGGACCTGGCCAACCTGGCGGCGCGGCGCGGTCGGTTCTATGCGGCTTGGCCGGCGGACGGGCGCCCGCGGCTGTCGCTCGCCGGCGCCCGGGACGAGTGCGACCGCAATTTCTGCATCATCTGGCCCAAGAAACCGCGGCTGCTCTGCTGGGTTCATTAGTGAACCGCTCCTAACTCCTGCAGGATGTCTTTGACCTCGGCGCTATCCCACTCCAATGGTCCGCGTCCGACGTAGCGAACGACGCCATCGCCATCGAGTAGAAAGGTGGTCGGCAGCACGGAAATCCGCAAGCGCGCGAACGCCGCGCTGTCCTTGTCGAGCAGGATCGGAAAATCCAGTCCGAGACGCTCCGCCATTGCCCTGACCCGCAGCTCACCCTCGCCCACGTTGACGCCGATGACCGCGAAAGGCAGGCCGCGCATGTCGTCGGCAAGGCGCTGAATACTCGGCATTTCGGTGATGCAGGGCGTACACCAACTGGCCCAGAAATTGACCAGAACGGGCTTTCCCCGTAGCGCCTCTAGCGCCTGAACCTGCCCCTCCAGGTCGGGCAGATGCAGCACCAGTGGCGTCGTCGCCGTCACCGGCGAGAGCTCACCCGCTGCCGCGTCGCCAGTCGCTGACAAGGACAGGGCGAGGATGCAGAGCATGAGCGACCCGGCGATCACCCCAGGCTTCTGCTTTGACACAGGCATATTGATTGGTTCGGTTTCCGAGTTCGTTTGTTCGCTTCCGCGGCAAGCCGATCTTATTCGCATTCGGGAGCGCGTTGAAGCCACGATCAGGGCGCGCGGGGAATCCGTTGTCGTTGCCATCGCGATTACAAATCGCTCCCACCGTGCGGTCAGTTAGCTCTGTGGGAGCGGCTTGCAGCCGCGATCGGCCTACGCCGACATCCGCTGTTGTTGCCGTCGCGATTGAAAATCGCTTCCACAGTGACTTCGTTGAAGCGGGCGAGGCGTTTGCTCAAATGGGACAAGAGCGGCTGTTCAGAACGGTCGCGGGAAGAAAAAGGCCCCGCGCGGAACCCGGCGGAGCCTGAAAATTCAGGGTTGCGACGGCACCTCTAGCCGCCACCGAACTCGTGTGCCGCGTCGGGCGAGCCCGACGCGGCACACTGAGCCCGCTACAACTCGTTGCTATGGCAGTCGTCGCAACGAACCATCTTGCCCTTCGGAAAGAGCTTGGTGTTGGCGTTACCGCAGAAGGCGCCGCCATCGTCGCAGTCGAGCACGCGATCGGTCGACATCCGTGCGAGCACTGTGCCCTCACCATTGCTGCCATGGCAGGCCCTGCAGGCGTTGGCGCTGTTCTCGGCAATGTGCTCGTGGCCGCCATCGGCGAAGTTGGTACGCCCGACCACATGCATGCCGTGAGGTCCGTCTAGGGTTTCACCGCTGGACGGCTCCCATCCGCTGCCGTGACAGGTACTGCACTCGATAATGGTACCGGTATGGCCCTGGAGTTGGTTGGCCGCCACATTGTCGTTAGCATTCGGATTGCCGTTAGGCCACTCGGCGTGGGTCGCGCCGTGACAGCCCTCGCACATCACGCCCTCGTGGCCGGTGCTCACCCGATATAGCTTCGGGTTCTCGGCACCGTCGCTGTTTGGGATGGTGGCGAAGCCGGGATTGGCAAACCCGTTGAAGTCCTGCGGGATGGAGTTCTCCGCGAAGCGGGTGTTGGCCGGAACGATCGGCGTCGCCTTGCTGTCGCCGATGCGGTAAGCCTGACGCAGGCGGATGCCGTCGGTGTTGTTGCTGGTGTCCTTTTTATTGACGATAACGTCAAGCGGCCCAATGCCGTCGTTGTTGTTCGTCAGCACATTATCGGTCGCATCACCGGTATGACAGGAGCCACAGCCCGGCTCGTTCGCCCATGGCACGCGCGGTTGTGCGCTGGCGTAGTCGTAGAAATTGCCTAGCGTCAGCTTGAAGTCACCTGGGTTGCTCGGAGAGACGCCTGCGGTAAAGTCCGCGCCGACCGCCTTCATGTCACCGTGACAGTCACTGCAGAGCATGCCGCCATTGAACATGGCACCCCGCAGACACTGCACGTGGGTTCCAGGATGGCACTGGTAACAGGAGTTCTCCATCTGTCCCAGTCGGACAACCTGATTCTCGATGGAGCCGTTCGCAAGTTGGATCGGCGGATCGATGGACGGGAACAGCGAGCCGCCGTCATTGTCCAGCAGCGGAGCGCCGTCATCGTCCGTCAGCGAGCCGTGATGGTTGTGCATCACCCGGGAGTTCGACTGGTGCGCCAACTGGTTTCGGCCGTTCGCCAGGGTCCCAGGCGCGCCTGCTAAGGGGCCAAACTGAGCCAGGTCGAGGGCCGGCGTGTAGTGGCAAACTTGGCAGACAACGGGCTTGGGCGGGTTCTGCTCCAGCGCCTGGTAGGTAAGGCAGTTCGCATTCGTGCCGTTCGGATTGTCCTGGTTGATCGTACAGGGCGCTCCGAAACCGGCTTCCTGGCACGTCTGACCGGGCTCCAGATTGGCGCTCGAGCAATCGGTGCTCACATACTTCAATCCATGCTTGAGGTCGTGTAACCGAAGGACATTAATGTCCGTGGCGTACTCTACGCTGACGCCGACGGGCACGCTACCGAACTGGCAATCCTCCAAGCCGGGATCGCACGGCGACTGATCGTCATCGTCAGCCGAGACCGCGACCGGAAGCCCTGCGGCTTCGAGTACGTCAGTGGGCCGGCTTGTGCGGCTGCCGCCGAAGTTGTCGTCCATCGGATCGGCATGGCAGTTCTTGCAGCTCGCCTCGCCCGAAATAGGTAGCACCGTATCCACCGTGGCGACCACATTGCTGGCGGTCTCGTTCGGCGGATTGCCGTCGACGGTGGCCTGGACGCGAACGAGCGGATACGCATTCTCGCGGCCGAAGTCGTCGTAAGCGGCAAACGGGATACCCGCACCCTCGAACCAATTCACGTCATCGGCGACATAGCCGAACGGGAAGTTGATAAAGAACGGCTTGTCTCCGAGGTGCTCATGCACCTGCTGCGGTTCGTTGGACAGCGGTGTCGCGTAGTCGTAGGGGTGCAGGATGCCCGGCATGTCCTGCTGCGCCGCTACAAGGTCGCCCGTATAGTTGGGGAATACCTGCCCGTTGGAGATGTAGAGCCGTTCGACGTTGGGAACGGGGAGACCGACGTCGGCGGTGACGCTGAAGGGGGTGCCGGCAAGCGGCGTGAGCGCATCACCGGTGAACGGGTTGAAAGCCGGGTAGAACGGATCGTAGGAACCCGACAGCAACGGATTGGCCCAGAAGTTGGTCTTGTACGTGCTGCCGTCGGCGGTCCGACCACTGAACGCGCCTGGATCGCCCAGGATCGGGTCGTTCGGGTTAGAGACCGCGGAGTAGTAGACCTGCACCTGGTTGGGACCAAGCATGTCCGGCTCGCTACCTTTCCGGATGACCTGTGCCAACAGGACCTGGAACGGAGGCAGAATGCTGGAAATGCGCGTGTCCAGGTCGCCGCAATGCATACCCAGGTCGTTGATGGCGACAATGCTGTAACTGGGGTTACCCACGAACGGCTGCTCAGGGACCGGGATATCCTCACACAGGATCAGGCCGCTCGCATCGGCTGCTCCGCAGCTCTGGCCAGTGGAATTGATGGAGATGTTCGGCCCGTTTCCGCCGCCTTCTTCGCTGATGATGGCTGTGGTCGTGGCAGTGCTAGTCGCACCCTGATTGTCGGTCACGGTCAGGGTGACGGTATAGGTGTCGGCTGCCGTATAGACATGGCTCGGCGTGACGCCGCTGCCAGAGTCGCCGTCGCCGAAGCTCCAGACGTAAGACGCAATACTGCCGCCCTGATCAGAAGAGCCAGAGCCGTTGAAGCTGACCGTCTGGTCAACGCGGCCGAACACGGAGGCACCCGCGTCCGCGACCGGCGGCACATTGGCCGCACCCTTGACGGTGATCGTGGTCTTGCACTCAGCCTCGCGGCGGCGGTCACGCACCTTGAGCTTGGTCTCGAAGCTCCCGGCCCGGTTGTAGCGCACCGTGGGGCTCGCGCTCTCGCTCGAACTGGGGCTGCCCTCGCCGAACTCCCAGTCGTACCGTCGCCTGTAACTGCTGATGTCGTCGACATTGGCCGACCAGCGGATGGTCGCGCCTACCTCGATGGTCGGCGTTCTGGGGCTGATGCTGCAACTCGGGCTTGCCGCGCCGACGCTGGGCCAGACCAGCGCGGCCCCCAGCAGCACGATGCCAGCCGAGGTGCGCCAGTCAGCGCACCCCTTGGGATATCGGTGGGTCATGGATCCACTCCTCTATCGTTGTGTTTTCAAATTGGGAACAAGATCAGCGCGGGCCTTGTGACGGGCAAACGCTCGCGTGAATCCATTCGGAACCATCTCGAGAACGAACCGACCAGCGCACTTTCCGCGCCGTCGACTCAACGCGACCGCCGTCTATTCAGCCAATGGGGACAGGGCTTGCGGCTATGGGGCGTGGGGCGACGGTAACCGGCCAACCTGGACCTAAACTGAATAAATGCGAAAAACGCGCCTTTTTATCCGGAAATGTGATCTGGATCACAAAGGGGACGGCCAAGGGGAGGCTTGAGCCGCAACGGCACATGGCACCCGCGGGGAAGGGAAGAGGCGTCTCCCCCAGACCGAAGGTACTGAAGACCTTTTGATCCGGGGTGACGGAGGACCGAACCGCTTCATGGAATCGGACGGAGGTGAGGCTGCACGCGCTTCCGTGCGGCGTCCGCGGGCAACAATCGGCGCCCACCACGGCGACGCGGGCGTTCACGTCGCAGCGGGGATGGCTGGCCAACTCGCTGCCAGGCGCGACGCCGGCGCCCCGATAGCAGCGCTTGCCCTGACTCCAGCACCCAGGCGAGCAGGCCCAGCGTGATGCATAGCCCAGATGTGAATAGGAGCAGAACGAACAGGTTGGCGATCGATTCCATGGGAGTCTCCGGCGCTTTTGGTGATGACGCCGACAGGATGCGCTCCCGGGTGACTCAGAAGCTGAGCCCGCGACCGAAATTCCGGATCGATTGACGCCGGCTTACTGGATGCCGTTAGGGCAGTACGCTAGGCGCCGCCGGCCTCTGAGATGCTGAACCGGTAAGGCCTACCTCGCCTCGCAACAGTAAAGCAGCCGCATTGGCGCCCGTATCGCCAGACGCTTCGAGGTTTGCGCTCAGCGCTTGCGGCAGCGCGGGCGTCAGGTCCAACGACCAATCCAAGGCGCTGGCCGACGGAGAGAAAAACTGCCCTGCTGAATCCAGCCGCAACACCGGGGACACAGTATTGGACTGCGCCCCGGCCGAGTCCGAACCAGATTGTTCGGTCATCGACCCCGGCAAATCCGGTGCAGCCGATGCCTGACCCCCGGCCGCCGCAATGGAGACTGGTGGTGTCACGTTCGATGCCGTCGGCCCACTTAGATTGGCCGCTGGTTCAGGCGCCTGCGCGGACGGGTTCTGTATCGCTGCGCTCGCCTCTGGCGGAGCCAGAGCATCCAAGCCTGGGTTGGTATTGCGCTCGCTCAAGACGTCCGTCGGCGACTGGCGCTGGGGCTCAAGCTGGGCGGGCAGTTCTGGCGACGACTCAGAGACCGTCTCCGGTACCGTTTCTGGTTTCTGATCTGGTGCTTGATCCGGCGCCCGCTCTGGTTCTGGCTCACGGAACGCGATTCGGTCCCTGTCCGCGGGTCGATCCAGCGCCGCGAACAAGGGTTTGTCGCGATTGTAGACATCACGCCTGAAACCGACCCGGCCCTGATCGTCAGCGACTGCCGTGAGATAGTACAGCAGCACCGGCAAGTGATCGTCGAGGTGCACATAGCGAGTCTTGCCGCGCTTCACCACGCGATTGATCGCGCCCTCGTCCCAATTGGGCTTGTTCAGGACTTGCTGGGCCAGGGTCAGGGGGTCCTTGACGCGGATGCAGCCGTGGCTGTACGCGCGACTGCTGCGAGAAAACAGGTGCCGCGAGGGCGTGTCGTGCAAATAGATGGCATGCCCGTTCGGGAACATGAACTTCACCCGCCCAAGCGCGTTCGACGGTCCCGCCGGCTGCACGATGCGGTAACGTTTGTGATTGCTGGCGTCGACACCCGACACCCGACGCCCGGTGCGGCGATCGACCACCTGGTAGCGACTGGAAACGCCGCCCATCTTTTTCTGGATCGATACCGGCACGGACCAGGTCGGGTTGAAGACGATATGCTCCATCTCGTCGCGGAACATCGGCGTCTGCGCGTCGGTGGTGCCGACGACCACGGGCGTGGTCCAGACCTCCTGATGGTTGCGCATCAGGTGGAGTCGAAATGCCGTGATGTCGACGAGCAGATAATCCGCGGGCAGATCATTGTAGAGCCAGCGCATCCGTTCCAAGTTGGCGCGGATGGCCAACAGTCGGTCGTCGAGGGGTTGATTCAGCGCACGTAGCGTGGCCGGGCCTACCACGCCATCCGCGGCCAAGCCGGAGCGCCTCTGAAACCCCTTGATCGCCTCAGCCAGCGCCTCGTCGTAGCGTTCGGGATCGGCCGTCGTCGCCGGCTTGTAGCCATCGATCACCTCGAGGTGTTCGCGAATCAGAGGCACCCGCGCGTCCTTGCTGCCGATGGTCAGGTTGCCCCCGGCGGGTATGTCGCTCCAGCCGCCGCGGTCGGCGATCGCGAGATAGCGCTGATAGCCGAGCTTGAGGTTGCGATAAAAGGGCGCGTCCGGCAGCAACGCGGTGACCTCGGCGGCCAGGTCGGGCGCTGCCAACACCCTTGCCATATCCGCCTTGAGGGACTCCGCGTCGGCCTTGTCGACAAAGTTCTGGCCGGAATTGATGAATCGCGGATTGTATTTGCCGAAGCGGAAGTGGTGCACGTACCGCAGCAAGGCGTCACTGAGCAGAATGTCCGCGGCGGTGCGCTGCGCCTCCGAATCGGCGCCGAGTTGGTCGGCATCGAGCACCTTTGCGATGCTGTCCGCGTGGAAGTCCTCGGGTTCGAAGCCGTCGGCCCGGCTCGACCTGGCAAGTGTCAGCATGGCGCGTGCACGGGCATCGTCCCAGGCGTTTTGGTGGTCGCGCTCGGCATAGAACTCCGCCAATAAACGCCCGGAAAATAACGGCACATCGGCGATGTACGGCGCCTCGCTGTCGCGCAAGGCGTCGGTCTGTTCCTGCAAGGTCTCGGATTCGGCCGGCATGGCAAGCACCAATGCAACCGGCAACAGCAGGCGCGCGACCCACGCGGGGGCGGAAATCAGTCCAAGGGGTAAGCGGCGCATCAGGACGTCGGGGCCTCGGGAGGTCAGTTAAATGTCCGCCTCCTCGGACCAAGGGCGAGTCTGGAAGCGGGTGTGATTGTTTGCTTGATCGGCGGTCTAGTACCCATCCTTCATGAAGGATCGAATCGCAGCGGATGCATCAGATTTCAAGGCGGCGACGCGATCCACTGCCGACGTCACGCCTCGCCGATCAGTTGCACGCGCCCTTCCTCGTCGACCGACTCCAGCCGTACATCGAACCCCCACAGACGACGGATATGCAGCAGCATCTCGTCCGCGGAGTCACCGAGGGGGCGGCGATTGTGACGATAATGGCGGAGTGTCATGGAACGATCGCCACGCAAGTCGACATTGTAGACCTGAATGTTGGGCTCGCGGCTACCGAGATTATACTGTTCAGCCAAGTGCTGCCGCAGCTCCCGATAGCCTTTCTCGTCATGAATGGCGGTGATCTCCAGCGTGTCTTCGCGATCGTCGTCACGCACGCCGAATAATCGAAAATCGCGCATCAGTTGTGGCGACAGGAATTGAGCGATGAAGCTTTCGTCTTTGAAGTTACGCATCGCGAAGTCCAGCGTCTTGCGCCAGTCTTGCCCGGCGATGTCCGGAAACCAATAGCGGTCCTCATCGGTCGGCTCCTCGCAGATGCGACGAATGTCGCGCATCATCGCAAAACCCAGGGCATAGGGGTTAACGCCGTTGTAGTAGGGCACATCGAAGCTCGGCTGAAACACAACATTGGTGTGCGACTGCAACACCTCGATCATGAAGCCGTCGTTGACATAGCCGTCGTCGTAGAGCCGATTGAGCAGCGTATAGTGCCAGAACGTGGCCCACCCCTCGTTCATGACCTGGGTCTGACGCTGGGGATAGAAGTACTGACCCACCTTGCGCACGATGCGCACGATCTCCCGTTGCCAAGGCTCCAGCAGCGGGGCGTTCTTCTCGATGAAATAAAGCAGGTTCTCCTGCGGTTCGTCCGGGAATCGGCGCTCGGCGCGGGAGGTCTGCCCCGAGCCCTGGTCGACCGGCAACGTTCGCCAGAGGTCGTTGACCTGGAACTGCAGGTAGGTCTCGCGCTCGTGCTGGCGCTTCTTCTCCTCGGCCATCGACAGTGGCGACGGGCGCTTGTAGCGGTCGACACCGTAATTCATCAGTGCATGGCAGGAATCGAGCAACAACTCGACCTCCTGATACCCGTGACGCTCCTCACACTCGGCAATGTAGGCGCGGGCGAAGACCAGATAGTCGATGATGGCATCGGCGCTGGTCCAGGTGCGAAACAGATAATTGCCCTTGAAAAAGCTGTTGTGCCCATAGCAGGCATGCGCAATCACCAGCGCCTGCATCGGCAGCGTGTTCTCCTCCATCAGGTACGCGATGCAGGGGTCGGAGTTGATGACAATCTCGTAGGCAAGCCCCATCTGACCGCGCCGGTAAGTCTGCTCGGTGGCAACGAACTGCTTACCGAACGACCAATGATGGTAGTTGATCGGGAGACCGACCGACGAGTAGGCGTCGATCATCTGTTCCGACGAGATGACCTCGATCTGATTGGCGTAGGTATCGAGCCCGAACTCCTCGTGTGCGATGCGCCCGATCTCCTTGTCGAAGCGCTTCAGCAACGGAAAGCTCCATTCGGAGGAGTCAGAGATGAGGTTTCTTTTGGACATGGGCTACCTAGCGAAACTGAGCTGAATGCCTGTCATGCGTTGCCGCTGCCTTGCCGCCCGTCTCCAGGCGCACGAAGCAGGACCCGAATGACACACGTCGCGATGCCCGGTGACTAGGCATCCTGCCGCTTGAACAACTCGCGAAATACCGGATAGATGTCGTCGGCACCGCCGATTTCCTCCATCGCGAAGTGCGGATGCGCCGCCCTGACGTCCTGATAGGCGAACCAGAGGCTCTGATGCTGCCGTGGCGTGATTTCGACATAGGCGTAATAGCGCATCAGCGGCATCAGCTTGCTGATGAGCAACTCACGGCAGATGGTGGAATCCGAATCCCAGTTGTCGCCGTCGGATGCCTGAGCGGCGTAGATGTTCCAGGTGTCGGAGTCGTAGCGCTCGGAGATCACATCGTAGGCCAGGTTCAGTGCGCTGGAGACAACGGTGCCGCCGGTTTCGCGGGAGTAAAAGAATTCTTGTTCGTCGACTTCTTGGGCGATGGTGTGGTGACGGATGAAGACGACGTCGATCTTGTCGTAATTGCGCTGCAGAAACAGGTATAGCAGGATAAAAAAACGCTTGGCCAGATTCTTGCGCACCTGATCCATTGAGCCGGACACGTCCATGATACAGACCATCACGGCCTTGCTGGTGGGCTCCGGCAGTTTGGTAAAGGACTGATAACGCAGGTCGAAGGTGTCGATGAACGGCAGCGCGGCAATCCGCGTCTTCAGCCGGTCAATCTCCTCGCGCAAGGCCACAATGCGGGCATCAGTCTCAGCAACGCCCGCCGCCGCCAATTCCGCGAGTTCCTGTTCGAGGGCGCGGATGCGACCGCGATAGGGCGCGCCCAAGGCGGTACGCCGGGCGATCGCACCTTTGAGCGAACGCACGACATCAATGTTACTGGGGGCGCCCTCGGTGCTGTAGCCAGCGCGCACGGTCTTGAATTCGGTGGTGCCCATCAATTGGTTGCGCACCAGATTGGGCAGTTCTAGGTCGTCGAACAGCAGGTCAAGGAATTCTTCCCGTGACAACTCGAAGACGAAGTCGTCCTCGCCCTTGCCGCCCTTGCCCGCCTTGCCCTGTCCTGAGCCACCACCACCGCCGCCTTCTGGCCGCTGCACCCGATCACCCGCCTCGAACTCCTTGTTGCCGGGGTGGATCATGTCACGGCTGCCGCCGGGTCCATGGTGGAACACCGGCTCGGAGATGTCCTTCGATGGAATGCCGACCTTCTCGCCGCCATCGATGTCGGTGATGCTGCGTCGGTTGACGGCATCCGACACCGCGCGCTTGAGCTGCGACTTGTAGCGCTTTAGAAATCGCTGCCGGTTGACGGTGCTCTTGTTCTTCGAGCTAATGCGACGGTCAATGAAGTGGGACATAAAGGGGTGTCGTTACCTGATGAGCACAGCGTTGCTGAACCTCATGTCGTCAAAACGTTCTCTCGCTGCTGAAAAGCAGGGCCAAGGGCCGGGGGCGGAGGCCGAATCGCCAGTTGGCCTTGGGCCCTCCGGCCCTCGGCGCCCTCTTCTATTGCGATTTCCGCACCCGCAAGTACCACTCTGACAGCAAGCGCACCTGTTTCGGCGTATAGCCCTTCTCGACCATGCGATCGACGAACTGCTCGTGCTTCTTCTTGTCGTCGGCGGAGGACTTGGCGTTGAAGGAGATGACCGGCAACAGTTCCTCGGTGTTCGAGAACATCTTCTTCTCGATGACCACGCGCAACTTCTCGTAGCTGGTCCAGCGTGGGTTGGCGCCGTTGTTATTGGCGCGAGCGCGCAGCACGAAGTTCACGATCTCGTTGCGGAAGTCCTTGGGGTTGGAGATGCCGGCAGGCTTCTCGATCTTCTCCAGTTCCTCGTTCAACGCGCCGCGATGCATCATCTCGCCGGTGTCGGGATCGCGGTATTCCTGATCCTGAATCCAGTAGTCGGCGTAGGTCACGTAGCGGTCGAAGATGTTCTGACCGTACTCGGCATAAGACTCCAGGTAGGCCGTCTGCAGTTCCTTGCCGATGAACTCGGCGTAACGCGGCGCCAGATACTGCTTCAAGAAGGCGAGGTAGCGGTCCTGCACTTCCTGCGGCAGATGCTCGCGGACGATCTGCTTCTCCAGCACGTACAGCAGGTGCACCGGGTTGGCGGCGACCTCGGTGTGGTCGAAGTTGAACACCTGCGACAGAATCTTGAACGCGAATCGCGTGGAAATACCGGACATGCCCTCGTCGACACCGGCATAGTCCCGATATTCCTGCACCGACTTCGCCTTGGGATCGGTGTCCTTCAGATTCTCGCCGTCGTAGACCCGCATCTTGGAAAAGATGCTGGAGTTCTCCGGTTCCTTCATGCGCGTCAGTACCGAAAACTGGGCCATCATCTCCAGCGTGCCCGGCGCGCAGGGTGCCTTGTTCAGTGAGCTGTTGCGCAGCAGCTTGTCGTAGATGTGCTTCTCCTCGCTGACGCGCATGCAGTAAGGCACCTTGACGATGAAGACGCGGTCGAGGAAGGCCTCGTTATTCTTGTTGTTACGGAACGATTGCCATTCGGACTCGTTGCTGTGCGCCAGGATGATGCCCTGGAACGGAATTGCGGACAGGCCCTCGGTGGCGTTGTAGTTACCTTCCTGGGTGGCCGTCAGCAGCGGATGCAGCACCTTGATAGGCGCCTTGAACATCTCGACGAATTCCATCAGACCCTGGTTGGCCCGGCATAGGGCGCCGGAGTAGCTGTAGGCGTCCGCATCGTTCTGGGCGTAATGCTCCAGCTGGCGGATATCTACCTTGCCGACCAGCGACGAGATGTCCTGATTGTTTTCGTCTCCGGGCTCGGTCTTGGCAATTGCGACTTGTTCAAGAATGGACGGATATAGCTTGACGACGCGGAATTTGGTGATGTCGCCGTTGTATTCCTGCAGACGCTTCACAGCCCAGGGCGACATGATGGTGCGCAGGTAGCGGGTCGGGATGCCGTAGTCCTCTTCGAGGATCGGCCCGTCCTCCTCCGGCGAAAACAGGCTCAGAGGCGACTCGAACACCGGCGAACCTTTGATGGCGTAGAACGGAATGTTCTGCATCAGGTCCTTGAGCTTCTCCGCCAACGACGACTTACCGCCACCCACCGGCCCGAGCAGATAGAGAATCTGCTTCTTTTCTTCCAACCCCTGCGCCGCGTGCTTGAGGTA
Source organism: uncultured Gammaproteobacteria bacterium (assembly GCA_963695445.1). GTDB lineage: Bacteria > Pseudomonadota > Gammaproteobacteria > Chromatiales > Chromatiaceae > Thiohalocapsa. The sequence goes on along the minus strand of CAVOGV010000036.1, from coordinate 94,200 downwards.
AGAAACCAGGTGCTCAATGGCCTCTTCCATGCCGTAGAACTCGGAGAAGGCGGGATAACGTTTGATGACTTTGTTCTGGAAGATCCGGCTCAGACGCGGATCATCGTGCGTATCGGTGAGCTCTGGCTCGCCGATGGCAGCGAGCAGACGCTCCGCGGCCCCGGCATAGGCCACTGGATCGACTTTGCACAGTTCCAGATACTCATTCAGGCTCATATCCTCCTCACGGGAAGATTCGTATCTGGCCTGGTAGCGCTCGAAGATCGACATTCAGGATACCTCTCTCGATGTTCGCATTCTGTGCGTCGACTCGACTGGGCGACGCTAGATAATTGGTCTCTTGCCGGGGTGTAACATTGTCTCTCCGGAAGGACTCTGCAAGCTCCGCGCCATTGTTGTGATCGACGTGTCGAGCCCGCTGGAGCAAGGATAATGATGCCAGTATTTGGTGCCACCTGCTCTAGCATATGCACCATTTACGTGCGTCGCCAGCACCCATCCGGGCAAATGTGCGACGTCTTCCACAGCCACTCTATCAGAGCATGACGCAACGCACCCTGGCCCCGCCGACCATCCTGGCGTTAGACTGGTGCTAGGAACCGAGGTTCATCCACCAAGCGCAGGGCCGCGGTTACAAGGACCAAAATGCCTGCGCCGAGCCAGGGCCCTAGCCCCAAAGGGCCCGAACTGACACATCCCCGGACCGCCGCCCTCGCCCTTGCGGTAGGTATGCCTAGATTTTGCAACTCGGCGCGGTCTCATGTCGACCTGACGCATCACCTTGTACACGGTCAGTCCGGATCGAGCATCGCAAAGCATAACAACGTCGCCATCAACCCGATGGTCAACAGGCAGCCACCGCTACCACAAACGAGCAGCAGCGCCGCAGCTGCCGCCCAGATCAGCAGACAGATGGTCCGGTTTGCTCGATAGGCACGTGAGCGCCTTCGTTTTTGAAATGCCTGATAATCGGGACGGCCTTCGCAGAGCCAGTCCAACAGGCGCCGCGGCCAACCTGCCAGCGGGGATCGCATCGGGGCTATTCGGAACAGTCTCGGGTCGAGGCATCTGAGGCCGTGGTTAGGGGTATGAATGGCGGCGAACTGCCGCTTGGTCAAGGCCGGGAATCGCCCCATCATGATCGCGAGCGGCGGAGACAGATCCTGCAAATCCAGGAAGGCAATGCCTTAGACGCAAGCGTACCGTGCTAAGCGACTTGGCCATTACGCAGCTTTGAGGAGGCCAAGCGCCGAGGGCCAAGGGCCGCAGTAGAGCACGATCGCGCAAAATTGGCCCTAGGCACTTGGCGCTCGGCCCTTACTCCTGCAAGCGCGTTGTCGCTGTGAAACTTGACGCATCGGCAAACACTTATCGCCCTCAAGCAAATTGAAGGTTGGACCCATGCCCGAGACCAGCATCACCATTCGCATACAAGACACGGCCTTCGACCCCGCGACCGAGCAGGACGATCTGCGACGCGGACGCCCCGATATCGGCGCCCTGGTCGCTTTCGTCGGGCTCATGCGAGACATCAACGACGACCGGAGCGTCGCGGCGATGACGCTAGAGCATTACCCCGGCATGACCGAGCGCGCCCTGGAGACGATTGCCAAGCAGGCCGCGGAGCGCTGGCAGATCGACGGCATCCGCATCATCCATCGAATCGGGCACTTGCTGCCCGAGGAACCCATCGTGCTGGTGGCCGTGACCAGCCGGCATCGCACCGAGGCGTTCCGCGCCTGCGAGTTCCTCATCGACTATCTAAAGACCCGCGCGCCATTCTGGAAAAAGGAAGAGACCAATCAGGGGGAGCGGTGGGTTGGCGCCAGACAGACCGACGCCGCTGCCGAGGAGCGCTGGGCCGACACCGACCAGAGCACGCCTCCTGGCGTGGCATCGCCTTCATGACGTGGCCGCAAATCCGCGCCAACCGGTGATGCGCTCTCGCAGACGGCCGAACGGCACCCGGACCAACAACAGCGCGGTGAGGATGGCGGCATAGATGCCGGGCTCCAGCAGATCGGCCTTGACCAGCCAGAGGTAGTGCAGCACACCGAGTATGGCGATCGGGTAGACCAGCTGGTGCAGCCGTTTCCAGCGCGGCCCGAGGCGACGGAGCCAGCCCTTGGTCGATGTCACCGCGAGCGGGGTCATCAAAACAAGGGCAGCGAAGCCGACGGTGATATACGGACGCTTGGCGATGTCCTCGACGATTGCGCCCCAGTCGAAGAATTGATCAAGCCACAGGTAAGTGCAAAAGTGCAGCGCCGCATAGAAAAAGGCGAACAGTCCGAGCATACGCCGCAGACGGATCAACCAGGCCCAACCGGTCAACTTGCGTAGCGGCGTAACAGCCAGAGTCACCAGCAGCAGACGCAATGCCCAATCGCCGGTCGAGTGGGTGATTGCCTGCACCGGATTGGCGCCGACACTCCCGTTCAGGGTCTGCCAGACGAGCAATACGAACGGCGCCAAGCAGACCAGGAACAGTGTCGGCTTGACAATGCGCAGCACGTGCTCCGCGGGCGGTCGGGCAATTGGGTGTTGGTGTGTTGGCATCGATGGAGTCCTCAAGTGCGCCAGAGGCTTGCAGATGAGACAAGTTTATCGGCGACAGGGCGCCCGTCGTCCACAGGGCCGCGGGCTAGGGGCCAACGTGGCGCGATCGTGCTGAATGGTGGGCCTCGACCAGCGCCAAGCAACGCACCGGCTGAGCGATACAGCGCCACGCTCGCGCCGGCCTGAGGCATCGCTTCGTTAGAAATTCTTCGCCAGATCCATCCCTGCATATAACGACGCCACCTGATCGGCGTAGCCGTTGAACATCAGCGTTGGGCGCTTCTTGGCGAATAGGCTGTCGCCGATCATGCGATGGCTCGCCTGGCTCCAGCGTGGGTGATCCACCTCGGGATTAACGTTGGCATAGAAGCCATACTCGTCCGGCTGCAGGATATTCCAAGTGGCGGGTGGCTCACGCTTGGTGAAGCTAATGCGCACGATGGACTTTATACTCTTGAAGCCGTACTTCCACGGCACCACTAGCCGAAGGGGTGCACCGTTCTGCCCCGGCAACAGCTCGCCGTAGAGCCCGGTGCCGAGAATGGTCAACGGGTTCATGGCCTCATCCATGCGTAGGCCTTCCACATAGGGCCAATCCAGCACCTCGCGGCGTTGTCCGGGCATTCGTTTCGGGTCGTAGAGGGTCTCGAAGGCCACATACTTCGCCTTGGAGGTGGGCTTAAACCGAGTCAGCAAGTCGCCGAGTGGGAAGCCCACCCAAGGCACGACCATGGACCAAGCCTCGACGCAACGCAGTCGATAGATGCGCTCTTCCTGCGTGAAGCCGGATAGCAGGTCCTCGATACCGATCTCCCCCGGGGCCTCGCACTCGCCATCAACAACTAAGGTCCACGGACGCGTCTTCAGTTTGTGAGCGTTGCGCGCAGGAGCCGTTTTACCGCTACCGAGCTCGTAGAAGTTGTTGTAGGTGGTGATCTCTTCGCGCGACGTCGGCGTCTCGTCGGTCGAGAATCGACTCTCGCGCAGGTTCGGGATCTTATCCCCCGTTCCGGCCGCCACACCGGCCAGGGCCGAGCGCGTGTCGACCGTAAGTCCGCCACCGAGAGCGGCACCGACTCCCGCCGCGGCAGCCGCCTTAAGGAACTCGCGCCGACGCGCGTAAATATCCGGCGGGGTGATCTCTGACGACGGGATGTCGCGGCTGCGTTTAATCAGCATCTTTAGCTCCTTCAGGATGTGGAAGTCTCACCATATTCGGGATGAGACCGGCGGCAGCTCCGGTTTGTTTCCGTCGGCGGCCGCGTCGCAGTCGTCAGATGGCCTAACGGGACAGCCGCCACCCGGTGGACGGGAACATTGGGCCGAGCGGATCAAAGCACCAGCCGGAAGTCATTTAGCAACGATTCAACGACAAGCGGCACACATTCTTTTAACTACGAAACCAGCGAAAAGCGCGAAAATTCTCGAGATACGGCTGAGATGCTGGTTACTTTCGCGTATTTCGCGCATTTCGTAGTTTGTTTCTATCCGCGGTGATGTTTATGTTTTTTCTGAACAGTCCTTTACGGCAGCACACTGATCCTTGTCGTTGTCGTTGCCGTTGTCGTTGTCGTGCTCGTTTTCATGCTTGGAGAGGCAATGCAATGCGCGCTTGAGAACGTCGATGTGAGACCACGAATCGCCCTGAGGCCCCGCCGGCTCGGGCAAGTTTCGATTACGACAACGACAACGAAAAACTTGACTCCTCTGTGAGGATGCGGCGCCCTCAAGCAATCTAGGGCATCGACTTCAAGGCCCAGGAAGTAGCCCAGATTGCCGCGATGCCGCGGCCCAATTGAGGCCGAAACGAAACCGCCAGGGGGCCGGCCGAGTGGCCGGCCGAACCGGATCAGCCCGCCAGCGCGCGATAGACGCCCGCCAGCAGAGACACCGAACGCTCAAGACTGAAACTGCTGATGAGCCGCTCCCGCCCGGCCCAGCCGATGCGCGCGGCGAGCGCGGGATCATCCGCCAGGGTCTGTAGATGCGCACTCAGCGCGTCGAGGTCCCCCGGCGGATAGAGCAGGCCCTGCTCCCCATCGATCACCGCCTCAGGAATCGCGCCGACGGCGGTCACCACCACGGGCAGCGCCAGCGCCATGGCCTCCAGCATCGACATCGGCAACCCCTCGTCGTAGGACGGCAGGCAAAAACACTGTGCACCGCGCAGAGACCGCTCCTTCTCCGCGCCCGTCACCGGCCCCGGCACCTCCACCCGCTCGGCGATACCGAGTTCGGCGGCCAGCGCTAATAGCGCCTGCCGCTGGCCAGGCTCGGCCTCGAAGCCGAACAGCAGAACCTGGACCGGCCGCCCGCCATCGAGCCGGGCCGCGGCGCGCAGCAAGTCCGCCTGCCCCTTGCGGGCCTCGTAGTTGGCGAGACAGATGATCCGGAATGGGGCATCCGCCGCCCTGATCGGATCAAGTTCAAGATCCCGAAGCGGATCATGAATCGGGGTCTGAACAGGTACGCCGTTGGGCACAACGACCACCTTAGCGAGATCGGCCCAGCCGTCGAGCACCTGTTTCCATCCGTCACCGAGCACGATGATGCGATTCGACAGCGCGAACACCCGCCGTGCGAGCCAGGCATGCGGCGCCGACAAGCTGTCGAGAAACCGATGGAATTGCGCGCCGTGGATATGTAACACGACCGGACACAACAGCACGCGCGCCAACAACAGGTCGACGGCACTACGCCAGAAACTGAACCAGGAACAGGTGTGAATATGAACCAGATGCGGTCGCCAGCCGATGCAGATCGATGCCAGCCTCCACAGCAACCGGAGTTGCGCCGCAATGCCCTGCCAAAGGCTGCGACCTTCGGCCGTCGTCTTGACGTTGTTCAACAGCCGCAATGCGATCGGTCGGAATACCGCCGTGCATTCGGCGGCGGGTTGGGTAGCTGCCGACTCGATCAGAGGTTTGCCCGAAGCTATGGCCGAGGTTAGCAAACGCATCGGCCAGATTCGCGACGACGGTTGCCATGCCGCCCACCGGCGGCGGCAATGGGCCCAGCATCAACACCCGCACGGCTGGGTCGGCGCCCACCTTCATCGATGACGCTTCCTTAGGCTCATGGAGCGCCACCACCGCGTAGTCCGCGCAGCGCAGTTCAACAAGGCGCATGGAGCGCCCGTTGCATGGCGAACCTCAGCCCGCCGCTTACCTGACGGTGAGTCCGACATTCGGTATCGCATGACGATAAAAATCGGCGTAGCGCGCCAGCATCGCATCCAGTGAGAAGATCTGCCCGGCACGCTCACGGGCGGCACGGCCCATGGCCGCACGCTCGTCGTCGTGCGCGGCCAGGCGCGCGATCGCCTCGCTCATGGCGTCGGCGTCGCCAACATTGCACAGCACCCCGCAGCGACCGTGCTCGACCAGCTCCGGGTTGCCGCCGACGGCCTGAGCCACAATCGGCAGGCCGCTGGCCATCGCCTCCAGAATCGCGTTGCTCATACCTTCGAGGTGGCTGGGCAGCACGAACAGATCCGCTGCCGCCAAATACTGCGGAACGCGATCGCTGCCACCCGGCATCTGCACCCTCCGACCTAGACCCAACTCGGCAACTCGGTGCTCCAGCGCACCTCGCTCGACACCCTCGCCGAGCCACAGAAAGCGCAGCTTACGATCCGTGGCGCCAACCGTCCGCGCCGCTGCCTCCAACAACAACGCGTGTCCCTTCACCGGCGTCAGACTAGCGACCGTCAGAATCACCAGTTCGTCGTCGGCAAAGCCGAGTTGCCGGCGCAGTCCGACGCGATCGGTGATCGGCGCGAAGCGCGCGCAGTCGACGCCGTTGTAGAGCACATCGAAGCGTGTCGGCGGGATCGCGCACAGGCCGGCGAAGCGTTCCGCGGAATCGCGACAGACCGCAAACAGCTTGTCGGTGGCAAGCGATAACACCCGCGATGCCAGCTTGCGCCGACGTGGGAACCAATGACCGTCGGCGAAACCATGAAAGCTCCACACCAGCACCCCTGGCCGGCCGGCCAGTTGATGCGCCATCACCGTATCCGGCCAGGTGTTCCAGTTGCGGCAATGGACCAGGTCCGGTCGGAAGTCACGCATGACGCGCGCCAGCCTGAACGGCAACACCCAGGTCGTGGCGACGTCCGATCGAGCACCTGAATCGGCACGTCGCGCATGACCCGATCCGCCATCTCGCCGCGTTGATCAAGGCAACAGACCGACTGTTCGAACTCCGCCGAGGGCAGACCGTTGAGCAGATTGACGACGCCGTTCTCAAGCCCGCCGCGCGGCAGCCCATGCACCACCTGCAGGATGCGCAGCGGTGATCGAGCGCCTGCCATGGGCGCACGCTCGCGCATATTCACGCGTAGCCGTCTGGATTGGCACGTTGCCAACGCCAGCCATCGCGCACCATGTCCTCGATTCCAAGCTCCGCCTGCCAGCCGAGTTCGGCGCGGGCCAGGCTCGGGTCCGCATAACAGATGGCGATGTCGCCGGGACGCCGCGCGACCACGCGATAGGGCACCGGGCGACCCGATGCCTGCTCGAAGGCGCGGGCCATCTCCAGCACGCTGTAGCCACGGCCGGTGCCCAGGTTGTAGGTCACCACGCCGGGTTTCGACGTCAGCCGATCCAATGCCGCCAGGTGGCCGCGGGCGAGGTCGACCACGTGGATATAGTCGCGCACGCCGGTACCGTCGGGCGTGTCGTAGTCGTCGCCGAACACCTTCAGCTCCGGCTGCTTGCCGATGGCCACCTGCGCGACGAAGGGCATCAGGTTGTTCGGAATCCCGTTGGGGTCCTCGCCGATGCGCCCGCTCACATGCGCGCCGACCGGATTGAAGTAGCGCAGCAACGCGATGTGCCAGCCGCCGTCCGCGCGCCCTGTCAGCCCGGTGCAGGTCGCGCAAGATCTCCTCGACGAACAACTTGGTGCGGCCGTAGGGATTGGTGGCGGAGAGCGGAAAATCCTCGCGGATCGGCACCGCGGCCGGGTCACCGTAGACCGTCGCCGAGGAGCTGAACACCAGGGTCTTGACGCCGGCATCGCCCATGGCGCGACACAGCGTCAGCGTCCCGTTGACGTTGTTGTCGTAATAGTCGAGGGGAATCTCAGCGGACTCACCAACCGCCTTGAGCCCTGCGAAATGGATGACGGCATCAAAGGCATCGGCGCGGAACAACGCATCGAGGGCATCGCGGTCGCGCAGATCGGCCTTGACGAAGGCAAGCGGCTTGCCGGCGATCTCCTGCACCCGCTCCAGCGCCGTTTCCTTGCTATTGCTCAGGTTATCAACGACGACGACGTCATGGCCCGCCGCAAGTAACTCGACGCAGGTATGGCTGCCGATATAGCCGGCACCGCCGGTCACCAAGACTCTCATGATGGATTTCGCTCACTGCTCTGCCCGTCTAAACCGCCCATTGTACTGGCGAGGCGGTGCCTGACACCAACGCGGCCATGCCACCTGGAGGCTCAACTCGAAGCCCCGCTTGAAGCCCCGCTTGAACCAAGGCGCAACCGGGCGCGCAAGCGTCGCAATTGCTCCGGATCGATCGTGTCGGGAGTCAGTATCAACGACCGCCGCCGAAACATCCCCGCCGCCAGATTGACGACCACGAGATCGACACCGACGTATGTGGACGGGGCGAGCCGCAACTGCTGCGTGCGCCCGTCGGCCGTGGTCACCGTCCAGCCCGTATCGCTCCAGGTCGCCTGAACAATGGACCAGGGGGCGCGACTCAAGATTCGCGCCCAGACGACGTATGCCAGGCTCCCAAGGATCAGCGTGGAGAGTGCAAGCTTCAGGCCCCAATGCATCGGCAATGGGAACACAACGGCGAACGCCGCCGCATGGATGGCAATCACGAAGGCCAACAGTCGCAGCGAGACGACCGGCCGGATGGTCAGAGGGGCTTGGTGGTGATGGTCGCTCATGCTGAAGTGGGCCGCGAGCGATGCGGATTCGGCGGGTTGCCCTCTCCGACTCGGAGAGGGCATTGCGTCAGCCCGACGTCAGCCGAGCAATTCGCCGGAGTAGTTGGCCAGACCGGGGTTACCGTCGACCCCCTTGAGCTTGGGCGTGTTCAGCTTTTCGAGCTTCACGGTCTTGACGTCGCGTAGATAGGTCGCGACGGTCTCCCAGATCGGCTCGCCGGGGGATTGGCTGCCCACGGTGGCCCAGCCGGCGACCACATAGTTCTTGTCCGCCTCGATCTTGGTGCCGTCGTCGAGTTGCATGTCGGTGATGCGCTCGTTCATGCCGGCGGCGGGATCACAGACGTAGTCGAGACCGCCGACACGCACCATGTCGCCACCCTGCTGCACGTAGGGATCGACATTGAAGAGGTTGTCGCAGACGTCCTCGAGGATGGCCTTGATCTCGGCGCCGCTCATCTCCCGACGGTAGGTTTCTGGGTAGGTGATGCAGGTCTGATCCATGACATTGTCCATCGTGATCTTCTGACCCGGCAGCACCGTCGTACCCCAGCGGAATCCCGGCGAAAGGCTGATCTGCGCATCGTTGACCTTGCGCAGCGCGTCGCAGATGACCTGATCGAAGGTGCCGTTGAAGTTACCCCGGCGATACAGCAGGTCCTCGGCGGTAGCCAGTTCTTCGGTGAGCTTGTCCGCATAGGGCGCGCGCACGTCGGCGATGTACTTGGCCATGTCCGGGTCCGCCGGCAGCAGGTTCGAGAACACTGGCAGTAGTCGATAACGGTAGTCGCGCAGCTTGCCGTCCTTTACGTCCAGATCCATGACGCCGAGGAACTTGCCATTGGAACCAGCGTTGGTGACCAGCGTCTTGCCCGACGAATTAGCAACAATGGTCGGCGCGGGCATGCCGTCGTGGGTGTGACCACCAAAGATGACGTCGATCCCGGTGACCTTGGAGGCCATCTTCAAGTCCACGTCCATGCCGTTGTGGGAGATCACCACGACCAGATCCGGCGACTCTTCGTCGCGCACCTGATCGACGATCTCCTGCATGCGCGAATCCTGAATACCGAAGGTCCAGTCCGGGATGAAACGCTGCGGATTGGCGATGGGGGTATAGGGGAAGGCCTGGCCAATCACCGCCACCTTGACGCCGCCGACTTCCTTGATGGTGTAGGGCTTGAAGGCCAGTCCGGCGTCCTCGTCAAAACCGCCGAAGTCGGAGAATTTATAGTCGAAGAGGGCTTCCTCACGCACCTTGACGTTTTGCGCGACAAAGTCGCCGTTGAAGGCACCGATGTTCATGATCACCTCGTCGTCCATGTACGTGAATTCCCAATGGCCGGTCATGACGTCGACGCCAAGCCGGTTGCAGGCGCCGACCATGTCCATGCCGCGGGTCCAGTAAGCGGTGCCTGAGCCCTGCCAGGTGTCGCCACCGTCCATCAACAACGAATTACCGTCACCACGCTCCGCGCGGATACGGTCCACCAGTGTCTTCAGATGCGCGAAGCCGCCGACGGCGCCGAACTTCTCCGCCGCTTCCGGGTAGTTTAAGTAAGCGAACGCATGCGCCTCGATGCCGCCGGGTTGGATACCGAAGTGTTTCAGCAGCGCCTCGCCGACCAGGTGCGGCGCCTTGCCGAAGGCGGGGCCAATGCCGATGTTGACGTTCGGTTCACGGAAGTAGATCGGATTCAGTTGGGCGTGGGTGTCGGTGATATGCAGCAGTGTCACGTTACCGAACTTGGGCACCTCGTACAGGTCGCTCGGCTGCCTAGCCTGGGCAAACACCGACGACGGCAGCATGCCGGCGGCGCCGGCGAGTCCCATCAGGCGCATGAATTCACGTCGCGAAATCGTCATTGGGGTATGATCTCCTCTGGATTTTTACTATCGAGCCGCCCGGTCGCCTGACCAGATACGACAGATGAACGAGTACCATCGTGCTCCCCGGCACCCGGGATGATTGACTAGGGCATAAGGTTCAGGGGCGCTAGTATGCACACTTCGCCACCCCTTTTTCCATCGTTGCTCACGGACGCGATCGCCGCCGTGGCGACGGCCCTGCCCGACGCCTGCGCTGACCCCGACCTCTGCCGGGGCCAGTGATCTCGCAATTCGAAGCCGCCCGCTCCATGCTCGCCGCGCTGATCCGACAATTCCTACTCCATGCGCTGCTGCTGACCGCCGTTGTCGCTACCGTCGCGCCAGCGTTGGCGGCAGCGGCGGCGCAAGATCGCGATCGCGACCCGCGCGACATCCGCATCGGCGTGCTGAGTCACCGAGGCGATGCGCGCACCGAGCGTGCCTGGGCGCCGACCGCGGACTACCTGAGCGACGCCCTACCCAGCCACCGGTTCGTGATCGTGCCGCTTCGCTTCGACGCCGTCGAGGCCGCGGTCGCGGATGAGGCGGTGGATTTTCTGCTAGTAAACCCCGGTGTCTACGTGGGCCTAGAACTGCGCCATGGGGTCTCGCGTATCGCGACCATGCGCAGCCGAAGCGGTGACAGCCAGCACAATGTCTTCGGCGGCGTCATCTTCACCCGCGCCGACCGCAACGATATCAACAGCCTGGCGGACCTGGCAGGTAAGCACGTCATGGCTGTCGCGCCGACCTCGCTCGGCGGCTTCGAGATGGCCTGGGCGGAACTGCTGCACGCGGGAGTCGACCCCCACCGCGACCTCGACGCGCTGCGCTTCAGCGAGAGCCATGATGCGGTCGTCACCGCCGTTCTGGAGGGACAGGTCGATGCGGGCACGGTCCGCACCGGCATCCTCGAGGACATGGCGGCGGCCGGCCAAATCCAGCTCGACGGGTTCAAGATTCTCAATCGCCAATCCCTTCCCGACTTCCCGTTGCTGCTCAGCACAGCGCTGTATCCGGAGTGGCCATTCAGCAAGCTCAGCCAGACCTCCAACGACCTGGCATTGGAGGTGGCCATCGCGCTGCTGCGGATGCCGCGAGACGGCGCCGCAGCACGCGCCGGCGGTTACGCAGGCTGGACCGTGCCGCTCGATTACCAACCGGTACACCAATTGCTGCGCGAACTCCGGCACGCGCCCTACGACCAAGACGCCCCGTTCACACTTGGCGACGCCCTGGCGCGCTACTGGGTCGGCGTCATGATCGGCAGCGGCGTGCTGCTGGTGCTGCTGGCGCTGACCAGCCGGGTGCTGCAATTGAACAAGCGCCTGAGCCGCGCCAATACGCGCCTGGAACGGCGTCAGCAGTTGATCCTGGACTCGGTTGCCGAAGGCATCTACGGCGTCGACCTGAAAGGCCGGGCGACCTTCGTCAACAAGGCCATGGAGCGCATGACCGGCTGGCGCGCAGAGGAACTGATCGGCAACGACCAGCACGAAATCATCCATCACACCAGGGCCGACGGTGAGCCGCACCCGCGCGAAGAATGCCCGGTACTTGCGACCTTTCGCGACAGCGTGCCACGCTTCGTCGACGAAGACCTGTTCTGGCGTCGCGACGGCAGCAGCTTTCCGGTGGAATACAGCGCCACGCCGATCCGTGATGAGATCGGCGAGACCATCGGCAGCGTCGTGGTCTTTCGCGACATCACCGAGCGGCGCCGGGCCGCCGAACGCATCAGTCAGCACGAGGCGGAACAAGCGCACGTCGGTCGCCTGAGCACGCTCGGAGAGATGGCCTCGGGTATCGCCCATGAACTTAACCAGCCACTGACGGCCATCACCACCAACGCCCGCGCCTGCGTGCGCCTGATCGACAACAACCGCGCCGACATGGCCGCTTGCGCCAATGTCATGACCAAGATCGCCGAACAAGCGGAACGCGCCGGCGAGGTCATCCGCCACATCCGCCGCTTCGTGCGCAAGGAGCAGCCCGAGATCTCGCCGGTGGCCGTCGCCGACATGTTCGAGACCGTGCTGGTGCTGTTGCGCCAGGATGCACGCCGCGCCAACGTACTGCTGCATCAGCAAATCGGCGCCGGTGCCGACCGAGTCATGGCACAGCGCACGCAGATCGAGCAGGTGTTGCTGAACCTGGCGCGTAATGCCATCGAGGCCATGTCCGATCAGCCACGGGAGCGCCGCGTGCTGCTGGTCGCGCGCCGCTGCGACGACGCCGTCGAGATCCGCGTCGTCGACACCGGACCCGGCCTTGGCAAGGTCTCGCCGGAGCATTTGTTCGAGGCCTTCGTCACCACGAAGGCTCAGGGACTCGGTGTCGGCCTGTCCATCAGCACCGGCATCGTCGAGGCGCATGGCGGTCGACTCCGAGTCGACTCCACGGCCGGGATCGGTGCAACCTTCTATTTCAGCCTGCCCTACGCCGGGGCGGGACTCGACACAGAGCCGGCGCTTGCCTCGCTCGAACCAACAGCCGGCATCTCAAACGAGTAAGCGGGAGACCACCTATGAACAACGAGCCGACGGTATTCATCGTCGACGACGACAACGAAGTACGTGAAGCCATCGCGCTCTTGATGGACTCGGTAGGGCTGCCGAACGAGACCTTCGACTCCGCCTGGACCTATCTCGCGCGCTTCGAGCCCGCACGTCCGGGCTGTCTGATCCTGGACGTGCGCATGCGCCAGATGAGTGGGCTCGAATTGCAGGAACGGCTGGCCGAGGAGCCGATTCACCCGCCTGTCATCATCATCACCGGCCATGGCGACGTACCCATGGCGGTGCGCGCGGTCAAGAACGGCGCCGTGGACTTCATCGAGAAGCCGTTCAATGACCAATCGCTGCTGGACGCGGTGCACCGCGCCATCGAGATCGACGCCGAGCAACGCGGGCATGCTCTGGAGATCGCCAGCGTCCAGGAGCGCATGGAGCGGCTGACCAAGCGCGAACGCGAAGTGCTCGATCAGATCGTTGCAGGAAAGCGCAACAAGGTCATCGCCGCGGACCTCGGGATCAGCCAGTCGACGGTCGAGGCGCATCGCGCCAAGGTCATGGAGAAACTCGAGGTCCGGTCGCTCTCAGAATTGATGCGCGCGATGCTGATGCTCGATCCGGGCGGCGCCTGATCCAAAGAAGACCACATAAGCGTACTTGCTATTTTCGCCCGCGCTCAGCCCGCGTTCGGGAATTTATCGCTGTGCGAAGCATCTGAATCGTCGGCGTGTCGACGCTTGATGATTGTCAATCTTGCGTTTGCGCCGGGGAGCGTTCACCATCCGCGACCAACCGGGGATCAGTCTGCGGGGGCAAGTGCATAGCAATCACCACGGTCGGGGATGATTCCGCCCGAAGCTGCGGCCTGCAAGAGCCCCATGGTAGGATGTGGGGCAACCTGAGGTTCGGTTACCGAGCACGAACAGTGCGACAGCTGCCGGCCGACAAGAACAAGTAGACGCTCGGTGCCGTCGCACATGGCGGCGCTTCGAACAGAACGACTCACAAGAAAACATCCTGAACAGGAGGAAACCATGCTGCGATTCAGCAATCACGTGATCGGCTCCACTGCGGCCCTGACCTTCGCGCTCATGGGCTCGGCGGCACACGCGGAGATGCCACAGATGGAATTCAACGGCGATGTCAATGCCGGCAAAGAGGTCGCAATGACCCGCTCCAAAGGTAACTGCATCGCCTGCCACATGATTCCCGGCGGCGAATCGCCCGGCGCAATCGGCCCAGCGCTGATCGCCATGCAGACCCGCTACCCGAACAAGGAGGGCGTTGCGCAACAGATCTGGGACCCGACCGTCAAGAACCCAGAGGCTGTAATGCCTCCCTTCGGTAAGCACGGCATACTGACTGACCAAGAGTTCGTCGACGTCGTCGAGTACGTCTGGTCGCTCTGACGTTGCGTGTTCGCTACTGACCGGGCCCCAAAGGGCACGCCTGAGCGCCTGACCAACGAATCAACCGAACCCCACCTGGCGAACGCCATCTGGCGAACGCCATCCGGAGGAAATCCAAGCAATGAAAAAGATACTGACCACCATGACCGCACTCGGCGTCGGCTGCCTGCTGGCAGCGCCGCTGATCGCTAGCACGCCGGACGAAGACCTCGCCACCTGGAGGGCCTACTTCCAAAAGCGGTTCCCCCAGGTACCGGCCGAGGACTTCGCCAACGGCGTTTACTCCATCGACCCGGTGGGGCGTGAGAACTGGGAGGCCATCGAGGAATTCCCCCCCTACGAGGCCGCTATCGAGAACGGCGAGGAGATGTGGAATACGCCCTTTGCCAATGGCAAGACCTATGCGGAATGCTTCCCTGACGGGCCTGGGGTCGAGGGACAATATCCGCACTGGGATAAGGAAAAGGGCATGGTGATGACCCTTCCGCTGGCGATCAACAATTGCCGCGAGGCAAACGGCGAAAAACCACTCAAGTACAAGAAGGGCCCTATCGCCGATCTGCTGGCCTACATGGCCTACGAGTCCCGCGGGCAGGTCATCAACGTCGAGATCCCCGCCGACGACCCGCGCGCGCTCGCAGCGTACGAGCAGGGCAAGCAGTTTTACTTTGCCCGTCGCGGCCAACTCAATTTCTCCTGCGCCAGTTGCCACGTCGGCAACTCCGGCACCACGCTACGCACCGAGATTTTGAGCCCAGCCCTCGGCCACACCACCCACTTCCCGGTCTACCGCTCCAAATGGGGTGAGATGGGTACACTGCACCGCCGGTTTTCCGGCTGCAATAAGCAGGTCCGCGCCGTGGATTTCCCAGCCCAAGGCGAAGAGTATCGTAACCTGGAATATTTCATGACCTACATGAATAACGGCATGGAGCTAAATGGCCCAGGCGCCCGTAAATAAGAACCTGAACTTCGGCCTCGCATCCGCCTACCTTGGATGCGAGGCGCGACCGGAGCACGAGAGGAGTCCCGACCCCATGAAGACACAGACACTTACCATGCGGCTTATTATCGCCGCGCTATTGATCGCGATCCCGGCCACGTCGGCCTTGGCCACCACAAGACAGGAAGCCGAGGAGGTGATTGCCGAAGCCAGGACGCAGCATGACAAGGCCATTGCCGCCGGCGCCGCCGACAGCCAGGCGGAACAGATGATAGAAGAGGCGACCGCGCTGTTGTCAACGCGGCAATACACCAAGGCAAAAATGATCGCCTATTGGGCCATTCGTCAAACCGAGTACGCGTTACAAGTTCAAAGTGGGGCAGCGGTCGTCGAAGAGGACAAGGCCGCGATGGCCGAATCGCTGATCGCCGCAGCCGAAGAAGCGCGCAAAAAGGCCGCGTCGGTCGGCGGCGAATGGATTGCCGTTGGCGACATGATCAAGAACGCACAGACGCTAGCCGGCGCTGGTGAATTTGACAAGGCGATCGACGAGGCCAACGCGGCGAGATTCCAGGCAGAGCGTGGCTACGAGCAGTCCATGGCCGAAAAGGACGCCGGCTTCCCGCAATACATGCTCAACTTCGTCAAATAAGGAACTGCCAGGTCACGACCGGCGGGTCCGCCGCCATTCGCCTGTCCCATCGCCCGCGAGAGGAGACTCGATCCTATGAATACCAAAAACGTCCACGCTGTGCCCGGTCTCGTGCTGGCCGGCTTGTTCATCGCCGCCGGTGCGATGAGCGTCAACGCCGTCGCTGCCGACAACAAAATTTCGCCGCTAGTCACAACGGTAGAGGTCAAGCACAATGGCGAGACCGTCGTCATCAGCCGCGGTCACGACCAAAGCGCCACGCTACCGGAAATCTTTCAGAAGACTGAACGTGGCTGCCCGCCTTTCTGCGTCCAACCGATCGTCTCGGTCCCCGGCGTCGACACCGTCGGCGAGCTGGAAGTGCTGGACTATCTGAGCCGCATGTCGCAGGGCGACGACAGCGTCATGGTCGTGGACTCGCGCACGCCGGACTGGGTGATGCGCGGCACCATCCCGGGCTCTGTCAACGTCCCTTGGAACAAGATCAACACCGACGTCTCCGGCACCTTCGAGACTGCGACCGAGGTCGAAGGCCTCGTGCACATCCTGGCAGACGAGTTCGGCGCCAACTATGATGCGGCAAAGGATAGCTGGGACTTCAGCAACGCCAAGACCCTGGTGCTGTTCTGCAACGGCATCTGGTGCCCGCAGTCCACCGCCAACCTGAAGACGTTGGTGAAACTCGGCTATCCTGTCTATAAACTCAAATGGTATCGAGGCGGCATGCAGGATTGGGTGAGCGTCGGCCTGACCACGGTCAAGCCCTAACACCTCAGCGGCCCAGTCGCATCGATGCCAAGACAAGGCGCCTTCGGGCGCCTTTTTCTTTGCCTCCCGGCAAGCGGATTCCCTGCTGCGCACCCACTGCCGGGCAGCCCTCCTCGCACCCGAGTCCTTTTCTCGATGAGGGGTCAGCGCTGACTTGCTCTCCCTATGCTCACCATTGATGCGCCCACACCCCGCTTATGCCTGCATAAGGTATATTGCAAAGATTTTGCGGAACGCCACAATCTCGGTGAGTGCTCCACCCCCATGCCACCCGGAGGCGACGACAAATGACCGACTATGTACGCTGGCTAAACGAACTGGGTATGAACGACGTCCCCGTGGTCGGGGGTAAGAACGCATCGCTGGGCGAGATGATCCAGCATCTGACCCAGGTCGGCGTACAGGTACCGGGCGGCTTCGCGACCACCGCCGAGGCCTATCGAGACTTCTTGGCCGAGAGCGGTCTCGACGCACGCATCGCCGCCGAGCTGGAAGGATTGGACATCGAGGACATCGCCGCATTGAGCGAGGCCGGCCCCAAGATCCGCGGCTGGATCATCGAGCAGCCGTTTCAGCCCGAACTGGACCAGGCCATCGAGGCCGCTTACAAGGAACTGACCGCACAAGCGGGCAATACGGACTGCTCCTGGGCCGTGCGCTCGTCCGCCACCGCCGAAGACCTGCCGGATGCGTCCTTTGCCGGCCAACAGGAGACCTTCCTGAACGTCCACGGCCTGGACAACATCAAGCGCTCCATCAAAGAGGTATTCGCGTCGCTGTACAACGACCGCGCCATCTCCTATCGCGTGCATCAGGGCTTCACCCACGCCGAGGTGGCCCTGTCCGCGGGCATCCAGCGCATGGTGCGCAGCGATCTGGCCGCGAGCGGTGTCATGTTCACGCTGGACACCGAGTCCGGTTATCGCGACGCGGTCTTCATCACCGCCAGCTACGGCCTGGGCGAGATGGTCGTTCAGGGTGCCGTCAACCCGGACGAGTTCTACGTGCACAAACCCACGCTCGCCACCGGCCGACCGGCCATTCTGCGGCGCGGGGTCGGAGACAAGGCTATTCGCATGGTCTATGCCGAGCCGGGCAGTAGAGAACCTGTGCGCACCGAAGACGTTCCGGAAGCGGATCAGCACCAGTTCAGCATCACCGACGCCGAGATCGAGAATCTGGCTCGGCAGGCGGTCCTGATCGAGCAGCACTACGGCCGGCCGATGGACATCGAATGGGCCAAGGACGGCAACGACGGCAAGCTGTACGTGGTGCAGGCCCGCCCCGAGACGGTGCAGAGCCGCAGCGGCAAGGTCATCGAACGCTATCACCTGCAGGGCAAGGGCGAGGTGCTGGCGACCGGTCGCAGCATCGGCCATCGCATCGGCGCCGGCAAGGCACGCATCGTCGCGTCCATCAAGGACATGGAGCACGTGCAGCCCGGCGATGTGCTGATCACCGACATGACCGACCCCGACTGGGAGCCGATCATGAAACGCTCCGCGGCCATCGTCACCAACCGCGGCGGCCGCACCTGCCACGCGGCCATCATCGCCCGCGAGCTCGGTGTGCCGGCGGTGGTGGGCTGCAACGACGCCACGGACCGCATCACCGACGGCGCGGATGTCACCGTCTCCTGTGCCGAGGGCGACACCGGTTTCATCTACGCCGGCAACCTGCCCTTCGAGCACAAGACCGTCGAACTCGAGAAGATGCCGGACGTGCCGGTCAAGGTGATGATGAACGTTGGCAACCCCGAGCGCGCCTTCGCCTTCTCCGCCACGCCGAACGCCGGCATCGGCCTGGCTCGGCTCGAGTTCATCATCAACAACACAATCGGCATCCACCCGAAGGCGCTGTTGGAGTTCGACCAACTGCCCGAGGACCTGAAGGCCGAGATCGCCCCGCGCATCGCCGCCTACCCGAGCCCGCGCGCGTTCTACGTCATGCGCCTGATCGAGGGCATCGCCACGCTGACCGCGGCCTTCGCGCCAAACCCGGTCATCGTGCGCATGTCCGACTTCAAGTCCAATGAATACGCCAACCTCATCGCCGGGCGCCGCTACGAGCCGGACGAAGAGAACCCGATGATCGGCTTCCGCGGTGCCGGACGCTATGTCGCCCCGGACTTCCGCGAATGCTTCCAAATGGAATGCGAGGCGCTGAAGTACGTCCGCGACGACATGGGCCTGACCAACCTGCAGATCATGATCCCCTTCGTGCGTACCCTCGGCCAGGCCAAGGCCGTCACCGAGGCCCTCGCTGAGCAGGGCCTGAAGCGCGGTGAGAAAGGCCTCAAGCTGATCATGATGTGCGAGATCCCATCGAACGCCGTGCTGGCCGAAGAGTTCCTGGAATACTTCGACGGCTTCTCCATCGGCTCCAACGATATGACGCAGTTGACCCTTGGCCTCGACCGCGACTCCAGCCTGGTGGCCGAACACTTCGATGAGCGCGACCCGGCGGTCAAGAAGATGCTGTCCATGGCCATCCGTGCCTGCCGTGCCCAGGGCAAATACGTCGGCATCTGCGGCCAGGGCCCGTCCGACCACGCGGACTTCGCCGACTGGCTGGTCAAGGAAGGCATCGACAGCGTGTCGCTGAACCCGGATACCGTGATCGATACCTGGCTCTATCTGGCGGAGCACGCGGGCAAGGGCTAAGGATAGTTTCGGTTGCTTTCCCTCTAGCGAGGCTTCGCCTCAGACCGACAAGTCATGGTCGGCGCTAGTTAGGGCAGCAAACGGATCCTTGTCGTGTCGTTGTCGTTGTCGTTGTCGTGCTCGTTCTCGTGCTTCGCGAGGCAATGCACCGTGCGCAGGAGACCGTCGATGTGTAGCGTTGAGGCGCCCTGGAGTCGGGTCGGCTGGGGGAAAATTTCGGTTACGATTACGACAACGACAACGACAACGACAATCCGGACTAGCGACTAAAATCGGCGCAAACACGATGATGCAAACGCAACCAACCGCGGGTGAGCCGATCCATCTGCGGCTTCCGCCCTCGGTGCAGATGGACGACGAGCAATTCTTCGCCTTTTGCCAGGCGAATGCCGAGTACCGGATCGAGCGCAACGCCGACGGGGAGATCGCGATCATGCCGCCAACCGGAGGCGAGACGGGGCGTCGCAACTCCGACCTGATTACCGACCTCAACATCTGGGCACGGCGTGAAGGAACTGGCGTCGTGTTCGATTCCTCCACCGGCTTTCGCTTGCCGAACGGCTCCACCCGCTCTCCGGATGCCGCTTGGGTGTCCCGTGAGAGGCTGGCCTCAATCGGCCCCGCCGACGAGGACCGATTCCTGCCGCTCGCGCCGGATTTCGTCATTGAGCTTGCGTCTCCCAGCGACGATACCGACGCGCTAGACCGCAAAATGCAGGAGTACCGCGCCAACGGTGTTCGCCTCGGCTGGCTGCTGCTGCCGTCCAAGCCGCAGCTCCGCGTTTACCGACCCAATGCGCTTCCGGTGTCGCTCGACACCCCAGCCGAAATCGATGGCGGCGAGGTCTTGAGAGGGTTTCGGCTCGATCTCAGGCATATCTGGCAAGCAACGCTGTGATGCCGAGCGCCACGCCCGAGCGGTCGGGCACGGTCTCGGTGTGAACCAGACCGCCGGAATCTGCGACAATGCCCGGCATTGAGTCAGCCATCGAGCAAGCACACAGGGTCCCCGCATGAGCAGCTACGACGTCTATGCCCTCGGCAACGCGCTAGTGGACATGGAATACGAGGTCAGCGAGGCTGATCTAAAGCACCTTAACATCGACAAGGGCGTCATGACCCTGGTGGACGAGGCGCATCAGCTGCGCATCATGGACCACCTGCGTGAGCGCTATCACCAACGCGGCTCCGGCGGCTCGGCGGCCAACTCGATCATCGCCTTGGCCCAGTTCGGCGGCAGCGGCTACTACGCCGGCAAGGTGGCCGACGACGAACTCGGCCACTTCTATATGAAAGATCTCAAGACCGGCGGCGTCGCCACCATCGACGGCACCTATCTGGAAAAGGGCGACACCGGCCGCTGCGTGGTACTGGTCACGCCGGACTCCGACCGGACCATGTGCACCTACCTCGGCATCAGCGGCAACCTGTCCGTGCATGAACTCGACGTCGACGCCATCCGCGCCTCCAAGTGGTTCTATACCGAGGGCTATCTAGTCACCTCGGACACCGCCAGGGTCGCCGCCATCGAGGCGCGTAAGGCCGCCGAGCGGGCGGGCGTGAAGACTGCCCTATCCCTTTCCGACCCGAACATGGTCAAATTCTTCAAGGACGGACTGAAAGAGATGATCGGCGACGGCGTCGATCTGATCTTCGCCAACGAGCACGAGGCCATGGGCATGGCCGACGCCGACAACCTGGACGAGGCCGTAAGCTATCTCAAGACCATCGCCCGAGAGTTCGCCATCACCCGCGGCGGCGAAGGCGCGCTGGTCTGGGACGGCCAACAACTGATCGACATCGACCCGGTCAAGGTCGAACCCATTGACACCGTCGGCGCCGGCGATATGTTTGCTGGGGCCTTTCTGTATGGGCTGACGCAGGGCTGGGATCACCGGCGGGCCGGAGATCTGGCGTCGGCGGCGTCCGCGCATTTAGTCACCAGTCTTGGACCACGCATCAGCCAAGATCAGAGCCGCGCAATACTGGATCAATTTGCCTAGCCAAGCGAACAAACGGCTTCGGATGAAGCTATGTCGATAGCTTTCCGATTTGAGATGCCCTATCGGAACAACAATCAAGTTTGGTCGGGTTGGCTTGGTTCTACGCATACCCCGATTTTGTTTAACTTATGCGCACCGGTCAGCCTGATCCGTCTTGCTAGCTAGCCCTGTCCGTGCTCAAGGTCCCGGGCAGTAACCCTGGGCTCACTACCGCCAGCACGCCGCCTCCGGCCCTTGCGCCCGCGCTGGACCTCCCCGCCGCGGACTAGGATGCTCGCCGCGAAGGCCCCGAGATAGAACAGCATCGCGGTGCGGGCGGCATCCACGGTACTACCCAGAAGACCAACACTCAGGAACCCGGCCAGCGCCGCGGCAAAGGCAACCGCCTCCAATCGTCCGGCGCGGATCGCCGACCACAGCACGCGCATGACGGACGCCAACAAGAGCACCAGCGCAGCCAGACCGAGTAACCCTTGAGCAAAGTAGGTCTCGACGAACTGCTCGTGGATGTGCCATGCCAGGTCCTGATCGGTCACGAACAGCCAGCGCTCGGCACCGTCGTCGAAGCCGCCGTTGGCAATCAGTTGGCGGCCGTCTGGCGCGATCAGGCGGACATCGTCGACATCGATGACGCTCGTGCCGGAGTTGTAAAGCGACAAGACCACCGGGCCGTGCGGCCAACGGCCGCCCCGCCCCACTTTGCCGCTTTGGACGTCCACCTCCAGCCGCTGCCAGCCGGCCTCCGAATCCTTCACTGACAACGCGGTCCAGACGCACGTAAACGAGTACAACAGCGCCTTTTCGCAGAGTGGCAGACTGAGCTTGGCCTGCCCGGCGGAGGCCGCGCGCAGCCTCACCGAGAGCCGATAACGGGTGTCTGGACGCACCGCGACGCGCTGGTCCAGGTAGACCGCTTCACCTTTACCCAGACGCAGGAAACGCTCACCGTCCTGGTCGACGATCTTGTAGGTTCCTGGGGGCACTTCGGCACGTTCGGAAAAGAGATAGAGGTCCGGATAGCGACCAAAGCCGGCGCCGAGCAGCATCGGGGCCGCGCCCTCGCCCATCAGGCCAACCGCATGCTCCCAGTGACCGAGCCGAAAGCGAAGATCGCCCGCGGCCTGCGCGAGGCGTTGTTTGGCGAAGCCGGTGGTCAGGACCGGCACCGCGGCAACCCCGAGCGCCAAGACTAGACCTCCAAGCAGCAGCCATTGGCGCCGTGACTTCAGCACCCGCCCTGCAAGCAAGCCGAACACCAACACCAGCAGCCCCACGAGCAAGCCGCCGTAGCCTCCACGGGAGAAGGTGACCAGCATCGCATAGCCGGCAAGGGGCACCAGCAACGCACCCAGCCATTTGGACCAGTGCCCGGACACGGCAAAGATCCAGACCAGCAGCATCGGGAAGGCGAAGGCCAGAAAGACCTCGATATAGGCACCGCCGGTATTCATGCTGGCAAAGGGTCCAGTCACACGAAATTCATTGTCGAAGTCGAACAGCCCGACAAACACCTGCCGTTCCCAAAGCACCACCAGACAGGTCCAGACGAGCGCCACCACGATACCGTGGATAAACAATCGCGCCGACGACGCCGAACCCAGCAGGCGTCGGCTGCGACGGAGCATCGGCACCAACAAGAGTGCCCATAGCAGTCCCTTCGCGACAAACCATGCCTCCAGTGGCGTATGCGAGGACGACACCGGCAAGTCGCCGTCCAATGCTGGAGCAAGCCCAAGCGCCAACGACAGAGTCCCGCTGGCCCCAAGCAGCAACAGAGCCAGAGGCAACAGCGGAGTTTGCCAACCCGCGGTGCGCACACCGGACAACCGTAAGCCGCCAACTGCCAGCGTCGCCAGCACCACAAGGTCGAACTCGTTGAGCAAAAGACGCCCGTTGGAACGGCTCAGGTCGAGCACCGGCAACAGGGCCGGAATCGCCACCAGCCAAAGCCAAGGGAAACGCCACAGCGCGCCGGCATAGGCGGCCAAGGCCAAGCCCAGCACAACCTGACCGACTGGATAGAGGACAATGCCCAGCAACGCCGCGGCGCCGAAAACGATCGCATACAGGTAACCCGAAAGCCGAAGGGACGGCAACGGTGGCAAGGCCAGAAGCAACGCGAGAATCCCGGCGCCCACCGGCGCCCGATGCGACTTCGAGATCGGCGGAGTCGGTCTGTCTCCCGCATCCGGCGACGCTTGATAACGCGTTCGCCAATGCTCCGGCTGAGCCGATGCTGATGCCGACGCCGATGGCGATGGCCCGGTAGTTCGCGGCGAGGGTTGCTCCCAGTCTTGCGTCACTGCTCGGCTGAACCAGTCGGCCGCCCAATACACCAGCCAAGCCCCCACGGGAGCAATGAATAGGTTGCTCGGGTCCGGTCGCGCGCCTGGGGCGAACAGCTTGCCGCCCTCAACAACAATGGCCAGCGCAATGGCCCACAGCCCAGGCAACCAGGGCGACGACCGCCGCCGTGGGAATGCCGCGGCGTTAGACCACGCGGCGAGTCCAATCGGTGCGTACATGGCAAGCTGCGACAGCAGACTCGCCATGGCGATGGGCTCGGAGGTCCAATAGTGATAGTAGAACGGCACCCAACCTAGCTCAGCCATCCGGGCAAGACCGCGATCAAGCGTCATCCATGGACCGCTGAACCAGCCAGAAACCGCCAACAGCAACAGCAAATAGGGTACTGCCAGAAAAGGCAACGCGCGTCGCAGCCAAGCGGCCAAGGTCTGAATGCTGATGCGCGTCGTCAGCAGTTGCCCGACGATGCTGCCCAATAGCAGGCCGACGCCCCGCAAGGGTAAGGACAGCAACTGACTGGTGCCAGAATAGAGCAGCAGTTGCAGCCCTTCGAGCACGGCGCCAATGCCGACGCCGATCCAAAACCAGACGATCGGACGGTGCCGGGGATAGATCAGGGTCAGCATCAGCCCCATGGGCGCAATCGCCGCGACCTCGCCTAGCCAACGGGCAAGACATCGAATCCACTGATCGCAGCTGCCGAACAACCACCTGGTCGCGTTCGCCTGCAACCGTTCCTGCAACTCCCGGGCGGACACCACGAAGTCGTACGGAAACAGCGACAACACAAGGTAGCCGCCGGCGAAAACCACCAGTGCGGCAACCACGGAACCACGCCCGCCGCGGGCAAAAGCGACACCGAGCTCAAACACGCGCTGGCGGCCGAACACCCACAGCAGCACGCCAATCACGGAACCGATCGCCTCAGCGAGTAGGTCGTTCAGCGACACCGTGCGTGGCGCAAAAAAGATCTGCGTGAATTCAACGCCGACCGCGATCGCCAGGCAGCAGGCGAGTATGACCAGGGCGCCAAGGTAGGACGCAACGCCCGGTGGCCGGAGCCCGAGGATCGAGACGCAGCCCAGAAACGCCAACGGCACGTACAGGACGATGTTCGCAACCCAGTCGGCGCGGGACACGGCGCCGAGCTGCAGATAGCCGATATTCGAGAACTTCGTCAGGGCTTGATCAAACGGCACATCGCGCCATTCGAGCGGCACCAGGCTGCCGTAAACGACAAAGAAGAGATAAAGAAGAAAGACGAGGAACCAGCGCTTCCGATCGAGTGCGTACAGCCCCTGCACGCTGCTGCGCGACGGCACGGCAACTAATCCATGCCAACCGCGGGCTGTACTGATGATCCCTGAATTGATTTGAACTGCCGCGTGGAGTACGCGAGCCACGCCGGATACTGCGCACAGGCCAGCAGCAGCACGGCCACGAAGTAGGCCGCGCTATAACGGAGGAACAGCTCAACGTCGCTGAAACCGTAACTGATCCGGCTCGAACTTAGCAAAAAGTCCAACGCCGATAGATCAGATTTGACCCCGGTAACGTTTTGCTCAAACGCTAGGAACAGCACACCAAAGGATAACGGGAGGAACAACAACACGGCGAACGCGGTAACCACCGTCCCTTTGAATACGTTCGCAACGCGCTCTGCCAACAGCGACGCGGCAAACGCCAGGCAGAGCAGCCAGAGGGCAAACCCCGCCCAGGCTAAGGGACGGACCCCCGAGCGCAGCAGCACGACAATGTTGTCGGTCGCGGCATTGCCGATCACGATCCAGTAACTCAGCCCGAGAAACAGCAGCTGGAACAGCAACCACCAGAGTACGCGCCGCGGCGCATACGCACGGGTGATGCCATACAGCAACGCGGTACCACCGGAAATCGGTAGCGACACCATCAGGAACAGGCCAGCAAACCGAATCAACCGCTCGGCTTCTTCGCCAATGGGCCAGACCGGCTCGCCGAGCAGGTCCTGCACGCTTGCGATCGGAGTCGCGAAGCGAAACCCAAGAAAGACGATGATGGCGTGAACCAGCATGCCGAGCGGAAATAGCCAGACATAGCGACCGGGCAGCCGTACCAGCTGCAATCCCAGCATCGCTGGGGGCCCAAGCGCGAACATCACGACCAACGCAAACAACAGTGCCTGGGGCACTGTTGGACTGCTGCCGAACAACTCCCGAACGTGGTATGGCGCGCCGGGAACCACGGCGATCAGATAGAGCATCGCAGTGACCAGCACCAAGATCACCAAGACGCGCAGCGACCAGAACGTCGTCGCTTGCTTCAGGCCGTCACGATCATAAGCACGATAGATAGACATTGAGGACTATTTCACCCAGTCGATCGCCGCCCGAAATCGTCGGAACAGCGTGCGTGGACCAGCGGCTCGCCAGCTGTCCGGTCGTTGCTGGCCGACACGAACGCGTACGAACCGCCTTGTGGTCAGTCAAATGGCACACGAGCTCAGAGAAAGGCCGCCTCACATAACGCCAGCAGCATTGCCGGGAACATCCCAAGCACCAGCATCGCTAAGCCGTTTGCCGTGACCGCCAATCGAGCACCACCGCTGGCATCGACCGGCGCCATCACCTCGGCCTTATCGAAATAGATCATCTTGACCACGCGCAGATAGTAGAACGCGCCGATGATCGAGAAGGCAACCGCGACCAGCGCCAGCCAGACCAGACCGATGTCGATGACGGCCTCCAACACGAGCAGTTTGGCCATGAAGCCGACCATGGGTGGCACGCCGGCCATCGAGAACATCACCAGCGTCATCATCGCCGCCAGCCAGGGATCACGGTCGCCGAGACCCTTCAGGTCATCGAGGTTCTCCGCCTCGAAGCCCTTGTGGGAGATCATCACCAGCACACCGAAGGCGCCCGCGGCCATCAGCGCGTAGACCACCGCGTAGAACATCGCCGCGGAATAACCCGCTGGCGTGCCCGCGAGCAGCCCCAGAAAGATGAAGCCGACGTGCGAGATGGTCGAGTAGGCAAGCATCCGCTTGATGTTGGTCTGCGCGATCGCAACCAGGTTGCCGATGCCCATGGACAGCACCGACATGATGATCAGGATCTCGCTCCAGTCCCCCTGCAAGCCCGACAGCGCATCGATCAGGATACGCGCCGCCATCGCAAACGCGGCGATCTTCGGGGCACTGGACAAGAACAGCACCACCGGCGTCGGCGCGCCCTGGTAGACATCCGGCATCCACATATGGAACGGCACGGCGCCGAACTTGAAGGCAATGCCGATGATCACGAACACCAGGCCGAAGACCAGGATCTTGTTCTCGACCCCCTCGGCGCTCACCACCTCGGAGACGGCGGAGAAGCTCAGGCCACCGGTCGCCCCGTACAGCATCGAAATGCCGTAGAGCAACATGCCGGAACCGAGGGCGCCGAGCACGAAGTACTTCATCGCCGCCTCCGCGCCCATCTTCGAGTCGCGGTCGAAGGCCACCAGCGCGTACAGGCACAATGCCAGCAGTTCCAGCCCCAGGTATAGGGTCAGGAAGCCGTTGGCGGAGATCATGATCATGATCCCAAGCAACGCGAACAGCATCAGCACGTAATACTCGCCGACCCAGAGGTTGCGGTTGCGCAGGTAGGCGCTGGAATACACGAAGGCCAGCAGCGTCACGACCAGCACGGCGCCCTTGAGCAGATCACCCATGGCGTCACGGATGAACGCACCGCCGAAGGCGGTGGTGGCCTGACCGCCGCCCACCAAACCAACAGCTCCGAGCGCGAACAGCAGCCCGACGACGGTGAGCCCGTGGTTGAGGCCCTTCTGGTCCTCACGCAGGAACAGGTCCGTGATGAGCACGGTACAGGCGGTGATCAGTACGATCAGTTCCGGCAGGATCGTATACAGATAAGCGGCTTCGAACGGCATGATCGGTGTCCGGCTGGGGGGTCCGTCAGGGCTGGAGACTGGCGACCGGCGCGGCCGCCTCGGGCAGTTTGCTCACCTGGACTTGCTGTACCAGGTTGACGATGGACGGCTCCATGACGTCCACCAGCGGCTTGGGCCAGAGACCAATGGCCAGGGTCGCGGCGGCGAGCATGCCCAGGTTCAGGGTCTCGCGGCCGTTCAGGTCCTTCAGCTGCGCGACCTCGTCGTTGCCGACCGGTCCGAACACCACGCGCTTGACCATCCACAGCGTAAACGCCGCGGCAAGGATGAGCGTGGTCGCGGCCAAGAAGGCATACCAGAAGTCGGCGCGGAAGGTCGCCAGAATCACCATGAACTCGCCGACGAATCCGGAGGTACCGGGCAGACCGGCATTGGCCATCGCGAAGAACACCGCGAAGGCGCCGAACCAGGGCATGGTGTTGACGACACCGCCGTAGCGCGAGATCTCGCGGGTGTGCATGCGATCGTAGAGCACACCGACGCACAGGAACAGCGCACCGGAGATGAAGCCGTGGGAGATCATCTGCACCATGCCGCCCTCGATGCCCATCACCGCGCCCTCGCTGCTGCCGGTGTGGCGCACGATGGTGAAGACGATGAAAAAGCCAAGCGTGACGAAGCCCATGTGGGCGATGGACGAATAGGCGATGAGCTTCTTCATGTCCTGCTGCACCAGCGCGACGAAGCCGATGTAGACCACCGCGATCAGCGACAGCGTGATGATCAGCCAGTCCAGTTCGGCGCTCGCGTCCGGCGTAATCGGCAGGCTAAAGCGCAGGAAACCGTAACCACCGATCTTCAGCATGATCGCCGCAAGGATCACGGAGCCGCCAGTCGGGGCCTCGACGTGGGCGTCCGGCAACCAGGTGTGCACCGGGAACATCGGCACCTTGACCGCGAAGGCCAGCAGGAAGGCGATAAAGATCAGGATCTGCGCGGTCATGCCGATCTGCAGATCGTGGAAATCGAGAATGCTGAAGCTGTCCGCCTGGAAGTACATGTAGATCAACGCGATCAGCATGAACACCGAGCCGAAGAAGGTATACAGGAAGAACTTGATGGTGGCGTAGACCCGGTTCGGCCCGCCCCAGACCCCGATGATGATGAACATCGGGATCAGCATCGCTTCCCAAAAGAAGTAAAACAGGATCGCATCCAACGCCGAGAACACGCCGACCATGATGCCTTCCATGATCAGGAAGGCGCCCATGTAGTAGGACGGCCGATAGGTGATCACGTCCCAGCCGGCGATGATCACGAAGATGGTGATGAAGGTCGTCAGCAAGATCAACGGCATCGAGATACCGTCGACGCCGAGGAAATACTCGACCTTCAGCGACGGAATCCAGGCCGTGCGCTCGACGAACTGCATCGCGGCGCTGCCGGACTCGAAAGCGAACCAAAGTGGCAGGCTCACCAAGAAGGTCAGCACCGCCACGCCCAGCGCGATGCGTTTGGTCAGCTCGGCGGCCTTATCGCCGCTTGCGATCACCGCGACGCCGCCGACGATGGGCAGCCAGATGATCAGCGTTAACCAAGGGAATTCAGCAAGCATGCCCGTCGTCCTTATTCATTCGCGTTGGCTTCATTCGCGTTGGCTTCGTGCGGTTTGCCGTCAGCATCGTTGTTCTCCTCACCGTTCGCATCAGAAGGTCACGAACAGGGTCAGCAGTACGACCAGACCGATGATCATCGCGATCGCGTAGTGATACAGATAGCCGGTCTGGAGGTGACGCATCACACCAGCGAACACCCCGACCATACGCGCCGAGCCGTTCACCACGGCACCGTCGATCAGCGCACGGTCACCGGCATTCCAGAGCAGGCTGCCAATGCCACGCCCCCCGCCGGCAAAGACCTTTTGATTGAAGTCATCGAAGCCGTACTTGTCCTGCAAGACGCGTGTGACCGGTCCGCCCTTTTGTTGCAGTTCCTCATCGATGCTCGGATTGCTCCGATGCACGAACCACCAGACGAAGGTCGCCAACCCGAGGCCGCCCATGGCCAGCCAGAACGGCAGAGCGGTCATGCCGTGCAGGATGAACGCGAGCTGACCATGCCAGTGCTCGGCGATCATACGCAGGGAGTCGTGCTCCGGCTTGACGTAGATCGCCTCTCCCAGCCAATCGCTCACCAGCAGCGGCTCGATCGCGTACCAGCCGATGAAGATCGACGGGATCGCCAGCGCGATCAGCGGCACGGTCACCACCCACGGCGTCTCGTGCAGATGCGAGCGGGTGTGCTCGTCCATGCGCGGTTTGCCGTGGAAGACCAGGTAGTACATGCGGAAGCTGTACAGCGCCGTGACGAAGGCGCCGAGCGTCAGCAGCACCCAGCCGAAGCCGGCGCCGAAGACGTGCGAGTGCCCGACCGCCTCGATGATCGCGTCTTTGGAGAAGAAGCCGGAGAATCCGGGAAATGCGATCAGGGCCAGCGAGCCGATCAGGGCCGTGATCCAGGTGATGGGCATGTACTTACGCAGCCCGCCCATGTTGCGGATGTCCTGATCGTGATGCATCGCAATGATCACCGAGCCCGCGGCCAGGAACAGCAGCGCCTTGAAGAAGGCATGGGTCATCAGATGGAAGATGCCGGCGGCGTAGGCCGAGGCACCCAGCGCCGCGATCATGTAGCCGAGCTGCGACAGCGTCGAGTAGGCCACCACGCGCTTGATGTCGTTCTGCACCAGGCCGATCAGCCCCATGAAGAAGGCCGTCACCGCGCCGATGATCAGCACGAACGACAGCGCCGTGGTCGACAGCTCGAACAGCGGCGACATGCGCGCCACCATGAAGATACCCGCGGTGACCATGGTCGCGGCATGGATCAACGCCGAGATCGGCGTCGGGCCTTCCATCGAATCCGGCAGCCAGACATGCAGCGGCACCTGCGCCGACTTGCCCATGGCGCCGATGAACAGCAGGATGCAGATCAGCGTCATCAGCGACACGCCGCCGAATACCGCGATCTGGGTATCGGCGAACTCCGGCGCCCGGGCAAACACCTCGGCGTAGTCCATGGAGTTGAAGTACATGCCGATGGCGGCGATGCCGAGAATAAAGCCGAAGTCGCCGACGCGATTGACCAGGAACGCCTTCAGATTGGCGAAGATCGCGGACTCGCGCACCGACCAAAAGCCGATCAGCAGGTAGGACACCAGGCCCACCGCCTCCCAGCCGAAGAACAACTGCATAAAGTTGTTCGACATCACCAGCATCAGCATCGAGAAGGTGAACAGCGAGATGTAGCTGAAGAAACGCTGGTAGCTGTTCTTGCCGGTCAGCGCGCCCTCGGGCCAGTTGTGCTCGTCGTCGGCCATGTAGCCGACGGTGTAGATGTGCACCATGAACGACACGAAGGTGACCACCGCCATCATCAGCGCGGTGAGCCGATCGACCAGGAAGCCGATCTCGAAGCGCATGCCCTCGGCCACCATCCAGGTATAGACGGCGCCGTTGAAGGTCGGCTCATCATGCCAGATGAAGCGCGACACCACCCACAGCGACAGCACCGACGACAGGCCGACGCCGGCGATGGTGGCCCAGTGCGCGCCGGCGCGGCCGATCTTGCCGCCGAAGAAACCGGCGATGATGGCGCCGATCAGCGGGGCGAGGACGATGGTGAGATAGACGTTCTCCATGTGCTCAACCCTTCAGCATGTCGAGGTCATCGACGTTGATCGTACCCCGGTTACGGAACAGCACCACGAGAATGGCGAGCCCGATAGCGGCCTCCGCGGCGGCCACGGTGAGGATGAAAAACACGAAGATCTGCCCGGCGCTATCGCCGAGAAAATGCGAAAAGGCGACGAAGTTCATGTTCACCGCCAGCAGCATCAGTTCGATGCACATCAGCAGCACGATCACATTCTTCCGGTTGAGAAAGATACCGGTCACGGAGATCGAGAACAGCACGGCGCCGAGCAGCAGATAGTCAGACAGGGCGATCATTCGGCCTTCTCCTGATTGGCGGATTCGGGATTGGCTGAGTCCGATACCTCGGCGGACGCATCCGCGGCGGCCAATGGCACCGGCTTCGGAATGCGCTCCGGCGCCATCGAGACCATGCGAATGCGATCCGGCCCCTTGCGCACGCGAACCTGCTTGGACGGGTCCTGATACTTTGTTTCCGGTCGGTGGCGCAGCGTCAGGCGAATGGCAGCGACGATGGCCACCAGCAAGATCACCGAAGCGACCTCGAACTGGAATAGATAGGTGGTATACAGCTGCATGCCCAATTCGGCGGTATTGCTGTAGTCGGCCGGCCGGCCCTCCGGCTTCGCGAACTCCGCGAGCCCGAAGTTCGACGGACCCAGGATCAGGAACAGATTCATCACCATGACGCCGGCGACCACCAAACCCAGCGGCAACTGGCGGATGAACTGGGCACGCAGCGACGCGATGTCGATGTCGAGCATCATGACGACGAACAGGAACAGCACCATCACCGCGCCGACGTAGACCAGCACCAGGACAATACCCAAGAACTCCGCCTCCAGCAGCAGCCACAGGGCCGCACTGCTGACGAAGGCCAACACCAGGTAAAGAACCGAGTGCACCGGATTGCGGCGCGTCACCACCATCCCCGCTGCGAATACGGTAATCGCGGCGAAGACATAGAAGAGGAATTTTTCAAAGCCCATAGGGAATTCCAGATGCTCAGTCGTGAAGCCCGCGGGACTCCCCGACGCTGGCTGACTCCAGTTGTCTAATCGTTATCGGCGGCGAGGACACTGCCTGCCACCCGTACGTTATCGCGCTGAAGCGACCGGGGCGCGAGCCACGGAACAGTTCAGCAAAAAACTACAAAATGCCCGAAATACACGAACGTAAACAGCGTCTCATCTGTATCTCGAGAATTTCCGCGCTTTTCGCGTGTTTCGTAGTTCACCGATAATGTACCGCTTGTTGTTGACCCGTTACCGTTTCGCTGCGGGACTACCATAACGCGCCGGGCCGGTCGGTAGCGGACCGCGACCCCAACCTCACCGATAGGCCGCGTCCGCCGCGCGCGCGGCGGCGATGTCGGCCTCGTACTTATCGCCGATGGCGAGCAACTTTTCCTTGGTCATAATGTTCTCGCCGCGATTCTCGAAGTGATACTCGTAAATGCCCGTCTCGACGATGGAGTCCACCGGACAGGACTCTTCGCAGAAGCCGCAGTAGATGCACTTGAACAGATCGATATCGTAGCGCGTCGTGCGACGCGAGCCATCGGCGCGGGGCTCGGCCTCGATCGTGATCGCCAGCGCCGGGCAGGTGGCCTCACACAGCTTGCAAGCAATACAGCGCTCCTCGCCGTTCGGATAGCGACGCAACGCGTGCAGGCCGCGGAAGCGCGGCGAGATCGGCGCCTTCTCCTCCGGATACTGCACCGTGAACTTGCGCTTGAACAAGTAGCGACCGGTCAGACTCATGCCGCGGAAGAGCTCCGTCAGCATCAGGCTGTTCAGGTAGTTGCGGGCGGCTTCGATCATGATTGTCAGTTGCCAGTTGCTGGGGGCTCGTTTCTGGAGGCTAGTTACTAGGAACTCGTTACTAGGAACGCGTTCTAGGGACTCGATACTAAGCCGGCGACCACCAGGGCGGGACCTCAAGTATCACGGCAAGCGCGACCACCAGTATCCAGACGATCGTGATCGGAATAAACACCTTCCATCCCAGGCGCATGATCTGGTCGTAGCGATAACGCGGGAAGGTCGCGCGCAGCCACAGGAACAGAAACATGAAGAAGAACGTCTTCAGCACCAGCCAGATGATGCCGGGAACGAAGGCGAAGGTCTGATCCAGCACCGGCATGCCCTGGAACGGCGACAGCCAGCCACCGAAGAACAGCAGCGTGGTCAGCATCGCGATCAAGACCATGTTGGCGTATTCCGCCAGGAAGAAGATCGCGAACGCCATGCCGGAGTATTCCACGTGGAAGCCAGCGACGATCTCGGACTCGCCCTCGGCCACGTCGAAAGGCGCGCGGTTGGTCTCCGCGACACCGGAGATGTAGTAGATGCCGAACAGCGGCAACAACGGCAGCCAGAACCAGGTCAGGAAATTTCCGGACTGGGCCTCGACGATGGCGCTCAGGTTCAGGCTGCCAGCGGCCACCAGCACGCCGACCAGCGCGAAACCCATCGCGATCTCGTAGGCGACGATCTGCGCCGCCGCGCGCATCGCGCCGAGCAGCGCGTACTTCGAATTGGATGCCCAGCCGGCGATGATCACGCCGTAGACACCGAGCGACGTCAGCGCCAGCACATAGAGCAGGCCCGCGTTGATGTCCGCGAGCACCAGGCCAGCGTCGAATGGCACCACGGCCCAGGCCGCCAGGGCCGGCGCGATCGAGATCAGCGGCGCCAGCAGAAACAGGCCCTTGCTGGCCTTGCTCGGCACGATGATCTCCTTCATCAGCAGCTTCAGCGCATCGGCGATGGGCTGCAGCAGTCCCGGCCAGCCGACCCGGTTCGGGCCGATGCGCACCTGCATGTAGCCGATGACCTTGCGCTCAGCGTAGGTGAAGTAGGCGACAACGCCGAGCAACGGCAGGATGATCGCGAGGATCGCGATAATGCTCTGCAACGGCAGCGGCAGCCAGGTCCACAAGTCCATCATCATGCTGTCTCCCCCTGCGGTTGGTCGCTCGTCGCCAGCACCACCGCCAACGGACCGATCTGCGGACCCAGTCGCTCGGCGCCCGGAACGCCGGCCGGAATCCTACCGCAGCCCATCGCGATCTTGTCGTCGCAGCGGACCCGAACCTGCACCCCAGCAGCCGAACCAGAACCGACAACCGACTGGCTGACGTCAACCAGGTCGCCATCGGACAGCCCCAGCTTGGCCGCCTGGTCGGGGTGCAGAGAGAGCGCGAGGGCATCGGCCAGCGGCGTGCGCTGCAACGACGGCGCCGCCCGCACCAGTTGGTCGACCGCGTAGATCGGCACGTTGCCGACCCGCATCAACGTCCCCTCGGGGCTGGTCATCGCACTCGGCGGGCCGGCGTGATCATAGCCACCACGGCGGGTATTGCTCGGCTCCACGCCGTCGCAGTGCTGTTTGATCTCGTCGTGGACCTGCTTCGCGCTCGCATAGTCGAAGCCGTCGAGTTCGAGCAGATTGCCAAGCACCCGCAGCACCTTCCAACCGGGGCGCGCATCTCCAGGCGGTGCAACGGCGCCCTGGAAACGTTGCCAATCGCCGCCCGCATTGACGAAGGTGCCGGAGGTCTCGGCAAAGCCGGCGATGGGCAGCAGGATGTCGGCAACCGCCTCCAACGACGGGTTGCGAAACGCGCTGCAGGCAACCACGAGACCAGACGCGTCGAGCACCGACAGGGCCAGCGCGGGATCGAGCAGATCCATCGCCGGGTCGATACCCCAGAGCACATAAGCGGCACGCGGCTCAGTCAGCATGGCCAACGCATTCAGACCGGATTGCGGGACCGCCTGGGCACCCGCCTGCAGATGCGGCATGGCACCGGCCAGCGGGGCGCCGACGCTGTTGGCGGCCCGCGGCAGAAAGCCGATCCGGCAATGCGCGGCATCGGCGATGCCATAAGCCAGGGCCTTGATCAACGCGTAATCAGGGTCCGCCTCCGCCAGCGCGCCAATCAGCACCAGCCCGCTGCCATTCGCGCCGGCAGCGCGCAGGGCCTCGGCCACGTGCAAATGGCCGGCATCGGCCTTTGCTCGCCCGATGGCCTCGGCGCGGCGCCGGTGCCGGAATGGCCCAAGGCATTGGCGATGGCGGCGAGTTCCATGGGCAGGCACCCCGGCGGCGCGATCAGCTGCCGGTTGGGGTGCGTCAGCGCCAGCTCGTAGGGATTGACCAGGCACACCGCGGCGCCGTTGAGCGCCGCCTTGCGGATACGGTGGGCGAGCAGCGGCTGCTCCTGGCGGATATCGCTGCCGATCACCAACAGGCCGGTCTGCTGCTCCAGTTCGGCGATGGTCACACCCAGCCAGGGCACGGCCGGATCGGCCGCATCACCGCGGAAGTCCTGTTGCCGCAGACGGGTGTCGATGTGCGCACCGCCGAGCCCCCGGAGCAGCCGTTGCGCCAGGTACATCTCTTCCAGCGTCGCATTCGGTGCCATCAACCAGCCGATCTGATCCGCGTCGATCCCCTTCAGGCCAGCGGAGACCAGGTGCAACGCGGACTGCCAGTCCAACGCCTGCCAGGTGCCGTTGCGCTTGGCCATGGGCTGCGTCAGGCGCAGGTCGCTGTTCAGACCTTCGTAGCCGAAGCGGTCGCGGTCGGAGATCCAGGTCTCGTTGACGGCCTCGTTGTCGCGCGGATGCACGCGCATGACCCGACCGCCGCGCACATGCAGGTTGCAGGTTGGAGCCGACGCTATCGTGGGGTGCGATACCGTCCTCGCTGGTCAGCTCCCAGGCGCGGGCGGTGAAGCGATAGGGCTTCGAGGTCAGCGCACCCACCGGGCACAGGTCGATGATGTTGCCCGAGAGTTCGTGGGCGACGGTATGCTCGACAAAGGTGCCGATGCGCATCTCCTCGCCGCGGCCGGTGGCACCGAGTTCACGCACGCCAGCGATCTCGGCGCCGAAACGCACGCAGCGGGTGCAGTGGATGCAGCGCGTCATCTCGGTCGCGATCAACGGGCCGAGATCTTCGTCCTTGACCACGCGCTTGCGCTCGGTAAAGCGCGAGACGTCCTCGCCGTACCCCATGGAGACGTCCTGCAGCTCGCACTCGCCGCCCTGATCGCAGATCGGACAGTCCAGCGGGTGATTGATGAGCAGGAATTCCATCGTCCCGCGCTGCGCCTCGAGCGCCTTGCGCGAGCGCGTCTGCACCTTCATGCCGGCGCCCACGGGGGTCGCGCAGGCGGGTACGGGCTTCGGGAACGGTCGCCCGCCCTGCTCCGCCTCCACCAGGCACATGCGACAGTTGGCCGCGATCGACAGCTTCTCGTGGTAGCAGAAACGCGGAATGGCAACGCCCTCGCGGTCCGCGACGGCGATGATCATCTCGCCGGGCGTCGCCTCGCAGGTACGACCGTCGAGTTCGATGGTGATCTTGTCCGACATCTAGTGTTCTTGGCTCCAGCTGGCCTGCCATGCGACGGTGTTCCGGGCGACGTTGCTAGGCCGCCTCGACCATGGGCTTGCCATGTTCGATCAGGTATTCGAACTCATGCCGATAGTGCTTCAGGAAGCTCTGCACCGGCATGGCCGCGGCATCCCCGAGGGCACAGATGGTGCGCCCGCCGATGCGCCCGGCGACATTGTCGAGCAGGTCCAGGTCGCTCGGCCGACCGTGACCGTGCAGGATGCGATGCAGCACCCGCGACAACCAACCGGTTCCCTCGCGGCACGGCGTACACTGCCCGCACGACTCATGGGCATAGAAATGCGCCAGATTGGCCAGAACCTTGACCATGCAGGTGCCCTCGGCGATGACGATGATCGCGCCAGAGCCGAGCATGGAGCCGGCCTTGGCGACGGAGTCGTAGTCCATATCGGTCTGCAGCATGATCTCGCCGGGCACCACCGGTACCGACGAGCCACCCGGAATCACCGCCTTCAACGGCTTGCCGCCCGTGACCCCGCCCGCCATCTGCAGGATGTCGCGGAACGGCGTGCCCAGGGGCACTTCGAAATTGGCCGGCTGGTTGACATGGCCAGTGATCGAGAACAGCTTCGGCCCGCCGTTGTTAGGCCGACCCTGACTCAAGAACCAGTCGCCGCCCTTTTCCAGGATCACCGGCACCGACGCCAACGACTCGGTGTTGTTGATGGTGGTCGGCTTGCCGTACAGGCCGGCTTGAGCCGGAAACGGCGGCTTGTAGCGCGGCTGCCCCTTCTTGCCCTCAAGGGATTCCAGCAACGCGGTCTCTTCGCCGCAGATATAGGCGCCGGCGCCGAGGTGGGTGTAGAGATCGAAATCGACGCCGGAGCCGAGCAGATCCTTACCCAACAGCCCAGCCCCGTAGGCCTCCTCAAGCGCCTGATCGAAGCGCTCGATGGGTTCGTAGAACTCCCCGCGGATGTAGTTGTAACCGACCGTCGCACCGATGCAGTAGCCGGCGATGGCCATGCCCTCGATCAACTGGTGCGGGTTGTAGCGCAGGATGTCGCGGTCCTTGCACGTGCCGGGTTCGCCCTCGTCGGAATTGCACACGATGTACTTTTGCCCAGGGGCGGTGCGCGGCATGAAGCTCCACTTCAGGCCGGTCGGAAAGCCGGCGCCGCCGCGCCCGCGCAGGGCCGACAGCTTGAGTTCTTCGATCAGCGCGTTCGGGTCGGGTTTGTCTTTCAGGATGCGCTCCCATTGCACATAGCCACCGACGCTGCGATAGCTCGCGAGCGTGTGGCGCACCTTTTCCTTCAGGTGCATGGTGCGGAAGCAGACTGTGTTCTGGTCTTTTACCATGATTGCGCTAGCGCGGTTACTGGCTGTTCGGGGATCGCGTTCAGGGCTCGCCTGCGTCTTGCGATCCGGATTCGGCGAGCAGGAATCCGTGCTCGGGACGTCAGTCCAGCTTCTTGATCAACTTGTCGATGGCATCGGGGGTCACGCACTCGTGGTAGGTCTTGTCGACCATCACCGCCGGCGCGTGGCGGCAAGCGCCAAGGCACTCAAACTCCTTGAACGTGAATTTACCGTCGGCGGTGGTGCCGCCCGACGCCACGTCATATTTCTTTTCGATATGGGCCATCAGTTCCTCGGCCCCGCCAAGCATGCAGGAGACGCTGTTGCAGACACAAATCTTGTGCCGACCCACTGGCTCCAGATCGTACATGGCATAGAAGCTCGCAACCTCGTAGACCGCCACCTCCGGCATGTCGAGGTAGGCAGCCACCTCGTTCATCAGTTCCTTGCTCAGCCAGCCACCGTTGTGATCCTGCACCAGGGTCAGCGCCGGCATCACCGCGGACTGCTTCCACTCCGGCGGATACTTCGCGACGTGCTTGTCGATCTCGGCGCGAATCTCCGGCGTGAGCAAGGTCTCCTTGTCCACGTCGTGGACGACGGCCAACGGTGCGGTGCGAAAGCTCATCAGCGATCGATCTCCCCAAATACGATATCCATGGTGCCGATGATGGCGACGACGTCGGCCAGCATGTGGCCCTTCACCATCTCATCCATCGCGGCCAGGTGCGGAAAGCCGGGCGCGCGCACCTTGAGCCGGTACGGCTTGTTGGCACCGTCGGAGACGATGTAACAACCAAACTCGCCCTTCGGCGC
The DNA here is from genome assembly GCA_963695445.1 of uncultured Gammaproteobacteria bacterium. Classification (GTDB taxonomy): domain Bacteria; phylum Pseudomonadota; class Gammaproteobacteria; order Chromatiales; family Chromatiaceae; genus Thiohalocapsa. The sequence goes on along the minus strand of CAVOGV010000036.1, from coordinate 55,464 downwards.
CTCCACCGCGGCATAGGCCTCGCCGGGCGGCGGACAGTAGCCCTCGGTGAACAGCTTAAAGTGGTGGATCAGGGCCTCCATGTCGTCCTTCATGCCGACCCGCGCCGGCGGCGCGACCTTGTGATCGTCGACCATCACCGGCCCCGGATTGGCCCGCAGCCAATCGATGCACTGGCGAATAATGCGATTGGACTGGCGCATCTCCTCGATGCGAACCAGATAGCGATCGTAGCAGTCACCATTCTGGCCGACCGGAATGTCGAAATCGACGTCGGCGTAGGCCGCATAGGGCTGCTTCTTACGCAGGTCCCAGGCGACGCCGGAGCCGCGTAGCATGGGGCCGGTGAAGCCCAGATTCAGCGCGCGATCGGCGTCGACGACGCCGATACCGACGGTGCGCTGCTTCCAGATGCGGTTGTCGGTCAGCAGTGTCTCGTACTCGTCCACCAGCGCCGGGAAGCGGTTGCTGAAGTCCTCCAGGAAATCCAGCAGCGAGCCCTCACGGGACTGGTTGAGCTTGCTGATCTCGCGCTTGCTGTGCCACTTGGACTTGGCCTCCGGGAAGCGGGGCATGCGGCCCGGCAGGTCGCGATAGACGCCGCCGGGGCGATAGTACGTGGCGTGCAGACGCGCCCCGGAGACTGCCTCGTAGCAGTCCATCAGGTCCTCGCGCTCGCGGAAACAGTACAGAAAGACGGTCATCGCGCCGACGTCCAACGCATGCGCCCCGAGCCACATCAGGTGGTTCAAGATGCGCGTGATCTCGTCGAACAGCGTGCGGATGTACTGCGCGCGAATCGGCGCCTCGACGCCGAGCAGCTTTTCGATGGCGCGCACGTAGCCATGCTCGTTACACATCATCGACACGTAATCGAGCCGATCCATGTAGCCGATGCTCTGATTGAACGGCTTGGTCTCAGCCAGCTTCTCGGTACCGCGATGCAACAGCCCGACATGTGGATCAGCGCGATCGATGACCTCGCCATCCATCTCCAACACCAGGCGCAGTACGCCATGGGCGGCGGGATGCTGAGGGCCGAAGTTCAGCGTGTAATTGCGGATCTCAGGCATTGGCGGAGCCCTTATTGGGTACAGGCTTTGTCCGGCCATGGGAGTGGCCGGTTGAGTGCCCCTTCGTCGCCGTCAAGGTAGCGGCTGTCGCTGCGGATCACCTTCGGCACCAGCACCCTCGGGTCGATCTCCACCGGTTCGTAGACGACACGCGCCTGGTCCGGATCGTAGCGCATCGCCACATGACCGCTAATCGGGAAGTCCTTGCGGAACGGATGTCCGACGAAGCCGTAGTCCGTCAAGATGCGGCGCAAGTCCGGATGACCACGGAACAGGATGCCGAACAGGTCGAAGGCCTCGCGCTCGAACCAATTGGCCGCGCTCCAGACCGAGACCACGGAATCGACCATCGGTTGCGGACCGCCGGCGTGAACCCGCAGCCGCAGGCGGCGATTGTAGCGAATCGACAGCAGATGGTAGACCACGCCGAAGCGGCTTGGGTCGTCGGCATCGAACTCGATGTCACGGTCCACGCCGCGGCCGAAGCCAGTGCTGGACGCGTCGGTGGTGTCCCACTCGGCTTGACCGAACGCGGCATAGTCGACGCCGCAGAGGTCGATCAGCTGTTCGAAGCGCAGTGCGTCGTCGGTGCGCAACGCGGTGCAAACCGCGAGTAGTTCATCGGCGGGCAGGGTCAGCGTCAACTCGCCGAGGGCCGATTTCAGCTCGAAGCCGTCACCGGACCAGCGCTCGACCAACAGGTCGGCGAGCGCGTCCAACCGTGCGTCACCCGTAGATGGTAGCTGGGTTGTCATGTTTGGCTTGTGTCCGGACGAATCGGCCTAGCGGGCGCCTAGCGGGCAATGGTATTGGTGCGACGGATCTTGTTCTGCAACTGCAGAATGCCGTAGAGCAGCGCCTCCGCCGTCGGCGGACAGCCTGGCACGTACACGTCTACCGGCACGATCCTGTCGCAACCCCGCACCACGGAGTACGAGTAGTGATAGTAGCCGCCACCGTTGGCGCAGGAACCCATCGAGATCACCCAGCGCGGCTCCGCCATCTGGTCGTAGACCTTGCGCAGGGCCGGAGCCATCTTGTTGACAAGGGTGCCGGCAACGATCATCACGTCCGACTGGCGCGGACTTGGGCGAAAGATGATGCCGAAGCGATCGAGATCGTAGCGGGCAGCGCCAGCGTGCATCATCTCGACCGCGCAGCAGGCGAGGCCGAAGGTCATCGGCCAGAGTGAGCCGGTGCGCGCCCAGTTGATCAGCTGGTCGGCGGAGGTGGTGACAAAACCCTCTTCGAGAACGCCTTCTATACCCATGCGTCTGCTCCTAGGTGCTCACTGGGGTGCTCAGTGGGTGCTCACTGCCGCCGCTGTATCGACGCGTATTCATTCCCATTCGAGGGCGCCCTTCTTCCACTCGTAGATGAAGCCGACGACGAGGATACCGAGGAAGACGAACATCGCGGTAAAGCCCGCCATGCCGAGGTCTTCGAGCACGATCGCCCACGGAAACAGGAACGCGATCTCAAGATCGAAGATGATGAAGAGGATGGCGACCAGGTAGTAGCGCACATCGAATTTCATCCGAGCGCTCTCGAACGCCTCGAAGCCGCACTCGTAGGGGGAGTCTTTCTCCCGGTCAGGCCGCCGCGGACCCAGCAGCATGCCCAGTACCCGCGGCACGAATCCGATCAGCAGCGCGACGAGTGATGAAGATCAGGATATGGAGATAGTCCTCTAGCACCGGGATCGCTCTCCTTTATGGTTTGTATTTGGCCTGATGACCAAGGCCCGGCAGTCTAGTGCACCCGGCGCAGGGGTGTCAAGCCGAGCGAATTCTGCTTATCTTATATTTTTCAGTGGCTTATGTCTTTAATATGCGCAAAATAAAAGCGGCGATCGCTGCTGCGATGCCGCTTTTGTGATGGTGCCGACGGCCGGACTCGAACCGGCACGGCTTGCGCCACTGCCCCCTCAAGACAGCGTGTCTACCAATTCCACCACGTCGGCTTAAAGTTGAAATTCCCTCGTTAACTGCAGCCAGGGCCGCGCGTCAGTTGTTGCCTGGCTGCTCGCCAGCGCCGCTTCATCACCGATGCATCGACAGCTGCATCACCAGCGCGCGGCTATCTGCTGCATCGGCTGTTGCCTCGGGCGCTGGCGGATTCGCGTCGTCCGCCGGCACTCGCACCCCGGCGCTCATCGGGTCGCTGGTCGGGGCGTCGACAGCCGGCATATCGTTCATGCTCGCGCCGGCATCATCGGTGCCAGGTCAGACCGAGTCCAGAAGCTGGTCCGGGCGGAAGATCCGTCGAAGGCAGGTCGTTGTTGTCGATGACGATCGGTGCCGGCACCTCGACATCGTCCATCAGCCCGCCTCGGTTCGCCGACCTGCGCCGCAAAGTAGGCCAGCGTCATACTGGTCAGAAAAAACAACGTCGCGATGACCGCGGTAGAACGCGTCAAAAACGACCCGGACCCCTGCGCGCCAAACACCGTCGCCGACGCGCCGCTGCCGAATGCCGCGCCGGCATCCGCCCCGCGCCCGTGCTGGATCAGGATCAGCCCGATCAGCCCGATGGCGAGCATCAGGTGCAGCACTGTCAGAATCAGTTGCATCAATTAGACCCGTTGTTGAGTAGCGCCCACGCCGCGGCCTTGCGGACTTCGAGCCGCGTGGGCGTAAATTCATGGTCCGCCACGCTCAGACCGGGGCGCTCCAACCAAGCCGCCTTAGCCTTCCTAATCAGCTTAGCCGAATCAGCCAGAACCAATCAGCTTAGGCGTTGGCATCCCCGGCGCGGCAGATCGCCAAGAAGTCGCCCGCCTTCAGTGCAGCACCGCCGATCAGACCACCATCGATATCGGCTTGACCGATCAGCTCCTCGGCATTGTCAGGCTTCATGCTGCCACCGTAGAGGATCTGCACCTTATCGGCGACCGCTTGGCTCTTGCTGCCGATGCGCGCGCGCAGGAAGGCATGCACCTCTTGCGCCTGCGCCGGAGTCGCCGTAACGCCGGTGCCGATCGCCCAGACCGGCTCGTAGGCGATGACACCCTGGCTGAGGGCCTCGACGCCATGAGCATCGATGACGCCGTCGACATGCGCCGCAACCACCGCCTCGGTCTTGCCGCTCTCCCGCTCTTCGAGCGTCTCACCGACGCACAGGATGGGGATCAGCCCGTTGTCGACCGCCTGCGCGTACTTGCGAGCGATGATGGCGTCGGTCTCGGCATTGAACAGGCGGCGTTCGGAGTGACCGACGATCACGTACTTACAGCCGAAATCCTTCAGCATCGCGGCGGAAACCTGGCCGGTGAACGCACCGCTCTCTTCCCGGGAGACATCCTGTGCGCCATAGCCGATGCCCGTACCGGCGAGCAACTCCTCAGCCAGGTACAAATACGGGAAGGGCGGGCACACGGCCACCGCCGATTTGGTCACTGCACCAATGCCAGCCTTGATTCCGTTGAGCAGGTCGATGGTCTCGGCCTTGCTACCGTTCATCTTCCAGTTGCCGGCAATCAACGGCTGTCGCATGGTTTACACCCCCGGGAAAAGCCCAGCATCATAGCGGCAACGAGCAGCACGCGCAAGCAACGTTCCGCGCTTCCACCAGACAAGCCCGCTGCATTAGACTGGCGCGATGGCTAAAGGAACAAAAAAGACGAACCGAAGCGCCGGCGGCAACACCATCGCGCTAAACAAATCCGCGGGGCACGAGTACCACATCGAGCAACGCCTGGAATGCGGTCTGGTGCTAGAAGGTTGGGAGGCGAAGAGTATGCGCGCCGGGCGGGTCCAGCTCAAAGAGAGCTACGTCAAGATCTTGCATGGCGAGGCATTCCTGATCGGCGCCCACGTGTCGCCGCTGACCTCCGCCTCGACCCACATTACGCCAGATCCGACCCGCACCCGCAAGCTTCTGCTGAAGCGCGCGGAACTGAGCCGTCTGATCGGGCAAACCGAGCGCGCCGGCTACACGCTGGTACCAACGGCAATGTACTGGAAGCGCGGTCGCGCCAAGCTGGAGATCGGCCTTGCAAAGGGTAAGAAATTGCACGACAAGCGTGCCACTGAACGCGACCGCGACTGGCAGCGCGAAAAGGAACGCATCTTCAAGCAGCATTGAGCAGCGGGCCTCGATTGTTTGAGGGCGCCGCATCGTCACGGAGTGGGTCAAGTTGCTCGTTGTCGCTGACTTTGTCGAGAAGCTTCAGCGCGCTCGGCCAGCGCGCTTACGCTCGTGCTCTTTCAAGAAGCGCTTGCGGATACGGATCGCCGTAGGCGTGATCTCGACGAGTTCGTCGTCTTCGATGAATTCCAAGGCCTGTTCCAGCGAGAAACGGATCGGCGGCGTCAGCAGGATGTTCTCATCGGAACCGGCCGCACGGATGTTGGTCAGCTGCTTGGCCTTGAGCGGATTCACCACCAGGTCATTGTCGCGAGAGTGGATGCCTACGACCTGGCCTTCGTAGACCTCATCCCCCGGGGAAACCAGCATGCGCCCCCGGTCCTGCAGGTTGAACAGCGCATAGCCGAGCACCTTGCCTTGGGCGTTTGCGATCATCGCGCCGTTACGCCGCGGGGAAATGCCGCTCTGATTGGCCGGCCCGTAGTGGTCGAACACATGGTACTTCAGACCGGTGCCGGAGGTCAGGGTCATGAATTCGGTCTGGAAGCCGATCAGACCGCGGGATGGGATCTCGTAATCCAGCCGCACCCTGCCCTTGCCATCCGGCACCATGTCCTTAAGGTCGCCCCGGCGCTCGCCGAGGGCCTGCATGATGGCGCCCTGATTGCCCTCGTCGAGGTCGACGGTGAGTTGCTCGTAGGGCTCGCAGATTTGGCCGTCGATCTCACGAAAGATGACCTCCGGGCGCGAGACGGCCATTTCGTAGCCTTCCCGGCGCATGTTCTCGAGCAGGATCGACAGGTGCAACTCGCCGCGGCCAGAGACGCGGAACTTCTCCGGGTCGTTGCCTTCCTCCACCCGCAGCGCGACGTTGTGGATCAACTCCCGCTCCAGGCGGTCCTTGAGCTGACGCGAGGTCAGGTACTTGCCCTCTTTACCAGCGAACGGTGACGTGTTGACCTGGAAGGTCATGGTCACGGTCGGCTCGTCGACGGTGAGCGGCGGCAGCGCCTCGACATGGTCCGGATGGCACAGGGTATCGGAGACGTTCGGCGCTTCGATTCCGGTCAGCGCGACGATGTCGCCGGCGCGCGCCGACTGCACCTCACTGCGCACCAGGCCCATATAACCGTACACCAGGCCGATCTTGGCCCGATGCGTGACGCCATCACGCTTGACCACCACCACTTGCTGGTTCGGCTTCACGGCGCCGCGCTGGATACGCCCGACGGCGATCGCGCCGACGAAGGAATTGTAGTCGAGGGTCGACACCTGCATTTGGAACGGCCCCTCGGGGTCCACATCCGGTACCGGGCAATGCTCGACGATGGCCTCGAACAGCGGTGTCATGTCGCCGTCGCGCACGGTGTTCTCGAGCCCCGCATAGCCGTTGATGGCGGAGGCATAAATGATCGGGAAATCGAGCTGTTCGTCGGTGGCGCCGAGGCGGTCGAATAGATCGAACACCTGATCGATGACCCAATCCGGACGGGCGCCGGGTTTGTCGATCTTGTTGACCACGACGATGGGCCGCAACCCATGCTCGAAGGCCTTGCTGGTGACGAACCGCGTCTGCGGCATCGGCCCCTCCTGTGCGTCGACCAGGAGCAGCACCGAATCGACCATCGACAGCACGCGCTCCACCTCGCCGCCGAAATCGGCATGTCCCGGCGTATCGACGATGTTGATGCGGTAGTCCTGCTCGTTCAGCGTCAGGCGCAGCGCCGTATTCTTCGACAGAATCGTGATGCCGCGCTCCTTTTCCAGGTCGTTCGAGTCCATGACCCGCTCCACCGGCCCGAAGCGGTCGCCAAGGGTACCGGACTGCTGCAGCAGCTTGTCGACCAGCGTGGTCTTGCCATGGTCGACATGGGCAATGATCGCAATATTGCGAAGGTTCTCGATCACAGGGACTTCTCTCCTAATGGCCCGTCGGCGTGGACAGGCGGCGGCAGTTGCAACAGCGATACCGGGAATGGGGCGAGCGACGGCCGGCGAATGCGGCCAGGGCGGCAAAGCGCAGTATAGCCTAGCGCGGCGGTCCTGTCGGTACATTTGCGCCGCCACACAAGCGAAATATCAGGACATTGCATTCAAGACGCAGCGACAGCGATGTTACGGATGCGCGGAATGCCCGCGGCGTCGCGCCACCGAACTGAGCGGTGTTCCAGGCCGCTCGGCACGCAGAAATCAAATCAAGGGATTAACCGCACAACCTGAAGTACTCCGGCGCTGTCATGTGCAAGACACTTTCCCGTCATGGTTTCTTCGCAACTACCAACAATAGCTGTGGATAAGTTTGTGGACAACGCCCGGGAGTCCAGCCTGAACCCGCAAAACGACTGGCATCTGATTAGACTGACGCCTTTTTGACCATGATCACAAGTCATTGTTTTAAATAGCATCAGCCAATTCCCGACACGCGAGGACTTGATCGTCAGTGTACGTATGCCGCAAGGACGTGCAGCCTGTGCACAACCTCGAACCCCACTCATCAATCACTACCCTTGTCAACAGAGAAATCGTCGTTCCGGGCATCATCCGGATAGCCATCTCCCGTTTCGGCAGGCTCGATTCGTCGATGATTGCTCTCCGTCTGTGCCGCACAAACCGGCGCCAGATGACACGGCAGTCTGATCAGCGGGGCAATACTCCGTAGATGGCGGCGCCCCAAAATTCGTTCGCGGGCAACGAGGTGCTGACCAGGCGAGAATTGGCGTAGGCGCACACATGAATCCGATATCGCCATGGGCATAGACGAACAGACGCAGTGCCTGTTTCTGCCTGGGCTATCCACTGCGACGGCGGCCGACATCCTCTGTTTAGCGCCCAGCGCTACGCCTTCTCCATGAGCGACGCAGCCGCCGTGCGCCGCATCGCCGAGGGTCAACTGCGCGAGGTCGAACGCCCCTTCCTGGAACAGGCCGGCCACCACGTCTCACCACCGCCGTCAACGGCGTCGATGGTCTCAACAAGGCCAAGGCCGGCAGCTTCAATCTGCTCATCACCGACATCGATATGCCGCGCATGAACGGCATCGAATTGATCCGCACCCTGCGCGGCATCGACCGCTTCAAGGACCTGCCGATCATCGTCGTCTCCTACAGGACCGCCCCGAAGACCGGCAAAAGACCCTTGAGGCCGGTGCCGACCGCTATGTAACGAAGTCCGAATTCGATACCGACGCGATGCTCGACCTGGTCGGCGAGATGCTCAGCACCGAAGCGGGCACAACCGGCAGGCCGCGCCCATAGAACCAATCGAACTCACCGTGGGAGCGATTTGCAATCGCGACGGCAACAACAGCGGATTTCGGCGCGGCCCCATCGCGGCTGCAAGCCGCTCCCACAGAGCCGATCGAATGCGGACCATCCGCCCTTGAGAGGCAGCAAAGAAAAAGGGCGCCGAAGCGCCCTTGACCTTTTTCCGCTGAAGCGAAGAAGAATTAGTTGATCTTGGGATCAAGCTCACCGCTGGCATAGCGACCAGTCATAGCCTCCAGCGACAGGGGCTGGATCTTGCTGGCGTTGCCGGCGGTGCCGAAGGCCTCGTAGCGGTCCTTGCAGATCTGCTTCATGGCCTTGGTGGCGGCGATGAAGTATTTGCGCGGATCGAACTCCTTCGGGTTCTCGGCCAGGAACTTACGGATGGCGCCGGTGGAGGACATACGCAGGTCGGTATCGATGTTGACCTTGCGCACGCCGTTCTTGATGCCCTCGGCGATCTCTTCGACGGGTACGCCGTAGGTCTCGCCCATGGCGCCGCCGTACTCGTTGATGATGGCGAGCCACTCCTGGGGCACCGACGAGGAGCCGTGCATGACCAGGTGGGTGTTGGGGATGCGGTGGTGGATCTGCTTGATGCGCTCGATGGCCAGGATGTCGCCGGTCGGCGGACGCGTGAACTTGTAGGCGCCGTGGGAGGTACCGATGGCGATCGCGAGTGCGTCGACCTTGGTTTTGGCGACGAAGTCCGCGGCCTCTTCCGGATCGGTCAGCAATTGATCATGGCTGAGGGTGCCCTCGGCGCCGATGCCGTCCTCTTCACCGGCCTGACCGGTTTCGAGCGAACCCAGGCAACCCAGCTCGCCCTCGACGGAGACGCCGCAGGCGTGCGCCATGGCGACAACGGTCTTGGTGACGTCGACGTTGTAGTCGTAGCTGGTCGGGGTCTTGCCGTCCTCACCGAGGGAGCCGTCCATCATGACCGAGCTGAAGCCGAGCTGGATGGAGCGCTGGCAAACCGCGGCGGAGGTGCCGTGATCCTGATGCATGCAGACCGGGATGTGCGGCCACTCTTCGATGGCGGCCAGGATCAGGTGACGCAGGAACGGCGCACCGGCGTACTTGCGGGCACCGGCGGAGGCCTGCACGATGACCGGGGAGTCGGTCTCGTCGGCGGCTTCCATGATGGCGCGCATCTGCTCGAGGTTGTTGACGTTGAAGGCGGGGACGCCGTAGCCATGCTCGGCGGCGTGATCCAGCATTTGACGTAGTGAAATCAGGGCCATTTGAATGCTCTCCTCTGTCTGTTTACGGAAATTGGTTGGTTTGGGCCGGCCCGATGGGATGGGCCCCATTGCTTCGATTCGGTTATTTCAAGTCGCGGCGGACGGTCACTCCGGCACTAGTCTCCAGCCAGCAGCGTATGCTCGCCGACACGCATGACTTTCATGATGTTCGTTTGCCCTTCGACCCCGGAACGGTCGCCCTTGGTGATGATGACCAAGTCGCCCTCCTTTACGGTGCCGCGGCGCAGGAGTTCTTCGATGACCTCCCGATTGACCTCGTGCATGTTGGTGCTCGCCACGTCGAAGCTTACCGGATAGACGCCGCGGAAAAGCGTCACTTTTCGCCGGGTTTCGACCTGCCGGGTCATGGCGTAGATCGGGATGCCCGAGCTGATGCGCGACATCCATTTGACCGCTGAGCCGGTTTCGGTCAGCGCCGCAATGGCCTTCACACCAAGATGATTGGCGGTATACATCGCCGCCATGGCGATGCCCTCGTCCACGCGCCCGAACACCGAGTCGATGCGATGTCCGGAGCGGCGCGTGTTTTTCTCCGCCTCGCGGCAGATTCGGTCGAGCGCCTCAACCACCTTCGCCGGATTCTTGCCGATCGACGACTCCGCCGACAGCATGACCGCGTCAGTGCCATCGAGCACCGCATTGGCTACGTCGAAGACCTCGGCCCGCGTCGGAATCGGGTTCTCGATCATCGACTGCATCATCTGCGTGGCGGTGATGACCACGCTATTGCGATCGCGCGCCAGACTGATCAGGCGCTTCTGCACCGCCGGCAGCTCGGCGTCGCCGATCTCGACGCCGAGGTCCCCGCGCGCCACCATGACCGCGTCGGAGGCATCGATGATGTCCTCCAGCCCACGCAGGGCCTCGGCGCGTTCGATCTTGGCGACGATGCCGCCCTTGCCGCCGGCCTCGACGAACAGCTCGCGCGCCAGGCGCACATCGTCGCCGTTGCAGACGAACGACACAGCCAGATAGTCGGCCTCCATCTCGGCGGCGAAGACGATGTCGGCCTTATCCTTGTCGGTCAGCGCCGGCGCCGACAGGCCGCCGCCCTTCTTGTTGATCCCCTTGTTGTTCGACAGCGGCCCGCCAACGACCACGCTGCAGTCGATGCGCCGGCCGTTGATCTCGTCGACCATCAGCTCGATAGCGCCGTCATCGAGTAGCAGCGTATCGCCGGGCATGACATCCTCGACCAGGCTCGGTAATGTCGTGCCGACCCGCGACTGATCGCCGCCATCCAGCGGGCAATCGGCATCAATCGCGAATGTCTCACCGCGAAACAACTCGATCGGCCCGTGGGCGAACTTACCAATTCGGATCTTCGGCCCTTGCAGGTCGATCAGTACGGCGGTGGGGTGCAGCTTCGCCTTGGCCGTGGCGCGCACCTTTCGTACCCGCTCGCGCTGACTGTCGTGCGTGTCGTGAGACATATTGAGCCGAACCACGTTGAGTCCGGCATCCATCATGGCCTCGAGCACGCCGGGGGCGTCGGTGGCGGGGCCCAGGGTCGCGACGATCTTTGTTCGGCGGAGCATGGGAATAGATTACCGATTAGCGATGAGCGAGTAACGGACGGTGGGAATGCGAACGGTGCGGAGCGTCGGGGCGAGCGCCCCGCCACGCGCAATTCGCGACTAATCCTTAGCCCGCGCCTCCAGCATCGCCACGGCCGGCAAGGTCTTACCCTCCAGGAACTCCAGGAAGGCACCGCCGGCGGTGGAGATATACGAGACCCTGTCGTAGATGTCGTACTTCTGAATCGCGGCGATGGTGTCGCCGCCGCCAGCCAGCGTGAAGGCGTCGGTCTCGGCGATGGCCATGGCCACGGTCTTGGTGCCGCCGCCAAACTGGTCAAACTCGAACACGCCAACCGGACCGTTCCAGACCACGGTGCCAGCCTTCGCGATGATGTCGGCCAGCTCCTTGGCGCTGTCCGGGCCGATGTCGAAGATCATGTCGTCGTCGTCGACCTCGCCTGCGGCCTTCAGCACCGCTGGCTCGTTCTCGTCGAATTTCTTGCCGCAGACCACGTCGGTGGCGATCGGGATGGTGGCACCGCGGGCGGTCATCTTCTTCATCAGGTCCTTGGCGGTATCGACCAGGTCGTCTTCGCACAGCGACTTGCCGACGTTGTTGCCGGCGGCCTTCAGGAAGGTATTGGCGATGCCGCCGCCGACCACCAGCTGGTCGACCTTCTCCGACAGGGCCTCCAGCACGGTCAGCTTGGTGGAGACCTTGGAGCCGCCGACGATGGCGACCATCGGCCGCTTCGGGGCTGCCAGCGCCTTGTTCAGCGCGTCCAGTTCCTCGGCCAGCAGCAGACCGGCGCAGGCGACCGGCGCGAACTTACCGGCACCGTGGGTGGATGCCTGGGCGCGATGAGAGGTGCCGAAGGCGTCCATCACATAGACGTCGCAGAGCGCGGCGTACTGCTTGGACAGGGTCTCGTCGTCCTTCTTCTCGCCCTTATTGAAGCGCACGTTCTCCAGCAGCACCAGCTCGCCGTCGGCAACCTCGGGTGCGTTCTCCAGATAATCCTTCACCACCCGCACCTCGCGGCCGAGCTTGGCGCCGAGGTCCGCGGCGACCGGCGCCAGGGAGTTCTCCTCGGAGTAGACGCCCTCTTCCGGCCGCCCCAGATGCGACATGACCATGACCTTGGCGCCGGCATCCAGACAGTGCTTGAAGGTCGGCATGGACGCGGTGATGCGCGCGTCGGAGGTGACCTTGCCGTTCTTGACCGGCACGTTCAGGTCGGAGCGGATCAGCACGCGCTTGCCGGCGAGATCGAGATCAGCGAGTTTGATAAAGGACATGGGAAAGACCTCGTACAGTGTTTGTTTGGGTGTTGTAAGCAATCTGGAAAGCCGCCCTTGGGTCTGGGGTAGGGCTTTCCGGATGGCTCAGGGTGACATCGCCAGTTCCTTGGGCCGCAAATCTTGAGCAAACCGTCGCAGAACTTTCGATATCGTCCTTGTTGTCCTTGCTGTCCTTGTTGTCCTTCAGTCTTGCCGACCAGGCACGGTGCATCCCTCACCGCACCCGATCTAAGACTTACTTCGCTACATGCTCAACCAAACGCAGCATGTTGCAGGTATAGCCGTACTCGTTGTCGTACCAGGCCACGACCTTGACGAAGGTCGGGTCCAGTGCGATGCCGGCCTCGGAGTCGAAGATCGACGGCGTGCTACGGCCGCGGAAGTCGGTGGCGACGACCTTCTCGTCGGTGTAGGCCGAGCACGCCGGCCAGGTCGCCGGACTCGGAGGCGGCCTTCATGGCGGCGCAGATCTCGGCGTAGCTGGCGTCCTTCTCCAGCTCGACGGTGAGGTCGACCACGGAGACGTCGGAGGTCGGCACGCGGAAGGCCATGCCGGTCAGCTTGCCGTTGAGTTCCGGCAGCACCTTGCCGACGGCCTTGGCGGCGCCGGTGGAGGACGGGATGATGTTCTCCAGGATGCCACGGCCACCGCGCCAGTCCTTCATGGACGGGCCATCGACGGTCTTCTGCGTGGCGGTGGCCGCGTGCACGGTGGTCATCAGGCCGCGCTTGATGCCCCAGTTGTCGTGCAGCACCTTGGAGACAGGGCGCCAGACAGTTGGTGGTGCAGGAAGCGGCGGAGACGATGGCCTGACCGGCGTAGGTCTTGTGGTTGACGCCGTAGACGAACATCGGCGTGGCATCCTTGGAGGGCGCGGACTGCACGACCTTCTTGGCGCCAGCGTCGATGTGCTTCTGGCAGGTCTCTTCGGTGAGGAAGAAGCCGGTGCACTCGATGACCAGATCGGCGCCGACGGCGTCCCACTTCAGGTTGGCCGGATCACGCTCGGCCGTCAGGCGGATGGACTTGCCGTTGACGATCATGGTGTGGCCGTCGACCGAGATGTCGCCCTGGAAGTTGCCGTGCACCGAGTCGTACTTGAGCATGTAGGCCAGGTAATCCGGGTCCAGCAGGTCGTTGATGCCGACCACCTCGATGTTCGGGAAGTCCTTCGAGATCGCACGAAACACCATACGGCCGATGCGGCCGAAGCCGTTGATACCAACTTTCAAGGTCATGGAGATTCTCCTAAAAAGAGGGGAGGAAAGAAGAGCGTAGCAAGTCGCGAGCGACGATGAGCGAGGAAAATGCGAACTATCCGCATCTTCCTCGAAACTTGCCCTCAACACCAGATGACTGACGATGAATCAATCGCTTCATCTTCCGGCGTGGCACTGCGCCATGAAGGTCAGAGCAAGCTGTTGACGGCCTCGGCAACGGCCTCGGCGGTGATGCCGAACTCCTTGTAGACGGCCGGCGCGGGGGCCGACTCGCCAAAGGTGTCGATGCCGATGATCTTGCCGTGCATGCCGACGTACTTGGGCCACAGGCTGGTCACACCGGCCTCCACCGCGACCCGGGCCTTGACTGCGTCCGGCAGCACCGATTCCTTGTAGGCGGCATCCTGGGCGTCGAAGGTGTCCATGGACGGCATCGAGACGACGCGCACCTTGCGGCCGGCGGCGGTCAGCTGCTCAGCGGCCGTCACGGCCAGTTCCACCTCGGTACCGGTGCCGATGATGATGGCGTCCGGCGTGCCGTCGCAGTCGCGCAGCACATAGCCGCCCTTTTCGATGGCGCGCAGTTGCTCGTCGGTGCGGCTCATGTGCGGCGCGTTCTGACGCGAGAAGATCAGCGCCGTCGGGCCACCGGTGCGCTGAATCGCCAGCTTCCAGGCCACCGCGCTCTCGACCGCGTCGCAAGGGCGCCAAGTGGACATGCGCGGAGTCAGACGCAGGATCGACACCTGCTCCACCGGCTGGTGGGTCGGGCCGTCCTCGCCGAGGCCGATGGAGTCATGGGTGTAGACGAAGATCGGGTTGATCTTCATCAGCGCCGCCATGCGCACCGCGTTGCGGGCGTATTCCATGAACATCAGGAAGGTGGCGCCGTAGGGCTTGAAGCCGCCGTGCAGCGTGATGCCGTTCATCATCGCGGACATGCCGAACTCGCGCACGCCGTAGTACAGGTAGTTGCCGGAGGCGTCGCTTCGGGCTGACGCCCTTGCAGCCCTTCCACAAGGTCAGGTTGGAGCCAGCCAGGTCGGCGGAGCCGCCGAGGAACTCGGGCAGCATCGGACCTAAGCCGTTCAGCGCGTTCTGCGAAGCCTTGCGGGTGGCGATGGTCTCGGCCTTGGCGTCGACTGCCTTGACGAACTCCCAGGCCTTGGTGTCGAAGTCTTCCGGCAGCTCGCCGGCCATGCGGCGCTCGAACTCGGCTGCCTCGGCCGGGAACGCGGCCTTGTAGGCGGCAAACTTGTCGTTCCAAGCCTTCTCGGCCGCGGCACCGCGCTCTTTGGCATCCCAGCCCTGGCGCACGTCGTCCGGGATCTCGAACGGCGCGATGGGTCCAGCCCAGGGCCTCGCGGGTCAGCGCGATCTCGTCGTCGCCGAGCGGCGCACCATGACACTCTTCCTTACCCTGCTTGTTCGGCGAGCCGAAACCGATGATGGTCTGGCAGCAGATCAGGGTCGGCTTGTCGCTGACGGTGCGGGCCTCTTCGATGGCGGCCTTGATGGCCTCGGCGTCGTGGCCGTCCACCTTCGGGATCACGTGCCAGTTGTAGGCATCGAAGCGCTTCGGCGTGTCGTCCAGGAACCAGGCCGGCGTGTCGCCGTGGCCGCGAACCTCGCCGTCGATGGAGATGTTGTTGTCGTCGTAGAAGGCGATCAGCTTACCCAGACCCAGCGCACCGGCCAGCGAGCAGGCCTCGTGGGAGATGCCTTCCATCAGGCAGCCGTCACCGAGGAATACATAGGTATTGTGGTCGACGATCTCGTGGCCGGGCTTGTTGAACTGCGCGGCCAGCACCTTCTCGGCCAGCGCCATGCCGACGCCGTTGGTGATGCCCTGCCCCAGCGGACCGGTGGTGGTCTCGATGCCGGGCGCGTAGCCGTACTCGGGATGGCCAGGGGTCTTGGAATGCAGCTGCCGGAACTGCTTGAGGTCATCGATGGTCAATGCATAGCCGGTCAGATGCAGCAGCGAGTAGATGCAGCATCGAGCCGTGGCCGTTGGACAGCACGAAGCGATCGCGGTTGGCCCAGTGGGGGTTGCCCGGATTGTGCTGCATGAAGTCGTTCCACAGCACCTCGGCGATGTCCGCCATGCCCATGGGGGCACCGGGATGGCCGGATTTGGCCTTTTGCACGGCGTCCATACTGAGCGCCCGGATGGCGTTCGCGAGTTCTTTGCGTGAGGACATAAGTCGCTCCTCTAGAGTGTTTATCGGCTGGATTGGTTATCGGAATGATTTGGTGAGCGGAAGGCTTCTCAGGCTGAGACCGGCCGCAGTTACGACCGGCTTGGCATTTGGCGTTCGACAGCGGGCCTCAGGCCAGCGACGGGCTTGGTCATTGGGATTCGTCACCGGTATCTGCGCCGCAACGTGCCGATGGGACCGGGCACGCGACGGGGTCTGGTTGGCACTAAAGCGCTCTATTCTGGCGCAATCCGCGCGGTTACGCCAAAAAACAGGTTTTATCGGCGCGGGAAAAAGATTTATAAGTTTCTAATATTAAGGATTACCGCAAGCAATGGGCAAGGACTAATGGCACGAACGGTCATGCGTAGGTTGCCGAGAGCCCCGGCGCATCCCGCAGAAAAACCCGGCTGCGCGAGGAGTTAGGCGACCTACGTCAGGTCATGATCCCATCTGGCGTTCGTTAACGCCCGCCATCTGTTGCCGTTCGGTTGACCGAGCGCCGCCTTTTTCAGCGCTTGATTCAGCGCTTATAGCTTCAGGGGCCTCAAAGCCACTTAATCGAGCAGCCGACACTGGGAATCTGGTGTTCAGGGCCGCTGCCGGTCTCGGCAACCTGCTTCATGGCCTCGAACAGGTCGCGGCGCACTCCCTCTGGCGCGGTCTCCTTGCGGCTCTCGTCGAGACGGCCGCGGTACTGCAGGCCCAGCTCGGCGTTGTAGCCGAAGAAGTCCGGCGTGCAGACCGCACCGTAGGCCTTCGCAACTTGCTGCGTTTCATCGAGCAGGTACGGAAACGGAAAGGCATACTCCTCGGCCACCCGGCGCATGTTGTCGAAGGAATCTTCCGGGTAGTCGGCGGGGTCGTTCGACATGATCGCGACGCAACCGATGCCATGTTGCGCGAGTTCGCGCGTGTCGCGAACCAGGCGCTCGCGGACCGCCTTCACGTAGGGGCAGTGGTTGCAGATGAACATGACCAGCAGGCCGTTGGGGCCCTTGCACTGGTCGCGCGTCCAGAGCTTGCCATCGACGCCGGGGAGAGAGAAGTCCGGCGCCGGCAGGCCAAAATCACAAACGGGGGTTTCCAGCGAGACCATGGTTGGTGTCCTCCAGGCAGTCGTAGGCGGCAAAGAGATCACGGCCGCCCATGTTAACCGAAGCGCGACCGATGCCAACCCTTGCGCCCTGTTCATACAGAACGCATTTAGCTAAACTTGCGCGCCGAACGCATCCACCAGGTCCCGCCGGCGACTCACCAGTCACCGCCAGATAACGCCGCCAGATATCAGCATCCGCCATGTCCAACGAATACCTTTTTACGTCGGAATCCGTCTCCGAGGGCCATCCCGACAAGGTGGCCGACCAGATTTCCGATGCCGTGCTCGACGACATCCTCAGCAACGACCCGAACCCCGAGCATGCCCGGGTCGCCTGCGAGACGCTGATTAAGACCGGTGCCGTCATCGTCGCCGGCGAGATCACCACCGAGCACTGGGTCGACCTGGACGTGCTGGTGCGCCAGGTGGTGAACGACATCGGCTATACCAGCTCCGATGTCGGCTTCGACGGCTCCACCTGCGCCGTGATGTCGCTGATCGGCAAGCAGTCCGGCGACATCGCCCAGGGCGTCGACCGCACCAGTCCCGAGGAACAGGGCGCTGGAGACCAGGGCCTGATGTTCGGCTATGCGACCAACGAGACCGACGTGCTGATGCCCGCGCCGATCACCTATGCCCATCGCCTGGTCGAGCGCCAGTCCGAGATGCGCAAGGGCCACGTGCTGCCCTGGCTGCGTCCAGACGCCAAGAGCCAGGTGACCATGCGCTATCGCGACGGCAAGGTGGTCGCGGTCGATGCCCTGGTGCTGTCCACCCAGCATGACCCGGACATCGACTACGCTCACCTGCGCGAAGCGGTGATGGAGAACATCGTCCTGCCCGTGATCCCGAGCGAGTGGATACACAAGGACACCAAGATTCACATCAACCCCACCGGCAGCTTCGTCATCGGCGGCCCGGTGGGTGACTGCGGCCTGACCGGACGCAAGATCATCGTCGACACCTACGGCGGCATGGCCCGTCACGGCGGCGGCGCCTTCTCCGGCAAGGACCCGTCCAAGGTCGACCGCTCCGCCGCCTATGCCGGGCGCTACGTGGCCAAGAACATCGTCGCCGCTGGCCTCGCGGACCGCTGCGAGATCCAGGTCTCCTACGCCATCGGCGTCGCCGAACCCACCTCCATCTCGGTGGAGACCTTCGGCACCGCCAAGATCGACGAGGATCGCATCGCCGAGTTGGTGCGCGCCCACTTCGACCTGCGCCCGTACAACCTGATCCACATGCTCGACCTGGTGCGGCCCATCTATCGCAAGACCGCCGCCTATGGCCACTTCGGTCGCGAGCTGCCGGAGTTCACCTGGGAGCGCACCGACAAGGCCGACGCACTGCGCGATGCCGCGGGGATTTAGGCACAAGTGCGTCCTAGTACCTAGTGCCTAGATACTCGTTACTAGTCTTTCCCGAGGAGCGTTGCGACGGGGCATCCTGCCCCGCCAGGCTCGGGGAGGCGATCATTTTCAACGGCGCTCACTCTGATAATCACTGGAGCTGACTACCATGAGTGAGTTTACCGACTACAAGGTTGCCGATCTCTCCCTGGCCGATTTCGGCCGCAAGGAGATGGCCATCGCCGAGACCGAGATGCCGGGCCTGATGGCCCTGCGCGAGAAGTACGGCCCGTCCAAGCCGCTTGCCGGCGCGCGCGTCACCGGCAGCCTGCACATGACCATCCAGACCGCGGTGCTGATCGAGACCCTGGTGGAACTCGGCGCCGAGGTGCGCTGGTGTTCGTGCAATATCTATCTCCACGCAAGACCACGCCGCCGCCGCCATCGCCGCCCGCGGCATCCCGGTCTATGCCTGGAAGGGCGAGACGCTGGAAGAGTATTGGTGGTGCACCGAGCAGGTCATCAACTGGCCGGATGGTGGTGGACCCAACATGATCCTCGACGACGGCGGCGACGCGACGCTGCTGGTGCACAAGGGCGTCGAGTACGAGAAGGCCGGCAGCGTGCCCAAGGCCACCGCCGACGACAACGAGGAATGGACCGCCATCCTCGGCGTACTCGGGCGCACCTTCGAGCGCGACCCGCGCCACTGGCACAACCTCGCCGAGGCCATCAAGGGCGTCACCGAGGAGACCACCACCGGCGTCCATCGCCTGTACGACATGCATAAGAACGGCAGCCTGCTGTTCCCGGCCATGAACGTCAACGACTCGGTCACCAAGTCCAAGTTCGACAACCTGTACGGCTGCCGCGAGTCGCTGGTCGACTCCATCAAGCGCGCCACCGACGTCATGATCGCCGGCAAGGTTGCCGTGGTCTGCGGCTTCGGCGACGTTGGCAAGGGCTCGGCCGCATCGCTGCGCGGACTCGGCGCCAATGTCTGGGTCACCGAGATCGATCCCATCTGCGCCTTGCAGGCCGCCATGGAAGGCTATCGCGTCGTGCGCCTCGACGACGTCTGCGATCAGGCCGACATCTTCGTCACCTGCACCGGCAACAAGGACATCATCACAGAGGACCACATGGCCCGCATGAAGGATCAGGCCATCGTCTGCAACATCGGCCACTTCGACAACGAGATCCAGGTCGACAAGCTGAACAAGTACGAGTGGGTCGAGATCAAGCCCCAGGTGGATCAGATCATCTTCCCGGACGGTCACCGCATCACGCTGCTGGCCAAGGGCCGCTTGGTGAACCTGGGCTGCGCCACCGGCCACCCGAGCTTCGTCATGTCCAACTCCTTCACCAACCAGGTGCTGGCGCAGATCGAGATCTTCACCAAGCCTGAAGAGTACCCGATCGGCGTCTACGTGCTGCCCAAGCACCTCGACGAAGAGGTGGCGCGGCTGCATCTGGACAAGATCGGCGTCAAGCTCACCGCCCTGCGCCCGGACCAGGCCGCGTACATCGGCGTCACCGTCGAAGGGCCGTACAAGTCGGATCACTACCGCTACTAGCAGCCAGCGCCGAGGACGCTAGGGCCGAAGCGCCAAGGATGGCGACGGCGCATGTGGGAGCGGCTTGCAGCCGCGATTCCGCCTCGCCGAAATCCGCTCCCGTGACAGTCGCGATTGCAAATCGCTCCCACAAGCCCGGATCCCCTTGTGGGAGCGGCTTGCAGCCGCGATTCGGCCACGCCGACTTCCGTTGCTGTGGCCGTCGCGATTACAAATCGCTCCCACAGGGACGAGACCGCCCTACCCTCGAACAGACACCGCTCAGCAACCTCGGGCACCGCCATGACAACTCCAGGCACCGATCAACCCACCTTCAGCTTCGAGCTCTTCCCACCCAAGACCGCCGAGGGCATGGAAAAGCTCAAGCACACCGTGCAACAGCTCAACAGCGTCGCCCGCTGTACTTCTCCTGCACCTACGGCGCCGGCGGCTCCACCCGCGAGCGCACCTTCGAGACCGTCACCTGGCTGCGCGAACAGGGCATCGAAACCGCCCCGCACCTGGCCTGCATCGGGTCAGACAAGGACGAGATCCGCGACATCGTCCGCTTCTACACCGAACAGGGCATCACCCGCATCGTCGCGCTGCGCGGTGACCTGCCCTCCGGCATGGGCCGCGCCGGCCTCGGCACCTTCCGCTACGCCAACGAGCTCGTCAGCTTTTTGCGCGAGGAATTCGGCGACCGCTTCCACCTCGAAGTCGCCGCCTACCCCGAGTTCCATCCCCAGGCACCGTCGGCTAGCGCGGACCTCGCCAACTTCAAGCGCAAGGTCGAGGCCGGCGCCGACGCCGCCATTACGCAGTATTTCTACAACGCCGACGCCTACTTCCGGTTCGTCGACGACTGCACCAAGGCCGGCATCGACCTGCCCATCGTCCCGGGCATCATGCCCATCACCAACTACACCCAACTCGCCCGCTTCTCCGACGCCTGCGGCGCCGAGATCCCACGCTGGGTGCGCAAACGCCTCGAAGGCTTCGGCGACGACAAAGACGCCATCCGCGCCTTCGGCCACGAGGTCGTCATCGAGCTCTGCAACAGCCTGCTCGAAGGCGGCGCACCAGGGCTCCACTTCTACACCATGAACCAGGCGGCGCCGACGCTGCGACTGTGGGAAGAACTAGGCCTATCCAAACCAGGGCACTGAACCGCCTACATCCCCAACACCTCGGCGATGCATCGCGGTAAGACCAGCCACGGCCCTTGCCATCGCGGCCTCGAGCCGCAGCTATAAAAACCATTTTCTTTATATGGATTGAGTATTGTCAAATACCTGGGGGCAGCTGACTGGTACCTTTGTTCCCGGAACCATCCACTCCTCCTCTTGAAGCCGCTCCCCGTCTTGTTCGGAGCGGCTTTTCTTTTGTGTGTCTCGTATCCATCCCGAGATGCCCCTCGCCCTCAATAAACACAGAACTTACGTCTGGGCCGATCGACGCCTAAGGTCGTCGCGCTCGGCACATGTTGGAGAAACCACGGGACAAACCGGATGGCAAGCACCCTGCTTGGCTCTCGAGGGCCCCCTGTATCTCCGAAGATCGATATGCGGTGGGTGTCCGAAAAGGCTAGGTTCTGTTTGTTTCATCCGACGGCACCGCTTCCCGCGTCGTCTGAACACAGGATCAATTCGGCGCCCTCGGCCTGCGGTTCGGGTCCAGATCGGCAACCCGCCCGCGCCGCGTAGCGTCACCAGTGGCCGCCGGCGCACCGTTATGACTGCACCTACAGTTGAATCTGCGTCAACCGCATTGCGGCCGGAATGGTACATCGTTAGCATCAAGCAAGGGATCGCGACCGATTGGAGGCGGTGAACGCTGTCGGTGCGCGACCCCCAACACGCCCGACCAGCAGCCGTACCGGAGTCACTATCGCCATGTCCGACGCCACTCCCCAGACCAGCGCCCCGTCCGTAGCGGATCAAGCCACCCTGATCCTTGGCGAGCAGCAGTATCAGTTTCCGGTGATCGAGGGAAGCGAGCGCGAGCGCGCCATCGACATCAGCTTTCTGCGCGCGGAGACCGGCCACATCACCCTGGATCAGGGTTACGGCAACACCGGCAGTTGCCAGAGTGCGATTACCTATATCGACGGCGACCAAGGGCATTCTGCGATATCGCGGCATTCCTATCGAGCAGTTTGCCGACAGCCCGAGTTTCATCGAGGTGGCTCTGCTGCTGATCTTCGGCAAGCTGCCGACACAAAAGGAATACGATAACTTTTCCGCGGACCTGACCCGGTACGCGTTCCTCGACGAGGGCATGAAGCACCAGTTCGAGGGCTTCCCGCGCAGTGCGCCACCGATGGCGATCCTGTCGGCAATGATCAACTCCCTGTCCTGCTTCCACCCGGATTTGCACGAACTCGACGACGAGGAACAGTTCCACCACGCCGCGGCGCGCCTGATCAGCAAGATCCGCACCATCGCCGCCTACGCCTTCCGCCATTCCCGCGGTCTGCCGTACATCTATCCGGACCCGGCGCTGCGCTATGTGCCGAATTTCCTGCACATGATGCTGTCGCAGCCGTATTTGCAATACGTCTGTCCGGATCTGGTGCGCAAGGCGCTGAATCTGATCCTGATCCTGCATGCCGACCACGAGCAGAACTGCTCGACCTCGACGGTGCGTATGGTGGGCTCCAGCGGCGCCAACCTGTTCGCCTCGGTGGCGGCCGGTGTCTGCGCACTCTGGGGGCCGCTGCACGGCGGCGCCAACGTGGAGGTGCTGGGCATGCTGCAGCAGATCCACGACGGCAATCTCACTCCCGAGGAATACGTCAAACTCGCCCGCGACAAGGACAGCAAGGTGCGGCTGATGGGCTTTGGCCACCGGGTGTACAAGAACTTCGACCCGCGCGCCCAGATGCTGGCCAAGGTGGCGGAAGAGTTGGTACCGAAGCTGAGCGGCGATGATCCGTTGCTCGACATCGCCCGCCGGCTGGAAGAGATCGCGCTGTCCGATCCCTACTTTATCGACCGCCAGCTCTACCCCAACGTCGATTTCTACAGCGGCATCATCCTGCGCGCCATCGGCATCCCGACCAACATGTTCACGGTGATGTTCTCGATCGGGCGCCTGCCCGGCTGGATCGCGCACTGGTGGGAGCAGAACCAGGCGCCGGTGAGCCGCATCGCACGGCCGCGCCAGATCTACACTGGCAATACGCAGACGGACTATGTTCCGATCGATCTGAGGAGCTAAGAAGCTAGTTAGAGGACGGACCTAGGCTGTCGAAATCGTCCCTCAACTCGGCTAGCAGGTTCCCCGGTTTTCGACCGTCCGTGGCTGCGTCTCAGCGCCAAGAGAAGTTCACCACGAAGCACACGAAGGTCACGAAGTAGAACATGAAGAAAGACAGATCCTCGAAGGCAGGTTTCGCTGGGAATTCGCTTACCGGACGGGTGCGGGCGGAAGCTTGCGCATTCTGCTGAGCCCCTTCGTGTTCTTTGTGAGCTTCGTGGTTCAAACGCCGGAATACGCGCTCGGCGTTTTGAACGGGCACGGGAGGATGCAAGGCGCGGGTTGAACAGCGCGGCGGGTTGCAGCCTCGATGGGGTTTCGCCGCGACCCGCTGTTGGTGCCGTCGCGATTTCAAATCGCTCCCACGGGGGTTTTTCGACTCTGTGGGAGCGGCTTGCAGTCGCGATGGGGTTGCGCCGAGTTCCGCGCTGTTGTGGCCGTCTGGGACTGCTGTGCTAGCCGCCCGCGTCCATGACCTGCTGCGCCCAGTCTTCTAGCTCGTCGAGCAAGTCGAGCGTGGACTGGTCGGCGGCGTGCTCATGGCGCAGTTCGGCGATGCGCTGTTCGAAGCCGTCGATGGTCAGGGAGCCGCCGGCGTCGGGGTCGGTGAGGCGCTCAAAACGCCAGGCGTCCCAGTCTTCGCGCTCGCTCTCGGTCAGGGTTTCGGGCCAGCTTCGGGCGCGCATGCGGAACAGCAAGGTGGCTAGGCGGGGGTCGTCGAAGCGCGGCTGGGCTTGCGGCCAGTTCCTGCGGGGGCCGCGCGTGCAACTGTTCCATCCGGCGGCGGTCCGCGTCGGAGAAGAAGCCGCCGGTGTAGAGCATCAGGTCTGGATCGGTCGGCTGCGGGCGTTGCTGCCCCAGGTAGACCTCATGCAGCTTGTTGGCGATTGGGCCGCTTGCCGCGACAATGCGGGCAGCATGGGTGGCGATCTGTTGCCGATCGATGCCCCAGCGCTCCGCGGCGGCATCGCTCAGCGTGCCCAGCGGTGCCAACATCGGGGAGGCATTGATCTTGACGCCCTTGATCGCGATGCGCTCGACGCCCTCGGGCAGCTCGGCGGCGGGCGTGAACAGGCGCTCGCGAATCTCGTCCGCGCTGAGATCGAGCAGCAGCGTCGGATCTTGGCGCAGGTCAAAGCAGAGGCGCTGCTTCGGGTTCTCGGGGTGCGTGCCGACGGCCAGCACGGGGGCGATACAACCCTGGGCCGCCGGATAGCGCTGCGACACATGCAGCAGCACCTGGCCCTTGTCCAGCAGCTTGCTCACGCTGTCGGTCTTGCGCAGCGTCAGGGCATAGTCGAACAGGCGGGGTTGGGCCTGCTTGAGCAAGCGCGCCATGTCGATGGTAGCGGACACGTCGGCGAGCGCGTCGTGGGCGCCGGCATGGGGGATGCCGTTGGCGGCGGTCAGATCACCGAGCTTGAAGGACGTGACACCGGGCTCGCGCTCCGGCCACTGAATACCGTCCGGGCGCAACGCATGGGCGAGCCGCAACGCATCGATCAGGTCCCAGCGCGAGTTGCCGTTGCGATAGGCGTGGGCGTAGGGGTCGAGAAGATTCCGGTAAAGCAGGTGCCGGGTGACCTCGTCGTCGAAGCGCAGGCTGTTGTAGCCCACCCCGCAGGTACCGGGTTCGGCGAGTTCGCGCTGGATGGCGACGGCGAATTCCGCCTCGGGCACCCCTTCGCGGGCAGCGCGCTGGGGCGTGATTCCCGTGACCAGGCAGGCGTCTGGCTGCGGCAGGAGATCGTCGGCTGGGCGACTGAACAACACCAGCGGCTCGCCGATCGGGTTGAGGTCCGCATCGGTGCGCTGGCCGGCGAACTGGCACGGCCGGTCTTGCGCCGGGACCGCGCCCCAGGTCTCGTAGTCGTGCCAGTAGAAGCTATCGGCCATGATGTCCCGGCCTTAGAACGCCGGTCCAGGCTGCACCGCGGCCTGCCCCGGGAACAACGCGGGCAGGCCGGGGCCAGAGGCTGGGCTAGAAAGCTGGGTGAGAATGTTGGCTAGATCTTTTCGCGGATGCGCGCGGCCTTGCCGGTGCGTCCTCGCAGGTAGTAGAGCTTGGCCCGACGAACGTCGCCGCGGCGCTTGACCAGGATGTCCGCGATGACGGGGCTGTAGGTCTGAAACACGCGCTCCACACCCTCGCCGTGGGAAATCTTCCGGACGGTGAACGCGGAGTTCAGGCCACGATTGCGCTTGGCGATGCAAACGCCCTCGAAGGCCTGCAGGCGCTCGCGCTCGCCCTCCTTGACCTTGACCTGCACCACCACGGTGTCACCAGGCGAAAAGGCCGGGATCTCCTTGGTCATCTGTTCGTTGTCGAGTTCTTGAATGATGTTGCTCATGTCTCTGTCGGCTCCTGTTCTGATCCCGCCTGTGGTCCAGCGCCCGGCTCTGCTCCGGCCTCTGCACCCGCTATCGATCGCGATTCTGACCCAGTGTTTGCACGTCGCATCTGGCCGGATCGCGGACCTTGTTTCGAGTTCGGCAGCGCGATGCGTCTGCATGAACGCATCGAGCAATGCCTGTTGTTCTGCGCTGAGTGTCCGCCGCGCGAGCAGATCTGGACGCCGTAGCCAGGTGCGTCCGAGCGACTGCTGCAAACGCCAGCGGGCAATCGCGGCATGATCGCCGCTCAGCAGCACATCCGGCACCCGCTGACCGTCGAGGGTCTCCGGGCGCGTATAGTGCGGGCAGTCCAGCAGCCCGTCCGCGTGGGAGTCTTGCCGAGCGGAATCGGCATGCCCGAGGGCTCCCGGCAGCAGCCTGATTACGGCGTCCATGACCACCATGGCCGGCAACTCGCCCCCGCTCAGCACGTAGTCCCCGATCGACCACTCCTCGTCGACCTGCGCGGCGATGAGCCGCTCGTCGATTCCTTCGTAGCGCCCGGCGACCAGAATCCATCCCGAATCGTTTCCCGCCTGGGCGGCAATGCGGGCTACCTGATCCTGATCGAGCGTCCGACCCTGGGGCGACAAATACGCGACGCGGCTGCGTGATCCGGCCGCTTCCGCGGACCGCCGGGCGGCGTCGATGGCCGCAAGCAATGGCTCGACCTTCATCACCATGCCAGGCCCGCCGCCGTAGGGTCGATCGTCGACGGTGCGGTGGGCGTCGGTGGTGAAGTCCCGAGGATTCCACAACCGCAGCTCCGCGATGCCGCGTTTCAAGGCCCGAGCAATGACGCCTTCTTGCGATAAGATCCGAAACTGATCCGGAAACAGCGTGATGACGTCGAATCGCAAAGAGCACCTGCCGCGGCTTCAGAACTCCGGGTCCCAGTCGACCGTGATCGTGCCAGACGCTAAGTCCACGTCCTTGACGATGTCATCCCAGACGAAGGGCAGCAGCCGCTCCCGATCGCCCTTGACGACTAACACGTCGTTCGCGCCGGTGTCGAACAAATGACTCACGCGACCCAGTGGTTTCCCCGCGACGGTCCGGACGTCCAGACCTTCCAGGTCGGCCCAGTAAAACTCGTCTGGCCGCGCTGGCGGCAGTTGGTCCCGACGCACGCAAATATCGCGACCAATCAGCGCTGCCGCCTGATCTCGGTCTTCGCAGCCCTCAAGCCGAACCACGAGCCCCTTACCGTGCCTGCGACCTTCGACCACCACATGCGCCGCGCCTTCCAACAGCCAGGGCGAGTAACGCAGGATGTTTTCTCTGGGATCGGTCTCTGAAAAGACCCGCACCCAGCCCCGAACACCGTAGAGCCCGGCGATTCGCCCTAGAACGATCGGGCGATCGGACTGATGTTGCTCGGGTGGCTTCGGAGGCACGCTTGTTGGCGTCATGTTCAGCGACGTGCGCCCAACAGGCTCGCGCGCGCGCGCTACGGAATCAGCAGGAAACGTGGAGCGATGTTCGTACGCCTGTCAGCGAGGGCCGTGACTGTTGTACTAGGCAATCGCGCCTCGGCGATCAGCCTTCGACAGCGAGTTCGGCTTGCTTCGCGGCATCTTTCAGCAGCTTGGCGACGCGCTCCGTTGGCTGCGCGCCCTGCTTCAGCCAATGGTCCGCACGGGCGCGGTCGACCCGCAGCCGAGCTTCACCGCCGGTGGCGCCGGGATTGAAGAAGCCGATGCGCTCAAGCGAGCGGCCATCACGGGACGTACGAATGTCGGCAACGACAATCTGATAGAAAGGACGCCTTTTCGCGCCACCACGGGACAAACGGATTTTGACCATGTGCTGTTCCAATGCAACGGTTGAACGGCAGCCTGCGAATCGGGCGCAGGTAAACGAGCAAATATACATGATTTGGCGAGGATTGGAAGGGGCTTTGCGCCAACAATTTCGTGCGACATCCGCCAGCGGGCTAGATTGCTAGAGGAGCAAATGTTTCCACATGAGCCAAGTTTTTCGTTGTCGTTGTCGTTGTCGTAGATCGTTGTCGTTGTCCCACCGGCGGGACTGTCGTGTCGCTTCGTGGCTTTGATCGAGCTCATGCGATGTGAGCGTGAGAGCGTTGGAACGCCACGAAGCGCCCTGAACGTCCCCCCGTCGAGGATTTCGATTACGACAACGACAACGACAACGATCAGGATGGCGCCCTAAACCTGATCCGTAGGTCAAAACTCCGCGCCTTCAACGCTTCTAGGCCGCTTCCTCCAGCTGAATCGGCGGCGGGAACCAGGTTGACGCTACCTCGCCGTGCAGGTCGGCGATGCCGAGTTGGAGATCATCGACGAACGCATGCAGGTCCAGCTGACTCAGCCGCGCCAGTTCCGCGCCGTCGAGTACACGCGCGAGACGGCCAGTGACGCGCAATGACGCCTCGTTACGCGGCAGGCGCTCCAGACAAATACGCGCATGCTCCAGGCAATAACGCACGGAACGCGGGAACAGCTGGTTTTGAAAGATGAAGCGCAGCACCGGCCCGCGCTGCACGCGAATCTGCTCACTGCGCCGGTACATCTGGTAAGCGGTCATCGACTTGAGCACGCTGACCCATTGTATGTTGTCGTAGGGACGCAGTTCGTCCGCGTCCGGCAGCAACGTCGCCGAGCGCACGTCGGCGATGCGCGTGGTCATGTCCGCCCGCTCTAGATAGCGCCCGAGGCGCATGAACTCGTAGCCCTGATCATGCAGCATGGTGCCGTCGAGCACACCAGCGATGGTCTGGCAGCCGGTAATCAGCGCGCGCAGATAGGCATGCCGTCCGGTCTTGGTCATGCCCTTCTGCAGGTGGTCGCCGGCAAACAGGTAGAGACCGTTGATCTGCTCCCAGGCCTCCCGCGGAACGATGTCGCGGATGGTGCGGCAATTTTCTCGCGCCGCCGCCAAGGCTGACATGGTGGAGCCAGCGTGGCGCTCGTCACCGAGCAGAAAGCGCACCACTTGGCGCTCGCCGTAGTCCCTGTAGTGCTCATCGAACAGGACATTCGAGCCAGTGATATCGACCAGCGGCCGCCAGCCCGGCGCGATGCCCTTGGGCAAGTCGAGCAACAGGTTGGCGTTGACCGAGACGATGCGTGCGGTGTTCTCGGCCCGCTCGATGCAGCGGGCCAACCAGTAGGTGTTCTCTGCGACGCGGGATAGCATGATTGAAGTCTGAAGGTTGAAGTTTGAAGGTTGAAGTCTCGCGAGGCTTCGCCTCAGACCGACGACTCATGGTTGGCGCTGGTTCAGGCCGGCATACTGATCGTTGTCGTTGTCGTGTCGTGATCGTTGCGGTAATCGTTGTCGCCGTCGCCAGCCGACCGGACGTCAGCGGCGCTTCGCGGCTTCACATCAACGGCCTCATACACATACCGCACTGCCACTCGAAGCACGACAACGACAACGAAGCAAACTTCGCTCATCTGCGAAGACGCGGCGCCCCGAGCGAATCAGGTCGACCCCCATGCCTGAGCGATGCTCGTCGCGGCGATCAATCGTCCTGGATTTGCGACTGCGCACTGGGTCTGCGCATGGCCGGCGCCACCGTCGGGCACGATCCAGGTATCTTTGCTGCCGCCGCCCTGGGATGAATTGACCACCAGAGAACCCTTGCGCAACGCGACGCGGGTGAGGCCGCCCATGGTCACCTGCTGACGGTCGGCGGAGAGAATGAACGGACGTAGGTCGACGTGGCGCGGCTCGACGCTGTTCTTGATGACGGTCGGCACGGTCGACAGCTTCAGCGTCGGCTGGGCGATGTAGTTGCGCGGGTCTTTCTTGACCAGACCGACGAACTTGTCCCGCTCGGCCTGGCTCGCCGCCGGCCCCACCAGCATGCCGTAGCCGCCGGATTCGTTAGCGGGCTTGACCACCAGCTCGGCAATGTTTTCGACCACGTATTTCAGCGCGTCCGGCTCCATGCAACGGTAGGTAGGGACGTTCGGAATGAGGGGATCTTGGTCCAAGTAGTACTTGATGATCTCGGGCACGAACGCGTACACCACTTTGTCGTCGGCAACACCGGCGCCGGGGGCATTGGCCAGCGCGACATTGCCGGCCTTCCAGGCCCGCATCAGGCCGGGCACGCCGAGCGCGGAGTCCGGATTGAACGCCTCGGGGTCCAGAAACAGGTCATCGACGCGTCGGTAAATGACATCGACACGCGCCGGGCCGTCGACGGTGCGCATGTAACAGCAATCGTCGCTGTCGACGAACAGATCGCGGCCCTCCACCAGCTCGGCGCCCATCTGCTGGGCCAGATAGGAATGCTCGAAATAGGCGGAGTTGTAGATACCGGGCGTGAGCACGACCACCTCGGGGTATTCCGCCGGACGCGGCGACAGGGCCGCGAGGGTGTCGAACAACTGGCTCGGGTAGTCGTCTACCGGCAACGGCGCATAGTGCTCGAACAGCTCGGGAAACACGCGCTTGGTCACCAGACGATTCTCGAGCATGTACGAGACGCCGGACGGCACGCGTAGATTGTCTTCGAGCACGTAGAGGGTGCCGTCGGAGTCGCGCACCAGGTCGGAACCACAGATATGCGCCCAGATGCCGAGCGGCGGATCGACGCCGACGCATTGGGGCCGGAAATTGACCGACTTCTCCAGCACCTCCTGCGGGAAGACCTTGTCCTTGATGATTTTTTGATCGTGATACAGGTCGTCGATAAACAGGTTCAGGGCCTGTACGCGCTGTTTCAGACCCGCCTCGACGCCGCGCCACTCCTGCTCCGGAATCACCCGCGGGATCACATCGAACGGCCAGGTGCGGTCGATCGCGCCGCCCTCCTCCGAGTAGACGGTGAAGGTGATGCCCATCTCCTTGATGGACACGTTGGCCGCCTCCTGGCGCGCCGTGAGTTCCTCGATACCGAGTTCCTCCAGGTCGGACGCCAACACCTCAGTTGCCGGGCGTGCCTGCCCGGGCGACTGCAGCAGTTCGTCGTAGAAGTCTTCGCAGGGATAGCTTTGCCAATCAATACTCATTGGTCGATGCTCAGGTCGATACTCATGGACTCTGCCGCTCTCACGGCGCGTGTTGGGTGCCGGATGGACTTGATTTTTACGCTACCGCATCGCGGATTTCAACGTCGCGTACGCACTGACAAGGATCGCAAGGCTGCTAGACTACCGCAAGTTTCCCCGGGGCTGCCACGAGGACCCGCGCCCATGACCTATTGCCTCGGAATCGCCGTCGATGCCGGCCTGGTGCTGGCGTCGGACTCGCGCACCAATGCCGGCATCGACTATGTCACCAGTTACAGCAAGCTGCACGTCATCACGCCGGCACCGGATCGGCTGTTCGTGCTGCTGTCCGCCGGCAACCTGGCCACCACGCAGGAGGTCATGAATCGCATCCGGCGCGACCTCGACCAGGCAGCCACCGGCGTCAACCTGCTGTCGGCGAACTATCTGTTCGAGGTTGCCGACTACGTCGGACGAGTCAGCCTGGGGGTTCAGCGCGACCATGGTCCGGCCCTGTCGGAGAGCGGCGTGAGCGTGCAGACCACGCTGATCCTGGGCGGACAGATCGCCGGTCAACCCCCAGGTCTGTATCTGATCTACCCACAAGGCAACTATTTCTCCGCGTCACCGGAGACGCCCTACCTGCAGATCGGCGAGAACAAGTACGGCAAGCCGGCGCTCGATCGCATCGTGCGCTCGGACATGTCCCTGGACGACGCCGCCCGGCTCTGCCTGGTGTCACTCGATGGTACATCGCGCTCCAACGTCACGGTCGGCCCGCCCTTCGAGGTGGCGATCTATCCGCGCGACAGTCTCGCGCTGAGCCATCGCCTGAAGCTGGCCCACGACTCGCCGCTGCTGACCGCGGTCTCGCAAAGCTGGAACGCGGGCCTGCGCAGCGTCTTCGAGCAGCTGCCGCGGTTCGATTGGGAGACCGGCGAGCTGGACGGTTAGGTGTCGGGTACGCCGGATTTACCGACACCTGGGAACGGGCGACTTCAGTCGCCCGTATGCCTTCACGGCGGACTGAAGTCCGCCTCCCCAGGTGCCGACTAAAGTCGGCGGACCCGGCCAACGCAGGCGCGTCACTGACGGCCCTTGACATCACACCTACTCGTTTCCTTGGGATGGAACCGTTGTTTCACGGTGTTCCGCCAGTCGTTCCCGCCACGGCAAGCGCAACGCGATGCGGATCGGATGATGGTCCGACGGTGGCGGATCGGTGTCGTAGCCGAGCGCGCGATAACTGCCGCCGATCACCCATTCCGCCGCGCTGCCGCTGAAGACGAAGTGATCGACGGCGTAGGGGTACTTCGGATTG
This sequence comes from uncultured Gammaproteobacteria bacterium, assembly GCA_963695445.1. Taxonomy (GTDB): domain Bacteria; phylum Pseudomonadota; class Gammaproteobacteria; order Chromatiales; family Chromatiaceae; genus Thiohalocapsa. The sequence continues at coordinate 23,582 of CAVOGV010000036.1, read as the reverse complement.
TACGGATACGCAAACGGCACGCCGGCATTGGCCAGTGTCAGGTCGGCGTCTTCATCCGCGACGGTGCTGCCCGGCAGGCAGTCGCGGCCGAGTTCCCGGTGCTTGCGCCAAACACACACCTCACCATCGTCGATCGCGTTCCAGAAGTCATCGCGGGGCTGGTCCAACTGGCGATTGAAATCGCCGATGAGCACGAACGGCGTGTCGCTGGCGGCACGGTCATCGATCCATTGCTCGAGGATGCCGCGCTGCCGCCGCAACACCAGACACTGCCCGCGACGGACAGCCTGCGCGTCGAGCCGGCCCCAGGCGCAGCCGGACTTCAGGTGCAGCGACATCAGCTCCAGACCGGATGCATCCTCGCGATCGCTCAGCGGCTCGATGCGAATGCGCGTGCCCCAGCGGCGCCCATCGACGCCGATGTCGCGAAACGGCGGTAGCGAGCGCCAGCGCAGCCCCTGTGCCGTCAGTCGCTCTCGGTTGATGGCAAAGCCAGTGCGTTGCGGGGTGCGCCTCTGTCCCGGCAGACCGCGGCAGTCGCCGAGGCTGCCGTCGGGGCGGCTCGACACGACGATGTCGTAGACCGTTGGGTCAAAGACCCGCGCCACCGCCGCCTCGTTCTCGACCTCCTGCAGGGCGACGATATCCGCGCCAAGTGCCACGGCGACCTTGCGCAGCGCCGCGTAGTCCGCCTCGGTGCGCGCGCGACAGCCGGCGCCATCCAGAGCGGCCAGGTGTTCGATGTTCCAGCTCGCGAGTACCAGCCCGGATTGCGCAAAACTGCTCGTGCAACCGCTCAGCAGGGGGCCGCCGGTGGGCAGTAATAGCAAGAGCAACAGCGCTAATGCTGATTTTGGCATCATCGGCTTGGAAGTGATTTGCAATCCGGACGGCTACGACGGCAGATTTCCACACAGCCCGATCGCGGCTGCAAGCCGCTCCCACAGGGGCTCAGATAGCGCATTGCTGCCCTGGCACTCAGGTTTGAGCAGTTTACCCGCAAGCCTGCGACAATAGCGGGGTTGAATCGCGCTTGACCTGGACAAGGCAGTAATTCGCGCGGACGGCAGCAACAAGCAACCTCATGCGTTCTGGAGCGCAAAGATGAACAATCACTCGTACAGCCTGCAGCGACCTTTTCCCGCGGCGGTGATCGCCCTAACCATCGCCTGCTCGCCTCGGACCGGTGCTAACGGCACACGCGCAACCGCCGATGGGAGGCCCGATGACCTTCGGCGCCTTCGATCAGAACGGCGACGGTGCGGTGACCGAGCAGGAGTTCTATGACGCCCGCGCTCAGCGCATGCGCGAACGCGCCCAGCAGGGATATCCGATGCGCAACGCGGCAAATGCGCCGTCCTTCGAGAGCGTGGACGGCGACGGCAACGGTGTGGTGAGCCCGGACGAGTTCGCCGCCGCGCAAGCGCAACATCGCCGCCAGATGAGCAGAACACAATGACCAAGGCCACGCCCCCTGGACCCGTCGAGACCGCCCGGCTGCTGCGTCTGGCGACCTATGCGTCGGTCGCGACCGCAACCCTGCTGATCCTGGTCAAGCTCGCTGCCTGGCTCGCCACCGGGTCGGTCAGCGTGCTGGCCTCGCTGGTGGACTCGGCCATGGACGCCGGTGCGTCGCTGGTGAACCTGGTCGCGGTGCACTGGTCGCTGCAACCGCCGGACGCCGAGCACCGCTTCGGCCACGGCAAGGCGCAGGCGCTCGCCGCGCTCGTGCAATCGGCGTTCATTGCTGGATCGGCGCTGTTCGTTGGATTGGAGGCCTTCGACCGGCTACTGCATCCCCAGCCCTTGGAGCAGGTCGGCGTGGGACTAGCGATTCTAACCTTTGCGATGATCGCGACGCTGGCGTTGCTGGCGGTTCAGCGCTATGTCATCAAGCGCACCGGTTCCCCGGCGATCCGGGCCGACGCGCTGCACTATGCGACGGACCTCGCCACCAACGGCGCCACCCTGCTGGCACTGGGCCTCGCCGCGTTCGGCTGGCACGGCGTCGACCCGCTGCTAGGTCTCGGCATCGGCGCCTACGTCATGTACAGCGCGGTGCGAATCGCCCAAGATGCGGTACAGCTCTTGCTCGACCGAGAATTACCCGAGGATCAGCGTAACGAGATCCTGGAACTCGCCCGCTCGACGCCCTCGGTGAAGGGGCGTCCACGGCCTGCGCACGCGCCAGTCAGGCCAGCTGCTGATTATCCAGTTGCACCTGGAACTGGACGACGAGTTGCCGTTGCGCGAGACCCATCGCGTGGCCATGGACGCCGAGGCGCGCATTCGCGCCCGTTATCCGGAATCCGATATCATCATCCATCAGGATCCGGTCAGTCTTGGCGATGAACAGCCGGCGAATCGCTAGACCAGCTGGAGGGCCAAGACCGTTCAGCCGCTCGCCACCGAAACCAGCACAACGCAGCAGGGACGAGCGCCAGTCACACCACGGCATCACCGAGGACACCCTGAGGCATGACGACTCCATCCCTTCGCCGCCTGCTGCTGGCGGCGCTCTGTCTCAGCAGCATGACTACCGCCGCCGAGGACAGCGCGCCGGCCTCCATCAGCTTCGGCGTCGTGCCGCAACAGGCCGCCACGCGCCTGGCCTCCCTGTGGGCGCCCGTGTTTGACTATGTCGGCGAGCGTGCCGGCGTCGCGATCCGTTTCGCCACCGCTCCGGACATCCCGGCCTTCGAGCAGCGGCTCGCGGCGGGCCAGTATGACTTGGCCTACATGAATCCCTACCACTACACGGTGTTCCATGAGCAGCCCGGCTACGTCGCCTTCGCCAACCAGCGCGACAAACGTATCCGGGGCATCCTCGTGACAAAGAAGGACTCAGACATCGACGACATCAAGGCGCTGGCGGGCCGCACGCTGGCCTTTCCCGCGCCCGCCGCCTTCGCCGCCAGCGTCCTGCCGCGAGCCGCACTGCGTCAGGCTGGCATCGCGATCGAGCCGCGCTACGTTCGCTCCCACGACTCGGTCTACCTCGCCGTCGCCCAGGGTCTCTATCCCGCCGGCGGCGGCATCGAGCGCACCTTCGCCAACACCGATCCGCAGGTCCGAGAACGTCTGCGCATCCTGTGGCGCACCGACGCCTACACGCCGCATGCCTTCGCCGCGCATCCGCGTCTGGACCCGGCGCTGGTTGCCCGCGTACGCGACGTGATGCTGGCGATGAGCGATGATCCGGAAGGTCGCGAATTGCTGGCGGCCATCGGCTTCGACGGCATCGACGGGGCAAAAGACGCTGACTGGGACGATGTCCGCGCCCTCGGCATCGAACTGCTGGATGCACCCGCGCAACCGGCTCAGGGTGCGCCGAGCACAGCCGACCCATGACGCCAACTGCTTCGGGCTGGCGACTTTCGTTCCGCGCCAAGACGGTCCTGGGCGTCGGACTGATCGAGTTCCTGCTGCTGGCGCTGCTGGTCTGGTCGAGCCTCGACTTCGTGTCCCAGGCCAGCCTCGACGCCGTCGCCGAACGTGCCGGCAGTTCCGCCACCCAGTTCGCCACCCTGGCAAAAGACGCGGTCCTGTCGGAGGATCTGGCTTCACTGCAAACCTTCGTCGACGAGGTCATGGCCGATCCGGACATGGTCTATGTGAGGGTGATCGGCTACGACGTCGCGCTCGTAAAGCGCGGCGATCAGGCCGCGCTCACCCGGCCGTTTCAGCCCGACACGTCGGAGCAGGCACCGGACGACGGCGTGTTCGATGCCTCCGCCGAGGTGAATGTGGACGGCGCCAATTTCGGGCGCGTCGAGTTGGGCATCAGCACGTCGGGCGAAGACACACTACAGGACCGGGCGCGCGATCGCCTGCTCATCATCGCATTGACCGAAATCCTGCTGGTGGCGTTGTTCTCGATCCTGCTCGGCACCTACCTCACGCGTGGGCTGGAGCGCCTGCGCAGCGCCGCCGAGACCATCAGCGAGGGCGGCCCGGGGGTGACGGTGGCGGTTCGCGGCGACGACGAACTTGCCATCACCGCGCGCGCCTTCAACCGCATGTCAGAGCAACTGCTGACCAGTTACGACGCGCTCAACCAGGCACGCCGGGCGGCGGAACAATCCGCGGCTGAGGCGGAGGCCGCATCCCAGGCAGCACAGCAAGCCAATGCGGCCAAGTCACGCTTTCTGGCCCACATGAGCCACGAACTGCGCACGCCGCTAAACGCGGTCCTCGGCATCCTGCAACTGTCTCGCGACTGGACACTACCAAGCGAACAGCACGAGCAACTGCGTCCTTGGCCGAACAGGCTGGCCGCGCCTTGCACGCGCTGATCAACGACGTGCTCGACCTGTCCAAGATCGAGGCCGGCGAGATGACGCTGCGCGAGGAGCCGGCCAACGTCGTCGAACTGGTGCGCGCGGCGGGGGACATCATTGCGCCCATGGCCAAGGCCAAGGGGCTCGCGATCGAGCTGCAGCTGGACCCGCGCCTACCGGATCGTATGCGCGTCGACCCAGCGCGACTGCGCCAGGTGCTGGTGAACCTGGCCGGTAATGCCGTGAAGTTCACCGACAGCGGCCAGGTCAGCCTATCGGTCGAGACCCTCTGCCCCGGTGAGGCTTGTCAAAGAGTGCGCTTCGCGGTCAGCGACACCGGTATCGGTATCCCGGAAGATCGCCAGGCGGCGCTGTTCGACGAGTTCAGTCAGATAGCGGACAGTGCCGGTCGCCAGCATGGCGGTACCGGCCTGGGGCTCTCGATCTCGCAGCGCATCGTCAACCTGATGGGCGGACGCATTCAGATCGACAGCAGCGCCGGCAACGGCAGCCGCTTCTGGTTCGAGATCGTGCTGAACGTGGACACGCAACAGGTGGCCGTTGCCGCCCCGGCCTGTCGCGCACCTGCCAGCGTCGATGCGGCAGCGCTGCCGGTGCTGCTGGTGGACGACGTGCCCACCAACACGCTGGTGGCCAAGGCGATGCTGAAGAAGGCCGGCTATCAGGTGCAAACAGCGACCAACGGCGTCGAGGCGCTGGAGGCGGTCTGCAACGGCCCGCTCGGTTGCATCTTGATGGATTTGGAAATGCCGGTCATGGGGGGTCTCGAGGCCACTCGTCGCATCCGTGCGCTGAGCGGACCCACCGCGCGCGTGCCGATCATCGCCATGACCGCCCATGCCCTGACCGAGGAAAAGGAGCGCTGCCTGGCCGCGGGCATGGACGACTTCGTCACCAAGCCGTTCGCGCGTGAGCAACTGTTGGAGACGCTCGCGCACTGGCACGGTAGCCGACACGAGCCGACAGCGGCGGAGGAACAGACCGCCGCCACCCCACCGCCGCCACGGACGGAGTCAGGGCAGGCTGATACGCCGCATGATGCCGTCCTTGAGCTTCAGGTGCTTGATGGCAGCGCCGATGTGGAGCAGAACCAGCGCCGACAGGACCAAACCGGCGATCCCGTGGAACAGGAACAACTGCTCGCTGAGTGCCTCATTCTTGCCGATCAGCGCCGGCAACTCCCAGTCGAAGAACTGCACTGGATAGCCGCCGGCCGCCGTTGCCAGCGCACCGCCGATGGGTATCGCGATCAGCAGAACATACATCAGCAGATGCGTGCCGCGACTGACCACACGCTGGAAACCCGTCAGCGGTGGGTCATAGGCAGGAGGCGGCGACGCGCGGCGCAGCACGATGCGCAGCACCATCAGACCGAGCAGCAGGATGCCAAAGGTCTTGTGATACTTGTACAACTCGCCAGTCAGCTGGTCGCCGAACAGTCCGACGGTACCGTCATAGCCGAGCGCCCAAAAGGTGAAGCCGGCGGCCAGCAATCCAAACACCATCAATGCGATCAGCCAATGCAACAGGCGTTGCAGCAGCGTGTAGCGGGTCTTTGTCATCGTCATCTCCTTACAGGTTGACGCAGTGGCCGATCGGAGCGGAACGGACATCGCCCACGCATTCGCCGATCGGCAACTGCGCATTTATCGTCAAACGGCCTCCAGACGCAAGCGCCCTCTGCCGCTTTGTCGACATCGCCCCCACTCTCACCGCAAGCACATGGGCGTTTCCGCTCAGGCCAACTGGAGTCGTCGAACCATGCCCGATCCTGTCGCCAGCAACCAGCCGCTGCGTGAATCCCTGCGTTACCTGAACTGGCTTTACAACCCGTTTCAGGGGCTTCAAGCGTCTGACGTTTACGACCTACTATCGACCAATTCGCCAACCCTGCGGGGCCTATATCTGAATCTCGGGTATTGGCGCGACGCGATAGACCTCGACGCCGCCAGTGACGCGCTGGCAATGCTGGTGGGCGAGCGGGCCGGAATGACGCCTGGCGAGCGCGTGCTCGATGTCGGTTTTGGCTTCGGTGATCAGGACATCCTTTGGGCACGGACCCTCCAGCCCGCCCACATCGTCGGGCTGAACATTACTGCTTCTCAGGTTGCCGTCGCGCGCCAGCGTGTGGCCGACCTGGGGCTCGAAGATCGCATCGATCTTCGTCACGGCTCAGCCACCGACATGCCGTTGGAAGCGAACTCCGTGGACAAGGTGGTCGCGCTGGAATGTGCGTTTCATTTCCACACCCGCGAGCAATTCTTTCGCGAGGCCTGGCGCGTGCTGCGACCAGGCGGCCGGCTGGTGACGGCGGACATCATCCCGATGCCCGCCACCAGCGCCTTTGCCGATCGGCTCAAGCAACGCCTGTCCTGGGGCCTGGTGGCGGGTAAGTTCGCAATCCCGCCGGAGAACGCCTACACCCGGCCCACCTATCACTCCAAGCTCGCCATTTCGGGCTTCGGCGAGATCCAAATCGAGTCGATCCGCGAGCAGGTCTATGCGCCGCTGCATCAGTTTCTGACCGAACATCCCGAGACGCTGCGGCGCTTGCATCCGATGGCGCGGCTGCCGGCCCGGATCGCGCTTCGGTTCGATGCCGACAGCGTCTACCGCGGGCTCGATTATGTGCTGACCACGGCAGTGAAGCCACCCCAGTCGCGGCGCTAGCCTTTCCGCCCCCGGCGCTCGGTCGCCGCTGCAAGCTGCTCCCAAGGGCGCGCGGGAGCGTTGGCCGCCTCGTGCATCGTGGCTATTCCGTTAGCAACACGCCGCTCGTTGGGGACCATTCCATAGCCACTTCCTGTTCCCAGGTCAGCGCCTGCTCGGTGCGGGGCTGAACGTTGGTGAGCGTCATCTCGACGATGCGCGAATTTGGCGCATCCAGCGCGCCGACGCGCACCCGGTAAATGGAGACGTCACCCAGGTAGGCGATGTCTTCGACCACGCCCTTGAGCTGATTCACGCCGTCGTCGCGGTAGTCGCCGCAGGGGCGAATCTTCTCCGGGCGCACCGCCACCGTCACTGGGGTGCCGATGGCGAGCGGGTACAGGCTGCGCATGCGCATGCTGCGCCCGAGCCGGGTTGCCACCAGCACTTGATCGCCTTCGATGGCGGTCACCTTGCCCTCGAACAGATTCACCGAGCCGATGAAGCCGGCGACGAAGCGGCTGCTGGGGTACTCGTAGATCGCCGTCGGCGTGTCCACCTGCATGATGCGGCCCACGTCCATCACCGCGATGCGGCTGGACATGGTCATGGCCTCTTCCTGGTCGTGGGTGACGGTGACGAAGGTGATGCCGAGCCGCTCCTGCAGATTCACCAACTCGAACTGGGTGTTTTCGCGTAGACGCTTGTCGAGGGCGCCGAGGGGTTCGTCGAGCAGCAGCAATTTGGGATGCCGCGCCAGGCTGCGGGCCAGCGCGACGCGCTGGCGCTGGCCGCCGGAGAGCTGGTCCGGCCGGCGCTTGCGCTGCTCCGTAATCTGCAACAGCGCCAGCATGTCGTCGACGCGCTCGGCGCGTTCCTTGCGCGGCATGCGGTCCTGCTTCAAGCCGAAGGCGACGTTCTGCTCCACGCTCATGTGTGGGAATAGCGCGTAGGACTGGAACATCATGTTCACCGGCCGCGCATAGGGCGGGATGTCCGTGACGTCGGCGCCGTCGATGAAGATGCGGCCCAGCGTGGGGCGCTCGAATCCGCCCAGCAGCCGTAGTAGCGTGGACTTGCCGCAACCGGAGCTGCCGAGCAGCGAAAAGAACTCACCCTGATAGATATTCAGGCTGACGTCGTCGACGGCGTAGACGTCGCCGAACTTCTTCGTGACGCGCTCAATGCGCACATAAGGCTCCGCCTGGGGGTCCTGCCAGGGGTCTAGTGTGCGGCGTTGGTCGGCGTCGGACATTCTGAAGTTTGAAGTTTGGAGTTTGAAGTTTGAAGTTTGAAGTTTGAGTCAGCGCTGGGCTTTGATGCGGGTCCAGCGGCGGTTTAGGTCGCGGATCTCGCGGTCGCTGCGCTCGTTGGGTACGAACAGTCGTGCCTTGACCTCGGCGGGTGGGTAGATGCCGGCATCGTCGCGCAGGTCCGCATCCAGATACTCGGTCGCGGCGAGGTTGGGGTTGGCGTAGAAGACGTAGTTCGAGGCGTCGGCGATGACCTTGGGCTGCAACAGGTAGGCGATGAAGGCGTGCGCGGCGTCCGGATTCGGCGCGTCCTTCGGGATCGCCATCACGTCGGTCCAGAGCGCGGCGCCCTCGCGTGGGATCACGTAGCTAATCTCCACGCCATTGCCGGCCTCTTCGGCGCGGGTCTGGGCCTGTAGCACGTCGCCGGAGTAGCCATGGGCGACGCACAGGTCGCCGTTGGCGAGGTCGCTCTGGTACTGGGACGAGTGGAAGTAGCGGATGGACGGATGCACCTTGTTCAGCAACTCGGTGGCCGCGTCCAGGTCTGCCTTGTCCAGGCTGTTTGGGTCCTTGCCCAGGTAGACCAGCGCCGCCGAGAACACCTCGGTCGGGTCGTCCAGCAGGCTGATGCCGCAGCCGGCGAGCTTGGCCGCCTTGTCCGGATCGAACACCAGCGCCCAGGTGTCGAGTTCCGCGTCGTCACCCCCGCTTTCTCCCAGTGCGGCCTTGACCTTCGCCGTGTTGATGCCGAGTCCCGACGTGCCCCACATGTACGGCACCAGGTGCGCATTGTCCGGGTCGATGTCTGCCAGACTCCGCATGATGTCCGGGTCCAGCTTGTCCAGCCCCGGCAGCTTGTCCTTGTCCAAGGGCAGATACAAGTCGGCCTTGATGTGCCGTGCCGCAAACGGGCGCGCGGTCGGAAAGATCACATCGTAGCCGCTGCTTCCGGCGAGCAGCTTGGCCTCCAGCACCTCGTTGGCGTCGTAGACATCCAGCACCGGACGGATGTCGGTCGCCTTCTGGAACCCCGGCAGCGTATCCTCGGCGAAGTAGTCGTTCCAGTTATAGATGTGGACGGCTTGCTCCTCGGCCACAGCCGCGGTGCCGATTAGAATCGAGCGCGGCGAGGGCGCGACGAAGGTGAGACGGCTGGCGCACAATGGATACTCCGGATCAGGACAGGATGACTGGGCCGGCATCGGCCCGCTGGGATCGCAATGCTAAAGCATCCGCACCTGTGCACGAAGTCGGCGGGGCGAATAAATTCGTCCCTACCAATTTGTGCGGCGCCATCGTAGGGGCGAATTCATTCGCCCCGTTGCGCCATGGCGACGGTGTAGTGCGCGCCCTGCTTGAGCTTGTCGTAGTTGCCGAAGACCTCGGTCAGGTTGCGTTTCATGAACTGCCGCAGGCCGTTGATGGTCACGAGATAGAGCCGCCCGCCGGGCCGCAGCCGGGCGCGGGCGTCGTGCAGCAGCAGTGCTAGCAGTTCCTTGCCGACCTTGGCGGGGATGTTGCTCGCGATGAGGTCGAAGCGCAGCGCGGGGTCGACTTGATCGAAGCCGTTGCTGAGCAGCGCGCTGGCATTGCCAAGACGGTTCAGCGCCGCGTTGCGGTTGGCGAAGTCGATGGCGACAAAGTCCTTGTCCAGCATCAGCGTCCGCCCTCGCGGCGCCCGCGCCGCGAGACAGAGGCCGATGGGGCCGTATCCGCAGCCGAGGTCCAGGCAGTCCGCGTCCGGTGCCACCTCGATATAGTCGAGCAACAGCCGCGTCCCCTCGTCGATCTCCCGCGGGGAGAACAGGCCCCAGGTCGACTCCAGGTGCAGTGTGTGGCCGGCAAGTTCGGCATCGAAACGGATCGGTCGGCGTAGATCGGCGAGTTGCTGGGACGACAGCATCGGCTTTGGTCTATGGTCGGAGAATGCGTGCAGTTTACATGGGCATGGACTGCAGCGGAGTCATCTAGACTAGTCGGTCAGCGAGTGACCTGGTCTTCAGTGGCCAGCCACCGGCAACCCTACCAGCCAATAGCCCCTATTCTAATGCCCGATCTCTCCGGCAATCTCGACATCGCTCTGCGCCGCGACGGCGACCGGCTTGCCGTGTCCATCCGTTCTAGCCGGCCGGTGACCGCGGCTCGTGTCTTCGCGGGCAAGCCGGTGCCAGACGTCGCGCAGCGGCTGCCGACGCTCTTCAGTGTCTGCGCGACGGCGCAGGCCCAGGCCTGCGCCGTCGCCTGCGAGCAGGCGCTCGGGCTGACGCCGTCGCTTGCGATACGGCAGCGGCGCGCGCTGCTGCTGCGCGCCGAGACGGTCAAGGAGCACCTGTGGCGCCTATTGCTGGACTGGCCTCAGGCGCTCGGCGCGACGCCGGCGCATGCGCCGATGGCGCAGGCGATGCGTGCTTACCTCGCGTTGCGCGGCGCGCAGACCAAGGACACGGACCCATTCGCGCCGGGGGCTGATTTGCCGCTGAGCGCTGCTGGCATCCGGTAGCCGGATCAAGTCCGCAGGCGCTGGCCGAGGTCGCCGCCGAGCATGTGTTTGGCATGCCGCCCGCCCGCTGGCTGGAGGAGGTCGGAGATCGCAGTGGCTTTGCTGCTTGGATGGCGACCGCCGGCACGCGTAGCGGCGGACCTGGTCAGCATGGTCTTGCGGGCCGATCTGGCGAGTCTAGGCCGCAACGCCGTCGCGCCGCTGCCCGTCTTGGCGATGCCGGACCTGTCGGCTGCGCTGTCCGGCGCCGACGCCGACGGCTTCGTCGCTGCCCCAACCTGGCAGGGCCGACCCTGCGAGACGACGCCGTTCGCGCGCTGTCGTGATCGTTCGTTGGTGGCGGACCTGGCCACCGAGCACGGCAACGGTCTGCTGCCGCGGATGGCCGCGCTGTTGCTGGAGCTGGCTGATGCCATCGTCGCGCTGACCGACCCGTCGCAGGCCCCGCCGCTACCTGAGCCTGCGGCCAGCCAAGCCGACGGCATCGGCATTGGCAGCGCGGATGCCGCCCGCGGACTGCTCGTGCACCGCGTGGAGGTGGCCGATGGGCGCGTGACGAGTTATCACATCCTGGCCCCCACCGAATGGAACTTTCACCCCGACGGCGTCGTCGCGGCTGGTCTCGCCGGCGGCGATCTGGCTCGGCTGGCGGACGATGCAGAACTCAAGCGCCGCGCCGCGCTCTATGTCACTGCCGTCGACCCCTGCGTCGCCTATGCGCTTTCGGTATGCTGATGGGCGAGTGGCGAGTGCGCCAAGCGCCGAGGACCGAGCGCCCACTGCGCAGAAGCCAGCGCCACTGGCGGCATGATTGCGCGGTGACGGCCCTGGGCATCGGCCCTCGGCCCTCGGCCCTTTTAACAATCGAGTCCCAATATCCTCTCAATCAACAACTAACTGACGCCATCCCAACAGACCTTCGGAGCCCGCCACCATGTGTCTCGCCATCCCCGCGCAGATCCTCGAGATCGACGACGCCACGGATACCGCCATCGTTTCCCTGGGCGGCGTGCGCAAGCCCGTTTCGCTGGCGCTGGTGGAAGACGCCGCGATCGGCGACTATGTCCTGATCCATGTCGGCTATGCGCTGAATCGGATCAGCCCGGAGGAGGCCGAGCGCACGCTGGCGATGATCCAGGAGATGGGTGAATTGGAGCCAGTCGCCTTCGAAACCGAACCTGTGGTGCGGCCATGAACAGGCAATCCGCGATGAAATACGTCGACGAATTCCGCGACGGCGAGTTGGCCCGCGGCCTCGCCCGCACCATCGCCGCCGAGGCCGACTCGGCGCGCGACTACCGGCTGATGGAGTTCTGCGGCGGTCACACCCACGCCATCTTTCGCTACGGCGTGCAGGACCTGATGCCGCCGAACCTGCGCTTCGTGCATGGCCCCGGTTGCCCGGTCTGCGTGTTGCCCATGGCCCGCATCGATCAGGCCATCGCCATGGCCGTCGAGCATGGCGTGACCCTGTGCACCTACGGCGACCTGATGCGCGTGCCGGCCAGCGAGCGCAACAGCCTGCTCAAGGCCAAGGCCGACGGCGCCGACATTCGCATGATCTACTCGACGCAGGACGCGCTCGCCGTCGCCCGCTCCAACCCGGAGCGCCAAGTGGTCCTGTTCGCCATCGGCTTCGAGACCACGACGCCGCCCACCGCGGTCGCGCTCAAGGTCGCCCGCGCCGAGGGGCTGGAGAACTTCTCGGTGTTCTGCAATCACGTGCTGACGCCGTCGGCCTTGTCGACCATCCTGGCAACCGCCGGTCCTGACGGCGTGCAACTCGACGGCATCCTTGGCCCATCGCACGTCAGTACCATCATCGGCAGCCGGCCCTACGAATTCGTGCCGCGCGACTTCGGCAAGCCGGTGGTCATTGCCGGCTTCGAGCCGCTGGACGTCATGCAGAGCACGCTGATGCTGGTGCGCCAGATCAACCAGGGCCGCTGCACGGTCGAGAACCAGTACACCCGCGCCGTCAGCCGCGACGGCAACGCCAAGGCGCAGGCGCTGATGGCCGAGGCCTTCGCGCCGCGGGACAGCTTCGAGTGGCGCGGACTTGGCCATCTGCCCCACAGCGCCCTGCGTATCGCTGACAGCTACGCGGAGTTCGACGCCGAACTGCGCTTCCCGGTCGCCGCGAGCAGCGGCAAGGAGATCAAGGGCTGCGAATGCCCGAGCGTCCTGCGCGGCGTTATGGAACCCGTTGACTGCAAACTGTTCGGCACCGTCTGCACACCGGAGAACCCGATGGGCGCCTGCATGGTCTCGTCCGAGGGCGCCTGCGCCGCCTACTGGAGCTACGGCCGCTTTCGCCAGCAGCAAAAGAGGGTGGAGCTAGCACGATGAAGCAGGGATCTTCGAAAAAGGGTTCTGAGCCCTTTCCTGGCGCTTTTCTGGGCGCGGCGCTGTCGATATGAGCCACGGCAGCGGTGGGCGGGCCATGGCGCAGTTGATCGACGGGCTGTTTCGCCGGCATCTGGACAATCCGCTGCTGGCTCAGGGCAATGATCAGGCGTTGTTTCAGCCGCCGCCGGGACGGCTTGCCATCAGCACCGACGGCCATGTGATCTCGCCGCTGTTCTTCCCCGGCGGCGACATCGGCTGTCTGGCCGTGCACGGCACAGTCAACGATGTGGCCATGTCCGGCGCCCGCCCGCTGTATCTGGCCGCCGGCTTCATCCTCGAAGAAGGGCTGCCGTTGCAGGACCTGGCGCGCATCGTAGAGAGCATGGCGCGCGCCGCCAATGAGGCCGGCGTGCCGGTGGTGACCGGCGACACCAAGGTTGTGGAGCGCGGTAAGGGCGACGGCTGTTTCATCACCACCACCGGGATCGGCGTGGTGCCGGAGGGTATCGACATCTCCGGCGACCGCGCGGTGCCGGGCGATGCCATCCTGATCAGCGGCAGCATCGGCGATCATGGCGTCGCCATCATGTCCAAGCGTGAGAACCTGGGCTTCGAGACCGAGATTCGCTCCGACACCGCGGCGCTGCATGATCTGGTCGCCGCGATGATTGCCGTGGTGCCGAGCATCCACTGCCTGCGCGATCCCACCCGCGGCGGTCTCGCCACCACGCTGAACGAGCTCGCCAAGCAGTCCGGCGTCGGCATGCACCTGCGCGAAGACGCGATCCCGGTGCGCCCGGAGGTTGCCGCCGCCTGCGAACTGCTGGGCCTGGACCCGCTGTACGTCGCCAACGAGGGCAAGCTCGTCGCCATCTGCCCCGGCGAACAGGCCGAGACCCTGCTCGCTGCCATGCGTGCCCATCCCAAGGGCGCGGATGCCGCCATCATTGGCAGCGTCGTCGAAGACGCGCATCATTTCGTGCAAATGCAGACCAGCTTCGGTGGCAGCCGTATTGTCGACTGGCTGGCCGGCGAACAACTCCCGCGGATCTGCTGATGCATCCAGGCCGAGCGGACGGTAGACGCGCATCGCGTTATGCTTGCGACTCTGAATGAACCTGAACAGACGGCGCGTCGACCTGCTTCGCTGTGCCGCTTGACCTTCCCGCAGTCCCTGGGAGTCCGTCGTGGATATTGCCGAACTACTCGCCTTTAGCGTCAAGAACAAGGCATCCGACCTGCATCTCTCCGCCGGTCTGCCGCCGATGATCCGCGTCGACGGCGATATGCGCCGCATCAACGTGCCGCCGTTGGAGCATCGCACGGTGCACTGCGCTGATCTACGACATCATGAACGACAAGCAGCGTAAGGATTACGAAGAGTTTCTGGAGACGGACTTCTCGTTCGAGATCCCCGGCGTCGCCCGTTTTCGCGTCAATGCGTACAACCAGAAGCGCGGCGCGGCGGGGGTGTTCCGAACCATCCCGTCGAAGGTGCTGACGCTGGAGGATCTGAACGCACCGGAGATGTTCAAGGATATCGTCAACGTGCCCCGCGGTTTGGTGCTGGTGACCGGGCCGACCGGTTCCGGCAAGTCCACCACGCTGGCGGCGATGATCGACTATTTGAACGACAACGAGTACGCGCACATCCTCACCATCGAGGACCCGATCGAGTTCGTCCACACCAGCAAGAAGTGCCTGATCAACCAGCGCGAGGTGCATAAGGATACGCTGGGCTTCAGCGAGGCGTTGCGCTCCGCCCTGCGGCAGGACCCGGACATCATCCTGGTGGGCGAGATGCGCGACCTGGAGACCATCCGCCTGGCGCTCACCGCCGCGGAGACCGGCCATCTGGTGTTCGGAACCCTGCATACCAGTTCCGCGGCCAAGACCATCGACCGTATCGTCGACGTGTTTCCGGCGGCGGAGAAGACCATGGTGCGCTCGATGCTGTCGGAGTCGCTGCGCTCGGTGATCTCGCAGTCGTTGTTGAAGAAGATCAGCGGCGGGCGCATTGCCGCCCACGAGGTGATGATCGGCACCCCGGCCATCCGCAACCTGATCCGCGAGGACAAGGTGGCGCAGATGTATTCATCCATCCAGACCGGCCAGGCGCACGGCATGCAGACCCTGGACCAGTGTCTAACGGAACTGGTCAAGAAGGGTCAGATCACCAAGGCGGATGCGCGCATGAAGGCGAAGAACAAAGAGGGGTTCATGTAGGCCGCGGGCGGCGAACTGCTATCGGGGCAATCCCTTGATCGCGGCGTTACCTTCCCTTAGCTGCTCGAATCTTTATCTTGGGCCGCGGTCGAACACGACCCGCCCGGCAAGCAGTGTCCATTGCACTCGCCCCACCATCTCGACACCCATAAACGGGGTGTTGTGCCCACGGCTCAGCAGCGTGTCCGGCCCGGGTTGCCAGCAGGCGTCCGGATCGAAGATGCAGACATCGGCCGCCGTGTCGGGCTGCAGTCGTCCAAGCGGCAGACCCAAGATGCGGGCTGGGTTGCAGGTCAGGCAGGCAATCGCGGCAGCCAACTCCAGCACGCCTTCGCGCACCAGTCGCAGCGTTAACGGTAGCAGGGTTTCCAGCGCGGAGATGCCGGGTTCCGTCTGTGGGAAGGGGTCCAGCTTGGCATCCGGTTCGTGGGGCTGGTGATCGGAGCAGATCGCCGCAATCTCGCCCGCGGCCACCGCCGAGCGCAGCGCATCGCGGTCCGCCAGGGTGCGCAGGGGCGGGATCACGTGGGCGTTGGCGTTGAAGCCGGTCAGGTCGTGCTCGGTCAGGAATAACTGGTGCGCGCTGACGTCGGCGCTGACGGGGATGCCGCGGCCACGCGCCTCAGCCAGCATCTCGGTGGCGCGCGCCGTGGACAGGCCGCGAAAATGGATACGCGCGCCGGTCTGCTCGGCCAGGGCCAGGTCCCGGGCCACCGCCACGGTCTCGGCCGCATCGGGGATGCCGGGCAGGCCGAGTCGGGTGCTGAGCAGCCCCTCGTGCACCAGGCCGCCCTCGCTCAGATAGGCGTCCGCCGGGTGCAGGAACGCGGTCAGCCCATAGGTGGAGGCGTATTCCAGCGCGCGCCGCTGCACGCGGGTATTGCGGATCGGGCGGTCGGCGTTGCTCATGACCGGGCAGCCGGCGCGCTGCAATGCCGCCATCTCGCTGATCTGCACGCCTTCGAGCCGCTGCGTTAGGGCGCCAGCGGGCAGCACACGAGCGAATCCCCGCGCGTCCGCGGTCTGCATGATCAGCCGCGCGACCGCTGGCGTGTCGACCGGCGGCAGCGTGTCCGGCGGGCAGCACAGCGTGGTGATGCCGGCGGCGGCAGCGGCGCGCGTCTCGGTCGCGATGGTGGCCTTTTGCTCGAAACCCGGCTCGCCCAAGCGGGCGCAGAGATCGACCAATCCCGGACAAACCACGAGTCCGCTGGCATCAATGACCTTCTTGGCCTCAAAGCCTGCCGGCGCCTCGCCGACGGCGACGATACGGCCATTGGCGATATGCAGATCGACGATCGTGTCGACGCCATTTGCCGGGTCGATGACACGGCCCGCGCGGATGGTCAGGGTCTTGGGTTGTTTCATCCTGTCCGATGCAGAACTGTCGTGGTGAGTGGCCTTGGCGTGAGCAACTTACCCATTGAGTCCCTTACTCCGCAAATGTTGAACAAACTGTTGACGATATTTCGTTGTCGTTGTCGTAATCGTAGCATCCTGGCCAACGACAACGACGACACGACAACGACAACGACAACGACAACGCAACGGCAACGATAACGACAGCGGGGGAAGTCCTTGACCAGTTTCTTGGGTCCGGTTCTGCCGCCGGCCTAAGCGAATACCTCCGTCGCGGGAGTGCTCGCGGACAGGTGTTGGGCGCCCATGCACATGGACATCACCGCCATGCGCACCGCCAAGCCGTTGCTGACCTGCTCCAGAATCACCGAGCGCTCGCCGTCGGCCACCTGCGAGTCCATTTCGACGCCACGATTGATGGGGCCGGGGTGCATGACGATGGCATCCGGTTTGGCCCCTTGCAGTCGCTTTTCGGTGAGGCCGAACAGGTAAAAGTATTCGTGCTCGCTGGGTAAGAAGCCGCCATCCATGCGCTCGCGCTGGAGCCGAAGCAGGATGATCACGTCGGCGTCGCGCACGCCCTCGCGCAGGTCGTGGAAGACGCGCACGCCAAGGGCCTCTTCGGCCCGGGTCGGCACCAGCGTGCTCGGCGCGATGATGCGTACCTCGCGGGCGCCAAGGGTATTCAGGGCCGAGATCTGGGAGCGCGCCACGCGCGAGTGCAGCACGTCGCCGACGAGGGCGACCGTGAGGCCCTCGAAACGGCCCTTGTGACGGCGGATGGTGAACATGTCGAGCATGCCCTGGGTGGGATGCGCATGCCGACCATCGCCCGCATTGATGACGCTGACGTGGGGTGCCGCATGGGTCGCGATGAAGTGCGCGGCGCCGCTGTCGGCGTGACGCACCACGAACATGTCCACGTGCATGGCCTCGAGGTTGCGCAACGTGTCCAGCAGCGTCTCGCCCTTGGCCGTGGCCGAGGTGCTGATGTTGAGATTGAGCACATCCGCCGACAACCGCTTGGCGGCCAGCTCGAAGGTGGTGCGGGTGCGGGTGCTGGTCTCGAAGAACAGGTTGGCGACGATCTTGCCGCGGCAGAGCGGCACCTTCTTGACCGCCTGCTGGGCGACGCTGAGAAAGCCCTCGGCACGGTCCAGAATCTCGGTCAGTAGGGCGCGATCGAGGCCGTCGATGGTCAGGAAATGCTTCAGGTTACCCTGCTCGTCGAGTTGGATGTTGCCGCTGTCCATGTCAGCTCTCACTGCTGCCTTGGCCAGCGCGGCGGCGCTCCTTCGGAGTGAGTCCGCGCTCCAGCAGCAGTGGGTCTGGGCCGACGAGCCGGAGCTGTTCGTCGGGGCCAAGCCGCGCCTGCAGGCCGACCACATCGGGCTGGATGGGTAACTCGCGGCCGTCGCGCTCGACCAGGATCGCGAGTGCCACGGAGGCCGGCCGGCCATAGTCGAACAGCACGTTGAGCGCGGCACGGATGGTGCGGCCGGATTGCAGCACGTCGTCCACCAGGCAGATATGGCGGTCGTCCACCGGCAGGGGCAGGTGCGATGGTCGTACCTGCGGGTGCAGGCCCACGCGGGTGAAGTCGTCGCGGTAGAACGAGATATCGAGATGCCCGAGCGGGTCTGGCAGGCCCAGCAGCGCGTGCAGCCGCTCCGCGACCCAGACGCCGCCGGTATGGATGCCGATCATCAGCGGGCGTTCGATGCGGCGTTCGGCGAACAGGCTGCGCAGGCGTTCGGCCATGCCGCTGATCGCGGCGTCGACGGCCGCCGGGTCCTTGAAGATGTCGCTGTTGCTCATTCAGGACTGCTCATCTAGCGCTCCTCATTGAGCCAGGTTTCCAGAATCAGCTTGGCGGCATAGGCGTCCACGAGGTCGCCGTTGCCGGATTGCCGGTGGGGGCTGACCGCGAAGCCGGCGCGCTCCGCGGCGGCCAGGTCGCGTTCTGCCTCGATGGTGGTGAGGCGCTCGTCCACGAGGTGCACCGTCAGTCCGAAACGACCCTCGAGCTGGCGTGCGAAGCGGCGCACGCGCTCGCTCCAGTCCTCTTCGGTGTCGTCCATGCGATAGGGCAGACCGAGCACGGCTGCGTCGGGCTGCCAGTCACGGATGATGGCCTCGATGCGCGTCCAATCCGGTTTTTGGCCGCGGTTGATCACCGTTGCGAGCGGCGTGGCCGTGGCGGAGATGGTCTGACCGACGGCGACGCCGATCTTGCCTGTACCGAAGTCGAAACCGAGCAGGGTCGCCAAGGCGTCGTTTCCGGTGTGTCCGCGGCAGATGCCGTTGCGGCCGCAGGCGGCGCGCTCAGGCGTGCCCGGCTTCGCCGCTCAGCAGGTTCAGATCGACGCCGAGCAACTGTGCCGCGGCCAGCCAGCGCTGGGCCGGGGACATCGCGAACATGATGTTGCTGTCCGCCGGGCCGTTCAGCCAGGCGTTGGCGCTGAGTTCCTCCTCCAACTGGCCGCCGCTCCAGCCCGCGTAACCGAGCGCGATCAACCGTTGGTCGGGGCCACGGCCCTCGGCGATGGACTCGAGCACGTCGCGGGAGGTGGTCACGCGAATGTCCGGCGTCACGCTTAGCGTGGCGTCGAACTCGGTGGACCCGGTATGGATGACGAAGCCGCGATCGGTCTGCACTGGCCCCCCCAAATACACCTGGGCATCGGCCACGCCGGGTGCCACGGTTTCGATGTCGAGTTGGTCGAGCACCTCGCCGAGGCGGATGTCCATGGGCCGGTTGATGATGATGCCCATGGCGCCCTGGTCCGTGTGCTCACAGATATAGGTCACCGTTCGCGAGAAGTTCGGGTCTTTCAGACCCGGCATCGCGATCAGGAAGTGGTTGGTCAGGGAGGTGGCGAAGCTCATGGGCATAGTATCCAGACCGCCTTGCCGGGAGGCAAGCGCCACGCTACCGAACGGTGCGTCGGTCACCGGTATCGGTTCAGGCGACAGTCGTCAGTGGTCGTTCGTTCGTGCTGTTTTAGCTTAGATTTTCGCGAAGCGGCGCTGCCTTTGCTCGATTGGTGAAAAATTCCCGCCGATGAACCGGTGCGCGCTATGTCCGTGGCCTCAGCGGCAGTCCGGGGCGCGGTGCGGCATCGGCGTCAATTGTCCCAGCCCAGTTGGTTGTTGCGCTGGAACTGCCAGGTGCGGGTGATATCGAGCAAGTCTGTCTCGGCGGCGATGTCCGGTGGGAAGGGCGCGAACGGCGCAGCCAGTTCGACGATGCGCACGGCGGCCTGATCGAGCAGATCCTGTCCCGACGAGCGCACCACGCGAATCCCCTCGAGGCTGCCGTCGGCGCGCACTGAAACGTGCAGAATCAGGTTGCCGTAAAGACCCTTGCGGCGCGCCTCTTCGGGATAGTTCAGGTTGCCGATGCGCTCCACCTTGCGCCGCCATGCCTCCATGTAGGAGGCGTAGCGGTATTCCCGCGTGCTGGTGCTGATGGCCTTGCGTCGGGCGCGGCTCTGATAGGCCCGAGTCTTGGCGTCGATGCGCTCGGTCAGGCGCGCGATCTCGTCGTTGCGGCTGGCGAGGATATCGGCGGCGGTGACGACGGGAGCCGACTCCACGACCAGCGGCGAGTCGTCCGCGCTCAGTATGTCCGGCGGCTGGGGCTCGGGGTCTGCGACTGGTTCTGGCTCTGGTGCGGGTTCCGGTTCGGGTTCTGGCTCGGGCTCGGATACGGGCTCTGGGTCCGGTTCGGGCGCTGGTTCCAGTCTTGGCGCGACCTCCAGTTCTTGTGCGGGTGCATCAGCGGGCGGTTCGATTGGTTCAATCGGCGGTTCTATCGGCGGCTCCGCTGCCTGCGTTGTCGGTCCGTCAGCGTCGTCGATGACCGGCTCTGGCTGCGGGTCGTCGAGCTCCGGCAGTGGGATCAGGGTCTCGCCGGCGCGGTCCGCCTGGGCATTGATCGAGTTGGGGTCTGGCGTGTCCGGTGTCGGTGCGGCCTGGGTGATCAGCATGACCTCGATGTTGGCGCGATCATCAAGGCCGGCTTCGGGCAGTTCGAAGCCGACGCCGAACAGCAGCAAGGCATGCAACAGCACCGCGCCGGAGAGTGCCAACAGCATGGGGCGGTTGCCGGTGGCGGCCCCCGCACCGAAGGATGGCAGGGCGCTGGGTTTATCGGTTGCGCTCATCGCACGGCATCAACGCGCTGCGGACCCCTCGGCTGGCGCTTCGGTCGTTGCCGGATTCGCTTCAGGGGTCAGTGTCGGGTCTGCTGCTGGCGGATCTGCCGTCGTCGTTCCCGCGTTGGAGGTTGGGGTCTGGATGGGGCTGATGGCGATATCGGAATTGCTGTCGAGCAGTTCGACGCGCGCGGCCATCTCCGGCGTCATGTGAATGGTACCGGCGTCGTCGATCAGCAGCACGTAGCGGATGCCCATGCGCTCGGCGATCTCCTGCCAGCGATCGAGCCCCGCCACCATCAGCGCGTTGGCGGCGGCATCGGCGAGTGTCGCGGGGCCGTCGTTGAACACCGTGACGGAATGCACGCCCTCGGCCGGATAGCCCGTGCGCGGGTCGATCACGTGGTGGTAGGTCTTACCCTCATAGACGAAGTTGCGGCGATAGTCGTTGCTGGTGACGACGCTGGCATCGCCGCTGACATTGATGATACCGAGTACACGCGAGCCACCCGCGTCACGGATCGGAACGCGCCAAGGCCGCCCGGCACGGTCGCCGATCGCGCGCACGTCGCCGCCGGCGTTGATCATCGCGCTGCGCACACCCCGGTCACGCAGGTTGTCGATGGCCAGGTCCATGGCGTAGCCGGTAGCGATGGCGTCGAGGTCGAGCTTTGCCGCCGGATTGTCGCTTTGCAGCATGATGCCATCCAGGTACAGGTCCGCCATGGTGGGGGCGGCCTTGACCAACCGGGCGATGTCCCGTGGAGCCGGCGGCGGCCGGCATTCGGGCTGGTCGGTGTGGAAGCCCCAAAGGCGCATGCAGGTGGCCGATGGTCGGGTTGAACAGGTTGTCACTTTGCTGCGCCAGCACCTGACTCTGGCGGATCAGCGGGAGTAGCGACGGTGGCGCCGCGAACGGCTCGCCAGTCGCCAGCAATTCGTTGACGCGGACCATGGGCCCCGGCTTCCAGGCATGCACCGCGTGGCTGATGAATTGGAAATCGTTCTCGACCTCCGCCGTCGCGGCCACCGCCTCCTGCTTGGGCATGCCGACGATGCTGAGGTCGACAGCGGACTCGAAGGCGACGAATTGTGTCGTGTAGACAGGGGTCTCGGCACCGCGGCAGCCGGCCAGCAGAGCTGTTAGCAGCAAGATTGGCAGCAGCAAGATTGGCAGTGCGTATCGGCGGCAACAGGGCCTGAGTCTGTGGGCGCCGCGCCGGGTGCGGACGGCGATCAGCGTCGCATCGAGGCGTTCCGCGATGGCCTGCATCAGATCGCCGGCGATGTCGGTGCCGCAGTCGCGGTCGATCTCGCGGATGCAGGTCGGGCTGGTGATGTTGATTTCGGTGAGCCAGTCGCCGATGACGTCGAGTCCGGCGAAGAGGACGCCACGTTCACGCAGGGTCGGTCCTACCTGCTCCGCGATCCAGCGATCGCGGGCCGACAGCGGCCGGGTCTCGGCGCGGGCGCCGGCGGCCAGGTTGCCGCGGGAGTCGCCGCCGGCGGGAATGCGGGCCAGCACATGCGGCACCGGCTCGCCGTTGACGATCAGCACACGCTTGTCGCCCTGTTCGATCTCTGGAATATAGCGCTGAGCCATGCAAAAGCGCCGGCCGTAGTCGGTCAGGGTCTCGATGATCACACCCGTGTTCGGGTCGCCCTGTCGAACGCGAAAAATGGAGCGTCCGCCCATGCCATCCAGCGGCTTGAGGATCACGTCGGTGTGCGCCGTGAGAAATTGTCGCAGCCGCTCGGCGCGCCGGGTGACGGTGAGCGGCGGGCAGCATTGCGGGAAGTGGGCCGCGTAGACCTTCTCGTTGGCGTCGCGCAAGATCTGCGGGTCGTTCACCACCAGGCAGCCCGCGTCTCGCGCCAGTTCCAGCAGATAGGTGGTGTAGACATATTCCATGTCGAAGGGCGGGTCCTTGCGCATGAGCACCGCGTCGAGGGACTGTAGCGGAAGCGTCCGCGGCTCACCGAGGCTGTACCAGTCCTCGGCATCGTCGCGCACGTCGACGCTGCGAACGCTGGCGCTGACCTCGCCATCCATGAGGAACAGGTCGCCGGGTTCCATGTAGGCGAGCGCCCACCCCCTGCGCTGCGCGGCCAGCATCATGGCAAATGTGCTGTCCTTCTTGATATTGATGGACCCGATGGGGTCCATGACGAAACCAACTTCTCGCTTCATCGCGGCAGTGTAACCCAGCCGTTGAAGGCTGTCAGCGAGGCGGCCATCGGAACTGCATGCTCCGGCCGGAGAAGCCAGATGACAGGGCGCCGGGTGACCATCTCTCAGCCCGAGGGGCCAACAAAAAGAAGCCCCGGCGTCGGGGGAAGGCGCCGGGGCAACCATCTCCCGGTCCAGTGACCGGGAAGAGAGCCCGGCGGGAGGGGGAGCCCGCCGAACCCGCGCCTCGCGGCGCTTGTAACTTAAGAGTATAGAAAAGAATTTCAGTTCCGCAGAAAAAAGTAGGGGCCAGTAAGCTCGGCGCTTCTTACCGGGTGCAAGTCCCGGTCGGGTAACTGGCCGTCCTCCCGCGATCGACGAGTATTTCGACAAGCGACAACGGCAGCTACAATGACAACGAGATCTTCTTTTTGGAACTACGAAATGCGCGAAACACGCGAAAGGGGACGGTCATTGGCAACCAGGTGGAACCCATCGGCATAAGCGAATCCATTCGGTTACCCGCGACAGACGTTAGGCACGCTGCGCTTTGCCCATCCTATAGCCGCAACAACCGTATCCGCCGCCCACCGGGGCTGGTCTGCTCGCCCT
>CAVOGV010000035.1:0-52566 GCA_963695445.1 uncultured Gammaproteobacteria bacterium | reverse complement strand
GCGTAGCCCCAGATCAACAGCGCCGGACCCCAGCCGATCGGGGTCATCAACCAGCCCTCGGCGGCGACAACCGTGCCGACAATCTCGGTGGCAAAGGTTGCCAAGAACAACACCGGAGCCGGCCACGGCTTCTGCCAGAACCAGCCCCGGGCGCGGGTGACATACAGCGTGCTATGTCCGGCCACGATCAGCTTCAAAAACAGAAAGGTGCGGATCTCATCGTGGGAGAAGCCCCACTCCTGCAACAGGTAAAACAGCAGGAAGGAGGCGATCACCCCCATCACCCCGAGCACGGTGGCCAGACTCGTCAATTCATACATGTTCCAGCGCACCGGCCTTCGCTCGATCCGCGTACGGTCGTAGGCGATCGCCAGGATGGGGATATCGTTGAGCAGCGCCAGCAGGATGATCATCAGCGCAGTGATCGGGTAGAAATTGAACACCACGATCGACAGGGTCATGAACAGGATGATGCGGATGGTCTCGGCAATGCGGAAGATCGCATAGCTCTGCATGCGCTCGAAGGTGACCCGCGCTTGCTCGATGGCCTCGTTGATCACCGAAAGGCCCGGCGCCGTTAGGACGATATCCGCCGCGGCCCGGGCCGCGTCGGTGGCGTTGTCGACCGCAAATCCGCAGTCGGCCTTCTTCAATGCCGGTGCATCGTTGACCCCGTCCCCGGTCATGCCGACGATGTGCCCGCCCTTTTGAAGGGTATCGACGATCCGGTACTTGTCCTCCGGCACCACCTCGGCAAAGATGTCCACCGACTCGATCATCTCGACGATGGCCGACTCGTGGGTGTGAATGAACTCGCGGTCCAATAGCCGAGGGTCGTACAGCTCATCCAGGGTGTCCATCACCTCAGCCGCAAAGCGCTCCGCCTCGCGCAGCGAGGCATCGCCCTTGAGGCGTCGGTAAATGGCGCTGGTCAGGGCCTCGGCGAGGCTCAGCAGCGCCTGACTGCCGGAGCCCTTGAGCTGATGGGCCTGGATGGTTTCCTGCTCCAGTCCTAACAGGCGGCCGACCTCCCGGGCGATGGCGACATGATCGCCAGTGACCATCTTCACCCGCACGCCATAGGCCTGCATCTGGCGCACGACCTCCGCCGAGTCCTCGCGTGGCGGATCGTACAACGGGATCAAACCAATCAACTCGAGCGGGGCATCAGCGCGCCTGCGCCCCACCGCCAGGGTGCGATAGCCCCGGCCCGCGAGCCGGTCGACTTCAGCTTCGATCTGCGCGATCCGCTCATCTGGCAGATCGGCCATGGCCAACAGAACCTGCGCGGCGCCTTTGATGGCGGTGAAGGTCTCCCCCTCTCCTTCGATGACGGCCTCGGTGCGCTTGCGCACCGGGTCGAAAGGCACGAAGCGGGTCTGGCGGTAAGGGGACAGATCCAGATGCGGGAACTGCTGCTCCAAGTGAGCGAAGATGGGCAGCTCCATGGGGTCGTTGTTCTCCCGTTGCGAGGCAAGCGCCGCCGTTTGAAAGAGTTCGCGGGCGTCGAAGCCATCCATCACCACCGGATCGGCGACCTGCATCCGGTTCTGCGTGAGCGTGCCGGTCTTATCGGAGCAAAACACATCCACGCCGGCCAATTCTTCGATCGCGGACAGTCGCGAAACGATCGCTTGACGGCGCGCCAGATTGACCGCGCCGACCGCCATGGTCACCGACAGCACGGCCGGTAGCGCCACCGGAATGGCAGCGACGGTCAGGACCAGGGAGAAGCGCGCGATCTCAAGCAGGCTCTCGTGTCGAAACAGCGCCACCATGACGATCAGGACGACCAATGCCAGCGTGATCAGGATCAGGAAATTGCCGATCTGGATCACCATCTTCTGGAAGTGACTGCGTTCTTCCAGACCGGCCTTGGCCACCAGCGAGACGACCTTGGCAAAGGCCGTGCGCACACCGGTACTCACCACCAGCGCCAACATCTCGCCCTGTTTGACGATGGTGTTGGCGTAGGCCACCTCGCCGGACTTCTTCGATACCGGCAACGACTCGCCGGTCAGCGCGGCCTGATCGATCGACAGGTAGTCCCCCTTGAGCAGCTTCACGTCGGCGGGGACGATGTCGCCGATCTTCAGCTTGACGATATCACCGGGCACCAGGTCGCGGGCCATGACGGTTGCATAGGCGCCGTCGCGCAGCGCGGTGACCTGATTGGCAAGACTTGCCTTGAGCGCTGCCAACGCGTTCAGCGCCCGATGTTCCTGGAAGAAATCCAGCCCCGCGTTGACCAGGAGCATGATCAGGATGATGGCAAGGTCATCCCATTTCTGAACGATGCCCGATAGCAGCGCGGCTGCCTCGATCATCCACGGGATCGGTCCCCAGAAGCGCCGGAAGACGCGGTGCCAGAGCGACTCCTCTCGTTCCTTGATCTCGTTGGGGCCGTAATCCTCTAGGCGCCGGCTCGCCTCGTCACTGTCCAGGCCCCGGTGGAGGTCGCTGTGCAACCGTTGCACCGCCTCGTCCACGGACAGCTCGTCGAAGTCGTCCGCGGTTGGGGCAACCTTTTCTTGCGGCGCTGCCTGCTGCTCCTTGGGTCCCTTTCGATGTTTGTGGAACAGGATGCCGGCCACCAGGGCGAGCACGGCGAGGATGCTGCCGAGCCAAACCAGCCACTCATGCTTCGCCAGCTCGGGCTCGAACTCCGGCCACGGTTGACGCGACTCGGCGACTGGCGCCAGCGGGGCCACTACGCCGGGGCGCTCGGCCGGCTGGGAAACCCGAGGTAAAGTGCTTGGCGGAGCTGGCTGGGTCTCGGTACGCTCGGGGGGCTCGGCCGGTTCCTCCGTTGGCGGCGTAGGTGCCGGCAGAGGCGCAGACTGGCTTGCGCTGGCCGGCGTTGGTGCCTGGTCGGGCGGCGCTGATGCCGCCGTCACTGGTTGCGCCTGGGTCGGCACCGGCCTAGGTGGTGGCGCTGCTGGCGCCTGAGCCGCAGGCTGGCTTTGGGTCGCCCGCGTGGCGGCCTGCGAAGTCGGCGCGGACACGGCCGACGGAGGGCTGACGGGCGGGCAGACCAAAGGCTCGCCGCTTCGTCGATGCTGCGTCCATTCCTGCAATTGCCGCTGGAACTCGCGCTGGGCGGCATCTGCACTCAGAGCGATCGCTTCCGCCAGCGGCGGTACCTGAAGGATAACGCCCGTTTGCAGCGGGGAATTCGCGTTGCAGGGAGTAACGAGCGCGTCAGGGTTCGCTCGCAGTAGGGCGAGTATCGCCTGATCGCGCGTCACCGTCTCGCCCCGGTAGACCTTGCCCGCAATGCCCCAGAGCGTATCGCCCCGGCGGGTCGGGCCATAGGTCTCGTCGGCCCAGACCGGTAGGCTATGGACCGTCAGCAGCCAGACAGCAAAGACGCCGAAAAGTCGCTTATTCATCGTGATCGCCAAGCTCGCCGCACCCTCTGTTGCCAGATAATGGACTGGACGCAGATCAGGGCCGGCCGGTGCGCGTGCTCCCGATCGGCTCCCAGGGCCGTGCGCTCATTCGCTGCTCGGCGTTGGCCACAAGCCGAAATGGTGCAGGCGATTCAAGAACCACAGACAGATCAGAATGCCGATAAAGTGCGCGACAACGATGTCGAAGTTCGCGAGCAGGACGAAGACGTCGACCGCACGAACGATTGCCTGAGGATCGGTGATCGCAATGCCCGGTGGTTCGGAGACGGTCTTCGAGATCAGCAGCGCGATGCTGAAGGCGGTGCCGAGGATCGCCAGCGTCAGCCCCAACGCGCTGCCAAAATTGATCGTCGAGATCAGCCGCCTCGCAGTCGTTCCGCCGCCCTCCGGCATCTCGCTGTGCCTCAATGAGCGCGCGAGCAGGATGCAGGAATAGAAGCCGATGACGGTCAGTGTGAGCACGCCGAGCGACAGATAGGCCCAGACGAGACCTTCGGCCCAGGAGAAGCCGTAGGGCAGCAACGGCAGGTGCTCCTCGTAATAGCTGCTCGAGGTGGTGACGACCAGCAGCAGCGCGGCGATCAGCCCTAAGCAGAGCTGCACCCAGAACGCGATGGCGCCGAAGATCTTCAGGTGTCGCGCGAGCGCCCGGCCCTTGTCCAGCAGAGCCTTGTCTGGTGGCGGCTCCGGCTCCTTGCCCGGTGCCGCCACCGACGATGCCTCGTGCGGTACCAGCACCCGCCGGTGGCGCGGTATCAGGTGCGGCATCCGGTGGCCCTTGAGCGCGCCCCACGTGAGCAGCACCAGTGTACCGAGGATCGGTACCGTCACCGCGATTGCGGCGATCTCATGCCAACGGTTGAACAGCGCGCCCACGTGTTGGCCGACCGGAACCGACGACGGCAGCCACTGGGTCCAGTTCGGCATCGACCCTCCACTGAAGGCCCACGCCAGGTAGCCTGTCAGTGCGGTCACGAGCAGCAGGATGAACAGCAGCGACTCGGAGACCCGCAATGAGATCTGCAGCCAATGCGGACGGGCAGCTGGATAGTCCGGGGGCCGGGAGAAGAGCCGCCAGACAGGAAGGATGATGACCAGCGCGGCAAGGCCGATGCCGAGCGCGATGTGAGCCAGTAAGGCAAGCTCGGCGCTCTGCGAACCCTGCGGAAAATAGTCGAACGACCACGCGATCCCGAGCTCGGCCAAAGCCAGTAGAGCGACGATCCAATACAGCATGACTTGCCTCCTCAGGCCCATTCGGAGCGGCGGCACTGGGCAGAGCTGGAAGAGGGTGCTTCGTGCCGCTCCATCTTACCTGTTTGAGTATGGACCTATGGTGGAATTTTTCCAGTCGGGGCGGCCGCCAGCAAGGTTGGCCCTTGGCCGAACCTTGCCGCTCTTGGATTCGGAGGTTTGCGCAACGCGCTCGCGGCACCCTCTTCGCCTGACGCTATTGAACACCACCACCGAGCCAGCTGCAGCTGAACGCGCCGACAGGGAGCCTCTGTGATAGGCCTAGCCGCGCGAGAGCCGCTATCCCCACGTTAGAAATCGCGGTTGGCATCCGCATGTGTCGGTGTGCGGGTCTTGATCCGTCGGCCCGTTAGGCGATGTAGCAACATCTCCATGGTCGCGGCGGCGACCAGGCTACCCAAGACGGACGGCTTACAGCGGACGGTCGCGGGACTGGACGGTCGGGCGGCTGCAGCGGTCGCGTCGAACCCCGATTTTCTTGTGCAGCCCGCCCGCGCAGATGCAGCAGCCCGGCGACGGGGCACAGGGAGTCGCCGATGGTGGCGTTGCAATGGAAGCGCTCGCCAGTGAAGCGGCCGATCCGCGATCCGAAAACAACCTCGTTCAGCAGGCGCCGATGCAGTTTAATCCCGTTCCGAGGTGAAGACATGTGTCGATGTCGTCACCCAATCGTCCAGTCCTCAAGCATGATTCAGGAACTCCGACAACAATCGATATTGGTCCTGGATCTCCTTGGCCAGCATGTCCTGCGACTGGGCCAGGTTCGGCAACTCCTCGTCGTGTTTGATGCCGGCGCAGGTCCTCGCCATGCAGCAATACATCGCCGCTTTTTGGGCCAAATGATGGGTCTTGGTCTCCTCGTAGACCGGCGACAGGCAGACCAGACAGGCCTCAGCGATGAAGTGCTCGGCCTGCTGCGCGTAGTCAAGCCGCGAGAGATCCGAGCGCGGATGGGTCTGCACATAGAGGGCATGAATTGAGTGGTAGGCGCTGACGAGTTCCTCGGCCGTCAGATCCGGCTTCTCGAGCAGCGTCAGGACGTGACGAAACAGCGGCTCCGATGTCAAATCCAGCACGTTACCGATGAACTTAGCGCCGACCTGACGCTGTTTCTTGACAGGGAGATCCGCGAGAGTCTGCTGAAACGCTTGCTGGCTGTTGATCTTGGTCATAATGCGCATGCTCTGCTGGAGCTTTCCAGACAGTGCCAAACAAAGGACTGTCCGTAAGCTGGGAAATACTGAGACGTCGATTGTATCCCTTCGGAAGGCCGAAGGCACCGAATCGACGGAGGATTGGTCGCGGACACGCGGTTCTGTTTTTCGACTTTGCAGTCGCGGGCAGTGATCCTCCCCCTAAAAGGGATCGCATCGACAAAGGGATCGCCTCGACGACGACATGATCTGGTGGCAGATCGCGCTTTTAGCCGGCGTGCGCTGCTGGGGTGGATTTCCCATTCTCCCCAGCGGTGGCAGAGGCAAGTCATTGATCCTTTGTGCGGCGTTCAGCTAAACAAACGTTTTACCGCCCCACAGGCTCCGAAGATTCAGGTATCACCGGCAGCGCAATTGGCTCTACCACGGCTTACGCCAAGTCTCGGCCGGACTTCTGATCGAGGTCGACTGGATCCGGATGGCAACCAAGGCCTTCGGATTCGCGATGCCGGGCGAAGTGAGGGTTTTCAGCAATGCCGAGCTCGGGGCCGCTCGCGACTGGCTGACTGGTTAGGCAAGGGAATCGGATTCGGATTGCCCACCATCGTGACGTTGCGACAAAGAAGGCCGGGATAGCAGTACGGCATTAGCGATCAACACGACCGTGCCCTTGTTTCGCCCGGGATCGACGTGTCATTGCTGGCCGCCGTCGACTCGACTTTCTTGGCGGGCGAAGCAGATGGTCAGGATCGTTGGATCCAGCGGCTCGGAGGTGCGGACGCCGCCCTTTGACCGCGCCGCTGCCCCTCAGGGCGAGGTAGGCCATGTTGAAGGGCTCGGCCCGGTCTTCGGCATCGATCCGGCCGAGGGCCGGAAGCTCGCGCAGGGAAAGGCCCAGCGCTTCCGCGTTGCTGCGGAGGTACTGACCGACCAGCGTGGGGGCAAACCGGTCGAATCCGGCTGCCACCGAGGTGTGGGTGGTGAACAGGATGCCCGGCCGAGTAGCGCACAGGACCTCGCAGAAGTCCCGGTCGTTGCGGCCCATTAAGGCGCGCGCCCGCTCGCGGACGGTCAAGCCAGCGTGGCCCTCGTTGAGGTGACACACCTCAAGGGTGATCCCCAGCGCGTCCAAGAGTTGCCAGCCCCAGATCCCCAGCACCATTTCCTGGAGGAGTCGAAGCTCAGAGCCGCCTCTGTAGGGCTCGCGGGCGATGCCGCGGTCACCCGGGGGTGTTGAGGAGGTCGTTGCTGTCGAGGAGTTTGCTGCAGCTGCCCTTACTGGGCTGCACAACCTGCTCGGCGAGGTCCGGCAGGAACCGCGCGTCCCCAGCCGCGGTCTGGCGCTTCTGCGCCACTCTCTCCAGGATCAAGCAGGGGTCGGCGGTAGCGTCCCAGAGTTCAGCATCCACCTGCTTCCGGCGCTGGTCGGCGCGGTGGTTCCAGCTCTAGCGGGGTTCCAGTGCCAGCGCACCGGCCTTCGCTCGATCCGCGTACGGTCGTAGGCGATCGCCAGGATGGGGATATCGTTGAGCAGCGCCAGCAGGGATGATCATCAGCGCGGTGATCGGGTACAAATTGAACACCACGGTCGACAGGGTCATGAACAGGATGATGCGGATGGTCTCGGCGATGCGGAAGATCGCATAGCTCTGCATGCGCTCGAAGGTGACCCGCGCTTGCTCGATGGCCTCGTTGATCACCGAAAGGCCCGGCGCCGTTAGGACGATATCCGCGGCGGCCCGGGCCGCGTCTGTGGCGTTGTCAACTGCAAATCCGCAGTCGGCCTTCTTCAATGCCGGTGCATCGTTGACCCCGTCCCCGGTCATGCCGACGATGTGCCCGCCCTTTTGAAGGGTATCGACGATCCGGTACTTGTCCTCCGGCACCACTTCGGCAAAGATGTCCACCGACTCGATCATCTCGACGATGGCCGACTCGTGGGTGTGAATGAACTCGCGGTCCAATAGCCGAGGGTCGTACAGCTCATGCAGGGTGTCCATCACCTCAGCCGCAAAGCGCTTCGCCTCGCGTAGCGAGGCATCGCCCTTGAGGCGTCGGTAAATGGCGCTGATCAAGGCCTCGGCGAGGCTCAGTAGCGCCTGGCTGCCGGAGCCCTCGAGCTGATGGGGACAGCTCCAGATGCGGGAACCGTTGCTCCAAAATCAGCTACCACCCCCAACGGGGTGGTTTGATGAAGGCCCCAAGAGGGCCATGGATACCAGTTTGGTAGCGATCAACGCCACCTTGGATGCAACCAACTGCGAGCGGGCGTATTCGTCTCGGCGCGGACTCAGCGGCCGGTGCATGAAATACTCTGAGTACTTCAAAATTTCCTGTCTTAAGGAGATCGTATTGGCCTCTGGTGGCACTTCCAACTTTTGGCTCAGTCGCTGGCCCTCGATAACCTTGGAGATGCACGCTCTGGTGGGTGCGCGGCGAATAGCCATGCATCTGCATGGCGGTGATCATGCGTTGGCGTAGCGGCGTCATCATCCGGTCCTCGGCAGGCGATTTGGACGGGTCGCACTCAGTGTGCGCGCTACTCGGGCGGAGAGCACGGAAACATCGGTGGCGCAGGCGCCGAAGCGGCTGCGCCTCCTGCTCAATCGAAGGGGCGCGATGGGGGGCGATGGAAGCTCCGCGGAGCGGATTAGCTCTACGGCAATTATGTTGAGCGATACCTAATGGCCGACATAATGGCCGACAGCCGCCGGTCGGCCCTCTGCCCGAGAGACGCTGCCCCGCGGCCCAGAGCGGCCGCAGGCCGCAGGCAGTCCGCGGCACGACCGCCCACTGGCGCGCCTCAGTACACCTCCAGTGACTCGTTCTTGCGTTCTTGACGCCAGGTTTTGACTAACTTCTCAGGCATCAGGACCGGTCACGCGCCGAGCTGACGACCGCGCCCGCTAAGACGAAAGGCGCAGAACGACATCTCCGTCTGCGCCCGCATTCCGAATGACGCGTTTCGTTCAGCTAAAACGTGATGATCTTGTCTGCGAACAGGAACAAGTCATGCACGACGCCCCCGTCGCTAGGCACGCCAAAATTGGGCTCGTCATTTGGGAAGCGTGTAGCCTTGCAGAGCGGGCATACTTCTACGAATCCTCCCATTGAAGTCAATCTCGTCAGGAGGTCGTTCAGGGACACCTTCATCGGATCACCACCAGGCGTAAAGGTGAGACACACCTTTTCATTCAAAGGGTCTTCCAGATTAAACTCGCCATCTTTGGGGTCTGGAATTCCATTTGCCGGATTCACGATCTCAACGCCTTCTACCGTTGGAAACAACACAACTTCATCCACTGAGACAACGGGTATGCCGCTCGAAGGCGGCTTTATCGTATCACTCAGCAAGTTGATTCCAAGCTGCAGTGCCACGCACGCCGGTCGGTTGCGACTGCCCCTGGCGCTCACTCTATGCAGCGCATGCTTGCCGCGGCGCCGATCACGCGAGCCGCGCGCGCCGTCTTGCCGTCGAGCGCGACGACCTCCCCGTCGGTGACCTCGGCCACCGCGCGCGTCCAGCTGCAAAAGCAGGCCTGAAACGTCTTCGGGTTCAGTTGCGACATCGCCGCGGCAATGCGATCGTGCGGAGGCACGCCATTGGCGAACCGCGCGAACTGGCGCACCCAATCCAGTTTCGCCTTCCCGAACTTCTCCATCGCCTGCCAACCGCCCGCTCCGCTGAGCATCTCACCGACGGCCAACAGCAGGATTTCCATCAACGGATAGCGTTTGTTGCACTCAACCCGGGGATCGCGAAGTTGGGCAAAGTGCCCAATGAAGCTGGCCGACATGAGAAACTCCTAAGACAGTTTCTCGCTATGGTTCCGCAACTAGCTATCAAAGAGAACTTTTATACGTTCTCGCCCTGGCCAAAACAGCCCCACCCGCGCGCTCATCAGCTTCGGCTCACCGAGCGCGTTCGTCCAGTCCAAGGCGCGGCACACCCGCCGCACGATCTCCGCACGGTTCGCCGGCTCGGCGAGGCCGATTTCCTCTCGGATCACCGCCAGATCGGCCGCGCTCAACGCCCGCCCACATAGCTTTTCGGGTCTCTGTTCGTCCACTCGACCTTGCCCCTTCCATTTGCTATGGGGCAATTTCAACACCTCAGCGTTCCTGTGTTCAGCCCCGCGCCAAGCGCGATTCTCGGGGCGCGGAGATGTGGGTAACGACGTGAGTTGATGCCCCTTTGCCGACGCTCATCCGGCGTATTTGAGCGACGGCTCGATCCCCCGACAACGGTCGATGCGGCACGAAAAGATGTAGCCTTTGACATCGCACCCATCGGTTTTCCGATCGCGATATCTTCGCACTCAATGGGGCTGCGCGGTGCCCTTTGCCAATTGCAATGACAACCGTTATGGCATTTCGGCGCACGGGCAGAAAACAGAGGCTTCGTTGTCTTAGCGCAATTGATATCCGTCAGGACGTTAGTCATTAAGTATTCGACACTATACTAATTGATACAGGATGCTGTTGCCGATGGGAGGAACATACGATGAAACGACAGATCCATCCATTCGCCGTCATGACCGCTTTTCTGGTGCTGACGGTATTTTCCGCGGCTCGCGCGGTTCCCCCGGACGAGCTCGTGCCGATCACGGCTGACGACGCCTTCGACGCCGTTGCCATGCAGGTCGATCCGGAGAGCGGTGACCTCACGGACGTATATCTCATCGATGTACGCGATCCGTACGAGGTCTCCATGAACGGCGGCCCGGCCAAGGTCGATGAGATCAGACTTTGGGGCGATGAGGCAGGGGACGGGATCGTGCCCGACGACGGCAGGGTGCGCCTCGTGCAGGAGGGTAAGTTCGTCGAATATGAGGTGAACGGACGCTACCGTCGCGAGCAGGTCCGAGACATCGAAGGCATGACGACGATTCCGCTGGCCACGAATATCCCGTTGTGGCGGCTCATATTGACGGATACCGGCCCCGATTGGGACAAAAACTCCGCGGAAGACTTTCCCGCGACCGTTGCGGCTAAGTATCCGACGGTCGCGACACTGATCGTGTTCTGTCGGACTGGCGGCCGCAGTTCTCAGGCCGGGGCCTTGCTGCTCGAATACGCGCAAGCCAATGAGATCTACTGGACCTTGTACGAGATCGACGACCCTGACGGCGAGCGCAACCACGGCGGTTTCAGCGGCCCGGCCTATGGCGGCGCGCTCGCCGGCTATGACGGATTCCCGGGCCGGTTCACGGATCGCGCGCGGGTGCCGTCGGCGTCTTGGGTGGATGCCGGGTTGCCGGTGGTACGGGCGTCTACGGAGATTATCCTCCCGTCTCAGGAATAGCGGCAGGCGGACGCGTTCGGGGACGTGCTGAACGGCTGAACGGATCAGCACGTCCACGCTGGCGATGCAGGCTGGCGATGCAGAAATGAACGGCGCTATTCGAGCGTCGAACCAACGGCCGATTCAGGAACCGGGAGACCGCGTCTTCCGATTCCTATCATCGTTGCGCTTGAGTCGACGATCGCCGGCGTCCGTTCGGCAGAGTCTTGGCAGGCGCCGGCCGAATGTCCTGCAGACAGCCGACCTCTTCGCAGTGCCGGTGCGCCATCCACGTACGCTGCTGCCGGCCCCGCTTGGGTCATTGCAGCCGGCGATCAAAGAGGTTGAATCGCGGTACCAAACAGACCGTGCAGAAACCAGCCACGGTTGCCGTACATTTCGCGATAGATCCAGAGTCGCTCTCCGGAGACGGCAGTCGCGACGTAATAATCCCGTGCCACTTCGAAGTCGTCCCACCAGCCGGTTTCGATGCGCTCGCAACCGTCGCCGAGGTCCAGCGGGCCGTCGAGCCAGGGCCGGTGACCGTGCAACGGCAACGCCGCCGGTTGCGGCAATAGCCACAGCGGACGATCCGCGCGGACGATGCCGTCGCTCTTTTCACCGGGCGAACACCAGCGCCAGGCGCGCTCCGGGCGGTGATCGAGCACCAGCGCGAGGCCATTTACGGCGTCGTTGCCGAGTCGGGCACGCAGTCGATCCAGCAGGGCTGGGTCTGGCTGCGTGGCCGCTGCCGCGTCGGGGAACAGCTCGGCGTTGGCCGGCGGCAACGGATACAGGGTCTCGCTGGCCAGCGCGATGGCCCGCACCGGGGCCGGTAGCTGGAGCCGCTCCAGGCGCTCGCGCAACAGCTCCAGCCAGCGCTGCGGATCGCGCAGCGGTCGCGCAGCGCCGAGCTGAAAGCGCGTTGGACCAGCATCCATCATCTGGGCATCGGCATGGGAGAGGCGCCAGCTCAGGCGCTGCACGCCGGCCTGGCGCGCCAACAGAAAGCCGCCGAGCTCCTCCAGCAGACGCCGACCGGCAAACACCAGGGCCGGTGCATCCGGCACCTCGGCGGGTAGCTCCAGCTCGGCACGGAAGCGTTCCGGCGGCTTGAAGGCCCGGCGCGGATCGGCGCGCTCGCCAAGCAGGCGTTCGAGCTGGTCAATCCGCTCAATGCCGAATCGCTCGGCAAAACCGCCGCGCGGCAGGCGCAGCAGATCGCCGATGCGTTTCAGGCCCATGCGGGCCAGATCATCCAGGGCGCGCCGCTCGAAGCCGAGGGCGGCCACCGGCAGCGCGCTTAGGGCTCGACGCAGTGCATCGATGTCCGGCACCGGACCTTCGGCACCCGCCGCCGCCAAGACCAGCGCCCCGAGCGGCGTTGGCGCCAAGACACAATGCGCCCGGTAACCGAGCCCGGCGATGCCGTCCGCCACCTGCCGATGCAGCGCATCGGCACCGCCGAACAGGCGCAGGCTGCGCGCGGACTCCAGCACTAGCGCCCGGGGCGGCTCCAGGCTGACCTGGTCGCTAAAGCGCATGGCCCAGGCCGCAAGCCGCTCCAGTGCCGCCCGCTCTGCACGCACGTTGCGTGGCAGGATGCGCAGATCGGCAACCAACGCCCGTCCAGCGCTCTCCGCCAGGCCCGGCTGCACGCCCTGCTCCCGAGCCAGGCGGTTGCAGGCGATCAGCCGCTCGCGCTGGCTAATCGCCAGAGGCATGGGGGTCTGTAGTCCGCGCTCGTAGACCTCCAGCGACAGGGTGGGCAGGTGCAGCGCGAGCCAGTTCATGGTCGACTGAGTTCGCGGAAGGCTGGGCGGGAGGCTGGCCGACTGGCGACGGGGATCGGATCCGAACCTGCACCGATGCGAATCCGCGCGCCGGGGCGGCTGCCGCGCTGCTTGAGCAATGTCACGGCGAGGTCTCCGCCGACGGACTCGACTTGTAGGCGAAATGCCGCTGGCGATGGTCGGGCAGCGGCAGCGGGCTCCCGCAGCAGAATCGCCAACGCATCGCCGGCGGCGGCGGCGAGTTGCAGCCGACGCAAGCTACCCGCTGGCCAGTTGCCGCCGCGCCCTTGTTGGCATTGCCAGCCAAGCACCGCGGCGCAGGCGCCAGAGCGCAGGGCCTGCTCCATGGCCCAGGCGGTCTCGTCGCCGGCCTGCACCACCACCAGCCGAGCAAGATCAAGGTCATTGGCCGCCAGCGCTGGCGCAAAGGGGACCAGCGGCGGGTCCACCAGCAGCAGCCAGCGTGGCCGATGGCTCAGCGCGGCGAGCATCGGCAGCATCAGCGCCAGGGCCGCGCCCTGATGCGTGGTCAAGATCTCGGTCAGACTGCTCGCTGGCCAGCCGTGCCAGGGCAACACCCGATCCAGCGCCGCAAAGCCGGTGGACACGCCGTTTGGCGCGCTGTTGTCGCGACCGCGACCACGCCACAGATCCGGGCGCTGGGCGAGCAGTTGCTCCAGGCTCGCTGCTTCGGTCTGCTGTTGAGGAGAGTGCATGGTTAAAGAGGCGATGCCTCAGAGCGACGAGAGTACGGCACCGTGTTGCCTCAAAAATTCTATAGCCGCCGTGCCTGACCCGGCCCCAATCCCAACCGCAGCACGCCGACGCCAAGCCCTTCGATCACCAATGCCTGCTCGCGCAGATCGACGCTGATCGGTTCGAAGGCCGGATTTTCCGGCAGCAATTGCACCCGGTGGGTCCAACGGGCATGGCGGCGGAAACGCTTGACCGTGACCTCGTCATCGAGTCGCGCAACGACGATTTGGCCGTTCTGTGCCTCCTGCGTGCGATGCACGGCCAGCAGATCGGCATCGAGGATGCCGACGTCGCGCATGCTGCTGCCGCGCACTCGCAACAGGTAGTCGGCGCGCGGCCGAAACAGATCCGGATCGAGCGGGTGATACTCTTCGATGTGCTCCTCGGCCAGGATCGGACTGCCGGCCGCAACCCGACCGACCACTGGCAGACCGGGTGTTAGGCCAGATGGCAAACCAGGCGGTCGAGTGCCGCCCTCCTCCGCCGCATCGTCCCTGTCCAACAGCCGAATACCCCGCGATGTCCCTTGTCGCAGCTCGATGACACCATGCCGGGCCAGGGCCTTGAGATGATCTACCGCCGCGTTTACTGAACGAAAGCCGAACGCCTGGGCGATCTCCGCGCGCGTGGGTGGATAGCCGGTCTCGCGTACATGACGGCGGATTAGTTCCAGAATCTGACGCTGGCGCACCGTGAGTTGGTCGGTCATCGAGGAAATCGCTTTAGGGTAGAGGCTAAACTGTCATTTTATACAGCTTCTGGCGCGATTCAAGTCCGTTTATGCTTGCTGGCCGATGAACAAGGACAAACGCACCGAGATCTTCAGCCGCCTGCGCGCGGCCAATCCAAGCCCGACGACGGAACTCGTCTACGACACACCGTTCGAGCTGCTGATTGCCGTGATCCTGTCGGCACAGGCCACCGACAAGGGCGTGAACAAGGCGACGGCGCGTTTGTTCCCGGTGGCCAATACACCTCAGGCCATCCTGGCGCTGGGTGAAGAGGGTCTAAAACAGCACATCCGCACCATCGGCCTGTTCAACAGCAAGGCCAAGAACATCATGCAAACCTGCCGCATGCTGGTGGAACAGCATGACGGAAAGGTCCCGCGCGACCGTCAGGCACTGGAGGCCCTGCCCGGCGTGGGCCGCAAGACCGCGAACGTGGTGTTGAATACGGCCTTCGGCGAGCCGACCATGGCCGTGGACACACACATCTTCCGCGTCGCGAACCGCACCCGGATTGCCCGCGGCAAGACACCGCTGGCCGTTGAACAAGGGCTCATACGGCACATCCCGAAGG
This sequence comes from uncultured Gammaproteobacteria bacterium, assembly GCA_963695445.1. GTDB lineage: Bacteria > Pseudomonadota > Gammaproteobacteria > Chromatiales > Chromatiaceae > Thiohalocapsa. The sequence continues at coordinate 37,610 of CAVOGV010000035.1, read as the reverse complement.
AGTTTCTCAAGGATGCGCACCATTGGCTGATCTTGCACGGGCGCTACGTCTGCACCGCGCGCAAGCCGCGCTGCCCGGACTGCCCGATCGCGGATCTGTGCGAATTCAAAGACAAAACGCCCATCATCTCAAACCGCGACATCGGCTAGCGCCGACGCGCGACACGACAGACCAGCAGGCCCCATGTTCAAGCCCGATCGCGAACAAATCCGACGTGTCTTCCTGGAAGCCTGGCGCAAGGCCAAGGCTGGCGAGACACTCGAGCCACTGGAGCAGCAGATCGTCCAAGTGGTCCGTCAGCACCCCGAATACCACACTGTCTTGGAGGCCGGAGACGCGGCCCTCGCACGCGACTGGTCACCAGAGCAAGGCGAAACCAACCCGTTCCTGCACATGGGTCTGCACCTGGGCATGCTCGAGCAGGTGTCCACCGACCGGCCTGCCGGAATCCGCAAGCTCTATCAGCAAACCATCAGGAACTGTCTCGGCGACGTGCACGAGGCCGAACACCGGATCATGGATTGCCTGGCCGAGGCCGTCTGGAAGACGCAGCGCCATGGCGGCGACTTCGACGAGAAGGCATTGCTCAAGTGCATCAAGAAGCGCGGCGGACGCCGCGGGAACTAATCCGCGGCACCCGTCGAGCGGCGTTCCGCTGGGTTGCGCGCCCAGCGTCGGCGTGGGCTTCAGGTAACGGATGCCTCGTAGATGCTCTGGATGGAGGCGTCCAACATGGCGTCGAATTCGGCATCCGACTGCTGGGCCGTCAACCCCTCGACCAGTGCCCGCGAAAAGCTCGCTACGACGCCATGATTCCGGCGCAGGCGGTCGTTCGCCACGTCTCTGGTATAACCGCCCGACAGCGCGACCACCCGCACCACACTCGGGTGTTTGACAAGCTCCGAGTAAAAGTCGTCCTGCTCCGGCGGGGTGAGTTTGAGCATGACACGCTGCCCCGATGGCAGTCGATCGAGCTGCCCCAAGATGGCCGGCTTGAGCAATGCTTCGGCCTCCGCCTTTTGCGGGCAGTGAATATCCACTTCCGGCTCGATGATCGGCACGAGTCCCGCGGCGATGATCTGCCGCGCGACCTCGAACTGCTGATCGACGATGTTGCCGATGCCGGTCGCATTGGCTTGCTTGATCACCGAGCGCATCTTGGTGCCGAAGATTCTGCTTGCTGTTGCCTTGTCGAGCAGTCCAGCCAAGTCCGGCATCGGCTTCATCAGCAGCACGCCGTCGCTCTCATCGGCAAGGCCCTTGTCCACCTTCAGAAACGGCACGACCTGCTTCACGTTCCAGAGATAATCCGCGCTCGGCTGGCCCTCGATCGTCCTGTCCATGGTGTTCTCGAACAGGATGGCGCCGAGGATCCGTTCACCGGTGAAGCTGGGGCTGGTCACGATGCGCGTGCGCATCTGATGCACGATCGCAAACATTTCATCGTCGTTGGACCAGGCATCCGCATGGATGCCATAGAGACCCAACGCCTTAGGCGTACTGCCACCGCTCTGATCCAACGCGGCAATGAAACCGGGCCGTGTCTGCATCTTGTGAAGTTGTTGTTCGAAATTGCTCATTGGGGTCTCCCTGCATGGGTGGAGTTGGAGTTACGCGGCGTGATCTGCGTCGATACATTGACTGTAGGTGACCAACGGCACTCAGGCAAACCCGACGCCCTTGGTTTGCGACATCGCTCGACCGCGCCGCATAAGCCGGCGGCGACGTTGTTGAGAACCATTGTGATCCCTATTTACAAACGGCCTGGGCAGTAGCTCAGTGCGAACAAACGACCCACCATCCCTTTTCTTGAGGCTCGCAACTATGTCAAAGAAGACTACCACGCCGATCGCCGCCGTCGTCGGTGCTGCCCTGGTTGGCGGCTTATCGGCCGCCAACATTGCCAATGCCAGCGAGAATCCGTTCGGCGCGACACAACTCGAGAGCGGTTACATGCTGCTAGCCGGCGCTGAGGGTAAGTGTGGCGAGGGCAAATGCGGCGGCGATAAGGAGACCGAAGGCAAATGCGGCGGCGACAAGGAAGGCGAAGGCAAGTGTGGCGAGGGCAAGTGCGGCGGCGACAAGGGTTAAACTAGCCAACGGCTTGTCGAAACCAACGTCAACAGCCATGAACACAGCGGATAACAGCACCCGCTACCCCGTGCATGGCGCTGGTCTCGGTCTGCGGCGCTCGTTCATCGACGCCGTGGCCGAGCAGCCACCCGCGGCCGTTGACTTCTACGAGGTCGCGCCGGAGAACTGGATTGGCGTCGGCGGACGCTTCGGACGGCTGTTTCGCGCCCTGACCGAGCGCCATCCCTTCGTCTGTCACGGCCTGTCTCTGTCCATCGGGTCCCCTGCCCCGCTGGACGTCGAGTTCGTCGGACAGATCAAGCAGTTCCTCGACCAGCACGGCATTCGGGCCTACACCGAACATTTGAGCTATTGCTCAGACGACGGCCATTTGTACGATCTGATGCCGATTCCGTTTACCGCGGAGGCAGTGCGGCACGTCGTGCGGCGCGTGCGTCAGGCGCAGGACATCCTTGAGCGTCGTATCGCGTTGGAGAACGTCTCCTACTACGCCGCGCCGGGGCAGGAGATGCCCGAGATCGATTTCCTGAACGCGGTGCTGACCGAGGCCGACTGCGACCTGCTGCTCGACGTGAACAACATCTACGTCAACAGCATCAACCACGGCTATGACGCCGTCGAATTCTTACAGGCGCTGCCTGCCGAGCGCGTGGCCTACTGCCATATCGCTGGACACTACGAAGAGGCGCCAGACCTGCGCATCGATACCCACGGCGCCGATGTCATCGAGCCAGTGTGGGGCCTGCTCGAGCACGCCTACGCCCGCTTCGGCGTGTTTCCAACGCTACTGGAGCGCGATTTCAACATCCCGCCGCTACCTGAACTCAATCGCGAAGTCGCGCGCATCGGCGCCCTGCAGCAGCGCGCCACCGAGAACTGCATGGCGGGGAGCGTCGGCTATGCCTGAGGTTATTTCGGCTGAGGCCAAGCAACCCGGTTTCGTAGAGACCCAAACCGCTTTCGCCGCCCATATTCGTGATCCCGAGCATCGGCCGCCCCCTGCCGGCATCGAAGAACGCCGCATGGCCGTTTATCGCGACCTGTTTTTCAGCAACGTGTCGTCGCTGCTGGAAACCGGCTTCCCGGTGCTGCGCAAGGTGCTCGCGGATGCGCACTGGCGTAGCATGATCCGCGACTTCTTGATCCGCCACCGTTGCCACACGCCGTTGTTCCTGGAACTCTCCCAGGAGTTTCTGGAGTATCTCGGCAACGAGCGCGAGGCCGACGACGCCGACCCACCTTTCTTGCTGGAGCTGGCGCACTACGAGTGGGTGGAGCTTGCGCTGAGCGTCAGCGACGACGAAGCCGATCCAACCCTGGCCGACCCCAACGGCGATCTGATGGCGGGCGTACCCGTGGTCTCTCCGCTGGCATGGAATCTAAGCTACCGCTATCCGGTACATCGCATCGGGCCCGACTTCCAGCCCGAGGCATCCGATGTGTCAGCGCATGACCAAGGGATCGCGCAGCAGACCCACCTGCTGGCCTACCGCAACCGGCAAGACCGCGTCGAGTTCATGGAGATTAACGCGGTGACCCAGCGGCTGCTCCAGCTGCTGCACGAATGTCCCAATCAAACAGGTCTGGAGACGGTGAAGACCATCGCCGCTGAACTGCAACATCCAAACCCGGAACTTGTCGTCGCGGCGGGGCAAAACCTGCTGCGAGATCTACGCGCGAAGCACGTGATAATGGGCACCCGGCGCTAACCGCTGCCGGTTACCGAACCAGCGGTGCTCGCCGACACCGTCTTCCTATGTGGTCAGCAACCGGAGGCCATAGCCAAAGCGGCGCTGTAGGCCAAACCGCGACAGCAGGACAAGGCCGTTATTGCGCCTTCGAAATCTCCAGGATGGTCTGCTTGCCGCGTTGATCGGAATTGCGGTAGCACTGAATCAGGCGCTTCTCATCCTCGGCCAGCACCTCGTCGTCGTCCACGCACAACAGATACGCCGCCGATACCGAGCCCAGCGCTTGTGCAAGCGTTTGCGCTCCTTCGATGCCGAGACGTCGGATGCCCTGCTCGTAATTGCTGATCCGGGATTTGCTGTATGCGCCGCCCGTGCGCTCGCTCAGTTGCGTCAGACTCAGCCCCTGGGCATGTCTTGCCGCCCGCAGCCGGTCTCCGATTCTTCGGTTGAGGGGAGGATATTCATCAGCCATTTTGTCAATTCCACCGCTGTAAAGAAACGCAGAGTATACGCTTGAGCAGCGCGAAGGTAACCACTACCCGAGGAAATCCGTCAACCCCGCACCGCGACCAGCGAGCTCGACCGCAAAGCGCTAAAGGCGCGGGCTGCCGCAGGCCGAACCAGACGGCACACCCTCTGCGTGTCGCCGGTGCCCGTGCCGCTGGTGCCATTGCAGGCTCATCGTTTAGGGGCAGCTGCTGCTCACCTGCTGACGAATACGCGCATACTCGGTGGGCGTATCCCGTCGTGTGGCGGCGGCACTAGTGAGACGACGGAAGATTGCACCGACACCGCTTTGTATGGCGTTCTGCGTGGCCTGGAACTGACTGCGCGGACGCCACTGCGGTGTGATCAGGATCGTGCCGAGGCTGGCGTCGCGACGGATCGCGGGTTCGATCTGGGGTAGCAGAGCCACGTTGTCGTCGGCGTGCGCACGCTCGTGAGGTTCCCAGACAGTGCGCTCACAGGCCGGGACCGTACTGACCATGTAGATCTGCTGGCGCAACGTGAGCAGGAGCGTGCCGGTCTTGAAGCGAAACTCGGTACCACCGCCGGCACTGCGCTGCTCGTACTGCAGTCCGCTCTGATCGACCCGCAAGACCGGCACTGTGACTCCGACCAGGTTTTGTAGACTCGCATGCGGCGAACCGGCGTCGCGTGCATGCTGCTGGGCCGCCGCCAAGGTCACCAGTTGAATCGGAGGCAGGGGCGTGTGTGTGGTTCTGAAGATCAACGGCATGGTTCACCTCCGTCGTCTGGCCGATCGGTACGCGGCCATGCCGACCCCCGACATGGTGGGGACGCCCCATGCGTCACTGTGGGACGCGCACCGTGGATGTCTTTGGAGTATAGACGCTGAAGCAGATTCACCGTGGACGTCAGCAGTCGATGCAACCATGCGCCAGCGCCGACCGATGCAGCTGATCTGTTCGAACGGAACAGAGCGATCAGGCCTCGTCTGCTATCCTCGCGCCGCTTTGTGACCTAACCGCGCCCCCCGCATGCCCCGCAAGACAATCGCCCCACGCTCCCGTTCCAACAAGACGCGATCATCCCCTATGACGCTGTCCCGCCTCAGCATCGTCCGGACCGTGGTCAGCAAGCTACGCGACCTCGCCATCGGCCTGGGGCTGATCTCGGCATTGTCGTTCTTACCTGCCTCGTTCGTGCAGCAGTGGCCCGCGCATGCGCAAACCGCAGTCGCCATCAGCCTGGACATCCGCGTGCTGCTGCTGGACGTGGCACAGGACATCGTGGACGCGATTGGCGCCGCATTCCGACGCTTCGGCGGGCCGTTAACCGAGTCCGCGGGCGACGCCGTCGCCGGGTTGGCCGAGCAACTGCTGCCGCCGGAGCTGGCCGATTGGCTGCCGTGGGGCGGTGTCGGGCCCGTGCCGCCAGGGCACATGCCGCGGGTGGCCGAAAACTTTTCCGCCGCCAAGATAATGCTCTTCGAACGTGTCTATCGCGGCCATCGCACCACATTCTACTGCGGATGCGGCTACGACGGCGGCGGGCGGACGGCACTCCGCAGTTGCGGCTTGCAGGCTGTTTCAGGGGAGGTGCGAGCGAATCGGGTGGAGGCCGAGCATCTGTTTCCCGCCGCCAAGTTCGGCAACTACCGCAGCTGTTGGCGCCAGCCCAAGGCATTCCCCGAATGTCGGGAGGCCAACGGCAGCGTACTCTCAGGTCGCGCTTGCTGTCTGCGCGCTGATCCGATCTTCATCGCCGCCCACAACGACCTGCACAACCTCGTCCCAGCCCTCGGACTCGTCAACGCCCATCGCTCGGACTACAGCTGGGGCACGGTCTCCGGCGGCGAACGCTACGGCGCCTGCGAGATTCGCATCGACGGCAGAACCCGCCGCGCGCAGCCACCACCGAAGGTACGCGGCGACATCGCCCGCACGATGCTCTACATGCAGAATACGTACGGCTTCCGGCTCAGTCGTCAGGATCAGCAGTTGTATGCCGCCTGGAACAACGCCGACCCCCCCGATGCCTGGGAAATCGAACGCGATCGGCGCATTGCGCGTCTGCAGGGCAAGACCAACGAATATGTGTCCGCGTATCGGCAGTTGTGAAGCGGGACGTTCGGCTGATCGAAAGACAACGCCGAATGGCTGGCCTCGCGCGCCGAGTCCATCGCAGAAGCCGACGCGAGGATCCTATCGTCGACGGGCGACCGACTACGGTGGCGCGTCCTGGTAGATCTTTTCCACCCAGTCCCGGAACCAGCGCGGGCGGGCGAGCAGGATGTAGGCGAGCAGTAGCGCCACCAGAGGGACCGCAAAGGCCGCGGTGTCCACGATGACGATCAGCAATGCCCATACAAGACGATCCGCGAGACGCATTCCTACCTCATGATGTTCAGACATCAGAAAGTCCAGCCGCTTTGGGGCTAGGGGCGCGGACGGGCCACGTCTCAACGAGCCCCATCTATTCAACCCTAAGCCCAGGACCAAGATGCACCCGCCGGCACCTTTGGGCATGAGCCTGAAGGAAGTTCCCTGCAGAGTTCATGGCGCGGCAGCACCCCGGAACCAATGAATCCTTAGTTTCAGGGTACTCAAAATGTCAAATCCAGTTCGGGTCACCTTGCCACCCGACGGATCGCCAGAGGAACGGGGCGAACCATTCCATGACGGACCCGCCGGAGCGATCCGCAGTCGCGACGGCAACCTATGCCGCTCGGATGTTCAGGACGCCGCTTGCGCTTCGCGCTCGCGCTCGTCCGTGTAGCGGACATAGCTGGCGCTGTCGAGTACCGCGGCCTCGAGCCCCCGTTCCAAGGCCTTCTGGAACAGCAGCTCCATGGTCAGGGTCTGTGCCTCGCGAATCGGCAACCGCTCGGGGCCGGCAATGTCCGGTAACTGGTCGACGATCTCCAGTGCCCGAGCCATGCGCCGCTCGTCGGTGGCGGCGGCGAGCAGGCCGTAGATCATGCCGTACAGGCCGTCGAGGGTGGTTGGCAGCAAGGCCACGGTCTCCTCGCCGGGCTCGGCATCGAGCAGCCGCAGCACATTGGTGCCGGCCTGGATCTCGCGCAGCACGCCGAAAAACTCGGCGGCGTTGGCGGCGCCGATGCGCCCCTGCACGAACACCCGCTTGCCGGCGTCGGACAGATCGGATTTCAGCACGTTGGAGATGTCTTCCCAGCCGCGGGGGCTGGCGCCGACCAGATGATCGTTGGCGAGCTGGCTGTGAGTGTCGTCGAGCTTGTCCGGTCGCACTTTCAGATAGGCCATGATTTCCGGGGCGAAGTCGTTCTCCAGCGCGTAGTCGAGGAAGGCGTCTATGACCGACTGCACATTGAAGTGGAACATGCGATCCGCCAGCGCCGTGCCCATGTCGTGGCTTACGGCGCCGTGATAGGCGGCGTTGCCAGCCGCCACCACCAGCCAGCCATCCGGCAGGCGATAGTTGCCGACACGGCGGTCGAGGATCAGCGAGTAGGCCGAAATCTGCAGGCGCTGGTCGGCGGCGGTGAGTTCGTCCAGGAACAAGATGCCCTGGGGTTGCCCCTCACCGGGTAGGAACTCCGGCGGGAACCAGACCGTCTTTTGCTGTGTGTCGTCAGCATAGATGGCGCCGCGGATGTCCACCGGCTCGATGGTGGTCAGGCGTAGGTCCACCAGGGGCGCATCGAAGTGCTCCGCTACCTGCCGCACGATCGACGACTTGCCGACACCGCGCGTGCCCCACAACATCGACGCGCGTCGGCGCAGCGTCGCGTCGGCGTACTGCTCGATCAGCGCCTGTTTGACGGCCGCGATCGAGACCGGCGGGATGTTCATCGGATTGCCTTGCAACAGATACTCCTTATCGGCTGGGGTTGGATCGGCCGAGGTTCTTCATCATCGGCAGGTTAGGGTCCTGCGTACTCAAGACTCCACCTCCAACGGTCGTCCCCGCGTGCCGGCCTCTTCGCCCGATCGGCGCTTGCCCGCTTGGGAGTTGCCCTCCCCCATCGGCACGATCCAGGCGCGATTGAGCAAAGGCCGCGGAAACGGCGGGATCTCCAAGCGCGGCATCTCCCGCATCAGGAAAAAACCCACCAGCATCATCGGCGGCGCATGGAAGATGAGCATGCGCAGGATCGAATTGTTGTCCATGTCCAAGAAACGAATGGCAGGGGTCGCGGCCAAAAGCGCGATGCCGAGCAGCATCGGAATGGCGCGTTGAAAGGTGACCCGCCAGCGGGCACGCAGGTGGTCGCGATGGAAGCGCTCGGGCGACTTTTCCAGCGTGCGTGCCAGGTGGGTGACCGTGCGTCCGAGCTTGGATTCGATCTCCGGGGTACGTTTGGGCTCCTTGCGCGCAACGTTGATGGTACCGCGCCAGTAGCTGACGATATGCACCAGCGGACGCCAGCGCCAACCGATCACCGCCAGCATGTCCTCCGGCAGGCGCAGTTCCTCGCCGGGGTCGGCGGTAAGCTTGATGTCCACCGGCATGCCGCGTCGGCGGTCGGCCTGAGCGACCAGGTTGATGCCCTTCACCCAGGCCCTGGCCTCGACGATGACGGGCGCCGATGCGGCATCGTCGGCGGGGTCGGCATCGTTCGCCGCCGGCACGGCGTCGAGATGATAGCTGCGTGCCAGCGGGATGCCGCGGTAGAGTTTGATCTGCCGGCGTAACGGCACGGCCTCGACCCGATCCAACAGTCCGTCTATGTCCGGCCCTTCGGCGGTCAGGGTCGAGACCAGCGACTGATTGGCCGCGGATGCAGGGGCAGAGTCGATAGGGACTGACGAGACGCCCTCGATCGTGACGCTGCGCACCAGCCGGAATTTGTTCGGCGCCTCCGCTTCAAGCACCACGGTCGCTCGCAAGGCTGGCTCCGCCTCGCCCTCCGCGGCCTGCGTGATCGGCTTGAACGCCAGTTTGCGCGCGGCACGATCACTGGCAGCCAGGTCGGCTTGCAGGCCCCGACGCGTGAAGGGAGCGATCAGAGATAAGATCTCATGATGAGTCAGCGGCAGTGCTTGCTGCTTGTCGCCGTGATAGACCCGCGACGGCAGCGGTGCTGGTGGGTCGTGTTTGACGCGGACTTGGGTCATGACGAAGACACCTCTGTTGCCTGTTGCGGGACGGAAACCTGTGGCGCGCGCATCTCGCATCGATACCGCGCCCATGATCGCTTGCTCATGCCGGCTTGTTCCCATTGAAAGCGCGGGGTTGTGGTGCAGGATTTGATATCTGGCTCAGGTCGCTGGTCGACCGTATTGGTCGCCGGGGAGCACTGATAGCCGGCATGCGTGCGTGGCATGAGTCCTCGGGCGGCACGATAGCGAGGGCGTGTTCACAGCGCATCGAGGTGTCGCAGCGCGTCGGTCAGGCCATCCGCACAGCCCATGTCGAGCTTGAGTTCGGCCAAGCCGTCGGCGCGGGTGCGTCCCCGATTCAGCAACGCAATCGGCAATCCCTGTTGCGCCGCCCTCAGGCAGAACCGGTAGCCGGAAAAGACCGTCAGCGACGAGCCCACCACCAATAGGCCGCGGCTCTCCGCAAGCCGGGCGAACGCGTGCTGTACGCGGGGCTTCGGCACGTTCTCGCCGAAGAACACCACCGCGGGCTTAAGCATTCCGCCGCAGCCGGGACAGGCCGGTACGCGAAAATCGCCCGCGAGACGATCGTCCAGCAGTGCGTCTCCGTCCGGGGCGGACAGTTCGCTCCCCACCGGGCTATGATGGGGATTCAAGGCAGCGAGCAGCGCCTGCACACGCCGTCGTGACAGACGCAGGCCACATGCGAGACAATCCACCAGGTCGAGCCGCCCGTGCAGATCGATGACGCGGCGTGAACCGCCGCGCTGATGCAGACCGTCAACGTTCTGCGTAACCAGCTGCGACAAATGACCGCGTTGCTCCAACACAGCAAGCGCCGAGTGCGCGACATTCGGGCATGCGGCGAGCACGCGCGGCCAGCCGACAAAACTGCGTGCCCAATAGCGCCGCCGCGTGCGCTCGTCCCGAATGAACGCCTGGTAACGGATGGGCTCGGCGCGCTTCCAACGGCCGTCGCTGTCGCGGTAGTCCGGAATGCCCGAGTCGGTGCTGCAACCCGCGCCAGTCAGCACGAACAGCGGCGCCCGGCCCTGGATGAATTCGGCGAGCCGACCAACGCTTTGCTCCAGCTGCCTCACTGCTCTGCACGAGACGCCCACGGCGGCAGGTCGTGCCGCAGACCAGCGCGCGGCACTTGGCAGGGTTGATAGTACCCCACCATTGATTCCGGCCGGCACTGTCCAGATTTTGAACCCCTCAGCATAGTCAGGACCCAACCCAATCCCAGATGTTAGAACGTATCGCAATCATTGGAAGCGGAATCTCCGGCCTCGCAAGCGCTTGGCTGCTGTCGAAAACCCATGACGTGACCCTGATCGAAGCCAACGATTACGTCGGCGGTCACACCCACACCATCGAGGTCGCCGAGGGCGAACACAAGATTCCGGTCGATACCGGTTTCATCGTTTACAACGAGCCGAACTATCCGTTGTTGACCAGACTCTTCGAGCGTCTCGGCGTGGCCACGCGTGAAGGCGACATGTCCTTTTCCGCCTCCATCGGGCCGGGCCGCATCGAGTACTCCGGCGACAGCCTGAATACCCTCTTCGCGCAGCGTCGGAACCTCCTCAACCCGACCTTCCTGCGCATGCTGGCGGACATGCTGCGCTTCAATCGGCGCTGCAAGCAGCTGCTGCACGGTAGCGGGTTCGACGGTCTCAGCCTCGGCGAGTTCCTCGATCGCGAGCACCTTGGGCAGGGCTTCCGCGCGCATTACCTGCTGCCGATGGCCGCCGCCATCTGGTCCTGTCCGACCCGCACCATGATGGAATTCCCCGCTGAAAGCCTGGCGCGTTTCTTCGCTAACCACGGTCTGCTCAACATCGTCGACCGACCCTTGTGGCGGACGGTGGTCGGTGGCAGCCACGCCTACGTCGAGCGCATGCTCGACGACATCGGGCGCGAGCGGGTGGTCATGGACGGTGCGAAGCGGATCACACGACGCGACGACGGCGTCGAACTGCGGCTCCATTCCGGGGCATCCCCTCGTTTCGACAAAGTGGTGATGGCCTGTCACGCCGACCAAGCGCTCGCGTTGCTCGAACAGCCGAGCAGCGACGAGGCCCGGCTGTTGAGCCGCTTTCGCTACCAACCGAATCGCACCTACCTGCATACGGACACGACACTCATGCCGAAGCGCCGCCGCGTCTGGGCCGCGTGGAATTATCTCGCTGCGGATCGCACCGACAGCGGCAGCGAGCGCGCGGTGTCGGTGACCTACTGGATGAACCGACTACAGGGCTTGGCCGCCAAGCGGGACTATCTGGTCTCCTTGAATCCGTTGCGTCCGCCGGCACCGGACCACATCGTCGCCGAGATGACTTACGACCACCCAATTTTCGATGGGGCTGCCATGGCGGCGCAACGCGAGCTGAACAGCTTGCAAGGTCGCGACCGCATCTGGTTCTGCGGCAGTTACTTCGGCTATGGCTTCCACGAGGACGCCCTGCGCGCCGCGACCGATGCGGCCGGGCTACTCGGCGTCGACACCGGCTGGCTTTTCGGCGCCGCCGATACCGTCACCGGCTCGCATTCGGCGCCGGCTCCTGCCCTGGACGCGGCTGCCTGATGGTCACCAAAACGCCCATGGATAGCGAATCGAGCACCTGCCAGGTCCGCAGTCCGCACCGCATCTTCTTCACGCGGGTCATGCACAAGCGGCTGTTCCCGGTACAGTACCGCTTCGAGTACCGCGTGTTCAGCCTGCTGCTCGACATCGACGCCCTCGACCGGCTGCCGCGCCTGATCAACGGCGCGCGCCTCAACCTGTTCCGGTTTGATCCCAAAGACCACGGTCCCCGTGACGGCTCCCCGCTGCGGCCCTGGGCAGAGCGCGTGCTCGGCGAGCGCGGCATCGACCTGGACGGTGGACGCATTCAACTGCTGTGCTTTCCGCGCGTGCTCGGCTTTGGCTTCAATCCGCTCAGCCTGTGGTACTGCGAGCATCGCGACGGGAGCCTGCGGGCCGTGATCGCCGAGGTCAACAACACCTTCGGCGAGCATCATTTCTACCTGCTCGCGCACGCGGGCGCCCCCCTGGCATGGCCGATGCGCGGCACCGCCACCAAGTGCTTCCACGTCTCGCCGCTGATGGATATGCAGGGCGATTACCACTTCCGGCTATCACGACCAGACGATCATCTCGCGGTACTGATTCGTCAATACGACGAGCACGGGCAGTTGAAGCTGGTGGCGACGCAGACTGGTCAGGGCGAGCCCATCACTGACCGGGCCCTGTGGCGAGCCTTTCTGCGCACGCCGTTGATGACGCTGAAGGTCATGACCGCAATCCACTGGCAGGCCCTGAAGATCTGGCTCAGCGGCGCTCGCTATTTCCCCAAACCCGATCCACCCCAACAAGAGGTCACCTGATGGCAAGCGATAAGACCGCGGAGGCAGCGCTTCCGCTCGCTCGGCTGCCGGGGCTGAGACCGCTGAGCAAAGTGCTGCACAGCCTGCACAGCGGACACCTGCGCATCCGGCTCGGCGAGCACGTCCATGAGATGCACGGTGCCGAGGGCGGCCCCAGCGGCGAGTTACGGTTGGTACGGCCGTTGGAGTTTGCTCGCCGCATCGCCACCCGCGGCCATGTCGGCCTTGGCGAGGCCTATATGGCCGGCGACTGGGAAAGCCCGGATCTCACCGCCCTGCTCCACACCCTGGCCGTCAACCAGCAGGCCTTCGCGGCGGCCTGGGAAGGCAGCTGGTTTCACCGCGTACTATCTCCGTTGAAGCACCGCCGGCGCTCCAATACCAAGACTGGCAGCCGACGCAACATCGCCCATCATTACGACCTGGGCAACGACTTCTACCGACTCTGGCTCGACCCGAGCATGACCTACTCCGCCGGCGTGTTCGAGCGCGACGGCGACACACTGGAACAGAGCCAGCACAACAAGTATGCCCGGCTACTGGGCATGCTCGACGCCAAACCCGGCCAGCACGTGCTCGAGATCGGCTGCGGTTGGGGCAGCTTCGCGCGCGAGGCGGCCACCTTGGGGCTGGACGTCACCGGCCTGACGCTGTCGACCGAACAACTCGCCTGGGCGCGCGAGGCCGTTGCCGGCACCCCGCTCGAAGCCCGCGTGGATCTGCGCCTGCAGGACTATCGGGACGTCGACGGACAGTATGACCACATCGTCTCCATCGAGATGTTCGAGGCCGTGGGCGAGGCCTACTGGCCAACGTACATGGACACCCTTCGCGAGCGCCTGCGCCCGGGCGGCCGCGCCGCGCTGCAGGTCATCACCATCGACCCGTCCATCTTCGACGACTACAAGGCCAGCCCAGACTTCATTCAGCACTACATCTTCCCCGGCGGCATGCTGCCCACCGTCGAGCGCTTCGACCGGGCCGTCGCCGACGCCGGGCTACAGGTCGTCGAGCGCAGCTTCCACGCCAGCGACTATGCGCGCACCCTGGCCCTGTGGCGTGAGCGCTTCGAGCAACGCCTCGACGAGGTCCGTGCGCTCGGCTACGACGAGCGTTTCATCCGCATGTGGCGCTATTACCTGTCCTACTGCGAGGCCGGCTTCGTCGACGAACGGATCGACGTGATGCAGGTGGCGCTAGCACACGCCGACTAGTGCACCGCTGCGGAAGTTCCGAGACCATTGGAGTGACCCGCAGCGCCGTGGGAGCGAGTTGCAGTCGCGACCATCCCCGTCGCGGCGGTCGCGATTGCAAATCGCTCCCACAACCGCGGCTAGTTTCGGTGTTTTCTGGGCGAAGCACTCGCCTCGGCAGGATCAAACAAGCACAGCGGTTGCACCATCTACGCGCGTTTCCCTCATCACTATCTCGGAGCCCATCGTGAGCAGAAAACAGAGAATCGAGCAAAGCCTCGGCAGCGGCCTGAATCCATTGCATCTCGAGGTTACGGACGAAAGTCACATGCACAACGTGCCCGCCGGCGCCGAGTCCCACTTCAAGGTTTTGGTGGTCAGCGAGGCCTTCGACGGCGAGCGACTGGTGGGGCGCCACCGGCGCATCAACGCCCTGCTGAATGACGAATTGGCCGGCGGCATGCACGCACTCGCCATCCACGCCTGGACACCGCAGGAATGGTTCGACAAGGGCGGCGGAAGCGCACCCGAGTCGCCGCAGTGCCAGGGCGGCTCCAAGGCCCAGCGGTAGGGGCGAAATTATTTGCCCAGTCAATGCCTCCCGTGGCCCTGGGGTTAGTCTGGGCCGAGGCTGTCGTCGGCATAGCGGTCAGCTTCGACGCCGGAAAGAACAACTGCCAGGCGAACGCCTTCGCCGCCGACTTGGATTTCTGCTCATACCAGATCGGAGGCCAGGTATCCGCATAACCCGCGGCCAGATCCGTGCGGTGGACGCCCGCAACCCTTTCCAGCTGCGCCCGCAGCGAAGGCATCAAGAGTTCGGGCAGGGGCAGGGGTCGGTACTTTTGGCCTTTGCGGTCGTGCATCGTCAGCCCGCGGAGCTCTAGAGTGATATCCTATACCCGCAGCTTCAAGCACTCGAACAGCCGCAGGCGGCAGCCTTACAGCAGCTTGGTCGGCAGGTCAAAAGGCGGCGCGAGCCGGTCGATCACCCGCTGCAGCTCCTCGCGAGAGAGCACCACCGGGACGTACGGCCGCTTCTTGGCCCGCACGACACCCTCGACCCCGCAACCCAACCCACCTGAGGGCTGACCGATCCCGGGCGGCGACGCACCCTGGGATGCCCTCACGTCCGCACAATGGGACGAATACTACGGCATCGCTGAGACCTCTCTCGGGGTGCAGGCAGATCCGTTCGAATCGTCCGTGCGCCAGCAACGGATTCGGGCGCGGATCGCGCGTCATCTGGCGCCGAACCCTCGGCGCATCCTCCCGCTGCCGGTCGCTGCGCGCTTCGACGCCGACGAGCAGATGCATTTCGTTTCGCTGTACGACATCCTCGCCGGGTCGGACGAGGTCGAGCGCTTGGTCGGCGATGCGGCATCGTGATCGGCTTTCCCTCCCGGGCATCAGCCCCCGCCGCTGCTCCGGCGAGCCCGCCGATCCAAATCCCGCGGCGAGTCCGGCACGGCCACCGACATGCGCCGGCCAAGGGCGACGGTCATGGCGACCAGCGCCGCCACGACAAGGGTCTTCGCGTCGATGGACTCATGGAGGAGCCAGGCCGAGGCGGCGATGGTGATGAATGGCTGCAAGAGCTGGGTCTGTCCGACCCGGGCGATGCCGCCCAGGGCCAGGCCCGCATTCCAGAAGAAGAACCCGATGAGCTGGCTGACGAGGGCCAGGTAGAGGAAAACCAGCCAGACCTCGGCCGGGATCGCCGCGGCTCGACCCCAGTCCAAGACCGGCGGCCCGTCGGCGGCCCAGATCGGCGCCCAAATGAGGGCCGGCACCAGCACCACCGGCAGCCCGAGCACCAGCGCCCAGCAGATCACCTGCCAGCCGCCCAGGGTCTTCGAGAGCTGTCCGCCCGAGGCATAGCCGATGGCGGTGACCACCAGCGCCCCGAGCAGCGCCAGATCGCCCATGCCGACCCGACCGAGACCCTCTGCGACCGCGTAGCCGACTACCAGCGCCGCCCCCAGACCGGCGACCAGCCAGAACCCGATCGACGGTCGCTCTTGGGCGATCAGGCGGCCGGCCAGCGCCGTCGCCAGCGGAAGCACGCCGAGCACCACGCCGCCGTGGGCCGCCGGCACCCGCTCCATGGCCAGCGCCGAGAAGAGCGGAAACCCGACGACCACGCAGAGCGCGACCAGGCTCAGGCGCTTTAACTCCAGGCGACTTGGCCAGCGCTGTCGGGTCAGAACCAGGATCAAGGCCGCGGCCAGGGCCGCGACGGCGGCGCGGCCCGGACCGATGAACAACGGATCGAGATAGGGTACGACGAAGCGCGTCGCCGGCAGCGTCAGCCCGAATGCGGTCACGCCGATCAGGCCGAGCAGCATGCCCTCCCCGGTGTGCAGGGCCGATGGTTCAGTCTCTTGGCCCATGCTCGTCATCGCTGCGCCGGGCAGGGCTGGCAGCCGGGACAGCGATACAGCCGTCGTCCGGCGACCTCCAGCCGCTCGATGGTCGCGCCGCAGCTATGGCAGGGTCGCCCGTCGCGACCGAACACGGCGAAGCGATAGCCCCGGCGCGCCTCCCCCGCGGCCTTCAGCGCGGCGACCCGGGCCTCGGGGTTGGTGACGCCGCCGCTGCGGTAGGCGCGCCAGCCGATCTCCAGCGTCGTCCGGGCCAGCCGGTTGCGGGTCTTCAGGTCCAGGTCGCGGGGGCGATGCCGCGGGTGCAGTCCGGCCGCAAACAGGGTCTCGCTGCGCAGGTAGTTGCCCAGCCCAGCCAGAAACCCCTGGTCCAGGTACAGGGCACCGAGGCCGCGACTGCGAAAGGCCGGGTCGTTCAGGCGCCGGGCCAGGTCGCGCCAATGCAGGTCCGGGTCGAGCAGGTCCGGACCGAGCCGGGCCAGATAGGGATGGCGCAGCAGCTCGTCCGCGTCCAGCACGGCGATGTCCGAGGCGCTGTAGAGCAGCGCGCTGTCGGTCTCGGTATGCAGGGCCACCCGCAGGCTGCGGGCGGTGTTCGGCAGTTGACCGCGCCGGCGCAGGTACCAGACCCCGTAGAGCTGGTTGTGGCTGTACAGCGTCAGGCCCTGGTCGAACGCGATCAGCAGGGCCTTGCCGCGTGTCTCGACGCCGGCCACGCGGACTCCGGTCAGCTCGTCCTCGAAGCGGCGCAGCCGAGGCAGGCCGAAACGGACCTCGGCGAGCCGCTGGCCGGCGATGGCCTTGGCGATGCGGTCGGCGGCGCGGCGGATCTCAGGGCCTTCGGGCATGGCGTTGCGTTAATTGCCGCTTATCTTACAAGTGCCACATCTTGTGTGAACTACGAAACACGCGAAAAGCGCGAAAATCTGCAGTCCGAGGTGACATGCGGCTCTGTTTCGCGTATTTCGCGTGTTTCTAGTTTGGCTCATGCGCCGGGCACCTCTTGGCCTACGAGACTACCGCAAGTCTCGCCATTGACGCCCGCGGGATCGCGTCACGACACTCACCCGAGCAGACATCGAGCGGATAGAAGGTCCAAGTTCACCAATACGGCGTTCACCTGCCCACCGCTTGCACCTCGCCTCCCGCGCTCAGGGTGCAGTCGAAGGTCTCCACCCCGGTTCCCGTCATCGAGCGAATCGTGATTCGCTCGGCCGTGCCACCCTCGATGCCCTCGTACTGGCTCCCAGGCGGCAGGGTGACTCGGTGTGCCTCGAAGCAGGTCCTGCCGAGGGCCGGGGCGATTTCCGCTGCCGATTGCTGCTGGCCGCAGGAGACGAGGCTTAGGATCGACAGGGCAAAGGGTACGCTTTTGGTGATTCGGGCGGACATGGTTCTGCTCCGGTTGATGCGTTCGCACTCTCGAAATTCTGCAAGGGTGGGCTTCACTTACCCGATCCTTTCGTGGGTCGTGGTCCTATGTCGAGCGCACCCCGCCGCGGGTTGGCCGGCCAGCCCGCGGTCGGAAGTGGCCCGCATGCTCGCCCTGGCAGTGCAAGAATTCTGACCTGGAGGCAATCTGAAAGCACCGTTAGTTGGATCATCTTGATCACACTGGCTCAGTCAGGAGGCTTCGACGATGGCGATGAGTTCGGTGTTCGAAAGGTTATTGAGCGCCAGGCGGACCATAGGTGTCGGGGTGGCCCTAAAGATCGGCATTGCCTACCGTTGCATCGCCACACGCCTTCTCAACGAGGTGGTTCATCGTGCCTCCGCGCCCTGGATGCTGGGGATCGCGAGTTCTGAATGGTGGTCCTGTTCCAGGAGAATGACCGCCCCGGCCCTTGGTCTCATGAACCACCCTCCTGTTAGACTGTTCCTCTACCTACCCGACGAGCAACTGGCGCGGTGTGCGGCATGATCCGCCGCGCCATGCGCTCGCGCAACCCCAGGAGGGACGTGTTCATGTTCAACAAGATTATGGTGCCGGTCGATCTTGCGCACCTGGGTGCGCTGGAGAAGGCCCTGACCGTAGCGGCCGATCTCTCGCGCCACTACGGGGCGGCCCTGTGTTACGTCGGCGTGACCACCTCCCAGCCCAGCGCGGTGGCCCGCACGCCCGAGGAATATGAGCTCAAACTCAGGGCGTTCGCCCACGAGCATGCCCCCGACAGCGGTCATGAACCCACGGCGCGCGTCTACAACAGCCATGATCCATCGGCCGACCTGGACGACATCCTCATCAAGGCCATTGATGACGTCGGTGCGGACCTGGTGGTCATGGCGACCCATCTGCCCACCCACCTTGATGCAATCATGCCTTCAGTTGGGGACAAGATCGCCAAGCACACCGAGGCGTCCGTGTTCCTCGTGCGTCGGGATACTACGGCTGCATAGCCGCGCACTAGGACCACCACAAAAACCCACGCACAACAAACAGATAGCTAAGGGAGAATCTCTTGGAAAACAGACCCGCAACAGCCCCGGTGGTAGCGTTGGAATCGATCGGAATACCGGCGCCGGACGGTGCGGCCAATCTGATCGATACTGATTACCAGATCGGCCAGGACAACTACCAGGCCCGCCCGCTGGGGGTGGGTATCGATATCCATGGCGCCGTGTTCGCCGTGTCGTCCCTGATGATCTTCGGCTTCGTGGTACTGACCCTGGCCCTGCCCGAGCAGGCCACCGCCATCTTCAACGGGGCGAAGAGCTGGATCAACACCCATGCCACCTGGTTCTATCTGCTGTCGGCCAACGTCTTCGTGCTGCTGTGCCTGGGCCTGATCGTCTCGCCCCTGGGACGCATTCGTATCGGCGGCGCCGATGCGACGCCGGACTTCTCGAGGATCTCCTGGTTCTCCATGCTGTTCGCGGCGGGTATGGGTATCGGCCTGATGTTCTATGGCGTGGCCGAACCCTTGACCCACTACGGTACGTCGCTGGAAGGCACGAGCGTGGGCGAGAACGGCGTGCGCACGGACTGGGCCCCCCTAGGGGGCGCTGCCGGTGACCCGGAGGCCGCCACCCGGCTTGGCATGGCTGCGACCCTGCTCCACTGGAGCCTGCACCCCTGGGCGATGTATGCCATCGTGGCCTTGGCCTTGGCGATCTTCTCCTACAACAAGGGCCTGCCCATGACGGTGCGGTCCATCTTCTACCCGATTCTGGGTGAGCGCGTCTGGGGCTGGCCGGGACACATCGTCGACATCCTGGCGGTCTTCGCGACCCTGTTCGGACTGGCCACGTCCCTGGGATTCGGCGCCGAGCAGGCGGCCGCGGGGCTGCACTACCTGTTCGGGATCGGTGACGGGGATGTGACCCTGGTGCTGCTGATCACCGGCATCACGGCGGTGGCGGTGGGATCCATCGTGGCCGGCGTGGACAAGGGCGTGAAACGCCTGTCCGAGATCAATATGTTGCTGGCGTTCATGCTGCTGATGTTCGTGGTGTTCGCGGGGCCGACACTCCTCATTGCGGCGAATTTCTTCCGTAATATCGTCAGCTATCTGGGTGAGCTGCCCTTCCTGTCCAACCCCTTCGGACGGGAGGACGTCAACTACAGCCAGGGCTGGACCACCTTCTACTGGGGCTGGTGGATCAGCTGGTCACCCTTCGTGGGTATGTTCATCGCCCGGGTGAGTCGGGGGCGCTCGGTGCGGGAGTTCCTGGTCTCCGTGCTGCTCATCCCCACCACGGTGTCTATCTTCTGGTTTACGGCTTTCGGCACCACGGCCATCGAGCAGGTGCGGGAGGGCTTCGACGGGGCCGTCTCGGCGGAACTGCCGCTACAGCTCTTCATGATGTTGGGCGAGCTGCCGCTGACGGACATCACCTCGTTTTTAGGTATCGTGCTCGTGCTCGTGTTCTTCATCACCTCTTCGGATTCCGGGTCCCTGGTGATCGATACCATCGCGGCGGGCGGCAAGATCGATGCCCCCAAGCCCCAACGTGTGTTCTGGGGCGTCATCGAGGGCGCCGTCGCGATCGCGCTGCTGCTGGGGGGTGGCCTGGCCGCCCTGCAGGCGGTGGCGGTGTCCGCCGGCCTGCCCTTTACCCTGCTACTCCTGGCGGGCTGTTACGCCATCCTCATGGGATTGCTGAGCGAGCCCCGAACCGCCAGGCCGTGAGTCCCGTTGACGGCGGTTGGAGAGGGCGGCCGTGGCCGCCTTTTTCTTTGCCTGCGCAAGGCCATCATCGCCCAGCGCCTATATCCAGAGATCGGAGACCGGTGTGTCGGGCGTAAGATGCCGGGCCATCTGGGCCTGGAAGAGTTCCGCCGTGGCCATGGCATCCAGCTTGGCGTGATGGGAGGAGTAGTGGGGCAGGCCGTAGCGGGTGCGGCTGTCGGCCAGCCGGATGGAGGGGGGCTGGATGCCGAATAGGCGCTTGATGCCCCGCAGGCGGCCGTGGCGTTCCCAGCGCGCCTCCAGGGCCATGGTGTCGACGAGGGGAAACAGGCAATGTTCACCGAGATTGGCTAGGACGGCGGCATCGAGGAAAGGCCGTTCGATGTTGCGGTAGTGGACCACCACCAGGTGGCCGGCGAGCTCAGACAGCACCTCGTCGAGTATCGCGGCGATGTGCGGCGCGTGCTCAACCTCCGAGTGGGTGATGCGATGGAAGGCGATGGACTCCTCTGTTAGCGGCCGGGGAGGCTTGACAACCCAATAACGGCCCGCCGACGGGCGGATGACCCGCAGGTCAAAGGGCACCATGCCGATGCTGACGATGGCGTGCTCCCGGGGATGCATGCCCGTGGTCTCGAAATCCAATGCCATCAGCGGGACTTCCCCGATGGGGCGCTCCTCTGATGGCACCCCCGCCGCGTAGAAGCACTTGAGGGCCGGCATCCTGCAGGCCTGTGCCTGGCGGGCGAAATAGTCCGCCCAGCTCGGGGATGCCTGCCGCTGGTGCGCGCCCAGGACCATTGTGGTCAGCGGCCCGGGCTGGGGTAGCGGAAGCGCAGGAAGTTTTGGGCGTTGCTGAGGATCTGGAAGGCCTCCTTGAGATTGTGGCGCTCCTTGTCCGGTATCTGCTCCGGCTGGATGGCGTTGTCCGGCTCATGGTCGTCCTTTATCTTTTGGGCCTGATGGCGCATCCGCACGATGGAAAGGAATTCCAGGGCGTAGCTCAACTTGTCGGTCTGTCCGGCGGGCAGGGCCCCGGCGCTGCTGATGTCATCCAGCCGCTCGAAGCCGTTCTGCGCCCGGGAGCCTACCCCCAGTGCATGTACCCGGATGACGTCGTTCAGGGGGGCGATACCGCGGCGTTTGATATTGATGGTGTTGTTGTACCGTCCGTCCTGCTCCAGCACGAAGGTCCGGAAAAAGCCAAGGGGCGGCGTTCGGCCGAGGGCATTGCGCGCCAGGGCGGCGAGGAAACGGGGGCTGGCCTTGGCCTGGGCGGCGATCAGGTCCTGCAGTTCCTCCACGAAACGCGCCTCGCCATGGACCGCGTCCAGGTCGAAGAAGATGCAACTGTGCAGCAGACGCTGCGGATCCGGCTTGGCGATCCAGTCGCTGAAGTAGCGCTTCCAGCGGGCGAGGGGCTGGCGCCACGGTCCGTTGGTGGCCATGACGCCTCCGTTGCAGTAGGGGTAGCCGCAGGCGTCCAGCCCGTCGCTCACGTATCGCGCCAGCTCCCTGAAGTATTCGTCGTGGCGCTTCGGATCGAAAGAGTCGTGGAGCACCATGGCATTGTCCTGATCCGTGGTGATGGACTGGTCGTTGCGCGCGAGGGAGCCGTGCACCATGAAGCAGTAGGGGACGGGGGGCGGACCTAGATCGGCCTCGGCAAGCTCCACCAGGCGGCGCATCAGGCTGCGGCCGACACTCGACATGGCCCCACCGATCATCCGCGAGGTGGCGCCCTCGTCCACCAACCGCACGAAGGAGGCCCGCACCTCGGGCGTGAGACGCGCCAGGCCCTTGACCGAGGTCCGGCTGAAGATGTTGTTGACCAGATAGACGCTGTTGTTGGTCTCGTAGCGGACGATGTCCGACAGGTACACCACCCCCACGGGACGGCGGCGGTGGAGGATCGGCAGCCGCTGGATATTGTTGCGCAGCATGGTCAACATGGCCTCGTTGACCGACTCGTTGGACTGGATGGCGATGAGCCAGCCGTGGCTAATACTGGAGAGTGGGGTCTGCGCCGAGGCCCCCTCGGCGATGATGCGCTGCCGCAGGTCCTTGTCCGTGATCATCCCCGTGAGCAGCCACTGCCGCCCCTCGGCGTCGGCGAACAGGCGGTCGGAATCCTCCTCGTTGCCGGGCTTGAGCAGCAGCACCGAAGAGACGTCGTTCTCGGTCATGAGGCGTGCTGCCTCCTGCACGGTGGCGGACTCCTCGATCATGACGGGCAGGCGGGAGATGAGGCGGCGCACCGGCGTGGCGATCATGTCGTTGTCGCGCAGGCTCTGTTCCACCGTGCTCTGGAGCCGCGAGCCGGATAGCTCCACGAAATCGGCGAAATCGTCGTCCGTGGCGCAGAGGCGGTCGAAAACGGGCTTCGGGATTCGATAGAGCAGCGTGTCCTCGATGGCCTGCACCGGGAAGCGCACCTGGCGGTCCCGCAGCAGGTCGAGCTGCCCGAAGATGTCGCCCTCGCCGAGGCGGCTGTAGAGCTTGCCGTTGTGGCGGTACACCTCCACCGCGCCGCTGCGGATGTACGACAGCGCCTGCGCCGGGCCGTCCCGTTCGGAGATGGCGGTGCCCGCCTTCGAATAGGCGATCTCTACCGCGCCGGCCACCTCGTCGAGGAGATCGTCGGCCAGTCCGTCGAAGGGCGGATAGCGGCTGATATGATCGCGAATCTCCCGGATTTCTGCTTCCATGGTGCTCCCGCGCCGTGGATCTTCTGCCCCGTGACGAGGACTGTAGCGGCGCCCTCGGGCACGGGCAAGCCTGATGCGCTCTCCGAGAGCCCCGCACATGCCTCGCCGGCTCCTTCGACACCGGCGATTTCAAGGGAGGCGCTGAACAAATCTGCGTTTCCCATGCGGTCGATGGATGGGCCGCTGCGCTGAGCGCGTTGGCGCTATTTTGGAACAAAAAGTGTACATCCACGAGGGGCCGTTGTCCCTGGCAAGTGACCAAACGAGCCAGGAGACCGGCGTATCAGGCTGAGCCTGGACTTCGTTGCCGCGCAGGCCGCGAAGGCCGGACAGACAGACCAGGCGCGGGAGGCACTGACCAAGGCGCAAACGCTCGACCCCGACAGCGAGGTCGGCCTTGAAGCGGGCGTGTTCAAGGAACGTAAAGATGAACGCTGCTTCCGGCAGGCAAGAGCCTCGGAAGGTACCGTTGTGTGGCCGCATGAGCAGGACATCTGCCCTGACACGCTGTATCTGGATTCGAGGCGAGATGCCCAACAATAGCGGGACTTTCGACGCCCGCGTGGTCCGCAAGACGTTCGGCATGGGATCGCGTAGACACCGAGTCGACACTCGGGTGTCAATGTGCTGGCCTATGCCGCAGCATGGCCTGCAAAGGCAGGTAAACAAGCGATGTAGAACGGCTGTCGCGTCCGGCCTGCCGCCGGACCCAGTGCGCCCCTTCAAGTGACGAGAGGCTGCTCCCAGCTGAACGTCGGCCGACCGGCCAATTCGCGTTGGAGGTGCGAATGACCGCACCGACTCGGCAATATCCGCCGCCTTCCTGAACAACCATGTGGCCGACAGTCGACCAAATGCCGCGAGCGCCCGACGATGCCGGGTCGCTTGCTCGTCAACGCGGGGATTTCGGAATGCCCCACCCACCCATGATTCGGCGGGTGGGGCAGCGGCTCAGGAAACAAATCGCCCTCGACGCGGCCTACGCCTTGTCGATCAGGACGTCGCAGCTCGCTGCTGAGCAAAAAACTCCTTGGTGACCTTGAACACCACCGGGCTCAGCAGCAGCAGCGCCACCAGGTTCGGAATCGCCATCATCGCGTTCAGCGTATCCGCGACCAGCCAGACGAAGTCGAGCTTGACCATCGCGCCGACCGGAATCGCGAGTACCCAGAGGATGCGGAACGGAATGATGGCCTTGATGCCGAACAGATACTCGACGCACCGCTCACCGTAGACACTCCAGCCCAGGATGGTGGTGAAGGCGAACACCGCGAGCCCGAGCGCCACCACATAGGCGCCCGCACCCGGCAGTTCGTTACCAAAGGCCATGGCCGACAGACTGGCACCGTTCTCGCCAGAGGTCCAGGCCCCCGATACGACGATCACCAGGCCGGTGATGCTGCAGATGATGATGGTGTCGATGAAGGTGCCCAGCATCGCGATGGTGCCCTGCCGGACCGGGCTATCGGTCTCAGCCGCCGCATGGGCGATCGGCGCACTGCCGAGGCCGGCCTCGTTGGAAAAGATGCCGCGGGCAACGCCCATCTGAATCGCGATCATCACCGATGCGCCGGCGAAGCCGCCGATGCCCGCGGTCGGCGTGAACGCCTCCTGCACGATGGTGATGAAGGCACCGGGAACCTCGGTGATGTTCATCCCGAGCACAACCAGGCCGGCGAGCAGATAGGCGATGGCCATGAAGGGCACCAGCTTGCCCGCCACCTGCGCGATCCAGCGGATGCCGCCAATCAGCACCAGCCCGACCAGCACGGCCATCACGACGCCGGTCATCCAGAACGGCACGTCGAACTTGGACTGCAGCGCATCCGCCACCGAATTGGCCTGCACCATGTTGCCGATACCGAAACCCGCCAAACCGCCAAACACCGCGAACAGCGTCGCCATCCAGAACCAGTTCTTACCTAGTCCGTTACGGATGTAGTACATGGGACCGCCGACGTGGTTGTTGTTGTCGTCGACCTCGCGATAGCGCACCGCGAGTACCGCCTCGGCATATTTGGTGGCCATGCCGACAAGCGCCGTCATCCACATCCAGAACAGCGCCCCCGGTCCGCCGATCGCGATGGCGGTGCCGACACCGGCGATATTGCCGGTACCGATGGTGGCCGACAATGACGTCATCAGCGCGTTGAAGGGAGTAATGTCCCCTTGTCCCTGCTCGTGCCGTCCCTTCCAGAGCATTCGAAAGCCATAGCCGATCTTGCGCAGCGGCATGACCTTGAGGCCGGCGGATAAATACAGACCAGTGCCCAGAATCAGCACCAGCATCGGCGGCCCCCAGACCAGGCCGTTTACATAACCAATGGCGTCAGAGACAAATTCCACGCTTGCTTACCCCCGAGTGCATCAACGGTGGAGTGATAGGAGGTCGTTAATATACATGTCTACGGTGGAGATTCTCACCCCATTAACGCCGCATGATTGCCCCGTTACTGGGGCTTCACGCAGTTCCGATGGAGGAATACCCTTAGATTAGCGAGCCGAAGGCGCTGATACGGCCCGTTCACAAGACCCCTAACCACACCGCCGGAGGCCGCCAATGTTCGTCTGTAAAGACATCAAGAAGTTCTCTCGTACCCACGAGACCATCGCCGACCTGTTCTCGCTGCTCGCAGTCGCGCTGCTGTTCGGGTCGATTTGGGCAACACTGGAGTATCACCAAGCGGTCTTGCACTGGCTGAGCGGCAACTACGTGATCCGGAGTCCGCTGTTGGCGGTTAGCCTTGCGCTGAACGCCTTCGCCATCCTGGCGTTGTTAGCGGTTGGGTCCGCGCGCTTTGGCGAGGAAGAGGAACGCTGCTTCGGCACCTTCCGCGGTCGTCGTGCGCAGCACGGCGACAAGGGCATGTTTAGCGCATGGATGGAACACGTCGACCACATTGGCCGGAAGCACCGCTGAGGGTTCAGCCGGATCTTCAGGCCTGGATGACGTGTTTGCGCATCCGATACAGCAGGGTATCCCGGGTGAGGCCGAGCAGACGGGCTGCCCGGCTCTTGTTGCCGGCGGCGAGCGCTAACGCCTGACGAATGGCATCGATCTCCAGTTGTTCCAGATCGACGCCGCTGGCAGGCAACCGAAACCCCGACGCAGTTGCGGACCGATCACCGGCTGGCCCTCCGGCGCCGCACACCTCCGCAGGCAAATTGTCCGGCGTGATGTCGACGCCAGGCAGCAGGATGACGAGGCGCTCACAGAGGTTGCGCAGTTCGCGCAGATTGCCAGGCCAGTCATAGCGTTTTAGCTGGCGCAACGCCGCGGGTTTTAATTTGGGCGCTGTCAACTCATGCGCAGCCGCGGCCGTGCGCAGGAAATGCTCCGTCAACGGCGCGATGTCGCCGACGCGCTCACGCAGGGGCGGCAACGACAGGGGTACCACACACAGGCGGTGATAGAGATCCCGCCGAAAACGGCCGTTGCGCACCGACGCCTCTAGCTCACGCGTGGTGGCCGCCACCACACGCAGCGATGGCAGATCACGATCGAGTTCCAGGGTCTCCAGGCAGCGCAGCAGGCCCGCCTGCGCTCGCGGCGTGAGTTCCGCGACCTCGTCCAAGAACAGCGTGCCGTGGCCGCGACCCTGTTCGCAGAGCGCTGGCAAGTCCGGCGCCTCGTCCAGGCCGGTGCAGCGCACGCTGACGAATTCGCCCGTCGCGCGCGGACTCCAGCGATGGAGGCTGCGTGCAAGGATCTCCTTGCCGGTGCCACTTTCGCCGATTAGCAGTACGTTGACATCCGTCGCCGCCACGACCTTTGCTGCCTTCAGCAGCCGTCTCAGTTCCGGATCTTCTCCGATCAAAGAGTGTTCCGTCGTGCTTTGCATCGCTTGCTCGCCACCCCGGGGGCTTCGCTTTGGGGAGTCGTGGAGCCCCTCGACTGCCGTGTTGGCGGGATTTCCCCGCAGGAACCCTGTGAATTATATCTGCTGAGAGAGCAACGTGAACAGCCCAAGCCCGACCACCCCGAGCCCAGCCAGTTGTCGCGGCGCAGATTTGCCCGTCCAGCCCCGCAGTCTGCCCGCGAGCATCCCGGTGCCCAGCATGATCGGCAGGGTACCGAGGCCGAACAGGGCCATGAACAGAGCGCCCCCCAGCATGCTCGACTGGGCCGGCGCGGCAATGAGCATCGCATAGACCAGCCCGCAGGGAAGCCAACCCCAAACAGCCCCGTACAAGACGGCACGCCCCAACGTGTGCACCGGCAACAGCCGCCGACCCCAGGGCTCGAGAGTTCGCCAAAGCGGTTCACCGAGTCGCTCCAAGCGCGCGAAACGGGGCAACCATCCGGCGATGTAGAGGCCCATGGCAATGGTTATCACGGCCGCAATCAGGCGCAGCACCCAAGCCGCCGCCCCGGCGTTGCCGGCGGCGAACACCCACGCCCCGAGCCAGCCGAACAACGCGCCCGCCAACGCGTAACTGAGAATGCGCCCAGCGTTGTAGGCAAGGGCGAAGGCCAGCAGCCGCCGCGGCTCGCTGCGGACCCGTTCAGGCAGCGAGAAGGTCAAGGCCCCCACGATGCCGCCGCACATGCCGATGCAGTGTAGGGCGCTGAAGAGCCCGACCACTGGCGCAATCACGTAAGCGCTATTCAATCACAGGCACCCCTGGCGAAAATGGCGTCTTCGGGGACTCGCCGGATAATCCCTGCCTGGGTAATCCATGACTGAGTAATCCCTGACCAAAGCCCACCTAAGACGGTACCCGGCGTTTTCGCCGGTCGCCATGACATCGATCAGAACAACATCGGCGGATCGGAACGCCATAGCTGAGCTCGCTCATTCAGGTTTGACCAAAGCGGACGTATATTCAGGACACATGCAGTAACAAGACACCACGAGGTTATCGATATGGCAGCCCCCGATCTCGAACCCATCCAAGCCCTGCAACAAGAGCTCAACCAGCATCCGATCTACACCGAGATCAAGGACCGTCGCGACCTACAGGTCTTCATGTCGCATCACGTCTTCTCGGTTTGGGATTTCATGTCGTTGATCAAGCACCTACAGCAGGCCATCGCGCCCACCACGACGCCCTGGGTACCGCGCGGCAACGCCGAGGTGCGCTACTTCATCAATCAGCTGGTCCTGGAAGAGGAATCGGACTGCATCGAAACCGACGCCGGCCCGCGCTACAGCAGCCATTTCGAGTACTACTGCGAGGCGATGAACGAGATCGGCGCGGACGGCGACCTGCCGGGACGCTTTCTGCAGTTGGTCAACAGCCGCGGTCTGGATGCGGCCTTGTACTCCGATCTGGTGCCCCTACCCGCTCGCTACTTTACCGAAACCACCTTTTGCTTCATCCGAGAAGACAAGCCCCACGTCGCCGCCGCGGCGCTGGCGGTTGGGCGCGAACGGGTGATCCCGGAGATGTTCCGTCGTCTGATCGATGGCATGGGCACCGGCGCAGACCAGGCGCCCGCCTTCCACACCTATCTGCACCGGCACATCCATCTGGACGCGGATTTTCACGGGCCGCTGTCGCTGAAATTGCTCGACGCCCTGTGCGAGGACGATCCGAAACGCTTGGACGAAGCGGCGACCGCTGCCGAGGAAGCGGTCTGTGCCCGCATCCGTTTCTGGGACGGCGTGCTCGATGCCGTGCGCGCCAACCGCGCCTGAGCCCGCGGCACGGTGGCGCAAACTAGCCATGCCGCTGTCGACGACGCCTGCCGTCTCTGGTACGGCAGCTTCGGTGGCGTCATCTCGACTCAGTCCCTGGCTGTGCCTGGTTATCCGTTCGGCTCCGTTGTGCCGATCTGCCAAGACCAGGCCGGGCGGCCACTGTTACTGCTCAGCCACCTGGCTCAACACAGTCGCAATCTCTCGGCGGACCCGCGCTGCGCGCTGACCTTGTTCGATCGTGCGGCGGGCGACATCCAACAGGGTCGCCGGCTGACTTGCATCGCCGATTGTCATCCCTGCTCCGAAGCGGACGCGCTGGCGCGTTATTGTCGACACTTCCCGAACGGCCGCGTTTATGCGGAACAGCTCGGTTTCCGGCTCTATCGGCTGGAACCGCTGCGTTTCCACTACAACGGCGGCTTTGCCACTGCCCGCTGGCTCAGCGCGGATAGGATACTTTTGATCGTACCCTGGACGACCAGCACGGAGGAGTCACTCTTGCTGCGACTACGCGCGGAGCGATCAGAACGGCTCGCAAAGCTGTTCTCAACGCTCGGCTGGGGCTGCACCGACAGGACCACCGAGTTACTTTGTCTAGGTCTAGACCGCTGGGGGTTGACGGTGCGTGACGGTGAACGATTGCGGCGGCTCGATGCCCAGCAACCCCTCGACGACTGGGGCGCAGTCGCCGCCGCGGTCGACCATGACCAACTGCAGCCGCCTGCGGCGGCAGACTGGTTGATAAAACCCTAGTGTAGGCATGGTGGAATATCGGGCTACACGGCGCAAACTTGGACATCGGAAAACATACAAATTACATTGAATTTGACACGACGAGGTAACCCCATGAGCATCAGCGTACCCGTAGACGGAGAAGGCTTTCTGGTCAACCGGGATGACTGGACCGAGCAGCTTGCGATCGAGATGGCCGCGGCCGATGACTTCGAGATGAACGACCAGGTGATGCAGTTCATCCGCGACGCCCGCGCCATGTATGACAATGACGGCGTGGTGCCGCCGATCCGAATTTTTGCGAAAAAACAAGGAGTCAGCACCAAAGACCTGTACGGCATCTTCAAGAAGGGCCCGATGAAGCTGATCTGCAAATGGGGCGGTTTACCCAAACCGACCGGCTGCGTCTGACCAGCAGATGCCTTGTCGGTGCAACGCCGACGTCCGGGCATCGTCACCGCGGCCTTGTTCGCCGCGGCGGTTGCCGCCGCTGACACTGTCTGCGGCGAAGCTACGGCGATCTCCCCCGCGCTGCACGCCGCCCCGCTAGGGGCATTTGAGCCGCCGATGCTGGCATTCATCATTGGGCTAGCGCTGTTGGCAATCGTTGCTATCGCCAGCGTTCTGCGCACCAAGCATGATCTGAAAAAGGAAATCGAGCGTCGTCGCGAGGCGGAGCAATCGCTGCGCGAAGCCGAACAACACAGCAGTCGCAGCCGCGAGCAGCTACAGGCGATTCTCGACAATTCTCCCGCGCTAATCCACGTCAAAGACGCATCGGGCCGCTACCTGCTCGTCAATCACCGCTGGGCAGCGCTTGCCGGCATGCAGGAGGATCAGGTCCTGGGCCGTACCGACGACGAGCTGTTCGCTCCTGAGATCTCCGCGGCGCTGCGCCGCTACGATCACTCCGTGCTGACGCAGGGCGAGACCTGCCAATACGAGGAGGCGCGAGATCACGATCACCGGAAACTGGTGTTCTATACGCACAAGTTCCCCTTGCTCGATGCTACCGGGCAGCCCCACAGCATCTGCGGCATCTCCCAGGACATCAGCGAACTGAAGCGCGCGGAGCTGGAGCTTCGTCGCGCCCGCGACCTGGCGGAGGAGGCGAATCGGGCCAAGTCTGCATTCCTGGCCAACATGAGTCACGAGATCCGGACACCGATAAATGCGATCATCGGCATAACCCGGCTGGCGCTGAAAACGGACCTGACACCCCGGCAGCACGGTTACATCGACAAGGCCTTCCGCTCCGCCAATTCCCTGCTCGGCATCATCAACGACATCCTCGACTTCTCCAAAATCGAGGCTGGCAAAATGGCCATGGAAGCGACCCCCTTCCACCTTGAAGACGTGCTGGAGAATCTGGCCGATGCCATCGGCCTCGGGGCCGAGAACAAAGGCGTCGAGCTCCTTTTCGACGTCGACCCACGCCTGCCGACCGCACTGATCGGCGATCCGCTGCGCCTGTCACAGGTGTTGATCAATCTCGGCACCAATGCCGTCAAGTTCACCGAACGCGGCGAGATCATCATCAAGGTGAGGGTAGTCGAGCGCAGCACCGCACATGTCGTACTGCAGTTTTCCATCAGCGACACCGGAATCGGCCTGGCGCCGGAACAGCGCGCCAATCTGTTCCAATCCTTCTCCCAAGCAGACAGCTCCACCAGCCGCCGTTTCGGCGGCACCGGGCTCGGGCTCGCCATTTCAAAACGCTTAACCGAGATGATGGACGGGCGAATCTGGGTCGACAGCAAACCCGGCACGGGCAGCATCTTCCACTTTACGGCCCGCTTCACGCGTCAGCCCGAAGCGCCAGGAGAGCAGGACGACCCTGACCTGGGGGCATGCCGGCAACGCGTTCTGGTCGCGGATGACAGCCCAACCGCCCGCCGCATCCTGGCCATGATGGTTGAATCCATGGGCATGCGGATCAGCACCGCCGCTGACGGCGATGAAGCGATTGACGCGGTCATGGCCGCCCATCGCGCGGCCGATCCTTTCCAGGTGCTGCTGCTCGACTGGCGCATGCCGGCATTGGATGGCCTGACCGCGGCCCGCCTGGTCTTGGCCCGAGAGGAGTTAGAGCCGCCGCCCCGCATCCTCATCGTCACCGCGGTCGGCCACGAGGAGATCATGGAAGCGGTATCGAACCTGCCGATTGCAGGCTTTCTGACCAAGCCGGTGAGCGCCTCAACCCTGCGTGATGCGTTGATCCCGAAAGCGCCGCTCGAAGCACGACCTGACACGGGAGGGACGACATTCGGCCACACGAGCGGGGACACGCAAGGGGTCGCCGCCTCATCGGACGACGGGTGGGGCGATGCCAACGACATCGAACGGCTCCGCAACAGCCATTTATTGCTGGTCGAGGATCAGTCGATCAACCACGAGGTGGCGAGCGAGATCGTCACCGCGGCCGGGATGACGGCGGATGCCGCGGACAACGGCCGAAAGGCCGCAGCGACGATAGCCGAAACCGACGACGACACGCTGCCGCTGGTGACACCGGATGCCGCCGCGGACCGCTGGCCGCAAGACACCATGCTGGGACCGGCAACGGCCGATCACTGCCTATCCCTGGCCCTTCAGCTACGCCAACTGCTGGCCAACAGCGACGCAGCCGCCCTTCCGGCGACCGACGCCCTGGCACAGCTGATTGGACCCGGCGGCGGCATTGGGAGACGCATGCGCAGGCTCGTCGAACAGGTCCACAGCTTCGAATTTCGCGAATCGGCCGCAACCCTTGCCGCCATCGTTGCAGAGCTGGAGCAAGGCGCGCGTAGCACCGAAAGCTAGACGGCTTGAAGGCGAGAAATCGTTGCGGAATACGTCAAGGTTTAGGACTACGAGGCGCTTGCCTTCAGAAGGGCCAAGCGCCGGGGGCCAACTTTGTACACTCGCGCTGTTCAGCCGCGCTCGGTCCCGGGGACTTGGCCCACTTGAGGCAACCGCTCGGGTTGGGCAACCCAACGTCGCCCTTTGGTCTGTCAGAGACATCGCCTCGCTGGCTCTCGCGAAAAAGGCCGCGAAGTTTTACGCGTCTTTCTGAGGTCCACGACCCAGGCGCCCCGACCGTGGTATCCCGCCGAGTCGTTCCGGCGTCGTCGGCAAGCCGTCGGGACCGTAGCACAGCCCATTCGACAGCGCGATCAACTCGCCTTCCGCCAACGGCTCCCACAGCTCGTCTGTGAGCGGCACGCTCGCGACCAGGGCGACGTCCTGACGCACCGTCGACAGTGTCACCCCCGCGTCCTGCAACTCCGTTGCCGAACGCCAGCAGCAGCGTTGCAACAGATAAAGCCCCGGTGCACGCAAGCGCCCGTCGCGCTGGGTACGTCTGTCCGCGTGTACGAACAGCGCATCCGAGTCCGCATAGATGAAATTGGCCGGCCCCATCTCGCGCAACCCGCGGGCGTAGTCCGCGATCGCCTCCAGCCGCGCGGACAGGGGTGGTAAGGCATCACCGGACAGGCCAGACCATAAGGGTGCCATCCGCGCCAGCAGCCCACAAAACGCCCGCTCCGAATCCGAATCGCCGATTGGTCGAAACGCGGCATCGGTCGCCATCGGCACGTCGAGCAGCGCCGGCAGGTCCCCATTGTGCGCAAACAGGTGCATGCGACCACCCAACTCCCGCGCAAACGGTTGCGTGTTGCGCAGCGAGCGCGCGCCGAAGGTCGCCAGCCGGATATGCGACAAGGCCATGCGGGTGCGCAATCCCTGGCGCTCGGTGAAATGCATCAGCGAACTCTCGCTGGCGGGTCGCGGTTCGCGCAGCAACAGACAATCCGGCCCCTCGTAGAAGCCCACGCCCCATCCATCGCGATGGGGACCGTCCGCGCCGCCATGTCGGGCCAGGCGTTCTAGCGAAAAGCTGAGGGTAGCCGGAACGCGGCTCGACATGGCAAACAATTCACACATGAAAACTCAGCGCATTGCGAGGACAGACGAACAATATTGGGCCATTGCTGGGGCCGACACAAATCCAGTCCCGACGACGGCGTCGCCGTGGCTCCCCGAACAGCGTTGCCGCGGTGGTTTGTCCTTGATCGTCATTCCCGCCCCCGCGTCGCCGGGTCCGCCGACTTAAGTCGCCACCTGGGGAGGCGGACTTTAGTCCGTGCTGTAGGGCGCATGCCGGCGACTGACGTCGCCCGCCCGCGGGGGCCGGATGAATCCGGCGTGCCCGGGCGTTGCCGTAGCGACGATCAAGGCCGGCGGTTTCAATCAGACTGGAGGGGGCGTTATCATCAACGCTTTGCAGACCTTCCGGTTGGTCGTGGCCCAGGATAATCGCGCCGCGGCACGGCGACCAGCGTTTGTATGCCATCGCCTCCCACCGACGCACCGCGATGCGCCTGACTGATCGCCTCAGCTGACACTATGGACCCAAAATCCTTCGTCTATTCGGCAGTCCTGCTGCTCGTCGTTACGGCGGTCGCGGTCGCGCTGTTCCGCCATTTCGGGCTGGGTTCGATCCTCGGTCTGCTGGTGGCGGGGATACTGATCGGCCCGCATACGCCTGGGCCATCCGTCACCGGGCATGTCGAAGACCTCCGGCACTTCACGGAACTAGGCGTGGTCCTGTTGCTGTTCGTGATCGGGCTGGAAATGCATCCACGCCGACTCTGGGAGATACGGCGAACCTTGTTCGGACTCGGCTCGCTGCAGATCCTGCTGTCGGGGTTGGCCTTGGCGCTGTATTTTCGGTTCTTCATCGATTCCTGGCCGGTGGCCATGCTAATCGGATTCAGCCTGGCGTTGTCGTCGACGGCGCTGGTGATGCAGATGCTCTACGACCAGGGCGAGATCGCCACGCCCTACGGTCAGACCGCGTTCGCGATCCTATTGATGCAAGATCTGGCGGTCGTACCGATGATCGCGCTGATCCCGGTCATCGCCGACAGCGGACCCTGCCCGCCGATTTGCCGCTGTGGGAGCAACTCGGCGTGGTCGGCCTGATGCTGGCGCTGGTGCTGGTGGGCGGGCGCTACCTGGTCCCGTTCGTGCTCGACCTGATGGCGCGCCAATACAACCGCGAGGCGTTCTTTCTGGTGGTCTTGGCGGCGGTGTTCATCGCCGCCTGGGCCATGGACATGGCCGGCATGTCCATGGCGCTGGGGGCATTCCTGATGGGAATGATGCTGTCCGGATCGCGGTACAGCGTGCAGATTCATGCCAGCGTGGAGCCCCACAAGGGTCTGCTGATGAGTCTGTTTTTCGTCGCCGTCGGTATGTCCGTGGACCTCGGCGTGCTGGCCGCCCAGCCTCTGCTGTTCGCGCTGCACGTGCTGGCGCTGGTGGGCATCAAGGTGACGCTGATCTACCTGCTCTGCCGCTGGTTCGGCAACCCGCGCGCCGCGGCGCTGCGCGTCGCCTTCTTGTTGGCGCAGGCCGGAGAATTCGGCTTCGTGTTGTTCGGTGCCGCCAAGGCATTGCAAATCATTGACGACCGGGTCTTCATTATGGCCGTATCAGTGATCTCGCTGAGCATGTTGCTGACCCCACTGTTGACCAAGATCGGCAATCAGTTGGCAAGTCGCCAGCCGGACGCGGAAGCGGAAGCGGACGTGCATGAGCATTTCCGCTATCAGGCCGAGGCCGCCGACGACGCGCCACAGGTCGTGATCGGCGGTTACGGTCGGGTCGGCCACACCATCGGCGCCATCTTGGCCGCAAACGGTATCCGCTACATCGCCTTCGACGGCAACCCGGCGCTGGTCGCGAGCTGGCGCAACGACGGCTATCCAGTCTTTTTTGGCGACATCTGCGATCCGCATCTGCTCGACGCCGCGGGCATCGATCGGGCCAAATTGGTCGTTCTCACCATCGACAGCACCCAGGCCGCGGTGAATGCCACCGAACTGATCCGTGCCCGGGCGCCGCATACCACCATCGTCGCCCGGGCCCACGACCTGATTGCCTGCGACGCCCTCTACCGGGCCGGCGCCAATAAGGCCCTGCCAGAGGCGGTCGAGGCCAGCCTGCGCCTAGCCGCGGAGACCCTGGAAGGACTTGGCATCTCGGCACAGGCAACGGAGACGACGCTGAACGACGCCCGGCTCTCGGACTACGCACTGGTTCGCTCGGAATTGGATGTGATTCCCGCCGCCCGCGGCGAAGACAGACCTTGATCATCGTTCCGGCCACCCGCCCCAGGGCGAGGTGGGATGCTCGCAACAAATTGCGAAAACGCGAACAAAAATTCCTTCGCGCCTTTGCGCCTTCGCGTGAAAAATTCCTAATTGGATGAGGAACGGATGAAAGAAGAGTCTCACGCGAAGGCGCAAAGGCGCGAAGGGATCTGGCGCCGACGCAGAGCCTATCGCGACACTGTTCCGGTCTCGAAGGCAGAGGACCGCGGATCTGCGATCGCACGGTACAGCGGAGCTCGCCCCTCGGCGCTTGGCCCTTCGAAAACTCTTGCTGACATTGACACCCCCTTTGATTCGGAGTCCGACCGATGAGTCTCACCTTCCAGACCACCCCTGCGCCGCCGCGCACCCTGTTCGTGCTCGCCGCCGCGCTGACCCTGGCCGGCTGTTCAGGCTCCGGCGAGGATGTGCGCGTGACTCTCTGCAAAGACCTGGTCGCGGTACAGCTCGGCGATTCGGCCTCGCGCAACTGGACGCAGACCGCCACCGAGACCCGCGGCTACGAATACGCGGCCGTGAAATTGCGCTGGTCCGGGCCAGACAGCGACGGCTCGGCAACCTGCTACTACGACTACAACGCGGTCGAAGACACCGCCATGGCGCTCAGCGATCCCCTGTCGTCCTATGCCGCGTCGCCGTCGAAGATGGTGCTGAACGCCAAGACCCTGTCCAAGCCAGCGCTGGCGGAGGCGGTGAAGCAGGCGATGTTGAAACAGGGCCGGTCGTTGGTCGACGAGGTCAGGAAGACCCTAAACTAGAGCGGCAACTTAGGCGATCGCCTAACTCGGTCCAGCGCATCGTAGTTGCCGTCGGCGGCGAGGCGATAGCCATGGATGGCAGCGCGGCTGGCGACGATCTGGTCCTCGTACCAGAGGGGCACGTAGGGCAGTTCGGCGTGCAGCAGGGATTGAAGGTCGCGATACAGCGCGGCCTGGCGCCACGGATCGGCCTCGGCGCGGGCCTGCTCGATGAGCCGATCGGCCTGGTCGCTGCGGTAGCGCCCGCGGTTGGCGCCGTCCGGCGGGATCGCCGCGCTATGAAACACATAGCGAAAGATGTCCGGCATGCGAATGCCGACCCAGGTGAGACCGTAGAGCTGGAAGCGACCGGCCTTGATGTCGCCGAAGAAGGTCCCCCAGTCGTAACTCTGGATCTTCAGGTCGATGCCGACACGGGCAAGCTGGGCCTGGATCACCGTTGCCAGACGCAGCCGGAACGGGTCGCTGGAGGTCTTGTAACTGAGCCGAAGCGGGTTGTCGTCGCCATAGCCGGCGGCGCTGAGCAACTCCCGCGCGCGTTGCGGGTCGTGCGCATGGGCGGCCAATGCCGCGGTCCCCGCCCAGTGTTCCGGCGGGAACAGGGCCTCGGCAGGGCGTCCGCTGTCCTGGAACAGGTAGTGCAGGATGGCGCCCCGGTCGATGCCGTGGGCGACCGCTCGGCGCACGTTCAGGTCCCCGGTGGCTGGGTCCTCCAGATTGAACCCCAGATACGAGAAGTTGCTGCCGTCGGCGCTTTCGACCTGGATGCCTGGCCGCTTGCGCAAGAACGCCACCAGCTCCGGCGGCAGGTCGTTCTGCAACAGGTCGATCTCGCCGCGCAGCAGCTTCATGACGCGCACGTTCGGGTCCTTCACGGTGACGAATTCGAAGCGCTGCCCGTCGTCGCGGCGCGTTAGCTCCACCCGGCCCGGTTCGGGCCAGCCCTCGAAACGAAACGGGCCGCTGCCCACCGGCTCGCGCTGAAAGCCGTGCCCGGACGCGATCAACCGCGCCGGCAGGATGCCGATGCCGAGATAGCCCGGAAACAGCGGGTCGGGCTCGCGTAGGTGGAATTCCAGCCGATCATCATCCAGCGAGTCGATGCGCGCGATGATCTCCAGCAGGGCCCGGTGCGGCGAGGCGCTGGCGGGGTCAAGGATAGAGCGATAGGT
>CAVOGV010000034.1:0-11590 GCA_963695445.1 uncultured Gammaproteobacteria bacterium | reverse complement strand
CCAAGGACTACAAGTCCGACATCAAGCCAGTCTGGTGCCCGGGCTGCGGCCACTTCGGGGTGCTCTCCGCGCTGACCAAGGCCCTGGCCTATCTCGGCCTGGCGAAACAGGACGTCGCCCTGATCTCCGGCATCGGCTGCTCGTCGCGCCTACCGGCCTATGTCGATAGCTACGGCTTCCATGGCGTCCATGGTCGCGCACTGGCGCTGGCCTCAGGCCTGAAGGCGGCGCGCCCGGATCTAACCGTGATTGCCGCCGGCGGCGACGGCGACGGTTTCTCCATCGGCGGCAATCATTTTCTGCATGCCTGCCGCCGCAATATGGATCTGACTTACGTCGTGATGGACAACGAGGTCTACGGCATGACCAAGGGCCAGGCATCGCCGACCACGCAGCCGGACTGGAACCACAGTAAGCTGACGCCCCACGGCACCGGCGTGCGCCGCTTCCAGCCCGCCGCCATCGCGCTGGCCGCCGGCGCCAGCTTCGTCGCCCGCGGCTTTGCCGGCGACCCGAATGGCCTGAGCCACTTGTTGACGCAGGCCATCGAGCACCGCGGCTTCGGCTTCGTGCAGGTGCTGAGTCCGTGCCAGACCTTCCGCCCCGAGCAAAAGCACTGGAAGCAGATGGTGCACCCGTGCCAGCTCGGGCCGACCCACGATGCCGCTCGGGCCGCGGAGCTGATCCAGCGCGACGATGGCATGGCGCTCGGCATACTCTACGCGGAGCAGCTGCCGATCTATTCAAGTACGCATGATGCCCACACCAGCCTCGATCGGATTGAGGCGGAGTTTGAGTTATGAGTACACCGCCCGACCAACGGCCGCCCGCCGCGCCCGCCCCGATCGACGATGTCGGCGAATTCCTGGTGCACGCGCTCGAGCTGGAGCACGAGTCCGCCGCGCATTATGAGCAGCTGGCGGACAGCATGGAGGTGCACCACAACCACGAGGTCGCCGCCCTGTTTCGCCGCCTGGCGCAGCTCAGCGACGAGCACGCGACCAGCATCGGCGAGCGGGCCCGCGGCGTGGCACTGCCACGCATCGCGCCGTGGGAGTTCAAGTGGAATTGCCCCGGCGGCGGCCCGGAGGGCGGCGATTGTCTGCATGGCGACGTCAGTTACCAGATGAGCGCGGTGCAGGCCCTGGAACTGGCCCTGCACAATGAGACCCGCGGGCACGCCTTCTACGCGCATACCGCTTCCGACTCAGACGATGCCGAGGTCCGCGAACTCGCCGCTGAGATGAGCGCCGAGGAGGCCGAGCACCTGAAACTGCTAGAGGATCTCTTGGCACAGGAGCACCATCGCGACGACGCGCCACTGGAAGATCTCGACCCGCCGCACATGCCGGCCTGATCCGGACTCCACCCGAAGCGGCTGCTTGACGCCAATGCGTCCCCCACCTAGCCTTGCGGCAGCGATGGCGCGGGCGCGAACCCGCGATTCACGAGCGAGGCAATACGGCAAGCATGCAAACGCGGCAACACCGCCCCCCACCAAGACCCTTGGCTCGCCGGCATCCGCTGGGTTCGGCGCGGCTATGAGCATCATCGTCGTCGTCGGCAACAAGGGCGGCACGGGCAAGACCACGCTGTCGCTTAATCTGGCCGCGGGTCTCGCCCGGCGCGATAGCGTCGTCATCGTCGACGCAGACCCGCAACAGTCTGCCTATCAATGGCGCTTAGTCGGCCCGGAAGACACCGGGAAGGACGGCGGACTGCCGACCGTTGTGGCGGCTGCCTTTGGTCTCGACAAGACGGTTTCCGCCCTGCGCGACGCCCATGAGCACGTGATCATCGACTGTCCGCCGTCGATCAAGGCGACGCAGACCGAACAGGCATTGCGCCTAGCCGATCATGCATTAATCCCGGTGCAGCCGTCGCCGATGGACCTATGGGCAACCACGCACATCGCCCGCGTCATCGAAAAGCTGCGGCCGGAGAACCCGCGGCTGCGTGCGCTCATCGTCATGAGCCAGATGGAGCCACGCACGACGCTGTCGCGGCTGATGCCAGAGGCGGTGGCGGAGCTCGACCTCCCCGTCGCAACTACCACGCTGCGCCGGCGGTCCATACACCGTCACTGCGTACTCGAGGGGCGCAGCGTGTTCCAGGCCGGCAGGCGCGGAGAGGCCGCCGCCGCCGAGATCAACGACCTGATCGCGGAGATATTCGACCATGGCTGAGAGCAACCGAACCGAGCGCCGCCTGCTGGACTCCATCCGCAAGGCCAAGACCGGCCCAGGCGACGGCACCGCCGAGGATGCGTCGACTGGCACGGCCCGCTCGACACCAACAACAACGCCTTTGACGCCAGCACCCAAGACGAATCGAGCGGAAATTCCGGCAGAAGGCGCCACCTCAGACAAGCGCGCATCCAGCCCCGCCAAATCCAGCCCATCCAAATCCAGTACTTCTGGCCCTCCTGCAGAGCGTCCCGACACAGGCCTCGCCGGCAGCAGGAGTGAGGGTCGACGCGCGACGACCCGCAAGGTCGCCGCACGCCCGCCCGTGCCACCAAAAAAGACAGCTCAGGCAACAGCGAGCATGGATCGCTACCAAAGCGGCGGGCGCGTCTGGCCCGACTGAATCGCGCCCCATGCGGGGCCTGCTTGCGATAACCCTAATGTTCGCGCGGCCGATTAGGGATTTCCCTAATACGGGTTTTCCCGTATGATAGTGTCATCGTAATCAACAGCGACCACCGCATCCGCTTGGCCAGGACAGACCCAGGCAGGCGGACAGGCGTAGCCATGCCTCTGCAAAGGCGGGCCGGCCGCCGCGGAGTCGCACCAATGGTGCCTACCGATGACCAAGAAAATCAGCCTCGCCTTGCTCGCAGCCCTGTTTGCCACCCTGTCCCTCCCGTTGTTGGCAGCCGGCCCCGGCCAAGTGCAAAAGGGCATTGCGTCCTACTACCATGACAGCTTGCACGGTAACAAGACGGCCAGCGGGCAGGTCTACAACAAGAATCAGATGAGTGCGGCGCACAAGAGCCTGCCCCTGGGCAGCAAGGTGCGGGTCACGGACGTGCGCACCGGCAAGAGCATCGTCGTCCGGGTGAACGACCGCGGCCCGTTCGTGAAAGGCCGCATCATTGATCTGTCTCGCCGCGCCGCCTCTGAACTCGGCATGATCAAGAAGGGCGTCACACCCGTGAAGGTCGAGGTACTGAGCGTTCCAGGCCGCCGCGGCGCCTAATACGCAATCGCTTGCGCGCGCCCGGTCCTGCCAGACCGGCGCCGCTGGGCCAGTCCTCATCGACGGCGTCGGGCCATCAGCGGCCCAACCATCAATGTCCCAGGGCGTCCGCGGATGATGGATTTCGGCTCGCTTTCAGCATTCCACGAACAACGCAGCCACTCCCCTCAGGCGCCATGCGTCTGCATCCACTGCTCCAGCATGACCAACACCCAGAGCATGACGCCGTAGTAGGACGCATGCTCCCCGGCGTGTTTGCGCTCGACCCAGTCGATATAGTCCGGGCGTACAATGTCGCGCCGCTTGAGTGCGGCGATGCTCTCGTGCGTGAGTTCACGCAGCGGCGCATAGTCCACCATCCACAGCCCAACCGGCAGACCAAATCCCTGCTTGCGCTTGCCAATGATCTCAGGGGGCAAAAAATCCGCAAGGGCCCGCTTGAAGAACCAGCGTAGCTGGGTTCGCTTGAGTTGCATGTTGGGCGGTACCGAGGCGGCAAAGTCGAGCATCCGATCGTCGAGCAGCGGATAGCGGACATCGATTCCGGCAAGCCCACAGGCCTGGTTGACCTTGCGCAGGTCGTTATCGGCCAGCGTAATCTTGAGATCCAGATGCATCATGCGGTTGATCGCCGATCCGGACGCGGTGCGGGCAAAGACTTCGCGCAAATTCTGCAAAGGCGCTGCACTGTCGACGCGAGCCAGAAAGTCGGGCTCGAAGATCTGCTCGAGTGCGGTGCGGTGCAGGAAGTTATAGGTCTCGAAGCGATCCGGCAGCGGTACCTTGGCCTGATCGATGTAGCTG
Organism: uncultured Gammaproteobacteria bacterium; assembly: GCA_963695445.1. GTDB lineage: Bacteria > Pseudomonadota > Gammaproteobacteria > Chromatiales > Chromatiaceae > Thiohalocapsa. Next base: position 7,585 of record CAVOGV010000034.1, on the reverse strand, counting down.
CGCGCCTTGCGCACCGGGGGGATGCCGCCGAGGCCAGGCAGACGGACGGTTGGCTCAAGCAGCGCACGGACAGGTGCAGGTGTTTGCCCGTAGAGTTCGAACAGCCACTGGTTGGCATAGCGCTCGTTGCCGCCGAAGATCTCATCGCCGCCATCGCCGGCCAGCAGGGTGTCGATGCCGTCGTCCTTGGCGAAACGGGCGCACAGATAGGCCGGAACGATTGAGGCGTTGCCGAAGGGTTCGTCGCAATAGGCCGCGATACGCGGGATGCTCTCGACCACGTCAGCTGCGGTGACATAATACTCGCGCGGTGCGGTCTGGAAGTGGCGCGCCGCGATGCGGGCGTACTCCATTTCGTCGAAACCCGCTTCATCGAAACCCATGGAATAGGTAGCGATCGGCTCTCCGCGCAGCTGTCGCCAGGTACCAGACACGCTGGAACTGTCCGTACCCCCGCTGAGAAAACAACCCACCCGACCGCCACTTGCGCCCGCGGCATCGACCACTTCAGGCAGCAGGTTACGGAACTGCCGACGCAGATCGTCGAAGCCGGCCGGGTTGTTCTCCTGGTACGGCATATGCCAGTAAAAGCGAGCGGATGCCTCGCCCTTCCGCCAGACCCGCAACTGAGCCGGCAGCAATTTTGACACACCCCGATAAACAGCTCGCGGACTCGGGATCATATGGAAATAGAGATAATCGAAGACGGCCTGATCATCGACTCGGGCATCGAAGCCGGGCACGGATCTCAGCATCTCCAACCGGCTGGCGAAGAAGACGTTACCGCCGCTCTGGTGCACAAAAAGGGGACGAGCGCCAGCTCGGTCGATAGCCAGCATGAAGTGACCACGACGGCGGTCGAGCAGGGCCAGCGCGAAGCGGCCCTGCAAGGCGTCCAGCACCGATTCGCCATCGCGGCGGTAAGCGGCGGCCACGGCGGCGGCATCTCCGATGGGCGTCATCTCGGAGAGTACGACCACGATATCGCCGTCCCGGCTAATCAAGGCGCTGCCGGCTCGACCTATCACGCCAGCGCAGAGGTCCGCGCTGCGAAACGTCGACGCCAACCGATCAGATGGCGGAACCGGGTTGACCAGTGCCGTCGCCGCGAGCATGCCGTCGAGCACATGCTCCGCCGCCTCAGGCTCGGGCAGCGTGCCAAACCATCCGTAAATACCGTTCATGAATTTCCCCGTTCGGTCGGCGCAGAGTATACGCGACACCGTCACATCGACGGTCAACGAAGCGGTTGCGGTTTGCCATGGAACGCAACGATCGCGTTGGTCAAGGTGGCGTTGTCAGCACGGTTGCGTCGCAACGACGTTGTCCTGACATAGGCAAGTGGATCACAACCGACCACAACACAGCCTTCTCGAACGTCCCTTAGCACCAGACCCGAATCAATTCCCGGAGACTTGCAACATGCAGACTAACAACAGGCGTCACCTGGTAGCCACCGTCGCGTCCGCGGCGCTCACCTTCAGCGGAGGCGTGGCCGTCGCTGATACGACGGCGGACGGCCAGCAAGCCCATGCCATCGTTCAGCAGTTCGCCACCACGCTGAAGGGTGAACTACAACAGGCGATGAAATCGGGCGGACCGGCCAATGCCGTCGGCGTGTGCAAAGAGCAGGCACCGGCCATCGCTGCCTCGCTGGCGGAGCAGACTGGCTGGGAGGTTGGCCGCACCAGCCTGAAGCCGCGCAATGCCGCGCTGAATGCACCGGACGCTTGGGAACAGCGCGTGATGAAGCAGTTCGAGGACCGAAAAGCGGCCGGCCAGCCGGTGGCCGGCATGACCTACGCCGAGGTGGTGGAAGGTGATAGCGTTAGCACCTATCGGTATATGCAGGCGATCCCAACCGCAGAGGTCTGCCTCGCGTGCCACGGTAGTAACATCGAACCGGGTCTGGCCGAATCGATCGATCAGGCTTATCCTGACGACCAGGCACGCGGCTACGCTCTCGGCGACATTCGCGGTGCTTTCACATTATCCAAGCCGCTCTAGCCCAGGGGGCCTGACAGCGTCTTCCGACTCGGTCGGGGGACGATCGGCGACGGACGCGGCGCGGCACCATGACCGATAGGGCGCCGCGTCGCGGCGCCAGACGCGCGAGGCTGCGATGCCCGTTGAACTCTACAACGTGGTCTTTGCTGGTGAACTTGTCGATCAAGCCGCACCAGAGACCGCCCGGCGCAAACTGATGGCGTTGTTTCGCCTGGACGAAGCGCGGGTCGAACAGCTGTTCAGCGGGCGTCGTATCTTTGTCAAGCGGAACCTCGATCTTGACACCGCCGCGCGTCTTCAAGATGCCTTCCGCAAGGCGGGCGGCAGGGCATTAATCGAGCCGGTCGACGCCGTCGTCGACGGACCAGCTCCAGATTCCGAGGCGATTTCCGGCGCGGATAGCGACCGGTCAGAATTGACGCTAGCACCGATCGGTGCGCCGCTGGAGCAGATCGAGGATCCGGCTCCGCCGCAATTCCCAAACACCAGCGCCCTGAGTCTGGTCGATGAGCAAGACTGGACGCTTGCGGACTGCGGACCGCCTTCGATGCCCCAGCCGGAGTTCGATCTCGACTATCTTGAACTAGCACCAATGGCAGTCTCCACTAAGGGGCCGAGTGCCCAGGACATTACCTGAGTCCGAAATCCATCCCTGCATCATCCAACCCCACCTCACTTAAAGCCGCCTCGTCACAAGCCCGCCCCATGAGCGAACAACACTATCCGCATATCGTCGTCGGCGGCGGTATCAGCGGCCTGAGCGCCGCACACTATGCCGCCCAAGCCGGTATCGAAACCCTGCTACTGGAGCGCGAAGGACGCCTCGGTGGCTGCATGCAAACGCATACCTTCGAACAGCTCGATGGGTTCTGGGTCGAGGCGGGCAGCCATAGCTGTTTCAACAGCTACGGCAACCTGTTGGAGATCATGGAGCGCCTGGATTTACTCCGAAACGTCACGGCCAAGGCTAAGCAGGGCTATCGACTGTGGCGCGGCGGTGAACGCAAGTCGGTATTATCGGCGCTGCACGTCCCGGAACTACTGCTATCGCTGCCGCGGCTGTTCGGACAAACCAAGTCAGACTGTAGTGTGCTCGAGTACTACAGCACCGGGCTCGGCAAGCGCAATTATCGCGATCTGCTCGGTCCCGCCTTCCGCTCCGTGATCTGCCAGACGGCGGACGACTTCCCCGCGGAAGCGCTATTCCGCAAAAAGCCGCGTCGCAAAGAGGTGCTGCGTAGCTTCACAATGCCGAACGGACTCAGCGACATCCCCCGGGGGATCGCGGAAGGATCGGGCTTCCGTGTCGAATCTAGACGGACCGTTTCGGCCATCGCCAGCAGCGGCAACGGCTTCATCGTACGGCTGGAAGATGGCTCGGAGCGCATGTGCGAGCACCTCACCCTTGCGGTCCCCCCGGACGTCGCAGCCCGCTTGCTCAACGATGTGGCGCCGGATGCCGCCACCATCCTAAGCCGTATCGGCATGGCCGAGATCGACACACTGCTGCTCGCCTTCAAGAAAGGGGATTTGACCGTGGCGGAGATGGCTGGGCTAATCAGCGTCGATGGCGCCTTCCTATCAGCCGTGTCGCGCGATTTCATGGCCGATGAACGCTATCGCGGCTTCGCCTTCCATTTTCCTGGCGGCCAGCTCACACCAAACGAGCGGATCGCCGCGGCCTGTGCAGCGCTTGATGTGTCGCCTGATCAGGCCGCTGCCGTCGCGCATGCCACCAACCGACTGCCAAGCCTGCGCAAAGGCCATCAGCGCCTGATCGAGGCATTGGATCAGACCCTGGCAACGCGCCCCCTGGCCACGACCGGCAATTGGTTCCTCGGCGTCTCAATCGAAGACTGCATCACGCGTAGCCGCAGCGAGCACGAGAGGCTATTCACCGTCGGCAGGGCCGCCGCGTGACCGTCGAGGACGCGCACCTGTCGCCGGATGGCGCAGAATAACCAGACCGAACAGCTTTCAATGGAGCCCGATCATGCGCCTTATCACCGTCGCAATCGCCCTGCTAGCCATTTGCGCAATCCCCGCCAGGGCAGAGATCATCGGCAAGGTCAGCACCAAGTTCAAATGGATGGGACCGAACGACAAGATCGTCGTCGAGGTGTTCCAGGACCCGGACATCCCCGGCATCGCCTGCTATCTAAGTCGGGCAAAAACCGGCGGCATCAGCGGGGCGGTGGGAGTCGCGGAGGATACGTCGGACTCGTCGCTGGCGTGCCGTCAGGTCGGGCCAGTACAAATCCCCGACGAGATCGCCAAGGGGAAGGGAAGATGGCGAAGATGTCTTCAAAAAGCGGACCTCGCTGCTGACCAAAACCATGCAGGTGGTCCGCTTCTATGATGCGCCGAGAAACACGCTAGTCTATCTGAGCTACAGCGACCGAATCATCGAGGGCTCGCCTAAAAACTCGATCTCGGTTGTTGTCGTGCAGCCGTGGGATAGCGGCGCAACGGTGCCTGCCGCGGCGCAGCCGCTGGTGACAACACCGGAGCCCGATTAGCCGACGACGCAACCAGAATCCAAGTCGGAAGGCACACCAAATCAGCACCGCGGATACATGTCGAGACGGGCTCAGCGGACTGAACAGCGCACGGCGGCAACGAGATCTCTTAACACGACTCGGGAGCGGCAATGAGGGAGACAGGCATGGCCAGGCAGCGCATCAGCGCGATTGACGCAGTTTGGTACCCGGAAGCAGGCCCAATAAACGCACCATTGGCCGCCGCATTTGCGTGCCTGGATGAGACAGTCTTCCAACGTCGCACCCACTTCATCGCGGGACGCTTCGAGAATCTGTATCTGGAACGGGATGGCCTGCCGGGCCTGGGCCAGATCCTGGACTATGCCCAAGCCGAGGCAGCGCGCAGATTGGGAAAGATCGTCGCAGAGTTACGTTCTGGCTTTTGGCTCAACGCGATGGGTCCGGGTCAAAGCACCAGCAGACACAGTCACGAGGACAACGACGAAGTGTTGTCGGGGGTCTACTACGTGACCGCCCCGGCAGACTCCGGCGATATCCTGTTCCATGACCCTCCGTTCGAGACTCGCGTCTCACCACAGGCCGGCCTGCTGCTGTTGTTTCCGCCTGACTTGCCTCACTCGGTCGAGCCCAACAGGAGTAATCAGCTCAGACTGTCCGTTGCGTTCAATTTCGGACAGCCTGATTGATCCCGCACGCCGGCGGCGCAGTGCACAGCGGGAACGGCAGCAGAGCGTCACCGCGTCTCGTTGATCACCAGTCGTTCCATCTCGGCGATCCGGATGAGGCGTCCATCCAGGGTACGAAATGTCCGCCCCTCGATGTCTCCGCGGCGCGCTTCGTAACGCTGAACATCGCCGTTATAGGGATTGACGACTTGTACTTCGACAACTTGATGCCGACGGTCCCAGGACTGAAACAGGTAGAAGCCGCTACCAACGAGCATCAGAAGGACCGCGGCATAAGCCGCCGCCTTGATGGCGCCGCGCGAGAGCAAGGGCTCGACCCTGTTGGCCAGCCGGGTTTCGGCATGCTCCTGGGGCACGGAACCCTGATAGCGGGAACGCACCACGAGATAAGCGATGTAGATCACCGCTACGGTGATGAGAAATTTGCCTAACATAGGACCATTACGTTATCACGTCAGCCCCAACGCCAACACACGCGGCCTCGCTTGCTCGCGACCTGCGCCAACGCGTAACATCCAGCGTCCACGGTATCAGCCGGATCATCATGCGACTGCTTCATTGCATCATTCTACTGCTTGGCCTTGGCGCCGTACTGACAGGCTGCGGGGAGCCACCGAAACCCACCGTCAACTTGTACCGCGCCGTTCACGTCGGCGATCTGGACCAGATCAAGCGCCACCTGTTCTGGGGCACCGACGTCAACCAGCCAGGGCCGGACGGCAACTTCCCGCTGCACGTCGCTGTTGAGCAGGGCCAAGTCGCCATCGCCAAGGAACTGCTCAAGCATGGGGCCCAGACCGACGTTCGCGATGCCCTCGGCCGAACGCCGCTATACGTCGCACTGGCCGAAGGCAAGGTGCCCGCCGCCCGATTGTTGCTCGACCAAGGCGCTGGCGATGACTTGCAGGCGCTGCTGTTCGACTTGGTGCAGAACGAGTCGGCCGACCGGGATACCCTTGAGTTCCTGATTCAAAACGGCGTCGATATCAACGCGTTCGGACCCGAAGGGCTGACCTCCATGCATGTCGCTGTCGCCTCCGGGGACGTCCAATTGACGAAGCGCTTGCTTACGGCCGGCGCAGACGTCAACCGTGTCGACGCCTCGGGCGCTTCGCCCCTGTCACTTGCACGCGCGTTAAAGGACCCGACAACGGCGTCCATTATGGCCGAATTACTTCGCCAGTACGGCGCAACCAACTAGCGCAGCGCTGACGTGTCGCGATACGCGGCACCGGCCAATACGCACTCCAACCGTTCCAGGAGCCAATAATGACGGAGACCATCGACGACCTTACCGTGACCTACGTCGAGGGCGGAATCGAAACCACCAAAGAGTTGGACAAGGTCGTCTTATCTAAGGGCGGTTGGGCAACGGTGCTCTATCGCTACCAGGACTGGGACCGTACCAAAGAAGACTACGGCCCAGAACGCTACACCATACGCCGCTACCAGAAACGCAACGGTGAATATCGGCAGCAGTCGAAGTTCAATATCTCCAGCCGAGCGCAGGCCCAGGCGATCGTAGACGCCTTGCAGGGCTGGCTAAAGGAAGAGGACTGAGGCACCAACATGGTCGATGCAGCCGGCCGCGTCGCGGTCATCACCGGTGCCAGCCGCGGCCTTGGGGCCGGCATGGCGCACTTCTTTCTCCGCCATGGTATGCGCATTGCCGTCTGCGCACGCACCCAACCGTCGTTCGATGACGACCATCGCAGCCTCGTACGCGCGCTCGATGTCACGGACCACACTGCCGTCGCGTCCTTCTGTGCCGAAACGGTAGAACGCTTCGGTCGCATCGACCTCTGGATCAACAATGCAGGCCTCCTCGCCCCGATCGGACCGCTCCGAGAAAACGATGCCGCGGATTTCGCGCGTCACATCGCCGTCAATGTCGTCGGCACTTTCCACGGCTCCCAGGCATTCATTCGCCATCTGCACGACCGCGGCGGCGAGGGCATTCTGATCAACATCAGCTCCGGGGCTGCAAGAAATGCCTACGCGGGCTGGTCAGCCTATTGCTCGGGGAAGGCTGCAGTCGACCGAATGAGCGAATCGATCGCTCTCGAGGAGACCGATCACGGCCTTAGGGTGTATGCGGTTGCCCCCGGCGTGATCGACACGGAGATGCAGAGCATGATCCGGCAGTGCGACCCGTCCAAGTTCCCGCAAGTTCAGAAGTTCGTCGACCTCAAAGACAAGGAGAACTTCAGCACTCCCGAGTTCGTCGCTGAGGGTATTCTGAGACTTTGCTTCGACCCGGCCTACCGGAGGGACGACGTGCTGGTGTCGCTCCCGCGGCCATAGTCTTGGCTGCGGCTGGAGCGGGTTGACCCACTGTTCATCGGCGAATCAGCGACTGCACAAAAGAAAAACCCCGACCGCCAGACGACG
>CAVOGV010000033.1:0-65896 GCA_963695445.1 uncultured Gammaproteobacteria bacterium | reverse complement strand
CTTAACCATAAATAAAGAAGATCCTTATAGTTTAAAAATCATCATACAGCTCATTCAGGTCAATGCCTGCGATGACTGCATTTTTATATTTTTTTCTTATATTACTTACTGCATCCTTCAGATTCTGGTTATTAATACCATTTTTAATCGACAGGTAAGCCTCGATGAAAGCAGCAAGATCATCTGCTGATTTTACCAGTTTTCCATCCCTGTTATTTGTATTTACAAATTCATTTTCAGTAAACATCCTGATATCGTTATGCCAGCTTCTCGGGTAGCAAGCTGTATATCCTTTTGTCCATCTCACTTTTTTCATATTCTTTTATCAGCTCATCAAGTCCCTCAACTGATTTTTTAACAGGATTTATAATATCCCTTGTCAATACTTCAGGAAGGTCATGGAAAAGACCGGTAAAATAATTATTTATCCTTCTGTCTCCCTCAAATCCAGCTGTCAGTGAAAACAGATAAGAAAAGATCGCAACTATCAGCATATGACCGAGAACGGAAGTCTTGGGTACCCTGTAAAGATGGCTCCATCTTACCTGAAACCTGAGCTGGCCGCAGATGTCTATGAAGGTCAAACAGTTTCCGGGAACGCAGCAGGTCCTTGACTCCTCCCACACCTTTGTATTTCTCCTGTTCTTCATCTATGCTCGTCTTTATCTCGGATATCTGGTATCCCTCCGGATTAAAACGCCTGATTATTTCAAATTCCCATTTTGTAATATAAAAATGGGCAGCACTTATTATCTTCCTGTTTATATTTTCGCTACCATTTTCATCCATTATGTAGTTTTTAAAACGAGTACAGAAATCCTGTCCCAGTTCCTTTATAAAAGGAGAGACCTTTTCATATACCCACTGGTTAAGTTCAAGATATTTTTTCCTGTCCCGCTTTATTTCATAAAAAAGAGGCGGTTTTAAATCAGTTAATATTATTCTCTGGAGATATTCAAAAAAACCAGCTTCTATTATCTCGAGCCAATCAATTTCTTTATTGCCTCTTTGAAGCTCAAGCTTGCCAAGGATATAAGCGACTATCATCTTGTGGGCCTGTTTATCCAGCTCAGTTATCTCGATGGTCCTTATCTGGTCATTCCAGCGCTGCATGCTGGCTGCTTCATAGATCTTTAATAGAAGAGGTCTCTTAATCATAATATTTAATGGTTCTCCATCCCGCCATTGATGTTAAACACCTGCTCAGTAATATAATCTGATTCATATTTTATCTTCTATATTATATTATTTAAAACAGATTTAAAATCAGCAGTAAGATAAATTTAAACTGACTGAAGTCTTTAGTTTTTTAGTCAGGAAGGAAAAATGGAGTACAGGGAGATCGGTAAAACTCAAATAAAAGCTTCGGTCCTCGGCTTTGGTGCTATGCGGCTCCCGATGGATGATACAGGCAAAACACCAGTTGTGAAGGAAGAGCAGTCAATAGAAATGATACTGAGAGGTTTTGAGCTTGGAATAAACATCATAGACACTGCATATCCTTACTGCCACCAGCAAAGCGAAAAAGTCGTCGGTAAAGCCCTAAGGGTGTGGAAAGAAAAAAACAGGGGAAAAAGGATCTATCTCTCGACTAAATTCCCTACATGGAAAGCAGAGAAAAAAAGCGACTACAGAAGGTACCTCGAAGAGCAGCTAGGGACCCTTGATGTTGGATCTATAGATTTCTATCATTTCCATACACTGAACAGGGAATATTTTGAAGAAAAAGTAATAAAAATGGATCTGCTTTCTGAAGCAGATCAAGGCAAAAGAAGAAGGCATCATAAAACATATTGCATTTTCATTCCATGATGAACCTGGATTGATGAAAAAGATAATCGATACCGGGGTCTTTTGAGGCAGTCCTGTGCCAGTATAATATTCTTGACATTACAAACAAAGAAGCGATCAGGTATGCAAGAGAAAAAGGGTGTGGGTGTATTTATTATGGGACCTCTTGCCGGGGGAAGAATTGTCAGCCTTAATGTTTCTGGGATAAAAGAGCTTGCATTAAGATTTGTCTTTTCTGATCCGGATGTTTCAGTCGCCTTTTCCGGGATGGAAAATATTGATATGCTTGATGAAAACATATCGATTGCAAGCAGCAATACTTACGACCTTTCAGAACAGAAGAAAGAAATAATAAAAAAACTTCAGGAACGAAGAGAGGTTGCTGAACTGATATCATGCAATAACTGCGGATACTGCCTTCCCTGTCCAGAGTGATGTAGCTATTCCAAAAATACTCAGGATACTTAACTATTATAAGCTTACAGATATAAGAGGGAACTCTGTATGGCAATATAATAATATACCGACTAACAGTGACGATAAGCAGGCAGATGCCTGCACAGAATGCGGCCAGTGTGAAGAAAACTGCCCACAGAAACTGGAAATCATCGGATTATTAAAAGAGGCACATAAGACATTAACAGATACCTAATCTGATCTTACCTGCCTGACTATCTCATCAGCGATCTTAGATATATTATCTTCTGAAAATTCATATGGCACTGATGCTGGATCTTGATCAATGTCAATTATCTTCAATGCGAGATCGGATGCTGACCATATAGCATCCAGTGCATTGGATGCCCGCCTGGCATCACCTGTAGCATAATACTTAAGTCCCATTTTATTCAGGGCATCAACCAGTTTATTTTCAGATTTTACTCCGCACGCATATACAATAGTATCAATATTTTCAAGACTTCTTTTAAACCCTTCTGCTGTAAACTCAATAAAATTCTTACTGAGGTCTATTTTTGTGTAGTTTGCATTTTTAAATATTTTTATACCCAAATCCCTGAGGGCTTTTAATAAAAATGGCTTTCTCAGGGGACTGAAACCTCTGGCTATATCATCAGTTATCTCAAGTACGGTCACGTTTTTATGTTTTTTTGCAAGAAATAAGGGCCGTTTCTATGCCAGTTATTCCTCCCCCTATTATAACTACATTTTTTCCTGCTTCTTTTTCTTCCCGTGAGTATCTCGCTCGCAGGAATTACAGTGTCTTTAAGTGCCTCCGGTACGACTGGAACCGAACCTGTTGCTAAAATAGTCATATCCGGATTTATTTCTTTCAGGATCCCCTGGTCTACATCTGTACCTGTTCTTATTTCCACTCCTGCATTTTCGGCAAGCTTTCCCATCCGGAACATCGCTTCATCGATCTTTTCGGCACCGGGGATCTTTCCGGCAAGGGCAAATTGACCTCCCAGGTCTTTTGAGCTTTCACATAATATGACTGCATATCCTGCTGCAGCCAGCATTACAGATGCCTTAAGCCCTGCCGGACCAGCGCCTGCTACAAGGATCTTTTTTTGCCTCTCTAATCTTTTGGGTCTTCTGGCTCAAATTCTTTCTCCCTGCCGCAACCTGGATTAAGCAGGCAGGATATATGTTTTTTTTCATAAAACAACCTGTCGATACATCCCTGGTTACAGGCTATACATTTTAATATCTCATCATCCCTGCCTGTCTATTGCTTTTATGCAAAAATCAGGATCAGCCAGCTGGCCGCGGCCGACAGCGACAAAATCTGCATCTTTGTCTGAGACCAACTTTTCTGCCATTGCCGGGTCATTTATCCTGCCAGCGACTATCACCGGAATATTGACTGCTTCTCTAACAGCAGCTGCCCTCTTACCGTTAAATGCTGCTGGTACTTCCATGGGAGGTATCACATAATGTAGCGTCTCATAATTGCCGGCCGATACATGAATAGCATCTGCTCCTGAACATCCTCAAGGATCCTTGATATCTTTTTTGTCTGGTCTATATCAAGGCCACCTTCGACGAATTCTTCTGAGCTTAACCTGAATATAAGAGGAAAATCCTTTCCTGTCATTGATTTTATAGTCTTAACGATCTCCGAAGCAAAACGTGTCCGGTTTTCAAGCGTACCTCCATACCTGTCATACCTTAAATTGGAATATGCGCTTAAAAACTGGCAGATAAGATATCCATGTGCTCCATGTACCTCCACAGCCTCAAAACCTGATTGTTTTGCCCTGACTGCAGCACTACCAAACGATAAGATTATTTCTTCGATCTCCTGAGGTGTAAGCTCTTCCGGTACTTCTCCTATTACCGGACAGGCAATGGCAGAAGGTGCAACAATATGGTCGGTAAGAACATCCGAGCTGCTTATCTGTCTGCCAGCATGCCAGAGCTGGATAGCCGGTATTCCTCCTGCATTCCTGATCGCACCTGCAAGATTCTTTAGACCCGGCAGGAATTTATCATCATATATACCGAGTCCCAAACCTGCCGTTGCCTGCAGTTGAGGGGTGGACTGCAGAGATTTCCACGATATTTAAACCACATCCTCCTCTTGCCCTGGCGACATGGTAATCAATAAGACGGTCCGAGACAAAACCGCCTGGTTCACAGAGAGCAGTGGCCATGGGCGGCAGGACAACCCGGTTTTTTAGTACCAGGTTTCCTATCCTTCCCGGACTAAAAAGATTTTCAAATCCCATTTCTAAAACGCTTTCTCATAAACTGTATAAAACTATCAAGACTGGCCTTTGGGTCTTTTTTATTAAAAATTATCCCATACAGCACTTTAAGCAATGGAAGTTCTTCATCTATATCAATGCCGAGAGACTTTACCCAATCTAGAGCTATTTCAAGTGCCATATAACCTTCAGCGACCTCTCCTGCTGCAAACATATCCTCAAATGTCTTATGTGGATCGCCTCCCTTACCGACTTCTTCACCATATCTCCTGTTTCTTCCTGAAAGGGATGCGACATAAAAGTCCCCTATGCCTGCAAGATCAAATGCTGTCTCTTTGCGGCCCCCGGCTTTTTCCACCATCCTTGCTATTTCAAGCATACCCTGGTTAAAAACAAAAGAGTTAAAATTATCATAATTTCCTTCACCATGATGCCTGAAAAGACCGTCACATATACCTATTATCACAGCATAGACATTTTTAAAGGCAGATGATACTTCGACTCCAATAGCATCATCAGTTATCGTGACCGGGATAATATTCTGTTGAAAAACTGTAACACAACTCTGCAGTTTTTTTATCGTTTGGTGCATAAATAGAAGCCGTTGGTATCTTATTTGAAAGCTCTCCTGCTTTTACGGGTCCGCCTATTACTGTCCAGTTAAAATCATCATCTGGAAACTTTGCTTTAAAGATCTCCCTGGCTGCCTGGGCTATCCTTTTGACAGTGCCGTTATCATTTACAAGACCTTTTGTAAGTTTAAAAAAAATATAATTTTTATCGATTGTATCAATCAGCTTTCTTAAAGACATCGAGAAATCCATTGCTTGTGACACCGACAAATATCATATCGACATCGTTTACTGCTTTTTTAAGGTCGTGTGAATAAAAGAACTTCACATTGTCAGGCATTTTTTTCTTCAGTTTCGGATGATATCCATTTATGCAGGACTTAATTATCTCATCATCAAGCCAGGTACCCCAAAGATTTACTTCTACCTGGTTATCTGACAACGGAAAAGTAATCGCGCTTCCCATATATCCAGCTCCAAGCACTGCTGCTTTTTTCATCATCTACCTCCGGTCATCAAGGATCATTGTGATTTTTCCCATTTTACTGGTATAAATTTTAATAAATCAGATCAACAGAAAATATTCTATATAAAAAAATATTAAAAAACAAAACAAATAAAACGAAGCGGTTAAATTAATAAATTTTTTTTGTTATAATTAAAAAAGCAAAGTGTCACAATTAATAAAAATCAATCCGGGAGGTATTTGATGGAAAATTTTGTTTATGACAGATGCACAAAGATAATCTTTGGAAAAGATACCGAAAAACTTGTTGGAAAAGAAGTCAAGAGATTTGCCAGCAAAATAATGCTTCATTACGGTGGAGGCAGCATAAAAAAGAGCGGCCTTTATGATACAGTGATGAGATCATTAAAAGACGAAGGTATTGAAGTAGTCGAGTATGGTGGAGTTAAACCGAACCCGACACTTGAATTTTGCTAGAGCAGGTATAAAGCTTGCTAAAGAAAAAGGTGTCGGACTCATCCTTGCTGTAGGTGGCGGAAGTGCTATTGATTCTGCAAAAGCTATTGCACTTGGTGCAAAATATGATGGTGATGTCTGGGATTTTGCTGAAGAGAAAGCAGTTGCAAAAGAAGCTCTTCCAGTCGGTGTTATACTTACAATACCGGCAGCAGGAAGTGAATCCAGCCAGTATTCAGTCCTGACAAATGAAGACGGTCCTTACCCGCTGAAAAGGGATGTAATAGTAGAAAACAACCAGCTGATAAGGCCGCAATTTGCAATCCTTAACCCTGTTCTTACATTTACACTTCCTCCTTTCCAGACTGCATGCGGGGTATCTGATATTCTTGCCCATGTAATGGAAAGGTATTTTACAAATGTCAAAGACGTGGAACTTACAGACAGACTCTGTGAAGCAACTATGAAGACAGTCATAAATAATGGTCTTATAGTCATGAAAGAACCTGAAAACTACAGTGCAAGAGCAGAAGTCATGTGGGCAGGCTCTATTGCGCATAATGATCTTCTTGGTACAGGAAGAGCAGGAGATTTTGCATCACACATGATAGAACACGAATTAAGCGGCCTCTACGATATAGCTCATGGTGCAGGACTCTCAATCATCTTTCCTGCCTGGATGAAGTATATGTATAAATACAATCTACCAAGATTTGCACAGTTTGCTGCAAGAGTATGGAATGTGGACGATAATTTCTTCACTATGGAAAGTATGGCCCTTGAAGCTATTAAAAGGCAGACAAACTTCTATAAGGCAGTTTTTGATCCGCGGTACCGCGTCGACGGGGAGCCCCATGCGTTGTGCGATCGCGCTCGGCTCGAGGAATCCGGAACCCGTCGACGAGTTCAGCGAGCGCGTACGGATTGCGCTTCAAGTTATCTTCCGCGTCGTCGCCCCATGCGGCGAGCATCCGAGCGATTTGGTTTTCGGTCATGCCCCATGTTCGGAAATCGGATCATTCTATCGCGCTCGCCACGAAAGCGAGAATAGGCGTCGACGACTTCGGCGGCGCGTTCCGCGGTGACTCCCGCCACTTCGACGAGTCTGTTCGGGCTCGCGTTCGATCGCGCGCCACAACTCGACCGCCCCGCCGAAGTGATCTAGCAGCGCGCGAGCGCGCGCGCGTCCTACGTTCGGAAGACGCATCGCGAGCCACGAGACCGCGCCGTTGTCCGATCGCGGCACGATCACGCGCGACGAGCGCGCCGGAACTGTCGCCCGAACTTCGGGTGTGTCGCTCCACACGCCGTCGACCTCGAGCGAGTCGCCGACTCTGGCGCCGAGTAACTTCCCGACGACGGGACCGTGCCCGCCGAGGTCTTGATCGTGGCGATCGAATAGAAGTCGTCGCCGACGACGCGATGCGCGACGAGTTCGCCCGTGATCGTTTCGACGTCGTGCATGGTTGCCTTCGACGATTCCGGGTGAAGGGGTCGAACCTTCGCGCCGGGCTCACAAAAGGTCGGCGTCCTGCCCCCAGACGAACCCGGATTACGTGCGGTGCGTCGCGGCCGTCGTCGCTTTCTTGCCGCGCGCCCGCCCGCGCGCGTTGACCCGCGCGCGTCGCGCGCGCGCTCGCCCCGAAGGAACGAGCACGCGCGGGGCGAGTCGCGCGCGGACAGATCATCCGTCGACGAAGTCGTCGGCGCTCATGTTGCCGCCGTCGCCTTCCGACGTCGCGTGCTTGTCCGACTGCGCGTCGGCGCTCGCGAGGATCGAACCCATGACTTCGACGTACGACTTCGCGACGTCGGCGAGCGTGCGCACGTCGGCGGGCGCGAGCATCGCGCCGCGCTCGAACACGGGCAGCGCGTACTTGCCGCTCTCGTGCATCTTGAGCGACAGGGTGCACCCGTACACGAACAACGGGACGTTCGCGCGCTTGCCGCCCGGGGCTCGTCGAGCGCCCCAATGGTGCGCCATGACGTACTGACGAAACGGCTTGAGAGCCGTCTTTCTTGAAGCGCATTGCGAACGGCTTTTGCGTGAGGCGCTCGACGGCGACGACGTTGTGCACCTCGCCGCACTTGCGAAACGCCTTGCCCGAGTCGTCGCGGAACCAACCGTCGTCGGGGCAACCCTTGCACGCGCGCGTCGCGCCGTCCTTCATGGTGCCCGTGATCCGATCGGTCGACTCGCAATGAACGATCGTCTTGTCGAGCGAGTTGTCGAACGAGTCGTACCGCTTCGTCTTCGTCGTGAGAAGAAGAACGCAGTCGACGGCGTCGGCGGTCGACTCCGACACGGTGTCGAAGAACACGTCGCGCGGGTACGACCGCCCGTTCTTGTCGAGCCCCTTCATGTTCCACAACTTGACCGCAAGCTTGACGTCTTCGCCGCCGACGTCTTCGAGACCGTCGACGCCGACGTCGTCGAAGAAGTCGCCGAGTTCGGCGAGCGCCGCCGCTTCGTCGGCGTCTGTCATGGGCGCAAGCGCGTCGCCGCTTGACGTCGCGAGCGCGCTTCCGGGTGTCTTGTTCTTCGCCATTCGTTGCCTTCTCTCTTCGTGTTGGTTGCGGTTCACGTTCGGGCCGAAGCCCGATTCAAAATGCGTCGTCGTCGCCGTCGAAGCCGTCGAAGTCGATCGACTTCTGGATCACCTTCAACCGCTTCGCGTCGTCGCCGATCGGCTTGTACCCGTCGAGCAAGCACGGCTCGCGGAACTTGCATCGCGTGCACATTTCCCCGGGTGCCGCGGGAAGCGACCGAAGCGGATCCAAGACACAACCGCCTTCAACAAGTGTCGCAGTCGCGGCGCGTCCGACTCGCTTCGAACGACGTGGTACCACGCGGGCCCGCGCGTGTTGCCCGCGACGTATTTGATCTTCTCGGGCGCTTCGAGCCCGAAGTGTGCGAGTTCTTCGGGGCGTTCGACCATGCGCGATCCAGCCTTCGCGTACGGAATGAAGTCGCGAAGGTGCACGTAACGGATCCGATCGGGGAACTCGCCGAAGCGTCGTGCCCCGTGCTTCGCGACGAGTGCTTCGAGCGCGTCGGTTGCCGTCGAGCCGTCGAGCCCGACTTGCGCGCCGTTGTCGAGCGCGGCTTGCCACGCAACCGCAAGCGACGTGCACACGTCTTCGACGACGTCGCGGTGCGCGCGGCCTTCGACCTTCGGAACGTTGTCGTACGGAACGAAGATCGCTTCGCGCATCGCGCCCGCGTAGATCCCCGACTGCCAACCGTGATCAAGATCGATCTGGTTCGGTTTCTGAGCGCCTGTCTTCCAATCGGCGAACGACAACGCCGTCGACCCCGGGGCGCGGTAGATCAAGTCAACGGAGCCCGTCAACCAAAGCCCGTCGATCTGGTACACGAACGCCGCTTCGGCGAGCACGACTTCGCCGACGTGCTTGTGCATCGCTTGCACCGCGCCGAGTAGCATCGCGACGCATTCGTCGCGCCACTTGGCGGCGTTCGTCTTGTACCAGTCGACGGGGCCCGACCCGCGCGCTCGCGTTCGAACTCGTCGTCGAAGGTCGCGGCGAGTTGTCGTTCGGTGAACGAGCCCGGGGCGGTCAACATCGCGTCGACCGCTGGCGCGCTTCGAAGGATGCGGCGCAACACGGCGTGCACCGCGTTACCCGCGCACAACTTGCCCGACGCGTTTTCGTACGTGCGCTTCCCATCGATCGCGCGTTCTTCCTTCTTCCGCTTGAAATGTTCCAAGCAACCGAACTTCCCAACGACGCCGTTTAGATCCGATTGGTGGATCAAGTCGGTCGCCGTGCCCCATCGTTGCCAGTCCCAAGCGCGCGCCATACGGGCCCCTCTTTCGTCTCGTCGGTCTCGGTCGTGTCTCGTGTCGGTCTCGGGTCGAAGGTCGCCGCACGGGTCAACGTGCGGCGACCGCGGGTCACTCGCGGGTCACTTCTTCGGGGCGGGCTTCGGAGCGTTCGGGGCGCTCGCCGCCTTCGCCGCCTTCGCGTCGCGCGCCGCCTGTCGCTTCGCCTTCGCCGCCGCCTTCTCTTCGGCAGTCTTCGGCGCGCGCGCCTTCAACGTCGCACACGCGACGAAGCCGTCGACGAACGCGCGCGCGCTCGACGCGTCGTCGCACTCGACGCGACGCTCGACGGGGTTCCGCCCCGACGGCGTGATCGCGACGACGAAGTCGCCCGCGTTGCGAAGGTCGGCGACCGGGATCCGACCGTCGGCGGCGTTCGCGGCGATCTTCTCGAAGTCGACGACGCGAAGGATCTTGATCTCGCCGACGCGAAGGATCGTCTGCGCGTGGATCGTGTTCTCGTTCTCGCTCATAGTGCTTGCTCTCTTTCGGTTTCGGTTTTGCGATCGGCGCGCGGCGACCATTGCCGCGCGCGAACTAGGGCTCGAAGGCGTCGAGCGCGATCCGCAAGTCGTGTTCGGCTTCGAGTTCGTCGGCGGTCAACGAGCGCGTGTGCGGGCGCGCGTACTTCGCCCGACGCACGCACTCGACGAGCGTGTCGGTCGCGGCTTGGCGCTCGCGAGCGTCTTCGATCCACGCGAGGATCCCCGCAAGCCCGTTGCGCGGCGTGCCCGCCGCTTCGTGGATCGCGACCATCGCGCGCTCGAAGAGTTCTCATTTGTAGCTCTGCACGAACTCATGTTTCTATCGCCCAGGAAATGCGGCACGCCAGGCACCGATCACAGTCGGCGTCGTGGCTCTCGGCATCGTGATCGCAGTCGCAGTCACACCCGTTTGCTTCGAGCAACAGCGTCACCGCACCGACGCGATCCGCCTCCTCTCGCCAGAGCCGGTTGCGCTCGTTGAAGAGTTTTTCCCACTCGACCGCGACTTTGGCAGCCGTGTCGGCCCGCAGGAGAGCAGCCTTGATCGCCTCGGCATCCACGCACCGCTGGCAGACAGTCGGCCCGCCCCACACCCAGCGGCCGCACGAGCAGCGGTGGCCATGGTGATTGCCCATCGGCACATGACACTCACGGATGCACTCCGAGGCCCCCATGCTCTGATCGTGCCGGTACTCGTGCGCGTCGCCCTCGGCCTGCGTCGGCTCGCGGCGGTAGGCAATCTCGCAGCCAAGCTCGGCGGACTCTGCACGGCGAACCGCGTCGGCTTCGCCCGAGAGAGCGTCGTTGAGCCGATCATCCGCGCGCCGTTCGTGCTCACGGCGAGTCGTGAGCACTTCCTCGTAGGCCGCGACCCTATCTACAGCGTCCGAGTACGCCTTGAGTAGATCGTCGTACCCGTTCGCCGCCTTCCACGCATCGATAATCTCGGCGCGCGTAGCCTGGCGCGGGTCGTAGCAAATGCACCCGTGGTCCGTTTCGTGGCGATCCCGTACGTGGCCGCGAGCAGCGTGCATCGCGAGTCGTGGTCACATCGGCGACTGCACTGTTGTTCGTTCATGACTCGCCCCTGTCGTCGAACAAGCCGCACTCACGGCAGAGGTAGTGCCCGTCGCCCTGGCAACCGCCGTTCGTGGGCTTGCCGGGGCTGAACATGTCGCAGGTGTTCTTGGTGTCGCGCACGCCCGGCTCCCCGTCGGGCCTGTGCATCCGGCGCGGCTGCCGTCGCACTCAGGCAAGCGTCGGCCGCACGCACAGAACGATTCGGCTCGCACACGAGCAGCTTCTCGCGCCTCGCCGTCCGACATGCCGAAAGGGGGATGGGGGAGAGGGATACCGGAACCGGGCACCGTCCCCACCCTGTCTTCCGCCATCCCCTCCCGTGCGCGGCGTGCGGGTGCGCGCTTCGTTCGCGGGCTGTAAAATTTCGGGTCGCGGAGTTTGTGAGCCACCCTGTGAGCCTCGGCGAGCGCGCCGCGCGCAGTCTCTAGCAACGCGGCGTGCTCGCGCTCGCGTCGCTCGATCTCGCCGTTCGCAAGCGCGAGCGAGTGCCGAAGTTGCGAGGCTTCGACGTGCAACACGGTTGCGGCGTGACAGGCGCGGCGCGTCTCGTCGGTCGACGCGTCGAGCGTCTCGGCGAGTTCGCCGACGGCGAGCACAAGCGGTTGCAGCGCGTTGTTGAACGCGTCGACGAGTTGTTCTTCGTGCCCGTCGACGACGTCGGCGGTTCGGCGAATGAAGTTCGCGCGCGCTTCGGCGATCAAGTTCGCGAGCGATTGATCGCTCGCCGTGTCGTTCGGCATGTTCGGTCCCTTCGGTTTCGCGTCGAGCGGTCAACCTCGACACGCGGAACATACGACGCGCGTCGACGTGCGCGCAACTCGACTTGCTCGACGTGAAACGAAATCGAGCGCACGCGGCAACGTGCCCGTGTGCGTCGCACTTGCCGCCGCCGCCGCGTTCGTGCACAACCGCAAGCGCGGGGCGTTGACCGGCCCCGCAACCGAACGCGAAGGGGTATCCATGGCAGAAGACGGGGCGGGCGATCCGCCGACCGAGAAGCAACCCGCGCGCGCCGTGCCGCGCCTCGCCGCCGTCGAAGCCGACGGTGTCGCACCGCGCACGTTGACGCCGCGACACCTCGCCGACCTTGAATCGTCGGGGCTCGACGCCGCGACGATCGACGCGTCGGGCGTGTACTCCGAAGGGAAGTCGGGCCCGATCGCCGAGATCCTCGGTTGGGGTTGGCGCAACGGCGGCGGGCTCGTGTTCCCGTTCCACGATTACGACTCGCGCGCGCTGCTACTCGCGCGGGTCAAGCCCGACAAGCCGCGCACGAAGACGTCGTCGAGCGGCAAGACGAAGCCGATCAAGTACGAGCAAGCCCCGGGCACGGGCGCGGTTCCGTACATGGGCCCGCGCACGATCCGCGAACAACGACTCGACGACGTGACGCGCCCGATCGTGTGGACGGAAGGCGAGAAGAAGACGCTTCTTCTAGATCAACTCGGCTTCGCCGCGCTCGGTCTCACGGGGTGTCACAACTTCAACGACGGCGAAGCCAACCGCAACGGCGACGGGATCGTGTGGGCGAAGGCGCTTCGCAAGTACGCGGATCGGTTCACGCGCGGGCGGCACCATGTGATCTGTTACGACTCCGACGCCGCCAACAACGAAGGCGTGTTGCTCGCGATGCGTCGGCTTGCGGGCTTGCTACTCGAAGGCGGCGCGGCGTCGACGAAGTTCGTTCGCGTGCCGCAAGACGCCGCCGACGTCGAGCGCGGTGTCGGGATCGACGACTATCTCGTCGAGCAAGGCGAGCCCGCGGCGCGCGCACTCTTCGACAGGCTCGAACCGATCGCAGTCGGCGAAGACGTGTCGCCGATCGCGCCGCGCGACCCGCTCGCGAAGTTGGCGGGGCTCGCGTGGCTTCGAGGGGCACGGCTCGACGGGGATCTTCGAGTACCGCCGCGCTTCGAGATCCGTCGCGACCGCTCGTTGTGGATCGAGCCCGATCGACCCGACGGCGACGCGCGCGAGATCATGCGATCGGTACTCTTGCCCGTGCGCTTGCTCGACGCGCTCGAAGGCGACGAGCAACGCTTCGAAGTCGCGTACCACGCGCGCGACGCTTGGCACCGCGCCGTCGTCGATCGTCGAGCCTGCAAAGACACTCGGCGCGCGCTCGCCGAGTTGCCGCCCGACTGCGCGGTCACTTCCAACAACGCCGCGCTCGTCGTCTTGTGGCTCGACGAGTACCTTCGCACGAACGAGCATCGCTTGACCGTCGAGCGGTTCGCGACGGAGTGCGGTTGGCAACCGATCGCCGACGGGCGTTGCTTCATGCTCGACAAGCCGATCTCGTCGAGCGACGCGATCAACATCGTTGCCGACGACGCGGGCGACAGGGGCGAGATCCTCGCCGCGTTGCGACCGCGCGGCGGGCTCGACGCACACCTCGAAGCGTTGCGAGACGCGTTCCGCGAAGACAGGCTCGCCGCGGTCGCGATACTCGCCGCGCTCGCCGCGCCCCTACTGCAACCGCTCGCCGCGCCGAACTTCGCGATCAACTTTCACGGCGACTCGTCGAAGGGGAAGACGTCGATCGTCAAGATCGCGGGAAGCGTGTTCGGCGACCCTCGAAGCGAGCAATGGATCGGATCGTGGAACGCGACGCCCGTCGCGATGGAACTCCGCGCCGCGACGTTGACGCACCTTCCGTTGTGCTTCGACGAAGTCGGCGCGGGCGACGCGCGCGTGATCGAGCGTTCGATCTACATGCTGATCAACGGGTGCGGGAAGTCGCGCGGCGACCGCTCGCTTGCGGTGCGCAAGACGCCGAAATGGTCGACCGTGGTTCTATCGACGGGCGAACACGAACTCGTCGACGAGCGAGCCAACACGGGCGCGCAAGTGCGCGTGTTGCAGTTCCGGGTATCGGGGTTCGGCACGCTCGACGCGCGGGGCGTCGACGCGCTTCGGGAAGCGTGCGAGCGGAACCACGGGCACGCGGGGCGCGCGTGGATCGAGTCGCTCGTCGCCGTCGACGATTGGCGCGCGCTCGCCGAACTCTTCGAAGAGAGCAAACGACAGTTCCGCGGCAAGTCGGAAGGCGCGCTAGCGGGGCGTCAAGCCGTGTTCTTCGCGTTGCTCGCCGTCGCCGAACACTTGGCGTCGAGCGTGCTCGGAATCGGCGAGAAGGGCGGCAAGACGATCCGCGCACTCTTCGCCGACGTCGAGAAGCGGCGCGAGTTGTTGACCGCGGGCGAACGCGCGCTCGAATCTGTCTCGCAATGGGTCGCGAGCGAGCCCGACGCGTTTCCATTGCTCGACTTCAACGCGGGCGGCGCGTTGTGCTCGACGCGTGTTCGCAACGTGCGCGCGGTGCACGGCGTGCGGCACAAAGAGTTCGTGTACCTGCTACCCGAAGCGTTACGCGTGCGCTTCGACGCCGACGGCTTGTCGTTCGCGGAAGTGTGCGCGTCGTGGCGTGAACGCGGAATGCTCGAACACGACCCCGGGCGCGTCACGACGAAGATCAAGTACGACGGGGCGCGCGTGCGCGTCGTCGCGTTGAAGTGCGACGCGCTCGGGCTTGACGTCGCCGCGGCGCGCGACGCGCAAACCGAAGCCGAGTTCGGGGATTGAATGGGGCACGGCGAGCCGACCCGAGACCTTGCCGCGATTCGAGCGCACGCGATGGAACTCGCCGCGCCCGTGCCCCGCAAGCTTGCCGCGATTCGAGCGCACGCGATGGCGCTCGGGCCCGTCTTGCGTTTTGGGCGCGCGGCAAGGTACCCCGTGCCCCGCCGTGCCCCGCCGAGTTCGGGACGCTCGGGGCACGGTTTTAGGGCACTTTCCCCGACGAAACGGGGGGTGTGCCCCGCGTGCCCCGCGTGCCCCGCTCCGAAAGGGGTCACGTGCGCGCGTGAGGCGGGCGGAAGCTGCCCGCGGCGCCCCACTCCCATGGTGGCAGCGGTGTCCCCCACTCCGAAAGGCAAGCCCGCTCAGGGCAAGGACACTTGCCATAGGGCAAACGTCGGAAACCAAAGTCGTGACGGTGGAAAGTCATATTGCAGATGCAGGCGAATTGTGGGATTGGACGTCTCTTGTGTTCCGCTCGGGACCGGCTCTCAGGCGATCTGCCGGACGTCGACCGCGACCCGCAACGACGGATCGACGTTGACGTCGGCGAGGACCGCCGGTGGCGATCCACCGACGGAAACCTTTCCAGACTTACTCATCGCCACTCGGATCATAGAGAATGACGTGCTCCTGCTCGTTTGGGTCGTTGCGCACAACGATAGCGCGGGCCGCCTCGGTCTCGCTCAGATTGACCGGCTGGTGCGGCACGTCGGGCGGTATGAACAGGAAATCCCCGGCCTCGGTGATGACCGATTGCTCGAGCTTCGGCCCGTAGCGCGTCTCCACGCGTCCTTCAAGCACGTAAACCCCACTCTCGAAGCCCTTGTGGAAGTGTGGCTCGGCGGAGGCGCCCGGAGGGATGATCACCAGGTTCATGGACAGGCCCCGCGCGCCGGCGGTCTGCGCTGAGATGCCCACGAAGTTGGGCAGCTTCTGGCGGGTGAGGATCTCGGGCGGGCTTCTGATCAGCGTGACCTGCTGCGGCGCCGGGGACGTCGTGCCATCCGAATCGGCCGCCGCCGGCATCGCTGCAAGGTTGCAGAAGGCGAGGGCGGCCAACAGGCCCCCCGTGCTGTTCATGGGGCGAGTGCTCATCAGGATTCTCCGATTCGTGGTTCAGCCGTAGTCCTCACAGGCCCGATAAAGCGCCTCGACGGCCTTGCGGTCGGCACCGAAGCGGCAGGACACCTCGCGCCGGTGCTCGAAGTACTTGCCCGTGACCTGCGCCCCGATCGCCTCGGTTGCGAGCCAGACCGGCGTGCTGGCTGCATGGTCCGGCGTTTCATGACCGCCGAATCCCAGGTTCCGGCTCAAAGTGGAGGCGACGTCGCCGGGATGGCAGGCGTTGACCAGCACCCCGCGGTCTTTGAGGCGCTCGGCGAAGGCCACCGTCAGCATCCGATCGGCCTGCTTCGACTGCCGGTAGGCCGCGTCGTTGTCGTAGCGCCGTCGGCGGAACTCGAGATCATCCAGGTCCAGCCCGCCGGCCCAATAGCTCGCCACGTTCACGACGCGCGCCGGCGCCGAATCAACCAGGTGCCTTTCGAAGCTCGCGATCATCCGGAAATAGCCGAGCACGTTGGTGGCGAACTGGACCTCGATGCCCTCCGGCGTCTCCTCCCGCCGCCGGGGCGTCGTCGCGGCATTGTTGACTAGCACATGAAGGGGGCCCTCCCAGCGTGCCGCGAGCGCAGCGACCGAATCACCTCGTGCCAAGTCCACGACCTCGAAACGGACCCGCGTGTTGCCCGTTCGACGCTGAATATCGTCAACCGCCGCCTGCCCCTTCAACGCATCGCGGCAAATGACGACGACCTCACAGTTCGGGTGCGACGCGATGCCGGTCGCGATCGCCTTGCCGATCGCCCCGGTCGCGCCCGTCACCAATGCGACGGATCGCGCCTCGCGGCGGCTGAGCTTGCCGGCGGCGTTTACCATCGCTGACACCGCTCAGCACCCGCTCACACAGTTCCCTTCCCTGTCGAAGTCCATGGTGCGGCCGCTCAGTGGCAGATGGACCGGGACCGAGGACGCCTTGATGAAGGTCTCGGTCTTGGTGTTCGCGACGACTTTTCCGTCTTCGGTCGCGGCCTCATTGACATGGGAGGCGATAACCGCCGACGGCTTGATCAGTTGGGTGATGACATAGGCCGCTTCCTTCGGGCCCGTGGTGAAGGTGTCGCCGATGTTCATGACCACGAGCTTCGCCCCGTAGTGCCCACGCACGACCGACTCCTGCTCCGCGGTGATGCCGGTGTCACCGGAGAGGTAGACGACCAGGCCGTTCGAGAAGGTGAGCACGTAGCCGGTCGGCGGCCCCGCGTAGGCGGTCAGCCCCGCGGCGTCGAGCATGGCGCCGAGCTTGCCGCCGATGAAGTCCCCGGAGACGCCATTCGAATGCACCGCCGGCACGGTGGTGACGGACACGCCCCCGACCGTGCGCGACCCGCCGAAGCGCACCAGCTGCGATGCGGAGGGGTCGCCGCCGAGCGCCTGCAGCTTGGCGGCGAAGAAGCGCGGCATCTCGCTGCCGGTGATGATCGTCGCGCCCTTGGCGAGCGCAATCTCGACGCTATTGGTGTTCGGTGCCGCCACGATCGGCGTCTCCGGCTCGGCGCACGCGCCGGCGTTGACACGCGCGATACGACGGTCTCCGACGTGATCACCGTGCAGATGGCTCACCAGCACCACGTCGATCCGGCCGAGACGCGGGTCTTCCGGACCGGCGACTGTGCGGCCGGCGTCGTAGAGGAGTCGGGTGCCATCGGGGTCTTCCAGGATCAGCGCCCGGTCGAAGCGGCAGAGCTCGCCGTCGTGGCTGCCCAGAGGGGTGATCTTCACGGTGTCGGCGATGGCTGGAAGCGCTGCCGCAGCCAGCACGCACAGTGCGAGCGCGGCCCGTGCAAAGGCAAAGGGTTGCTTCGGATGCATGGTCGTTCTTCGTTCCTGTTTGTGATCTAGATCCGTTCCCACAGCGCGCGCAGCCGCCGGACATCGTGCTCGGTGCGGACGCGCTCGGGAACGATGGGTTTCGGGTGCGGATTGCGCATCTCGGCCACGCGGAAGGCGAACACGTAATCCGGGTCCAGGCCCATGCGCAGATCGCCGATGACGACACCCTGGTCGTCCTGCACGACCCGGTAGAGCCCCCTGGTGAACCATTGCAGGCGTTGTACCGCAGGTGACCCGTCGATGCCCGCCAGTAGCTCGGGCCGGTGCTCGTAGTGCGTCAGGGTCAACCCCTTCTCCGGGCTGGCCAGGGACCAGAGGCCCTCGAAATAGCGCTCGCCGTTCACGCCCACCACCCGCCAAAGCAGGGTGTTGAAGGGTGTGGGCTGGGTCTGCAGGTGCTCGTAGGGCACCCCCTCCTGGGCCAGGATGTCGCGCACCCGATGGTCGACGTAGAGCTTGGCGCCCGCACTCCAGACGAGATAGAGGCTGCTCAAGGCCAGCCCCGCCAGGTTCCAGCGCCAGGCCCGCTCTGGACGGCGCCGCAGCAGCAGGGCGGCGAGCACGCCGGCGGCCAGCGGCAGGGTGTAGAGCGGGTCGATAATGAAGATGGTCGCCCAGCCCACCGGCGGCACGGGCAGTGGCCACAGGGCCTGGGTGCCATAGACGGTGAAGCAGTCGAGTAAGACATGGGTGCCGAACACCATCAGCACCAGACGGTACCAGCCGCGTCGATGCTCCGCGGAGCCGGGGTGCAGCTTCAGGATCAGCCACACGACCACGGGCGTGACGGCGGCGAGGACGAAGAGCGAGTGACTCGGGCCCCGGTGCCAGGTAAAGGCGCTCACCGGATCGGCGAAAGGGTAGAGCACGTCCAGATCCGGCAATGTACCCAGAATTGCACCCCACAGGGGCGCCTTGGCACCGACGCGCCGGCCAAGGGTCGCTTCGCCAACCGCGGCACCGAGAAGGGCTTGTGTGACTGAATCCATGCGGCAGTGGATGGTGCTTGGCGCGTGGGATTCAATACGGCCGACCGACGCCGTCTCGTCCGGTCTGCACCCCACGCAGGTCAGGCGCGAAGCCGCAGCCACCGATCCCCACTGGTAGCAAGCTAGTCCGATCCGGATGACAGCGGTACCAGCCAGTGCGCGCGGGCCGATCGTCTCTCCGTCCACCGCATGGCCCAGAAAAAGGGCGATGACCGGTGTCATCAGCGGAATCAGCGCGACCCGACTCGCCTCGACATGACGAAGCACATCGAAATAGAGCATAAACCCCACCGCCGAGCCGAAAACTTGACTGCGACGCACGGCCTAAGGCGGACGCGGCGTCTCAATCCGGGTCGTCGACACTGGGACGGCAGGATTCGCTCATCGCTCGGGGAGCGATGCGATGTTAGGTCGCGCGTCGTAGTCCGCGTCCGGCACTGTGTGGGCAATTCAAAGCCAGCCCCAGGGTGAGGGACAATTAGGCGCCCTCAGAGTCGTCTTTTCTCGCCATTTATGCACAGCAGCGGCTTGACACCGAGCTGAAACCCTGACCTAAGTGCGGGATGATTCAGTACGCGCTAATATTCCGTAGGTGATTGAATTGCGAACCAACTTTGGGCGGTCAAAATTCGACCAATCTAACAGAATCGTAACAATTCCTTAAGCTAGCGAGCACAGCTTCGGTTCATCCACAGAGTTATCCACAGATTCTGTGGATGTCTCGGATTTTCCGCCAAACCGTAACCGTTTGGGCAAGCGCAAGCCGGATACGTCTGAACAGAATGGCGCAAGTCACTGTTTGGTGCAACGCAGCAATCGGGCGATTCCAACAAGCGTTTGGTTGTGCGAACGCTGCCCAGTGGCGGTATGGATCTGACGAACGGCGTAGGCTTCGGACTGTCTCCGATTGTGGCGGACGGTGTCCCGCAACCCCCTACTCCACTCCCAGCGCCTTGAACACCGCATCTACCGGGTCTGCGTAGAAGGAGGTCTGGAACTTGGCAAACAACTCGCCGGGGATACTCGGGCTGTCGCCGACGCTGGCCATCGGCAGCAGGAGGCGCTTGGCACCGGAGTCGAAGGCCACCTGTAGGCATTCAGCCAGGTTCTCCAACGGGATCACGCTGCCGCCGCAGATTTTCTGCAGCGCGAGGTCTTCGATCATCTGACGGAGAACGTATCGGTGATGTCGGCGAGTCGCGCGAGACCACGCCAAAGCGCGGTGGCGCCCGCATTGCCGTCGCCCTTGCGCCCGAGGAAACCGCCGAGCGCGGCCACCATGTGCACCGCCTCGCCGAGGGTTGGCGGTGTCTCAGGCGGGTTGGGTGAGCGGTAGTGATGCCAATGCAGGGCCATTCCGCCTGCTCGAAGCACACCGCGCAGGACACACCTGGGGTCTCGGCCCGCGCTTGCTCAGCCACATCACGCGCCAGGCGACCACCAGATCGATGGCGAGACAGGCTTGCAGGCCCTCGGCGCTGCCGCAGCGGCGGTCCTCAATGCGGCAGCCGCTTTTCAGGGTGCGATGAAACACCTCGATGCTCGGCAACAGCACAAAGCGGCTGTTGGCCACCACCCGCCCAAGCTGGGCACGGCGCGCATGCGTGCACCAGCCGATCCACGTATCGCGCGCCGCCAACTGCCAGGCCGCGGCGCTGAAGCCCAGTGCGCCAAGCCAGCCGACCACCGGCGAGCGGATCAGGTAACGCTGCTGCGCCCCGCACAATCGACCACCGCCCTGCGGATGATGACTCGCCAGCATGCGTCGCCACAGCGCCGACAGATCCGCATCGTCCACCGCCACCAATTCGATACCACCGAGCGCCTCCAGCGAGCCGCTGAACAACGGCCCCACAAACGGTTCCGGCATCGCCGCCTCGCGCGCCTGCGGCGCCGGACAGCGCGCCGCAGGCAGGCTGATCACCCCGCGGCGCTCCGACTCCACCAGCGCCTTGCGGCTGCTGACCTCCTTCGGCTTGCCGGCGGCATCGTGCCAACCCAACCAGCCGCACACCCGACGCGACAGCGCGCTGCGGCTCAGACCGTCCTCTGCCGACACGACGGCTCGTATCCGCTCGAGAATCTCGGTGGTGAAGGTCTGACCGTAGCGCCGCATGGGGCGCTACAGTACCGGCAATCAAGGCTTGTGTCCGGTGTGTCCAATAGATAGCTTCCAGGGCCAGGGGTTGTTTGTCTCCCGCGCCGGTATCTTTCACGGTAATCAGGAACTGTTATGAACTCAGTCGTCGTAACGACGATGATATTTACGACGGCGTTTGTCGGGTCTGGGGTATGTTTCGGTCGCAAGGAGCGATCCGGCCGCTGCACCGAGCCCGCCGCCTATGATGGCACCGGTTTGGCCGCTAACCTCGGAACCAACGTATGCGCCGAGCGCGCCGCCTGCACCGCTTCCCACCGCGGCGCGCGTGCTATAGCTGTCCGTACAGCCGGAAGCCGTGATTGCGACCAGCGCGAGCGATACTGTGAGCACTAGCCGCTTCATCCTCGGTGCGACCGCGCCGTTGAATCCGCCTCGCGGGAGTGACTCGCGTCTTTTTGATCGTGCTAAGGTCGAGGCCTGCTCAGACTCGTAGAGGCCGGGGGCCGGCGAATCCGGTCGAGCTGAAACGGTCGTCGTCATAGATGGTCTCCCAATGCTTGGCGAGCAAGGTGCCCGTGCCCGTGATGGTGCCTGCGATGGTCCTGTCAATCCCAGTGTGCGAGATAGCCTCACCCACGTATGCGGACACTCGGTAGCGAGACTACCAGCTGCTCCCTGAACGAAACCTGAACGCGCCGATTCGCCGGGCACCGGCCCACCAGTCGTCACCATCGGCGCAGCGCATTGCCTGCGCTGGGTCTGTTCGTAGCAGGGCAGGGAACTCGTAAACCTCCGCGGTACGCGGATGGTCGATTCGCTTAAGCAGTTCGGCGAGCCAGGACAGCGTGGACGATAATTGGGGATCGGACTCGGGCTCGACGATTCATCGCGAGAGGGGACATTACAATGGCGGATAGAGTGCGGGTGAAGAAACGATCATGAAGGCGTGCAGACACCCCGAACATGGAAGCTTGTCATGCTAACTGTGCGCGGCGCCTTCAGCAGAGATCGACCGGCGTTGCCAGTCAGCTGGGCCGCGTCGCCAGTATGGATGCCAAGGCACCAGAACTCCCGTGAACAACTGCAACTTAGGTGGTGCGCGAAAGGAGATCGCCCGATACCCTAAGCACAACAGCTCGCTGGCGCTCGTGACCGATGACCGCCAGGAGCAACATAACTGAGGCCAAGTATCGCGTCAGAGGGTGGGGGAATCGCCGCTGCGGCCGGCGGCAGGTGGATGGCGGAACTCCCTCGCGGGATTCCGCCCTACAGCATTCGGTTGGACGACGGCATCGGAGGACGGCATGAAGTCGAATCAGGTGAACGCCCCGCGCGGCGCGGGAACCTACAGACGCGGCCAGGTCAACGGACTGCGAGTGGGCAGCATCGCCGGCGTGGATATTGACCTGGACTGGAGCCTGCTGATCATCTTCGCGCTGATCACGATGGCGCTGTCCGGCGGCGTGCTGCCGAACTGGCATGCCGATTGGGGGCAGACTAAAGTGCTGCTTACCTCGATTGCCGCGGCCACCCTGTTCGTCGCCTCGATCCTGTTGCATGAGCTGGCACATGCCGTGGTCGGACGGCGCTTTGGCGTGCGCATCTCGCGCATCACGCTGTTCGTCTTCGGCGGCATGGCGCACATGGAGGGCGAGCCGAAGACCTGGAAGGCGGAGCTGTGGATGGCCATCGCCGGCCCCGCGGCGAGCCTGGCGCTGGGCATCCTGTTCCTGTCGCTGGCGCAATTCATCGCTGGACCGCTCGACATCGACCCGGAGCACCCGGCTGAGGCCCTTGCCCATGTCGGACCGGTCGCGACGGTCCTGCTGTGGCTCGGGCCGATCAACATCATCCTCGGCCTGTTCAATCTGGTGCCAGGCTTCCCGCTGGACGGCGGACGGGTGCTGCGGGCGGTGCTCTGGGGCATCACCGGCGACCTGAACCGATCGACGCTGATGGCCGCCTCGGCGGGCCAGGCCTTCGGCTGGACACTGATGGCCATGGGCTTCGCGATGATCCTCGGCCTCCGCGTGCCGGTGTTTGGCAGCGGTCTGGTCGGCGGACTCTGGCTGGCCCTGATCGGCTGGTTCCTCGGCAACGCGGCGCGGCAGAGCTACCAGATGCGACTGATCGAGGACCGCCTCGGCCGGCTGCCGGTCAGCCGCGTCATGCACCACGACTATCGGGTCATCGAGCCAAGCACCACGGTGCAGCAGCTAGTCGACGACGGTTTCCTGGTCTTCAGCCAGCGTGCCTACCCAGTGGTCGCGGGTGACACCCTCTACGGCATCATCAGCATGGAAGACGTGCGCCCGCTACAGCGCGACCAATGGCCGGTTCAGCGGGTCGCCGACCTGATGACACCGCTTAACCGGCTGCATACAGTGGGCCCGTCGACTGCTGCCTCAAAGGCCTTGTCGCTGCTGGCCGAAAGGGGCGTCAACCAGTTTCCGGTCCTCGAAGACGGCCAGCTGCTCGGCCTCGTGACCCGCGAGGACATCCTCAAATGGATGGTGTTGGGTCTAGGCGGGCCGGCTGCGCCGCGCGCTTAGACCAGAGGAAAAACAGGCAACGACGACAGGTGCAAACAACGCCAATGGAAATGAGCGCCTGAAACCGCTGTGTGCAAGCTCGTCGGACACCGTGCGTGATCAGGCCCGCGTTGGGTCGGCACGAGAACCGGCCTTCGCAACGCCATCGCGGCCCGGCGCTTCGCTATCTGCTGTGCATAACGCAAAGCAGATTGCGGCGATCAGGCATGCTCCTTGCGTCGGCGGATACTTGGCGCCCTCTGCGTCTTGGCGGTTCAATAGCCCTTCAATGAGGTGCCCGACGGTGCCAAGCCGGCATCCGAACCTCTCGCGCAGTACCTTCAGGGCATTGGCCCGCGCCAGGACGACGACGACGTCGTCGTGCGTGAGGCGCGTCTCGGGCTCGGCGGACAGGAACTCTGGGTCGTTGCGCTAGATGCAGATCGCCCGTATCGCAGTGGGTAGCGACGGCTCGCTGATCGGGACCGCTTGCTCTTCGCCGACACGTAAGTAGAAGATGTGCGCCTCGCCGCGCGGGATATCCGAGGTCGATCCGCACCCGTCCGAATCGACTATCCTGCGATCGTAGGTGCAACGTTGTACCACGAGCCCCACGAGCTTCTGGACGACGATGACTATCAACCGAAAGGACGTTGGTCGGTTCGAGTCCACGCGCGCTGAGCGGAGGATTCATGCTGGCCTGCGCGCTCTTGTGCATGTCGATATCCAACACCGCCACGGCAATCATGCTGCTGCCGATCGGGGCCGGCATTCTGCGGATGCTGGAGGAGTACCAGCCGAAGGAGGGCCGCGCCTCCCGCACGCCCGAGCAGATGAGGGCGTTCGGCACAGCCCTCGTGTTAGGTATCGCCTATGCTTGCTCGAATTGGTGGCGTCGGAACTCTGGTGGGCTCCCCCCCCGAACCTGGTGTTGGCGGCTTTCCTGGCGTACCAATACGCCTTCGATCCGAACATGCTCGCCTGGATGGCCGTCGGCTTGCCCCTGGTCGCAGTCCTGCTCCCACTGACTTGGTGGTAGCTGACACCGAAACGGCGCTGGTGACTCAGACTAGCGCGAAATCGGTCCGCGTGGTGACACAGTGGTGACACAATAAGAAACGGCCTAGGCGGCGAACCGTCTAAGCCATTATTTTTTTGGTGCGCCCTGCAGGGTTCGAACCTGCGACCACCTGATTAAAAGTCAGATGCTCTACCAGCTGAGCTAAGGGCGCTTTGCGACGAGGCCCGCTATTGTAGCGGACTCGACTGGGTTACGAAAGTTTTGCAAACCGTCTGCCGGGTTTTCCGATCATCGAGGCCATGTTCAGCGGTATACGGTCGGGTCCGGCACGCCGGCGGTGCGGAAGCCTTCGGCGCGCAGACGACAGGAATCACAAACACCGCATGCGCGGCCTGCGTCGTCGGCCTGGTAGCAGGAGACAGTGAGACCGTAGTCGATGCCGAGCGCAATGCCCCGGCGAATGATGTCCGCCTTACTGAGGTTGATCAACGGGGCATGGATCCGCGAGCCGTGGCCCTCGACGCCTGCCTTGGTCGCGAGGTCGGCAAGTTCCTGGAATTTTGCGATGAATTCCGGGCGGCAATCCGGGTATCCAGAATAGTCGACGGCATTAACGCCGACAAAGATGTCCCGGGCGCCGATGACCTCGGCCTGGCCCAGGGCAAGCGCCAGCAGCACGGTGTTGCGCGCTGGCACATAGGTCACGGGGATGCCCGAGGTCGGCTGTTCGGGAACCGCGATCTGTGGATCGGTGAGGGCCGAGCCGCCGATGGCGCCGAGACCAATGGGCACAACGCTGTGGTCAACAATTCCCTGCGCAGCGGCCACGCGGCGTGCGGCGTCGAGTTCGGCACGGTGGCGCTGGCCGTAATCAACGCTGAGCGCGTGACAGGAAAACCCCAGATCGCAGGCAATGGCGAGCGCCGTGGCGGAGTCGAGGCCACCGGAGAGGAGCACGACGGCTTTTGGTCGATCGGTCATGATGTGGTTACGCTCGTCACTGTAAGTGTCGATCGTCGTGATCGCGATGAGGTGCGATTGTCGCAGCGGGACGGGGGTTCGTCGACCGGGCGCGCCGACACGATACGCGCTGTGGCAACGCTAGCCCGTGATGCCTGTCCGCCAAAACGGTCGATCCCCTGCCCTGCCGTCCACGGCGTTTTCCGGCGAATCTCTTACGGTTAACGCAAATGCAACATCTCTGGCGAGCAACATGCACGTACAGGGAGCCTGCGGATGAAGGATAATGTGGGAACGAGAGGGCCTCTTTGACCAACAGGGGCACCTGCGATGCCTGAACAGGAACGGAGATTAGTGATGCCCAGACCACGGTTTGTTAGCTACGCCATCATCGTCCGCCTACTGACGATGTCTGTTGTCTGGTTGAGTCTGCTGATCTGGTTCCTGAACGCCTATCGCGCGGGCTGCGGCATCGCATTGGCCGTGCTGGCGCTGTTCGCTCTGGTGATACTGGCCGCCGGTATCGAGCAGTCGTTTCTCCACCGACGCGCGATCTTCAAGGAGTGCGTGGCTGAACAAGATACATTGTTCGACGTTTTTTATAACCGCGTCGTGATGATGTTGTACCAGACAAGCGTGGCGCTCTTCCTGGGTGTGATGCTTTTGGTCGGCGCGCTGACCTTTGAACCGAGGCAATGGTCGCTACTGTTCATCGACCTATTGCTCTTGACCCTGTTGATCCCACGCTTGGCAAAGGGCATGGGCGAGCAGATCCGGGACGAGTATCGCTATGCGATGGCTCGCCACTGGGGCATGTGGTTTAGTGTCGTGTTGCTTTGGGGCGAGGCGACCATGGTGCTGACCCTGTCGCCACCCGAAAATTACCTGGGGCAGCGCTGGCAGGAGGTCGTAACCTACGGCGTGGCGCAGCCAGATGTGCTTTGCCCGCAAGTGGCAGGCTTGGCCAATGTCTTCGTCGTCGGCCAGGCGCTGGCGATGTGGGCGGTGCAAAATGCATCCCGAGTGTTCAACGACCCGACCCAAGCGGTGATGCTCTGGGTCGGCTTCTTCACCCTCGTGAGCTTCTCGTTCCTGGTGGCAGTGGCCTATAGCCGGGCACTCATCGGCGTCATGGCGCGCCCCTGGGCGATGTGGAAGTTACCTGCCACAGCGCGGCCAAAGCCGCAGCCAGACCTCGACCCAGACACCGGACCCGATACAACACAACGCGAGTCCCGAGCGCCAGGCAGACCGCGCACCGGACCTGAATAGCGGCCCGTTCCATACAAGCAGAGCCGCCAACGCGGACTGAGTCAATACACCTGATGCGCCGCACTCGACCACCGGCAAGCCAATCACCACACGACGTTGCCGGACGTTTCGTCGGTAACGACCCGACGCTATGCGTCGAGCCCCTCGGCGCTGGCCTGATCAATGCGACTTATCGGGTCCAGTCGGCCCAGGGCACCTTTGTGTTGCAGCGCATCAACGAGAAGGTCTTTCGGGCACCCGAGCACATCATGTCGAACCTGACGCGGCTGCACGCATTGGCCACGGCCCACCAGGAACTCGGCGTCCGCCTGGCGACCCCGCTCTCGGCTGACGATGGCTCGGCATTCGTTCGAGACAGCGATGGCGGCATCTGGCGTATGACGGAATACGTTTACCCCAGCCGGACGCTGAGCGACGTGCAGAACGAAGCCCAGGCGGCAGAAATCGGCCGCACGCTGGGTCGCTTCCATCGGCTCGGCAGCCACATCGACCCGCGCGCCATCCAGATCACGCTGCCGGATTTCCACCATACTCCGGGCTATCTCGCCGCATTGGATCAGGCGCTAGATTCGACAGGGGATCGAGCTGGCGCGGCTAGCGCTGACGCCCAGATCGCGGACGCGCTCGCGTTCGTCGAGACGAGGAGAGCGCTGGTCCGGGTGCTCGACGACGCCATGCAAGCGGGATTGACCAGGCTCCGTGTGATCCATGGCGATCCAAAGCTCGACAACCTGTTGTTCGATTCGACCGACGACCGCGCCCTGTGCCTGATCGACCTCGACACCGTCCAACCCGGCCTGCTGCATCATGACATCGGCGATTGTTTACGCTCCTGCTGCAACCGCGCCGGCGAGGCCACCGACGCCGGCATCCCAATACAGTTCGACCTCGACGTGTGCAGCGGCATCCTGACGGCGTATGGAGCAGAAACGCGCGGCCTACTCAATACTCGGGAAGTGGGCCTGATCTACCCGTGTATTCGCTTGATCCCGTTCGAACTCGGCCTTCGCTTCCTGACCGACCACCTGCGGGGAGACCGCTACTTTCGGGTGACGGCGCCGGGGGACAACCTCCGCAAAGCGCTGGTCCAATTTGCGCTGGTTGCAGACATTGAGCGAAAGGCGAAGTCGATCGAGGACATCATCGCGCGCAGCTTCCAGCGCAAGGACACCACCGACCAATCCAACAGCGAGCCCTGGCAACGTGACCGAGACGCTCGGCCCGCCATCTGAAAACCGAGAATACAGCGCCAAAGAGGGGGGAATCATGACACCAGACGAACAAGCACTGACCCAGTCCATAGGCCAACGTTTACGGGCCTTGCGACACGAGCGCAAGCTCAGCCTGCAACAACTGGCCGATCTGACCGACGGCACTCTGAGTAAATCGCGCATCAGCAACTACGAGCAGGGTATCCGCCGCCTCGGCATCGAGCCCGCGCAGATTCTCGCCAATGCCCTAAGCGGCGTCTCAGCCGCCTACCTGTTGTGTCTCGATGATGGCGAGCAACCGCCTGACGAAGATGAGTGGGAACTGCTGCAAGCCTTCCGAAAAACCGACGAACGCGGTCGCCACACGATGCTGACGGTCGCAGCACAACAGAGCGGGACCGCCTGAACGATCAATCGTTCGACGCTGGACTGCGCAACGGTGGTTGAGCGAGCGCAATTTTGCGCTTTGCGATCTCCGTCGATAGCTAGCGAGGCGATGACTCAGACCGACCAGCGTATGGCGCTCTGTTGTCACGCCCTTGCGGTACTCTGAGTGGGCCAAGAGCCGAGGGCCAAGGACCGCTCTTCTACAGCAAGATTGCGCAATTTCGGCCTCAGGCCCTTGGCGCTCGGCCCTTGGCCATGTAAGGGCGATGTCACTGCGAAACCTGACACATCTGCAAACAGTGGGCGCCCCAACCTGGCTAGGGAATACCCCGGCGTAAGAAACCGCCGGGACATGGAGGTTGCGGCCATGGAGATTGTGGCTAGGCGCAGCCCAGTCGACGTTGGCCGGCGACTCCCGATCAGTCCAGATCGTTTGCCAGCGAATCGCGGACTGCGGGCGCGAGTTCAACCTGGTAGCTATACTCAGCGTGGTCGGTACCCATGCGCACCGGGCTGCCCGCCTTGACGGCGCTCACCATGGCCGGCGCCAGGTCGAAGCGAACAAAGTGCACCGCCGAGGTCTTGTCGTCGGTGCTTCGCTCCAGATCCTCATCGGCAATGGCGTAGACCTTGTCCTGATCCGCCACCTGAACCCACAACTTGTCCTCGATGCCGACCAGCCGGGCCAGCGCATCGCGGCGCTCGTCGACGTCGTCGAACTCGATCATAAACGTCGCCTTCCAGTTGCTGCCGTCCGGGATCAGTGGGTTGTAGGCGTCGAGCTCTTCTTGGATGCCAGCCGCTTCAAAGATGCGTTCTACTCGCAGCATCTCCTGAATCTGGTACTGCATGGTCAGGCGATCTTCAAAGTACAGCGTGGCGTGGGCGCCGATCGGCACCTGACGGGTCTTCTTGTGCTCCATCACCCGGGCACGAAAGTCGCCGCGCTGCTCGGCGTACTGCTCCAGGCTCATCAAATCGTTACGTAACAGTGAATGCATGTTGGGTCTCCGGTACTGGTGGCTTGCGGGACGATAGGGCGATTCGGTCGAAATCACCTTAGATGCCATAAGCGGCGCGGATCAATGACAGCGGGTGCTCCTGCTTGCCGTCCTCCCCTAAGGCGTGCGCGATGTGCGCCCCGGCCATGGGACAGTCGCTACCGAAATGATCCGCGTCGGCCTGCTTTACACGGTTTGCGACAGGCCGCACGATCTTCATCGACGCCGCATGGAACTCTTTCTTGACGGCGTAGGTGCCATCGTGGCCCGAGCAGCGCTCGATGATCTCCACTGTCGTGTCTGGCACCAGGGCCAGCGCCTCCCGGGTCTTCTGCCCGATGTTCTGGACCCGCTGGTGACAGGATGCCTGATAGATAACCTTACCCAGCGGTTGTTTGAAGTCGGTCTTCAGCGTTCCATGCTTGTGCCGCAGCATCAGATATTCAAATGGATCGAAGATGTGCTCCTTGACCAGTTGCACATCGGCGTCGTCCGGGAACATCAGCGGTAGTTCTTGCTTGAACATCAGCACGCAAGACGGCACCGACGCGACGATGTCCCAGCCCTCGTCCACGAGCGCCTTCAGCACGGGGATGTTGGCCTCCTTGGCCTTTCGTACCGCCTCAAGGTCGCCCAGCTCTAGCTTCGGCATGCCGCAGCAGCGCTCCTTGGGCGCCAGGGTCATGGGAATGCCGTTGTGCTCGAAGACCTCGATCAGATCGTCGTTGACGCCGGGCTCGTTGTAGTTGCCGTAGCAGGTTGCAAACAGCGCCACCTTGCCAGTCGTGGACCCCGCGGGCTCGCCCTCGGCGCTGCGCCCGAGCAGGTCTCTGTGGCGCTTGCGCAGCGTGTCGCTGTGGTAGGCGGGCAAACGCGCGGTGCTGTCCACCTCCAACACCGCCTCCACCAGCTTGCGGCCGGCGCCGTTGTTGAGCGTGGCGTTGACCAACCCGTTCACAACCGGGATGCCCGCAAGCGAGCCCACCAGATCGGTGCTGGTAAGCAGCTTGTCGCGGACCTTGACGTCCCCTTCTTTGTACTTCATCGCCTTGGCACGCAGCATCAGATGCGGGAAGTCCACGGCCCATTCGTGCGGCGGCACATACGGGCACTTGGTCATGTAGCACAGATCGCACAGATAGCAGTGATCGACGACCTTGATGTAGTCGGCCTTGGCGACGCCGTCCACCTCCATGGTTTCGGACTCATCCACCAGATCGAACAGGGTCGGAAACGACTGGCACAGACTGACGCAGCGCCGACAGCCGTGGCAGATATCGAACACCCGCTCCAGCTCCTTATCGAGCGCAGCGTGATCATAGAACTCGGGGTTACGCCAATCGAGCGGATGCCGGGTTGGTGCCTCGAGACTGCCTTCGCGCGTGATGCTGGCCATATACTGATCCCCTGTGTGTTAGTGCCTTCGTGCCAAGATTCGCGCCAAGAAAGGCTAGCGCGCCATCGCCATAAGACTTTACGTACTCGGAAAATCTAGTCCTTAAGGGCAATTTAGACAACGTTGGCAGAAATGTTCCAATGGCTGGAACAGATCGGCTTCATAGGCCGAACGTATCGATGCCGGCAGCACCTCCCCACAAGCCGTCAGCCGCGGTCAGCGCCCAGTCGGTCGATGCGATATCCGTTCGGGTAAGTACGGTTGGGCACCCGCGTCGCCAACCTCGGCTTGCGACGCGGCGGCAGGTGCCGCAGGAAGCGCGCTCGCACGCGCATCGCGCCGGTGGTCAGTCGGCGCACCAGCGGCGGCGGAGACGCCAGCCCCACGGCCGCGAGCATGGGCTCATCGAGCATGGCATGCATGGTCACCGCCCCCAACGGCCAGAACCGGCGCGGCAGCAACCAGCCGAGCATGAGATTGCGGGTGGCGATCGCCAGCCTGTGATTGTCGTCGGTGTAGCGGAATTGCTCCCGCTCGAAGGCGACGTTAAACTGTTCCAGCGCCTCATAGCTGGGCGGGATATCGCGGATGCCCATGCGCAGACCGATCTCGCGCCAAAGATAATAGCTCGCGTGCCGCTCGTTGACGCTGAGACGACGCCAGCCATACTTGGCATTCCAGCGAATCGGCTCGAACACGAAAGTGGACAACGTGTACAGATACTCGTCGTTCGGGATCTGATAACGGTGATGCTGCTGATTCATGCGCCGAAGCGCCGCCCTGCCCCGCGGATGATCGACGCCATTCTCCAGGATCTCCGACAAGATCAACACCGTATCGTCGTAGCGCTTCTGCGTGCGCTCGGTCAGCTCCCCGGTGCGCGTCAGCAGCGGCGTACCTTTGGCAACACCAAAGGTGCGCAGCAGGGCCAACTCCAGCGCGCGGGTGGTGTCCCACGGAAACTCGCAGCAGGCCAGCAAAAAGCCGATCTCTTGGCAGTCCCGACCGGGATCGAGTCCCGCGATGTATTGCGCCCGAGTCCAGCGCGTCGGCGGATCGATCACATCCGACGGAATACGCCCCAATAGCGCCGGCGGCAGGATGTCGTTGTCTGCGAAGTCTGGGGGTGTGGAGTTCACGGTTACTCGCCTCAGCGCCGACCATTACAACTTGCCTAACCACGGTGACCGCCATGGCACGGCCAGCACGCGAAGCGCGCACCGGGCTGAAGGTCCAGCACGAACCAAATTGGCGCTCAATCCACCCAGCAGCCTTGTTCCTCGGCTATCGCAAGGGTACCACCGGCGGAGTCTGGGCAGACCATCCGCGGACGCATCGATAGGCACATCGTTGGCCCACCTCGCGGGCGGACGAGTGGCTCCACCGTCCGACTCAACCCCTCGACGAGCACTGCGAACAAAGCAGAACGATACGCAAACAGCAGTATGACTTTGCGACATCTTCCTTGACAACGATTCCGCGCCAACGGCATCTCCTATGCCCAAGTGCGGTCTAGCCCAACCCGGCACTCAGTTCCTTCTTCCGAACGACGCCTAGCATCGTGACGCGCAGCCCTATCGCGAGCGCGGCCAGCGCCGGCAGTTCGGGCCGGTGACCAGCCTAGGCCGCTAGGCGCAGGGCAGCGTCTCGAAACCGGTTGTCTGTCGGCGTCCGCCTGTGTAAAGTTTTTCGGTGATCAGTGCTTGAGCAGGACCTCTGCTTGACACGACCCGCGGCGCAGCGGGCGGCTTCTCTCGAGCTCTCTGACCCAAGCCCCGATTACGCCGTCCCATCCACGTCGGCGCTGCGAACACAGCAGACGCCCCGCGGTCGCATCCGGGTACAAGAAGCATGGCACGCAGCCCGAAGGATACAAAGGACACGAAGGACAAAGCCGCGGCGCGCAACGGCGGCGCATCCGGCGACTATCAGCATCCGGACCAGGCCGTGCAGCGGCCCGGTGTTGGCGTGCAGCTGGAGTTCCAGGGCCATCGCCCGGCTCAAGTCCCTGACCAAGCCCTTCCTGAACTGGGCCGGCAAGGCCGAGCGGCAGCGGATCTCGGTGCCGACCATCCCGCTCTTCATGCACGAGCGCCACAGCACCGAGGTCATCCTGACCACGCTGGAGGGCTGGAAACGGGCCGGCACCCAGCTCGACCTGTTCGGCGACCCCAACCTCGACCTCCTGGACCAACTCAACGCCTACGAGCATCTCGGACCCTGGACCAACCGGATGATCCTGGGCGACTCCTTGCAGGTAATGAACAGCCTGCTGGAGTACGAAGGGCTCGGCGGCCAGGTGCAGATGATCTACATGGACCCGCCCTATGGCGTGAAATTCGGCTCCAACTTCCAGCCCTTCGTGCGCAAACGCGATGTCAAACACGGCGCCGATGACGACATGATCCGCGAGCCGGAGACGGTCACGCTGGTGGACCGCCCGGAGCTGGACAAGGCCATCACCCGCGTCTGCGGGCGCTTCAGCGTCGAGGCCACGGTGCAGGCGGCACAGACCATCCCCGACGGCACCGAGGCCAGCGCTAGCGTATCTGGCGTTGCTGACGCAGCGCCAGCCTACGAGGACCCGCGCCGCTACCTGGACCGCATGGTGGAGGTGCTGCAGCGCAGTCGCACGCTGCAACTGCCCGGCAACGAGAGCCTGGGCCTGGAGAAGGTCCGCGCGCTGTCCGGCGAAGACTATGAGCACCTGCACGCGGAGGCGATCCTGCAAGACGGCGACGGCAAGCGCGCGGCGGTGCTGTTCGGCCCCGAGCACAGCGCCATCTCCGCGGCCCAGGTGGCCGAGGCGCACCGCGAGGCGTACAACAACGGCTTCGACCTGCTGTGTATCTTCGGCTTCGCTATCGACGCCAAGGCGCGCGAGCTGATCGGCAGCCCGGACGATGCCAAACGAAGGCTTAGACTGCGCTGCATCTACGTCAACGTGACCTCGGACGTGGTGATGTCCGACCTGCTGAAGACCAATAAGTCCTCCGAGATCTTCTCGGTGACTGGCCTGACGGATGTGGCCGTCACGGCAGCCGGCGCGGACCCCACCGGTCGACCGCTGTATCGCGCGGCAGTGCGCGGGCTCGACATCTTTCGCCCCCACGACCTGGAAACCGAGTCCATCGCCGCCGACAACCTGCCCTGCTGGATGCTGGACACCGACTACAAAGGCCTGGTGTTCATGGCGCGACAGGTGTTCTTCCCGAAGACCTCGGCCTGGGACAACCTGGAGCGATCCCTGCGCGGGCGCTTCGAGCCCGGTGTCTGGGAGCACCTGGCCGGCACCGAGAGCGAGCCCTTTCCGGCTGGCGGGCATGGGTGCATCGCGGTGAAGGTGATTGATGAACTGGTCAACTAGTTCCCAAGCTCCGCTTGGGAAGCCGGTCGGGAAGCTCCGCTTCCGGGCCGACGCGAAGCAGAGCTTCGCAGAGAGCATTCCCAAGCAGAGCTTGGGAACGAGTTGAGACAGCTACCAATAACACCCGGAGACGCGCATGCCCCGCAGCCGCTACCGCTTCGTCGGCGATGATGCACCCTACTTCATGACGATGACGGTCAATCATTGGCTCCCGATCTTCACTCGTCCAGCAACGGTCGAGATATTGCTCGACGCCTGGCGCTGGCTCGCACTGCATGAGGGCTTTCGGCTGCGCGGCTACGTGATCCTGGAGAATCACCTGCACCTGATCGGGGCCGCGCAGAACATCGCCAGCGTCACACGGCGATTCAAGTCCTTCACCGCCCGGCAGATCATCGATCACCTGAGCGACGTGAAGGCACTGCGCCTGCTGGAGCTGCTGGCGCTGTTCAAGCGACGGCACAAGACGCAATCGGAGTATCGGCTTTGGGAGGAAGGCAGTCACCCGCAGCGCATAGAGGCGGAGGTGGTGATGCGCCAGAAGCTCGATTACATCCATTACAACCCGGTCAAGCGCGGCTATGTGGACCTGCCGGAGCACTGGCGCTGGTCAAGCGCGCGAAATTACGCCGGTCAGCCGGGTCTGATCGAGGTCGATGTCGATGTCGATGGATGATGACCGATCGACTGGTTCTCAAGCTCCGCTTGCGAACGAGAGAAAACCCGCCGCTGGCAGGAGGCACAGGCGGGCCAAGAGCAGGCCGCCGCCGCGCCCGCGCAGACCCTGTTTCCACATGCGGTGCGCGCGGCGCGGCGCTTTCTGGCGGACCGCGACAAGCTGATCTGCAAGTGCAACAGCGAACCGGCGGATGTGCTGCTGGTGGGCAAGTATGCGCAGACCGCGGTGGACAGTCTGTTCGAGGCGCTGCGGCGCGGATCGCGGCCCAGCGAAGCCGCGGAACTGCCTCGCATCCCCAACGGATCGGCCGGCCGCGGCTCCACCCACTACGTGGATTTTCACACCACCAAGCCGATCTACCCGGCGGACAAGTGCCACCTAAACGCCATGGTGGCGGATACCGATAAATGGGAGCAGAGCGCGGGCTTTGTGCTGGACACCCATCCAAGCGTCGAGCGCTGGGTCAAGAACGAGCACCTGGGCCTGCGCATCCCGTACCGCAAGGGCGGCGTGCTGGCGAGCTATATCCCCGACTTCATCGCCGTGCTGCTGTCGGGGTTGCGACTGCTGATCGAGGTGAAAGGTCAGTACGGGGACGATGCCGACCTGAAGGCCAAGGCCGCCGAACGCTGGACGGCCGCGGTGACGCGACATGGCGGATTCGGCACCTGGCGCTACATCGTCGTCGAAGACCCACCCGCGTTGGCGAAGTGCCTCGATCGACTGGCGCCGGCGGCGCAGCGGGCGTTGTCGCTGGCCTGACCTGACGTCCTTCGGAGGATGGTATGCCCGATTGCGTTTGCATGACACCGCCTTGCAACCACCAGGACTCCGACAAGCAGGGCGTCGGCGTCGACACAGGCAAGGTTGGTCCAAAAAAAACGGGTTGCCCGAAGTTCGGTGCAACCCGTCAGTTTTGATTGGCGTCCCCACGGGGATTCGAACCCCGGTTGCCGCCGTGAAAGGGCGGTGTCCTAGGCCTCTAGACGATGGGGACAGGAGACCGTTTCGTAAAAAAATTCCGGCTAGCCGATGTTTCGCGGGCAAGCCGGATATGATTTGGTGGAGCCAGGCGGGATCGAACCGCCGACCTCAACACTGCCAGTGTTGCGCTCTCCCAGCTGAGCTATGGCCCCCTTCACGAAGCCGCGCATTTTAGGGTGCGCCCCGCTGCTTGTCCAGCCTTTTTTCAGCCTCGTGCATCTTGCCGCGCATCGGCGCTTGGCAGCCTCCCCGCTTAGTGCAAACATCGCCCCGCCAGGCGGTTGACCAGCGGCCTGCCGAAAGCACTTGCGTAATTCCGTGCGGGCGTCCATGTTGTTGCCGCCTAAATTTTTTCGATTCGGAGTCCGTTCGACATGTTAAGAATCTTGCTTTATGTCGCGACCAACTTCGCGATTATGGCCGT
The DNA here is from genome assembly GCA_963695445.1 of uncultured Gammaproteobacteria bacterium. Taxonomy (GTDB): domain Bacteria; phylum Pseudomonadota; class Gammaproteobacteria; order Chromatiales; family Chromatiaceae; genus Thiohalocapsa. The sequence goes on along the minus strand of CAVOGV010000033.1, from coordinate 29,672 downwards.
GCTTTTTATCGTCCTGAACATCCTGGGCGTCAGCCCGAACCAGGGTAGCGGGCTGCTGATCATGGCCCTGCTGTTCGGCTTTGGCGGTTCAATGATCTCGCTGTTCATCTCCAAATGGATGGCTAAGCGCTCCATGGGGGTGCAGATCATCGAGCAGCCTTCCACGCCGTTCGAGCAGTGGTTGTTCGAGACCGTGCGTCGGCAATCCGAGCAAAGCGGCATCCGCATGCCGGAGGTAGGTATCTTCGACTCGCCGGCGCCGAACGCCTTCGCCACAGGCTGGAACCGCAACGACGCACTGGTGGCGGTCAGCACCGGTCTGTTGCAAAACATGAACAAGGACGAGGTCGAGGCCGTGGTAGGCCACGAAATCAGCCATGTGGCCAACGGCGACATGGTCACGCTGGCGCTGATCCAGGGTGTCCTGAACACTTTCGTCATCGTGCTGGCACGGGTCATCGGCGGCGTCGTCGACTCGGCCATGCGCGGCCAGAACGATCAGGGCGGCCCCGGCATCGGTTACTTCGTGGTGTCGATCATCGCCGAAATCGTGCTTGGCGTGCTGGCGTCGATCATCGTCATGTGGTTCTCGCGCTACCGAGAGTTCCATGCCGATGCCGGCGGCGCCAGTCTCGCGGGGCGCGAGAAGATGATCGGGGCGTTGCGTGCATTGCAACGCGTTCACGAACCCCAAGACCTCCCCGCCGGCGAGTTTGCCGCCTTCGGCATCTCCGGCAACATCGGCGACGGCCTGAAAAAGCTGTTCGCGAGCCATCCGCCGCTGGAGGAGCGCATCGCTGCACTGCAGAGTGTTCGCGGCTAAGAACTGCCGACGCAAGCGGGCGATCGCGCCCGCATCCACGCCGCAGGGATGCGGCTCGGGCCCCGCGATGCCCTGTACCCCCTGCTTTGCGCGCATCATGCCGGCCGCCGCTGCGCCCGTTTCATCGCCCCGACCTTGCCATTAATGCCGTTGGCGTGGAGCGCCCCCTCTGACATACGACGCTCTCAGAATTTTGGCCTCGGCGACCGCGCGTTCGCATTGCCGAAACCCGAGCGCGACCGCAATGCAGCGCTGTTATCATGCAGACCATTGCTGACGCCTACCGAGATCATCCCATGCTGTTGAAACCCTCCAATCCGCGTCGCCGCGGCCTTCGCAGTTTCACCCTCGGTCTCGCTTTGCTCAGCGCTCTTTGCTCAGCGCTGCTCCCGGCTTTGCCTCGGAACTCGATGCCGCAAACGAGGACTGGGCTGCCGGCAACGTGAACAGTGCCGTCGTTCGTCTGAAGGCGGTCTCGCACCGGTGAGAGTCGCCCTAGCGAGTCCGCATGAAGCGGCGGGCAGCGCTGCGCCAGAGCTGGTGGTGGCGCGTGGCTGCTGCCCCGACTGGTTGGGATAACAGCGCCACCATAGACCCAAACGACATGGACAGTATCCGCATCCGCGGTGCGCGCACGCACAACCTGAAAAACATCGACCTGGACCTGCCACGTCAACGCCTGGTGGTGATGACCGGGTTGTCCGGCTCCGGCAAGTCGTCGCTGGCCTTCGATACCATTTATGCCGAAGGCCAGCGGCGCTATGTGGAGTCCTTGTCCGCCTATGCGCGGCAGTTCCTGTCCATGATGGACAAGCCGGACCTGGATCATATCGAGGGCCTGTCGCCGGCCATCTCCATCGAGCAAAAGACCACATCGCACAACCCGCGCTCCACCGTCGGCACCATCACCGAGATCCACGATTATCTCCGCCTACTGTTCGCGCGAGTCGGCACCCCGCATTGCCCCGAACACGGCCAGCCGCTGGATGCTCAGACCATCAGCCAGATGGTTGATCAGATCCTCGCCCGGCCCGAGGGCGAGAAGCTGATGCTGCTGGCGCCGGTGGTCTCGGCGCGCAAGGGCGAGTACCACCACCTGCTCGGCGAACTGAATGCCCAGGGCTTCGTGCGGGCAAGGATCGACGGCGATCTGTATGAGCTGGACGACCCGCCCAATCTGGACGTCAAGAAAAAGCACGACATCGAGGTCGTGGTGGACCGCTTCCGCGTCCGCGGCGACCTGCACCTTCGCCTGGCCGAATCTATCGAGACCGCGCTCAAGCTCTCCGGGGGCATCGTGCGCGTGACGGCCATGGACGAGCCGGACGCAGAGCCCGTCACTTTCTCCGCCGCCTTCGCCTGCCCCATCTGCGGCTACAGCATCCCGGAGCTGCAACCGCGGCTGTTCTCGTTCAACAACCCGGCAGGGGCCTGCCCAACCTGCGACGGTCTCGGCGTCGAGCAGTTCTTTGACCCCGGCAAGGTCGTCGCCCAGCCGCAGCTGAGCCTGGCCGCCGGCGCAATACGCGGCTGGGACCAGCGCAACGGCTACTATTTTCAGATGATCCGGGCCTTGGCCGGGCACGACGGCTTCGACCCAGAGACACCCTGGCAGATCCTGCCCGAGCCGGCCAGGCAACGGGTGTTGCACGGCAGCGGCACCGACAAGTTCAAGCTCAAGCTGCCTCACGAGCGCGGCAGCGGCAAGTTGCGCAGCTTCGAGGGCATACTGCCGAACATGGAGCGGCGCTATCGCGAGACCGACTCCGCCGCCGTGCGCGAGGAACTCGCGCGCTTCATCTCTACCCGAACCTGCCCCGCCTGCGACGGCACCCGACTGAACCCGGCGGCGCGCAACGTGCTGGTCGCTGGCCGCGACCTGGCCGCGCTGTCCGGGCTGCCGGTGGGCGACAGCCTGCGCTGGTTCGACGAGTTGGAACTGACCGGCCAGCGTGCCGAGATCGGCGCCAAGGTCATCAGCGAGATCGCTCAGCGGTTGCGCTTCCTGGTCGATGTCGGCCTGGATTATCTCACCCTGACGCGCAGCGCCGAGACCCTGTCCGGCGGCGAGGCCCAGCGCATCCGCCTGGCCAGCCAGATCGGCGCCGGGCTGGTGGGCGTGATGTACATCCTTGACGAGCCCTCCATCGGCCTGCACCAGCGCGACAACGAGCGCCTGCTCGGCACGCTGACCCATCTGCGCGATATCGGCAACACCGTCATCGTGGTCGAGCACGACGAGGAGGCCATCCGCGCGGCGGACTACGTGGTCGATCTCGGCCCCGGTGCCGGCGTCCACGGCGGCGAGATCGTCGCCCAGGGCAGCGCGGACGACATCGCTGCCAATCCGGCCTCGCTGACCGGGCAATATCTGGCCGGCATTCAGCGCATCGAGATCCCCGCCGAGCGCAAGCCCGCTGCCGAGGGCCGACAACTTCGCATCCTTGGCGCCAGCGGCAATAACCTGCGCGACATCGACGCGGCCATTCCGGTCGGCACCTTCTGCTGCGTCACCGGCGTCTCCGGCTCCGGCAAGTCGACGCTGATCAACGACACCCTGCATCCGGTCGCGGCGCGTCGACTCAACAACGCCAGCCTGCGCCCTGCCCCGCACCAAGCCATCGAGGGCCTGGAGCACTTCGATAAGGTGGTCGACATCGACCAGAGCCCAATCGGTCGCACGCCAAGATCGAACCCGGCCACTTACACCGGCCTGTTCAACCTGATCCGCGACCTGTTCGCCGCGGTGCCGGAGGCGCGCTCGCGCGGCTACAGCGGCGGGCGCTTCAGCTTCAACGTCAAGGGCGGGCGCTGCGAGGCCTGCAAAGGGGATGGGCTCATCCGGGTCGAGATGCACTTTCTGCCCGATATCTATGTGCAGTGCGATGTCTGCAGCGGCCGGCGCTACAACCGTGAGACGCTGGAGATCCGCTACAAGGGCAAGACCATCGACGAGGTGCTGAACCTGACCGTCGAGGACGCGCTGGACTTCTTTGCCCCGGTACAGGTGCTCAGGCGCAAGCTCCAAACCCTGATGGACGTCGGCCTCAGCTATGTGCGCCTGGGCCAGAACGCCGTCACGCTGTCCGGCGGCGAGGCCCAGCGCATCAAGCTCAGCCGCGAACTCAGCAAACGCGACACCGGCCGCACGCTCTATCTCCTCGACGAACCCACCACCGGCCTGCACTTCCACGACGTCAAACACCTGCTCGCCGTGCTGCATCGCCTGCGCGACGCCGGCAACACCGTCGTGGTCATCGAGCACAACCTCGACGTCATCAAGACCGCCGACTGGATCATCGACCTGGGACCGGAAGGCGGCGACAAGGGCGGCCAGATCATCGCCGCCGGCACGCCCGAGGCGATCGCCGCCAGCGCGCACTCTTACACCGGCCAATTCCTGAAGCCATTGCTGGCGCGGGGTTGGTAGTCGGCGAACCTCGCCGCAGCCGAGAGCACGCACGCACAGCGTCTCGAGATCAGACGCGAACGACCCAAGTGCCGAACAGAGGCTCAAATGCGCATTAAGAATCTGCTAAAGAAGTCTGACTTTCGGACAATTTTTTTTGACTTTCCCCCTTGTCTTTCCAGGATTGCCGGCCTATGCTCATGTTACTCGTGGTCTTGGGGGACCCGGCCTCGTCGGGGGACATGGCGCCCTTTCGGGCGCCGCGGCCGGGTAGCTCGTGGTCGACCAGCGCAGACTTTTTCAGGGGAATGATCAGCATGCACGGCAATCACACCTCCGCGGAGGTCGTGCCCTTTGGCGCGACGGATTCCGCCATCGACCGACGCAACTTCATCCTGACCACCGGGATCGCAGGTGCTGGCCTCCTGCTCGGGGCTCCAGGCCTGACGGAGGCCGCCCGCGGGCCTTCGCTGCAAAGCCAGGTCGTCAAGCAGATCAAGCGCATGCGCGCCGAAGGTAAAATCCGCTCGGACGAGAAGACCTCCTGGTCGGTGTACGATTTCACCGCCGGCAACAAGCTGGTCTCCATCAACGAGGAGATTCCGCGTCAGGCGGCAAGCATGATCAAGCCGTTCGTTGCTCAGGCCTTCTTCTTCACGGCCAAGGAGCAAGGTTCGCGACTACGCTATACCAGCTCGATCCGCGACATCATGGAGCGCATGATCCGCAAGAGTAACAACAGCGCCACCAACGAGATCATGCAGATCGTAAGCCGCTACAACGGCAACGCCGGACCACGCGCGACCGAGGCTGTGCTAAAGCGTTACGGCGCGGGCGTGTTTGGCCAGACCAGCATCGTTGAATACATCCCCGCCGACGGTCGCACCTATCGCAATAAGGCATCCGCACGGGACTACAGCCGCTTTCTGTACGCGCTCTGGAACGATCGGATGCCCTACTCCCGTGAATTGCTCGACTTGATGGCGCTGCCGAATCACGACCGCATCACCCAGGGCGTCAGCAACATCCCGTCGAATGTTCGGGTCTATGACAAGACCGGCTCAACCGCCAGACTGTGTGGCAACATGGGCATTATCGAATGCCGTGACCGTCGTGGTCGGCCGCGGCCGTATACCTTCATCGGCGTGATCGAAAAGGGCAGCCGCTCCAGCGCCTACGGCACCTGGATCACGAACCGCAGTAATGCCATGCGGCAGGTGTCGAATCTCGTCTACAACTACATGCGCGATCAGCATCGGCTGGCATGAAACCCGGCACGAAACAGGCCCGTCGAGGTCGTCAACGCCAAGACGAGCGGCCCGGCGTCATGCCCAGTACGAACGCGCATCAGAACAACTCAGTTCATTCCCGGTAAGCCATCGGCACCGAATGCGATCGCCAGTTCCATGGGCTCGACCTCGAGCCCGATCAACTCCGGGCTCCAGTTCGTTCCCACCAAGGCGTCATCCCCGTGCATGCCAGGCAGCCAGTCTTCCAGAAAGCTATCTAAGTCGATGGCCGTCGGCGTACATCTCGACCACTCGTCCGCACAGTGGATAAGGGCCTCGGCCCGATCGGACCAGAACGGGTAAACGCTCGCGTCCTCGTACTCGTTGGACGGGCATACCGCCCAGCCATCGTCGGACTTGAGCCCCCAGACGAGCCCCGATTCGAGCGCCCCCGCAACGAACCGCTTGAGATTTGCCTCATCGTCTATGCTGGCGGCCTGCTCTTGTTCTGTCATGATGCTAAGTTCTTCTGCAAACGGATCGCATGGTTGCCACAGGATCGAGACGACGGCGACCGGACCGGGCAGACACGCCATGACCCGCGGAGGTCGCCGGTCCCGCCAAAGCCCAAACCGAGCGTGCTCTATCCAAGGGATTTCAGTTTCTTGTTTCTTCAGCGGACAGGTTTCAGTATTGAAGGGGAAACCTCGCTCCTCGACACTAGAAATTCGCCGCTTTCCCGAATCAACATCACGGCTCGCGCAGGCCGAGCACGTCCTGCATGTCAAACTGACCGCGCTGCCACCCGGCGATCCAGCGCGCTGCACGCACGGCACCGCGGGCGAAGGTCATACGGTTGGTGGCCTTGTGCGCGATCTCGACACGCTCACCATCGGTAGCAAACCACACCGTGTGCTCACCGACGGTGTCACCGGCGCGGATGGTCTCAAAGCCGATGGTCTGGCGCTCGCGCGCACCGGTGTGGCCCTGACGACCATAGACGGCGACATCGTCCAGATTACGCCCCAGGGCGGCGGCGACGACCTCGCCCATCCGCAGCGCGGTCCCGGACGGGGCGTCGACCTTATGCCGGTGGTGCGCCTCGACGATCTCCACATCCGCCTCGTCACCCATCACCCGCGCGGCCAAGTCCAGCAATTTGAAGCAGAGATTAACGCCGACGCTCATGTTCGGCGCGTAGACCAAGGCGATGTCGATCGCCGCCTCGGTGACGAATTCGCGCTGGCTCGGGCTGAGGCCCGTGGTGCCGATGACCATGCGACAGCCGGCATCGCGGCACAACCCCAAGTGGTGCATGGTCGCGGACGGCGTCGTGAAGTCGATCAGCACGTCGAAATCCGCAAGCACCTCGTTTAGGTCCGGGCGGATCGGCGCACCGACTCGACCGATACCCGCCACCTCGCCGGCATCGACTCCCACCAGACCGCTCTCCTCCCGCTCGGTGGCCGCGCTGATTATTAGGCCCTCGGTATGGTGCACCGCGTCCACCAGCGTGCGGCCCATGCGTCCGCCGGCTCCGGCGACAGCGACTCGAATCTGCTCCATCATGTTGACTCCAACGTCCAGAGATGACCCCCCAGGGAACGCTTGGGGAAACGCCAAAGCGCTGCCAGCGGCGGCAACGATCGGCACTGAATGAAAAAACGGACCATCCGAATCCTTCGACGTTCTGCTGCGAAGCGGTCGTCGACCGCGACGGCGCGTCGTGACCTCGCCTGGTGAGCAGACTCGGATGCTAGATCGTTTGTCCAGGCGCCTAAGATACCCGACCGGGACGGGTCGCGAGAAGTGCAGATGCACTCGAGACCGGGTCCGCTGGACGGTTTCGGCGCTTGTGGCGTAGGCTCAGACGCTATTTCGCAGCAGTAAGCCAGTCTACGATGAGCGTCCACAACCGCCAAACCCTGCAAAAGATCTCGCGCGGACTCCGGTCCCGTTATCCCGTCTTCTACGTGCTCGGCTGGGAGGAAGAGCGCATCGAGCGGCTGCTACGCTCGGTCGCCAAATCCTACTACAACGACAACGGCCGGCTGATCGTCTGGACGGCGACCAATGGATTCAGCCAGCCCCTCGATGTACCGACCGGCGACGCGTCCACGCCTGGCCAGGACTCGGAGTCGGCGTCAGCCCCGGCACCCCTGTCAGAGCCGATCGCCGGAGCCTCCTTGGAGAGGCCCACCAGAGCAGTCACGGACCCCGTCACCGATCCCCTGCGCGCCCTGCAACAGATCGCCGAGTCCAAGCGGCAGGCGATGTACCTGATGAAGGACCTGCCGATCTGGTTCGAGCAGAATCCGGCGTTGGTGCGCGCGGTGCGCGACCTCTACTACCGGCTCCGGAACAGCAACAGCCATGTGTTCCTGAGCTATCCCCAGCTGATCCTGCCAGAGATCCTGAAAAAGGAGATCTTCTTGATCGAGATGGATCTGCCCTCGGAGGAAGAGATCGTCGAGGTCCTGCTGGCGAACAACGAGGCCACCGAGACACCACGCGACCAACTGCACCGCTACGCGGCCGCCATGCGCGGGCTGTCACTGAACGAGGTCGCACACCTGCAAGCGCGCCTGTTCCGCGGCGAGACAGTCCAGTCCAGCGTGGTCCTGACGGAGATTCAGGAAGAAAAGGCTCAACTGCTGCGCAAGGAGAGCTGCCTACGCTTCTATCCGCCGCAGCGTTCGCTGGATGATATCGGGGGGCTGGAAAACTTGAAGGAGTGGGTGCTCAAGCGAAAGGATCTGTTCTCCGAAAAGGCCTACACCTCGGGCGTGCCGCTGCCCTCCGGCGTCCTGTTCATGGGCGTCTCGGGCTGCGGCAAGAGCATGGGCGCCAAGGCCATCGCGTCGGCCTGGGAACTGCCACTGGTGCGCATGGACATGAGCCTGGTGCTTTCCGGCAGCTTCGGCACCCCGGAATACGCCTTCGAACATGCCACGCGCATGGCCGAGGAAGTGGCGCCCATCGTGCTATGGGTGGACGAGATCGAGAACAGCTTCGGCTACGACGAGCAGACCGGGGGCGGCGGCGGCAACGTCAACATCTTCTCCAGCTTCCTGACCTGGCTGCAGGAAAAGAATCCGCGCGTGTTCGTCGCCGCCACCGCGAACCGTATCCAGTCGCTGCCGGCAGAACTGATGCGCAAGGGCCGCTTCGACCAGTTGTTCTTCCTCGATCTGCCGAACAAGCCAGAGCGCCAGGAGATCTTTCGCATCCATATCGCCATTCACGGCGGCAACCCCGAGGAGTTCAATCTCGGCTATCTCGCCGCCAGCACCAAGGACTGGAGCGGCGCAGAGATCGAACAAGCGGTCAAATCGGCGCGCATCGACGCCTTTCAGCAGGACCGTGGCTTCAACGAGCGCGACGTGGTCAACAACGTCGTCACCACCATCCCCCTATCCCGCACCATGGTCGAGCAAATCAAGGCCATCAAGGACTGGTGCTACAAGCGCGCCATCACCGCATCTCGACCCGCGCCCAGGGAGTGAGATTATGGGAGTATTCAGGCGCAGGCGCGCCCTGGCATCGCGATCGCGACGCCGCCCTGCAGCGACCCGGGTAAACCGGCATAATCCCCCGAAAACGTCCGCCGAAAACGAATTCACCCAATGCCCCCGGAGGAGAGATACCGATGTCCGATTCCAACGCGACGGCCTGGAAGCCATTTTTTTGGCTAGTACTGCTGGCGCTGATCGGCGTCTACGTGCTCTACAATCATTACACCGGCGTACTCAAGACAGACCTGACTCAAACCAGAGCGGAGCTGAGCGAAACCTCGGAGAAGCTCGCCAGCACTGACGCAGCGCTCGGCACGGCGACGCAGGAAGCGGCAACCGCACAGACGAAGATCCAGTCGCTGCTGGCGGAGTACGACACCTCCACCCAGACAGCGAACAGCGAGCACGAGCAGGCCATTGCAACCATGCGGCAGGAGCACGCCCAGACCGTGGCGGACCTTCAGCAGCAGCATGCCCAAGCCGTCGCCGACCTGCAGGAACAGCACGCGCAGCATGTCGCCGCAGCCAAGGCGGACCTGGACGCGGCCGCGGCGGAAAAGGCATCTCTCCAGCAGGAATACGACGCGCTAACCGAGGCCAAGCGTGAGGTCGATGCCGAGTTGGCGAAGACGAAAGATTCAGCGTCGTCACTGAGCGCGCGCCTGGTCGACGTGACCGAGAGCGAGCGTGAGTTGCAGGCCAAGCTTGCCGCGGACAACGAGACCATCGCCGGGCTCAACTTCGAGCTCAACACCGCCCACCAGTTAGAGGCCGCGCTGCGCGACAAGCTCGGCCGCGGTGCCGAACGCCAGGAGCGATTGCAGACCCTGGTCGAAAAGGAAGAGGCCGCCATCAAGGAGCTTGCCGACAAGCTGGTCGCAACGACACAGAAGCGCGAGGCGATGCAGTCGACCATCGCGAGCGGTGGACAAGCGACGGAAGCGGACGTCGCGGCGTCATCGCAGGCGGAGGCGGAGTTTCAGGCCAAGCTTGCTGAAAGCGACGCAATCATCGCCGAACTACGCCAAGAGCTGTCCTCTGCCACCAGCCAGCGCGAGGCGATGGAGAAGACGCTCGAGGCGGTGAAGGGCGACGCCATCGGCGCCGCCGACACCTTGCAGCAGGACTTCGAGCAGGCGCAGACGCGCAGCGAGGCGCTAAGCACCGAAGTGGAGCAGTTAAAGGCGGACCTGGCCGCGAAGGATACCGAGTTGGAAAGCGCCAGGCAGGCCGCCGCGGATGCCGCGGCAGCCGCTGTCGAGGGCGGCAAGGAGTCCGAGGCGATGGCCGCATTGCAGACCGAACTGGAGCGGCTGCGGACGCAGCAGGTCGAGCAGGCCGAAAAGCTCAAGGCCGCGCAGTCCGAGGCCGAGGCCGCGGCCAAGGCACTGGAGGAAGACCGCGCCGCATTGCAGGCGGAACTGGAGCAGACCAAGGGCGACAATACCCAGGCGCTTGAGTCGGCTGAGGCGCGGGTCGCTGCCGCGGAATCCAAGCTGGAGCAGGAACGGGCGGACCTGCAGACCCAGCTGCAGCAGACGCAGTCAGCGCAGGCCGAAACCGAGGCCAGCATGCAGTCACAACTGGAGCAACTCACCAAGGAACTCGCCGCGGAGCGCCAAGCACTCGAGGCACTGAAGAGCGAGCAGGCGGCCGAACTGCAAGACCTTGAGGCGCAACTCGCCGATGCCAATGCCGCTCTCGACAGCACGCGCAAGGAAATGCAAGCCCAGCTTGCCGAGCATACGCGTGCTTTGACAGAGGCGAAGGCCGCCGGCGAAGCATCCTTGAAGCAGGTGCGGTCGCTGTACGACGACGCCGCCGAACTCGGCGGACAGCTGACCGACGAAGGCATCCTACTTAGCCTGGCGGGCGATGAGCTGCAGTTCCCAAGCGGAACCGCGACCTTGCCAGACGGCGACCTGCCGACGCTCGATCGCGTCGCAGCGCTGCTCGCGCAGCGGCCCGGCCTAACCGCGCGAGTCGAAGGCCACACGGATAGCTCCGGCAGCGCCGCCATCAACCAGGACCTCTCCCAGCAGCGCGCGGAAGCCGTGATGCAGGCCCTGGTCGCCCTCGGCGTTGATGCCAGCAGAATCAGCGCCACCGGGTACGGCGCCGATCGCCCGATCGCCAGCAATGCCACTGAGGCAGGTCGGCGAGCCAACCGTCGGGTCGAGGTCTACGTCATCGAATAGCCGCACCCAAGCGTGCAGAAATCATCCCCAGTCGCCCCCGAGCCGGCGGTTCGCCGCTGGCTCGAGGAGGTGGTGATCGGCCTTGGGCTCTGCCCCTTCGCCGCCCCGCCCTGGCGGCGCGACGCGGTACGATTAGTGGTCAGCGATGCAGACGATGCGGACGAACTGCTGGCCGAATTGCAGGGGGAACTGCTGCGACTCGACGCCACAGACCCGCGTGAACTGGAAACCACGTTAGTGATCGTGCCGCGTCTGTTTGCCGCATTCGAGGATTTCAATCAGTTCCTGGACCCGGTCGACGCATTGCTGGAATGCTTTGATTGGGTGGGTCGGTTCCAGATCGCGAGCTTTCATCCGGACTACCGCTTTGCCGACGCGGCCGACGAGGACGCCGGCAACCTGACCAACCGTTCACCCTTCCCGATCTTGCACCTAATAAGAGAGGAGAGCCTGAGCTTGGCGATCGCGCAGTTCCCGGATACCGATGACATTCCACAGCGCAACATCGCCCGCATGCAGGCGCTGACGGAGACGGAGCGCATCCGCTTGTTTCCCTATCTGTTCACGACCCCTAAAGCATGACTCGGTCAGGTTCAGATGCGACTTTCGTTTCGGGGTCGAAGAAGAGCGGTTTCCGAGATACCCCCACGGACGGCGTACCTTACTCAGCGCCGCCAGAGTTGTTCATCCACGTATTGCTTGACCTGCCGGTGTCCCGGCGTATCGATGGCGGTAAACTCCATACTTGTGCGGAAGCTCGGACCCCTGGGTTCGGCCCGAAGCACGCGGGCATAGACTTCGTCCGCCGCACCCGCAGCCACGTCCGGGCGCAGATTCACGACCACCTCGCTGTAGGCCGGTAGGCCGAGGGGTAGATCGGCGCGCATGCCGTAATAGCCCATGTCATTGACGTGGCCCAGGAAATGATCGGAGTAGATTTCCTTGGCCACGATTTGGCGGAAGATCGCCTCCAGGTCGACGGAAATACGCGGCGACTTGCGGATCTCGACCTCCGGAATCACGAGTCGGTGCGGCGCATTCACCGAGCGCAGCTCGTACAGCGAAATAGGCTCGGCCATACCCTTGACCCGTACCTGATTGACGCCCCCGATCTCGATTAGATGGCGAGCCGCAGCGTGACTGCTCTCGCTCAACAGCACCTGCCCACGCAGGCTGAAGGACTCGATGCGCGACGCCAGGTTGACTGCGTCACCGATCACGGTGTATTCGCTGTGCATCGAAGAGCCGAAGCTGCCGGCCATCGCGTGGCCAGTGTTGATGGCGATGCCCGCATACAGGCTCGGCTCACCGCGAGCACGACTGGCACGGTTGAGCCCCACCATCGCCTGCTGCATCTCCACCGCGCAGGCCAAGGCCCGCTGCAAATCGTCCGGTCTTCGCTTCGGCGCGCCGAACAGCGCCATCACGGAGTCGCCCATGAACTTGTCGACAACGCCGTCGTGACGCTTGACCACCTCGCACATGGCCGTGAAGTACCGATTCAGCAGTTCGATCAACGTGTTGGGCGGTAGTGACCGAGTCAACGCCGTGAATCCGCGGATATCGGCGAGCAGGATGGTGACATCGGCGTCGATAATGGGTTGGGATTCCATCAGGAAGGCGTCGAGCAGCGGGTCGAGCCGCTGCCGCAGCGCCGCGTCCTGATCACCGCTGCTAGCACGGCCGTAGAGTTCGTCGACGATCTCGACGATCCCGGTGAGCAGCATTTGTCGTTCGCTGTGTTGCATCGCAGGAGACTGTGCGTCTTTGATTTTTCGCTCTAATTATCAAAGCATGGCATAGAGCAGGATTTACCGTTAGGGTGCCCCGACCAGCCGTCGCAAATTCCGTGTAGGCCGTCGCAAATCGCATCCGTTCGACTGGTGTCGCGCATTTGCCGGGCATGTTGTCGCTGGCGGCTTCAGGACCAAACACGGAACGACCAACCCACCACTGAGAGACATCGGCTTCATCATGTTCAAGACTGGATTCAAGACCGGCCTCCACAACGCCTCCCATAACGAGGGGTCCCCTAGCGCTGCCGGTCCAAGCCATGCTAACCCGGGCCGGTCTCATGACGACCAACAAGCCGATGTCCGCGTCTCCATGACCGACGCGACCGATCCCCTTGCCAGTTTCTCCGAGCACGCGTTGTCGCTCGACGAGGCGGACTGGCCATCGGTGGAGCATTACTTTCAGGGTATGAAATTCGAGTCCCCGGAGCTTCGCGAGCTGATCCGGTTAACGGCGCATCCGGCTGATGCCCGCAAGTTGGCGAACAAGCATCGGCGCCGCATCAGGGCGGACTGGAAGCGCATTGAAAAGACGATCATGACCCGCGGCGTCTACGTCAAATGCCGCAGCCATAAGGACGTCGCCCAACAGCTGCTGGCCACAGGCGACCGGCGCATCGTCGAGACCAGCCAATACGACTACCAATGGGGCTGCGGACGTGACGGTCGCGGCAACAACGCCTACGGCAACGTCCTGATGGCGGTCCGGGCCAAGCTTCGGGAACAAAGCGGCGACTGATCGCGAAAGCCCTCTCGTTTGCTTGCGCGCATCGAACGTTTGCAGATGCGTCAAGATTCGCAGCGACAAGGCGCTGATCGTCCGAAGGGCCAAGCGCCAAGGGCCAAGAACGGATAATCGGGCTATATAGCGGCCCTCGGCCCTCGGCCCACTTAAAGCAGCGCACAGGTCTAGCAACAGAACGCCGCGCCATGAACCTTAGGCGCGAGCGAGCGCCTGCAGCAGCGCATCGAGACACAGCGGCTCGGCGGTATTCAGGCAGATCGCGCTAGACCGCTCTTGCTCCTGGAGACCTTCGCGTGAAGCAAGCTGCAGATCCAGCACCGCGAGCCCGGCCTCAGACGCATCGGTGGACGACGCCATGCGCTCGCTTACCCGACGGCGCAGGACCGTTTCTGGTGCGTCGAGGGCCAGAATCGTGAAGCGACAGCCGAGCTCTGCGGCGAGGCGCTGGAACGGCTTGCGCTGCTCGACCTTCAGAAAGGTCGCGTCCACCAAAACACTGTACCGGTTGCCAAGGATATCCCGCGCTAGTTCCAGCAACCGGGCGTAGGTCCGTCGTCCGGCCTCGGCGTCGTAGATGCCCGCCCCCGGCGCGCTCGCGGTGCGATCGTCCGGCGACAGCCCGAACAGCCGTTTGCGCTCGACGTCGGAACGGATATGGATCAGCGGCAGATGCTCACGTAGCGCATTGCCGAGCCAAGTCTTGCCGGAGCCGGACAGCCCGCAGGCGATAATCAGCTGCCCGCGGCGGCACACGGCGATGGTACGGCAGAGCCGCAAATAGCCGCGCAACTCGACGCAGGCAGCGGTTCGCTCACCGCGTTGAAGCTGTCCCTGAGCAAGCCGAATGCCGATGACCTTGGCCCGCACCATGGCCCGGTAGACCTGGTAAAAGCGCAACAGCCCGAGGCCCTCATAATCGCCGCTGAGCTCCAGATAACGGTTCAGTGCGCGCCGCGCCAACGCGCTTTCCCCCGCCTCCCGCAGGTCCATGACGAAGAAAGCGAATTCGCTCATGGTGTCGATCCAGCGCAACCGCGGGCTGAATTCGATACAGTCGAAGATCATCGGCTCGCCGTCGAGCACGGCAATATTGCCGCGATGCAGGTCGCCGTGACACTCGCGGATGAATCCGCCGCGCCGGCGCTGCTCGAGCCTGTCACGCAGGCGCAAGAACCACAGCTCGGTCCAGCGTTCGAGCCGATTCACCGCCGCCAGCACCGACGTATGGACGACCCCTGCGCGGACTTGCGCAAAGTTCTCCCGCATGGGCTCGACGACGGCCTCGGCAGCGCCGAAGGGCGTATCCGGCGGCGCTGGCGGCAGGCCCGCGTGAAACAAGGCAATCCGTCGCACAATGGCATCGATGATGGCGGCATCTGGCGGACTTTCTGTCAGTAGCGCCTGCTGCGGAAATCGGCGCATCTTCACCGCGTACTCGAGCACCTCGCCGTCACCGTCGATGCGGGGTTGATCAACCGAGCCAGTGATCGGCACAACCCCGAGATAAATTGCCGGGGCCAGTCGACGGTTCAGCCGGAGTTCTTCTTGGCAGAAGAACTGTCTGCGCGCCAGGGTCGAGAAATCGAGAAACCCAAGGTCTACGGGCTTTTTCAACTTGTAGGCAAACTCGCCGGCCAGGAGCACGACGGAGATATGCGTCTCGATCAGTTCGACGGCGCCGACCGGGTGCGGATAGGCGTTCGCATTGCGCAATCCCCGGATCAGAGTTGCCTGTCCGATGCGCTCCATGGAGTCGTTAGCCACGCTAGCCTCAGCACAAGAATCTTTTGAAAAACAGTCCGTTTTTCGTTATTCTATCTGGTTTTCTCAGACACCAATTCTGCAACCTTCCGAGGTCTATCATGTCCATCGAACGCATCGTATTGGCCGTCGCTGGCAGCTTCATCCTCATCTCCGTCATCTTGGCCGCAACCGTCAGCCCGCTATGGCTGTGGTTCACGGGCTTCGTCGGTCTGAACCTGCTGCAGTCGGCCTTCACCGGCTTCTGCCCCCTGGCCACGATCCTGAAGAAATTCGGCAAGCAGCCTGGCACCGCCTTCTAGAGGGCTTGCGAGGCGTTGCCTCAGACCGACGAGAGTGGGGTGCCCGTGCGTTGCTCTGAGCGGGCCAAGCGCCGAAGTCCAAGGGCCGCTGTCCGGCACCACTCCGCAAGGTCGGCTCCGGGCCCTTGGCTCTCCACCCTGCGGAGAGCAAGCGCGTTGTCACTGCAGGTAACGACCGGCACTACCGAGGGCCGCGGTCAACAGCCCAAGCAACAGATTCGCCAGAATGATGCGTCGAATCACGGCCAACCGCGCGCCAGCTCCCGACCAGTCCGCGGCCGCAACCAGCTTGCCCATGGCGCGGTAGGGGACAAAGTAAATATAGAAGAACAGTACGGACATGATCAGCGCCGTCAGCATCATGGCGTGCACGTGCCACCCCATCTTGCCGCTGTAGATGCCGCTGAAGATCCAGAAGCCGCTCGCCCAGAGCACCACCACGGCCACCCAGACCCAGGCGAAGAAGCGATCGAACACCGCGAGCAGCAGCGCCATGCGTTGCGGTGGGTCGAGTGTGCGCTGGGCGGATAACCGCAACGCAAAGTGCGCGAAAAACATGCCGCCCACCCAGACGACGGTGGCGAGTTGGTGTAGCGCGATAGCCAGCGCGAGTTGCATCGTCATCGAGGTTACAGCTCCGATTCGGTGAAGGGACACGCCTATTGTAACGACAGCTTCAGGCGCTGCCCGAACGCTGTTTCATGGGAGGCACGGCGTCGCGATCGAGCAGCGCAATGCTGTTGCCGCAAGCGGCAACGCGGGCGACCGGGAGCGCCTCACCCGCGGCCCAGCGCCGCAGGGCATCACGTTTGCCTGCACCGGTGATCAACAACAGAATGCGGCCAGATCGACAGAGGGCATCGGGCGTCAGCGAGACGCGATCGGACGGCGGCTTAGGTGCACCATGGACCGCAATCACCAACTGCTCCGGGGGAATGTTATGTCCCGGAAACAGGCTCGCGGTATGGCCATCCTCACCCATCCCCAGCAGCACCAGATCGAACGGCAACGCCTTGGCAACGACCGCCGAATAGTCGGCGGCGGCCGCCTCGGCGCCGCGCTCCGCGGCGATGGCGTGGACTTGCCCGCGGGGTATCGACACCCGATCGAGCAACGCCTGGTCCGCGACCAGACTGTTGCGTTCATTGTCGGTCGCCGGCAGACAGCGTTCATCGCCATGATAGACATGCCAGCCCGACCAATCGGTTTCGCGTCCCGCAAGCAGTCGGTAAGTCGCGGTCGGAGTGCCGCCCCCGGCCAGCACAATGCGAAAACAGCCACGTTCGGCCATGGCCGCCCGCGCCTGCTCCAGAATCAACGCCGCCGCCGCCTCGGCAACGGCAGCCTTGTCATCAAAAACGCGCAACTCGGCGCCCGAAAGAATCATGGCATCTCACCTGTGTTTTGCCTAAGGCGATTTCTGTCAACTTTCATGCCACATCACTTGTCTTGACGCCCGCCTTCGGTGTCGGACCGGCGGTCCAATAGCCCGCTATGCTCCTGCCAGCCCTCCTGGAAGGCGAACGTCAACCCTGCGTCATCTGGTATGAAAGTCCCCGGCAATCGCCTAAACTCGCGGCCCAAGCCTGCATGGTAGGCGCAACCGACGTTGCCGCCTAGTTGCCGGCGAGCTGCATCTACACCTGCGCGGTAGCCTACATGACGTCAAGCCTGGATCTGCTGCTGGTCGACGCCTCGCCACCGGCCCGCTATGCGTTGCGATTGCTCTTGCAGCGACACGGAATGCGGGTGCGCACCGCGGAGTCGGCGGAGCGCGCGCTCGAACTCATCCGCACCGGAGCCCCCGACGCGGTCCTGGCGGCAAGCGTTCTGCCCGGCATGAACGGCCTGGAACTGCTGGAGCTGCTGAAAGCAGACCGCGCCACAGCCCAGATCCCGCTGGTCATCTGCTGCCCGGATAGTCATTGGCCGCTGGCTCACACCGTGTTGCAGCGGGGCGCCCTAGCGGTGCTGCGGCGCGACCGGCTGAAGCAGGAAATACCGGGGGTCCTCGCGCAGATCGAAAGCGCACTCGCGGCGACGCCAAAGCCGGAGCCGGCGCCAGAACCGGCATCGGCGCCGGCGCCGACATCAGAACCAGCAGCACGGACCCATCGCTTCGGCGCCCTCTCGCGCATCTGGCAAAGATGGCGCCGCCAGTGGCACCCACGAACGCTCGGTGTGGTATTCGTCGGCGTCGGCGTGATGCTGCTAGACTTGATTCTGCACCGCGCCTGACCTCGATCACGCGGCGCGACCCGCTGCCGCACTTGACGCTGACGTCCGCGTCTATTACCACTGTGCTGTGATCTATAATTAGAGTCTTGGAAGCCCAAGCGACATCGATAACGACAGAGGAGAGAGAGGAAATGGCTCAAAGCATGCAAGAGATCATGAACCCAGGCGCCGTTCATCTCGATGCGGAGTTCCCAGATGCCCCGCCGGACTGGTCTCGGGAAACGGCGGAGGCCGCCGCAAAGGCCGACAACGTGGAACTCACCGAGGATCATTGGACGGCGATCGGCGCGTTGCAGCGGTACTTCGTCGAGCATGAACAACCCAATGTGCGGGTGCTCCACGATGCATTAGGAGAGCGCTTCCATGCGCAGGGCGGGCTCAAGTACCTCTATGGCATCTTCCCCGGTGGCCCCGTGGCCCAGGGCTGCCGCTTCGCCGGCCTACGCGCGCCCGCCGGCGCGGTCGACAAGTCCTTCGGCAGCGTGCAGTGACCGACGTCCGTCAGGCGGGATAACCTTGTTCCTCCGCCGATGATCAGCGGCCAGCTCCCGCCAGAGAGCTGGCCTGACCCGCACCACCAACTGCAAGAAATTCAAATCGAACACAAACCATCGAATCGGCGCGCGAGTAGCAGAGAAACGCCAATAAGACGCCTATAATCCGAGCAGAGCTGATGCCCCAGCCCGACGAGCGCAGGGGCGTCGTTGCCGGGCTCATCCATTGCTGCCAGCCGACCGAGCACCGCAGACGAGGTTCCAACAGGGTTGCACGTTTTCGGTGATCGGCGCTGAGATGCCTGGGTAGGGCCCGTCCATTTTCAGCGACATCTGCCCGCCGCAGTGAGAAGCGACGCATCGGCACCGGCTCAGGACGGCACCGCACGGGAGCGAGGGAGCCGCCGCATCATCAGTGGCGCACTCCGCGGCGCATGCAGTTATCCTGCGCCGCACACGACGACGGAGCACAGCATGACGATTCCGGGCGCTGGATTGATTCAACGCGAACGGGCGCGCGTTCGCAGTTTTTTCGGCCTGGACCTACCGGAAAGCAAGATTAAGCTTCGTTTCGATCTACCGCCATCCGAACGAGGTGGCAACGCATTTTCATCGGTAACCTACTGGCCTACGGCTTCGGCGCTGACGAGGTCGGCAAACCCCTGTCAGCGTTGCTGATCCACCATCCGACCCGAGGTTGGGGCGTGATCACAACGCCGCGGGAGAATTTCTGGGAGCGGACGCCAGTTGGCATCCAGACCGGCAAGCGTGTGACGCTGGGCGGGTTGGGCGAGGCGCAAGACTTCACCAACGAGTTCCACTGGTTCTCCGTCCAGTCCAACTCGTTCCCGAGCAACGCGCCGGACTATCCGGAACCGCGCGAGAACAGTGCCAGCGAGGAGATATCGTACACCATTTGATCTTTCCATGAGGGATGGCCCGATGGGTCGACCAGGTAGGGTAATCCGATTCGATCATTTAGGCGCCCACCGCACTGCGCGCCGCTAAGACAACTGACAGGACGGATTCCAAAGCACATGTCAGCCGCTGGCATCATCTGGGCAGAGTACGCAATCTGCGTTGTGATCATCGGCATCGCCGGTGTCAAGCTCACCGACTACGGCGACGCCATCGCGGACAAGACCGGCATGGGCGGCACCTGGGTTGGGCTGGTACTGATCGCCACCGTCACATCGCTGCCAGAACTGGCTGCCGGCATCACCGCATCCGCAGTCGCCCTGTTGCCAGACATCGCCGCCGGCGATGTGCTCGGCAGCTGCGTCTACAACCTCACGCTGCTCGCGGTGCTCGATCTGTTCAGCCGACGCGAGCCGTTGCTGGCCAGGGCCCAGCGCCAGCATGTGATGTCGGCGGGGTTCGGCATCGTCCTGATTGGCATCGGCGCCGTCGGCCTGCTCGCGGGCCAGGTGGGCCTGTCGGGGCTCGCCGGTCATCTCGCCTGGACTTCACCTGTGCTGGTGTTGGTCTACGCTGCCGCCATCCGCACCCTGCACCAGTATCAGGAACTCGCGGTCGAAGACTTCACCGAACAAGCAACCGACCGCTATACCACTCAATCCCTGCGCTATGTCGGCATCCGCTATGGCATTGCCGCCGCCGCGGTCGTCGTCGCCGGTGTCTGGCTACCCTACGTGTCGGAGGATCTGTCGCTGGTGATGGGATGGAATCAATCCTTCACCGGGACGATGTTCACCGCGCTCAGCACGTCGTTGCCGGAACTGGTGGTCACACTGGCGGCACTGCGCATCGGCGCCATCAATATGGCCATCGGCAATGTGCTTGGCAGCAACATGTTCAATCTGCTGGTGCTCGCCATCGACGATGCCTTCTACGTCCAGGGCTCGCTCTTCGAGGCCGTGTCCGGGGCTCATTTGATCTCCGCCGTGGTGGCGATGATGATGAGCGCGATCGTGATCGTGGCGGTATTCGTCAAACCCCGGGTCCGCGTATTCGGCATCTGCAGTTGGGCCAGCCTGGCGCTGTTCGCGTTGTTCGCGCTCAATGGCTGGTTGACCTACCACCTGGGCGTGACGCCCTGACGCGATACCTACCACCTACCAGGCAGTTTGCTAAGGAACGGTACAGAAACAACCGAAACAACTGCGCGGACGACAAGAAACTACGAAATACACGAAATTCCGCGAAAAACAGCGCATGCCCCTTTGGATATGCGACCTTTTCGCGTCTTTCGCGTGTTTCGTAGTTACAAAGAAGATGTACCGGTAGTTCTTGAATCGTCACTAATCATCAGCGTCCGGAAAGCGTCGGGCATCGCGCTTTTCGAGGTCATCGTCCATCAGAATACGATGGGCATCGCCGTCGAGATCATCGAACTGACCCGAGCGGGCGGCCCAGAAAAGCACCGCCACGGCCACTAGGCCGAGGATCAGCATGCCGGGAATGAGACCGTAGATAACTTCCATGGATGCCTCGCAAGGTTGGCGGTGAGACAGCTGAAAGGGTCGACGAGTTGCGCTTCTCCCCCTTCCAGGATTGGTTGGGTATTTGGCGCCGCCGCGTGAGAATGCGCATCCCCGTTTACTCGCGGAGCGCTGTCTTGGCGCGGACGGAAGCCGGGGCGCTCGATCGGAACAAACCGCGGATGCGCGCCGAGTTGCCGATCACCGCCAGCGAACTCAGCGGCATGGACACGGCAGCAATCAACGGCGTGATCGTCGCCGCCATCGCCAGCGGCACCATGACCGTATTGTAGGCGATGGACAGGCCGATATTCTGGCGAATGGCCCGCAGCGTCCGCCGCGCCAGCAGCCCCGCATCGCGAACCCGCATCAACTCGCTGCTCATCAGCACGATGTCGGCGCTGGCAATGGAGACATCGGTGCCGCTGCCGACGGCGATGCCGACGTCGGCCCGCACCAATGCCGGCGCATCGTTGATGCCATCGCCGATCATCGCCACGCGTTGGCCGCCGCGCTGCAATTCCGCCACGACCCGGTCCTTGTCCTGGGGCAAGACCTCGGCGATGACGTCGATACCACCAAGCTGGGCGGCGATGCGCTCCGCGACGGCTCGGCGATCGCCGGTCAACAGCGTCACCTTCACGCCATCGTCGCGCAGCAGCCGAATGGTCTCCGCGGCATCCGGCCGCAGCCGATCCTCGATCGACAGACACAGCACCTCGGCCCCATCGATGGCGCAGTGCACCGGCGTTACGCCAAGGGCAGCAACACCGTCCGCCGGCGCCGTTTCCGCAGACCAGGCCGCCGGCTCCACGCCGCAACGCCGAAGCCAGTCGGCGTTGCCGACGACGACGGTGCTGCCGTCAACCTCGCCCGCAATGCCGAAACCGGGCTCAACGCGAACCTCGCCGACCGGGATACCCGTGTAGGCGATCTCCGCCTCAGCGGCGAGCTGTGTCACCGCACGGGCCAACGGGTGCTCCGACAGACGCTCCAGCGCGGCCGCCGCGGCAAGTGCGCTACGCCGCGCGGGGCTCAGCCCTTCGCCATCCACCTCCATCTGCCATTCGCCTGCCGCGTCTCGCAGCGTCGTGACCATGGGCCGGCCCTCGGTCACCGTGCCGGTCTTGTCGAAGACGTAGTGATCGATCTGCGACAGGGTCTCCAGCACCGCACCGTTCTTGATCAGGATGCCGTTGCGGGCACCGAGCCCGGAGGCGACGGCGATGGCCATCGGTGTGGCCAGGCCAAACGCACAGGGACAGGTGATGATGAGGACGGCGGTAGCGGCCATCAGCGCCGTCTCGACGTCCTGCCGCAACCAGAAGACAAAGGTCAGCGCGGCCAGCGTCAGTGTGACGGCGACGAACCAGGGCACGATGCGATCCGCCATGCACTGAATCGGCGACTTGCTTGCCTGCGCCTCCTCGACCAGACGGATGATCTGCCCCAGGGCGCTGTCACGCAGCACGCCCGACACCTCCAAGCGCAGCACGCCAGAGCCGTTGAGCGTGCCGGCGGAGACCTGATCGCCGACCGCCCGGGGCACCGGCACCGACTCGCCGGTGAGCATGGATTCGTCCACACGACTGCTGCCCGCCAGCACGACAGCGTCGGTCGGGATGGTCTCGCCGGGGCGCACCAGCACGATGTCGTGCGGGCGCACGGCCCGAATCGGCACCACCGCCTCCTCGCCGTCGCGCAGGATGGTCGCCACCTTCGGCTGCAGGTCCAGCAGCCGCTGCGTCGACGACACCGCTTGGCGCTTCGAGATGGCCTCCAGATAGCGCCCCACCAGGATCACGAACAGAAAATTCACGACCGTATCCCAGTAGACATGGCCACTGCCGGACAGCGTGACATACAGCGAGTACAGATAGGTAATCGAGGCACCGATGGCGATGGGCAGGTCCATGCTCAGGTGCAGCTGACGCAAGCCCGTTCCAGGCGCCCTTGTAGAAGGGCCAACCGGAATAGACCAGGGTCGGCGTCGCGATCAGGAAGCCGATCCAATGGAACATGTCGCGGAACTCGCCCTCATCGGCGCCAGCATAGAGCGCGATGGAAATCCACATCAGGTTCATCATCGCGAAGCCGGCGAAGGCCATGCGGTAGAGCAGCGCCCGATTCTGGCGCCGCAGCGAACCCTCCGCCGCATCGGGGTCGAACGGCACCGCGGCATAGCCGATATCGGCGAGCCGCCGCAGCACCTGCGACAGTTGCACCCGGCCGTTGTCCCATTTCAGCCGCAGCCGTCGCCCGGTCAGGTTGACCCGCGCCTCCTGCACGCCGGGGGTGGCGGCGAGACCGTTCTCGATCAGCCAGACACAGGCCGCGCAGTGAATACCTTCCACCAGCAGATTGATCTCGCGCGTCTCGCCGAGACTGTCGACGAACTCCTCCTGCACCTCATCGAGATCAAACAGGGCGAGCTGCTTCGGTGGCTCCGGCGGTGGACCCAGGACCTCGCCCTCGGGCGTGCGCCGATAGAAGCCGTCGAGACCGGCGGCGTAGATGGCCTCGCAGACGGAGCGACAGCCGGTGCAGCAGAAGGCGCGCTCAGCACCGTCGACGACAGCGGTCTCCCGCACCGCGTCGGACACCGGCAGCCCACAGTGGAAGCAACTCGCGTCCGCGCCAGATCCAGACCCAGAGCCAGCCGCCGACAAAGCCGGATTTGCCGTCCCATCAACCGCGACGGTCACGATAGCTGGAGATCAGGGCCGCGAGACGCTGACGCGTTGGCTCAGCGAATATTCGCCGTCGCCCTCACCGGCGCGCGCCGCGACCAACGTGTCCCAGATCCCCGAGAGCGGGAATCGCACTTCAACCGCATAGCGGCCCGGGGCTTCTTCCACCATCGGCAGCGCGAAGTCGAGACTGACATCCGATGGCCGGTAGGCATAGTAGGTGACTGCCTCGGGTGTCGCCGGTTGCCCCGCCTTGTCGACGACGAAAAACCGAACAACGGTCGCCCGGTCTTCCTGCACGCCCTCCGGCGTGTCGATGGTCATGGTCCAGCCTGGCCCCTCCTCCAGTCGCGAGGCAATCGTGCGCTCGACCTCACGGCCACCCTCGTAATAATCGGCGCGCACCAGTCCAGGGTTGGTCGCGAAGGCGAGGAAGATCATGACCGCGTTGACCGCGAGCACGACCCCGAGCAGCGCAAGCCACCCGATCACCCAGGGGCTGCGCCAAGCGGAGCCGGATTTTACAGCAGCGGTGGTAGCCTGATTCATATCTAACGCCTCGGTCCGAAGAATGCACTTTCACGTTCCGTCGAGACATCCACCCCGGTCGGAAGTTGCGCCTGTGCGTAGAAGGTGACCGGTACGCTCTCGGAAACCAATTCCTTACGCTTGATCTTGACGAAGACGATGGCCGGCGTGACCTCGCCATGCTTGATCTTGAACGGCTCCTCGGCGCCAATCAGTTCGATCGGCACCGAACTCTCGGCGGAGATTGTCACCAGCAGATCATCATTGGCCTTGTTCAACAGCTTCAGGGTGTACTTGTTCTGAATGGAACCGTCGCTCAGTTGCACGAACAACGGCGCACGCTCGTGCAATACCTTCAAATCAAGTGCAGACAAGGTCGACAGGCCATAGATGATGCCCGATAGCGCCACCGTCAGGATAAAGGTGTAGACCCACACCCGCGGTCGCAGCAGCAAGCGCTTGACCGGCTTGCCCTCTATCTCGTCCAGAGACGCATAGCGGACCAGGCCTCGCGGCCGGCCCACCTTATCCATCACCGCATCGCAGGCGTCGATGCACAGACCGCAGGTGATGCACCCCTCCTGCTGCCCCTGCCGTATGTCGACCCCGGTTGGGCAAACCGCAACGCACTGATTGCAATCAACGCAGTCGCCGGTGCTACGGGTCTGTTCCGTCTCGCCCTTCTTCACGCGACCACGCGGCTCGCCGCGGTCGACGTCGTAGGTTGGCACCAGGGTCTGCCGATCAAGCATGACGCCCTGGATGCGCGCATAGGGGCACAGCCAGAAACAGGTCTGCTCCCGCAGCCAACCGGCCAGCACGTAGGTGCCCACCGTAAACAGCGCGACCGCGGCATAGGCCGCGGCGTTGGCATCGCCGACGAAGAAGTCCCGCCACAGCGGGCCTGCGCCATAGAACCAAGCAACAAAGCTAAAGCCAGTCGCAAACCCGATCAGCATCCACGCCAGATGTTTGACGAATTTCAGCGTGACCTTGCGCGCATTGGCCGGGGCCGCATCCAACTTTCGGCGCTGGGCGGGCGTGCCCTCCAGCTTCTCCTCGATCCACGTGAAGACATCGGTCCAGACCGTTTGGAAGCAGAAATAGCCGCAGTAGACTCGACCCGCCAGCGCCGTCAACACAGCGAGCAAAATGGCAAAAAACAGCAACAGCAGCGACAGCATCCAGAAGTCCTGCGGCAGCACCGTTGCGCCGAACAGATGGTACTGACGGCTGGGGATGTCGAACAACATCGCTTGGCCGCCGTTCCAGGTCAGGTAGGGTCCGAGAAAAAAGACCAGCCAGACGGACGCAGCCAACCACTTGATGGTGCGCCATTTACCCGGTAAGCGCTTGGCATGAATGGTTTCATTTCCGGTATTGACCTGCCACTGCTCGGCCTCGGCGTAGATGTCGTCCAACGCAACAGCTTCGGGCGAATTTTGGTTCGTCTTCATCGTGATAAGTCCCGTAGAGGCTGGCGCGGTTGCCACCACCGAGGTCGGCAGCCGCCAATGCCCACAAGCCTAGCTTTCAAACGTATTCGCAGCAATGCGATTCGACAATCAAAGCAGAGGAAAACCGTTGATTAGGTCATAAAAAAAGGGGGATACAAGATCCCCCTTCTCTCCTCCGCCTCTCAGCTTTTAGCCTTTCGCTTTTGACCTTCATCAACTTACTCTATCTGACTGTCGCCTTGCTTATTGCTGTTCGCTCTTGTGCCGCTCGGCATCCGCATTCATCAGCTTCACCACCTTGAAGCCGAGATAAATAAAGATGACGATCGCAATCAGCACACTGATGATCGAACCCCAGAACACGGCATCTAGGTGCATTTGTATCCTCCTCGCCTCACTCTTCTGTTCAGCATTCGCGTCACGCAGCGGCTCGGCCATGTCCTGACCAGCCGTGCGTAAATGACCATGACGGCTAGCGAAACGTGGCTAAGTTCCGCCGCCCAACGCATGCACATACACCGTCAGCATCTTGATCTGATCCGGCGTCAACTTGCCGTCAAGTTGCCCGAGCTGTGCAAAGGCGGGCATCACCGCATCACGGGTCTGCTCGACACCGGGCTGATTCACGCCGTACAGGATTGTGTGCTTGGCGCTCTCATAACCGCCTGGCTCGAACCGCCAGATCGCGTCCGTGAGATTGGCCGCACCCACCGTGACGATGGTGCCGTCTGGAAGTTCGGCGAGGATGCCATTTCCGGCGGCCCCGTGACAGGCGCTGCAGCCCTTACTGTTATAAATCGCCCAACCTTCATCGCTGCCCTTGCCGCCTTCGCTGAGCTCCACGACGAAATTGGCCATGGTATCGACTTCCTGCTCGCTCAGGATCGTCGCGTGGGCCGTCATCGCGCCCTTACGGCCATTGGTGATGGATTCCGTGATCTTGGCCAGCGTGCCGCCATAGAGCCAGTCGTCATCGGCCAGCACTGGATAGCCCGGGTTGCCCTGACCGCCACTGCCATGACAGGCCGAGCAGTAATCGCCGAACAACACCTTCGACGATGCCAGCGTGTACTGCGTCAGCCCCGGGTCCGCCAGGATCTGCTCCGGTGTCATGCCGGCAATCTTTTCATCAAAGGGCGCCCGAACGGCAGCGACCTGTTCGACGCCTTTCTGGTATTCCCCAATCGAGGTCCAGCCGAGAATACCCTTGGTAAAGCCTTCGCCGTCCCCGGTTTTCCAAGGCATGGGCCAAGATGGATACAACACGGTGTAGGCGATAAACCAGGCAAGCGAGGCCCAGAGCGCGATCATCCACCACTTCGGGGGTGGATTCTTGAGTTCCCGTAGGTTGTCGTCCCAGAAATGCCCGGTATTGTTTTCGCCGGGAAAGGGGTTATTTTCCGCCATCGTTTTCTCCGATGTCCGCGTGATCTTCATCGAACGGGATATGCTTTTTCGCTTCGAGCGAATCCCGGTTCTTTGGCCGAAATACCTGGAAATAGGCAACGAGCATCAGGACGAAGATGACGACCGTCAGAATCGTCCCGACCCAGTCGGTGGCCGTCATCGCCTCCCAATCGGTTTGGAAGTACTCCAACATGCTATTGCCGGTATTCGACGCCGGGTTCCAGCTTGGCCATGGTGCCAAGAACCTGCAGATAGGCGATCATCGCGTCCATCTCGGTCTTGCCCTCGACAAGTGCCGGAGCGGTCTCGATATCGGCATCGCTGTAGGGCACGCCGATCGCCCTGAGGCCCCGCATATGACGCTGCATGCGTGAACCCTTGACCGGCCGCTCGGCAAGCCACGGATAGTTCGGCATGATCGATTCCGGGACCACCGAGCGCGGCGCCATCAGGTGCTGACGATGCCACTCGTCCGAGTACTTACCGCCAACGCGCGCCATGTCCGGACCGGTGCGCTTGGAGCCCCACTGAAACGGATGGTCGAACATCGACTCGGAAGCCAGCGAATAGTGACCATACCGCTCCCGCTCGTCGCGGAACGGCCGCACCTGCTGCGAATGGCACAGGTAACAGCCTTCGCGCTGATACACATCTCGCCCGGCAAGTTCTAGCGCGGTGTAGGGGCGAATGCCGTCGCCCGCCTTCCAGTTCCATTGTTCCTTGCCCTCGGCATTCACCGTGACGATCGGCTGTGAGCCGGGGTTATCACGATTCCAGACGATCTCCGGGAAGCGGTTGGCCTCCTCGGTACTCTTCAGATAGAACAGCGGCACGATCTCGACGATACCGCCGACCGAGAGCACCATCGCGACCACGATGAGCAGTGCCCAGATATTGCGCTCCATGCGCTCCTGTATGCCCTTCGGTGGTTTATTTTGGTCTGCCATTGTCAGCTTTCTCCTGCGTTAGTCGGATCTCTGTCGCGGCCCCGGCGTTTGCTGCGGCATGCCGGAATCATGCTGCCGCCGCTGCAACGCCGCGTGCTTCGCGCAGGCTGCCTTCATTGTTGGCCTTGAGCACGGTCATCAGCACGTTGAACAACATGATGATCGCGCCGAACAGGAAGATGCCGCCGCCGACCGCGCGCATGGCGTAGTAAGGATGCATCGCGGCAACCGACTCGACGAAGGTGTAGGCGAGCGTGCCGTATTCGTCGTAGGCCCGCCACATCAGGCCCTGCATGATGCCCGACACCCACATGGCGACGACGTAGATCACGGTGCCGATGGTCGCCGTCCAGAAGTGGACGTTAACCAGCTTCTCGGACCACATCTCCGTGTGCCACAGGCGGGTCATCAGGTGATAGATGGCGCCGATCGAGATACCGGCGACCCAACCCAGCGCGCCTGAATGCACGTGACCGATGGTCCAGTCGGTGTAGTGAGACAGTGCGTTGACCGTCTTCAGCGACATGACCGGACCTTCGAAGGTGGACATGGCGTAGAAAGCGAGCGCGATGATCAGGAAGCGGAGCACGTAGTCGGTGCGCAGCTTGTCCCAGGCGCCGGAGAGCGTCATCATTCCGTTGACGGCACCACCCCAGGACGGGATGATCATGGCCAGCGACACCGCGGCGCCCAACGAACCGGTCCAGTCCGGCAGCGCGGTGTACTGCAGATGGTGCGCGCCGAGCCACACGTAGCCGAACATCAGCGCCCAGAAATGGATAACCGACAGCCGGTACGAGTAGACCGGACGGTTGGCCTGCTTCGGCACGAAGTAGTACATGATGCCGAGGAAGCCGGCGGTCAGGTAGAAGCCCACCGCATTGTGGCCCCACCACCACTGGATCATCGCGTCCTGCACACCCGAGAACAGGCTGTAGGACTTAAACACGCCCACTGGTATGGCAAGGCTGTTGACGACATGCAGGTAGACGATCATGACCATCATGCCGAGGAAGAACCAGTTCGACACATAGATGTGCGAGGTCTTGCGGATGGAGATGGTCATGATGAAGTTGATCGTGAACGCCAGCCACACGACGGCGATCAGGATATCGATCGGCCACTCCAGCTCGGCGTACTCCTTGGACTGCGTTAAGCCCAGGGGCAGCGTGATAACCGCCAGCACGATGATGGCATTCCAGCCCCAGAAGGTGAACCAGGCGAGTTTCTCGCTCCACAGCTTGACGCCACAGGTCCGCTGAACCGTGTAGAAGGCAGTCCCCATCAGGGTACAGCCGCCGAACGCGAAGATGACCGCGTTGGTATGGACTGGGCGTAGACGCCCGAACGACAGATACGGACTGTCGAAATTCAGGAACGGCCAAGCCAGTTCCGACGCGATATAGACACCGACCGCAGCACCCACAACAAGGTAGACGACTGCCATCACGGTGAACCAGCGCACAACGTCGAAGTTGTACTTCTGTTCGGCTACCCGATCAGCTGTGGCTTCCATAGAACCCCCAAAGCGAGCTGGGAAATAAAGAGAACAAGCGTGTGGGTTTAGTAACCCTAGATTTTGTCGGCGCATCGTCCCCGACACACCAGCGCGCAATAACACTGGATCGCGGGTCGAAAGTCAAGATGAGACAGGCAACTGAAACGCCCAGTTGCGGCATTTCACACACTTTTCAT